>JBCBVY010000007.1:0-289460 GCA_039817385.1 Pseudomonadota bacterium | reverse complement strand
CTCGGATTGGTGCAAAACACGCGAACTGCCCATCGCTTGGGATGATCAGCGCCGGGTCCTCGCGACTCTCTGAGACCTCACCACGCAAACTGCTACCGCGAAAACGGCCACCCCAGACTGGGCCCGAAAACGGTGTCTGAGTGGGCGGGTTTTCACGTCTACGAAGAGCGTTCCGGCGAATAAGTTACGGAAACTACGTAGAGAATTCGCTGAGACTCACGCACGCGACAAATGAGAGGACTTTGTGGCGGACAGGAAGACCGACTAACCCATGTTTCAAGCTATGTCAGCTTAAGCCACTAACGCCTCAGAAAGTCGTTTCATGTCAACTATTTGGTTGACACTTTACAGTCAGATTGCGTCAGCCGCTTGCAAGAGGAACCGCTTTCTGGCAGGTAGATTTGTATACGAATTTGTTGCGGAAGGTTTGGCGGAGAGATGGGGAGTCTAACCCAAGCGGAGATATTCGGGGCTGAACCCGATAGCGGCAAAGCTCAGAAAATCATCCCGGACACAAGCGGGCTGCACCTGCGCATCGGGCGTTCAGCCAAACCGGGCAAGCCCGCCCCGCGCTACTGGCAATCCCGAGTGAAGTGGCACGGCAAATGGCTTTGGGTCGGTATCGGGTCCGCGTACCAGATGACCGCCGATGAAGCCCGCCGCCGGAACCTCAACCTGCGCGCCGATGCGGAGCAAGGCATTGACCCCCGAAAGCCGAAATACGGCGCCACGCAACTCGCCAACGCGCCGGGGGCCGTCACGTTTGCCGAGGCCGTGAAAGCGTTCCTACCCGAACAGATGAAGGCGCTCAAGAATCCCAAGCACATTCAGCAATGGGAAAACACGCTGGCCACCTACGCGGAGCCGCACCTTGGGCACCGGCCCGTTGCCGGGATTACGATGGATGACGTTCACGCGGTCCTAGCGCCGATCTGGCACGACAAGACGGAAACGGCGTCCCGCCTGCGCGGGCGGATTGAGCGGGTGCTGGACTGGGCACGGGTCAAAGGTCTACGCGATGGCGAGAACCCGGCCCGGTGGAAAGGCAACCTTGAGTTCGTGTTGGCTAAGCCTTCCGCGATCAAGAGCGCGAAGAACCACGATAGCGTCCGATGGCAGGACATGCCGACGCTGGCAGCGGACCTTTGGCCCCGCGACAGTGTTGCCGCGCTGGCCCTCAAGTATTGCATCCTGACCGGCCTGCGCGCCCAAGAGTTCCTGCAAGCGACGTGGGACGAAATTGAGGGCAACGTGCACAGCGTCCCCGCCGCCCGGATGAAGATGGGCAAGGATCACCACGTGCCCTTATGTGAAGCGGCTATTGCCGTTCTGGACCGTTTGCGCGGCCTAGACGACACCCACGTGTTTCCCGGCCCTAGCGGGCGGCCCATATCCGACGCTGCGGTGCGCAAGCTGTTGAACAAGACGATGGGCTATGACGGCACCGAAAAGCCGTCTGCCACGATCCATGGCTTTAGGGCCACCCTGCGCACTTGGATGGATGACCATGACGTGCCCTTTGAGTTGGGCGAGGTGGCCCTTGCGCACCAAGTCGGCAACGCGGCAAGCCGAGCCTACCTGCGGTCCAAGGCCGTTGAGCGCCGCCTGCCGCTCATGGAGGAATACGCAAAACTTGTACTGGGCAAAGTCGAAGGCCCAGCCCGTGCACCCCGCCGTGTCAGGCGTCCAAGTGTAAACCAATAGGCTTACATTTTATGTATCAAAAACATGGGGTTGCAATGCGATCTTGAGTCAATTATGTTCATGGCTCACCAAGCGGAGGCTGCGCGATGACAGACGTTTGCAAGTTGCTACCCACTGACGTGGTTTGTGATCTGCTGAGCATTTCGCGCAGCACCCTTCAACGCTACGTCGCGGCAGGCAAGCTGCCGCAACCGGTGCGATTTGGCCGGACAACCCGGTGGCGTGAGGATTACATTGCCCGTGTCATGCAGCCCGCCCCGGCCCCTGCCCCGCCCGTCCGTACACGCCGGAGGGATGCGGCATGAACTCTGTCCGTGAACGTATTATGCAGGAAGTGCAGCGCCGGTTGGCCGCCCATGAGTTTGCCACCGTGGCATGGGACCACGTAGGCCGGGATGAACTGCCCAGCGACTATGACGGTAGCCGGGGCAGCATGTTGGCGCTCTTGGAAGCCACCGAAGACCTCGACGTGACGGCAGCGGCGCGCAGGCCCAAATTCACGATATTCGCCACGTTCGCTATCCCGCTTGCCGATGGCGAGACTGCACAGACGGCTGCGAACAATGCCGCCGCCGAACTGGCGCAAGCCCTGCACGGAAAACACACGATGACCGAGGGCGGCGAAGGCACCGGGGGCGAACAACTGGCCTTCAATTTCCAAGCCTTACGGATTGAGCCGAACTTCACCGAGGACATGGACAACTGCGCCGCCGGTACTGTTGAGTATCTGGTGCAGTACCAGACCCAGCCCGGCAACCTGTTTGCGGTGGGCTAATGGAACTGAAAGCTAAGGGCGACTTCACCAAATTCAGCGACGTGTCAGAGGCCCGCATGGTCCGGGCGGCAACGGCGGCGATGAACGAATACCTCGCCACCGTGACGGGCAAGGTTGCCAAGCGCACGCGCCGGGGCAGCGCAGGGCAGGAACGACTCAAGGACTACAAGGTTGAGCAATCCGCACCCGGTGCGATTGACGGCAAGGTGACCCTCACGCGGGGCCTTGGCCTATCCGAGTTTGGGGGCGTCATTCGGGCAAAGAACGTCCAATACATGACGATACCGTTGAAGGGCGCGCTGGGCCGCGACGGGAAGCCCAAGAAACCCCGTGCGAGAGATTGGCACAACACCCGTGTCATCCGCTCAAAACGCGGTGCCCTACTCATCGTGCAGCGCCGGGCCGGTAAAGACATACCGCTCTATGCGCTCAAGCGTGAGGTGCGCATCCCGGCCCGGCTGGGCCTTCGCCGTGAGATGACCAAGCAACAAAGGGTCTTTTGGCGTGCTCTCTCGCATCGCGTTGCCCAGATAATCTAGGCCCGCCCGTCTCCGAAACACCGGAACCGCCTATTCACAAGTCCATCCTCCCCTAAAGGTCCAAGGGAACCCTGTTCGCCCCATAGCATCGCCATGAGCGGAGCGGGGGTGACGGTGACTTAGCAATCTCTCGCGGGTGTGAGTGTGGACGGAAGCTTTGCAGATACGGCGCACCCGGTGCGTCAGGCCCCACCGGCCCGCACTCGCGCCCCGATGGAGGTGCGGGTAGCGCATTGGCTGCGCAAAAACTTCGTGGTGCCGTCCGGCGTCAGCCAAGGCCAGCCGTTCGAGTTGCACCCGTTTCAGATGGAGTTGCTGCGCTAGTTTTTCGCACGGGACGGTGCGTCCCCCACGTGGCGTGCCATTGCGTACAGCATCGCGCGCAAGCAAGGCAAAACCATGCTGGTGGCGGCGCTGTTTCTGGCACTGATGTGTCCCGACTCCCCGGCGTACCAACCGAATTTCCGGGGCAGCATCGCCGCCCCGTCCGAACGCCATGCTCTGTTTGTGCCCAACGCCATGCGGGATCTGATGGACGCCGCCGGGCGGGCTGATGAACTACAGCGCAAGGCGGACCCGAAACCGGGGATTGTCTACATTGGCAGCGCGACACTGTTGCTAAGCAACGGCACCCGGTCCCAAGGGCACGGCCAAGACTGCGACCTGATCTGCATAGATGAGTGCGGCCTACTTTCGCAAAACCAGACCGAGATGGTGGACGGCATGGCAGATGCTGTTGCTACCCGTGACGGCCAAATCCTGTACGTGGGCACCCGTGGCGATGGCGCGTTCTTCAACGAAATTCTGGACAACCCGGACCCGCGCACCTGCGTGATCCTGCACGCCGCGAACAAGGGCGACGACATGTCGGACCCGGCGGTATGGCGCAAGGCAAATCCCGGCCTTGGCACCATCAAGCCGCTGCGCTTCATGCAAGACGCTTTCGACAAGGCAAAGCAGTCCGGCAGCATGACGGCTTTCGGGGCTTGGAACCTCAACATGCCCCTCAGTCCCACGCGCGAACTCCTAATCGAGTACGACACGCTGGCCAAAACGTACCGCGATGCGCCGCAGCCTATTCCCGGCGAACCCGTTCATCTTGGGATCGACATTGGGGGCAGCGCGTCCATGACGGCTTGCACTATCGGGTACGAAACGTCCGGCATCATCAAGGTCGTGGGGGCGTTTCCGGGTGCTGACCTGTCCCTGTTAGAGCGGGGCCGCCGGGATATGGTAGGCGACCTATGGCAGCGCTGCGCGCAGGCCGGGGAACTCATAGAGACCAGCGGTAGCGTTTCGGACTTGCAAGAGTTTCTGCCCGAGGTGATCCAGCGGATTGGTCCGCACCCGGTGCGCAGCGTGAGTTGCGACCGCTACCGCGATGCTGAGTTTCGCACGGCGATGGCAAAGGCGCGGCTGGATTGGCCGCTGACCTTCCGGGGCACCGGGGCAAAGGACGGCTGGGCTGATATTGAAGCGACCCGGCGGATGTTCCTTGCCGGGGCTATCACCATGCAGCGCAGCATTCTTTTGGAAGGCAGCCTAGCTGAGGCCGATTGCAAGGTGGCGGCTACGGGTGCCGTGACGCTCTGCAAGTCTCACCTGCACGCCCGCATTGACGTTGCCCAAAGCCTTGTTCTCGCGTGCAGCGCAATGTTGCGGGCGCGGGACGCCGTGAAGCCAACCTACACAGTTGAGGTTCTGTGATGGCACGCACAAACACCCGCCCTCTCAAGACGGCAATGTGGTCCAAGGTGCGTGCTTTCGTGGCGCACCGGGCCGGATTTAGGTGCGAGCAACCAGATTGCCGGGTCTACCTCGGAATGGCCGGGGACGTGGATCATGTCATCCCGCGCGGCGTCTGCGAAGACCTTGGCGTCAGCGTCTACGACCCGTCCAACCTCCAATACCTTTGCCCGTCCTGTCACTCGCAAAAGACCAATGCGGAACGGCACGCGGGTAAAGAGAAACGCCCCCGAACTGTGGGGCGCACCAAAATCCAAGGCCGCGATGACTTCCTCAACGCCGCCGGGATCAACCCCAACCCTTGTGAGGATCACCCATGTTGAAATCGCACTCCATCACCTTGAAGCAATCGGAGCGGCGGGAACGTCTGGCCGAACTGTCCAACACGGAAGAACTGTCCGATGAGGGCCGCACCGAAATGCGGTCCCTGACCCAAGCCTATCAGGATGGGGAGGTTGAGTTGCGCGCTGCGCTGGTACTCGAAGAAGCCGAGCGTGCGCAAATCCAAGAGCCGGACGGCGCGGGCAAGGAATTCGAGACCGAGTGCCGCCAATTCAGCCTGTCCGGCATGGTGGCCACGCTGACCGAAGGCCGCCCCCTTGATGGCCGCGAACTTGAGGTGAGCCAAGAACTGCAAACGCGTTCCGGCCCGTCCCAAAACGGCGGCGTGCTTGTGCCTTGGGAGGCATTGACGATGGAAACCCGCGCCGACGCCGTGACCGACACGGCCCCCGGCACCACCGGGGAGTTGGCCACGCGTCCCACAATGAACGCACTTCAACGCTTTTTCGAACAATCGGCGGCGCAGCGGTTCGGCATCTCCGCCCTGCAAGTGACCGGAAACCCGTCCTTTCCCGAGGTAACGGGTGGCGGGTCGCTGGCATGGGTGGCCGAGGGCGCAGGCACGGACGCGGAAGCGATCACCACCACGGCCACGTCGCCCGCGATGCACACCGCGACGGCTCGGTACGTCATGACGCGCCAAGCGGCCAAGAAAAACTCTGCACTCGAAAGCATTTTGCGGCGTGACCTGTCCGAGATTATGCGTTCTGGCATTGACCGGGTGGCGTTTCAGGGCACCGGCGTGGGCGAAGAACCGGCGGGCCTTGAGACGGTGCTGACCGGCGCGCGGGCAGTGGACGTTTCGGACGTGGCCAGCTTCACCACGTTTAATCTGCACGCTACCGATCTGTGGGAAACCGCGAAGCTGAGTGACGCGGGCGGTGTTCGCTTTGCGGGTGCGCCCGTTGTTCACCAAACCCTTGCGGACACGCTAATTGGCGGCACCGCCGTCAGTGAGTTGGACCGGCTGCGCAGTGCCGGGTTCGGCATGATGTTCTCGCAACAAGTCTCCGAACGGGGGGCGCGTGACGCGACGGACAAGGCGGCGTCCAATGTGTATCTCAACGCGGGCGCGCCGATGTGGATGACTTCGTGGGGCGGGGTTGAGGTCTTGATTGACCAGTATTCGATGAGCCGTGAAGGCAAAATCGCGATTACCACCTTTGCGTTCCTGGACTTTCTCTACCAGCGCACGGCAACGCACCTACTGAAACTCGAAAACGTCCAAGACCGGGCGTAAGCGATGGAAACGCGGGCAACATATGCGGCGGGCCTTGAGGTCCGCCGTGAGGGCAAGCGTCCCGTGATCCGTGGGAAGTTTCCCTATGGCTCGCTTGCCGTCATCGCAGACCGGGGCAGGGTCAGGAAAGAGCGGATCATGCCGGGGGCTTTCAACTTCGCTCTTGAGGATGACCGTGAGGTCAACCTTCTCATGGGGCATGACTTTGATAAGCCTCTCGCTAGCCGTGGCGCGGGCACGCTGACCTTCGCAGACACGCCGGATGAGTTTGTTTTTGACGCGACAATCGCGTCAGAAATCGAAGACGTGTCGCACGTGCGTGACGCGCTTTCCCTACTGGCGAGCGGCCTTGTGCGTGGGGTGTCGCCGGGGTTCCGGGTGCCCCCGGCTTCTACCGTTCCGGGGGCCGAACGGCTTGATGAGGAACCGGGCAATCCGGGGGTGTTCATCCGCACGATCTTGGCTCTTGTCCTTTATGAAATCTCGCTCGTGACACGGCCTGCCTATCCGTCCACTGAGGCCGAATTGCGAGCGCTGCACAAAGCGCACCCGGTGCGCTCGCATAGGGTGATCCTGCCATGACGTACCCCGTGATCCCCGTTGCCGATATCGCCTTGGAAGCGGGCGTGACGGCTGAGCGTGCCGAAGCGGTGCTGGCGGCAAGCTGGCGGCTGGCTGACGCCTTCACCGGGCGCGACTACACAAGCGAAGGGGCCGGGCCGCATGTGCTGGAAGCGGTGCGTTGCCTCGCATTGTACCAGTTGATCCAAAGCCCCTCACGGCGCGAGTTCCGCACGGTGACGGCTGGCGACAGTCAGCTTACCCGCGAAAGCCTTGGGCCGCTATTCAAAATGAGCGGCGCGGGCATCCTCTTGGCCAGCGAAGTTAAGTGGGAGGTGGCAACAGATGTGGCCGTTCAAGACCAAGCCTAAGCCTGATGTTGAGACCCGCGCGGCTTTCCCAACTGTGACCGCCGAATACCTGACGAACCGGTGCGACACGCTTAAGGGCAAGGGCGGCGCATCTCTGTCCGCCACCGTAGGTGGGGCCGCCATGATGTGGTCCCGTGCGTTTTCGATGCTGGACGCCGCGCCGGACGCTGGACCACTCACGGCGGATGTGTTGGCGGCTATCGGGCTGGACCTTGCTCTACGTGGTGAGGCGGTATTCCACATCCGCGTCCGTGGCAACGCATTGGAACTTCATCGGGCGGCATTCTGGGATGAGGTGGGCAAGGGGCGTTATCACCTTCATATCGCCCGGCCCCATGAGACTGAGACGGTTAGGGCGATTGAAGGTGAAGTGTTGCGCCTTACCATCAATTCGGACGCATCGCAGCCTTGGCGGGGCCGGTCGCCGTTCTTGATGATGGGTGGAAGCCCCGCCCTCATGGCGTCTATCGAAACGGCGATTGCCGACGCTATGGATTGGACCGGCAAGGGGCTTTTGCCGTTCCCCGATACAGTGCCCGAGGATCAACAGGCAGCGGCCCTGCGCGGCCTCAAGAGCGGCGGCACCCTTGCGGCCATCAAGAGCCGGGCCGACTTCGCCACCAATGTAGGCCAGCCGTCCCGGCAAGAGTTCCACCGTACCGAGTTAGGCCCCGACTTGCGCCGCGCGGACCTCAACCCGTTTGTGGACGCCTTGCACTTCCGTCTGTTGGCGGCGGCGGGCGTGCCCCCGGCATTGGTTACAGGCAACGGCAACGCGGGTGCGATGCGTGAGGCTTACCGTCTCTTTGTCCTACAAACAGTTGAACCGCTTGCCCGGCAACTCTTGCCCGAGTTTGCCAAAGTGGGCGTATCCAAGCTATCGAGTGCAAGCATGATGGCGGCGGACACGGCAGGCAGGGCGCGGTCCGTGGGAGCGCTTGTAAAGGCCGGGGTGGAACTGGAACGCGCGATGCAATTGGTGGGGTGGGCGGATGACTAATTTCTTGCGTGCCGCCCATATCCGCGCCGCCCGTCACAACCCGGCCTACCGACTTTTCCAAATCTACACGCAGGCGCTTGACCCCGTGCGCAACCGTCCCATCGGCGGCAGGTTCACACTGCTAGGGTCCGCATACGGGCGTCTCCGGTGGACTGATACCGATGAACTGCAACGCGCTCTAGGTGGTGAGGTGGGCGATGGGGTTGCGACGTTGCTTGCCGACTACCCGGCCACCCCGGCGGCGATCCGCGACCCGGCGGGCCAATGGTATTCGGTTACGTCCGGGCTTGGCCAATACACGCTTGGCGTTGGCACCCGTCTGGCCGTGCGCCGCTGGGCCGGTGACGCGCCTCAAATCGTGCCGTGACACAAAACCCCGAAACTGTTTGGCTGCTCGACTTGGCTGAGTTGTATGGGGTGCGAGCAGAAGTTGAAGTGCTGTTGCAAGACGCCCGGCGGCCTTATCCGTCTGAAAGCCTTGCGCAATTACTCAAGACACGCCGCGCCAATTCGGGTATGCGCCTGCACGAAATTGCCGCGGCGTGTGAATTGGGCACAACGCAACTTTACGAATTTGAAAATGGCCACGGAAAAAATATTCGGATGAAAAGCCTTATTGCGCTAGCACACGGGCACAAGCTGCCGTGGTTGCGAGTTTTGCGTGCCGCGTATAAATCGCTACCGAACGATTAACACACCGGGTGCGCTCGCATCCGATTTTCCGATCTGGCGTTTTTTCGGAAATAACTTTGTGTTATTTCAGGGACACCCAATAAATCGGAGAAAAGAATGACGACCGAACGCCAAGCCTTTGAAGCCGGAAAAACCATGCTCGCTATTCTACGAGCCTATTGGAAGACCCCGGACCTATTCGGCCCAACCGCGAACGCCTGCTTCATGCTTATCACGCAACGCACCGTGGGCGAATTGAAGCGGGAAGTTGTCCTTAATGGCAATGAGATAGCAGCCTACTGCGGACGCAAGCCCAGCGTCGTTTCGGCATCGCTGCGTGAACTGATGGAAGCGGGTGTGGTGATGCGCCGCCGTGTGCGTTTCGACGGACTGCATTGGGGCTATTCGTATCGCATCAACCGCCGCGCCGTTCTGAAACTTTCGGAGTAAAAGGCCCCCGCCGCAATGCCGCCACAGCGGGGGCCAAGGAACGTTGCCGACCAGCTTTTCAAGGACAATCAACAACAGGAATTGAATAATTGAAATGACCTCGAAAAGCAATACCCCTCCGACGCGTATTCGTAAAAATGCGCGAGGCATTATTGATGAAACACTAGAGAGTTTCGTCAACAACCTTAGAACCCGGACTGAGGCGAATTGGAACAATGAATGGGGGCACCCCTATTTCTGGCCTTGGCCTGATGACTTTTACCGCGAAAAGGTGATCCGCGCTTTGTGCCACACACCGGGCCGTCAGACCGATTACGCGGCCCAAGAACTCTTGCGGTTTCTGCTCTACGCCTTTGGCGGCGCACGGCACCGGCTCACAGCGCGGCTGGACAACGCTTTTGCCCTGCACCGATGGCGGTGGTTTTTCAACGCCGATCTTGAGCGTGGCACCGGGTTGAATGCGAGACAGGCTCAGCGGGCGTGCGCACGCCTTGAGGCACGTGGCCTCATCATCAAGGTAGTGGACCATCGGTTGGGGTACGTGCCGCACTACCGGCCCACGGATGATCTTTTCCGGGCGTGCAGCTTGGCCACGCTCTACAGCAACACGGATGCTTTACTCCGCTGCGGCTATGGTCCAGCGGACATCGCGTTCGTGCGCAAGCAATCATCCCACGCGGCGGCACAACACCATGACGCCTTTGTCGCCTTGTGGCAGCGGTTCGGGGCTGGGCCATACCCCGGACGCATAGACCAATTTTACACCGGATTTTCCGCCCTCATGGATGCGTGCGGGGATGAGATCGAAGCGGATGAGGCGGCCTAGGGGGGTGTCAAACTCGTCGGTACCCCCCGTCAAACTGGTCCAACCCCCCCGTCAAACTCGTCGCAGCCCCCCGTCAAACTCGTCGTACAAAGAGAATAACCTAAGAGAATAACTTGAGAGCAACGTGAAACATCTGCGCGCCGGACGGCGCGCGAGTGCTGACCATCCCTACACATGGCGCGAAGCGACTATGCCAACGGGGCCGCCGCAGGCGGTCTTACCACAAGAACAAGGCCGGGCCTGCGGCCCGTGACACGCGCGCCGCAAGACCCCAAAACAGGGACAAGTCTTGCTACGAATTTACTACTTAAACTCGTAAGCGATTGAAAAATATTGGAAAATGGCGGACAGGAAGGGATTCGAACCCTCGAGACGGTTTCCCGCCTACGCACTTTCCAGGCGCGCGCCTTCGACCACTCGGCCACCTGTCCGTCGCTGGGTTTATGGAATGCCGCACGCAGGTGCAAGGGGGGCATGTCGCCATTTTCCGCAAGCTGCGCGGCATTGACCGCGGCGCAAGGCACGCTGCACGATGTGCACGCAAGACCGCTTGGAAGCAGATAGATGGAGTACGCCGCCGCCAATCGCGACATTTGGAACGCGGACGCGCCCAACTGGGTGGAACGGGGCCGCGCGATGTGGCACCGCGCGGACCCGGTCTGGGGCTGCTGGGACACCCACGAGGCGCAGGTGCAGATGTTGCCCGCCGACATGACCGGGATGAACGCGGTCGAGCTTGGGTGCGGCACGGGCTATGTCTCGGCCTGGATGGCGCGGCGTGGGGCGACGGTGACGGCCATCGACCTGTCACCGGAGCAACTGGCCACAGCCCGGGCGCTGCACGCCAAAGACCCTTTGGACATTACCTTTTTAGAAGCAAATGCGGAGCAAACGGGCCTGCCCGATGCCGCGTTCGATTTCGCAATCTCCGAATATGGCGCGTCGATCTGGTGTCCGGCAGAGGCGTGGCTGGCCGAGGCTGCGCGTCTTCTGAAACCCGGTAGCACGTTGGTTTTCCTCGGCAATCACCCGCTCTCGCTGATCTGCGCGCCGCTCAGCGGCGCACCGGCCGACCGGATCCTGCACCGCCCCTACCGGGACATGTGGGGCGCGGATTGGCGCGACGTGGAGATTGAGCCGACCGGCATCTGCTTTAACCTGACGTTCCAAGGCTGGATGGATGTCTTCGCGCGCTGCGGGTTCACCGTGCAAGGCTACAAGGAGCTTTATGCCCGGCCGGATGCGGAGGGGATCATTGCCGCAGTCCCCGCGGACTGGGCCAAGGACTACCCGGTTAAGCAGGTGTGGTGGCTCCGGCGCGCGTGACTGCCGCGATGCGGTTGTTGCATATTGTACAAACCGCACGGGCCAGAATGCGCATTTTGTACAGTTTGCGGCGCCCGGATGTAACGTTTTGTAAAGAGGCCGAAACAGGGCGGCGGATCAGCTTTCGGGGCCGGGCTGCGTGATCGTTTGGCTGGCCGCGATCCGCGCGCCGCGCGATACGTAGTAATCGTGATCGTTGGTGCTGAGGCTGACAGAAATCTCATAAACACCGGGGGCGAGATCAGGGAGATGAAAGTGCGGGCCATATAGGCGCGCGCGCTTCACCCCATCAATGTAGAGATGGGCGTGGCCGGTGCCGTCCACATGCGCCTGCCCCGCCTGCTCGGGACTGAAGGTGAAGTTGGCGGTTTGCAACGTCACGTTCCAACCGTCCATCGGGTCCGGCGTGATAGAGAGCGCGATCTGAGGCGCGCCAACAGGGACCACTTCATATGTGCCGTGCATCATTTCGTGGTCCAGCGTCGCACCCGCGGGCATCGCGCCAGCGGTCACGTCGTCACGAAAAATCGGGGCAATCAAGACACCGACAAGGATGCCGGCCAGCGCGACATAGAGGACATATGGCAGGCGGAGCGACATGTCAGGCCTCTTCTGGGACGCGAATGGTGCGGGTGCGCGTGTTCACGCGCGCATGGGGCAAAAGGTTCGTGATGCGCAGGGTCTGTCCATAGCCCAGCAGCAATAAGATCAGCGCAACGCCCATGATCGGGATGTGTCCGATAAATTCCAGCAGCGCAGCCTCCCGGTTGCCTTCAACCAGAAAGATCACGTTGGACGCCAAGAGCGTGGCCGAAAAGGCCAGCACATTGAGCCGGGTCGTGGTGCCCAGCACAAGGATGACGCCAAAGACCACCTCCACCACGCCCGCGGACAGCACGAAGAGCCGGTCGCTAAACCAATCAAGGCCGATCAGCGCCAGGAAGTTCCAGTTGTTCACGATCAGGAACGTCTCGGCCATCTGGGCGTTCAGCAGCTTTTCCGAAAAGCCCAGCGTGATGAGCGAGATGCCGGTGAAAATGCGCAGGAGGCTGACGGAATAGGGCTTCCACCGCACCCGCAACGCGTCTGTCGGCAGGTTGTTGATCAGCAGGAATACCGCAATGCCAGGCATGATGAGGTATTCGAGGGCCGCAATGACACCGAATTTGATGGCGAGGCCCAGGTGCAGAAGCAGCATCCAGATCGCGACGTGGCGGATGAAGCGGTTGGCGATCAGCAGAATGCCAATGATCGACTGAACCCAGAGAAGGAGCGTGCCAAAGCCGCCCGAGGCATCGAGGTGCGGCGCGACAATGGCGCCGTCATAGGCCGTGAGCAGGCAGGACATGCCGGTGAAGATGCGCAGGATTTCGATGAAATCGTGACGGGTCTTGCTGTCGACGATGCGCACGTCGGGCAGAACCGTGTCGAGCCAGACCGACGCGCCGACTATGCCGGTCGCCAGCGCGATCCAGATCAGAACTTCGGGGCTTGTGAGGCTGTAGGGTTCAAAACCTTCGACCGCCACGCCCGCCTCCACAAACCAGCGGACATGGGCCAGCGCAGGGGCGGCGGCGCAGGTGGCGATAAGGCTGATGAGAAGCGTGCGAAGCAAGATGCGGGCCTGTGCGGGTTTGGTCGCCATACAGCTAGCGCCATGCCCGGTATTTCAATGCCCGCGCGGCGCGGCGTCACTGCGCAAAGTGAATGGAAATGCGGCGGTTCATGCGCCCTTTCTTTTCAATCTTGCCGAGGCGCAGCGCGCCGATCTCTCCGGTGCGGGCCACGTGGGTGCCGCCGCAGGGCTGCAGGTCGATCACGCCCGGCTCTGTGCCGATGCGGATCAGCCGGATGCGCCCTGCCCCGCGCGGCGGGCGCACGGACATGGTTTTGACAAGGGACGGGTTCGCGTCCAGCGCCTCTGCCGTGATCCAGTCCTCGGTCACTTCGGCATCCGTTTCGACCAGATCGTTCAGCGCAGCCTCAAGCCCGGCGCGGTCCTCGGGCGCGTCGGGCATGTCGAAATCGAGCCGCCCGCGCTCTGCGCTGATGGACCCGCCGGTGACCCCTAACGGCACGGCGACAGACAGAAGGTGCAGCGCGGTGTGGATGCGCATATGGGCAAAGCGCCGCTCCCAATCGAGGCTTTGGCTAAGCTGCACGCCCACGGGCGGCAGCGCCCGCGGCTCTGCGGGGACAAGGACGATGTCATCGCCCTCCCCCTTCACTGTTGTCGCGATCTGAAGGCTTTGGCCATCCCAGTCCAGCGTGCCGCTGTCCCCCGGTTGACCGCCGCCTGTGGGGTAAAAGATGGTCTGGTCTAGCACGATGCCGCCCTCGGCGGTGTGTCCGGTTACAACCCCATCGGCATCACGCAGGTAAGCGTCAGCGCGAAACAGCATCTCGGTCATTGGCTCTCCTCCGGTGCGGCGGCCTCCGCAGGGTCGTCATCGTCTGGCACATCCTGCACCTCCAGCGCCTCTTCGGTCGGGCCTTCTTCGGCATGGGGCGCCGCGGCGGGCGGCGTTTGCCGGCCCGGGTAGAGCGCTTCGGGGTTGCGCAGCCAGATGTCGCGCTGGGCAAAGGGAATTTCGATCCCTTCGGCAACGAAACGCTCCGCGATCCGGTGGTTGAACTCGTTCTTGACGGTCAGCATCCAGTTGATGTCGCGCAGGATCACGCGGATCTCAAAGTCGAGGCTGTCGGCGCCAAAGCCCGCGAACAAGATCATCGGCGCGGGCTGAGCGAGGACCAGCGGGTGCGAGGACGCAATCTCGCGCAGGATCGCTTCGACCTTGCGGGTGTCGGTCCCGTAGGCGACGCCCACCGGCACGATCAAGCGGCCAATCGTGTTGCCGCGGGTGTAGTTGGTGACGGTGCCCGAGATGAAATCGGAGTTCGGCACGATCACGTCCGTACGGTCGAACGTCTCGATCCGTGTGGACCGGACGGAAATGTTGCGCACCGTGCCGTGCTGCCCGCCGACCTCAATCCAGTCGCCTTCGGCGATGGGCCGCTCGATCAGCAGGATGATGCCCGACACGAAGTTGTTGACGATGTTCTGCAGGCCAAAGCCGATGCCAACCGACAGTGCCCCCGCCACGATGGCGAGCGAGGAAAGGTCAATGCCTGCCGCGGTGATGGCAATGATCGCGGCCAGAAAGATGCCGACATAGCCAACCCCCGCCCGCACCGCGTTCTGCCCGCCCGTGTCCAGCCGCGTCTTGGGCAGGATGGAGGTGCGCAGCGTTGATTGCAGAGCGCGGGTCAGCACGAACCCGATGGAGAAGATGACAACCAGCGTGATGATTGAACTGGGGGAGAGGCGCATATCGCCAATCGCGACGCCCTCGCGCGCCTGCGCCCACAGCTCGGTCAGGTCAGTGACCTGCGCGCCCCAGATCAGCGCAAAGACCGGCAGGGAAGCCACCAGCAGGACCAGCGCGCCAAGCGTGGGGATCAGCCCCTCGGACCCGGGCTGAGGCCGGGCAATGAGGATATAAAGGTCGCGCAGCGCACGGCTCAGCAGTTGGACCGTTGCAAGCAGCGCGAGCGACATCACAAAGGGGAACATCAGCCGGTCGGCAGCGGTTGTGTACCCAAGCAGCAGCAGGATCGGCCCGACAAAAGCCACGACGCGCGACGCCGTGCCCAGGCCCGCGATGAAGCGGGTGCGAAAGGCGCCTTCCGCGCTCAGGCTGTCCGCCTCGGGGTCGTCTTCGTTCTTGGCGTGTTGGCGCAAAAGCTGGCCGATGCGGAACACCATCAGCGCCGCAACGATGATCAGCGGCAGCAGCAGAACCGCCTGCGTCTGTGCAGAGAACCGCTCGAACGCGGCGATCTCGCGCAGAAGGAGCGAGGCGGCAAAGAAGATCCCCAGCAGCATCGCATAATACCGCCCCTCGCGCCGCCGCTCGGGCGCAAGGTTCAGCGGCGGCGCAACGGCCTCGTCCGCCGGGAACATGCGCGAGCCGACCCAGCGCGCGCCAAAGATCATCAGGCCCATCGGCACCAGCGCATCGAGAACGAGGCTTCCCCGCGCGCCGTACAGCCCTGTCAGCTCCGCCGCGGAAACCAGCGCGAAAAGACCCGCCGTGGGAAAAATGATCTGCCCCAGCGAGACGACAAAGCCCGCAACGCCTGCCCGCCCGCGCCCTTCGGTGCGCTCAAGCCGATTGGACAGACGCTCCATCCAAAGCCGGGAGCGTAGCAGCAGCACCAACGCAAGGCTGGCCAGAAGCAGGGTCGCGGGCAAGTTGGTGCGCGCCACGGTGCGCTGGGTGTCGGTGTCCCAGCTGCGCACCACCTCGCCGACAATCGCAGTGCCGACGCGGGCCAGCGCCTCGATCGCGCCGGGCCAGGCTGCGGGGTTGGCAGGCGTGGGGCCCCGACCAAAGAGCGCCTCTGACTGGCGGGCGCGGATAATCGCGTCAATCTCGGAGATGATGCCACCCGCGCGGCTCAGCGCCTCTTCGGCGGTGCGGCGCGGGGTGGACAAACGCGTCAGCTGCTCGTTCAGTTCGGCCCGGCGCGCGGCAATCTCCGGCGCCTCTTCGGTGCCATCCTCGGGCACGGGGCCAAGCGCGGCAATCTGCTCGCGGATCGTGGCGATGCGGCTGTCATTGACGGTCAGCTGCGCCTGGAACTGGCTGCGCCAATCGCTGACCTCGGTGCGCAGGGCGCGCAGGGCGTCGTTCGAGGCGCGGCCCGCTTCCACCGCCGCCTCAGCCCGCGTTGCGACCTGTTCCCACGCCGCATAGTCGGGCGCGCTGGCGCCGCTTGCGTTGACAAAACCGCCCGTGGCGATGTCCTGCGCGGCCACAGGCAGCGCAAGCGCCAAAGTCAGCGCAATCAGCGCAAGAAGGCGGCGCATCAGGCGTCCTCGAACACGCCCGGAATGGACCGCGGCGCATGGGTCATCCAGGCCGGGACCGGCAAGCCCTTGGACCGCAGGAAGTCGGGGTTATAGAGCTTCGACTGGTAGCGCGTGCCGTAGTCGCACAGGATCGTCACGACCGTGCTGCCCGGCCCCAGATCGCGCGCAAGGCGCATCGCGCCCGCAATGTTCACACCGCTTGATCCGCCCATGCACAGCCCTTCTTCGGCCAGTAGGTCAAAGACGATGGTGCAGGCATCTGCATCCGGGATGCGATAGGAAAAATCAGGCGTGAACCCCTCGAGGTTGGCGGTCACCCGCCCCTGCCCGATCCCTTCGGTGATGGAATTGCCCGGATTCTCCTGACCGGTATAGATCTTGAACATGCCCGCGCCTTCGGGATCCGACAAGGCCACCTTCACGCCTTTGGGCTGAAGCACCTGCGCCACCCCCGCCAGCGTGCCGCCCGAGCCGACCGCGCAAGTAAAGCCATCTACCGCCCCGCCGGTTTGTTCCCAAATCTCTGGGCCGGTCATTTCGATGTGCGCCTGACGGTTGGCGACATTGTCGAACTGGTTGGCCCAAATCGCGCCGTTTGGTTCGGTTCGTGCAAGCTCTGCCGCAAGGCGCCCCGAGTACTTCACGTAATTGTTCGGATTTTTATAGGGGACGGCGGGCACTTCGACCAGCTCGGCGCCCGCAAGGCGCAGCATGTCCTTCTTTTCCTGGCTTTGCGTCTCGGGGATGACGATCACCGTCTTGAACCCCATCGAGGCGCCGACCAGCGCGAGGCCGATGCCCGTATTCCCAGCTGTCCCTTCCACGATCGTGCCGCCGGGTTTCAGGTCACCGCGCGCCACTGCATCCTTGATGATGAACAGCGCCGCACGGTCCTTGACCGACTGGCCGGGGTTCAGGAATTCCGCCTTGCCGAGGATGGTGCACCCCGTCTCTTCGGAGGCGCGGCGCAGCTTGATGAGAGGCGTTTTGCCGACCGCATCGGCAAGGTCTTGTGCGGTGCGCATATGGTGTCCTTCCTCGGATAGTGAGACCGATGTAACCTTGCGCCTCTGCTATCACAACCCGCGCAGGCGGTCCCTTTGTCCCGCAAGCCAGAGCGCGGCCAGAACAAGCGGGGCGTTCGCGGCCTCAAAGCGGCGCGTCATCTCCATCAGGCGATCAAAGGGCAGAATATGCGCCTTGATATCCTCCCCCTCCTCCGCCGCGCCACCAAATCCGGCGGCCTCATCGGGCAGATCGGCAAGTCCAACATAGATGTAGTGAAACTCCGTCGCGTTGCCGGGCGAGGCATAGGTCTGCGCCACGGGCACGAGATCGCGCAGCGCCAGCCCCGCCTCTTCGAGTGTCTCGCGGTAGGCGGCCTCTTGTGGCGTCTCGCCCCCGTCGACGCGGCCCGCGACCGGCTCCAGCTGCCACAGCGCCTGATCGCCGCGCCCGATGGGGCCAAGGCGGATCTGCTCGACCAGCAGCACGCGGTCGCGCACCGGATCGTAGGGCAAGACGATGGCCGCGTCATTGGCGATGAAGACCGCGCGCCGCAGCGGTTCTGTCATCCCGCCGGAGAATGTCTCGTGCCGCAGGGTGTATTCGTCCAGCGCGTAGAAATCGGCGTAAGCCCTGTGGTGACGGTCGATCTGCACCGCCCCGCGCAACGTACCGGCCCCGTGATGCGAGGCTGCCGCACGCAGCTTTGCGCCCGCCCGCGCGCGGATCGCTTGGATGCGGGCTGCGACCTCCACGGGCGACAGCCGCCCGTGATACATCATCACCTCGCGCGCGGCCATCGTCATCAGATCGGCAAAGCGGGGGGCCCAATCCTCTAGCGTCCAGGGCTGACGCGGCGCCCCGGCGGAGGCAGGCGGGATGTAGACATCTGCATGAAGACCGCCGTGCAAGACCCTGTTATCAGTGGTATAATCATAACCATCTTCATAGAAATCGAGCCGGTCTCGCTGTCTTTGCGAAAGCCCCTGCAGCACAATACCGGGGGCCGACGCGCCCGGGTCAGGCACCAGGACCGGCAGCATGAAAGGGCCACAGGCGCGCACCGAATGGTCGGGCAGCGCCGCTTCGGTCACGGTAACGCCGTCCAGGCCGCCCGCGACCACCTCCAGATGCGGCAGGTGCCGCAGCGTGCCGTAAAGAAACAGGGCGCTCACCGCCAGATCCGCCACGCCACCTCAACGAGAAAGCCCGTCAGAACACCCCAAAGCGCCGCCGTCACCAGGATCAGCGGGGTGCCGATCAGGATGCCATATTCGGTGCCAATCTCGAAAATGGCGATGCCCGCCTCGAACGCGCCATCATAGCGGTTCTTCATGGCAAGGCGCACCATCTCGTTCACGGCCTGCACGAAAATGCCCCAGAAGATCAGGACAAACCCGCCGGTCAGCCCGACATTGATCGCCGAAACCCAGCTGCGCCCCGCACGGGAGCCAATCCAGCGCCAGCCGACCAAAAGACCGATCAGCACATTGATGTGGAAGAACCAGCCGAAATTCGTGTCTTCCTCCATGAGCGGAACCACGAACATGGACAAGACGTAGCCCAAAAGGCCCATCAGCACGGCGCCCGTCAGGCGCGCGCCGTCAGGCAAGGGGCATCGCGGCGTTTGGTTTCATCAGGCCGGCCTTTTGATCGTGATCTGCGTCACATCACAGATGGCATTATCAAACGTCGCCGCACAAGAGGTCAGGTAATAATTCCACATCCGGCGAAAGCGTTCGTCAAAGCCCATCGCGGCAATCTCGTCCCAGCGGGCGTTGAACACCTCGTGCCAGCGGCGCAGGGTGATGTTGTAGCTTTGGCCAAACTCGATGGAGCGTTCCACCGCCAGCCCCGCCTTCGCAACCTGCTCGCGCAGCACGGTTGGGCAGGGCAGCATCCCGCCGGGAAAGATGTATTTCTGGATGAAGTCCACGCCGCGCTTGTAGACGTCCCAGCGGCTGTCGGCGACGGTGATGATCTGCAGCGTCGCGGAAGCGCCGGGCTTGAGCCGTTCGCGCACGGTATTGAAGTAGGTGGGCCAGTATTGCTCGCCTACGGCCTCGAACATCTCGATCGAGGCGATGCCGTCATAGGTGCCGGTTTCGTCGCGGTAGTCTTGCAGCTTGAAGTCCACCATGTGCGACAGGCCCGCCTTCGCGATGCGCGTCCGAGCGTAGTTCAGCTGCTGTTCGCTGATCGTCAGACCGGTGACCTTCAACCCCCGCTCCCGCGCGGCATATTCGGCAAAGCCGCCCCAGCCGCAGCCAATCTCAAGCACGTGATCCCCGGGCTTCACGCCCATCTGGTCGACCATCGAGGCGTATTTGGCCGTTTGCGCGGCCTCAAAACTTTCCTGCCCGGTCTCAAAAATGGCCGAGGAATACGTCATCGTGTCGTCCAGCCAAAGGCCATAGAAGGTGTTGCCAAGGTCATAATGGGCGGAGATGTTCTTGCGCGCCTGTTTCTTGTGATTGCGCTGCAGCCAAAAGCGGAACTTTTCCCAGCTTTGGATCAGCTTTTGGCCCGGGAACGCGTTGTAGACATCGTCATTGTCGGCGTGCACAAGGTCCATGAACGCCTGAAGGTCCGGCGTGCTCCACCAGCCATCAAGATAGGCATCGGAAAAGCCAAGGTCGCCCTCGCGCAGCAGCCGCGCAAACAGGTCGGTGTTATGGATGTGCATCTCGGCCACGGGGCCGGGGTTTTTAGCCTGCGCGCGAAAGCGGCGCCCGTCCGGCAGCACAAAATCGCAGCGCCCGTTGTTCATCGCCTGCGCCATCGCAAAAATTTGCGCGAAGTAGCGCGGAAGGCCCGTCTGCCCGTCGGTGCTTGTCAGCACCTCGGGGGTCAGCGTTGTCGCCGCCATGTTCATACCTGTATCCCCTGTCGTTGTCTGTCAGGCTAAGCTGACAGGTTCTTTGGTGCAAGCGCAGCGGGCGCCTGAATTATCACCCGCATGTAATGAGTTACGTGCAAAAGGCACATTTGGTTCCATACGCCCACAAAACTGTCAGAATCCGCGATCCGCATAGGCATCAAGCGCCCGTTTGCGCCCTGCATCCGCAGGCACGATCGGCGAAGGGTAGGGATCATCCGGGGCAAGGCCCCAGCTGCGCGGGATCGCCTCAAAATAGGCCAGCGCGTCGGCATGTTTGTCCTTGTATGGCTCTGCGAGCCAGCGGGAGGTATAGCTGCGGTCTTTGTCGAACTTGTCGAGCTGGGTTTCGGGGTTGAAGACGCGGAAATATGGCGTGGCATCGGGGCCGGAGCCGGCCGACCATTGCCAGCCCATCGCGTTTGAGGCCGGATCCCAGTCAATCAGGCAATCCGCGAACCATTTGAGGCCGATCTTCCAGTGGCTGAGCAGGTGCTTGGTCAGGTAGCTGGCGACGATCATGCGCCCTCGGTTGTGCATGCGCCCCGTCACGTACATCTCGCGCATGGCCGCATCGACAAAGCGGATGCCGGTACGCCCCTGTTTCCACGCGGTGACCTCTGCGGTGTCTTCGGTGTTCCAGGGGAAGGCGTCCCAATCCTCTTTCCAGTTCTGGTCCAGAATGCGGGGCGTGTGGTGCATCAGGTGATAGGCAAACTCGCGCCATACCAGCTCCTTGAGGAAGGTCTCCGCGCCCGGTTTGCCGTCTTGCAGCGCGGCATAGCCCGCCTGCCAACATTGCTGTGGTGAGATCTCGCCAAGTGCGAGGTTCTCCGACAGGTTGGAAGTGCCATCCTGCCCCGGAAGATCGCGGCCCGCGTCGTAATCTGCGACACGCGTGTCGATGAAATGGCCAAGGCGGTCCTGCGCCGCGCGTTCGCCAAGCCGAACATGGGGGCGAACGATGCCCGCGCCGCGGTCCATGCCTTTGCCAAGGCCCCAGTCGCCCAGCGTTTCACTGCTGGGCCAGCGCTCGGGCGCTGTGAGGTCGGGCGTGGGCAAAGGCGCATCGACATCGCGGGTGCGCACCATTTTCCAGAAGGGCGTGTAAACTTTGTAAAACGTGCCGGTCTTCGTCTCGACCGTCCACGGCTCGAACATCAGATGGCCGCCAAAGGATTTCGCCTGCACACCTTGCTCTTTCAGCGCCGCCTTAACCTTTGCATCGCGTGCGGTGGCGGCGGGATCGTAAAGCCGGGACCAGTAGACCGCGTCCGCGCCCGTCTCTTTGACAAGCGCTTGCAGCACCTCCAGCGCAGCGCCCGAGCGGAAGATGAGGCGGCTGCCTTTGCCGCGCAGGCTTTGCGCCAGATGTTCCAGCCCGAGGCCAAGCCGCCACGCGGGCGCCGTGCCCAGCCCGTCGACCTGATCGTCCCGGATGAACACGGGGATCACGGGGCCACGTTGCGCGGCGGCGGTCAGGGCGGGATGGTCGGAAAGGCGCAGATCACGGCGCAGCCAGAGGAGTGTCGTCATGACGCGCTAGGTAGGGCCAATCCGCGCTCCGAAAAGCCTTTTGCATTGGTTTCAATGAAATGCAGGCCAATCTGTGCCGCGCGCCATTTCGCCGTTATGCACCGCGCCTACAGCGCGGCCCGGATCGCCGCCGCGTGACCCGCGATCAGGTCCATGTCGCCCATCTTGCCGGGGGGACGCATCGACACGCCTTCCCAGCGGGGCAGGATGTGAAAATGCAGGTGAAAGACCTCCTGCCCCCCCGGCCCCTCATTAAACTGCTGGAGGGTAATGCCGTCCGCCTCCAGCCCCGCCTTGGCCGCACCCGCCACAATGCGCACGGTGCGCATCACCGCCGCAAGTTGCGCGTCGGACGCATCCAGCACATTGCGGCAGGGCGTTTTGGGGATCACGAGGCAGTGGCCATCGGCGCGCGGCATGATGTCCATGAAGCACAGCGTCTCGTCATCTTCGAAGACGCGGGTCGAGGGGATCTCGCCCCGCAGGATCTTGGCAAAGATGTTCTGGTCGTCATAGACAGTCATGGCGTGCGCTCCTTGTTTGCCCGGTATCTAGGCCGCCGCGCGCGCTGATGCCAACCCTCTCAGAACCTTTGCACAAAGGCGCGGCCCCGGCGCGGCGTCTCCGCAAAGCCGGAAGCGCGGTAAAGCCGCGCGGCGGCGGTGTTGCCTTCCGCGGTGCCGATGCTCAGCGCGCAGCACCCTTGCCGCAGCGCCTCTTCCCGCGCTGCCACCAGCAGCGCGCGCCCGATCCCCTGCCCGCGCGATCGGTCCCGAACATAGAGGTTATCAAGGTGCAGCCCGCACGCCCCCATATGCGTCTTCACCGTGCGCACGAGCGAGGCGTAACCGACAAGCGCGCCGCTGCGTTCGGCCACCAGCACCTGCAGCCAGCCCTGCGCCACCATATGCGCGAGCCGCCCCGCCACGAGCGCACCTTCATCACCGTGATGCGCGGCGAGCGCGCGGCTCATACGTGCGACGGCCTCAGCCTCGCCCACGCGGATATGCCTGATCATTGTTCCAGTCCTTCAAAGCATGCCGCCCGAAGGACCCATCACAAAAAAACCGCCCTCCGGGGGGCGGTTTCATCTGCGCATACCTGACCCCTCCGCTATGTCGGATAGGGATAGAAAAAGCTGTTCACCAGGTGTGCCATATTCGCGCTGATGGCAGACGGCACGCAGGCCTGTCAATCGTCTTGTGCCGGGCGCAGCGTGCCATCGGGTTGCAGGACAAGGCCCAGATCGGCATAGGTGCAGCGGTCCTCCTTGTGCCGCGTGCCCGCGACCAGAAAGCTGGCTGGCGCGTCCGAGGCATTTCGCAGGCAGTGGCCGTTCGGGCTGCCTGCGGGGAAGACGGCGATGTCGCCCGGGCCCATCGGCACCGGGCCACTTTCCTCGACCAGCTCAAGCGCGCCGCTCAGCACCACGACCATCTCGTCCACATGGCTGTGCCAGTGGCGGTGTGACGACGAAGAGCCGGGCGCAAGCACCTCGACGTTCGCGTCAATCTGCGTGAGGCCCATCCCGGTGGAGATGGCATAACCCGTATAGTCCCCCAGCGCGCCGCCCACCTCCTGAGCCGTATCCGGGCCGTCGTAGGTGGGCAGCGCAGCCAGATCGACCTTAGGCATTCACGTCCACCACAACGCGGCCCTTCACCTGACCCTTGAGGATGTCTGCGCCAAGGCCAGGCAGATCGGACAGGGTCGCGGGCTGGATCATCGCCTCCAGCTTGTCCATCGGCAGGTCGGTCGCGATCCGGCCCCAGGCCCGCACGCGGTTCTCATAGGGCTGCATCACGCTGTCGATGCCCAGCAGGTTCACCCCGCGCAAGAGGAACGGAATCACCGTTGCGGGCAGTGCCGCGCCGCCCGCAAGGCCCACCGCAGCGACGGAGGCGCCATACTGCATCTGCCCCAGCAGACGGCCCAGCATCGCGCCGCCCACCGCATCGACACAGCCGCCCCAGGTCTCCCCCTCAAGCGGGCGCTTCACGGTCTCGCCCAACTCTTCACGAGCCACGATCTGCGTCGCGCCAAGGCTCTTGAGGTACTCGGCCGTCTCCGGCCGCCCCGTCACGCCCGCCACCTTATGGCCGAGATGCGCAAGGATCGCGGTGGCCACGGAGCCAACACCGCCCGCAGCGCCGGTGACGAGCACCGGGCCATCCTTGATCCCGTGATCCTCCAGCGCCATCACTGCCAGCATCGCGGTGAAACCGGCGGTCCCCACAGCCATCGCCGCGCGCGTGTCCAGCCCGCCGGGCAGCGGGACGAGCCAATCGGCCTTCACCCGCGCCTTTTGCGCATAGCCGCCCCAATGCACCTCGCCTACGCGCCAGCCGGTCAGCACGACCTTGTCGCCGGGCGTGTAGCGGTCATCCTCCGACGCCTCTACCGTGCCCGCAAAATCAATGCCCGGCACGTGGGGGTAGGTGCGCACCAGACCGCCACCCGGGCCAACGCACAGCCCGTCCTTGTAGTTCACCGTCGAATACTCGACCGCCACGACAACTTCGCCCGCGGGCAGATCATCAAGGCCAATCGCCTCCACCACAGCGGAGGTCTTGCCGGTTTCCTCGTCTTTGCGCACCACCAATGCATTAAAGCTCATCGCCTGTCCTTCTCTGTTCCAAAAAATCCCGGGGTCTGGGGCAGAGCCCCAGTCCCGCACTCAAAGCCAGAACGCGTCCTGCACTGTCGCGCGCCGCATCCCGTCTTGCGTTTCAACCTCCAGCACCGTGCCCGGGTCCCAGTGGGTCATGCGCACCATGCCGATGGCGACCCCGGTGCCAAAGTCGGGCGAGCGGGCCGCAGAGGTCACCTGCCCCACCCGCTTGCCACCGCCATAAAGCGGCCACGCGCGGTCGCAGGGCGGCAGGTCGCCGTCGATGGCAATTGGCCTGATCTGCTTGACCGGGCCTTCCTTGGCGACCCGCAAGAGCGCATCGCGGCCCACGCAGCCAATTGCCGTCTGCGTGTCGCAGAACCGGCCCAGCCCGCATTCATGGGGCGTGTTGTCGTCGGTCATGTCGTTGCCATAGGACAAAAGCCCGCCCTCGATCCGCTCGATCCCATTTGGGCAGCCAGCGCGCACCTGCAAATCCTCTCCGGCCGCGAACAGCTCATCCCACAGCGGCATCCCGATGTCCGCGCCTTCGACGTAAATCTCGAAACCGCCCTGCTTGGAGTAGCCCGAGCGCGCAATGGCCAAATCGCGCCCTTCGTACTGGAACATGTCAAAGCGGAAAAAGCGGATGTCGCGCACACGGTCACCGAAAACGCGGGCCATCAGCTCGTCCGATTTGGGCCCCTGCACCGCCAGCGGGGAGACATCCGGCTCGTCCACCAGCACGTCAAGCCGGTAGCCATTGGCGATGCCCTTGACCCAAAGCAACAGGTCCGAATCCGCGATGGAGATCCACCAGCGGTCTTCGCTCAGCTTCACCGCGACGGGATCGTTCAGCATTCCGCCCGTCTCATCCACGATGGGCACGTAGTAGCACTGCCCCGGCAGCATCCGGCGCAGGTCGCGCGGGGTGAGCATCTGCATCAGGCGCCCTGCATCGGGGCCGCGCAGCTCCACCTGCCGCTCGACCGAGACGTCCCAGACCTGCACGTGGTCTTTGAGGTGGCGGTAATCCGCCTCGACGCTTTCGAACACGGTGGGCAGCAGCATCCGGTTATAGACGGTGTAGGCTTTGACCCCGGCCCGCTCGACCCCGTCAGAGAACGGCGTCCGGCGCAGGCGGCGCGACTGGGAAATGGTGGCCATCACAGCGTCTCCGGCATTGCGAACAGATCCGTCACCGGCGCCTCAAGCCCTGCGGCTGTCATCATGGCGTGCACCTGTCCGCGGTGGTGGGTTTGATGGTTGAACATATGCGCCACGCACAGCGTCATCGGTTTGGACACGTCCCGGCCGAGGGCGCCGGAATACCAGCGCAGCTCACCAATAAGGTCCACTGTTTTCAGACGGTCCGCCCATAGTTTGATGCGTCCATCCGTCTTAAATCGGTCCGCCGACCAAACGCCAAAGGTCGGCGTCAGCGCGGTGCTGTCCGCAATGCCCCCATCGGGCTTCTGCGACTCGGTATCAAAGCGTGACATCCACATCCGGTCGCCCCACAAAAGATGGTTGAGCGACGCAAAAATGGAGCCAAAGAACGCGCCCCGATCCATCCGCAGCACCTCATCCGGCTGCTCCTTGAGCAGCAGGGTCAATTGCTGGTTCTGCCATGCGTTGTAGCGTGCCATCACGCGCACATAGTCCGCCGTGATCACGGGTTTTCATCCGTCATGGGCGCGGGCCTTTCCAGTCGATCGGAATGATATCCGCCGATTTGCCCTCGAAGTCCCAGACGCGGCCATAATCGCGCACCTTGGACCGAAGGCCGACCGCCGGATAGATCGTCGGGCCCATCCAGTACTGGGTGTTTTCCATCGACACAGGCACGTCCGGGTCCTTGCCCGGGATCATCTCGATCTCGCCCTGGATCTTGCGGCCCACGATGATCTTGCGGCGGCGTCCGTCGCGTTCGATGATGACCTTCTCGCGCTCGGCTCCGAGGATCTCGGAGACAAGGAAGTTGAACACGCCCGTGTTGCCGCCCGCCTGTCCCGACAGAATTTTCAGCAGGCCGTTATAGGCTTTGCCTGATGCGGCCTCGTCCACGTAAGCGGCAACCTTCCAATTGCCTTCGCACATGCGGCCGGGGATATCGATCAGCAGGGCGACGTTCAGACCGCCCAGCGGCTCGCCCTCGTAATGCCCCTCATCGATTTGAAGCGCAAACCAGGTTTGGCAGTAGCCATAGGTTGGCGGGTGTTTGCCCAGCGAGATGCCGCAGGGGCAGACCACCTCGCAGGAGCAGTTCATGAACAGCTCGCCCTTGATCACCCAATCGGTGGGGGTCATCTGGCGCCGGGCCGGGTTGGGCATCCGGCTGTCGATACGTTGGCTGATAGGCAGCTTGTCCGCGTCTTGGCGCCGTTTCAAAGCCATGATCTTCTCCTCCCTGCGGCGCGTTGCGCCTTATGTCAGCAGCGGCCAGCCGATCACGGCCAACCCCGCAGCGATGAGGAGCGCCCCCATCGGTTTTGTCACAACATGCCCGATCTGCGGCAGTTTTTCGAGCACCATGAACAGCGTCGCCAGACCCATCCACGCGAGGTTCATCATACCGCCCACAAAACCCAGCGCCATGAAGCCCCAGCAGCAGCCCACGCAAAAGGCGCCAAGGCCAAGCCCCATGCGCAGCCCGCCGGCAAAGCCGGTCTTCCAATGGCCAATGAAATACATCGCCGGGCTGTGGCAGACCCCGTGGCAGATTTCCTTGGCCCGGGTGAACTGGAACGCGCCCACGATGATCAAGAGCGCACCGCCCATCCAGGGCTGCTTGGGAAAGCCCAGCATATCGATCACGCCGCCAAAGAGCAGCGCCAGCTGCGCGCCGCTGATCGCGGCGGCAAAGGCGATCCAGACGATGAAGTAGCCCAGCAGCACGCCCCACCAGCCCGCGCGCGTGCCCGTGGCCGATACCATCAGATCCTCATAGGCGCGCAAGGTCGGCACCAGCGTCGGCAGCATCATCGCCGCCATCATGCCCGCCCACATCACAAACAGCGGCGTGAAATTGGCCATCGGCATATACATCGGCATCCGCGGATCCATCGCCGCCATGCGCTGCGCCATCTCATTCGGGCGGCCGAGCAGATCAAGGCCCATGCCCGTGCTCATGGTGTACATCCACACCCACGCACCGAGGATCACCCCGAAAAAGGTCAACCAGCTGAGGGAACGCAAAGTGGGCGACATATCAGGTCAGGCTCTTCAAAATCATCGACTCGCGGCGCGATTATCGCTATCGTGAATGTCAGACATTTAATTGTATGACAAATGAAATCCTCAGTGCAGCCCAGCAAACACTCTGATCTTTCCGCCAAAATCGCTAATGCGATCCGGGATGCCATCGTCTCGGGCGATCTGGATGTGAACGCACGATTGCCGTCCGAGGCCGAGCTGTCAGACGAGTTCAGCGTCTCCCGCTCCACCGTGCGCGAGGCTTTGAAACGCCTCGCCGCGCAGTCGCTGATCCGCACGCAGCGCGGCGCGTCCGGCGGGGCTTTTGTGAACCGGCTGTCCTTTGAGGAAGCCTACGCCCAGCAGGTCACGACCTCCACGCTGCTGCTGTCCATGAACACGGTCAGTTTCGATGTCGCGTGCGAGGCGCGCTATGCGCTGGAGCGGGCCTGCGCCCCCCTCTCGGCGCAGCGGCGCAGCGCAGACCACCTCGCGACGATGCGGGCAGAGATCCACCGCCAGGCGCAGCCGGGCCTGACGGATGAGGCGTTCTGCGCCTCCGATGTCGCTTTCCACCGGGCGCTGGTGGATGGCGCGGGCAACCCGGTGCTGTCTTACCAGCTGGCCGGCGCGGTCGAGGCGATGCAGCCGCTGATGAACATGATCACCTTCACCGCCCGCTCGCGCGAGGCGATTGTGGCGCTGCACACGGACATCGCCGACGCGCTGGAGGCGCATGATCCGGCCCGCACCGACGCGGCGCTGGTCGAACTGGAAGGCTACACGCGGCAACTGGCTGATGCGGTGGCGCAATCACGTACCAAGACCAAGAGGAAGGAGCAGCCGCCCCCCGTACACGTGTCATAAATCGTGGCGGGGATCATTCACCTAGCGTCTGGGAGGAACGCGACATGAATTTGAGACCCGATCCGACTTTCTACCCTTCGGCCAAGATGGCGATGGAGGCTCCGGCCGAAACGCTGGCCTTTACCCTGATGCTCAGCCCCGATGGCTCCAAACCCGATGGGCTGGCCGTGGTTGACGTTGACCCCACCAGCAAAACCTATGGCGAGATTGTCAATTCGCTTTTCGTGCCCAATCTTGGGGACGAGTTCCACCATTTCGGCTGGAACGCCTGTTCTTCGGCCCTGTCGCCGCTGACCGGCCACGCGTTCCTCGAACGGCGCTATCTGATCATCCCCGGCATCCGGTCCTCGCGCATCTACGTGATCGACGTGAAAGACCCGATGGACCTGAAGATCCACAAGACGATTGAGCCCGAAGAGCTGATGGCCAAGACCGGCTACAGCCGCCCCCACACGATCCATTGCGGGCCTGCGGGCATCTATGTCTCTACCTTGGGCGGCGGCGGCAAGGATGGGACAGACGGCCCTCCGGGCATCTTCATCATGGATTGCGAAACCTTCGACATCCTTGGCCGTTACGAGATGGACCGGGGCGCGCAGGACAAGCACTATGATTTCTGGTGGAACCTGCCGCGCGATTACATGGTCAGCTCCGAATGGGGCCTGCCGCCGCAGTTCGAGAACGGCGTGGTCCCGGACGACCTGCTGAGCAACAAGTACGGCCATTCGATCCACTTCTGGGACCTGCGCGCGCGTAAAGTGACGAAGACCATTGATCTGGGCGAAAACCACCAGATGGCGCTGGAAATCCGGCCCGCCCATGACCCGGTGAAGGAGTATGGCTTTTGCGGCGTGGTGGTGGATACGACCAACCTGCAAGGCGCGATCTTTACCTGGTGGCGCGACGCGGATGGCGAATGGCAGGCCAAGAAGACCATCACGATAGACCCGGTGCCTGCTGAGGCGGACGCGTTGCCGGACCTTTTGAAAGGCTTTGGCGCGGTGCCGCCGCTGGTCACGGACATCGACCTGAGCCTCGACGACAAATACCTGTATGTCGCGTGCTGGGGGCTGGGCGAGATGCACCAGTACGATGTGAGCGATCCGATGAACCCGGTCCTCGCCGGCAAGGTCGAGATCGGCGGCATCGTCAAGAAGACCCCGCACCCGAGCGGCAAGGCCTTTGGCTACGGGCCGCAAATGGTCGAGATCAGCCGCGACGGCAAACGGGTCTACTGGACCAACTCGCTCTATTCCACCTGGGACGATCAGTTCTATCCCGGGGATCGCGGCGCGGCAATGGTCTGCGCGGATGTGGGGGAAGGCGGCGGGCTGACCCTGAACACCGATTTCTGGGTCGAGTTCCCCGAAGGCTACCGCAGCCATCAGATCCGGCTGGAGGGGGGCGATTGCTCCACCGACAGCTTCTGCTATCCCAACGTCTAGATGGGGTTGGACTCGGCGGCGGGCCTGTGGCTCGCTGTCATCGTCTCGGGCCTGTATCACGGGCTGAACCCCGGCATGGGCTGGCCGCTGGCCGTCTCTGCCGCGCTGTTTGAGCGGCGGGCGGGCGCGCTTTGGCCCGCCATCGGCGCGCTGGGGGTGGGCCATTTCGCGGCCATGCTGGGGCTTCTCTTGCCCTTTTCGCTGATGTCCTTGCTGGTGGACTATGCCCGCGAAATACAGATCGGCGCAGGCGCCATCGTGATAGGAATGGGGCTCTATCTGCTTATCACCCGCCGCCATCCCCGCTTTCTCGCCCGCATCCCGCCGCACCGGCTGGCGCTCTGGTCGTTTCTGGTGGCGCTGGCGCATGGCGCAGCGCTGATGCTGGTGCCGATCTATCTGGGCCTGTGCGATCTGGCGGAGCTGGACGCGGGCCATCAGGCGGCGGGCACGCTGATGACAACGCTCAGCCTCGCGCTCGGCGTCGCGGGTTTGCACACGGGCGCGATGGTCGGCTCCGGCGGCGCGCTCGCCTTTGCCGTGCACCGCTGGTTCGGCCTGCGCTTCCTGCAAAAAGGCTGGTTCGATCTGGAGCTGCTCTGGGCGCTCAGCCTCGTGGCCGTGGGTGTCATCGCGCTTTGGACGGCGCTGTAAAGCCTGCCTTTCCCCTTTCAACCCAGCCGTCGGCGGCCTACCCTGACCCCAAGGGCAAGAAGGAGAGCGGAATGCGGCGGTTCATCGACGCCACGCTGGGGCGGTGGCTGCGCCACTTCGCCTTTTTGCTCGCGCGCGGCTACTATGCACTCACCTGCAACGTCTCGATGTCCGGCAAACACCTGCTGCAAGACCACCCCGGCGCGCTGATCCTCGCCACCCATGTCAGCCGCCATGACGGCCCACTGCTGATCGCGAGCCTTTACACCACCGCGCGGCTGCGCCCCATCGTGCATTACCGCGAATACCACCACTGGGCGCAATGGATCCCGATGTTCCTGATCTCCGCCATTCCCGTCAGCTCACCCCGCAACTGGCCTGCCGAGACGCGCGCGGCCTACAAAGCGCAGCAGCTGGGCGTGGTGCGCAAGGTGATGGCGCGCGGCAACCCGGTGCTGCTCTTTCCCGGCGGCGAGTCGCGGCAACAGGAACACGAGCGGGTCCCGCCCCACTTCACCGGCGCCTATGACGTGATGCGCGCCGCGCGGGACGTGCCCGTCCTTTTGGCGCGGATTGACGGGCTGGGCAGGTTCCAGAAGGCGCGCTTTGACCACATGCTCACCTTCATCGGCATCAAAAAAGGGCGGCGCCATATCCGGATCGATCTGGCGCAGCTTGAAGGGCTGGACCCCGACCTGCAGATCACGGAGTTCAACGCCCGGCTCGAAGCGCTCTTGAATACCCCGATCCCGGACAGCATTGCCGCACCGGGCGCTGCGCACTAATTTGGCGGGATGGTAGATGCCCTCAACACAATTGCCGCCCTGCTTACCATCGGCTTTGGCCTGTTCGGCTTTCTCGCGCCGCGCTACACCGCCGCCGCGCTCGACCTCACCCCTGCGCCCACCACGATGGGGCTGAGCGAAATGCGCGCCTCCGTCGGCGGGCTTTTTGTGATCGCAGGGCTGGCTGCGCTTTGGCTCAGCACACCCACGGCCTACGCGATGATCGGCTTTGCCTTTGCCGGAGCCGCGCTGGGCCGTCTGCTCAGCCTCATCTTTGACAAACCGCCGCTGCGCAAGCTCCTGATCTTTGGCGGGATCGAGGCTGCGCTTGCCGCGTGGCTGATCCCCGCTAACCTATAAAAAACAGCGCCTTAACCGGTACTCTTGAACCAAACCCCACCGCTTCACTTGGCAAAATAAACTCCCCGCGGAGCGTCCCGCAGCTTGCCACAGGCACGCCGCTCACTTATCTATAGGTGGTCCTTCGGGACTATGGACATAAACGCGCTCGTCATAAGCGGATCGGACCCGGGGGCGGTACCCGGCGGCTCCACCAACCATCCTTCGTTTGGGGATCATGGGGCCGAAACAGGATCGACGAACGTCTAAAGGGGTTAGCTTTGTCTCGGCTGTCTGCCACCGTTACCGGCGAAAACAGTACAATTGCAAACGACAATCGTGCTCCGGTCGCGCTGGCTGCGTAAGCAGTCCGCAAGATCGAAATCTAAGCCCTTGCGCCTAGCCGCGTAAGGCGGGGCCCGCCGGAGCCTGGCAACAGAATCCGGCACTTTCACACATGTTTAAGCCGTCCGCTCAACTCTCCCCAAAGCTGTCCCAACCCAAAGTTGTCCCCACGTCATGACGCGATATCGCGTCAGCCTTTACGCTCTGTTCACTCCTTGTTCCTAGAAACGTGCCCAAGTTGAGGGCACGAATACATGGCCGACAAGATCACCTTGCTGAACCATTTCTTCCAGGACGTTTACAAGCGCCGGCAGTTGGACCGGGTCCCCGCCTATTTCACCAAACGCGCGACCATAAATGGTCTGCTTCCGGACCTTGTTTTCTCACCCGCTGACCTGCGCGAGCTGATTGCCTCCCAGATCGACCGCATGGCGCAGATCGAGGGGGAGATCACGCAGGAGCTTGCGCAGGACAATTGCCTGACGGCCCGCGTCAGCCTGCACTGCATCGAGGCGGAGACAAGCACGCCCGCCACGTTGAACGGCCTTGTGACAGCGCGTTTTTCAGCGGACACCAAGATCAGCGAGGCGTATTTCGCGCTCGATTTCCTGTCCTTCTTTGAGCAGCTTGGCCAGCTGCCCCGCAACGCGCTGCCGCTTTTGTTGACGGGCGCCGCGATCAAGTAATGGTCTGTCGTATAGGCGTTGCATTCCGGCTTCAGGGTAACGCTTGACCCGGTTGCCGTCCGGGGACAGGATGCACCCGGGGGATGGCGGCGCCCCGACCTCGGCATGTGCCCAAGGCTCGCATCAAGTGCCTATGCGAGGACGACACATGACGCTGCCCCTTTTTATCGAAGCGAAAAACCTGCGCACCCGGATCGGGCGCGCGGACACGCCGCTGCTGATCGACGTGCGCATCCCCGAAGACGCAGCTAAAGACCCCACGCTGGTCCCCGGCGCGCGGCAGATGCCGCACACGGATCTGGACGCCATCCACGCCGCCGCAACGGGCGCGCCGCGCGTGGTGATCCTCTGCCAAAAGGGCGCGAAGCTGAGCCAGGGGGTGGCCGCCGCCCTGCGCTGGCGCGGGGTGCCTGCGCAGGCGCTCGCGGGCGGCACGCTTGGCTGGGCGGGTGCGGGCTTTCCCGTCATTCCCTTGGACGCACGGCCAAAAGGTGCCTTGGTCACGGGGCTGCAAACCCCAAGCGACCTGATCGCCCTGTGGACCCTGCGCCGCTGGGCCGCGCCCGAGGCAGAGGTCTGGATGGTTGACCCGTCCGGCGTAGGGGACGTTGCGGACCGCTTTGGGGCAACAGCAGCGTCCGAGGCGGCTGCTCAGGCGCTTGGCCTCGACCTACCCCGCGCATTACAAACCGCCGCCCGAGGCTGGCGCTGTCCCCAAGGCGCCACGCGCACGGAGATTGACGCGGCCTGCGCCTGGCTCGACGCCGCGAGCAACATGGAGGACGCAGCATGAGCACGGTCAGCTGGGCCGAAATGTGGCGCGTTTTCGGACGGATCGGCGTGCTCAGCTTTGGCGGGCCTGCGGCGCAGATCGCGCTGATGCAATCCGAGTTGGTCGACCGGCTGCGCTGGCTGGAGCAGGCGCAGTTCCTGCGCGCGCTGTCGCTGTGCATGTTGCTGCCGGGGCCGGAGGCGATGCAGCTGGCCACCTATGCCGGCTGGCGCCTGCGCGGGGTTCCGGGCGGGCTTCTGGCGGGCCTCATGTTCGTGCTGCCGGGGGCGGCGGTGATTGGCGCGCTTGCGGCCCTTTACCTCAGCTACGGCGATGTGCCTGCGGTGCAAGCCGCCTTTCTGGGCATCAAGGCCGCCGTCATCGTGATCGTCATTCAGGCGCTGATTAAGGTCACGCAGAAAGCCCTGAACGGGGCGATTGCGTGGGGCCTTGCCGTTTTTGCCTTTGCGGCCCTGTTTTTTCTATCCCTTCCCTACCCCCTCATCATTGCCGTTGCCGCGCTGATCGGCGCGCTGACGGCGACCGGCGTGGCGGCGGAAACCGCGCCGCCCGCCAAAGCAAACACGGGCAAGACCAGCCTCATTTGGCTGGCCCTCTGGGCCGCGCCGCTGGCGCTGGCCTACGTTATGGACGCAGGCTTCCTGCTGGAGCTGGGCCTGTTCTTTTCCAAGCTGGCGGTCGTGACCTTCGGCGGCGCCTATGCGGTGCTGTCTTACATGACGCAAGAGGTGGTGCAGAATTACGGCTGGATCGACACCGGCGCGATGATCGACGCGCTCGGGCTGGCAGAGACGACACCGGGCCCGCTGATCCTCGTCACGCAATTTGTCGCCATCCTTGCCGGTCACGCACAGGGCGGGCCGGGGGCGGCAGCGCTGGCGGGGCTGATGGCGCTGTGGGTCACGTTCACGCCCTGCTTTTTGTGGATCTTTGTGGCGGGGCCGTTCCTGGACCTGATCGCCGCGCGCCCGCGCATTGCCGCGGCGCTGCAGGGCATCACCGCGGCAGTGGTCGGCGTGATCCTGAACCTCGCGCTGTGGTTTGCGCTGCATATTCTGTTTCCGGCCAGCCCGCTGTCGCCAAGCTTCGCCGCGCTTGATCCGGTCGCCCTTGTTCTGGTCGCGGCGGCGGCCGTTCTCATGCTGGGCCTAAAGCGGGGTCTGCCCGAAACGCTGGCGCTTTTGGCCGCAGTCAGCACGGTTTTCTGGGCAGCGGGGCTGTGACTGCGCTGCCCCCTTCCCCTCGCCCACGTTTTGGCTATGGTGTAGTTATTGGTTTGGGGGCTGCCACATGGGCCGCGATATCGATTACGGCAACCTGATGCACGAGGCCATGCGGGGTCTGATCCGCAAGGTTCTGACAGATGTCGCCGCCAACGGCCTGCCCGGGGCGCATCATTTCTTCATCACATTCGACACCTCGCACCCGGACGCGGAACTCGCCGATTGGCTGTCGGATCGCTATCCTTCGGAGATGACGGTGGTGATGCAGCATTGGTATGACCGGCTAGATGTGGGCGAGGATGGCTTTGCCGTGACGCTGAATTTCGGTGACAGCCCGGAGCCGCTCTATATCCCCTATGATGCGATCCGCACCTTTGTGGACCCGTCGGTGGAGTTTGGCCTGCGCTTTGAAAGCCAGGACGGCAGCGAAGAGACGGCCCCCGTCACGGCGCCCGTGCCTGCGCCCCTGCCTGCGGTTAAAACGCCTGCGGAGCCGGAGGCGACAAAATCCAAAGGCAATGCCGACGTCGTCTCGCTCGATTCCTTCCGAAAGTAACGTTCAGTCGCGCGCAAGCACGGTGCTGACCGCGCGCAGCTGCGTGCCTTCGGCGAACCGGCGGAAGCTGAGCGCGAGCCCGCCCTCGACCAGCGTGCGGTCATATTGCTGCATCTCGTAGCTGCCATTGTCCGTGACAAAGAGCGAATAGACCGACAGCGTATCGCCCAGCATGCGCGCCCAGACAAAGGGCTCGCCCTGCATCGGGTCGAGCGGCACGTCATGGCCAAAGACGTTTTTCTTTTGTGCGGCGGCAAAGACGCCCGGGCGCTGGGTTGGCAGGAACCGGACCTCGTATGTGGTTGTTTTGGATGACCCGCTGTCGCGCAACCGTGTGGTGGTCCAGCGCACGCCAAAGCCTGCATCCGTTTCGTAGATTTTCACGCTCATGTCGCGCGGCTGCATCGTGCCATCGGCCAACTGGACCTCTGCCGCGCCAGAGTAATCCCCGACAAAACGCGTGATGTCGGCAAGGGCCGCAAGCACGCAAGCAACCCAGAGGCTGGTGGCGAGAAGGAGCGTGCGCATGGCGGAGCCTTTCATCTATCGCGTTGGTTTAGATGTAGGATGCGCAGGCCCGCTTGTCAGTCCCCCCTCGTGAGGCAATCCGTGCAGTTGCTTGGCAGCCGGGGCCGGTTTAACAGATCGCAAACGATCCAAGGAAAGGCGCCGAGATGGCCGAGACCCGCACCGAAACCGACAGCTTTGGCCCGCTTGAGGTGCCCGCCGACAAGTATTGGGGCGCGCAGACGCAGCGTTCGATCATGAACTTCCCCATCGGCTGGGAAAAGCAGCCCGTGGCCATCGTGCGCGCGCTCGGCGTGATCAAACAGGCCTGCGCGATGCAGAACAAGGCGCAGGGCGGGCTGGATGCAGGGCTGGCCGATGCGATCATTCAGGCCGCAAGCGAGGTGGTCGCGGGCCAGCTGGACGGTCATTTCCCGCTCGTCGTGTGGCAGACCGGTTCGGGCACACAGTCGAACATGAACGCCAATGAGGTCATCGCGAACCGCGCGATTGAAATCCTCGGCGGCACGCTCGGCTCCAAGGATCCGGTGCACCCGAATGATCATTGCAACATGGGCCAGTCGTCGAACGACACGTTCCCGACGGCGATGCATATCGCCACCGCGATGACAGCCCGCGACGTGCTGATCCCGGGGCTTGAAAAGCTGCACGCGGCGCTGGAGGCGAAGGTCGCGGCCTTTGACGGGATCATCAAGATTGGCCGGACGCATACCCAGGACGCGACGCCCCTGACCCTGAGCCAGGAATTTGGCGGCTACGCCCACCAGGTCGCGATGGGTCTGGAGCGGGTGCGCGGCGCGCTGGGCCGTATTTACGAGCTGGCACAAGGCGGCACCGCCGTGGGCACCGGCCTCAACACCAAGCACGGCTGGGCCGAGGCGGTCGCGGCGCACATGGCACAGATCACCGGCCTGCCCTTTGTCACCGCGCCCAACAAGTTCGAGGCGCTGGCCGCCCATGACGCGATGGTCGAGATGTCGGGCGCACTGAAGACGGTCGCCGCCTCGCTCTTCAAGATCGCCAACGACATCCGCCTGCTCGGCTCCGGCCCGCGCTGCGGTCTCGGCGAGCTGATCCTGCCCGAGAACGAGCCGGGCTCGTCCATCATGCCGGGCAAGGTCAACCCGACCCAGTGCGAGGCGCTGACCCAAGTCTGCGCCCATGTGATGGGCAATGACGCCGCTGTTGGTTTTGCCGGCTCTCAGGGCCATTTCGAGCTGAACGTCTACAAGCCGATGATGGCCTATAACGTGCTGCAGTCGATGCAGCTTTTGGGGGATGCCGCGGTGGCCTTTACCGACAACCTCGTGGACGGGCTGCGCGCCGATGAGGTGCGGATCGACAAGCTGATGCGGGAATCGCTGATGCTGGTCACTGCGCTCGCGCCCGAGATCGGCTATGACAACGCAACGACCGTGGCCAAGACCGCGCACAAGAACGGCACGACGCTGATCGAAGAGGCGGTCAAGCTTGGCTTTGTCACCGAAGAGCGCTTTGCGGAAGTGGTGCGGCCCGAAAACATGATCGGGCCGAAGTGACCGGGAAGCTGGTGAACCTTGGCCGGGCGCGCAAGGACCGCGCCCGCGCCGAAAGGGCGGCCAGAGGGAACGCCAACGCCGCCCGCTTTGGCCGCACCAAGGCGCAGCGCATTGCGGAGGCGGCAGCGAAGGCCAAGGCTGCGCGCGAACTGGACGGCAAAAAGCGCGAGGAATGAGCGCGCGGCCGGTCAAACGCTCTCTCACATTGCGCGGTCACCGCACATCCGTGTCGCTGGAAGATGCGTTTTGGCGCGCGTTCAAAGAGATCGCGGATGCCGAGGGCAAGGCCCTCAACGCGCTTGCCGCAGAGATCGATGAGGCGCGCGGGACAGAAGCCGGCCTCGCCTCGGCCATTCGGGTGTTTGTGCTGGAGCGTTTAAGGGCGCGTTAACCATGTCTGGGGCATGGTTTGGGTATGAGCCGCGTTTGGACAGCAGAGACCTACCTCGCCGACATGTTCGGCGCACAGGCCGTTGCCAAGGGTGCGGTCATTCGAAGAAAATCCCGTGACATCGACCGATATGTTGGGCGCGAACGTTTCGTTACTGAGCTGGAACGCCGGGGTTTCCGCGCCGTTGAAAATGCTGGGCAGATCGTCATCTTCTGCAATACGCTGCCCGTCTACCCCGTGCGACGGGAAACCGACGCGGTTTCCCGCCCCGGAATCGTCCGTTTGCAACACCACAATTGACGTGCCTTAGTCGAAGCCGGGCGGTTTTCCGCGTCGGAAAACAGCCCGTCAGGCCACGGAGGCTGCGTAAATCTTGTCGATATTCGCGCCGATCGCGGCATTGAACGCCGCATCGCTCATCGACTTTTGCAGCCCCTCGGTCAGCGCGCGGCTGAAGGACGCGATCATCTTCGCATTCTGAGCCAAACGCGCGCAGGCGTCATCCGTCGAATACCCACCCGACAGTGCCACAACCCGCATCACCCCGGGGTGGTCGGCGAGCGCATCATAGAGACCCGCCGCGTTCGGGATGGTCAGCTTGAGCATCACCTGCTGGCCTTCGGGCAGCTCCTGCACATGCGCCATAAGCGCGTCCGCCAGAAGCGCTTCGGCTGCGCCCTTGTCCGCCGCATGGATATTCACCTCCGGCTCGACAATCGGCACAAGCCCCGCGCCGATCACATCGCGCGCCACGTCGAACTGCTGGGCCACCACCTCGGCAATGCCAGCCTCGTCCGCGGCGTGGATCACGGACCGTTCCTTGGTCCCGAAAATGCCCAGCTCTGCGGCTTCGGCCAGCGTGTCCTTGAGCCCCGGGATCGGCTTCATCACCTGCACGCCGGTTGCCTCGTCCTCAAGCCCCTTGTCGATCTTCAGGAACGGCACAACACCCTTCCCGTCCCACAGCAGCTGCGGCACCGGCGTGCCGTCAATTGTCTCGCGCATGGTCCGTTCAAACAGGATCGCACCGATTACCTTTTCCGATGTGAAATCCGGTGCCGCGATGATCCGGGCGCGCATCGCGTGCATTTCGGCGAACATCGCCGCCTCGCCCTCATAGGCGTCCTCAGCCACGCCATAGAGCGCAAGCGCCTTCGGCGTCGAGCCGCCCGACTGATCCAGCGCAGCGATAAAGCCCTGCCCTTGTGCCATTTGCGTGCGCTTGTCGGTCATGCCTATTCTCCAGTTCCGAATCCTTGGCCCTTCCTAGCCCGCGAGGCGCGGCGCGTGAAAGGGGTGTCAGGCGCGCAGACGCACCGATAGCGCTATCCCTTCGGCGGAGCGCACCGTGAGATGCGCAACCGGCACGGGCGCGGGCCCTTCGGGCAGCTCCACCCGCAGATCGCGCAGCAGGCGGGCCAGAAGAAGCGGTCCTTCGATCATCGCAAATCCGGCGCCCGTACACACGCGCGACCCGGCGCTGAACGGGATGTAGGCCTCCCGAGCGCAGCGTTTGCCATCCGCGGTCTGCCAGCGTGTGGGGTCAAATTCATCGGGCCGGTCCCAGATGCGTGCGTGCCGGTGCAGGTGCCACGGGCTGAGCACCAGCTGCGCGCCTTTGGGCACATCCCGGTCGCGAAAGCGTTCGGGGCAGGTCGCCTCGCGCACCATCATCGGCACAGGCGGGTAAAGGCGCAGGGTTTCCCGAAACACATCGCGGGTGATGGGCAGGCGAGACATGGTGGCAAAGGACGGCTCCAGCGCCTGCGCCTCCGCCGCGATCTTCTCTTGCCACTCGGGGTAAAGCGCACAGAGATAGAGCGCCCAGGCCAGCGCAGAGGCGCTTGTTTCGTGCCCCGCGAGAAAGAAGATCGCCACCTGGTCGACCATCTCCTCGGGGCTGAACAGTGCGCCGGTCTGGGGGTCGCGCGTGGTCATGATCTTGGTCGCCAGATCATCGGGCGCGGTGCCCGCGTCGATCTGCGCCTGCCGCTCAGTGACCAGCTGCGCAATCAGCCCGCGAATGCGCGCCGCGCTCCGTTTTGTGCTGCCTTTGTGCAGGCGCGGCATCCAGCGCGGCAGGGGGATGAAGGCCGCGATGTTCAGGATCGGCTGGCTGCGCTGGTAGGTGCGGAATTCGTCAAAGACTTCGCGTGCGAGCCGGTGTTCGATCGGGATGGAGAAGAGCGTGCGGAAGATCACGTCAGCGGCGGCGTGGCTTGTCTCTGCCTCGATCTCCACTGTGGTGCCTTCGTGCTGCACCAGACGCTGCGTCGCCGCCTCCGCCGCGTCCCACATGGCCGGGAAGGTCTCGCGCAGGCGCCCGCCTTCAAAGGCGGGATCGATGATCCGCCGCTGGCGCTTCCAGGTCTCGCCATTGGTCAGAAAGACCGAGTTGCCAAGGAGCGGGCGCAACCCTTCGCTTATGCGGTCCGATTTGGGGAAATCGTCTGGCCGCTGGCGCAGGACCGTGTCCACGAGGTCCGGCTGGTTCAGCAGGAAAGACCGGAAGAACGGCGTGCGAAATTCCGCCATCCACGCGCGGTAGAGCCGTGCAGGCTGCGCGCTGAGGATATCGCGCCGGAAAAGCTGTGCGTAGCGCCAAAGCGGGACGCGGTCCGCGCGCGCGGGCGGTTTGGGCGGGATCATGCGGCGACGCTCGTGAAACGGTTCACCGGCGCCTCGATCCGGCTGGCGGAGGCTTTGCGCCCCGCGAACCTTTGCGCCAGCGTCTGGGGCCCTGCGGTGATGCGGAAGTAGTCGTAGTCGCCCGGGCGGTCGAAGGCGCAAAGATACTGGAAGTGCAGCCGGAAAAAGCGCCAGCGCAGCTCTTTCCACCGTTCAGGGCTGAGCGTTTGGGTGAAGGCCGCAGACAGGACCAGCGGCCAGCGTTTACCGGGTGGCGCGACACCGCTGACGGCGACGGGATCGCACAGGGCAAAGGCGCAGCCGTCGCCGGGGGCCGTCACATCGACCCAAGTCAGATCGGCACAGGTGCTGAGCGCCGCAAGATCCGCGCGCAGCCGGTGCGCCTCCGGCAGGAAGCTGACCATCGGGACCACCTGCCCCAGCGACAGGAACCCCAGCGTGCCCCGGATGCGCCCCTGCCGCGCGAGATCCGCAAGGATCGACACGCCGAGATGGGCGCCCGAGGAATGGCCGATGACCAGCACCTCGTCCCAGTCCTCCTGCATTGCCGCGGCAATGCGGTCCGCGAATTCGGCCATGCGCGCCTCAAGCTCGAGCGGGTTCGCCCCGCGGGAGGCGGCCGAATAGGCGTAATCGTGCATCAGGTAGTAGACGAAATACTTGCCATCACGCCTTTTGAACCAGCGCAGAAGGCCGTAGCCCGCGCCAAGGCCCAGGCTGAGGCCGACCCAGGCGCCGGGTCCGGGCCAGAGCAGCGCGCCCAGCTGCGATAGCCCGTAGGCCACTGCCAGCGCCAGCAGGGCCTGCAGGATCAACGCACCCACAGGGTAAAGCGCGGCAATCACCGGCCCCTTGCGCAGGCGCATCAGGCGGAACAGCGCGCCGGAGGTGATATAGACCCACGCTGTGCGCAGCATCTGCCAATAGGTCGCTGGGATCGTCTGGGACATCGACCCGCGCACGATATCGGACCACAGCAGCACCTCGACATCCGCGACAACTTCGGCTCCATCCTGCGTGCTGGTCGCCTGCCAGCCGTAATTTCCGGCGAATTTTCGGGGTTTCAGGCCAATCTCGTAGCCACAGATCGCCGCCTGTGCCGCCCCTTCGGAGCGGTAAAGCTCGCGGTAGCGGCGCGGGTGGATCGGGTCGTAGCCGGGGATGTAGAACACCCGCCGGCGGCGCACCACCTTATCGTCCCGCTCGCTCATGGGGGCAGTTTAGGCGCCTCGTTGGGCGAGAGTAAGGCGTTTTCTTAGTCCGAGGCACGGTCCGGAAAATTCGAATTTTCCGCGCCTAGCCAAGCGTTGCGAGGGCCGGGAACGTCTCAAGCAGCCAGAATGCAAACCAGGTAAAGGCGCCTGTGACAAGCGCAAGGCCGACGATGATCAGCAGAACGCCCATGATCCGCTCGATCGTTTTGAGGTGCGGCTTGATCCGGTTCATCAGCGGGATCGCACGGCTCAGAAAGATCGCGGCCAGCAGGAAAGGCACGCCAAGGCCGAGCGCATAGACACCGAGCAGCGTCGTGCCGCGCGCCACGTTGGCCTCCGTTGCGGCAAGGCTCAGGATCGCGCCCAGCTGCGGGCCGATACAGGGCGTCCAGCCAAAGGCAAAGGCGAGGCCGAGCACATAGGCCCCGATGGCGCTGCCGCCCTGATCGCCAGCCTCCAGCCGCGCCTCTTGGTCGAGGATCGGGATGCGAAAAAGGCCGATGAAATGCAGACCGAAGATGATTACGACGATCCCCGCGATCTGGCCCAGCAGCACCTGGTTGCGGGCAAAGAACGTGCCAAAGGTCGACGCTGCAAAACCCAGCGCAATGAACACCGTGCTAAGGCCAAGGACAAAGAACAGCGCCGCCAGGGTGGCTTTGCGGCGGCCCGCGGCCTCGTCCGAAATCTCGTTCAGGCTGACCCCGCTCATATAGGCGAGGTAGGGCGGGACAATGGGCAGCACGCAGGGCGACAGAAAGCTGAGCCCCCCCGCCAGCAGCGCCACCAGCATCGCGGGCAGCAGCCCCGCATCCATGATTTCGATCCCAAGCATTGCCCCTACCTATCCAAGCGCGCGGGCGGCGTCACGGGGGCGTGTGGTCACAACACTGTGGACAGGGTGAAACATCGCGCCTATCTGGCGGCGCATGGATGATGTTGAGCTTGATGCAACGGGGCTGCTGTGCCCCCTGCCCGTTCTGAAAGCGCGCAAGCGGCTGCAAGCGCTGGCGGTTGGTCAGCGGCTGGTCGTGCGCGCAGATGACCCGGCAGCGATTGTGGACGTGCCGCATTTCTGCGCCGAAGCGGGCCATGCGCTGGTCGAAACGGACCTTGACGGCCCGGTGCAGACCTACGTGATCGAGAAAGCCTGACGCGCACTGCGCTGACGTGAAAAACGCCCCGGCCTGGACCGGGGCGTTTTCGTTTACTTGGAGCCGAGCGACCACCAGCCGCGCCGTTTGGGCTTGGCCGGTGCTTCGGGCGTTTCGGCGACCGGCTCCGGTTCCGGCTCCGGTACTGGCTCCGGCGCGGGTTCGGCAACGGGCTCTGGCGCAGGTTCCGGTGCGGCTTCGGGTTCCGGTTCAGCAGCGGCCTCTTCGGGCGCAGCTGGGGCTTCTTCCGGTGCATCCGTGGAATCGTCCGCAGCCTCGGCGGCCGGGGCTTCTTCAGATGCATCCGTCGAAGCGTCCGCAGCCTCAGCGGCGGGCGCTTCGGCTGTCGGCGCCACAGCTTCGGCGGCGGCCTCCTCGGAAGGCGCGCCTTCTGTCGCTGGAGCTTCTTCCTCGGTCGCCTCAGCATCTACCGCCGCATCCTTCTTGGGGCTCCGGCGGCGGGTGCGCTTGCGCTTGGGCTTTTCCTCAGCCGCTTCGCCCTCAGAGGCTGCCTCTTCGGTCACGGCCTCGGCGTCCGCTTCAGACGCGTCCTCGGCACTGGCCTCCGCCTGCCCCTCGGTCTGGTTTTCGGCACCGGCCTCGCCCTCGCCGTTCCCGGACTTGCGCCGACGCCGACGGCGACGGCGCCGTTTGGGCCGGGTTTCCCCGTCACCGGCCTCGCCGTTTGCCTCAGCCTGTGCTTCGGCCTCCAGCGCGGCATCTGCCTCCGCCTCGGCGTCATCAACCTCGGCCATGATGGAGGTGTCGACGGACACCACCGCCGCTTCGGTCTGCTGCACGACCCGGGTCGCGGTCTTGAACTTCTCAAGGCTGAAATCAGGGCTAACCAGATGCGGGTCGCCCTCGATCCGCACGGCCAGGCCATAGCGCCCTTCGATCTGCGCAATGTGCTCGCGTTTGGAGTTCATCAGGAAGTTCGCAATCGCCACCGGCGCGCGCACCAGCACCTCGCGGGAGCGCCCCCGCGTGCCCTCTTCCTCGATCTGGCGCAGGATCGACAGGGACATGTTCCCGTCCGAGCGGATCAGGCCCGTGCCGTGGCAATGCGGGCATGGCTGCGTCGTTGCCTCGATCATGCCGGGGCGCAGGCGCTGGCGGGACATCTCCATCAGGCCAAAGCCCGAAATCCGGCCCACCTGAATGCGCGCGCGGTCGGTCTTCAGCTTGTCCTTCATCATCTTCTCGACTTTGGCGTTGTTCTTACGCTCGTCCATGTCGATGAAGTCGATGACAATAAGGCCCGCAAGGTCCCGCAGGCGCAGCTGGCGGGCCACCTCTTCGGCGGCCTCAAGGTTGGTCTTGGTCGCGGTTTCCTCGATCGAGCCTTCCTTGGTGGCCCGGCCCGAGTTCACATCGATGGCGACAAGCGCTTCGGTCACGCCGATGACGATGTAGCCGCCGGATTTCAGCTGCACCGTCGGGTTGAACATGCCGGCAAGGTACGATTCGACCTGGTAGCGCGCGAAAAGCGGCAGGCTCTCGCCATAGAGTTTCACGTTCTTGGCGTGGGACGGCATGATCATCTTCATGAAGTCCTTGGCGATGCGGTAGCCGCGCTCGCCCTCCACCAGCACCTCGTCGATCTCGCGGCTGTAGAGGTCGCGGATCGAGCGTTTGATCAGGTCGCCTTCCTCGTAGATCTTGGCGGGGGCGATGGATTTCAGCGTCAACTCGCGGATCTGCTCCCACAGGCGCTGGAGGTATTCGTAGTCGCGCTTGATCTCCGCCTTGGTCCGCTTGGCGCCCGCGGTGCGCACGATTAGGCCGGCGCCCTGCGGCACCTCGATCTCGTTCGCGATCTCTTTGAGCTTCTTGCGGTCGGCGGCGTTGGTAATCTTGCGGCTGATACCGCCGCCCCGGGCGGTGTTCGGCATCAGGACACAGTAGCGGCCTGCAAGGCTCAGGTAGGTGGTCAGCGCCGCGCCTTTGTTGCCGCGCTCTTCCTTGACGACCTGCACCAGCAGGATCTGGCGGACCTTGATGACCTCCTGGATCTTGTACCGGCGCGGGCGCGGTTTGCGGGGCGGGCGGATGTCTTCGTGGTCGTCGTCATCGGCCACCGATTCGATGCTGTCATCCTTGGCAGCGGCATCGGGGCCCTTTGCCTCGGCGGCGTCTTCATCGGCGTCGGCGTGATCCGCCGCAGCCTCGACTTCCGCTTCTGGCGCAGTGGCGTCCTCGGGCGCTGCCTCTTCTACAGCGGCGTCCTCGGTCTGCGCGCTATCAGCGGCCTCGTCAGCAGGCGCGTCGTCGGTCTGAGCGGGATCATCCGCCGCTGGCGTCTCCACAGGCGTATCGGCCACCGTCTCCATCGGTGAGGTCGCTTCCCCCTCCGGCACCTCGACCTCGTCCTCGGACAAGTCGATCGTCTCCATGCCTTCGGGCTCGGCGGAGGTCACGGCATCCGTGTCCTTGGCCTTTGCCGCGCGGGAGCGGCGGGAGCGCGTCTTTTTCGGCGGCTCCTCGTCTTCCTGCGCGCGCATCGCCTCGGCATAGGCGCGTTCTTCTTCCATCAGCGCTTCACGGTCGGCCACGGGAATCTGGTAGTAATCCGGATGGATTTCCGAGAACGCGAGGAAGCCGTGCCGGTTACCGCCGTAATCGACAAAAGCCGCCTGAAGCGACGGCTCCACACGGGTTACTTTTGCGAGGTAGATATTGCCTTGAAGCTGGCGCTTGTTTTCGGATTCAAAGTCGAATTCCTCAACCTTGTGTCCGTCCACCACCACAACGCGGGTCTCTTCCGCGTGGGTGGCGTCGATGAGCATTTTCTTTGCCATGTTGTCCGTTTGCACACCGGCATGGCTCGCCTGCCCCGGGATAACCCAGGCGGCGCGGCGGGCATGGCGGTGTGTCTTGTCTGAGCGACAGGCGCGGCGCGCACGTGGGAGGCGGGCATCGCCCGGTCCTCACTGCGTCTGTTTATTGCGCGCGTCATCGCGGTTCTTCTCCGATGCAGCCTGCGCCTCGCGCAGGCCCGCATCCATTACGCTGACAGCGCCGAGGCGCATGTCTGTTTGACCAAATGGTCTGATCGGTCTGTCCCGAAGCGCGGGGCGTTATGCCCGCCAGTCCGCGGGACAGCGAAACTGAACAGCCGGGGTGACGCCGAAACGCAGCACCCTGACCCGTCACAGATAAAGGGTTTCGGTGCATATTGACAAGACGCAATCCGGCACCTGCGCAACGGAGCGACGCGTGACTTGACAGCGCGGCAGGCTCTGGAAAGGGTGCGCGGACAACACGTTGGGGGACTAAAGATGACTCTGCTGCGCTTTGCACCACTTGCGCTTTTGGCCGTGGCCGCCTGTGATGAGATTGCCGTCGCGGACGATCCGGACGCCCTGGCCGAGCTGCGCGGCACCAAAAGCTGCATCCGCGCGGTGCAGAACGAGACCGGCGCGACTGGGGCGACGGCCAACACCGAACTGCCCGTGGTCGAGGTGAACCAATATATCATCGACGTGCCGGGCCAGCCCAGCTGGGTGTGCTACACCAATGACGAGAATCAGGCGATCCAGCTGGTCAAGCTGCGCGCGGCGACGCTCTGACCAATCCTTGAAGGATTGGGCGCGGGCCGTTTTTCAAAAAACGGCGGCCCTGCGATCCTTCAAGGATCGCCTTACAGATAGTCCGCGCGCTGTAGCCCGTATTTGGCCATCTTCTCGTTCAGGGTGCGGCGCGGCAGGCACAGCTCGTCCATCACAGAAGCAATCGAGCCCTTGTGGCGGCGCATCGTGTTGTCGATCAGCATCCGCTCGAACGCCTCTACGTATTCCTTCAGCGGCTTGCCTTCGGTCGTCATCACGGGCTGCATTTCCTCGTGATCGGACATCAGCAGCGACGCAATTGTGCCTGACCCGCGGCGCGATTGCAGCACCGCGCGTTCCGCGATGTTGATCAGCTGGCGCACGTTCCCCGGCCAGGGCGCCTGCAAAAGCTGCGCCGCCTCCTGCGCGGAGACCTTGGGCGCATCGCAGCCGTACTCATCCGCGAATTGCTCGCTCAGCCGGGTAAAGAGGGTCAGGATATCCTCCCCCCGCTGGCGCAGCGGCGGCACGGTGATGCGCAGCGCGGCAAGACGGTAGAACAGATCGGGGCGCAGCGCGTCCTCAATGGTGCGGCCCGCCTCTTGCAAGTTGGCGATGGCGACGACCCGCGTCTCGGCCGGCACGCCCTGTTCGTTGATCACCGACAAAAGCCGCGCCTGTGACGTCTCCGACAGCGCTTCGATATCCTCCAGCACCAGCGTGCCGCCGCGGGCCTCTTCGACGGCGGGCAGCGCGCTGTCCTCGGGCAGCATCGGGCCAAAGAGCCGCTTGGCCAGTGCGTCCTCTTCATAGGCCGAACAGCTGACCAGCACGAATTTCTTGCCCGCGCGGCTGCCCACCGCGTGCAGGGCGTGCGCGACCAGCGTCTTGCCGGTGCCTGTCTCCCCGTCGATCAGGACATGGCCGTCCGCCTGCCCCAGATCGAGGATATCCTCGCGCAGCCGCTCCATGACCGGGCTGTGCCCGATGAGCTTTTTCATCAGCTGCCCGCCATCGCTGAGCTCCCGGCGCAGGGCGCGGTTGTCCATCGTCAGGCGGCGGGCATGGGTCGCCTTCTTGGCGAGTTCCGACATCCGGTCCGGATTGAACGGCTTTTCAAGGAAATCGAACGCGCCGACGCGCATTGCCTCCACCGCCATCGGCACATCGCCGTGTCCGGTGATCATGATCACCGGCAGCGCGCTGTCGGTGCCCATCAGCTTTTTCAGGAACTGCATCCCGTCCATCCCCGGCATCTTGATGTCGGAGATGACGATTCCGGGATAGTCCGGCCCCAGCGTTTTCAGCGCCTCTTCGGCGCTGGGATAGGTTTCGGTGTCATAGCCCGACAGGGCCAGCCACTGGCTGATCGACTGCCGCATGTCTTTTTCATCATCGATGATGGCGATTTTCATGGCTTGGGTCATTTGGTCTTACTCCGCAGCCTGTGTTTCCGGGCGATCCTCGCTGAGGACCGGCAATTGCATTTCAAAGACCGCCCCGCCCTGCGCGCCATTGCGCGCGGTCAGCCGCCCGCCAAGGTCGGCCACAATCCCAGAAGAGATCGCAAGGCCAAGGCCCACCCCGTCGCCGGGCTGTTTGGTGGTGTAGAAGGGCTCGAAGAGGCTATCGAGGTCATCGATGCCGGGGCCATTGTCGCGCACGGTCAGCGTCGCCGTCTCTCCGGCGCTCAGGATCAGATCGACCGCCGGGCGCGGCTCTGTCCGTGTGGCGTCGATGGCGTTGCGCAAGAGGTTCACCATCACCTGCTCGATCCGCATCCGGTCGCCCAGCACACGCACCGGGGCGGCCGGGACGATCCGGTTAATCTCCACGTGCCGCTGGCGCAGCTGCGGCTCCATCATCGCAAGCGCGGAGGCAAGCGCGTCACTCATGTCAACGGGGCTTAGGCTGTCTGCGCCCTTGCGGGCATAGGATTTGAGCTGCCGGGTGATCGCGCCCATCCGCTCGATCAGATCGTCGATCCGGCCAAACGAAGACAGCGCCTCATCTGGACGGTTGCGATTCAGCAGCAGGCGCGCCCCCGCGAGGTAAGTCTTCATCGCAGCCAGCGGCTGGTTCAGCTCGTGACTGACCGCCGCCGACATCTCGCCCAAAGCGGCCAGCTTGGAGGATTGCTCCAGCGTCTGTTCGGCCACGGCGAGGTTTTCCTGCATCCGCTCGCGCTCCGCGATTTCGCGTTGCAGACGCGCGTTCAGCGCACGAAGCTCAGCGCTTTCGCGTTGAAACAGGACCGCGCGGCCAGCCGAGCGGCGGTTCAGGATGTAGAAGGCCAGCGCCAGGAGGATCGCAAAGCCCATGATTTCAAGCGCAAGCACCCCGTTCACCCGCTCCCGGACGGAGGCATAGGTGGTATAGGACGCGATGCGCCAGCCCCGGAACGGGATCGCCTGTTCCAGCCGCATGACCGCTTCGCCTTGCAGGTAGGCATCGGGGGGCAGCGCCGTCCAGTCGGCTGTGGCGCGAATGGCCCGTTCGATTGCGCTTTGCGGGTCTTGCCGGGCGAGCGCTTCGGCTTCAAGCCGCCCGCGCCATCGCGGCTCGGTGGCGAGGATGATCACGCCGGTGCTGTCGGTGACCAGAACCGCGTCTGAAATCCCGGCCCAGGCGCGTTCAAACTTGCGCAGATCAACCTCAACCACGATCACGCCAAGCGTCTCCCCGCCCGACTGCACCCGGCGTGAGTAAAAGAACCGGTAGCCGCCCGCCTCGCGCTCAATCACAGAAAAGATGGTAGAGGCGCTGCGGAATGCGCTAAGGAAGTACTGCTCGGACCGGTGCAACGTGCCCAGCGTGTTCCGGTCGGTGGCCGCAACTGTGCGCCCGCCCCCATCCAGCAGTTGCAGCGAGGCCGCGCCGATCTCTTCGACAAAGGACAAAAGGCGCTGGGTGGATTGAGAGTAGTCGCCGGAATTGAGCGCGCCGATCAGCGTCGGGTCGCGCGCCAGAAGCTGCGGGACGATTTGCGCCTGCCGGATCTCGGCCTGCAGGTTGCCCGAATAGAGCGTCAGGCGCAGTTCCGCCCGGTTGCGGGTCGTCTCGGTAAAGCGGTCGGTCAGCAGGCGGTTGGTGAACCAGACTGTTGCCAGCGCAAGCACAAACAGCAGCAGCAACGCCACGCGCATGCGCCAGCTGATTGTATGCGCTGCAAAGAGGTTGGAGCCACTCGCCATCATGGCTTAACCTACGGCGCGCGGGGCGCCTTGAAAAGTCACGCCGCCGTCAGCGCCCCCGCGCACGCGCGGAAAAGCGCCGCCCCGTCCGTGCCGCCGTGGCCGATATCCGCCGCCCGTTCGGGGTGGGGCATCATCCCCAGCACGCGCCGGTTTTCCGATAGGATGCCCGCGATGTCCCGCTGCGCGCCGTTGGGGTTGTCCGTGTAGCGGAAGGCGACGCGGTCCTCGGCCTCCAGCGCGTCCAGCGTGGCCGCATCGGCAAAATAGTTGCCGTCATGATGCGCGATCGGAATGTCGACCATGTCCCCGGCATTGTAGCCTTCGGTGAAGATGCTGGAGGAGGTCTCCACCCGCAGGCCCACCGTCCGGCAGATATAATGCAGCCCCGCGTTGCGCAGCAGCGCGCCCGGCAGCAGCCCCGTTTCCGTCAGCACCTGAAAGCCGTTGCAAATCCCCAGCGCGTAGCCGCCCCGATCCACATGGGCCTTGAGCGCGCCGCAGATCGGCGAGTTGGCCGCGATGGCGCCGCAGCGCAGGTAATCGCCATAGGAAAAGCCGCCCGGCACGCCGACGATATCAACGCCTGCGGGCAGTTCTGTGTCCTTGTGCCAGACCATGTCCACCTCCGCGCCCGCGGCGCGGAAGGCGACGGCAAGGTCGCGGTCACAGTTCGATCCGGGAAAGACAAGAACGGCGGCTTTCATGGGCAGGCTCCTTTACTGCCGTCCGTTTACGCCGCGCGTGTGGCAAAGGGAAGTGTCAGAAGCCGGAGACAAGCAGGTCCACGGCGGCGATGATTTCATCCCGCAGGTGCGGCGCAGACGCAATCGGCGCGCCGAGTTCAAATGCCGGAACCGCAACCAGTTGCGACATGATCACCAGATGAGGCGCTTCTCCGAGCATGAATGGAATGTGCAGTTTCGGGATCAACTGCCCAAATTCCTCGCGCGCCACGACGGGCGCGCATAGAATTCCGGTCGTGTCGGCGCCGGTATCGGATTGAATCCGGCACAAGAGCGTGCCGCGCGCTCTCGTGCGGTAGATGTCACACTGCATCGGGCGCTAAACGCGGCGGTATTCGGCCAGGAGCATCCCGTGCCGCTCAATATACTCGCGCTCCGCCTCGATCCCAGGGCGCGCAGCCTCGATCCACTCGGCTTGCGCCCGGGCTCGGGCATCTGCCTTCAGACCAGCATCCAGGTATTCCCGCACCACGTCCGCAACGGAGGCGTTGCGCAGTTGCGCCTCACGCTCCAGCGCCGCTTTGCGCTCTGCGCCTAGATTTCGAATGTTCAGTGTCGCTGACATGGCGCGCTCCTGTACTTCATCCCTGCTACACATAGCGCAACACGCTGTGCATTACAACTCAGGCTGTGAAATCCGTGATCACTGCCACGCCCGGCGGCGCCGGCCCGTCGAACAGCGCGAGTTCCGCGCTTGCATCGCTCAGGCCGACGCGGCGGGCGATCATGGGCGAAAGGTCAAGGCCCGTCCCGGCGATGAAGTCCAGCAAGGACGGATAGCGGTGCGCGGGCATCCCGCGGGTGCCAAAGATCGCCAGCTGCCCGGAATAGAGCGTGTCCCAAGGCAGCTCCATCCGCGCATGATCCCCGGCGGGCATCCCGACCTGCACCATGCGGCCCAGCCTGCGGCAGCTTTTCATCGCGTTTTCCGTCGTGATCGGCAGGCCCAGCGCTTCGATCGCGACATCCACGCCGCCACCTGTGGCCGCGCGCATTTGCGCCGCCCCGTCGCCCGACGACACGTCCAACGCCACATCGGCGCCCAGACTGCGCGCAAAGGCCAGCTTTTCCGGCACCACGTCCGCGACCGCAACCCGTGCGCCCATCGCACGGCCCAGAAGCAGCGCCGCAAGCCCAATGCCGCCTGCGCCCCACACGCCCAGCCATTCCCCGGGCTGAAGCGCCGCGCGGCCGGTCAGCGCGTGCCAGGCGGTGGTCACCCGGCAGCCCAGCGCAGCGGCAAGCGCCGGGTCCATCCCCTCGGGCAGGCGGGTCAGGTTCGCATCGGCATGGGGGATGCCGACATATTCGGCAAAGGCGCCCGGGATCGTGAACCCCGGCACCGCTTGATGGTCGCAGATGGTCGAATGCCCTGCCCGGCAATCGCTGCAGCGCCCACAGGCGAGGATAAACGGCGCGATCACCCGGTCGCCCACAGCCCAATGCGCCACACCTGCCCCGGCGGCCACAACCGTCCCGCAGAACTCGTGCCCGGGCACATGCGGCAAGGCCACATCCGGGTCCGCCCCGGTCCATGCGTGCCAGTCGGACCGGCAGACACCGCACGCCAGCACTTCGATCACCACGCCGTCCGGCGGGCAGTCCGGGTCGGGCAGCTGGGTCAGCGCCAGCGGTGCGCGAAAGGCGGTTAGGTGAGCGGCGCGCATGGAGCCTCCGGAACTTCGTCTGCGCCAAGACTAATCCTGCGCGCGCCCCAGATCGGAGCGCGGAGCGACATAGGCGCGCCCCGCACCGACGCGCCGTCAGAGCCAGTTGCCCATGATGATGAACGCTGACCAAAAGTAAGGATGCGCAAAGCCCTGCGGCGGCGCCTCCTGCGGCTCAAGCGCTTCAGCCGCACGCATGGCCAGCAGCGTGGCCGTCTCGCCCCCGTCCAGCATCGCGATCTGCGCGCGGCGCAGCGCCTCGGCCTTGTCCAGCCCTTGTGCATAAAGCCCATCGTAGAAGTCATGCATCAAGATCGGCGTCGCGGCATCCGCCACGGGCCAGAGCGAGGCCATCACCGCGCTTGCCCCCTTTTGCAGGGCCGCCACGCCAATCCCGTCAATCTCGGAGCCGTCCCCGCTGCCCACCGCCGTCTGGCAGGCGCTGAGCGTCAGAAGGTCCACGCCCTTGAGGTTGAAGCGCCGCGAGCCAAAGCGGGAGAGCGGCAGCTCGGACCCGTCCCCCAGCAGCAGGAAGGAATCGTCCACCTGCCCCGGGCGCAAGGCAAAATGGCTGGCGATGTGCAGAACGCCCGGGCTGCCCCGCAGCACCCGGCGCAGCGCGGCCTCGTCAAAGCCTTCATCCAGCCCGGTATGACCGTCCAGCACCCCTTCCCCGTCGCTGGCGGCAAAAAGCGCCTCAATCTCGAACCCCGCCCCGGGCAGGGCCGAGAAGTTGCCATGCGCGCGCGTGACCGCAAAGCCCGCCGCATTGCCCCGGTCCCGCGGCGGCACAGCAAAGTCGGTGGGCACCGCCGCCACGTATTGGGTAAAGGCAAAGTCGCGCACGGCGTGCCCCGTCCCGTCATGCAGCGCCGCAAAAGGCACGTAGCGCAGCACGTCGCCCGCGTTCAGCATGATCACTTCGGTGCCCGCAACCTCCAGCGCCTCCCTCACCGGGGCCAGCAGCATTGCGTGCAGCCCCTGCAAATGCGCCTCCACCTCTGGGTCGATCCGTTCGATGGCTTTCAGGGCCTCAAACACCTGCCCCCGCAGATCGCCGCGCGAGATCGGCACGGTTTCGTGCACCGTCGCCCCCGGCAGGGTCAGAAAGAGGTGCAGCGCATCCTCCAGCACCGCCAGTTGCAGGATGGCCGTCGGGCGTTCTTTTTGCTCCAGAATGCGCTGGTAGGTGCCGGTCGCGTCAAAAGCCGCCTCGAAACCCTTGCGATCCCCCACATCGACCTGCGCAAGGAAGTCATCCACGCTGGCCAGAAACGCGTCTTCGGCGGCGACCAGCGCCTCGTCCAGCAGGAACAGCTGCGCGTCCTGTTCTGCGGTGGGCGCGTCCCCTGCCTCCGCCAGAAGCGCGTCGTAAAGGCGCGCTGCGGCGACGGGTTTCGCAGCAAGATCGCGGATCACCTTCGCCTCGCTGCGCTCGGTATCGGTCAGCACGGCGCGGGTTTCGGTCAGCACCGCACCCGCATCACGCTTGAGAAAATCGAACGCCTCCTGCTCCTTTTCCATGTTCAGCACCGCCTGCGCCTCGGAAAAGCGGCCCTCTGCAATGAGCAGGCTTGCGAGTTCCTTATACAGCCCGCTCCAGCGGTCGCGCAGGGCCTGCACCTCCGCATCGGCAAAGCCGGCATTGCGCGAACGGATCTCCTGCTGGGCGTTCACCGCCATCTTGCCAAAAAGGATCGCGCGGTCCACGTCGCCCTGATCGGCGGCGACTTTGCGCAGCACCTGAAAGGTCCAGCGCTGCTGTTCGAGGCTCAGCTCCGGATAGGCGGCAAGGTAGGGCACAACGGACATCGCAAGGGTCCGCGCCCGCTCCAGCTGGCCCAGATCATAGGCCAGAAGCGCGTTGTTCATCTTCGACACCGCGTCAAGCAGCGAGTAGCGCGGAAAATGCGTTTCCGCCAGCGGCATCCCGGCATCAAACCAGATGTCCGCCTCCTCGTAGCGGCCCGCATACCAAAGCGTCGTGGCAAGGTTCAGCATCCCCGCGGCGGTAAAGATGCTGTCCCGCCCGGTGTGCTGAATGGCAAGGCGCAGACCCTCCTTGCGCTGCTCCACCGCCTCATCATAGGCGGCCATGAGCGTGAGCGCATAGGTGCGGCTGCCATGCGTATCCAGAGCGTTTTCCAGATGCGCGTGCTCTCCGGTTTCTTCGTAAAGCGCCGTGAAGATATCGAGCGCCGCGGAATGCCACGTGAGCGCCTCTTCGGGCAAGGCCATCTGCACATGCAGCGTGCCGCCGATGTTGTAGCACCAGCCCAGATAGGCCCGCGGCGCGACCTCTTCGGCACCCTCCAGATCGGCGCAGACCTGGATCCACTGGATCGCATCGTCGAAATCCTGCCGCACCACAAGACGATTGGCGAGGTTGGTCGCCGTCGCCGCCATGCCGTGCACGCTGCCATCGGCCTTGAACTCCGCATACATCCATTCAAGCCAGCCCCGCGCGTCAGCCCATTCCGCCTCGGTCAGCGCGTCCTTGTTCAGAACCGGCAGCACGTAGGAAAAGGCGGCATAGGCATCGCCAGAGGCCGCGGCCGCGTATTCGGCGTCATTCGCGCCCGCAAGGCGCGGGTATTCGAACGCCGCCCCGGGCAGCGCCCAAAACAGGGCCAACAAATAAACGGCAAGCCTTCCAATACGCATGGCACACCTCCGGTCTGAATATTGACCGGCAGGCTAGCGCGTGCAGGCGGGCCTGCAAAGTGACAAGTGTCGTCAGGTTGGGCCTAGCCCAGATCGATCCGGAAGCTTTCGATCACCGTGTTGGCGAGCAGCTTTTCGCACATCTCGGTCACCTGCGCCTCGGTCGTGCCCTCGGCCAAATCCAGCTCAATCAGCTTGCCCTGGCGCACGCCCGCCACCCCCTCAAAGCCGAGCGCCCCCAGCGCATGGCGGATCGCCTCGCCCTGTGGGTCAAGAACGCCGGTTTTCAGCATAACGGTCACGGTGGCTTTCATCATCTATCTCCGGGGTTCAGCGCCCCACTCTTCTCTGTTCCAAAAAAACTTCCGCCGGAGGCTCCGGCGCTCAAAACCCGCGCAAAGGGCTCAGTTGATCAACGTCGGCTTGCCAATGGGCGTCGCGTTCTTCGGCATCACGCCAAGGCGCCGTGCGACTTCGGTATAGGCATCCGCAAGGTTGCCCAGATCGCGGCGAAAGACGTCCTTGTCCAGCTTCTGGCCGGTCTCAATGTCCCACAGGCGGCAGCTGTCTGGGCTGATCTCGTCCGCGACGATCAGGCGCTGGAAATCGCCGTCATAGACGCGCCCAATCTCGATCTTAAAATCCACCAGCTTGATCCCCACCGCCAGCATCACGCCCGACAGGAAATCATTGACCCGCAGCGACAGCGCGAGGATGTCGTCCATGTCCTGCTGGCTGGCCCAGCCAAAGGCGGCGATATGCTCTTCGGTGACCAGCGGATCGCCAAGGCTGTCGTCCTTGTAGCAATATTCCACAATGGGCCGCGGCAGCTGCGTGCCCTCCTCGATCCCGAGCCGCTGCGACAGGGAGCCGGCGGCGTAGTTGCGCACGATCACCTCAAGCGGAATGATCTCGCAGGCGCGCACCAGCTGCTCGCGCATGTTCAGGCGGCGCATAAAGTGGGTCGGCACACCGATCTGGTTCAGGCCGGTCATGAAGAACTCGCTCAGGCGGTTGTTCAGCACGCCCTTGCCCTCGATCACGTCCTTTTTCTGCGCGTTGAAGGCGGTCGCATCGTCCTTGAAATACTGCACGAGTGTGCCCGGCTCGGGGCCTTCGTAGAGGATCTTGGCCTTGCCTTCGTAGATTTTCTTGCGCCGCGCCATAAGCTGGGCCTTTCGCGTCAGAGGGGCCGCGCCGGACGCGGGTAGCGCCCCTTTAGTCCAAGCGCGCCCCCTTGCCAAGCGCAGCTAGCTGTCCCGCTTGCCCCGGATCATCCGCTTGAAGAAGCCCATGTCGGAGCGCCGCTCTTCGCTCTGCCCCGGCGGGGCGGGCACGGACCCGCTTGGCCCGACAAGCTCATCGGCGTCCACCGGGCTTTGCGGATGCACCAGAAGCCAGGTGTCACAGGTCGACCCGTTTGTGCCTTCAGGCACAAAGCGTAGCCGGATCGACTCCTCTGGCGCCTGGCCTTCAACGCCCAGCGTGTCCCCGTCGCTGAAGTCGTGCCCCAGCTCCAGCAGCATGGTGGCGGTGGTCAGCACGTGGTTTGCCGCGTCGCCCAGTGGCACGGGGGCCGCGGCAAAGCTGATCTCGAACCCGCCAAGCGCGTTCAGACCCACCGACAGTGCCTGGCTCACCCCACGTTCAGCATCCTGGCCCAGCTGCAAGCCGCACCATTCCATCATCGGGTAGCTGTCGCTGATGGCCTTGTCCGCAGCCGAAACGACCGCCTCGGGCGTCAGAAAGTGATCCCCCGTCTGCCAATAAACCGCGACCGCGCCGGGCAGCTTGCAGAACAGCGCCGCCACGCAGGTCGCCCGCCGCGCCGCACGGAAGCGTTCAAGCGGCGTGTCGTCCTTGGCCCCGGCGGAGACGCAGATATAGCTGCGGTTGCGCGCCAGTCGGTCCGCAAGGTCGGGCACCTGGATGGACTGCCGCGCCGGAATCTGCGCCGGATCCCACGTGCCGTAGCCGGGAACGCGCACCAAGGTCACGAAATGCGCGTCGTCCCCCTTCGCGGTCATGAGCATTGGTGACGTCACAAATTGATCCGTGTCACAGGCTATGTTCAGCGGCCCGTCCGGATCGACCCCGTTGATATCCAGCATTGGGTAATCCTCCAGCAGCGCCGCCTCGATCTCTCCTGTGCTGAACTGCAAGGGCTCCTCCAGCATCACGTAGATGTCGAAAAGCGGGGTTTTCCGCTCCTCGTCGGTCGCGTTTTCCGGCGCGCTCATGCGGTGGCCGGGCGCTGCATCATGCCGACCACGGTGATGATCTGCTGGAACACCTCTTGCGGCAGCTCCATCCGCGACGCGGTGCCTGACAGCGCGTTCTTCTCGCCCTCGTCCATCACCCCGTCGGCCATCGCGACGCGCATCGCAAAGCAGAAGGACGTCTCGCGCAGGGCGGGGCTGAGCGTTTGGACCGCCTCTGTGATCACAGCATCGGCGCCGCGTTTTTGCAGGTCCGTCAGGATATCGGCAATCAGCTTGGACACGCCATCCCCGCCCAGCGGCGCAAAGATGGGCGAGAACATGCACATATTCGCCAGCTGCGTCGTCTCCGACTGGTCGATGCTGCCATCGGCGGCCATTGTCAGGACCGCGGGCGCCAGAACCGCGCGGGCGATTGTCGTGTCGGGGGCGGAGCTGCCACCGCGCAGACGGGAAAAAAGGGCCATTGTTTACTCGCTTTGCTCGATTGATGTTGCCTGATGAACGCAGCCTGCGCGTCCGTGGCGAAAGGTCGCCCAAGCATGGCGGGCAAGCAACCCGATTCTGCCTAGGAAATCGCCCGCGCGGCGCGTATCTTGGCGCCGACCGCTCCCCGGACGATTGGAGGACCACATGAGCACGTTCGACGACCGCGAAAACGCCTTTGAAAACAAGTATGCCCACGATGCAGAAATGCAGTTCAAGGCCGAGGCGCGGCGCAACAAGCTGCTGGGCCTTTGGGCTGCGGAGCTGATGGGCAAGACCGGTGATGCCGCCGATGAATACGCCAAGGAAGTGGTGAAGGCCGACTTCGAAGAGGCGGGCCATGAGGATGTCTACCGCAAGGTCGCGGGCGATCTGGGCGACAAGGCCGATGAGGCGACGATCCGCACCAAGATGGCCGAGCTGATGGCCGAGGCCAAGGCGCAGATCCTGAACGAGGTCGACTAAGCGCCATTTGCGCCGAATTGCACGGATTTTCGGCGCGCAGTTGCGGCGCCCGTTAACGGCCCGCTGAGGCCCCTGCCCTAGACTGCCCTAAGGCGGGCAGCGGCGGGGGCACCATGATAACACACGCGACGTGGCGCTTTATGCGCGTGCAGTCCGTGCGGGCCGTGCCGTCTTTGCTGGTGCTTGGCCTGTGTGTCTGGGCGCTTGGCCCTTACCTTACGGCGGACATGGCTGCGCGGGTCGCGGCGCAAGTGGCGGATGTTCCCGGAACCGCGTGGGGCCTTGCCCTAGCGGCCACAGCCGCCAGCTTCTGGGCCGTTGGCCGCTATGACGCGGTCGCGCATCGCCACCTGCGCACCGGTATAGATCCTGCTTCCGCCCGCATCGCAGGCGGCGCGGCCATCGCTCTGGGGCAGGCTCTGGGATGTGCGATGCTGACAAGCGCGCTGGTGCGCTGGCGCCTTTTTCCCGGCCTGGGCCTGCGCGGTGCGGCGGCGCTTTCGGGTTTTGTCTCTGTCAGCTTTCTTGTCGCGTGGTGCGTCGTCGCCGCGCTGGCTTGCGTGCTCCTGCCCAGCCCCCCGTGGACCCATTTGCCCGCAGCACTGATTCTGCTGAGCCTTGCTGGGGCCGCCGCGTTGATGACCCTGCGCCCGGTGCTGTCCATTGGCCGCGTGCGCGTCCGCTGGCCCAGCCTGCGCGCCTGCGCGATGTTGGTGTGCCTTGCCGCCATCGACACGGGTTTTGCCGCGCTGGCGCTGTATGTGCTTCTGCCACCTGGGACGGACGTGGGATTTACCGTTTTCTTCCCGCTGTTCCTGCTTGCCCTTGGCGCGGCCCTCATCTCCAACACACCTGGCGGCATAGGACCGTTCGAACTGATGCTGCTGGCGCTGTTGCCCGGCTTGCCAGAGGCGCAGGTCCTAGGCAGCATCGCGGCATTCCGACTGGTCTACTACGCGCTGCCCGCGGCCCTGGGGATGCTGGCGCTGATCCGACCGCTGCCAGGGCCGGTGCGTGCCACAGTCCCCGACACGCGCGCGATCCTGTCCCACGCGCCGCGCGCGGAGGTCGGCGTGATTGCACAAAACGGAGGGCGACTTGAGCCGACGGCCGATGGCTGGCTGGCGGTCTGGCCCACGGCACAAACGCTGACGGCCCTTTGTGACCCACCGCGTGGCTCTGCCGCCGCTGCGCTTGACGCCTTGCAGCGCGCCGCGCGCTGCAGCGACCGCATCCCCGTGGTCTACAAATGCACCGCCCGGATGGCGCACCGGGCCCGAGCGCGCGGCTGGCGGGTGCTGCACACAGCCGATGACGCTGTGCTGAACCTCGACCCCTACGACCTCAACGCGCCCGCCCGCGCGCGCCTGCGCCGCAAACTGCGCAGCGCGGCCAAGGCCGGGATCCGTGTGATGCCCGACGTTGCGCCCCCCGCGCCCGCCCTCGCGCAGATCGACGCGGCATGGCAGGCGCGATGCGGCACGGCGCGCGGCGGCACAATGGGCCGGTATTCACAAGACTACGTTGAAAACCAATGGGTTGCCGTGGCACATTGCGGCGGAAAACCTGTTGCTTTCGTCACCTTCCATGTCGCCACAGGCGACTGGTGCCTCGACCTGATGCGCAGCACCGCCGATGCGCCGGACGGCACGATGCACGCCCTTGTCCAGGCCGGAATCGACGCCGCCCGCGGCGCCGGCGCCACCCGCCTCAGCCTTGCGGCAAACATCGCCTGCCCTGATCCTGCCAGCAGGCTATGGCGCGCGCTGAGCCGCTGGGCCGTTGCCCGGTCCGGTGACGCAGGCCTGCGCCAGTTCAAGTCGAGCTTTGCGCCGACCTGGTCACCCCGCTACGTGGCCGCGCCGGGGCCGCTTTCGCTGGCGCTCGGCCTCGCAGACATCGCCCGCGAAATCCACAGGCCCGCACCGCTGGCGGCGCCGGACATGCAGAAAACACATAAAGATGTTGATGAATATGAGTTAGCCTCACGCAAGGCGGCATGACATACATCCTCAGTCGTGAAAGGATCGCTCGATGACAAACCCCCTGATGAAATTGCTCGCCGACCGCGGAACGTTGCTCGCGGATGGCGCGACGGGCACCAATCTTTTCGCGATGGGGCTGGAATCGGGCGACGCGCCGGAGCTTTGGAACGAAACGCACCCGGACCGCATCGCCGCGCTGTACCGCTACGCGACCGAAAATGGATCTGATGTTTTTCTGACCAACTCCTTCGGGGCCAACGCATCGCGGCTGAAACTGCACGGCGCGGAAAAGAAAACCCGTGCCCTCGCCCGGATCAGCGCCGAAATCGGACGCGAGGTTGCAGATACGGCGGGGCGCACGGTGATCGTTGCGGGATCTGTCGGCCCCACCGGGGAAATCATGGAGCCCGTGGGTGAGTTGTCCCACGCGCTGGCGGTCGAGATGTTTCACGAGGCCGCCGAGGGCCTAAAGGAAGGCGGCGCCGATATCGGCTGGCTTGAGACGATCTCCGCCCCCGAAGAATACGCCGCGGCCGCCGAAGGCTTCGACCGGGCGGGCCTTGATTGGGTCGGCACGATGAGTTTCGACACCGCAGGCCGCACCATGATGGGCGTGACGAGCACCGATATGGTCGCCCACGTGGCCGCCCTGGACAACCCGCCGCTGGCCTTTGGGGCCAATTGCGGCACCGGCGCCTCTGACCTGCTGCGCACCGTTCTGGGCTTTGCCAAGACCGGGACCGACACGCCAATCATCGCCAAAGCCAACGCCGGCATCCCGAAATATGTTGATGGCGCAATCTTGTATGACGGCACGCCCGAGTTGATGGCGGACTATGCCGAAATGGCGCGCAATGCGGGCGCCCGCATCATCGGCGGCTGCTGCGGGACCCTGCCCGAGCACCTGCGGTCCATGCGCGACGCGCTCGACACGCGCCCTGTTGGCGCCGCGCCTGAGCTCGATGAAATCGCCGCCAAGCTGGGCGCCTTCAGCTCCGACAGTGACGGAACCGACGGGTGCTGCGGCGGCGGTGGGGGCGGCGCGAAACGCGGCCGCCGGGGTCGCCGCCGCGCCGCATGAGCCTAGAGCAGCGTCATCTGCCCCCCGGGCAAAACCGGCGGGCGGAAAAGGTCATTGCGCATTGCGGGCAGTGCGGTGCGCAGCCCCAAACGCTTGACGGCGACCTCAAACCGCGCCGCGATTATCTCTGCATAGGCGCCCGCGCCGCGCATCCGCTTGTGCCACTGGGCGTCATAGTCCTGCCCGCCGTGCATCTCGCGCAGCCGCGCCATCACCCGCGCGGCCCGGTCCGGGTAAGCATCCTCCAGCCAGTCCCGCCAGAGGCCGGAGACCTCGCGCGGCAGCCGCAGCATGATCCAGCTGGCCGAGCGCGCCCCCGCCGCCTTGCCTGCCGTCAGGATCGCCTCAAGCTCCGGATCGGTCAGCGCGGGCACCAGGGGCGAGGCCATGACGCGCACCGGCACCCCCGCCCGCGCCAGCCGCTCGATCATCTGCAACCGCCGTGCGGGCATTGGCACGCGGGGCTCCATCGCCCGGGACAGCGTCGCATCAAGCGTCGTGACCGATATGCCAACCCGGGCCAGCCCGCGCCGCGCCATGTCCGACAGTATGTCGATATCCCGCTCAATGAGCGTGCCCTTGGTGACAATCGCAACCGGATGCTGCGCCGCGCTCAGCACCTTAAGACAGGCGCGTGTGATGCCATAGCTCCGTTCAATCGGCTGGTAGGGATCGGTATTTGTCCCCATCGCAATCGGCGCGACACGGTAGCGCTTGGCGGCAAGCTCCCGCTCCAGCACCTGCGGCGCTGCGGGCCGTGCGATCAGCCGCGTCTCAAAATCCAGCCCCGGCGACAGGCCCAGATAGGCATGGCTGGGCCGGGCAAAGCAGTAGACACAGCCATGCTCGCAGCCGCGGTAGACATTGATCGACCGGTCAAACGGCAGATCTGGCGAGCGGTTATAGGTGATAAGCGAACGGGGCCGTTCCTCCTGCACCTCGGTGCGCAAGGGGGGCAGATCGTCGCCCGCATCCCAGCCATCATCCGCCGCCTCGCGGCCGAACGCCTCGAACCGCCCGGGCGCGTTACTGCCCGCCCCGCGCCCCTTCGCGCGCGCCACATATCCCCGCGTTGTCATGGGCGGAAAATAGAACATTTGCGGAACATTGCCAACAAGAACCGCGACAAAACCAAGCCATGCGTCGCGCACCGCGCCGCGCATGTCGCTATTTCGACAGTAGAACCCCGTACACAACTGCATTCAGACTAAAGCGCAACGCCCCCACGCAGCGGCCTTGAAAAGGACGGACAATGGCAGACGAAGACGACATCATCCTCTCCGAGCTCGATGACGAAGAGCTTGTTCAGCAGATGTTCGACGATCTCTACGACGGTCTAAAAGAAGAGATCGAGGAAGGGGTCAACATCCTTCTGGAGCGCGGCTGGGCGCCCTATGACATCCTGACAAAGGCGCTGGTGGGCGGCATGACAATCGTCGGCGCGGATTTCCGCGACGGCATCCTCTTTGTGCCCGAAGTGCTGCTGGCGGCCAACGCGATGAAGGGCGGCATGGCGATCCTGAAGCCGCTGCTGGCGGAGACCGGTGCACCCCGCGTGGGCAAGATGGTGATTGGGACGGTGAAGGGCGACATCCACGACATCGGCAAGAACCTCGTGTCGATGATGATGGAAGGCGCTGGCTTTGAGGTCGTGGACCTTGGCATCAACAACCCGGTTGAGACCTACATGGAAGCGCTTGAGACTGAAGAGCCGGACATCCTCGGCATGTCGGCCCTGCTGACCACGACGATGCCCTATATGAAAGTCGTGATCGACACGATGGTCGAACAAGGCAAGCGCGACGATTACATCGTGCTGGTCGGCGGCGCGCCCCTGAACGAAGAATTCGGCAAAGCCATCGGCGCCGACGCCTATTGCCGCGACGCGGCTGTGGCGGTTGAAACGGCCAAGGAATTCGTCGCCCGCAAGCACAACCAGATGGCTGTGGGCTAGCCCATCATGGAGGTCCGGCGCGCCACGCCAGATGACCTCGACCTGATCCTCGGCGCGGGCCACCTTTTCGATGGCCCGCCCGATGCGGCCACAACCGCGGAATTCCTAAGCGATCCGCGGCATCATCTGTTCGTTGCGCCATACGGGAGGCCATTGGGGTTCCTCTCCGCGCTGGACTACATTCATCCGGACAAGCCTCGCGCCTTCTGGATCAACGAGTTGGGCGTCGACGCAAGAGCCCGCCGCCAAGGCATCGCCACCGCACTGATCCTCGCCGCAGAAACGCACGCCCGCAGCCTTGGTTGCACGGAAATCTGGGTGCTCGCCGATCCCACCGAAGAGGCGCTCGGCTTTTACGCATCGCTCGGATGGGCGCGTGAAGGCAGCCACATCGCGATGTTCACCAAGGCCCTGACATGAGCGCGATTACCGATCAGCAGCTGACCGAACACGGGCTGGCTCACAACGCAGGCGGCCGCATCCTGCTGATCGCGTGCGGCGCGCTGGCCCGCGAGATCCTTGCGCTCAAGGCGATGAACGGCTGGGATCACCTGGACCTCACCTGCCTGCCCGCCAAATACCACCTCTACCCCGAAAAGATCACTGAAGAGGTCCGCAAGGCCGTCGCCAAACACCGCGCCGACTACGCGGATATCTTCGTTGTCTACGCCGATTGCGGCACCGGGGGCCTGCTGGAGGCAGCTTGCGCGGAGATGGGCGTGCAGATGATCCCCGGCCCGCATTGCTACAGCTTTTTCGAAGGCAATGATCGGTTTGCTGAGATCGCCGAGGACGAAATCACCACCTTCTACCTGACCGATTTCCTCGTGCGCCAGTTCGAGGCGTTCATCCTCAAGCCAATGGGCCTCGACCGCCACCCGGAGCTGCGGGACATGTATTTCGGCAACTACACGAAGCTGGTCTACCAGGCCCAGACTGAGGACCCGGCGCTGACCGAAAAAGCCCGTGCGGCTGCTGAAACGCTTGGCCTCGCCTTTGAGCGCCGCTTCACCGGCTATGGCGACCTCGCAAAAGAACTCGGCAACCTCTGACCTTCTTCTGGCCAAAAATATGTTGGGGAGTTTGAGGGGTGAAACCCCTCATCAGCAAAATAAAACCGAATCCGCGCAGCGGCCCTTGGGATCAACCCCCGGCCACAAGGTGAATCCGCTCAATCATCGCGCGCAGCCCGTTCGAGCGCTGCGCCGAGAGGTGATCGTTCAGGCCCAGCCGCGTCATCTCTGCCCGCGCGTCCACGGCCCCGACCTCCGCCACCGGCAGATCGTTATACAAACGCCGCAGCACCGCGATCAGCCCGCGCACGATCATCGCGTCGCTGTCCCCGTCAAAGCGGAACACACCACCCTCGATCTGCGGATGCAGCCAAACCTGGGACGCGCAGCCATCCACCTTTGTCGCGGGCACTTTCAGCGCCTCATCCAGCGGGTCCATCGCCTTTCCCAGCTCGATCACATGGCGATAGCGGTCCTCCCAGTCCTCCAGGAACTCGAAATCCTCGACAATCTCTTCGAAATCGGGCTGTGCCATGAGCGCGTCTCTCCTTGCGTGCCTCTGAGGTAATCGGCTCCGCCCGCAGCGTCCAGTGCGACCTTTTCAACGCGGCACCGCGCTGCTACCACGGGCCAAACGACGAAAGAGCACAGCATGATGCGCCCTCTCACCCTTCTTGTGATATCCAGCCTCGCGCTCGGCGCCTGCGGGCTGCGGGACAGCCGCGTGAACCCGTTCAACTGGTTTGGCAATTCCCGGGCCGAGCCGGTGGAACAGACCGCGCCCGAGGCGGTCAACCCGCTGATCCCAGCGCGGAGCAACGGGATATTTGCGACGGCGCGCGCAGAGGCCGAGATTTACCGCGGCACGCCGGTTGCGGTGATCAGCGCGCTGTCGGTGGAACGCGTGCCGGGCGGCGCGATTGTGCGAGCCACGGGCACGGACCGCGTGCAGGGCCTTTATGACGTGCGGCTGACCCCCGAGAACGACGGCGAGGCCGTGAACGGCGTCCTGTCCTGGCGGCTCGAAGCGCTCCGCCCCGCAGGCGCGCGCCAGGGCGGGGCCGAGGCCACCCGCCGCGTCACCGCCGCCGTCGCCCTGACCGATCAGGACCTGCGCGGCGTGAGCACAATCCGCGTGTCGGGGCTGGAAAACGCACGCACCTCGCGGCGCCGCTAAAGCGCGACGATCCGCACCTTCGCGCCATCCGCCGCCAGCGCCACCTGGCCGTCGCAGAGGCGCAACGCGTCTTCGCCAAACACCTCGCGCCGCCAGCCCGACAGGGCCGGCACATCGCGCAGACCCGCCGCCAGCGCGTCGAGGTCGGAGGCGGAGGCGATCAGCTTCGCCGCGACGCCCTCCTGTTCGGTCTTAGCCTTCAGCAGCACCCGCAGAAGGTCGGCGATGGCCGGGTTGACCTGCATCTTTTCGCGGCCCGTCGCGGGCTTCGGCGCGTCCTCGGGCGGCACCGCCACCCCGCGCGCCACCGCATCGAGGATGCCTTGCGCGATATCGCCCTTGCGCGCCTCGCGCAGCAGCAGACGCGAGCGGCCCAGCTCATCGAGGTTGGACGGCTTGTTGGAGGCCAGCTCCACCAGCGCGTCATCTTTGAAAATCCGGCTGCGGGGGATGTTGCGGCTTTGCGCGATCTCTTCGCGGAAAGCTGCCAGCTCGCGCACCACGGCGAGGAACTTCGGCGAGGCGGACCGCGTCTTGATCCGCCGCCATGCCTCGCGCGGCGCGGTGATGTAGGTCTCGGGGCTGAGCAGCGTGCTCAGCTCCTCGCCCACCCAGCGCGCGCGCCCGGTCTTGTCCAGCTCTGCGGCGAGGTATTCGTAGATCACGCGCAAGTGGGTCACATCCGCCAGCGCATAGGTCTTTTGCGCCTTCGACAGCGGGCGGCGGGACCAGTCGGTAAAGCGGGAGGATTTGTCGAGGTTCGCCTTGGCGATCTTGCGCACCAGCGTCTCGTAACCTGCCTGTTCGCCAAAGCCGCAGACCATCGCGGCAACCTGCGTATCAAAAAGCGGCTGCGGGAAGACCCCCGCGTCGACAAAGAAAATCTCAAGATCTTGCCGCGCGGCGTGGAACACCTTCACCACATCCGGGTTGCGGAACAGCGCATAAAGCGGGTCGAGCGACAGCCCTTCGGCCATCGGATCGACCAGCACCGCGCCCTCGTCGCCCTGCCCGGGCATCGCAAGCTGCACGAGGCAGAGTTTGGAATAATACGTCCGCTCGCGCAGGAACTCGGTATCGACGGTCACGTAAGGATGCTGCGCAGCGGCCGCGCAGAATGCGGCCAGTTCAGCGGTCGTGGTCAGGGTCTGCATCTGCGCCCGTGCCTTTGTTGTTATTGCGCCTGTCTACACCAGCGCTGCGGGACATACCAGCAAGCAGCGTCAGAGGTCGATGCGCCCGGTCTCTCCAGCCGCAAAGCGGCGCAGAACGGCGGGATAAAGGACATGTTCAAGCTTCAAAACATCAGCAGCGAGGCTGTCTGGCGTGGCCCCTTCCGGCACGCGCAGCCGCGCCTGGCCAAGGATTGGCCCGTCGTCCAATTCGGGCGTGACAAGGTGCACGGTACAACCATGTTCCGCGTCCCCCGCCGCCAGCGCCCGGGCATGGGTGTGAAGGCCGCGGTATTTGGGCAGGAGTGAGGGATGGATGTTCAGCATCCGGCCCTGCCACGGGGTGACAAAGCCCGCTGTGAGCACCCGCATGAACCCAGCAAGGCAGATGAGGTCCGGCGCGTGGGGCGCAAGCGCGTCCGTGATCGCGGCCTCGAACCCGGCACGGTCCGCGCCGAAGGGGCGGTGATCGACCACTTCTGTCGGGATGCCCTGGGCAGCGGCCCAGGCGATGCCGCCCGCATCGGCGTTGTTCGAAAAGACCACGGCGGGCGTGGCCGCGTGCCCGGGCTTGCCCATGTCATCGACCAGCGCGCGCATGTTGGAGCCGCCGCCAGAGACGAAAATGGCCACCCGTTTCTTCATGGGCGTTTGCTCACGCCAGCGTGCCGGTGTAGCGGACGCCCGCGCCTTCGGTGACCGTCCCGATGCGCAGCGGCGCTGCGCTGGCGAGCGCATCCATTACGTCCGCCTCGGCCTGTGGGGCGACAACGACGACCATTCCGATCCCGGCGTTGAACGTCTTGAGCAGTTCGGCCTGCGTCAGCCCGCCTTGCGCGGCGAGCCACGTGTACACGGGGGGCAACGCCCAAGCGCCGAGGTCAATCTCCGCCCCCTGCCCTTCGTTCAGCACGCGCGGCACGTTCTCCGTCAGACCGCCCCCCGTAATATGGGCAAACCCGCGCACGCCGCCCGCCTTGATCGCCGCCAGCGCGGGCTTCACGTAAAGCCGCGTGGGTGTCAGCAGGTCCGCGCCCAGCGTGCCGTCCCCCCAGGGGCACGGCGCGTCCCAGCCAAGGCCCGAGACCTCCACGATCCGGCGCACGAGGCTATAGCCGTTTGAATGTACCCCATCCGAAGGCAGGCCGATCAGCACGTCACCCACCGCCACGCCATCCGGCAGGCCCGTGCCCCGCTCCATCGCGCCAACGGCAAAGCCCGCAAGGTCAAAGTCCCCCGCCGGGTACATGCCCGGCATCTCTGCCGTTTCGCCCCCGATCAGCGCGCAGCCCGCGCCCGCGCAGCCCTTTGCGATGCCTTCGATCACGGCGGCGGCGATGTCCAGCTCCAGCTTTCCGGTCGCGAAATAATCGAGGAAAAACAGCGGCTCCGCGCCCTGGCAGACAAGGTCATTCACGCACATCGCGACCAAATCGATGCCCACTCCGTCCACCACGCCGGTGTCGATCGCGATGCGCAGCTTGGTGCCCACACCATCGGTCGCTGCGACCAGAACCGGGTCCGTGTAACCCGCCGCCTTGAGGTCAAAGAGGCCCCCAAAGCCGCCCAGCCCCGCCATCACGCCGGGGCGGTTCGTCGCGCGTGCCGCGGGCTTGATCCGTTCGACCAGAGCATTGCCCGCGTCGATGTCCACGCCCGCCGCGGCATAGGTCAGCCCGTTTTTTCCTGTCTCGCTCATGGCGCGCCTCCGATCTTTGCGCCCCGATAGCGCGCGGCGGGACCGCCGTCCATGCCCCTTAGCTGCGGCGGTTCAACTCCAGCCGTTGGCCAAAGCCGAGGAACAGGCGCCCCGCGAGGATGTAGATGGCCAGCACCACCAGCGCAAAGAGCGCAAGCTGGCCCGGGGCCGCGCCCGCCATCATCTGCGCAATCTCGTTCAGGCCCAGCACCAGGGAGGCCGCAAAGGCCAGCGCGCTCGACAGCACCAGCGACACGAGGCCAAAGATGCCCGACAGCTTCCACATCCGTGCGCCGTCCAGCGCCTGCCCCGTGCGCCGCGCCTGCGTTTGTCCGGCCTCGAGCGCGGGCACGATGATCGTCACGAGGCCGAGGCCCGCGCCGCTTTCGTAATTGGCGACGGCTTGCAAGATCATCGTCACCGCCGCGACCGCCGCGTAGACGATCAGGGTGACCACCGCAAAGCGGCGCACAATCTGGGTATCTGTCATCGCGTCCTCCTCTTGACCGCACCTTGCGGCATCGGTAGCCACTTGCGCAGGCGGGCCTGTAGCTCAATTGGTTAGAGCAGAGCGCTCATAACGCTTTGGTTGCGGGTTCAAGTCCTGCCGGGCCTACCATGCCGCCTCTCACCCCTTTTTCACATGCCAGCCGACGCGCATGGTGACAACCGTGTCGCCGCCTGCGTCGCGGATATCCACGTTCACGTCAAAGGCGACCTTGCCCACGTCCGCCAGTTCGGCCAGCAGGTCGGCGCCCGGACGTTCGGTTGTCGCATGGGCCTCAAGCCGGCCCTTCGCGATCTTCACGTATTTGATCTCGGCCCCGGCGGCGACGGGCCGGACCTCCAGCATCACGGGCGCCAAGGCGCCTGCCAAAGCCGCGCCGGAGGCCGCCTCGCCCAGCGTGAACATCGCGCCTGCGTGCTGGGACTTGATGTGGTTGGAAGTCTCCTCCCGCTGGTCCAGCGCCGTGCGGCCCGTCCCGTCGCCAACCTCCAGCACCTCCACACCCACGTGGTTGGCGAACGGCACCATCTGGCTGAGCTGGGCGCGGATCATGTCGTAGGGGCTCATGGGGGTCTCCTCCTGTTTTGACGGAGCAAACCGGTTTGCGCGCCCTGCGGCAAGCCTGCCGGAGCGTCACCCGCGGAGCCTAACGCGCGATCACGATATCCGCCTGAAGCCCGCCCAGCCGTTCAGATTCGCCAAGCCGCAACGTGCCGCCATGCGCGCGGGCGATATCCGTGGCGATGGCGAGGCCAAGGCCCGTGCCCCCGCCCTTGTCCTGGTTGCGCGCCGCATCCAGCCGCAAAAAGGGACGGATGGCCCGTTCCCGGTCCGCCTCTGCGATACCAGGGCCATCATCTTCGACCCGAAAGCGCAGGGATTTTTCGGTCAGCATGACGGACACCTCCGCCCGGCCCCCATAACGCGCCGCGTTGCTGACAAGGTTGGACAGCGCCCGCCGCATTGCGCCCGGTCGCAAGGTCACCTGCCCTGCCCCGTCTGCTGCCACAAGGCGCACCGGCAGGCCCGCGCGCTGCGCATCCTCCACCACGCCGCGCGCGAGCGCGATGGGGTCCACAGGCTCCGGCGCGCCTTCCTGCGCGCCCTTCGCAAAGTCGAGGAAGGCGTCGATCATCGCCTGCATCTCGTCCACATCCCGCCCCAGCGGCGTCCGGTCCGCGTCGTCCAGCAACGACAGCGCGAGCCGCATCCGCGTGAGCGGCGTGCGCAGATCATGGCTCACCCCGGACAGCATGAGCGTGCGCGTCTCCATCTGCCGCTCGATCCGGTTTCGCATGTTGACAAAGGCCGCCCCGGCCGCGCGCACCTCCGTCGCGCCCGCGGGCGCGAACGGCTCCACCCGGCCCCGGCCAAAGGCTTCGGCAGCTGCGGCCAGCCGCTTGATCGGGCGCAGCTGGTTGCGCAGGTAGATGAGGGCGATGACCGTGATCACAATCCCGAAGAACACCATGTTCACAAACAGCTGATGCGGGTTCGACGCCGACAGCCGCCGCCGTTCGAAGTTCAACTCGATCGGGCCAACGCCGCTGTCCATGCGCAAAAGCACCCGCTTTTCCGCCGTCAGCAGCACCCGGCGCAGCTGGGGCAGCTGGGCGTTGAACCGCTCGGTGATGATGCGCCCCGAAAAGTCGTCCCATGTACGGAAATCCGGCCCCTCCAGATCCGCCGCAGGGATGGCGCGTACGGTGATGTCAAGCTCCGGGATCGTCGCCCGGAGCACCCCGTCGCTGCGCGCCTCCTCCTCGATCACCCGCAGGGCAAGGCGCACTTCGCGCAGGGCCGCATCGCTCATCTGGCGGGTGACGTCCTCGAAATGGCGCTGGGTGAACAGGACCGTGACCACCAGTTGCAGGAACACCACCGGCAGAAGCAGGATCAGCGCCGCGCGGCCATACAGGCTGCGCGGCATATAGTGTTTGAGCCACGTGATCTTCATGGGCTAGACCGTAGCCCTGCACGCCCCCATGCGAAAGGCCCGCCCATGACCCCGCCTGATGATTTCGATCCGCCCATCGGCGTGGCCGAGGGGATGGAGCCGCGCCTGCGCCGCATCGTGGCACCGAACCCATCGCCCATGACCTATCGGGGCACAAACAGCTATATCGTAGGTCAGGCCGATCTGGCCGTGATCGACCCGGGCCCGGAGAGCGCGGCGCATCTGGAGGCGATCCTGAGCGCAATCGGCGCGACGCCGGTGCGCATGATCATCGTCACCCACACGCATATCGACCACAGCCCCCTTGCCCGCCCGCTGGCCGCGCGGACCGGCGCGCCGGTGCTGGCCTTTGGCGATGCGGCGGCGGGGCGCAGCGCGGTCATGCAGCGCCTTGCGGAGACGGGCCTGGCGGGCGGCGGCGAAGGGATCGACGCAGGATTTGTGCCGGACCGCGCGCTGGTGGATGGCGAGGTGCTGGAAGGCGCGGATTGGCAGCTGGAGGTCATCCACACCCCGGGCCATCTCGGCAATCACATCGCGCTGGCAATGGGGGACGCATGCCTCACAGCAGATCACGTGATGGGCTGGGCGAGTTCGCTGGTGTCTCCGCCCGATGGGGACCTGACGGATTTCATGGCCTCCTGCGTGCGGCTGTACGCGCGGGACTGGCGCATTTTCTACCCCGGTCACGGCGCCCCAATCACGGCGCCAAACGCCCGCCTCGACTGGTTGGTGGCCCATAGGCGCGCCCGTGAGGCCGCCATACTGGAGGCACTGCGCAACGGCCCGCAAACCGCCGCCGCGCTGGCGCAAGCGATCTACACCGACACGCCCCCCGCCCTTCTGCCCGCTGCGACGCGCAACGTGCTCGCTCACCTGATCGACCTGCTGGGCAAGGGCCGTGTGCACCACGACGGCCCCCTGAGCGCAGCCGCCACCTTCGCCCTGTCCTGAGGGCACTCTTTTTTGCCCAAGACGCCCCAAATCCCTCTGGACGCCCCAGAATCCCGTTGCTATATCGCCGAGACCGTTCCGGCGTAGCTCAGCGGTAGAGCAGTTGACTGTTAATCAATTGGTCGTAGGTTCGATCCCTACCGCCGGAGCCAATTAATCTCTTAATTACAGGCTACTACCTGGTGTTCGTACATTTTTTGGGCTCCGCATGCATGCCATTTGATGGCCTCGCGAAGCTGTCGGCAACCTGACCTGAGAGTAAGCATGCAAGATGAGCGGAATCGGGAAGCGCATTGATAAAGCGCTCGGCGATCTAGAGGGTGGTCACTTTGATGATGCAGCGATACTGATTTTTGCGGCTATTGAAGCAACAGCAAAAAAACGGCGTCCAAAACTGGGAAATGGGCAAAGGTTCAAAAGCTTTGTTCATGATCAGCAGGATATTATTACAGCAATTACTTGGAATATCGTAAACAAAGATTTCACTGTTCGAGGAGTGTCGTTGCCGGAAGCCATTTGGAAATTAGCACGGAACCCACTAACACATGAAGCGGAGTTGGACAGGAGAATGTCATTCGATAATTTCGATGGCACTCGCATTTCCACTGGAGCAAACGAAAACGATGCGTCGTGGGAATTTCCGCCGATATTTTTGCTCGGCTTGGCAATAGCAGTGGTTTCAGCCAGAGAAAATATGCACGAAGACGTAAAATTACGGGGATGGTTTAAGTTCAGTTCAACTACTTACGTTGCGAACTCACTCTGGGGAGCTGAGGAAGAACTTCGAGCGATCTACAGGTCGTCTATTGCAGGAAAACCTCGCCCGAAGCTTGTTCTTTTGCGTGAGACTGAGCGTCAATAATTTGATCGTGGGTTCGATCCTAACCGTCGGAGCCATTTTCCTCAGATTTGTTCGCAAACCTAGCGCAAGTCCAGCTGAGCTGGACCCGGCGCATTTTCCAGCGCCAAGGTGCTAAAACTGTATGCAGCCAAGTTGACGCCAACCGCTTCCGAAAGTGGCGCCAGCCAGCTCCTAGCCCGACAAGCTGCGACCATCACCGCCAAAGAACGTCGCGCGGCCCTCGGGCAGGCTCAGGCACACCTCTTGCCCTTCGCGCAGGTCTGGCAGGTGGCCGGAGCGGAGGATCACCGTGTCCTCTCCGATGCGCAGATGCACGAGCGTTTCGGCGCCGAGGGCTTCGATCAGGCTGATGCGCGCGCAGGGGCCTTCGGGGGCAATCGCAAGCGCTTCGGGGCGGATGCCGATCTGGGTGGCCTCTGCCGGGACGCCGCGTGTCAGCGTGGCAAAGGCGCGGCCCGCCTCGGACGCCCGGGGGAAGACGTTCATGGGCGGGGCGCCGATGAACTCTGCGACGAACACGCTTGCGGGGCTGCGGTACAGCTCCATCGGGGTGCCGATCTGCTCGATCCGGCCTTCGGACATGATGACGATCCGGTCGGCGAGGCTCATCGCTTCGACCTGGTCGTGGGTCACGAACACAAAGGTCGCGCCAAGTCGCTGGTGCAGATCCTTCAGCTCCGCGCGCAGCTGGGTGCGCAGCTTGGCGTCTAGGTTCGACAGCGGCTCATCAAAGAGAAACACCGCGGGCTCGCGCACAATCGCGCGGCCCATCGCGACGCGCTGGCGCTGCCCGCCCGAGAGCTGCCCCGGCTTGCGGTCCAAAAAGCGCTCGATCTGCAACGTCGCGGCCGCCTCTGCAATCCGCGCCTCGATCTGCGCGCGCGGCATCCCCTGGTTGCGCAGCCCGTATTCCATGTTCCGGCGCACCGACATATGCGGATAAAGCGCGTAGTTCTGGAACACCATCGCGATGTCGCGTGCCCCCGGCTCAAGGTCATTCACGACCCGGCCGCCGATGGAAATCGTGCCTTCGGTCACGGTCTCCAGCCCCGCGATCATGCGCAGGATCGTGGATTTGCCGCAGCCTGACGGGCCGACCAGGACGATGAATTCGCCATCGGCGATATCAACGCTCGCCCCCGCAACGGCGGTCACGCCGCCCGGATATGTCTTGCCAATCCCGGCCAAGGATACCTGTGCCATCGCCTTACTTCTCGCTTTCCACAAGGCCCTTCACAAAGAGCCGCTGCATCGCCAGCACCACAATCACCGGCGGGATCATCGCAAGCACCGCCGTGCCCATCGTCAGGTGCCAGATCGGGACCCCCTCGCCGATATTCACCATGCGCTGGATGCCCATCACGATGGTGTAAAGGTCGGTGTCTGTGGTGATCAGGAACGGCCAGAGATACTGGTTCCAGCCAAAGATGAAGAGGATGATGAAGAGCGCCGCGATGTTCGTCTTGGACAGGGGCAGCAGGATGTCAAAGAAGAACCGCACCGGGCCTGCGCGGTCGATCCGCGCCGCCTCCACCAGCTCATCCGGGATCGTCATGAAGAACTGCCGGAACAGGAACGTCGCCGTGGCCGAGGCAATCAGCGGAATGATCAGCCCCGAATAGCTGTTCAGCATCCCGAGCGAGGCGACCACGTCGTAGGTGGGCAGGATGCGCACCTCCACCGGCAGCATCAGGGTGATGAAGATCATCCAGAAAAATAGCATCCGGAACGGGAAGCGGAAATAGACAATCGCAAAGGCGCTGATGAGTGAGATCGCGATTTTGCCAAAAGTGATGCCAACCGCCATGATCAGGCTGTTCCACATCATGCGCGCGACCGGCACGCCGCCTGCCGCATCCACCCCACCGGACAAAAGGATGCTGTAATTTTCAAACCCCTGGTTGCCGAACCACATCGGGATCGGGCTTTGAGACAACGCCTCGCCACTATGGGTGGAGGCGACGAGCGCCATCCAGACGGGGAAACACAGGAACGCGATCCCCGCGATGAGGACAACATGGGTCAGCACGGCAAGCCAGGGGCGGTTTTCGACCATCAGTACTGCACCTTGCGTTCGACATAGCGGAACTGGATGAAGGTCATCGCGATGACGATGGCCATCAGGATCACCGATTGCGCCGCGGACGATCCGTAGTCCTGCCCGACAAAGCCGGTGGAGTAGACTTTGTAGACAAGGATCGAGGTCGCGTCGGCGGGCCCGCCCGAGGTCGTCGCGTGGATAATCGCGAAGGTGTCGAAGAACGCGTAGACGAGGTTCACGACGAGCAGGAAAAAGGTTGTTGGGCTGATCAGCGGAAAGACGATGGTCCAGAACCGGCGGCCCGGGTTGGCGCCGTCGATGGCGGCCGCTTCGATCATCGATTTGGGGATGGATTGCAGCGCCGCGAGGAAGAACAGGAAGTTGTACGAAATCTGCTTCCACGCTGCGGCGATGATCACCATCAGCAGGGCCTGATCGCCATTGACATAGTGGTTCCAGTCCACGCCCCAGACCACTTCGAGCATGTAGGCGATGATGCCCAGCGTCGGGTTCATCATGAAGAACCACAAGACCCCTGCCAGTGCCGGGGCCACCGCGTAGGGCCAGATCAGGAAGGTGCGATAAAGGGTTGCGGTACGGATCACGCGGTTGGCGGCCACTGCAAGGCCCAGTGCCATCGACATGGACAAGAAGGTGACCGCAAAGCCAAAGACAAAGGTTGTCCAGAAGCTGCGCAGGTAGCCGTCATCGCCAAACAGACGGGTGAAATTCTCCAGCCCCACGAAGGTGCGGGAGAAGCCGAAGACGTCTTCGAGGTAAAAGGAAGTTTCCAGCGCCTGATAGGCGGGCCAGATAAAAAAGACGAGCGTGATGACAATCTGCGGCGCCACCAGAAGGTAGGGCAGCCAGCGGCTTTTGAAGACGACGCGTTTTTCCATCAGGCTCAGCGGTCAGCAGGATAAAAGGAAACCGGCCGGAGCGTGTCTCTCCGGCCGGTCAGGCGTTAAACAGGCGGTTTAGCCGTTGGTCGCTTCAAAGCGGCGCAGCAGCTCGTTGCCGCGCTCAACCGCGGCGTCCATTGCATCCTGTGCGGTCTTGTCGCCCGCCCAGATCGCTTCCATCTCTTCGTTGATGATGTCGCGGATCTGAACGAAGTTGCCAAAGCGCAGGCCGCGGGAGTTTGCGGTCGGCTCGCTCAGGCTCAGCTGCGTGATCGCAACGTCGGTGCCCGGGTTCTCAGCAAAGAAGCCGCGCTCCTGCATAAGCTCGGCGGCGGCGTTGGTGATTGGAACATAGCCCGTCGCCTGCGCCCAGTCGGCCTGCTGCTCGGTGCCGGACAGGAAGTTCAGGAACTGCGCCGCGCAGGCGTATTCCGCGTCCTCATGGCCGGTCAGCGTCCAGAGCGTTGCGCCGCCAATGATGGAGTTCTGCGGCTCTGCGCGCACAGCGGTGTCAACCGGCATCGGGACCTGCGTGAATTCGAAGTCCTGAATGTCAGCTGCGAAACCGCCGAAATAGGCAGAGGAGTTGATCCACATCGCCGCTTCGCCGTTCACGAACTGCGGACGGCTGTCACCGCGGCGGCCCGCGTAGACAAAGAGGCCCTCTTCAACCATGTCCTGCAAGCGGTCGAGGTGCGCGACCACGGCGGGGTTGTTGATGGTCAGCTCGGTCGTGGTGCCGGCAAAGCCGTTTTCCATCGTGCCAATTTCCAGGTCATGCCATGCCGAGAAATTCTCGATCTGGGTCCAGGACTGCCAGCCGAAGCCCAGCGGGGAGGCAACACCAGCCTCTTTCAGAACGCGCGCGGCGGCGATGGTCTCTTCCCAGGTCGTCGGCACTTCGAGGTTGTTTGCCTCGAAGAGGTCGAGGTTCACCCACATCACCGGCGTGGAGGAGTTGAAGGGCAGCGACAGCATGTTGCCATCGGTGTCGGAGTAGTAGGAGATGACGGCGGGGATGTAGTCGGACTCGTTGAATTCGATGCCCTGGTCTTCCATCAGCTTGTGCACCGGGTAAACCGCGCCCTCGGCGCCCATCATCGTCGCGGTGCCAACCTCGAAGACCTGCACGATGTGCGGCTGCTCGCCCGCGCGGAAGGCGGCGATCGCGGCGGTCATCGTCTCGGTGTAGTTGCCCTGGTAGACGGAGTTGACAACGCACGCGTCCTGCTGGCCGTTGAACGTGGTTGCAAAGGCATCGGTACGCTCGCCCAGCTGGCCGCCCATTGCGTGCCAGAAGTTAATCTCGGTCTGCGCGGTGGCCGCGGTCGACAGCGCGATCAGGCTGGCGGCGGATGTGGCCAGCAATGTCTTCAATGTCATATTCATGCTCCCCATGATCAGTTTGGCGGTTGAACGCATCCGCTGGATGGCGCTCTGCCTGTCTCAGGCACCGATGCGAGCAGCTAAGCGCGCGTCATGACAGTTCCGTGACGGTTTTGTTAAGGTTCTTCGTCAGGGGATGTGGGCTTTGCGCAGGTTCCTTTGACCTCTTAGGCGCCGACGAGTCCCTTGTAGGCGGCCTTGATCCGCAACATGACCGGCCCCGCCTGCCCCGTCCCGATCACCCGACCGTCAATTTGTGCCACAGGGGTTTGCGCGCCGAACGTGCCGGTCAGGAACGCCTCGTCCGCCGAATATGTCTCCAGCAGGGAGAAGTCTTTCTCGAACACGGGAATGCCCAGCTCGCGGCAGATCTCGATCACCTTGGCCCGCGTGATCCCGGCCATGCAGTACTGCCCGCGCGAGGTCCAAACCTCCCCGCCCCGCACGATAAAGAAGTTGCAAGCATTGGTCGTGTTCACAAAGCCAAACGGGTCCAGCATCAGCGCCTCGTCCGCGCCCTGGCGGATCGCGTGGGTCAGCGCAATGATGCAGTTCAGCTTCGAATGCGAGTTCAGCTTGGCATCCTGCGTCAGCGGCAGACCCCGGTGATGCGGCACCGAGGCAAGGCGGATGCCGCCGGGGTTCTCCACCGGCACGGAATGCTCCGCGATGATGACAACTGTGCTGCCCCATACCGACAGATGCGGGTGCTGGAACGGTTTGCGCTTGCGCCCGCGGGTGACCATGACCCGCAGGTGAACGTCCGTGCGCATCCCATTGGCGGCCAGCGTGTCCCAGATCGCGGCTTCGAGCGCGGCGCGGTCCATCCCGATGTCGAGGTCGATGAACAGCGCCGCCTCGTACAGCCGGTCCAGATGCTCCTGCAGGAACGGGATGCGCCCGCGGTAAAGGCGCAGCCCTTCCCACACCCCGTCGCCCAGCATAAAGCCGCTGTCATAGACCGACACAACCGCCTCGGCCTTTGGTTTCAGCGCGCCGTCCACGTAGATCAGGATATCCTCGTTGCGCGCGTCCTCGGCGGCGTCATGGGTGGATATGGCCATGTCTGGTGCTCCCGTTTTTGCCCAGGTTTTCCGGCCCATGCGCTCTGGTCAAGGGGCCGCGCGATGTGCAGGCTGGTCACATGGACTGGTTTGAGATCGAAAGCCCGCTTTTGCGCGCCCGCATCACGGCGCGGGGGGCGGGCCTGGTGGGCCTGTGGCGCAAGGGTTGGGAGACATCGCTGGTGCTGGGCACCGAAGAGCCCGCCGACCTGCTGGCCGCGCACCCATTTGCAGGAACGGTGGTTGGTCCCGTCGCAAATCGCATTGGCGGCGCGCGGATGAGCATAGCCGGTCGGACCCATGACCTACCTGCGAATGTCGCGCCAAACACACTACATTCGGGGCCGGATGGTTTGCACGCAAGGGATTGGGAGGCCGCCGCGCGCGGCACGGACCACGTGACGCTGAACCATACGCTGCCCGATGGCGCGTGCGGGCTGCCCGGAACCCGGCAGGTCAGCGCCGCATACCGCGTCATAGGCGACCGCCTGACGGTAACCCTGTCCGCCAACTCCGATGCGGACACTGCGATGAACCTCGCATTGCACCCCTACTGGACCATGACGGGCGCACCGGGCCTCCAGGGTCACCGCCTATGGCTCGCGGCTGAGCGCTACCTGACCATGACGGACGCGCTGCTGCCAACAGGCCAAAGCGCGCCGCTCAAAGCTCTGGGCCTGACCCCGCACCGACCTTGCCCCATCGGGGACGTGCCACTGGACCACAACATCTGCCTCGCCCCTGCCCCGCGCCCTGCCCCGATGTTCGCCGCACGCCTTGATGCGGGTCGGGCAGGCCCGCGCCTGCATGTCTACACCACGGCGCCGGGGCTGCAGGTCTACGACGGGCGCGATCTGCCGGATGTGGCACATATCGGCCCTTATGCCGGCCTCGCGCTGGAGCCGCAGATGTGGCCCGACGCAATGCGCCACGCGGGCTTCCCGGATATTACGCTGAAGGCCGGACAGCACTGGCAGCAAACCACGACATATCGCGTCGAATTGCGCTGAACCGGCACGGAATCGCCCAATTTGCGCCCTCAGACAGGTCCACGCGCCGCGGACACTGCCCCGTGTAAATCGTGAAAGGGTAAATCCATGTCCGACAAACAGACCAAACCCGCCCCGGCCCCCGCAGCGAAGGACGAGGCCCCCGTGCGGCACGTCTTTAAGGACTTTGCCAGCATCTGAGCGCGCCCGGCCTTGACCCCCGCGCACGGCAGGCCACCTCCGGGCTATGAGCAAACGCACCGATCCCCGCGACGCGGCCCGCGTCAACTCGGCCGATGATCTGGAAGACATCGTGCAGGACAAACGCGAGGGTTGGCGCGCGAACGGGGCGAAGGCGCGGCGCAGGCAGCGGCGCTACAAGAGCCTGTTGACCCGTCAAATCCTCCGAAACGGTGATTTCGACGGCGAGGAGTAAACGAAAAAGGCCCCGGCACGGCGCCGGGGCCTTTTCGAAGCGGTGTGGTCCCGGCTTAGCCGACCAGTTCGAGACCGGAGAAGAAATACGCGATCTCGACCGCTGCGGTCTCTGGCGCGTCGGAGCCGTGCACGGAGTTTTCGCCCACGCTTTCGGCAAACTCGGCGCGGATCGTGCCGGGTGCGGCGTCCGCGGGATTGGTTGCGCCCATGACTTCGCGGTTCTTGGTGATGGCGCTCTCGCCTTCCAGAACCTGCGCGACGATCGGGGCGGAGGCCATGAACTCGCACAGCTCGTCATAGAAAGGGCGCTCTTTGTGCACGGCATAAAACGCGCCCGCTTGCGCCTTGGTCAGGTGGATGCGCTTCTGCGCGACGATGCGCAGGCCGGCTTCTTCGAACTTGGCGTTGATCTTACCGGTCAGGTTGCGGCGGGTTGCATCGGGCTTGATGATGGAAAAGGTGCGCTCGAGCGCCATTGGTTCACTCCTGTGTCCTGCCGCCCACGCGGCGAATTTCGCGGCCCGCCTAGCACGGCGCTTAGGCGTTGGAAACCCCATCCTTGGCCGCCTGCGCGCCCCCGTCCCAGCGCCGTGCGAGCAGCGCGCAGACAAGGGCCAGCGCAGAGATGCCGACCATCAGCACCAGCAGCGCATCCGCCGTGGTCGAGGCCGCGATGACCCGCGTCGCCGCCGCGGTCAGGAGCGCGCCAAGGCCCAGCGACACAGCCCCGCCAAGGCCCGAGGCGCTGCCCGCCAGATCGGGCCGGACCGAGAGCGCGCCCGCATTGGCCCCGGGCAGCGATAGGCCATTGCCGATGCCCACGGTGATGGTCGAAAGAAACAGCGGCCAGACCGAGCCGCCGCCCGAGCCGTAGTAAACCAGCGCCGCGCCCAGCCCCGCAATGGGCACCAGCCGGCCGATCAGGATCAGCCGCGTGGGCCCGACCCGCTGCATCAGCCGCGCGCTGAGCGTGGCGCCTGCCATGAACCCTGCCGTGGTGGAGCCAAGCGCAACCCCGGTCAGCGCGGGGCCAAGACCAAAGGCATCCGCCGCCACAAAAGGCGCCCCCGTCAGAAAAACGTAGAACACCCCGACGCCAAAGGCCTGCACCCCCGCATAGGCCCAGAACACGCGCGCCCGCAGCAGCGCGCCCAGCTCAAGGCGTTGGCCCTTGCCGTGCGCGTGTGTCTCGCCCAGGTCCCACCAGCACCAGATCAGCAACCCCGCGCCCAGCAGCGCGTAGGTGACAAAGACCGCGCGCCAGCCCGCCGCAGCCTCCAGCAGCCCGCCCGCCATCGGCGCGATCATCGGCGCAATCGCCATTGCCGCGGCGATCAGCGACAGCTTGGCGGCAGCAGTGCGCCCCTCGTACATGTCGCGCACCGCGGCAGAGGCGAGGATACCGCCCCCCACGGCCACCGCCTGCGCCGTCCGCGCAATGAGGAAGGTCGTGATGTCCTGCGCCAGCAGGCACAGCACCGATGCCGCCACATAGACCACCAGCAGCCCCAGGATGACCGGGCGCCGCCCGAGCCGGTCCGACAGCGGGCCCAGGATCAGCTGAAGCAGCGCCGCCGCCGCCATGTAGACTGAAATCGCCCGACCCATCACCGCCTCATCCACGCCAAAAAAGACCCGCATCGCGGGCAGCGCGGGCAGGAACATGTTCAGGGTCAGCACGGTCAGGGCCGTCAGCAGAACCAGCGTGACGAGGCGGGGCGGTGTGGTGCACATGATGCGCGCTTAACAAGCCGGGGACGGGATGAACAGGATGCTTGATTTCCGAGTGTTTTTATCGGTATTTATATTTCTGAGTGATTCACTCAGCTTTAACAAAAGGACGCTCACAATGCGCATTCTCTCCACCAGCCTCGCCCTTATTTGCCTCGCCGCCCCGGCTTTCGCGGAGGGCACCGCAATTCCGATGCCTTACGCGGTCTTCGAAGAAGCCGTGCCCCATATGGACCTCGCCAGCTGCCCGCCAGCGCTGCCCCAGACGGACAGCTTCTGCCGCGTCTCGCTCAGCCACCACGCCGCCCATGTCTTTGCCTTCTCGCTCAGCGGTGACAGCCCGCTAATCGGTCACGCGGAGATGCCCTTTGCCGAGGTCGCGGCCTACGCCGAATAAGCACAATATGCAGGCGCCCTGTGCGCCTGCATGGCTCCTGGGCGTGGGCGCCCCCTTGGCAAATTGCGGTTTTGGCTCCAAGCTCGCCGCCCATGTTGTCATGCCCAATTGCCATGCTCCGCCTCGCCGCCCTTCTGATCTGCCTCGCCCTGCCCGTCGCCGCGCAGGTGCCGCAGGTGCCCGAGCTGCGCTTTCAGCGGCTGGTGCTGGATCCGTCCCATTCGACCCTGCTGGCGCAGATCGATCACCTTGGCATCGCGCCTTTCACGTTCGGCTTTGATGACATCACCGCCACGCTCGACATCGGCACGGAGGAGCTGCACGCGACAGCCCTTGCGGCAGAGGTGCGCGTCGCCTCGCTCGACCTGCCTGCGCCGCCGGACGGGTTCCTGTCCAAGATGCTGGGCAAGGACTGGCTGCAAGCTGACGGCTTTCCGGCGATCACCTACCGCTCCAACGGCTTTGACCGCACCGGCCCCGTGACCGCCCGCATGACCGGAGAGCTGACGCTGCTTGGCGTAACCGCCCCCCTGACCCTGCACATTCGTTTTCACGGCGGCTACGCTCAGGCCGATTGGGAGCCGGTCGCGCGGCTGGGCTTTACCGCGACGGGCACCTTCCTACGCTCCGATTTTGGCCTGACCACCGGCCTGCCCGCCCCAGGCACCACAACCGGCGTCGGCGACCGCATCAACTTTCGCGTGATCGCAGAATTCACCGGGCTGGCGCGCCCTTAGCGCGCCGCCCGCCGCGCCAGCTTGGCGGCAAGGTTGAGGCCCACGCCGGGACGCGACCACGGGCAGACGGCGATGCAGATCGCGCAGCCGTTGGTTTCGTTGAAGAACGAAATGCACTTGTCGAAATCGACATACCATTTCTCCGCCCCGCGCACGGTTTGCTTCTCCGGCGCGATGGCTTCGGGCGGGCAGGCCTCTTCGCAGATCCGGCAGGACGCGCAAAACCCGTCCACCCCGAAATCCCTTGGCGGGGTGCTGGCAAAAGGCGCGTCGGTCAGCACCGCGGACAGCCGAAAGGAGGCGCCGAATTCGGCATTGATGATCGAGCCGTGCTTGCCCAGCTCGCCAAAGCCGCATGCCAGCGCGGGCGGGATGAGCGTTATCGCGCCGGTCATCGGCCCCGTGACCGGCTCCGCCTGCCACCCTTCGGACCGCAGCCACGAGGCAATACGTTTGGCCGCGACAGCAGCGCGCTGGTATTGCTCCATCACTTCGAGCCCCGCCGCCATCTCCGGCGCCTGCGCAATCTCGTCATAGTCGTGCTGCACCCCGATCACGATCACGCGGGACTGCGGCACGGACTGGCCTGCATAGACCCAATCGCGCGACATCTCGGCGACGCCAACCATCTCGCACAGCCCCTCCGCGACAAAGCCGTCCAGCGCCGCTGTCCACGCCTCGGGCGCGCGCTCTGCCGCCACCGAGGCCACCGGCGCCACCTCAAACGCCGTCGCGGCCACCCGCCGCGCCCGCGCTTCGGCAAATGCGGGCTCCTCGGCTGACCGCTCATAGAAATACCGCTGCAGATCTCCATGCGCGATGGCCTTCATATCGGTCGCCCAGTATACCACCTCAGGCTGCCGAAAGGCCCCCTCCCCCAGCCCGTTCACGGCATTGCCAGACCGCTCCGGCATCCGCTCCAAAAGGCGCGGGTCGGGGGTGAAGGGTTTATGCGGGTTCTCGCGCGGCATGCGCCCAGCATAGCCGCCATAAAGCGACGCGCATAGCTGCCCCGTTGACGGCGCGCGGCGCCTGCGCCATTGCAACGCCATGCTGCGCCTGACCGACATCCGCTACGCCGTCGCTGGCCGCCCTTTGTTCGAGGGCGCTTCCGCCACCATCCCGGCGGGCCATAAGGTCGGCCTCGTGGGCCGCAACGGCACGGGCAAGACAACGCTCTTCCGCCTGATCCGGGGCGAGCTGCCGCTGGAATCGGGCGACATCGCGCTGCCCAAGGGCGCCAAGATCGGCGGCGTCGCGCAAGAGGTGCCATCGTCGCAAACCTCCCTCATCGACACCGTCCTCGCCGCCGACACCGAACGCGCCGCTCTGCTCGCGGAAAACAGCGACGATCCGGCCCGCATCGCCGAAATCCAGACCCGCCTTGCGGACATCGACGCCTGGTCGGCAGAAGCGCGCGCGGCGACGATCCTCAAGGGCCTTGGCTTTGACGAGCCGGATCAACATCGCCCCTGCGCCGATTTCTCGGGTGGCTGGCGGATGCGTGTGGCGCTGGCCGCCGTGCTCTTCGCGCAGCCGGACCTGCTGCTGCTGGATGAGCCGACGAACTATCTCGACCTCGAAGGCGCGCTGTGGCTGGAGGCGTACCTCGCCAAATACCCCCACACGGTCATCGTCATCTCCCACGACCGGGGCCTTCTGAACCGGGCCGTCGGCGCGATCCTGCACCTCGAAGACCGCAAGCTGACCCTCTACCAAGGCCCCTATGACCAGTTCGCCCGCCAACGCGCCGAGCGGCTGGCCCAGGCCGAGGCGATGGCAAAAAAGCAGGAAGCCCGCCGCGCCCACCTGCAAAGCTACGTGGACCGTTTCCGCTACAAGGCTGACAAGGCGCGGCAGGCCCAAAGCCGCTTGAAAGCGCTGGCACGGATGCAGCCCATCACCTCGCCCGAGGAATCGGGCCTGCGCAGCTTTGCCTTCCCCGAACCCGAAGAGCTCTCGCCCCCCATCATCCACCTCGACGGCGCGGCAACGGGCTACGGCGACACAACGGTCCTGCACCGCCTGAGCCTGCGCATCGATCAGGACGACCGCATCGCGCTCTTGGGCAAGAACGGCCAGGGCAAATCGACCCTGTCCAAACTGCTCTCGGGACGGCTGGACAAGCAAGCAGGCAAGCAAACCAACGCCCGCGGCCTGCGCATCGGCTATTTTGCGCAGCATCAGGTGGACGAGCTGGTGCTGGCAGACACGCCCATTGAGCACCTGCGCACCGCCCGCCCGGGCGAGGAGCCGAAAAAATGGCGCGCCCGCCTTGCCGGGTTTGGCTTGCACGCCGATCAGGCGGACACGCCCGTGGGCCAGCTTTCGGGCGGGCAAAAGGCGCGGCTCTCGCTGCTGCTGGCCACGCTGGATGCGCCGCACCTGCTGATCCTCGACGAGCCGACCAACCACCTCGACATCGAATCGCGCGAGGCGCTGGTCGAGGCGCTGACCGGCTATACCGGCGCGGTCATCCTCGTCTCCCACGACATGCACCTTTTGGAACTGGTCGCGGACCGGCTGTGGCTGGTCAAGGACGGCACAGTCACCCCCTACGAGGAAGACCTCGAAGCGTATCGCAGCCTCCTGCTGAAATCGGACGCACCCAAACCGGCCAAACCCGCCCCGGCCGCGCCAAAGCCGAAAAAGGCCGACCTCACCGCCCTGCGCTCCGCCGTGCGCAAATCCGAGGACCGCATCGAAAAGCTGAACGCGATGCACAAAAAACTCAGCGCCCGCCTCGCCGATCCAGACCTTTATGACGCCGCCCAATCCACCGACCGCCTCGCCCTGCAACGCAAATATGCCGAACTTGAAGAAGCAATGGCCCGCGCCGAAGACATCTGGCTAAAGGACCTCGAACAGCTCGAGGCCGCAGAACAAGGCTGACCCCTTCACTTGGCAAAATAAACCTCCGGGGGTCTGGGGGCTGGCCCCCAGTCCAACAGCAGCCACCATGATCGACACCGCGGTCCGCATCACCGCCTTCGTCACGACGTGCGTCGTGATCGACCCCTTCGGCCTCGCCCCGCTTTTCGTGGCGCTCACCGCTTGGATGCGCCGGCGCTGCCGCATCGCGATGGCCCTGCGCGCGACCGGCATTGGCATGGCGCTGCTGATCGTCTTTGCGCGCGCGGGCGAGCCGATCCTGACCTTCATCGGCATCTCCATGCTCGCCTTTCGTATCGCGGGCGGCATCCTGCTGTTCCTCACTGCGCTCGACATGCTGTTCGCGCGCCGCACGCCCGGCGCGAAGACACGGCAGGGGATGACCCAGGCGACGATCCGTCCGTCTTTCCCCGCGCGATCCCCATGATCGCCGGGGCCGGGGGCGATTGCCTCGGTCATCCTTCTGACGGGGCAGACCCCCGGCTGGGTCGGGCTGGGCCGGACGCGCGCGGTGACGGGCTGCGTGATGCTGCTGGTCCTTGCGCTCTTTCTGGCCTCGCACCTGCCGGAGCGGGCGCTGGGCAAGACCGGGGTCACGGTGGTCACCCGCCTCGCGGATGCGCCTTGCTGCGCGTTCGATGCAGGTCGTGCCGGGCGGGCTGCGCAATTTCGGGCTGATGCCCTGACGCGGCCGCGCCAAGCGCCTATATCCCCCACATGGACACAAACGACATCCCCCGCCTGATCTACCTTGGCCTGCTGCTGGCGGTGGTCGGCGGCTGGTTCTTCCTGACAGCGCGCCGCAACGGGTCAAAGACTTTCCAGCAAGCGGCGATCTGGGTTTTCATCTTCCTCGGCGCGATCGCAGCTGTCGGCCTCTGGAACGACATCCGAAACACCGTAGCGCCCCGCGCCGCCGTCAGCCAAAACGGCACGGTCACCGTCCCGCGCAGCGCCGACGGCCATTACTACCTCACGCTGGCCGTGAACGGCGCCCCGGTCCGCTTTGTTGTCGACACCGGCGCGACGGATATCGTGCTGACACAAGGCGACGCCGCCCGCGCGGGGCTCGATCCGGCAAACCTGCGCTATATCGGGCAGGCCAGCACGGCCAATGGCGTGGTGCAGACCGCGCCCGTGCGGCTTGATACCATCGCACTCGGCCCGGTCATCGACCGCAACGTGCCTGCAGTCGTGAACGGCGCAGAGATGTTCGGCAGCCTGCTCGGCATGGGTTACCTGCAACGCTGGCGCGACATCCGCATCTCGGGCGGAGAGCTGGTCCTATCGCGCTAGGCCATCGATCCTTAAAGGATCGACCCTGCGCGTTTCTTCAAAGAAACGCCTACCCCGTCTCCGCCTTTTTCTCCCAGGACCCCGAAGCCTCTGACCAATACTGCGCCGCGGCCCCGGCATCGGCGAGCGCTTTCCACTGGCCGCGCGCGATCTGCACCGCGGCTGCATCATTGCCATCGAACAGCACGCAGACCCGCGCCAGCGCGGCGACCTCTGCCGCTGTCACCTCCGCCCCGTCAATCGCCATCACGCAATGCGGCGCATTGGGCGCATCGGCCTCTTCCGTCAAAAGGATCGGCTGGCGCGCATCAAACGGCCCGCCCGCGCGCCCGTGGGGCAGGAACGCGTCCTCGGGGCCCAGCCACAGCGCCTCGTCCAGCGCATCAAGCCGCGCGGGATCACCCCCGCGCACGGCCACACGCCAGCCCGCGCTCCGCGCTTTGCCCAGCAGCATGGAAAGCGTGGCTTCCAAGGGCTGCTGTGTCAGGTGGTAGAAATAGGCGGCACCCATGACGTTAGTGTCCGAGAGCTTCGCAACACGCGCGCATCGGCCTAGCCTTCATACATGTCCGCAACCATACGGCTCAGTGCGGCGACGCCCCACCCCGTTGCGCCTTTGGGGGCAAGCGCCGTGTCCGACTTCACCGAGGCCACGCCCGCAATATCAAGGTGGATCCACGGCGTGCCATCTTTTACGAAACGCTGCAAAAACTGCGCTGCGGTGACCGAACCCGCCGCGCGCCCGCCGATATTCTTCATGTCGGCGATCCGGCTTTTCAGCATGTCGTCATAGGCCTGGCCCAGCGGCATCCGCCACGCGCCTTCGCCTTCGGCCGCCGCGGCCTTCAGGAAGCCGTTACAGAACGCATCATCGTTGGAAAAGACGCCCGCATTCTCGTGCCCCAGCCCGATGATGATCGCCCCGGTCAGCGTCGCCAGATCGATCATGCCCGCGGGCGCAAAGCGCTCCTGCGCGTACCACATCACATCACACAGCACCAATCGCCCCTCGGCATCCGTGTTGATGATCTCGACCGTGTCGCCCTTCATAGACGTCACCACGTCACCGGGACGCGTTGCACTGCCCGAAGGCATGTTCTCTACCAGACCGACAAGGCCCACGACATTCGCCTTCGCCTTGCGCAAGGCCAGCGCTTTCATCGCGCCCGCAACGACGCCCGCGCCGCCCATGTCCATTGTCATGTCTTCCATGCCTGCGCCGGGCTTGAGGCTGATCCCGCCGGTGTCGAACACCACGCCTTTGCCGACCAGCGCGAGCGGCGCCTCGCCCTCCGCGCCGCCCTTCCAGTGCATCACGACAACCTTCGAGGGGCTGTCGGAGCCTTGCCCGACACTCAAAAGCGTGCGCATCCCAAGCTCGGCCAGCTTGTCCTCCTCCAGCACTTCGACCTCAAGACCCAGCGCGGACAGCGCTGTCAGCTCCTCGGCAAAGGTGGTGGTGGTCAGATGGTTGGCCGGCGCGTTGATCAGATCGCGGGTAAAAAACGCCCCCTCTGCCACGGCCAGAAGCGGCGCCGCGGCCGCGCGCGCCTCATCGGGTTTGGACAGCATGACCGACACCGCGCCCGCCCGCGCCTTCGGCTCGGATTTATGCGCCTGATAGTCGTAGTCGCGCATGGCAAGGCCGAAGGCCAACTCTTCGGGTTTGCGATGGGTGCCAAGCGCGACAGTCAGATCCTGCGTCCCGCGCAGCTTGGCCAGCGCCGCGCCCGCCTTGCGCATGGCCGCCCCGTCCGCGCGCCGGTCGAGCCGCACCACGTCCACCGCATCCGCCGCCAGCCCTGCGGGCATCGACAGCGTTTTGACCTGTCCCGGCTTGAACCCGTCAAAGCCTTCCCCTTCCGCGATCCGTGCCAGCGCACCGCGCGTGAGCCGGTTGATCCGGCGCGCCGCCGCGTCCATCTTGCCGCCCTCGCCCAGAACCACCGCGATCCGGCCCTTGGCCGCGACCAGCGCGTCGATATCGGTTTCGGAAAAGGTGATCGGGGTCAGCTCGGTCATGTCTTGCTCCTTGTGTCCTCGCCCAGACCTAGCCCGCCCCTGCACCGCCGGGAAGGGCTTTTGCGGGCGCCTCTCACCGTTTAAGGAACGATAACGACGCCAAAAGGGGGGCGCATGTTCAGATTCGACCGCTATATGCTGGCGCAGCTTGTGCTGCTCTTCAGCTTTTTTGCGCTCGTTCTGGTCGCCGTGTTCTGGATCAACCGGGCGGTCGTGCTGTTTGACCGGCTGATTGGCGATGGGCAGACGGCGCTTGTCTTTCTTGAATTCACCGCGCTGGGCCTGCCCAAGCTGATCACGACCGTGCTGCCGATCGCCTGCTTTGCCGGCGCAACCTATGTGACCAACCGGCTGATGCGCGAAGCGGAGATCACCGTGATGCTTGCGACGGGCTCCGGCCCCTGGCGGCTGGCGCGGCCCGTGCTGATCTTTGGCGTGATTGTGGCGCTGATGATGTCGCTGCTCACGCACCTGCTGGTGCCGCTGGCCACCGCGCAGTTGAACCAGCGTGAGGCGGAAGTCTCGCAGAACGTCACCGCGCGTCTGCTGACCGAGGGCGCCTTCCTGTCACCCGCCGATGCGGTCACGTTCTACACCCGCGAGGTGGATGAAGACGGCGTGCTGCGCGACGTGTTCCTCTCGGACCGCCGTGATCCGGCCAGCCGGGTAATCTACACCGCCTCCGAAGCCTACCTTGTCCGCACCGAGGGCGCCGGCACGACGCTGATCATGATCGACGGGCTGGTGCAACGGCTGGACACCGCCACCTTGCGCCTGTCGACCGCGAATTTCGCCGATTTCTCCTTTGACATCACCAGCCTGATCACCGGGGACGCCGCCTCAGGCGTGTCGGTGCGCTACCTGCCGACGCTGGCCCTGCTGCGCGACTGGAACAGCGCCGCGGAGGCGACGGGCGCCAGCGCAGGCACCCTGACCGAGCGGCTGCACGCGCGCATCGCGCAGCCGCTGTTCTGCATTGTCGCCGCGCTGATCGGCTTCTCTGCCCTGCTGATCGGCGGATTTTCGCGCTTTGGTGTCTGGCGCGAGACGGTGCTGGCGTTTGTCCTTCTTATCGCGCTGGACGGGATGCGGGGCACGCTGGCCAAATCGGTGCTGCAAGATCCGGACCTCTGGCCGCTGATCTACCTGCCGACGCTGATCGGTGGGGGGATCGTCGTGCTGCTCCTCAGCTATGCCAGCCGTCCCTATCTGCTGCGGCGCAGACCAGGGGTGGCCGCATGATCCTGCACCGCTATTTCGCGCGGCGCTTTGCGCAGGCGTTTGGCCTGATCTTTCTGGTATTCTTTGTGCTGATCGCGCTGGTCGCCTTGATCGAGGAAAGCCGCGCCTTTGCCGGGGCTGACGTCGGCTTTGGCCAGCGGATGGGGCTGGTACTGCTCGCGGCGCCGCAATCGCTGAACGAGATTTTGCCGCTGATCGTGATCCTTGCGACGGTCACGCTTTTTGTCGGGCTTGCGCGCAGCTCCGAGCTGGTGGTGACCCGCGCCGCGGGCCGGTCCGCCATTCGGGCGCTGATCGCGCCGGTCGTGGTGGCGTTTGTGATCGGCGCGGTGGCGGTTGCGGTGCTGGGGCCAATGACGGCTGCAACGTCCAAGCGTTACGCCCAGCTGTCCGAAAGCTACCGTACCGGCGGCGCCTCCACCCTCGCTGTGTCCGAGGACGGGCTGTGGCTGCGCCAGGGCGGCGCGGACGGCCAGACGGTGATCCGCGCGGCGCGCTCCAATGCGGATGCGTCGGTGCTCTATGATGTGACGTTCCTGGCCTATGCACCCGGAGGGGGGCCCGCGCGCCGGATTGAGGCCGCGTCGGCCGCACTGGTCCCCGGCGGTTGGACGCTCCGCCAGGCAAAGGTGTGGCCGCTCAACACAGGGATCAACCCGGAGGCGCAGGCAACACAGCACGCTGTCTACGAGCTACCCTCCACGCTGACCCTCGACCGCATCCGCGAAACGCTTGGCTCGCCCTCCGGCGTGTCGATCTGGGACATGCCAACGTTCATCGAGCAGTTGGAGCAGGCCGGCTTTTCCGCCCGCCGCCACCATGTCTGGCTGCAAGCGGAATTGGCGCGGCCTCTGTTCCTTGTGGCGATGGTTCTAATTGCGGCGTCCTTCACGATGCGGCATACAAGATCTGGGGGAACCGGCACCGCTGTGCTGGCCGCTGTCTTGTTGGGGTTCGGTTTGTACTTTATCCGCAGCTTTGCGCAAATCCTGGGCGAAAATGGGCAGATCCCCCTGGTGCTTGCCGCGTGGGCCGCGCCCGCGGCCTCCATCCTGCTGGCTTTGGGCCTGCTCTTGCAGCGCGAAGACGGATGAGAGGCCTTGCCGCCCTCCTCTTGGCCCTGCTCTGGGCGCTCCCGCTGGCGGCCCAGACGTCTGATCCGGCGATCCTGATCGCCGATGATGTCACCCTGACCCGCGACCGCCAACTGGTCGCCACAGGCAACGTGGAAGCGTTCCAGGGGCAGACCCGCCTGACCGCCGCGGCCATCCGCTATGACGGGCAAAGCGGCACGCTCACGATCACCGGCCCGATCACGATTGAGGACGGCGACGGCATCCTGATCCTCGCCAGTCAAGCCGAGCTGAGCCGTGACCTTCAAGATGGCCTGCTCCAGGGCGCGCGGCTTGTCCTCAACGAACAGCTGCAACTCGCCGCGGTGGAGATGAACCGCGTCGGCGGGCGCTATACCCAGCTTTACAAGACCGCCGTGACCTCCTGCCGGATCTGCGAGGGCGGGCGCCCGCCGCTCTGGTCAATCCGCGCACAGCGCGTCGTGCACGACCAGGAAGAACGCCAGCTTTACTTCGATGGCGCGCAGTTCCGCATCGGCGCGGTGCCGATCCTCTACCTGCCGCGCCTGCGGATGCCCGACCCGACGCTGGAGCGGGCCACGGGCTTTCTCATCCCCTCCCTGCGTTCGACCTCGCAGCTGGGCACGGGGATCAAGGTGCCGTATTTCATCAAGCTGGGGGATACGCGCGACCTGACGCTGACGCCCTATCTTTCGTCCAGCACCCAGACGCTCGAATTCCGCTACCGGCAGGCGTTCACGCGGGGCCGAATTGAGTTCAACGGCGCGTTCACGCGCGACGACCTGCGCCCGGGCGAGGATCGCGGCTACCTCTTTGGGTTTGGCCGCTTTGATCTGGCCAATGACTACGTGCTGGAATTCGATATCGAGACAACCTCGGACGACGCCTACCTGACCGAATACAGCTATTCGGAGAAAGACCGGCTCGACAGTGCGGTCAGCCTGACCCGAGCCCGCCGGGACGAGCTGCGCCGGTTCAGCTTTGTGAACTACAAGACCCTGCGCGACGGGGAAAGCAACGCGACGCTGCCCACCAACATCTTCGATGCGGTCTACGAGCGGCGCATCCATCCCCGCGCCCTGGGCGGGGAGCTGCGCCTGTCTGCGGCGGCGCACAGCCATGTGCGGACCTCGACCCTGTCCATCGACGGGCCGGATGCGGACCTTCTGCCGGACGGGCGGGATGTCTACCGGGTGAACATAGGCGCCCATTGGCAGCGCGACTGGACCTTCACCACTGGCGTGCAGATGCAGGCCATGTTCGGCCTTGAAGGCGACGTGTTCCGCATCGCGCAGGACGCCACGACCGCCAACGACGCGAGCGGTGTAACGCCAGAAGCCGCGTTGACCTTCCGCTACCCGCTGCTCAAGCGCGGGCCGCATGGCGGCCAGCTCCTCGAGCCGATCGTGCAGGTTGGCTGGGTTGGCGGCGCCGCGCTGGACGTGCCGATCGAGGAAAGCGCCCGCGTGGAATTTGATGAAGGCAACCTGCTATCCCTGTCCCGCTTTCCGCAAACCGATGCGCGCGAGCGGGGCACATCGGCGGCCCTGGGCCTGAATTGGTCCTATTTCGGGGACAGCGGCACGACCGCGCGGCTCAGCCTTGGCCAGGTCATCCGGGACGCGCCAGCCACGGATTACACGCTGGCATCGGGCCTTTCGGGGGAGCGCTCGGACCTGCTGGTCGCTGCGCAACTGTCGATGTCAGGCGGGCTGTCGCTGGCGGGCCGCGCGCTCTTTGCGAGCGATTTTCACGCCACCAAGGCGGAACTGCGCGGCGGCTGGTCGAATGCCCGCGCGCGGCTCGCGGGCAGCTATATCTGGATCATCGAAGACGCGGCCGAAGACCGAACCGACCCGATCTCCGAACTGACGCTCAACGGCGCCTTCAACTTGGATCGGCACTGGTCCGCGACGGCCAATGTCCGCTATGACCTGCAAGACGACGAGGCCGCCTACGCGGGCATCGGGCTGACCTATGACAATGAATGCGTCTCGGCCCGGCTGTCGGTGAACCGCCGCTATACCTCGTCAACAAGTGTTGAGCCTTCGACCAATGTGGGCTTTACAGTGTCCTTGCGGGGCTTCTCCGCACAGAACGGAACGGAAAGCTACGCCCGAACATGCAAGTGATCTTTCGCATCTCTCCCGTCCTTGCGCCGCTTGTCATCGCGGCCCTCAGCCTGCTGCCTCTACCAGCGGCGGCGCAGAACCTTTTTGCCCCCGTGGTGCAGGTCGACAGCGCGGTGATCACCGAGTTCGAGGTGCAGCAGCGCCTGCGCTTTCTGCAGGTGCTGAACGCGCCGGGGGCCACGCGCGATGCAGCCATCGAGGCGCTGATCAGCGACCGGCTGCGGATCAATGAAACCCGCGCCGCGGGCCTCGTGGTGACCGACGAAGGCTTGCAGGAGGCGATGGCCGCCTTCGCCGCGCGCGGCGATTTTGAGCTTGAGGAATTTGTCACCGCGCTCGAAGGCGCGGGCGTCTCCCGCGAAACCCTCCGGGATTTTGTTGGCGTCACCGTGGCCTGGCGCGACTACGTCCGCGCGCGTTACGGCGGCCGGGTGCAGATTTCCGATGCGGAGATTGACCGCGCGCTGGGCCGCGCGGGCCAGGAGGGCGGCATTCGCGTGCTGCTGTCCGAGATCATCATGCCCGCGCCGCCGCAGCGCCGCGCCGCGGTGCAGGCCCGCGCCGAAGAGATCGCCCGCGTGACCACCGTTGCGGAATTCAGCGCCTTCGCGCGCCGCTTTTCTGCAACGCCGACCCGCTCCCGCGGCGGGCGAATGGACTGGGTGCCGGCCGCCAACCTGCCGCCCGCTTTGCGCGGGATCGTGCTGGGCCTTGCGCCGGGTGAGGTCACCGCACCGCTGAGCCTGCCGAACGCCATTGCCCTGTTCCAACTGGTCGATATCGAGGAAACGGACGTGCCCGCGCCCGAATACGCCGCCATCGAATATGCGGCCTATTACATCAATGGCGGGCGCACGCCCGAGGCGCTCGCCGTGGCCGAACGGCTCAAGACGCGGGTGGATGTCTGCGATGACCTTTACGGCGTGGCACAGGGTCAGCCAGACGGCACGCTCGACCGGGGCACGCTGCCGCCTGGGGATATTCCGCAGGACATCGCCATTGAGCTTGCCAAGCTGGACGACGGCGAAGTGTCCACCGCGCTGACCCGGGCAAACGGGCAGACGCTGGTCTTTCTGATGCTGTGCGGGCGCACCGCCGCGATCAACGAGGACGTGGGCCGCGAGGAGGTGCGCGACCAGCTGAGGCAGGAGCGCCTGACGGGCTATTCCGAAACCCTGCTGGAACAGCTGCGCGCCGACGCGCGCATCACCTTCTACTGATGGCGGTTTTGGTGACATGCGGCGAGCCTGCGGGCATCGGTCCGGAAATCGCTGCCGCCGCATGGCAGGCCCTGCGCGGCGAGGTGCCCTTTGTCTGGCTGGGCGATCCCGCGCACCTGCCCCCAGGCACCGATTTTGCACTGGTGGACAGCCCGTCTGATGCGGCGCGCAGTGACGCGCTGCCGGTGCTCGCGCACCCGTTTGCCGCCCCAAACACCCCCGGCACGCCCGATCTGCGCAACGCGCAAAGCGTAATTGATGTGCTCGCCCGCGGGGTGGAGATCGTGCGCAGTGGCGCCGCGAGCGCGCTGTGCACCGCGCCCATTCACAAGAAGGTGCTGATGGACGGGGCGGGCTTTGCCTATCCCGGGCATACGGAGTTCCTTGCCGCGCTGACGGACGCGCCGCGGGCGGTGATGATGCTGGCCTCGGACGCGCTGCGCGTTGTGCCGGTCACGATCCACATCGCGTTGAGTGACGTGCCCCGGGCGCTCACCCCGGAGTTGCTGCGCGAGACGATCCGCATCACGGCCCAAGACCTGCAGGGCCAATTTGGCATCGACAGCCCCCGGCTGGCGGTGGCGGGGCTGAACCCGCACGCAGGTGAAGGCGGCGCGATGGGGCGCGAAGAGCTGGACTGGATCGCGGATGTAGTGGCCGAGGCCCGCAGCGCGGGCTGTGACATCACCGGCCCGCTGCCCGCCGACACGATGTTCCACGCCCCCGCCCGCGCCCGCTATGACGCGGCGCTGTGTATGTATCACGATCAGGCGCTGATCCCGATCAAGACGCTGGATTTCGACCGCGGTGTGAACGTGACGCTGGGCCTGCCGATCATCCGCACCTCGCCCGATCATGGCACGGCATTTGACATCGCGGGCAAGGGTCTGGCGAACCCGACATCGATGATCGAAGCGATCCGGATGGCGCACCGGATTGCGGGTGGCTAGTGTCGGAGGGGGGCTTTGCCCCCCGCTTCGCTCCCCCCAGGATATTTGAGACCCAAAGAAGACATGAGCGCGATTGATGACCTGCCCCCATTGCGTGATGTGATCGCCGCGCATGGGCTGTCCGCGCGCAAGGCGCTGGGGCAAAACTTCCTTCTGGACCTCAACCTCACGGCCAAGATCGCACGGCAGGCCGGGGATCTGAGCCAGGCCGACGTGCTTGAGATTGGCCCCGGCCCGGGCGGGCTGACGCGGGGGCTCTTGTCCGAAGGCGCGCGCCGGGTGCTCGCGGTCGAAAAAGACCCGCGCTGCTTGCCTGCGCTGGCGGAGATCGCGGCGCGCTACCCGGGGCGGCTGGAGGTGCTGGAGGGCGATGCGCTGGCGCTGCGCCCCCTCGATCACCTGTCGCAGCCGATCAAGGTGGTGGCGAACCTGCCCTATAACGTCGGCACGGAGCTGCTGATCCGCTGGCTGACGCCCCCATCATGGCCGCCCGTCTGGGACAGCCTGACCCTGATGTTCCAGCGCGAGGTCGCCCAGCGGATCGTCGCGCAGCCGGGCGGCAAGGCCTATGGGCGGCTGGCGGTGCTGGCTCAGTGGCGCAGCGACGCAGCCATCGTGATGAACCTGCCGCCCGAGGCGTTCACGCCGCCGCCCAAAGTATCCAGCGCCGTGGTGCATATCACTGCCCTGCCCGCCCCGCGCTATCCCGCGGATGCCAAAGTGCTAGAGCGCGTCGTTGCCGCCGCCTTCGGCCAGCGCCGCAAGATGCTGCGCGCGGCGCTGAAAGGGCTTGCTCCGGATATCGAGGACCGACTGCACGCCGCCGGTTTGAAGCCAACCGACCGGGCCGAGCAAGTGCCGATCGAAGGCTTTTGTGCCCTCGCCCGCACCGTTGCTTGACATCCGCGCCCCCAGCCCCGCACGCTAAGCGCGAATAGTTGAAGGAATTGGGCGCATGGGACCGGAAGATTTCACCGGCTTTATCAGCGAATGCGTAGCGAGGTTGACGCAGGCAGGATTTGATGCCGATGCGTTCGAAACTGCGAAATGGGCCGGTGTGGCCTGCCTTTCGGTCATCGGCCTGAGCATCGCAGCAGGCTTTGCCGCGCGCATCTGGCGCAAGGACGCCACCATCGAAGTGCCCATCACCGAAAACCAGTTTCGCTGGCTGCTTTATATTGGTGCGCTGCTGATTGCCCTGCCGGTGATGACCAAGGTCACCGCCGAGATCGCGCCGCTGGAATTTGAATCCACCGACCGGGCCTATGCGCAGGAAATCTGCCGCGAGGGGCTGAACGACACAACGCAGGCTGCCGCCCTGCGCGCGTCCGAGGCCAAGCTCACGGCGCGGCTGGACCAAATGGCGTTTGAACTGGCCGCGCTGCGCGATGCGACACCGTCAAATGGCGAATTATTCGAACAGTCGATTGAGACACTGATTGACCCCGAAATTTTGGGAACGCCCGTCTCGATCTTCTACAGGCCTGCGCGGCGCGATGCCGCCCGCGGGATTGCCGCGCGGCTTGAGGAAGTGGGCGCTGGCGTTGCGCTGCGCGCATCGGACCTGTCAGAGACGTCGCGGGCCACAACCGCCCTGCCGGGTGATCTGGTCATTCTTTATGACGAACGGGGCGCGCAGTCGGAACGGGCCATCATCGACCTGCTGCGGGATGCAGAGCTGGACGTTACCGACAGTGTCGGCGTGCGCAGCCTGTCCGGCACGCCGGTGCAGCTCTTGATGTATTGACGGCTTACTCGGCCGCTTCGGGCGCGGCGTCGCCGTCGTCCTTGGGCGTGTCCGCTTCGGCCGTGTCGGCCTTTGGCGCTCTGGGTTTGCGGGCGCGGCTGCGGCGCGGCTTGGGCTGTGTCTCGGGCGTCTCAACGAGCCCGGTCTCCTCTGCGCCGGTCTCGATCACCTCGGGCTGGTCACCCTCTCCCGGCGCCTGCGGCTGCGCGACTTCACGTTCTTGGCGTTCGGCGCGCTCGCGGTCCCGCTCGGCCTGCCGTTCGCGGTTCTGGCGCTCCTGCTCTTCGCGGCGGGCTTCCTGCTCGCGCTGGGCTTCGCTCAGCATGCGCAGGTAGTGTTCCGCGTGCTGCTGGAAATTCTCCGTGGCGACCCGGTCCCCGGACAGCTGCGCATCGCGCGCCAGCTGGTTATATTTGTCGATGATCTGCTGCGGCGTACCGCGCACCTTGCCCTCGGGTCCGGAGCTGTCAAACACGCGGTTTACGACATTGCCGCCGCCACCCGAATTACGGTTGCGGTTGTTCTTGGACCGGGACCGGCTTCTCGATGATTTCATAAGGCTTCGCTTTTTGGCAGTTTGTTCGCATCCGGCGGACCACGCGCGCCCCTTGGCAGCCGGATCATGCTCTTTGGCTTGGCGTTGCAGGGGACGGGCCAAATCGGCCCTCACCGCTGCGACTGCGTCAGGATAAAACATGGCGCCTGCCCTGCCGCAAGGGAAAATAACGTCACATCCGCATTTCCCGGCGTTAAATGGCTGATTCCGCGGGGCCTGTCGCCACAAGCACGCGGTCGCGCCCGTCCAGATCGGGCAGAATGCGCACATCACCCCAACCGGCCGCGGCAAAGATCGCAGCGACATCGGGGCCTTGCTGCCAGCCCATCTCGGCCAGCAGCCGCCCGCCCGGCTCCAGGTAGAGGGGGCCGCGCGCCGCGAGGATGCGGTAGGCCGTCAGCCCGTCCGCCTCGTCCGTGAGCGCCATGCGCGGCTCATGATCACGCAGTTCAGGCGCGACATGCGCCATCTCGTCGGCAGCAAGATAGGGCGGGTTTGACACGATCAGGTCATAGCGCCCCGTCACCGCGCCGAACCAATCGGACTGGATGATCTCGGCGCGCGCAGCCACCCCGTGCAGGACCGCGTTGGCACTGGCCTGCAAGCACGCCGCCTCGCTCAGATCGCTGCCGGTGCCAACGGCGCCGCTGCGCTCTGCCAGCAGCGTCACGAGGATACAGCCCGAGCCGGTCCCGACGTCCAGAACAGACGCAAAGGGCGCGGCCAGCGCCGCCTCGATCAGCGTTTCCGTCTCGGGCCGGGGGTCGAGCACGTCGCGGCTGACTTCAAAGCGCCGCCCGTAGAACGCGCGCGATCCGATCAGGTGGCTGACCGGCACCCGCACCGCGCGGAGCGAGATCAGCTGGTCGTAGCGCTCCAGCGTCTCCGGCGCGACGTCCTCGGGCGCGATGAGGGTCACCCGCGCCGCATCCACATGGGCCGCATGCGCAAGCAGCAGCCGCGCGTCCCGGGCCGGGTCCGGCACGCCCGCCGCACGCAGCCGCGCGGTGGCCGACACCATCGCTTCGGCCGCTGTCGTCATTGGCCCATTTCCGCCAGCTTGGCCGCCTGTTCATCGGCCTGCAATGCCTCGACAATCTCTGTCAGGTCACCGCCCATGATCGCGTCGAGCTTGTAAAGCGTGAGGCCAATCCGGTGGTCCGTCATGCGCCCCTGCGGAAAGTTGTAGGTGCGAATGCGCTCCGACCGATCGCCTGAGCCAACCTGGCTTGCCCGCGCCTCCGAGCGTTCGGCGGCGACCCGCGCCCGCTCGGCATCATAAAGCCGTGCGCGCAGGACCTGCATCGCCTTCTCGCGGTTGCGGTGCTGGGACTTCTCCGAAGAGGTCACGACGATCCCGGTCGGCAGGTGGGTGATGCGCACCGCGGAATCGGTGGTGTTCACGTGCTGCCCGCCCGCGCCGGAAGAGCGCATCGTGTCGATCCGGATGTCCGCGTCGGGGATCGCGATATCGACCTCCTCGGCCTCCGGCAGCACTGCGACCGTGGCGGCAGAGGTGTGAATGCGCCCGCCGCTTTCCGTAGTCGGCACCCGCTGGACCCGGTGCACGCCAGACTCGAATTTCAGCCGGGCAAAGACGTTGTCCCCAGTGATATGCGCGACGACCTCTTTGATCCCGCCCAGCTCGGTCTCCGCCAGCTCGACAATGTCCAGCTTCCAGCCCTGCGCCTCCGCATAGCGCTGGTACATGCGCAGCAAGTCCCCGGCAAACAGCGCCGCCTCGTCCCCGCCTGTCCCGGGGCGAATTTCCAGCATCGCGGGGCGCGCATCGGCGGCATCCTTGGGCAGCAGCGCCAGCTGCAACGCGTGCTCCGCCTTAGGCAGGGCCGCCTCCAGCCGCGGCACCTCCTCGCGCGCCAGCTCCGCCATCTCCGCATCGTCCAGCATCAGCCGGGCCTCACCCAGGTCATCCAGCAACTGCCGATAGGCGGCGATCTGTTCGACCACGGGCTTGAGATCGGAGTATTCTTTGGCAAGCTTGGCGATGTCCCCGCTGGCATCAGCCATCGCCGCTTCGAGATACTCGAACCGGTCGCGGATTTGGGCAAGGCGTGCGTCGGGGATCATCCCGCTGTCCTGCGGCATCCAGTAAGCTTGGTCAAGGGCCGCAAAACTGGTAACCTCCTGCCCATGAAACAGATCACACTTGCCCTCACACTTCTCGCCGCCGCACCCGCGCTTGCTGACGTGACGAGCCCCAGCGGCAAAACCGTAGACTGCTATTGCACCGATCGCTCCGGCGCCCGTGTTGAGCTGGGGGAGACGATTTGCCTCCAGGTTGATGGCCGGATGTTCATGGCCCAGTGCCAGATGTCGCTGAACAACCCGATGTGGCGCGAGGTGCAAGAAGGGTGCCTGTCATCCAGCTTGGGCGGCGGCGACCAGCCCCTGCAATCGGCGGCTGTTTACCCCCAGATCTGAGCGCCCGAAGCGCAGCCGCGCAAGCATCCGCAGCTGGCCACCCGTCAGCTCAACCGTGGTATAATCGGGAAAGCCGAAAAGCGCGGAGCGCGTGACGTAAGTGACCCGCCCCTCGTCCACCGACCCGGCCAGCACCCGCGTACGCGGCAGGCTGCGCGCCGCCGCATCGACCCGCGCCAGCGCCGCCGCATCCCCCGGCAAAACCCGGGCTGCACCGGCCGCAAAGTCCCGATCCGCGTCCGCCGTCACCGGCACATGCCAACGCGCCACATCATGCGGGGCCAGCCGAATGTAGGCCAAAGCCCCCACGGCCACCGCCAAGACAATCCATCCCAACATCGCGCGCTTCCTCATCTTTTTCTCTGTTTCACGATATCCATCCGGAAGGGCTGGACGGCAAAGCCCTTAGCGATAACCCACCCCCGGCAGCACGCACAGCAACTCGTATAGCAGGTTTGCCGCCACCAGCGCCGTTGTGCCCGCCGGATCGTAAGGCGGCGAGACCTCCACCAGATCGCAACCCACGATGTTCAGCCCGCGCAGCGCCCGGATCAGCGTCAGCGCCTGCGGCGTGGTCAGCCCGCCGATCTCCGGCGTGCCGGTGCCGGGCGCAAAAGACGGATCGAGCGAGTCGATATCATAGGTCACATAGGTCGCCTGCTTGCCGATATCGCGCCGGATTTCCGCGGCCATCCCGCTCAGGTCGCGGCCCCAGAGGCTTTCAGCCGGGAATTGCTGGAACCCCCAGGCCGCCGCCTCCCGGAAATCATCCGCGGTATAGCCGCCGCCCCGCAGGCCGATCTGGTAGGTCTTTTCGGGGATGATCAGCCCTTCCTCATAGGCGCGGCGAAAGACGGTCCCGTGGGTCTCCCGCTCGCCGAACATCTCGTCGTTCACATCCGCATGGGCGTCCACATGCACCAGCGCGAGCGGCCCGTGCTTGGCCGCCATTGCCCGCAGGATCGGCAGGGTGATCGAATGATCCCCGCCAATCCCCATCGGCACCAGTTCGGACACGGCGAGGATCTCAGCATAGCTCCGCTCAATGATCTTCAGCGAGTCGGCGAGGGAAAAGGTGTTGATCGCCAGATCGCCGATATCCGCGCAATGCAGGCTGTCAAACGGCGCCGCCCCCGTGCCCATGTTGTAAGGCCGCAGGATCGAGGATTCGGCTCGCACCTGTTTTGGCCCCATCCGCGTGCCCGAGCGCCACGAGGTGCCGATGTCCATCGGAATGCCCAAAAAGGCGACGTCCAGCTTGTGCAGCTCAGTCGATACCGGCAGCCGCATGAAGGTGCTTGGCCCCGAAAATCGCGCCAGGTCATTTCCGCTGATCGGTTGGTTTTTCATGCCCGCATCCTCGCGCCCAAAAGCTGGCAAATCTCCACCGCGACATGAGCGCCCGCAATGGCTGTGGCCCCCGTCGTGTCAAAAGGCGGGGAGACCTCCACCACATCGCCGCCCCGGATATTCACCCCCGCAAGGGCGCGCAGCAAGGCCGCCGCCTGCGCGCTCGACAGCCCGCCCCAGACCGGCGTGCCGGTGCCGGGGGCAAAGGCGGGGTCCAGCCCATCGATGTCAAAGCTCAGGTAGACGGGCCGGTCGCCCACGATCTGACGCGCCCGCGCCGCCGCCGCCTCCGGCCCGATCCGGTGGAATTCGGGCGCGTCGATGATGTTGACGCCCAGCGTATCCGCGTTGGTCGTGCGGATGCCGATCTGAACGGACGTTGCCGGGTCCACCACCCCCGACTTCACCGCCTTGTAGAACATCGTGCCGTGATCCACGCGGGACATGTCGTCGTCCGCCCAAGTGTCCGTATGCGCGTCGATCTGAATGAGGCTGATCGGGCCGTGCACCTCCGCCATCGCGCGCAGAACGGGGAACGACACGTAATGATCCCCGCCCAGCACCACCGGCGCGGCGCCCGCCGAAAGGATGCCAGCGATATGCGCGCGCACCGCTTCGGGAAAGCTGGGGATATCGGCATAGTCAAAGGCGACATCGCCATAATCCACGATCACCCGCTCGCTGATGGCGTCAAAATCCCACCCGTAGGGCGCATCGGGCGCTTGCAGAGATGACGCCTCCCGGATCGCCCGCGGCCCAAGGCGCGTCCCGGGCCGGTTCGTGACCGCCTGGTCAAACGGTACCCCCGTCACGGCAATATCCACGCCCGCCAAATCCTTGGTGTACCGCCGCCGCAGAAACGAGGTCGCCCCGGCAAAGGTCAGCTCAAAGGACGGACCGCGCGGGTCTTCCCGCGTAAACGCATGATCGATCTGCGTCTTGGCATCTTCGAGCGCCATCGCTCTCTCCATTTTCGGGTTTCCAACGCGGAAACCCACACAGCCCCAAGGTCAAAGCGCATGGAAACCGCGTCGGTTTCCCTGTGCACCGATCAGCCAACCGGCTGCCGCGTCTCCACCAGCCGAGCAAAGAACGACGCCCCAATCGGCGCCACCGCATCGTTGAAATTGTATTGCGGCGTGTGCAGCATCGGCCCCTCGCCCTGCCCGAGGAACATGTAGGCGCCTGGGCGCGCCTCCAGCATGTAGGCAAAGTCCTCCGCGCCCATCACCGGGTCAACATTGTCCACGACCGCTTCGGCCCCAACGATCTGCCGCGCGACGTCGGCCGCATCCGCGGCGTGATCCGCGTGGTTCACCGTCGCCGGATAGCCTCGCATGTAACGCACATCCGCCTCCACCCCGTAACCCGCCGCGACACCACGCGCGATCTCGCCAAGCCGCCGCTCCGCCATATCCCGCACGTCCGGATCGAAGGTCCGCACGGTCCCGCCGATCTCCGCTGTCGCAGGAATGACGTTCTCCGCAGAACCCGTATGGATCTGCGTCACGGAGATCACCAGCTGCTGCCCCGCATCCACATTGCGGCTGACGATGGTCTGAAAGCCCTGCACGATGGCACAGGCGGCAATAACCGGATCGGCGGCCTCATGCGGCTGCGCCCCGTGCCCGCCGCGGCCCTTCACCGTGACCTGGATGGTATCCGCCGCGGCCATGATCGGCCCACCCCGCGTGCCTATCAGCCCCTCGGGAAAGCCAGGGGCGTTGTGCATCCCGAAGACCTCCTTGATCTGATAAGCCTCCATGATCCCTTCCTCGACCATCGCCTGCCCGCCGCCCGTCGCTTCCTCATCGGGCTGAAAGATCAGCGCGACCCTCCCTGCGAAGTTGCGAGTCTCTGCCAGGTACTTCGCCGCGCCAAGCAGCATCGCCGTGTGCCCGTCATGGCCGCAGGCGTGCATCCGCCCCGCATGGGTGCTGGCATAGTCCAGCCCCGTCGCCTCCTCGATTGGCAGCCCGTCCATATCCGCGCGCAGGCCAATCGTCGGCCCCGGCCCGCGCCCTTCGATGATGGCAACGATGCCGGTCTCCGCGATGCCCTCGTGCAGCGCATCCACGCCCATCTCGCGCAGGCGCTCGGCCACGAAAGCCGCAGTCTTGTGACATTCCCGCCCCAGCTCGGGGATGGTGTGCAGGTGCTGGCGCCAGCCAGCCATTTCCTCGGCAAAGGCGGCAATGCGGTTCACGGGCGGCATGGGCTGGACTCCTTGAGGCTCTTTCGGCCATCTGAGCGCAAAGTGATGGGGGCTGCAATGGATCATTCGGGGTCACAATCAGGCATCAATCGGCTGCTGGCCATCATGGCCGCCCTGCGCGACCCAGACACGGGTTGCCCCTGGGACATCGAACAGACCTTTGCCACCATCGCCCCCTACACGATCGAGGAAGCCTACGAGGTGGACGACGCCATCCAGCGCGAGGCGTGGGACGAGTTGAAGGGCGAGCTTGGGGATTTGCTGTTCCAGTCCGTCTTCCACGCGCAGATGGCGGCGGAGGCGGGGCATTTCACCTTTGACGAGGTCGCCACCCACATGGCCGACAAGATGATCGCGCGGCACCCGCATGTGTTCGGGGACGAAAGCCGGGACAAAAGCGCCGATCAGCAGACCCGCGATTGGGAGGCGATCAAAGCCGCCGAGCGCGCGGCCAAGGCGCAAACCCGCACGCTGGACGGCGTCGCGCTTGGCCTGCCCGCCCTGATGCGCGCGGTAAAGCTGCAGAAACGCGCCGCGCGTGTGGGGTTCGATTGGCCTGAGACAGGTCAGGTGCTGGCCAAGATCACCGAAGAGGCCGCCGAGCTGGTCGAGGCGAAGGACACCCTCAGCCAGGACGCCATCGAGGACGAAATGGGCGATCTGATCTTTGTCCTCGCCAACCTCGCCCGTCATCTGGACGTGGACCCGGAAAAGGCGCTGCGCCGGACCAACGCGAAATTCACCCGCCGGTTTAACGCGGTTGAGGATGCGCTGGCTGCGCAGGGAAAGCGCCCCGAGGACAGCACGCTGTCGGAAATGGACGCACTCTGGGATCAGGCGAAGGCAGCCGAGACGTAGGGTGGGGTTTTACCCCACCACCCTAGACCGGCGCTGACGGCGCAAGGCTGACCCCGTCCATCTCCGAAATCCGTAGCAGATCGCGGTTGTAGAGCGTATCCAGCGTGTTGCGCTCCGCGTCCGTAAACGCCGCAAAGCCGCGCCCGGTGTCACCTGCGTGCTTTGCAATTACGGCTTTCCACGCTGCCCGGTCCAGCGCGTCGCCTGCGTGGTAGCGCGCCTGAAGCGCCTCGAGCGCCGCGTCGGTGGCCGACAGGTTCACAACTTCCTCGGGCTCGGTCCAGCCCGCGCCCGCCTCCGGCACCAGCCGGTACAGCAGATCGCGCGAGGCCCCCCGCACGGCAAAGGGCACCACCTCGAACGCCTCCGGCGCCAGCACATCGCGCATCAGCGCCACCAGCTCCGGCCAGCCGCGATCCATCGTCATCAGCTGCGGCACAACCTCCCGAAAGGGCCGCACCGGGTTATCCTCCGCCCGCTTGCGAAAGGCCGAGGCGTAGAGCCCCGCATAGGGCCGGATCACCAGCACCAACCGCGCCACCGGGCCGTTCAATGCGTCCTTGAGCGCGCGGCACCGGGCCTCCGCCGCCGGATAGAACTGGCCCTGATAGAAATGGAACATCCGCCCGGCGATGTTTTCCTCCGACAGGATCATGGGCCGGTCTCCATCGCCCAAAGCCGCCTTCGAGCGCTGCACGAGCACCGGATGCGGGCCCGCCCCATGCCGCGGGCTGGGCAGGCGCAGGTCGAGCCGCCCGGACGGGATGCCGTCGCGGCCCGGATAGGCAAGGTCATAGCCCGCCGCATCCAGCGCGTCGCGGTTCACATGCAAGCACATCTGAAACGACGAAGACCCCGTCCGATGCGCCCCTGCGTGGATGTAGTAAACTCTGCTCATCAGCCCGACCTTGCCGCGCACCCTCGCGCCATGCAACCGCTCTGGACAAGCCGCCAACACCTTGCGACGGTGCGGCCACACATCAGGGGGCAACATGGCACCGCGCAAGATCATCATCGACACCGATCCCGGCCAGGACGACGCCGTTGCGATCCTGCTCGCGCTCGCCAGCCCCGAAGAGATCGACGTGCTGGGGATTACCGCCGTTGCGGGCAACGTACCCCTAGACCTGACGGCAAAAAATGCGCGCATTGTGTGCGAGTTGGCAGGCAAAGCTGATGTAAAGGTTTATGCCGGCTGTGACCGCCCGCTGGGCCGCGATCTGGTCACCGCCGAACATGTGCACGGCAAGACCGGCCTTGACGGGCCGACGCTGCCCGACCCGACCATGCCCTTGCAAGACCAGCACGGCGTGGACTTTATCATCGACACGCTGCGCGCCGCGCCACCCGGCACCGTCACGCTCTGCCCGCTTGGGCCTCTGACCAACATCGCCACGGCGCTGCAGCGCGCGCCGGACATCGCGGCGCGCATTCAGCAGATCGTCTTGATGGGCGGCGCCTATTTTCAGGTGGGCAACATCACCCCCGCCGCCGAGTTTAACATCTATGTCGACCCCGAAGCCGCTGATATCGTGTTTAAATCGGGCGCGGACATCGTGGTCATGCCGCTTGACGTGACCCACAAGGCGCTGGTGACCAAACCGCGCAACGACGCCTTCCGCGCCCTCGGCACACGCGTCGGGATCGCCGTCGCGGAAATGACCGATTTCTTCGAACGGTTCGACAGGGAGAAATACGGCAGCGCGGGCGCGCCCCTGCACGATCCTTGCGTGACCGCCTACCTGATCCGCCCGGAGCTTTTCACTGGCCGCCACATCAACGTGGAGATTGAGACGACCTCCGCGCTCACCCTGGGCATGACCGTGGCCGACTGGTGGCGCGTCACGGACCGTGCGCCCAACGCGACCTTCATGGGCGACATCGACGCGGACGGCTTCTTTGCCCTGCTGACCGAACGGCTGGCGCGGCTATGAGCGCAGTCCTCACCCTCGCCGGACCAGAGCACCTGGATAAACTCACCCCACTGGTCGCCGCCTTCCACGCCGAGGAAGGCATCGCAATGGAAGAGGCCGCCCGCAACGCGGCGCTCCTGCCCTTGCTCGACGGCAGCCCGCATGGCGCGGCCTACCTGATCGGCCCACCCCGCGCGCCCATCGGCTATGTCATCGTGTCCTTCGGATACTCGGTCGCGTTCGGCGGCATGGACGGCTTTGTGGACGAGCTGTTCATTCGCCCCGGCGTGCGGGGCCGCGGTGTCGCTTCCGAGGTGCTGCACGCCCTGCCGCGCGCGCTGGCTGGCGCGGGCCTCAAGGCGCTGCACCTTGAAGTCGCGAGGGATAACGACGCCGCGCAGCGCCTTTATGGCCGCGCCGGGTTCAAGATGCGAACGGGCTATCACCTGATGACACGCACCTTTTGACGCCCTATCTGAGCTTCATGCAGATCGCCTTTGACAACAGCTACGCCGCCCTGCCGCCCGCCTTCTATACGCGCCTTGATCCGACCCCGGTGAAAGCGCCCTCGATGCTGGCGTGGAACGCGCCGCTTGCCAGCGAGCTGGGCCTGACCGGCACCCCGGACCCAGCCATCTGGGCCGGCAATCACGTGCCGGAGGCCGCGGCCCCCCTGGCGCAGCTATATTCCGGCCACCAATTCGGCACCTACAACCCGCAGCTGGGTGATGGCCGCGCGATCTTGCTGGGCGAAGTTCTAGATACCAACGGGATACGCCGCGATCTTCAACTAAAAGGGTCCGGCCCGACCCCCTATTCCCGCATGGGTGACGGGCGCGCATGGCTCGGCCCGGTCCTGCGCGAATACGTGGTGTCCGAGGCGATGCACGCCCTCGGCATCCCCACCACCCGCGCGCTGGCCGCCACGGCAACCGGAGAGCCCGTCTTCCGCGAGCAAAGCGGCCTGCCGGGCGCCGTCCTGACCCGTGTCGCGCGCAGCCACTTGCGCGTGGGCACGTTCCAGGTCTTTGCCCATCGCGGGCAGGTCCAAGACCTAAAAACCCTGACCGACTACGCAATTTTGCGCCATTACCCAAAGGCGGACGGGTGGTCGGGCCTGCTCCGCGCCGTCTGCGCCGCGCAAGCCGCGCTGATCCCCGCGTGGATGTCCGTGGGCTTCATCCACGGGGTGATGAACACCGACAATTGCTCCATCCCCGGAGAGACGATCGACTACGGCCCCTGCGCCTTCATGGACGCCTACGCCGAAATGCAGGTTTTCTCCTCCATCGACCAGTCCGGGCGCTATGCGTTCGGGATGCAGCCCCGCATCGCGGTCTGGAACATGGCGCAGTTTGCGACGGCCCTGATCCGGCAGGCAGACGACATCGAGGCCGCCGCCCAGGAAGCCACGCAGATCGTCCACGCCATGCCTGCGCAGCTGCACGAAAACTGGCGCGCCCGCTTTGGCCGCAAGCTGGGCCTGGCCGAGGCCCGCGCCGAGGATGAGCCGCTGATCGAAGACCTGCTGGCGCTGATGCAAAAGGACGGCGCGGATTTCACCAATACGTTCCGCGCGCTGAACACCGACACCGCCCGCGATCAGGTCCTCAGCCGGACCGAATTCGACGCGTGGCGTGCCCGCTGGCAGGACCGGCTGCGGGGCGAGGCGGACCCGGAGGCGACGATGGCTGCCGCCAACCCCGCCATCATCCCGCGCAACCACCAGATCGAGGCCATGATTGCCGCCGCCGTGCAAGGGGACATGGGGCCGTTCGAGCAGCTCAACGCCGCGCTGACCACCCCCTTCGAGGACAACCAAGACCTCGCCCGCCCCCCAACCGCACAGGAAATCGTCCCCGCCACATTCTGCGGCACGTAGCCCCTTCTCTGTTCCAAGAAATCCCGGGGTCTGGGGCAGAGCCCCAGTCCCGCACTCAACACCCTCACCGCCGATTGATCAGAAACACGCCCGCCGCTACCAGCCCCAGCGCGGCCCAAATCGTCCAGCTCACCGGCTCGTTCAGCAAGAGCCAGCCGAGGATCACCGCAAAGACGGGCGACAGGAAGCTGAAGGAGGCAACCGAGGAGGCGGGGTAGATCTTCATCAGCCAAAACCACGCGAGAAAGCCGAGCGAGGCCACGGCGACGATCTGGAAGGCAAGGCCCGCAATGTGGATCGGCTGCACGTCGCGGATCAGCGCACCAAAGAGCGGCGCCACCAGGATCAGGATCGGCGCGGAGATCGCGACTTGCCACAAAAGCTGGCTTGCGGGCGGCACCTCCGATAGCGGCGTGATGCGCACGCACAGCGCGATACCCGCCCAGCACATCGCCGCGATCAGGGCGAGGATGTCGCCAGTGAGCGCTCCCACCCCTTCGGAGCGGTCGAGCATGGCAAGCGCCACCCCGCTCATCGCCAGCACAAGGCCGATCAGGCGCGGCCCGCTCAGCCGCTCCCCGGGCAGCAGGACATGGGCGGCGAGCGCGAGCCACACGGGCATCGAATAGAAGATGATGGAGGCGCGGCTGACCGTCGTCAGGTCCAGCGCCACGAAGAGGCACATGAATTCGATGGCAAAGAGCAAGCCCGAGATGATGCCCCCCGTCCAAGACGCGCGCGGCAGGCTTAGGGCGGCGCCGCGCAGGCGCATCCAAAGCAGCAGGATCACAACGGCCCCGGCCGACCGGATACCGGCCAGAAAGACCGGGCCAAACCCGCCATTAGTGACCTTGATCACCACCTGGTTGAACGCAAGGTGCAGCGCGAACGCCACCAGCATCACCGCGCCAACCGTGTCCATCTGCGTCTTGCGTTCCATCCCGCCACCAGACGTTTTCGCGCGCGGGGCGTCAAGCGCTGTTCCCCGCGCGGCGCCGCTGTGCCATGTTGATCCGGACGAGACGCGAAGCAAGGAACGCGACATGAGTTTGATGAAGACGCTGGCCAAAGTGGCGATTGGCGTGGCTGTGGCCAAGGGCGCGAGCGCGATGATGCAAAAACGCACCGAAGGCGGCGCAGGGCAAGCCGGGCTTGGCGGTCTGTTGGGCGGGCTGACGGGTGGTGCCGCGGGCGGCGGCAGCTCGATGCAGGACATGCTGGGCGGGCTTCTGGGCGGCGCGCAGGGCGGTGCGGGCGGCGGTCTGGGCGCGATGCTGGATGGCATCGGCGGCTCCGAAAGCGGGTTGGGCCTTGCGGGGATGCTCGGCGGCGCGGGCGGCGGGGCTGGCCTTGCCGGAATGCTCGGCGGTGCCGGCGCGGGCGGGCTGCTCGGCGGGCTTGCAGGCGCGCTGGGCAGCAAGCCGCAGGAGGCCCCGGCCAGCTTTGGCGCGGTGCTAAACTCCCAGTTCGACCAGACGCCGGAGCCCGCGATGACGCCCTCTGCTGATCAGGAGGCCGCCGCGGCGCTGATGCTGCGCGCGATGATCCAGGCGGCAAAGTGTGACGGCCAGCTGGATGCGGCTGAAGAGCAAAAGCTCGTCGGGCAACTCGGCGATGAGGTGGACGCCGAAGAGGCCGCCTTTGTCCGCGCGGAGATGCAGCGGCCGGTGGATGTGGACGGCTTGGTGGCCGAAGTGCCGCAGGGGCTGGGCCCGCAGGTCTACCTGATGTCCGTGCTGGCCATCGACCTCGACAGCCAGGCCGAAGCGCAATACCTGCACAGCCTCGCGCAGGGGCTGGGGCTGAACGCGGCAGCGGTGAACGAAATCCACGCGCAGCTGGGGGTGCCATCGCTTTACACCTGAGGGGGCGTTTTCTTGGCAAGAAAACGGGCCGGAAACTTACAAAGTTTCCGCGCCCCTCTGGCGAGCGCGGGGCCAGGACGATAGACCGGGAGCCACGTCCAAGGAGCCTGCCATGCGTCCCACCATTCTCGAGCGCTGCGAAACGCAAGGGCTGCGGATGACCCAGCCGCGCCGCGTGATCGCGCAGGTGCTGGAGGACAGCGACGATCACCCGGACGTCGAAGAGCTTTACGCCCGCGCCAGTGCGGTGGATAGCGGCATCTCCATTGCGACCGTGTATCGCACGGTGAAGCTGTTCGAAGAGGCGGGCATCATCGACAAGCTGGAATTCGGCGACGGGCGCGCGCGCTATGAGGATGCCGAGCGCGAGCATCACGACCACCTGATTGATCTGTCGACCGGCGAGGTGATCGAATTTGTCGACCCCGAGATTGAAGAGCTGCAAGAGCGCATCGCGGCCAAGCTGGGCTATGATCTGCGCGGCCATCGGCTGGAACTGTTCGGCGTGCGCAAGGACAAGGTGAAGGTGAAGAAGTGAACATGGCGACAGATCGTGACCGCCCTTTGCTTGCCGTGCTGATTGACGCCGATAACGTCCCGGCCAAACACGCCGATGCAATCCTGCGCGAGGTCACGGCGATGGGCGAGCCTGCGCTGCGCCGGGTCTATGGCGATTGGTCTTCGGCGCGGCTGAACGGCTGGTCGGACAAGGTGACATCCCTTGGCCTCGTGGCGCATCAGGAAAGCGCGAATACCAGGGGCAAGAACGCCTCCGACATTGGCCTGGTGATCGACGCGATGGACATCCTGCACACCCGCCGTTTTGACGGGTTTGTGCTCGTCTCCTCCGACAGTGACTTCACCGCGCTGGCCAACCGGCTGCGCGAGGACGGGCTGACCGTGATCGGCATCGGCGAGAAGAAAACGCCCGAGGCGCTGCGCAATGTCTGCAACCGCTTTGTCTTCATCGAGAACATCGGCAGCAGCGATGCCCCGGCCAAGGCGAGCGAAAAGGTGCTGGATGCGCTGCCTCTGATCCGCGCGGCGATGGGCAAGATCGCGCAGGATGACGAGTGGTATTCGCTGGGCCAGATCGGCCAGACGATCCAGGCTGCGCACCCGGATTTCGACACGCGCAGCTATGGCCATGCCAAGCTGAGCGCGCTGGTCCGCGAGATCCCGTCGCTTGAGACGCGCAAAGACGGCAACCAGCTTCAGATCCGGCGCATCGACTGATGCGGGCGGACAACCTGCGGGGCGCGGGGCTCATGGTCCTCGCGATGCTCGGCTTTGCCATCGAGGACGCGTTCATCAAGGCGCTCGCCGGCGCGCTGCCCGTTGGGCAGATCATCGGGATGCTGGGCCTGGGCGGCGCCGCTGTTCTGGCCGTGATCATGGCGGTGCAAGGCATCCCCTATTGGCACAGCGGCCTTGCGCGGCCTGCGGTGTTTTTGCGGAACCTTGGCGAGCTGATCGGCACGCTGGGCTTTGTCACCGCGATTGCGCTCATCCCGCTGTCCACCGCGTCGGCGATCCTCCAGGTCACGCCGCTGCTCGTCACCTTGGCCGCCGCCTTGTTCCTTGGCGAACAGGTTGGCTGGCGCCGCTGGACGGCAATCCTTGTGGGTTTTGCTGGCGTCCTGCTGATCATCCGCCCGGGGCTGGAAGGGTTCGACTGGCTGTCGCTTTTTGCGGTGCAGGGCGCGGGGGGCCTTGCGCTGCGCGATCTGATGACCCGGCGCATCCCGCCCGAGGCGTCATCGATGCAGCTGAGCCTTCTGGCCTTCCTCACCCTGATCCCGGCGGCGGCACTGCTGCTCTGGGTCGCCGCCACGCCAATGGTCATGCCGGAGGGCGCGCAATGGGCGCTGATGGGCGGCGCGGTCTGTATCGGGGTGCTGTGCTATTATTTCATTGTCCTGGCCATGCGCGTGGGCGAGATCAGCTTTGTCACCCCCTTCCGCTATTCGCGCATCGTCTTCGCGCTGGTGATCGGTATGGCCATCTTTGGCGAGCGGCCCGATGCGTTGACCTTGCTGGGCTGTGCGGTGGTGGTGGGCTCCGGGCTTTACATGCTGGGACGCGAGCGGGTGGTGAAGGGGTGAGTTTCGGACCGGCTGCGCCCGGTCCGACCGTCCTGGGGGGCTAGCCCCCCAGACCCCCCAGGATTTTCTTGAACAGAGAAGGAAAAAGGTGAGCGCAAACAGGGTTCAGCTTCTGCGCTGCGGGGTCTAAGGACGCGGCAAGCTTTGAAAGGACGCCCCATGAGCACCATCATCGACATCCACGCCCGCGAAATCCTCGACAGCCGCGGCAACCCGACCGTGGAGGTCGATGTGACCCTTGAAGATGGCACGATGGGCCGGGCCGCGGTGCCTTCAGGGGCTTCGACAGGGGCCTATGAGGCGGTAGAAAAGCGCGACGGGGATGCGGCGCGTTATCTGGGCAAAGGCGTGCTGGAGGCCTGCGCCGCGGTGAATGGCGAGATTGCGGAGGCGCTGGTCGGCATTGATGCCACCGAGCAGGTGGAAATCGACACCGCGATGATCGAGCTTGATGGCACCGAGAACAAGGCGCGCCTTGGCGCCAATGCCATCCTCGGCGTGTCACTGGCGGCGGCCAAGGCGGCGGCGGATTACACCGGCCAGCCGCTGTTCCGCTATGTGGGCGGCACTTCGGCCCGCACCCTGCCCGTGCCGATGATGAACATCATCAATGGTGGGGAGCATGCGGACAATCCCATCGACATCCAGGAATTCATGATCATGCCGGTCAGCGCCACGTCGATCCGCGACGGCGTACGCATGGGGGCTGAAGTGTTCCACACACTGAAAAAAGAGCTGCATGCGGCGGGGCTGGCCACGGGCGTGGGTGATGAGGGCGGCTTTGCACCGAACATCTCCTCCACCCGCGACGCGCTGGATTTTGTGCTGAAGTCGATTGAGAAGGCCGGTTACACGCCGGGGGAGGACATCTACCTCGCCCTCGATTGCGCGGCGACAGAGTACTACCGCGACGGGGCCTATGTGATGTCGGGCGAGGGCAAGACGCTCAGCTCGGATGAGAATGTCGCCTATCTTGAGGCGTTGGTGCGGGACTACCCGATCATCTCCATCGAGGATGGAATGGCCGAGGATGACTGGGACGGCTGGCGCGCGCTGACAGAGACGCTGGGGTCCAAGGTGCAGCTTGTCGGCGATGACCTTTTCGTCACCAACCCGGCCCGTTTGGCGGAAGGCATCGAACGTGGCTGCGCAAACTCCATGCTGGTCAAGGTCAACCAGATCGGCACCCTGACGGAGACCTTGCAGGCGGTGGACATGGCACACCGCGCATCCATGACCAATGTGATGTCCCACCGCTCGGGCGAGACGGAGGATGCCACCATCGCCGATCTGGCTGTGGCGACCAATTGCGGGCAGATCAAGACCGGCAGCCTTGCCCGCTCGGACCGGCTGGCCAAGTACAACCAGTTGATCCGCATTGACGAAGCGCTCGGAGAGACGGCGGTTTACGCTGGTGCCTCTATTCTCCGATAGGATGATCGCGGCGGCGGTGGCGCATCTGGGCCGCCGTCTGCTGCATGTCACCGCGGCGGAGAATGTCCCGGCGATCCGGGCGGATGGGCTTTGGCCCGCGGCAGAGCTCGCGCGGCGGGCCGGGGTTGATCCGGCAAGCATTCTTTTGCGGCGCGACCGGGTGCAGGTGGGCGCCGCGCGTCTGAACCATCAGCTGCCCCTCGTACGCTATCTGCGGGCTGCGAAGGCGTGGCTCGAGGACAGCCCACAGGCCTGGGCGGCGCAACTGGACGAACGGGTGTTTCTGTGGCCCGAGGCCGAGGCGAAGGCCTTTGCGGCAAGTGTGGCGCGCGATGTGCCCGTTCATGCGCTTTGGCTGGACAGTGCCGCGCTGATCCGGGCGGCAGGCGACCGCATGGACCTCAGCCCGCTGAACTCCGGCAGCTTTCGGCAGATCCCCGTGGCGCCGCCTGCGGATAACCCGAAGCGCTATGCACGGGGGCTGTGGCTCTATCGGCCTTTGGCCGAAGGGGTGCCCGCGTTCCGAAGATACCGCCGGGACCGTGGGCTGGTGGCCTCGCTCGACCGGGTGCGCGAGGTTTCCTTGCGCGGCGGGCTGGACGCGGAAACGCTGGCCGCCGTAACGTGGCGGCCATGATCATCCGCTCTGCCACCCCCGCCGACATGGACGATATCGCCCGCCTGTGCTGGGCCTACCGCGACCTTCTGATCGAGCGGATGGCGGATGTGCCGGACATGGTGGAGACCTACTACGCCAAGGCCGATTACGGCGCCCTGATCACCGACCTGCCCCGCATCCATGCGCGCCCGCGCGGGGATATCCTGCTGGCGGAGGCGGACGGTATCATCGGCTGCGCGATGTACTACCCCATCAGCGCGCGCGAGACAGAAATCAAGCGCATCTTTGTTAGCCCCGAGGGGCGCGGGCAAGGCGCAGCAAAGGCGCTGGTGATGGACGCGATGGCGCGGGCCAGGGCCGATGGCTATGACCGGATGGTGCTGGACACCGTCGCGACGCTGACCGAGGCGATCGCGCTTTACCGCAAGATCGGCTTTGCCCCTTGCGCGCCGTTCTACACGCCGGACCCGCAGTTCGTGAAACTGCTGCGCTTCTACGACATCACGCTCTGAAACCGGTCCGGGCGGTAGGGCGCGACGAGGTCCGCGTGCAGGTTGGGCAAGGGGCGCTGCATCACCTCTGCCGCGGTGATCTCTGCCGTAATCGCGGCAAGTGTCACGCCGCTGTGCATCACCGCGATGTGCAGCCCGATGGGGCCGATGGGGCCAATGACCGGCCGTTCGTCGCCGGGCATGGGCCGGTCCGCGCGCATAACCTCAGCCCAGTGCACAGGCGCGCCGATCAGGGCCGCGATACGCGTGCATGCCGCGTCGGCCAGCAGGTCGGGGCGCTCCGTGATCGCTTCGCTGTCATCTGACTGGTGCGACGCGGCGGTGGGCGCCAGAAGGCTGCCACAGGGCAGTTGCCGCAGCTCCTGATCCGGCGCCACGCAGATATGGGTGAGGCGCGCCGCCACCGGCGCCGTGCGCAGCATCAGGCCGGGGCGTGGCAGCATGGGCAGCGCGATGCCGAGTGGCTCCAAAAGCGGTGCGCAGCCTGTACCCGCAGCAAGAACCACGGCATCAGCAGGCAACGTGCCTTGGGCGGTGCGCACGCCTGTCACCTTGCCTGCGGTTACTTCAATGCCGTCGGCACGCAGGCCGGTGATGACCCTGGCATCGGACATCAGGCGGGCGGCCGTGGCGCGGGCCTCCGCGGCCATCTCCACCTCAAAGCGCAGCGCGGCCTCGGGCCGCACGGCAAGCGCCGGCTCAAGCGCGGCAAAGCGGACCGCATCCACCTCCTCCACCGCGTAGCCGAGGTCGCGGAGCGCGGATGCGTCCTGGCCTTCCCAACTCAGGCAGCCGCAGCGGTGCACGGGCAGGCCCTTGTCACGGCAGAGGCGCGCCCAGGCCTTCAGCCCTTGCGCGCGCAGGCGGAAATGAGCGGCATCGAGGTGAAAGCTCGCGCCGATCCAGCCAAAGCTGGCCGCCGTTGCCCCGCCCCCGGCGTCAAGCACCGTCACGTCATGCGCCCGCAGCGCGTGGGCAATCGCCGCCCCGATGATCCCGCCGCCGATGATGATGATGCGCATGGCTTGCCCTCTTGTCCCCCATCAGCCTACCCTGCCTGCATGGACCCGCAAGAGATCATCACCCGTATGAATCTGGAGCCGCACCCGGAGGGCGGGTTCTACCGCCAGACATGGGCGGCGGAGGGCGCGGGGCGCCCGCTGGCCACCTGCATCTACTTCCTGCTGACGGAAGGCGAACGCAGCCATTGGCACAAGGTCGACGCGGATGAGCTGTGGCTGTTCCACGCGGGCGCGCCGCTGACCCTGCGGATTGCGGAGACGGAGGCGGGGCCCGCGACGGCGCGTACCCTTTCGCCTGATCTCAGCGTGGGCGCACCGCAGATCGTTGTGCCGACGGGTCATTGGCAGAGCGCACAAAGCAAAGGCGCCTACACGCTTGTCAGCTGCGTCGTCAGCCCCGGCTTCACCTTTGACGGCTTCACGCTCGCCCGGCCGGGCTTTGACATTCCGGGCTAAAGCCGCGCCAGCACCGCGCGGGCGGCGCGCAGGCCGGGGTCTTCCCCGCCCTGCCCCAGTGCTTGCATCACGCGGGCCATTGCCTCTCGCTGGGCATCCGGCGCGTCGATCAGACCCAGCAAGGCTGCGCTGATCTCATCCGGAGTGCAGCGGGCGCCGATCAGCTCGGGCACAATGTCACTGTTCGTGACGATGTTGATCAGGTTGCCCCGGCCCGGCGTCACGAGGCTGCCCGGGTGGCGGCGTATCAGGTGCTGCACGATTAGGCGGCTGAGCCAGTTCAGGTCAAAGGCGCTGACCATCGGCGTGCCCGCCGCCGCCAGCTCAAGCGCGACGGTGCCGGAGGTCGCGAGCGCCACGTCAGCGGCGGCGAAGGCGGCGCGTTTGTCCGCCTCGGCTTGGGCGGTCTCCGGCCCGCTGGGATCAAGCACAACCGGCGTTCCGGGCCAATCCGCGACCAGCGCCTGCACCTCGGGCACCACCGCGCGAGCCGCAGGGACCAGCACCCGCGCGCCGGGATGCGCGGTAATGATTGGCCCCAGCGCAGCCCCTAGCCGCGGGCCAATGCGCGCGATCTCTCCCCGGCGGGAGCCGGGCAGGACAGCGATCAGCGGGGCGGCGTCCTCTACGCCCAAGCGGGCGCGCAGCCGGGTCACCGCAGCGACAGGTGCCACAGGCTCCGCCACCACAGGGTGGCCGACAAAGTCACAGTCCACCCCCGCCGCTTCCATAAACGGCGGCTCGAACGGCAAGAGCGCCAGCACCTGGTCGACGACCGCTGCCATCTTCGAAGCCCGTTTCGGCCGCCAAGCCCAGACCGAGGGCGCCACGTAGTGCACGATGCGCGTGTCCGACGCAACCTTCACGATCTTCGCCACGCGCAGGCAGAAATCTGGGCTGTCGATGGTGATCAGAACGTCCGGCTTTTCCTCCAGCACCCGCGCCGCGGTCTGCGCGATGCGGCGCTTGAGGTGGCGGTATTTGGGCAGCACCTCAGTCAGGCCCATGACGCTCAGCTCTGACATCTCAAACAGGCTGGTCAGGCCCTGCGCCTGCATCAGCGCGCCGCCGACGCCGGAAAAGGCCACCTCGGGCGCGAGTTCGCGCAAACCTGCCATCAGCGCGCCGCCCAGCTTGTCGCCCGACGCTTCGCCCGCGATCAGGAAAACGCGCATGTCAGCCGCCCGTGCGGGACCACAGGACCAGCCCGTATTCATCGGCCAGCGCCGCGCAGCGCTCCCGCTCCAGCAAGATCACATCGCCTGCGTCGATCACCACGCCCGCAAGGCCCGCGGCATGGGCGGCCTCAATCGTGTGCGGGCCGACCGTGGGCATGTCCGCCCGCGCGTCCTGGCCAATCTTCGGGCCTTTGACCAGCACCGCGCCCGCCCGCTGCGGCACCTGCGGCAGTGACGCGATCAGAGCGTCCGTGCCGCCTATCGCCTCAATGCCCAGCACTTGCCCTTGCCCCACGACAACCGCCTGCCCCACATCAAGCGGCGCAAGCGCGGCCAGCACGGCGGCCCCGCGCGCGGCGTCCTTGCGCATCTGCGCATCGGGCCATTTCTCGGACAGCACCCCCGGCGGCGCGACGATATCGGGGGCAAGCTCGTGCGCGGCCCGGACGGTAAAGCCGGTTTGCTCGAACAGGGCCATGATCGCGCGCAGGGCGCCGTCATCCCCCTGCCCCGCCGCCTGCATCAGCATCGGCACCAGCGGCGCAGTCTCTGCATCCAGCGCGGAGGGGTCGATCTGGGGCCGATCAATCGCGCCAACAAGGCAGACATCCGTTACGCCGCGCTGGCCCAGATCCACCAGCAAGGAGCCGAGGGTCTCAACGCGGAACGCCACATCGGGCGTTATCCCCTCTGGCGGGTTGCCTTGCAGCATCGCGACCAGGGGCGGGACGTCCTGCGCCGCGGCGATGCGTGCGGGCAAGGCCCCCTTGCCGACGATCAGGGCGAGTTTGCCGGTCATTTCGGCGTCAGGAACGAACGATCGGAATCTGCGGTCACAAAATCCACGATCCGTTTGACATAGTCGCTGTCCGCCTCGGAGCCGAGCCGCATCGCGCGTTCCTGAAAGCTGCCCTCACCCTGCGCAAGCATCTGGAAGGCCGCGCGGAGGGCCGTGATGTCACCGCGCGCAACGCCCTTGCGTTTGAGACCCACAAGGTTCAGCCCGTCAAGCCGCCCGCGCTCGGCCTGTACCAGACCGTAGGGGATCACGTCATTGGTGACCATCGTCACCGCGCCAATGATCGCCCCACGGCCCACGCGCACCCATTGGTGAATGCCCGAAAGGCCGCCGACGATCACATCATCCTCCAGCACGCAGTGGCCCGCAATCGCCGCCGAGTTCACGACGATGACCCGGTCGCCGATCTGCGCGTCATGGGCGATGTGGCAGCCCGCCATGAAAAGCCCATCGTCGCCCACACGGGTCACGCCACCGCCGCCCATCGTGCCTGCGTTCATCGTCACATGCTCGCGGATGCGGTTGCGCGCGCCGATCTCCAGACGGCTGTCCTCGCCCTTGAACTTCAGATCCTGCGGGATCTCGCCAATCACGGCGAAGGGAAAGATCACCGTGCCCGCGCCAATTGTCGTCTGGCCCGTAATCACCACGTGGCTTTTCAGCTCGACCTCCGGGCCCAGCACGACCTGCGGGCCAACCACGCAGAACGGGCCGACCGAAGCGGTCGGGTCAATCTGCGCGCCGTGTTCGATCACGGCTGAGGCGTGGATGGGCATGGCTCAGGCGTCCTTTGGCAGGTCCATCATCGCGGTAAAGGCCACCTCGCAGGCCATCTCGCCTTCCACCTCGGCAATACCACTGAACTTCCAGACCTTCGCGCCGGGCTTGCCGCGCACCGTGGTCAGTTTCAACTCAAGCACGTCGCCGGGCACGACCATGCGGCGGAATTTGCATCCGTCGATGGCCATGAAGTAGACGAGGAAGTTCTTGTCCGCGAGATCCAGCGCGGTGCCAACCATCACCGCCGCGGTCTGCGCCATCGCTTCGACGATGGTGACACCCGGCATGATCGGCTTGCCCGGGAAATGGCCCTGAAAATGCGGCTCGTTCATGGTGACATTCTTGATGCCGCGGGCCGAAGCGTAGCCGTCGATATCCACCACCTTATCCACAAGCAGGAACGGGTAGCGGTGCGGGATGATCCGCTGGATCAGGTCAATGTCGGCGGTCAGTGTTTCAGTCATTGTGAAGGGCCTGTGCAGTTTGCGCCCTGCCTAACAACGCGCGCGGGGCTGGGCAAGCGCGCTAGTCCCCCTCGCCGATGGCCGCGTCGATGCGTGCGATGGCAATATCGGTCACCTCAATGGCCGTCGCCGACAGCAGCACGCGCTCTTTCTCCAGCACGATGACCGCCCCGGCTTCCCGCATCAGCGCTTCAAGCACCGGCGCAGCCGCGGCGAGAAAAGCGCGCTGCTGCTGCGCGGCAAAGCTGTCCAGCTCGTCCGACTTGGCGTTCTGCGCGCGGCGGGTTTCCTGCACTTTTGTGTCGTAAGCATCTGCGAGCGCACGGAATTCTTCCGCGGGCAGCGTCGCGCGCAGCTCGGTCAGCTCGCGCTCTTCCGCGCTCAGCTCATTGGCGATGCGGCGGTTTTCCTGCGCCAGCGCCGCGCTGCGTTCTTCGATCTGGCGGGCGACACGGCGGCCAAAGGCACTGCCGGCGAAAAGGCGCTGACTGTCGACGGTGAGCACCCCGCTTTGCGGAACGCCTTCAGGCAAGTCTTGCGCAACGGCGGCCCCGCCCCACGCAGCAAGGCCGGTGCAAAACAGCCGTCTGCCGACCCGGCCCGCCATGTGCGCCTCAGAACCGTGTGGTGAGGGTCAAATCGAAGCTTTGGTCACGGTCAAAGCTTTCCTTCTTGATCGCATCGGTGAAGTTGAACCGCAAAGGACCAACAGGCGTGTCCCACAGGATCGAGAAGCCGATGACGTGCCGGAACGATCCGCTTTCGCCCACCACGGTGCCGCCGGCAAGGTTAGCCCCGTCAAGGTCCCACAGGTTGCCGACATCATAAAACACCGCGCCCATGATCCCGTATTCTTCGGGCAGGCCGAGGGGGAATTCCGCCTCAAACCGCGCCGCGATATAAAGGTTGCCCCCCAGCGCGTCGTCGGCCGTGCCGGACTGGTCCCGCGGGCCGATGCCGCCGGGTTCAAAACCGCGGATGATGTTGGGGCCTAGGACAAACCGGTCAATGGTCCGGTTCGCACCGCTGCCCCAGGCCAGCGCGCCGCCTTCGAGGGTTGCACGCAGGGTGACTTCCTCGTTCAGCACCTTTGTCTGGGCCACGGCGCGCGCGGTTGTACGAATATACTCGGAATCGCCACTGAGACCGGCAAAGTCCTGCCCGAATTCCAGCAGGACACCTGCGTTCGGGTTCAGACCGGTGATGCGCGTGTCGTAGGTGTAGGTGTATCCGATCGAGCTGGCGCTTTGCACGCCCACGCCGATTTCGCCAGCCTGAATCACGCCCGCATTGTTCGGATCGCGCGCCACCATCTCGCTTTCGGCAAACGTATACCGCACCTGCAACCGGCCATTTTCAGAGACCGGGAAGGTCAGGCTGGGCTGCACGGTGAAACGTTCGGTGTCGTGTGTGAAGAACGAGCTGCTGCCCGACGTCGCCCGCGCCTCGAAGGAAAACTCCACATCCCGGCCAAGAAAGGCGGGCTCGGTGAAGGTCAGGCCGTAGACGTCAGCGACCTCGGCGGTGGACACATCCAGCGAAAGGGTCTGCCCGCGACCGACAAAATTCCGCTCCACGAAGCTGATGGCGAGGCCGAAGCCGTTGTTGTTAGAGAACGTGCCGCCGAAGGTGAGCGAGCCTGTGGGCTGCTCTTCGAGGTCAACGTCAACGATGACCTGCTCGGGGCTGGAGCCTTCGCGCGCGGCGACCTCAGCATTTGCGAAATAGTCGAGCGCGCGGATGCGTTCCGCGCTTTCGCGAATTTGGCGGGGATTGAACGGGTCCCCCTCGGCAATCTCGAACTGGCGGCGGATCACGCGGTCCAGCGTCGTGGTGTTGCCTTCGATGTCGATCCGCTCCACGAACACGCGCGGTCCGCGGCTCAGCACAAATTCGACGTCCAGCGTCAGGTCCGCATCGTTGCGGGTGATCCGCGGCTCCACCCGCAGGAAGTCGACCGCGTTGCGGATGCCGAGGCGCTCCATGCGTGAGATCTCCGCCTCGACCAGCGTGGGAGAGTAGACAACGCCGGGGCGGATCCTCACGACCTGCTCATATTCGAACGCATCAACATTCGGCATCTCGGAGGTGACCGTGACCTCGCCAAAGGTGAATTGCTGGCCTTCCTGCACGTTGAAGACAAGGAAGTAGCCGTCGCGTTCTTCGGTCAGCTCGGCGTTGACCGAGTTCACGCGGAAATCGACATAGCCGCGGCTGAAATAAAAATCCTGCAGCACCTGCTGGTCAAACTGAAGGCGGTCTTCGATCAACGTGTCGGCCTGGATAAACTGGCGGAAAAGGCCCGCCTGTTTCGTGTCCACAACGCGGCGCAGGCGGCGGTCAGAAAAGACACGGTTGCCGACAAAGCTGAGGCGTTCGATCTCGACAATGCTGCCTTCGAAAATCTCGAACACCAGATCGACGCGATTGTCGCGCCGCTTGATGATGCGCGGCGTGACCCGCGCGGCGATGCGTCCGGCATTGGCGTAGGCTTCGGCGATCCCGGCGGCATCCCGTTCGGCCTGCGCGGGGTTAAACACGCGCCGCTCCGCGCTGGTGATGACGGCACTGAGCGCATCGTCGTTGATGCGCCGGTTGCCTTCAAAGGAGATGCGGTTGATCGTCGGCAACTCGATGACTTCGATCCGCAGGGTGGCGCCTTGCGGCGTGAGGGACACGCTTTCGAACAGGCCCGAATTGTTGAGGTTCTGGAAGGCGTCGTTGAGTTGCCCCGCCGTCACCGTCTGGCCCGGCGCGATTCCGGCCTGGCTGAGGATTGCGGAGCGTCCGATGCGGGCGTTCCCCTCGATCTCGATGCGCGAGAAGGTAAAGCTCTGCGCTTGCGCCTCGGGCACGCAAACCGCCCAAACCCCTGTTGCAACTAGGAAAACCGCAAAGGCCCTAAAGACGGTTACAATCGTGGCGGCGCGCAGCATTTTCATTGCGTCGCCGCACCTTCCCCCAAGGTCCATAGCAAAGCCCACTTCAACAGACATTCAGTGGGTCTTCACTAGACAAACCACAAGGGGTTGTCAAAACGCGAAAAGCCCGCCGGAGCCGGCAGGCGCATTTGTCATGTTTGGTGGACGAGTCGCGCTTATAGGCTGCCGATCCAGGCCCCGGCGCAGAGCGCGCCAGCGATCGTCGCGATGTAAAGCGCACGGTCCCAGTTCAGCAGCATCAGGAGGCTCAACCCGCGATATCCGGCATTGATCGTCTGCATGTCATGTCCCTCTCACTCCCGCACAGGGATAGAGGGCAAATGCGGCTCGCATTTGAGCGAATTGTGGCAAATTGGGGGCAACCCGCCGCAGCGCGTCAGGGGCAGAAAATGTCGTTCCCCAGGGCAAAGACCATCAGGCTCAGCACAAGGGCCAGCCCGCCCGCCATGAGGATGCGCAGCGCACCGTCGCTGGGCGGTTTGCCGGTGACCGCCTCGTAGGCATAGAATACGAGGTGCCCGCCATCGAGCGCCGGGATGGGAAAGAGGTTCAAAAGGCCCACCGCAGTGCTGAGAACGGCGATAAACCAGATGAAATCCACCAGCCCCGCGCTTGCCATCGCGCCCGAGGTCTGGGCGATTCCAATGGGGCCAGAGAGGTTGCAGGTGCTGATCGCGCCCGAGATCATATAGCCAAGGCCGGTGATCGACCCTTCGATGATGCGCCAGGTCTGCGCGATGCCCCCCTGTACCGCACCGCCGATGCTGGCCCGTTCTGTTGCCGGCTCGAACGCCCAGCCGCCCGCAACGCCGATGCGCCACTGGGTGCGAAAACCGCCTTCGGGGTCGGGCTCGTCCACCCGGCGCGGGGTCATCGTCTTGGTCAGCACCTCGCCCGCGCGCCAAACGGTCAGAGCGAGCGCGGCGCCCTCCCCGCCCTCAACCGCTTCGCGCAGCTGGTCGAAGTCGTGGATCGCACGGCCATCGACCGCCGTGATCACGTCACCCCGCTCCAGCCCCGCCGCCAGCGCCGCCGATTGCGGCGACACGTTCACCGCCAAGGGTGGGAGCAGGTAAGGGCCGGTCACATCCTGAACCGAGCCGTCCCGGTCAACCCGGTAGTCAAGCAGCGGGCGGCTGGGCAGCGCCTCCAGGAACGCCTCATATCCGCCGCTGTCGGGGGCTGGCACCGCCTGCCCTTCAATCTCAAGCACAACGTCACCGGGTTGCAAGTCGCCCGCCAGTTCCGCGGGCATCGGGCGCAGCTCGCCCACGGTCAGCGGATCGCGCGCCTGCCCCGCCGACAGAAGGACCGCACCGAACACAAGAATGGACAGCACGAAGTTGAACACCGGCCCCGCCGCAACTGTGGCCGCCCGCGCCCAAAGCGGCGCGCCGTGCATCGTGCGGCGCAGCGCGTCGGGATCCGCGGCTGCGGCCTCCATCGCGTCTTCGTCCTTGCCCGACGCCGCGTTCGCGTCCCCGGCAAATTTCACATAGCCGCCGAGGGGCAAGGCCGCGATCTGCCAGCGCGTGCCGCGCTTGTCGACGCGGGCATAGAGGACCGGTCCAAAGCCGATGGAAAAGACATCCGCATGGATGCCGGACCAGCGCCCGACGATGTAATGGCCATATTCATGGATCGCCACGATCACGCTGAGCGCCACGACAAAGGCCAAGAGTGTCCACGCCAGCCCGCCAAAAGCGGGGATCAATCCAAGAACTCCGTCCACGTCTTCTGCCTATCCTGCTGCTCGTTTGATCGCGTCTTGCGCGGCCTTGCGTGCGATTTGGTCCGCACGGGCGACGTTATCAAGGGTCATTGGGGCATCAATGAGGCGCGGATCGACCGCATTCAGCACCTCTTCGACCACTTCTGCCATCTGGGGAAAGCGCAAGGCGCCCGCGATGAAGCCATCGAGTGCCGTCTCCTTCGCCGCGTTGAACACCGCCCCCGCAAGGCCCCGCCGCGCCATAACTTGCCGCGCGAGCCGCAGCGCGGGCCAGCGCACCTCGTCCGGCGCGCGGAAGGTCAGCTGGCCAAGGGCCGCAAGGTCCAGCCGCGCCACCGGCAGATCGCGCCGTGCGGGCCAGTGCAGCGCGTAGCCAATCGCGTGGCGCATATCCGGCGGGCCCACATGAGCCATCAGCGCGCCATCGTTAAAGCCGACCAGCGCGTGGATCATCGATTCGGGGTGGACGATGACCTCGATCTGATCGGGGCGAACGCCGAAATATTCACGGGTTTCAATCAGTTCCAGCGCCTTGTTGAACATGCTGGCGCTGTCGATGGTGATCCGTTGGCCCATGTCCCAGTTCGGGTGCGCCGACGCCTGATCGAGCGTCGCGTTTGCAAGCGCGTCAATCGGCCAATCGCGGAACGCGCCGCCAGAGGCGGTGATAATCACCCGCTCCACCGCGTCCATATCCTCACCCACGAGCGCCTGAAACACCGCCGAATGCTCACTGTCCACGGGCAGGAGGCGCGCGCCGTGCTGCGCCGCCGTCTCCAGCATCAGCGCCCCGGCGCAAACGAGCGATTCCTTGTTTGCGAGCGCCAGCGTCGCCCCCTGCGCCAGCGCGATCAACCCCGGGCGCAGGCCCGCCGCCCCGACAATGGCCGACATGACCCAGTCCGCGGGCCGCGCCGCAGCCTCAGCCAGCGCAGCCTCCCCCGCCGCAGCCTCAACGCCCGAGCCACTCAGCGCATCCCGCAGATCGTCCAGAAGGTGGGGATGCGCGGTGACAGCAATCTCGGCCCGCAGCGCTTTGGCATCTTGCGCAAGCTGCGCGATGTTGCCCGCCCCGGTCAGAGCCACCACGTCGTAGTCCTGCGGGTCACGCGCGATCAGGTCGATCGTGTTCTGACCAATCGATCCCGTCGCCCCAAAGATCGACACCCGCCTCATGGCAGCTCCGGCGGGTAGCCCGTCAGCAGCATCATCACCAGCACCAGCAGCGCGCCGCCCAGCATCCCGTCCATCCGGTCAAAAAGGCCCCCATGCCCGGGGATCAGTGCCGAGCTGTCCTTGACCCCCGCGCGGCGTTTCAATGCGCTTTCGGCGATATCGCCCATCTGGCTGGAAAAGGCGGCGGCGATGGAGAGCGCCACGAGCCATAAGCCGCCCGGCAGGTACGGCGTAAAAGCCGCCCCCACAGCCCCCGCGGCGGCCCATCCTCCGGCGGTGCCGGCCCATGTCTTCTTGGGGCTGAGCGACGGCCAAAACTTGGCCCCTCCGAGGCTCTTGCCCACAAAATACCCGGCGATGTCGGTCGCCGCCACGGTCAGGATGAGCCAGGCCAGCCACGTCACCCCGAAGCTGCTGCGCATCACAACAAGGCCGAGCCCGGCAGCGAGGATCGTCACCGCAAACCCCGCAAAAACCAGCGCAGCGCGCCCGCGGCCCAGCCAGACCCAGCCCACCAGCGCCGGGACCAGCAGCAACAGCAGCGCGACCGGCATCGGGGTCAGCGTATCAACAAAGGAGCACAAGGCCCCAAGCCCGCCAAGCACCAGCGCGCGGCGCCGCGGCACGGGCGCGAGCATGCGCACCAATTCCCACAGCACAACGCCGCAAATCACCGCGATGAAAAGCGCAAAAGCCGTGCCACCCGCCCAGATCGCACCAATCGCAAGGACGGCCATGACCAGGGTCGAGACGCTGCGCGTCGACAGGTCCGACCACCGGGCGGGCGCGCTCATGCGGGCGTGGCTCCAAACCGGCGCTCGCGGCTGCCGTAAGAGGCGCAGAGCTGCGCGAACTCCTCCGCGGAGAAATCGGGCCAGAGCGTGTCGACAAACTCATATTCCGCATAGGCCGACTGCCACAGCAGAAAGTTGGAAATCCGCGCCTCCCCGCTGGTGCGGATCACCAGGTCCGGATCGGGCAAAACGTAAGTATCCAGGTATCTTGGAAGGGTCTCTTCATTCACCTCATCGGGTTTCAGGCGCCCCTCTGCCACCTCCTTGGCCAGACGTTTTGTGGCCCGCGCCACCTCGTCCCGGCCGCCGTAATTGAGCGCGATGGTCAGGTTAACGGCGGAGTTGCCGGAGGTCAGCACCTCCAGCTCGTCCATCAGCGTGGTCAACTTCTGATCCAGCCGGACCCGGTCGCCAATAAAGCGGACGCGAACGCCAAATTCGTCCAGCGCGCGGGCTTCCCGGGCGATGTAGCGGCGAAAGAGGCTCATTAGCCCCGCAACCTCGACCTGCGTGCGTTTCCAGTTCTCGGTCGAGAAGGCGAAAATCGTCAGGTACTGCACGCCGACCTTGGGGCAGCTTTCGACAACCTCGCGCACCCGGCGCGCGCCTGCGTGATGGCCAAAGAGCCGCGGACGGCCCCGCTGCGTGGCCCAGCGCCCATTGCCATCCATGATGATGGCAACGTGGCGCGGGCCGGTATGGGCGGATTTAGGGATCGGATTGCTCCTGCGCGCGGGTTTCCCTGCTTAAACCCCGCACGAGGTTCAGTTTCAAGCACGCTGTTGCGCAGGCGCCGCGCAGGGCGCGTTTTCTTCGTAAGAAAACGAGGCGGAAATTCAGTAAATTTCCGGGGCGGCGATCCGCCGGGCTGATGATAGAAGGCCGGGGTCCAGATGGCCATCCGGCGCTCCGCGCTTTAAAATGCCAAAAGGTCCCCCGGACCTTTTGCCCGCCGTAGGCGGGTTCGCATTTTAAACCTGCATGATCTCGGCTTGCTTGGTTTCCAGCGCGGCGTCCACCTTCTTGATATAGGTGTCCGTCATCTCCTGAACCTCGCCTTCCCAGAACTTCTGGTCATCTTCGGACATCCCGTCCGCCTTGGCCTTCTTGATCTGGTCCATCCCGTCGCGCCGCACGTTGCGGATCGACACCCGCGCGCTTTCGGCGTACTGGCCGGCGACCTTGCCCAGCTCGCGGCGGCGCTCTTCGTTCAGCTCGGGGATCGGCAGCATGATGATCGTGCCGTTAAGTTGCGGGTTGATGCCAAGGCCCGATTCCCGGATCGCCTTTTCCACCTTGCCCACAAGCCCTTTGTCCCAGACGTTGATCGTGACCATCCGCGGCTCGGGCACGTTCACGGTGCCAACCTGGTTGATCGGCGTCATGGAGCCGTAAGCGTCCACCATCACCGGCTCCAGCATGGAGGCAGAGGCCCTACCTGTGCGCAGCGATGCGAACTCGGTTTTGAGGTTTGTCATCGCCCCGTCCATCCGGCGGGTCAGATCATCAGTATCCAGAATGAATTCATCGGACATCGGGCGCGGCCTTCCTGCTTGTCTTGTTTGGCCAGAGGCATAACGAAGGCAGGGGGGCTGGACAAGTCGCCCGCCGCGTGTGGGCCGCGGCCCTAGCCCTGCACCTTGGTGTAAATCCCGTCCCCGGCCATGATCGACCGGAACCCGCCGGGCGCATCGAGTGAGAAGACAATCAGCGGCAGGTTGTTGTCCCGCGCGAGCGCGATGGCGGAGGCATCCATCACCCGCAGCCGTTTCGACAGCACGTCGTCATAGCTGATCACGTCATAACGCTTGGCCTCGGGGTGCAGTTTGGGGTCCATGTCATAGACCCCATCCACTCCGTTCTTGCCCATAAAGATCGCCTCGCACGCCATCTCGTTCGCGCGCAGCGTGGCGGCCGTGTCCGTGGTAAAATAGGGGTTACCCGTTCCGGCCGCAAAAATGCAGACTCGCTTTTTCTCAAGGTGGCGCACGGCGCGGCGGCGGATATAAGGCTCGGCCACTTCGTTCATGGTGATCGCCGAGATCACCCGGGTGAAGACGCCCTTCGCCTCCAGCGCGCTTTGCATGGCAAGCGCGTTCATCACCGTGGCCAGCATGCCCATATAGTCGGCGGTCGTCCGCTCCATCCCCTGTGCAGAGCCTTGCAGCCCGCGAAAGATGTTGCCGCCGCCGATGACCATGCAGATCTCTACCCCGAGGTCATGCACGGCTTTCACTTCGGTCGCGATCTTGTCGACGGTGGGCGGGTGCAGGCCAAAGCCCTGATCGCCCATCAGCGCCTCGCCCGAAATCTTCAGCATGACCCGTTTGTAGGTCGACTTTTCCGCCTCTGTCATGGTTGTTGCCCTGCCCGCATTCCAGTTGCGCGCAACCTGTCCTAAAAGCGCCCCTGATGCAATTGCGGGGAACGCGACATTGGAGCGCCTTTCAAAGCTTGGCCTGCCCGTTCTTGAGCCAGACCGCCCGGTGTTGATTGCGGGGCCGACGGCGTCGGGCAAATCGGCACTGGCCCTCGCCATCGCTGAGGCGCAAGGCGGTGTGATCGTGAACGCGGATGCAAGCCAGGTCTATGATTGCTGGTGTGCGCTCAGCGCCCGCCCGGGGCCAGAAGACGTGGCCCGGGCGCCGCACGCGCTCTATGGGCATCTGCCTTATGATGAGCCCTATTCGGCGGGGGATTGGCTGCGCGAGCTGGCCCCGCTGTTGCGCGGCGCACGGCGTCCGATCATCGTGGGCGGCACCGGGCTATACTTCGCCGCGCTCACCGAAGGGCTGGCGGACATCCCTGCGACGCCTCCCGAGGTCCGGACCGAAGCCGATACGCTCAGCCTTGCGGCGCTGCAGGGCGGGCTGGATGCGGCGACGGCGGCGCGCGTTGATCTGGCGAACCGGGCGCGGGTGCAGCGGGCGTGGGAGGTGCAGGTGGCCACCGGGCGGCCCTTGGCCGAATGGCAGGATGACACGGCCCCGCCGCTTCTGCCTGCGAACAAAGCCACACGCATCGTCCTGAACGCAGACAAAGCGTGGCTGACCCCGCGGATCGCGCGGCGGTTTGCGCAGATGTTGCAGGAGGGCGCATTGGCCGAAGCGCGCGCAATGCTGCCCCGCTTTGACCCCGCGCTGCAAAGCTGCAAAGCCATCGGGGCGCCCGAGCTGATCGCGCATCTGCGGGGGCAGATGACCTTGGCGGAAGCAGAGCAAAAAGCGACCATCGCGACCCGCCAATATGCCAAGCGTCAGCGCACCTGGATGCGCGCGCGGATGGGCGACTGGCATGCCGTTGACGCTAAAGCGCTTCACAGCGCCTTTACAAATTAGGACTGGATTGCCGCGCGTCCCCGTGCCAACCCTGTGGAGAAGTTACACTTAACGATCCTTTGGCACGCGCATGGCTCTTCTCGCCCCGATCCGCATCTCCACCCTCGCGGCCCTGACCGGCGGGCAGGATTGGCGGCTGAACCTTGCCCATAGCCGGGACGCGCATCTGCTCATCTGGACGACGCGGGGCCAGGGCCGCTTGCTTCTGAACGGGACGCGCCGGGGCTATGGCACCCATAACGCGATCTTTGTGCCAGCCGGGCATCTGTTTTCAATGGAAGTCGGGCGGCAGGTGATCGGACAGGTGGCGCATGTGCCCGTAGGATCGGAGGCCCGGCTGCCCGAAGGCCCGCGCCAGCTGCGTCTGCGGGATGCCGCCGCAATTTCCGAACTGACGGCGCTGCTTGAGGCGGCCCAGCGAGAGGCCGCGGCGCACCGGCCCCTCGTGCAGGATGCGCTCGATGGCTACTTTGCCTTGGTGTCGGTCTGGTTGCGCCGCCAGATCACCCTGCCCGAGCATCTGCCTGCGCCGCTCACGGCGGCAGGGCGCTTGTCGCGCAAGGTTTGCCTTCGCATCGCGGAGCAATATGCCAGCCCGATGACCATTTCGGACCACGCCGCAGCCCTTGGTGTCACGCCGACGCACCTTGCAAGGGCCTGCAAAGCGGCCACGGGGCACACCGCCGCGGACCTGCTGACCCAGCGCGTGCTGCACGCGGCGCGCACCGCGCTGATTGAAACGGACGTCGCGATGCAGGACATCGCGCGGCACCTCGGCTTTGGCTCCGCGGCCTATTTCACCCGATTCATGCAGGCTCATACCGGGCAAACGCCAAGCGCGCTGCGCGCCTCTGCGGCGCGCTGAAGTGGACAAAGACAAGGCACATGTCGCAAACAGACTACCTAACTGTCGCAAATGTGTGATGATTCCTGAACGGTTCGGTTGACGCGCCACCCCATTTTCGGCCTCATAGGGTTTAACAAAAATTGAAAACAAGCCGCGGGGGATCACCGCGCGGCGCTCAGGGGAGCTCGACGACACGCCTGCGCCGCCCGCGCGCGGCCTTTCCAAAGCATGCGCCCGCATGAACCGGGCCACCAGCCATATGCGGGGCACATCCCCCGTATCAGCCGACCAACAGGGGCATTTATGGGACTATTCATCCTCCGACGACTGGGCGTTATGTTGCTGACGGCAATTTGCCTGACGTTCATCGTCTTCTTCCTGACCAACCTTTACCCGAACCTCGAAAAACTGGCGAAGACGCAGGGCAACTTCCGCATGTCGGACGAAGCCGTGGCCAGCTGGCTGGGGGATCGCGGCTATCTTGACAACACCTTTGTCAAATATGGCCGCTGGCTGGGGGTCGCCCCCGGCTGGGTGACGGAAAAGGACGATGGCACCGTCATGGGCCAGTGTTTCGCCGAGAACGCGCCAGTAGAAGAGCGCCGAAGCTTCTGCGGCGTGATTCAGGGCGATTGGGGCACGAGCCTTGTCTTTAAGGATAACGTAGGCGAGTTGGTCGGGGTCAGGCTGGCGGCGACAGGCAAGCTGATGGGCTTTGTTCTGCTCGTCATGGTGCCGTCCGCGCTGCTGGTCGGGGTGCTTGCGGGAATGCGGGAGGGCTCGGGGCTGGACCGGTCCCTGTCCACCTTCTCCATCGCGACGACGGCGACGCCGGAATATGTCTCGGGCGTGATCTTCATCGCCATCTTTGCCTCATCCGCCTTTGGGCTGAAATGGTTTAAGGGGTCGGCAACGCAAGCAATTGACAACGCCACGTTCGAGAATTTCACCCTGCCCGTCATCACAATTGCGCTTTACGGCATGGGTTATATCGCCCGGATGACGCGGGCGAGCATGACGGAGGTGATGACGGCGCAATATATCCGAACCGCGCGCCTGAAGGGTGTCAGCTTTGGCAACATCGTCCTCAAACACGCCCTGCGCAATGCGCTGATTGCGCCGTTTACCGTGATCATGCTGCAAATCCCGTGGCTGCTGAACGGCGTGGTGATTGTCGAGACGCTCTTTAACTACAAGGGCTTTGGCTGGCTGCTGGTGCAGGCGGCGGGCAATAATGACATCGAGCTGCTTCTGGCGGTCTCGGTCGTGTCGGTCGTGGTCGTTCTGATCACGCAGCTGATCTCAGACATCGGCTACGTGTTCCTGAACCCGCGCATTCGCATTTCATAAGGAGGCCCAAGGCAATGGATCCCTTGACATGGACCGGCGCGCTGGCGCCTTTGAACATCGCGCTTTATCTGGCAGCCCTTGCGCTGGCGCTGGCGGTGGCGGCGAACATCATCATCTCCATCGTTGCGCCCGATAACGGGCCGATCACCGTGAACCCGGACGGCACGATTGCCGCCACCACGGGCCCGGCTGCGATGGTCAAAACGGCGATGCGGTGGAGTTTCTATGCCGTTGTGCTGATCGTGCTGGCCTATATCGTGCTGGGCATCGTGATGGGCACCGGCGCGGGCATCGTCGGCGCAATCAGCCAGAACCTGATCCCGGTGTGGGTCGGCCTGATTTTGATCTACGCGGTGTCGATCACCTACAAGCGCAAGCTGGGCCTTTACGGCAAGCTGTTTGACAGCACGATTGGCATGATCGGCTTTGGCCTTGTCATGTTCTGGGTTCTGGTGGGCGTCATGGCGGGTGTGTTCGACATGCTGATCACCCACGATCCGCTGTCCCAGGTGTCGGGCATGAAGAACAAGATCCCCGGCACGCCGATGCGCAGCCCGGATGAAGGCCAGTTTGCATGGTACCTTCTGGGCGGCGACAACCTCGCGCGTGACGTCTACTCGCGCCTCTTGAAAGGTGCCTGGGTCGTCGTGCAGATCGCGCCGCTTGCGACGCTCTTTGCCTTCATGGTCGGCATCACGCTGGGCCTGCCAGCGGGCTATTATGGCGGGCGTCTGGACACGATCCTGAGCTTTCTTGCCAACCTGATCCTCGCCTTCCCGGTCATCCTGCTGTTCTACCTGCTGGTGACGCCGGAGATCGTGGCGACGGGCATACCGAACTATATGGCGACGGTGCTGTTCGTCTTCCCGCTGATCTTCTTCGGCGTGCTTTTGAACTCGCGCTATTACACGCAGCCTTCGGTGCGCACGCCGCTGCTGATCGTGGTTCTGGGGATCATGGGCTGGGTGTACCTGATGCTGATCTCGTCCAATGGGTCGATCGTCTCGACCGAGACCTATGCGATCCCGGGCCTGCCCCGCGCGCTGGACCTTTTCGACATCGCGCCGGGTATCCTCGTGGTGTTCGTGTCGGTGGTCTTCGTGAACGCGCCGACGGTCTTCAGGATCGTTCGGGGCCTCGCGCTCGACATCAAAACGCGGGATTACGTGGCCGCGGCGCAGACCCGCGGGGAAGGCCCGTGGTACATCATGCTGTGGGAAATCCTGCCCAACGCGCGCGGGCCGCTGATCGTCGATTTCTGCCTGCGGATCGGGTATACAACCATCCTTCTGGGCACTTTGGGCTTCTTCGGCCTCGGCCTGCCGCCCGAAAGCCCCGACTGGGGAACGACCATCAATGACGGTCGCCGCCTGCTGGCGCTTTATCCGCACCCCGCGCTGGTGCCGGGCATCGCGCTGATGACGCTGGTGCTGGGCCTGAACCTCTTGGCGGACGGTCTGCGTGAAGAAAGCCTTCGGGACTGATTGAGACGGCGGGACTGGGGGCCAGACCCCAGACCCCCGGCATATTTCTAGCCAGAAGAAGGGGCGGACCCGCCTGGCTGACAGGGAGACGACTAATGGCCAAAGAAAACTATGACGGCCCCATCCTGGAGATCGACAAGCTGTCCATCTCCTTCTTCACGCGGCTGCGGGAAATCCCCGCCGTGATGGACTTTTCGGTGACCGTTCAGCCGGGCGAGGCAGTGGGCCTTGTGGGCGAATCGGGCTGCGGCAAGTCCACGGTGGCTCTCGGTGTCATGCAGGACCTTGGCAAGAACGGGCGCATCGTGGGCGGGTCGATCAAGTTCAAGGGGCGCGATCTGGGCCAGATGTCGATGGAAGAGCTGCGCGACATCCGCGGCTCGGAAATCGCGATGATCTATCAGGAGCCGATGGCCTCCCTGAACCCAGCGATGAAGATCGGCAAGCAGCTGATGGAAGTGCCGATGATCCACGCCGGCATGTCCGAGAAAGACGCCTATGAACGCGCGCTTCAGGTGGTCACGGATGTGAAGCTGCCGGACCCCAAGCGCATCCTCAACTCCTTCCCGCACCAATTGTCGGGCGGCCAGCAGCAGCGCATCGTGATCGCGATGGCGCTGATGTCGGAGCCGTCCTTGCTGATCCTGGACGAGCCGACAACCGCCCTTGACGTGACGGTCGAGGCCGCGGTGGTCGAGCTGGTGAAGGATCTGGGGAAAAAGTACGGCACCTCGATGCTGTTCATCTCCCACAACCTCGGTCTCGTGCTGGAGACCTGTGACCGCATCTGCGTGATGTATTCAGGCGAGGCGGTGGAGCGCGGCAGCATCGAGACCGTCTTCAACAACATGCAGCACCCCTATACGCAGGCACTGTTCCGTTCGATCCCCCTGCCCGGCGCCGACAAGAACGCGCGCCCGCTGGTGGCGATCCCGGGCAACTTCCCCCTGCCCCACGAGCGCCCGCCAGGCTGCAACTTTGGCCCGCGATGCGACTATTTTGAGGCGGGGCGCTGCGATCAGGGCTTTATCCCGATGGAGCCGGTGCCGGGCAATGACCGGCACCAGTCGCGTTGCCTGAAGTTCAAGGAGATCGACTGGAACGCGCCGCTGACCTTGGGCGCGCAGAAGGAAAAGGCGCCCGTCGGCGATGTTGTTCTCAAGATGGACAACCTCAAGAAATATTACGAGGTGGCGGCCAACGCGCTCTTTGGCGGCGGGGCGACCAAAGTGGTCAAGGCGAATGAGACGCTGTCCTTCGAGGCGCGCGAATCCGAAACGCTCGCCATTGTGGGCGAATCGGGCTGCGGCAAGTCGACCTTTGCCAAGGTGCTGATGGGGCTTGAGACAGCGACCGATGGAGAGATCATCCTCGGCAACACGCCGATTCAGGACGTGCCCATTGAGGCGCGCGATACCAAAACAGTGGCCGATGTTCAGATGGTGTTCCAGAACCCGTTTGACACGCTGAACCCGTCGATGACGGTGGGCCGCCAGATCGTGCGCGCGCTGGAGATTTTCAAGGTCGGGGCTAACGAGAAAGAGCGCTGGAACCGGATGTTGGAGCTTCTGGACCTCGTGAAGCTGCCGCGCGAGTTTGCGAACCGGATGCCGCGTCAGCTGTCAGGCGGGCAGAAGCAGCGCGTGGGCATCGCGCGCGCCTTTGCCGGGGACGCGCGGATCGTGGTCGCGGACGAGCCGGTGTCGGCCCTCGACGTTTCTGTGCAGGCCGCGGTGACCGACCTGCTGATGGAAATCCAGCGCGAGCATAAAACGACGCTGCTGTTCATCTCCCACGACCTCAGCATCGTGCGCTATCTCAGCGACCGGGTGATGGTCATGTACCTTGGCCACGTGGTGGAGCTTGGGGACACCGAACAGGTCTTCTCGCCCCCCTATCACCCCTATACCGAGGCGCTGCTGAGCGCGGTGCCGATTGCGGATACGTCCGTTGAAAAGCAGCACATCGTGCTGGAGGGCGATATCCCGTCGGCGATGAACCCGCCCCCCGGCTGCCCGTTCCAGACGCGCTGCCGGTGGAAGTCCGAAGTTGCGGGGGGCCTGTGCGAGAAAGAGGTGCCGCCCGTCCGCCGCCTGGCCGAGGGGCACCAGATCAAGTGCCACCTGAGCGATGCGAAGCTCGCGGAGATGGAGCCGGTGATCAAGATCGCGGCGGAGTGAAGCAGTGCCCCGGCCCAACCGCCGGGGTGAACACCGCTACTGCAGCGCTTTCATCGCGGAGGTGTAGCTGGTCACGTAGTTCCAGAACCCCGGGATCACGATCGTTTCAACGTACATATGCAGGTCCGGGAAGTTCGTCGCGATCATGCCAATCCCGTACGCGGCGGCGGCCTGAAACACCCGCGGGTACGTGGCCGAGAACACGAGTGCCGCCACAAACAGCACGGGCGTCAGAACGAAGGTCGCAATATGCGCGCCGGTCTGAGGGTCCATTTGCACAAGACCAACCAGCGTGGGCCAGTCGAGCGTCGACAGGAACATCAGGCCAATCGCGCTGTTGAACATCGTGCCCGCCGCGGCGCCGATGAGGCCACCGATGAGGAGCGCGTCAAAATAGAGACGGCGTCGCCTCTTTTCGTGCGTGACCCGCGAGGGTTTAGCACCCTGCGCCTGCACCTCGGGCTCCGCGTCTTGCGCCTTCAGCTTTGCAAGCCGTTCTTCGAATGTTGTTGCCGATTTCACTGCCGAGCCCTCCGCATAGGTTGCCGCATCTATCGCCCGTCATTGCGGCGATTTGTGGGGGCTGCGAGGGCTCGATTATGTCATCCGGGACGGGCGGGTCAGCTCCCCCAGATCACCTTCACATAGTTGCGGGTTTCCCGGAACGGGGGCACGCCGCCATGCTTTTTGACCGCGCCGGGGCCTGCGTTATAGGCCGCGAGCGCGAGCCGCCAGCTGCCGAAGGTCTTGTATTGCTGGCTGAGATAGCGCGCGCCGCCATCGAGGTTCTGCGCCGGATCGTGCGGATCGACGCGCAGCAGGCGCGCCGTGCCGGGCATCAGCTGAGCAAGACCAATGGCGCCCGCGTGGCTGACAGCCTCGGGGTTCCAGGCCGATTCCTGCTGCACGAGGCGCAGGAACAGGTCTTCGGGCACGTTGTGGCGGCGCGCGGCGGCTTTTGCCATCTTAAGATACTTGCCGCGATACCTGCCCGACCATTTTGGTCCGGTCTCTGTGTCCCACTTGGTGGGCGTGTTGACCTTGGGCGGCTGCAGGCGGACCGAGTTGGAATATTGCTTGGCCGCGCGGTTATCGAGCAGTTTGGTCTGAGATTTGAACAGCGCCTGCCGGCTCTTGGAGGAAAACGTGTCGGCCCCGGCCCCGCTCGCACAAAGCGCGGCGGCGGCAATCACGCCGGTCACTTTTGTCAACGCTGCCATTGATACTGCTCCGCACCGCCTCGTTTTGTGCGCAGCATAGCGAAAAATGCGGGGCGCGCCACCTCCGTCTTCGGGCGGCATTAACCATGTTTCAACCCCCGGCGCCGACAGTTACGCTGACGCACGCAGAATCGGGGAAGAAAGGACAACGCGATGGCAGGCTCGGTGAACAAGGTGATCCTCGTGGGCAATCTCGGGCGCGATCCGGAGACACGGACGTTCCAGAATGGCGGCAAGGTTTGCAACCTGCGCATTGCCACGTCCGAAAACTGGAAGGACCGCAACACGGGGGAGCGGCGTGAACGGACGGAGTGGCATTCGGTGGCGATCTTCAACGAAAACCTCGCGCGTCTGGCCGAGCAATACCTGCGCAAGGGCTCCAAGGTGTACATCGAGGGCAAGCTTGAGACGCGCAAGTGGCAGGACCAGTCGGGCCAGGATCGCTACTCGACCGAAGTTGTGCTCCGGCCTTACGCGGGAGAGCTGACATTCCTCGACAGCCGTGATGGCGGCGGCGGGGGTGGCGGCTATGGCGGCGGCGGCGGTGGCCAGATGGGCTATGACGACCGCGGCGGCGGCTATGATGACCGCGGCAGCGCGCCCAGCCCGGCGCCGAGCCGTGATTTAGATGACGAAATCCCGTTCTGATCCGGCTGGGAAACCGACGCGGTTTCCCGCGGATCGCAAACTTTTGAGACCTGGCCCTGAAAACCGCGTCGGTTTTCAGGGCGACCCGGGCTAGCGGGCAGCCAAAGCCCCCGCCAGTACCGCGCGCACCGCATCCCGCGGCACATCCGCGCTAACAAAGGCCGACCCGATACCGCGCGCGAGGATAAAGCGCAGCTGGCCATCGACAACCTTCTTGTCCTGCCCCATCAGCGCCAGAAGCCCGTCCGCACCCGGCAGATCGCCCGGGATGTCGCCGAGGCGCGCCTTCATGCCCATTGCGCTCAGGTGCTGCGCCACGCGGCTGGGGTCTTCTTGCGGGCAAAGGCAAAGGCGGGCCGACAAATCAAAGGCCAGCGCGCAGCCCACCGCAACCCCTTCGCCGTGCAACAGCCGGTCCGAATAGCCCGTTGCGGCCTCCAGCGCATGACCGAACGTATGGCCAAGGTTCAAAAGCGCGCGGTCGCCTTGCTCCGTCTCGTCGCGCAGGACGATATCCGCCTTCATCTCCACGCTGCGCCGCACCGCGTGCATCCGGGCCTCTTGGCTCCCGGAGGCGAGCGCGGGGCCATGCGCCTCCAACCAATCAAAGAACGCCGCATCCCCCAGCAGCCCGTATTTCACCACCTCGCCATAGCCCGCGAGCAGATCGCGGGCCGTCAGCGTGCCCAGCACATCCACATCCGCCAGCACGAGACCGGGCTGGTGAAAGGCGCCGATCAGGTTCTTGCCGTGGCTGGTATTGATCCCCGTTTTGCCGCCGACCGAACTGTCCACCTGCGCCAGAAGCGAGGTCGGGATCTGCACGAAGCGCACACCGCGGCGCAGGATGGCGGCGGCAAAGCCAACCAGATCGCCGATCACCCCGCCCCCGAAGGCCACGACGATATCGCCCCGCTCGACCTTTTGGTCCAGCAGCCAGTCGCAACACGCCTGAAGCTGTGCCCAGCTCTTGGTCGCCTCCCCGCGGGGCAGGGTGAGCAGATCAGCTTCGATACCTGCGTCCGAGAGCCCGGCGCGCAGCGTCTCCCAGTGCAGACCTGCGACATGCGCGTCGGCAATCACCGCGACACGGGGACGGCGCAGCAGCGGCGCGATGCGTGCCCCCGCCTCGGCCAGCAGGCCCGGACCGATCACAACGTCATATTCCCGCCCCGGCAGCGGCACGTGCACTGTTTCAACCATTCACCCGCTCCAATACGTCTTCACGGGTCGCTAAGGTCTCGATGACCCGCTCCGCCATGTCCTCGATGCTCAGCTCTGCCGACGCCGCCACCCGCAGGGACGCCTGCGCATAAAGCGGGGTGCGGTCCGAAAAAATCGCGGCCAGCGTCGCTTTCGGGTCCGCCGTGCGCAGCAGCGGGCGGGTGTCCTTGTGCCGCACGCGGGACCAGAGCAGCTCCAGATCGGCATCGAGCCAGACGGACACCCCCTGCGCCGCGATGGTCTCGCGGTTGCGCGCGGCCAGAAACGCGCCGCCGCCGGTCGAGAGGACCCCCGGATCCGCGGCCAGCAGCCGCGCGATCACCTCGGCCTCGCGGTTGCGAAAGAACGGCTCGCCATCCCGCTCGAAAATTTCGGGCACGGTCATGTTCGCCGCCGCCTCGATCTCTGCATCGCTGTCGCGAAAGGGCACGTTCAGACGCGCGGCAAGGGCACGGCCCACAGCCGTCTTGCCCGCGCCCATCATCCCCACCAGCACAACCGTCTTTTTCAGCCGCCACCGGGCCTGCTGCCGAATTTCGCTCATGACGCTCTTGATGACGTGATCTTGTGAGAAAGGCCATATATAACCTGAGGCAAAAGACGGCGCACCGCAGCACGAGGGCACATGGGCAGGCTCATCAAATATCTGATCTACATCGCCATTTTGGGGTTCGTCGCGCTGGTCGGCTACGCTTATGTCGGGCCATTCTTCGGCGCCGATTTCGACCCGCCCCGGGAAGAGGTGCGCGAGCCGGTGACGCTGGATGTGGATTAGGGCAAGCCTCATCGCCCTGCTGGCCAGTCCCGTTTTGGCCGAAGGCGGCGCGCCGCTTTCCGCCATCGACTGGCTTAGCCAGAATACGCCGACCGCCGCCGCGCCGATTGATGTCGCGCCAGACGAGCCCGCAATCGCCCAAAGCGCTGCCGCGCCGCAGGTGACGGTTGCACCGCTCGAAGGGCCCGCGCCGCGCCGGGTTGGTCTGGTGCCGGGGTCGGTGACCGGCTTGCCCGACACGCTGTGGTCCAACACGGACGGCGCGCGGACCGCCGCGCGGCTCAATGCGCTTCCGGTGCCGCGGCTCCCCGCCGCGCAAGCGCTGCTTTATACCGTTTTGCTGTCAGAGGCCGCGCCGCCGCCCAGCGGGGATGAGGCGCTGGTGACCGCGCGGATTGATGCGTTGATGCGGATGGGCGCGCTGGAGCCTGCACTGGCCCTGATCCGGCAAGCAGGGCCGGAGACGCGGCCGGAGCTTTTCTCCCGCTTTTTCGATGCGACCTTGCTGACGGGGGACGAGGCGCAGGCCTGTGCGCTGCTCGGCGGCCCGCAGGCCCCGGATGCGACCTACGCCGCGCGGGTGTTCTGCGCGGCCCGGAATGGCGACTGGGACACAGCCGCGCTTCTGATGGGCACCGCCAGTGCCCTTGGCGATGTGCCGGAGGCGGAGGCGGCATTGCTGGCCCGTTTCCTTGATCCGGACCTGTTTGAGGGCGAGCCGCCCCTGCCCCTTCCTGCGCGCCCCGATCCCTTGGCGGCCCGCATGATGGAGGCCATCGGCACCCCGGTCCCGACCAGCCTGTGGCCGCGGGTCTATGCGAACCTGGACCTACGCGATCTTGCCGGGTGGAAGGCGCAACTGGAGGCGGCAGAGCGGCTGGCAGAAACCGGCGCAATTGACGCGAACCGTCTGCTTGGCATTGTTACGGCGCGCCGCCCTGCGGCCTCGGGCGGCATCTGGGACCGGACGCGCGCGCTGCAACGGCTAGATACCGCGCTGCGCACGGGATCGGCGGAGGCAGTGCAAAAGACCTTGCCTGCAGCGCTGACCGCGGCCCGCCGTGCGCGGATGGCGGTGCCCGTGGCCGAGCTTTTTGCGCAGCGGGTGCTGGAGGTGTCCCCCGCGGACACGGCCCCTGCCTTCGAGCTTGTCCTTCTGTCCGCCCTTTATGAACAGGCGGCGGGCGCCTTCCCGCGCAGCGCCGAAGCCGCACCGCTGGCGGTCGCCGTGGCGCGCGGGGCCGCCGCGGGTCTGCCCGAAGAGGCGTCCCCCACCGCCGAGGCGGTGCGCCGCGCCTTCGCGCCGGAGGCCCCTTCCCCCGATCCATCCCTGATCGAAATGGCCCAAGGCGGGGCGCTTGGCCCTGCTTTGCTAGAGACGCTGTTGCTGCTGGATCAGGGCGTGCGGGGCGACACGCGCGGACTGACCCGTGCGCTTGTGACGTTGCGCGCGCTGGGACTTGAGGACACCGCCCGCCGCGCCGCGCTTCAGGTTCTGCTGCTGGAGGCGGGGACGTGAGCACGCAGTGGATCGCGACCTTCCTCGACGCGCAGGCCGCGGAGCTGGGCGCCGCAGAGAATACGCTGCTGGGCTATGGGCGCGACCTGAAGGACTTCGATGGCTGGTGCGCCGCAAACGCGCGCGCTTTCGAAACCGTCACACAAAGCCAGATCGAAGCCTACCTCATTCACCTTGACGCGCAGGGGCTGGCCAGTGCGACCCGGGCGCGGCGCCTCTCGGCGATCAAACAGCTTTACCGGTTTGCCTTCGAGGAAGGCTGGCGCAGCGACAACCCTGCGATCCAGATCACCGGGCCGGGGCGCCCCGCGCGCCTGCCCAAGACGCTGACCCACCGCGAGGTGGACGCGCTGCTGGAGGCTGCGCGCAGCCTTGGCCGGACAGAGGCGGACCGGCTGCGCAACACCTGCCTGATAGAGCTGCTTTACGCGACAGGGATGCGGGTGAGCGAGTTGGTGAGCCTGCCTGCGGCCGCCGCCCGGGGCGCGCCCAAGATGCTGCTGGTGCTGGGCAAAGGCGGGAAGGAACGGCTCGTGCCGCTGTCCCCGCCCGCGCAAGCCGCCCTTGCGGCCTGGATCACCGCGCGGGACGCTGCCGAGGCCGCAGCCGAGGAAAAGGGCGCGCGCGCCTCGCCCTTTCTTTTTCCGTCGCGCAGCAAGGCCGGACACCTGACCCGGCACGCGTTCTACCTGCAAATCAAGGACATGGCCGTGCGGGCCGGCATAAGCCCGGCAAAGGTCACGCCCCACACCCTGCGCCACGCCTTTGCCACGCACCTGCTGGAAGGCGGCGCCGACCTGCGCGCGATCCAGACGCTTTTGGGCCACGCCGATGTGGCCACGACCGAAATCTACACCCATGTGCAGACCGAACGGCTGCGCGATCTGGTGCTGGAGCATCACCCGCTGGCCAAGGAAACGCCAAAAGGCGACTGATGCGCCGCCCTTGAAGTGCCCTGCCCCGCGCCCCATAACCGATAAAACCCGATCTTACGGACCTGACCCCAATGGACCCCTCCACCGCTACGTTTGACGGCGCCTTTTGGGCCACCGCGGGCGTCATCCTGTTCCTGCTTGTCCTCTCCGGCTTCTTCTCCGGCTCTGAGACCGCGCTCACGGCCGCCTCCCGCGGCAAGCTGCGGTCCAAGGCCGACAAGGGCAGCGCCGGGGCAGCCCGCGCGCTGCGCATCACCGAAGACAGCGAGCGGCTGATCGGGTCGGTCCTTCTGGGCAACAACCTCGTGAACATCCTCGCGACCTCGCTGGCCACGCAGCTGCTTTTGCAGGCGTTTGGCGAGAATGGCGTGGCGATCGCTACGGCTGTCATGACGCTGATGATCCTGATCTTTGCCGAGGTGCTGCCGAAGACCTACGCCATCACCAACGCAGAGACCGCCGCCTCCGCCGTGTCCGGCCCGATCAGCCTCGTCGTGCGCATCTTTGCGCCCATCGTTGCGGCGGTACGATTGCTGGTGCGCGGAGTGCTGCGCATTTTCGGCGTTCAGATCGACCCGGATTCCAACGTGCTTGCCGTGCGCGAGGAGATCGCGGGCGCGCTGACGCTGGGCCATCAGGAAGGCGCGGTTGAGAAGGAAGAGCGGGACCGCATCCTCGGCGCCCTGGACCTTGGCGACCGGGTGGTGGAAGAGATCATGCTGCACCGTTCTGGCATCGAGATGATCGACGCCTCCGACGCGCCAGAGGACATTCTGGAGCAATGCCTGCGCTCCAGCCACACGCGCCTGCCGGTCTTTCGGGACGAGCCAGAGAACATCGTGGGCGTGGTGCACGCCAAAGATCTTTTGCGCGCGATGTACAAGCAGATCGGCGGCGCCGATGGCGACGCCTCGGCCCTGCGGACATTCGACATCGCGCAGGTGGCCATGCCGCCTTATTTCGTGCCAGAGACGACAACGCTCGACAGTCAAATGCGCGAATTTCTGCGCCTGCGCGGCCATTTTGCGCTGGTTGTGGACGAATACGGCTCGCTGCAGGGGCTGATCACGCTCGAAGATATCCTCGAAGAAATCGTGGGCGAAATCACGGACGAGTTCGACCCGGACGGCGATCACGACATCCAGCCGGGGCCGGACGGGCATTACGCCATCGACGGCGCGATGACGATCCGCGACCTGAACCGCGCCGCGGACTGGTCGCTGCCCGATGATGAGGCGAACACGGTTGCGGGGCTTGTCATCCACGAGGCGCAGCTGATCCCCGAGGTGGGACAGGTGTTTTCGTTCCACGGCTTCCGCTTTGAAGTGACCGAGCGCGAGGGCAACCGCCTTACAGGCCTGCGGGTGCGGCCCCTGCGCAGCTAGAGATTTAGGCAAACCTTAAGAGGCAGGCGCTAGGCTGGGCTTATGACCGGTTTGCGTGCTTTCTGTGTTGTCTTTTTTACGCTGCTCCCGCAGGGGCTGCTGGCCTGTGCGGTCTTGCCGGGCCTTGGCCCGCTGATCAGCTACGCCCAGGCGGTTGAAATGGGCGCGCCGGTCGCGCGCGGGGATACACTGACGGCGGCGCGGGTGCTGGCGCAAGAAGACACCGGCACCCTGCCCCAGCGGATGCGCTACGCGGGCCATGCGGAGCAGACGGGCGCCTTGCTCACCTTCCTTGGCGCGTTTGAGGGGCTCATCGCGCGCGCGATGGCGGGCGATATGGCATCGGCCCGCAGCTATGCGCGCAGCAGCGATTTCGGGCGCGCCTTTGCCGGGGCGCAGCAGGCGCACAAAGCCGTATGCGATGGCGGGGATGGCGCGAGCCGCGCCAAGGATATCAGCGCCGGGATGCCCGCCCGCGTCGGCGGCGACGGGCACGGTGCCGGCGCGCGGCGGGGCCTGTCGCCCTACGAGACGCCGCTCGCGACCTCGGCCCAGCGCGTTGTGGTTGCGTTCCTCGGCCTGCTGTCGAGCGTGATCGTGCTGCACTATGCGCTTTTGTGGTGGCAAACGGCGCAGCGGCGGCGGCGGCTTGTCTCCATCCCGGCCGTCTTGCGTGCCGGCGCGGGCGGGATTGCGGGGCGGGTGACAGTGATCGAAGTTCAGGGCGCAAAGTTCGTCGCGGGCGATGCGCTGCGCGGCGGGCTGTCGGCGGGGATGCCGCTGACCCTCAGCATCGCCGGCGTGGAGGTTGCTGGCCAAGTGCTGTCCTCGGGCAAGATCGCGCAGCATGTCGCCTTTGATGACGCTTTGGATACGGAGGCGTATGCAAAGCTGCTCGCCGCCTCCCTGACCCCGCCCCGGCGCGACCCGATGGCCCGCGACCGCGCCTTTGGCGCGGACAATGGCTATCGCTACGGGCAGGCGCATGTTCTGTCGACCGCGAAGCGGACGCAAATAGGAGAGACCCCGAAGCGGGCGCAAATTGGGGAGACCGAGCGCCGCGCGCCAAATGAGCCGCAAGCGCGGCGCGTGCAGCTGGGTACAAAGCAAACGCGCGCAGAGCTGGACGCAAACTTGCGGCAACCGCAAGGGGGTTAGGCCGCTGGAGGGCGCCGTACAGGGTCCGCCCGTCTGGTCAGGCAAGAAAACCCACCGCGGCGTGCGTTACGCGCGCAGGCGCTGGCCCTCCGGATCGAAGGGCGGCTGCGCCAGGATCGTGGCGCCATGCGGCTGGCCAAGGATCATCACCTCGACCCGATCCCCCGGCGCGGCATCCTTCACAAAGCCCAGCGCAAGGCTCATGCCGACGCTGTAGCCATAGGCCCCGGACGTGACGCGCCCGATCCCCTTACCATCCTTAAAGATCGGCTCCCCGCCCGTCGCATCCGCGTTCGAGGCCGCCACCGCCGCCGCGTCTACATGCAGAAGAACAAGCTGTTCCCGCGCGGGTTTGGCCATCGCGTCCGCCGCCGCGCCCTTGTTCAGGAAATCCTTGTCCATCTTGCACAGCCGGTCCAGGCCAACCTCCTGCGGCCAGTATTCGGGGCTGTATTCCCGGCCCCAGGAGCCATAGCCCTTCTCGATCCGCAGGCTCATGAGAGCACGGCTGCCCACCGGCCCCACGCCCATCTCCCGGCCCGCCAGCACCAATGCCTCATACAGCTTCAGCTGATCGGCCTCCGCACAGTGCAGCTCCCAGCCCAAATCGCCCGTGAAGGACACCCGCAGCGCCAGCGCCCGCACCCCGGCGATGTCCAGCCACGCAGAGCGCATAAACGGGAAATCCTCCGTCGCGAGGGACTTATTTGTCAGCCGCTGGAGCAGCGCCCGGCTTTGCGGCCCCGCCACGTTAAAGCCGCACATCGCCTCCGTATGGCTCTCAAACGTGGTGCCCTCGGGCAGTGGCACCGCCTTGAAGAACCGCTGATGATAACGCTCCGCCATGCCCGAGCCGATGATCCAAAATTCATCCGCCGCGGTGCGCGTCACCGTGAAATCCCCGGCGATTCCGCCCCGCTTGCCAATGAGCGGCGTCAGGCAGGACCGCCCCACGGCCCGTGGCATCCGGTTGGCAAAAAGCGCGTTCAGCCAATCCTCTGCCCCCGGCCCGGCCACGCGGTACTTCGCGAAGTTGGAGATATCGATGATCCCGCCCGCGTCGCGCAGCATCCGGCATTCGTTTCCAACCGGCCCCCACCAGTTCTGGCGGGTAAAGCCGTCCGTGTCCGTCGCCCCCGGCGCGTCTGCATACCACAGCGGATGCTCCCAGCCGTAGTTCAGCCCCATGACCGCGCCCATGTCCTTCTGCATATCATGAACCGGACGGGACCGTACGGGCCGCCCTGCACTGCGTTCTTCGTTCGGGAAGTGAATCTTGAAGCGGTGGGCATAGACATCTTCCACCCGCGCTTTCGTAAACGCTTTTCCGGCCCACGCGCCAAAGCGCGCCATGTCCCAGGGGAACATGTCGTATTCCATCTCCCCCTCGATGATCCACTGCGCCACCATCAGCCCCATGCCCGCGGATTGCGAAAAGCCCGGGATGATCCCGTTGCAACAGAAATAGCCCTGCATCTCGGGCACTGGTCCCAGCAGCACGTTGGAGTCCGGCGACCAGATCATCGGCCCGTTGATCACCCGCTTGATCCCCGCCGTGCCCGCGACCGGCACCCGGTCCATCGCGCGCATCACGTTTTCTTCGATCCGTTCCAGATCGTCGGGAAAGAGGTCATGAGCAAAGTCCAGCGGCGTGCCGTCCTCGGCCCAGAAGCGCATGTCCTTCTCATAGGCGCCGATCAGCAGGCCCTTGCCCTCTTGGCGCATATAATACTCGCCATCCCGGTCCGCGACCGACGGCAGGCGGCGGCCCTGATCGGCGATCTCCGGGATGGTCTCGGTCACGAAATACTGGTGCTCCGTCGGCATGAGCGGCAGTTCGATCCCCGCCAGCGCCGCCACTTCGCGCCCCCAAAGGCCCGCCGCGTTGATCACCCAATCGGTGCGGATGTTCCCCTTCGGCGTCTCGACACGCCAGGTGCCATCGGGCTGCGCCACCGTTCCGGTCACTGGGGTAAAGCGCATCACCTCCGCGCCCCGCTGCTTGGCCCCGGCGACATAGGCGTGGGTCACGCCCGAGGGGTCCACATTGCCGCCCGACGGCTCCCACATGATGCACTTGATCCCGTCGAAATCGACGAGCGGATGCAGCCGTTCAGCCTCTGCGCGCTCCACTTCGTGAAATTCCATCCCGTACAGCTTCGCCTTCGCCGCCTGCAGGCGCAGCTGGTGCACCCGCGCCTCCGTCTGGGCGAGGTACAAAGACCCCGGCTGGAACACGCCGCAGCTTTGCCCGGTCTCTTCTTCAAGACTGTTATAGAGGTTCATCGTATAGTGCTGCAGGCGGCTGATGTTCGCGCTGTCATGCAGCCCATGAATGCCCGCCGCTGCGTGCCATGTGCTGCCCGAGGTCAGCTCGTCCCGCTCCAGCAGCACCACATCCGTCCAGCCCAGCTTGGTCAGGTGGTAGAGGATCGAGGCGCCGATCACGCCGCCTCCGATGACGACGGCTTGGGCATGGGTGCGCACGGGGAAGGCTCCTTTGGTTGCGATCCTTCTACCCCACCACGGCGTCCGCCCGTCCGATAGCGCTTTTCCGACAAGGGATGTCGCCCTAGCGCCAGTTGCGCTCCGCGAAGGCCCGCAGCCGCGCCGCGTCGCGCGGATCGTCCATCGCGGCGCAGGCCCGTTCCAGCCAGTGCTCCGCATGGTCCCGCGCCGCCTGCGCCAAGTCTTCCGCCGGGTGCTGCATAAGGGCGGCAAGAATGCCAAGTAGCCGGTGCTGCACCTCGTAGATCGCCGCGCCATCCCGCGCGATGCTGCCAAAGCCATCGTCGATCAAATCCCACGCGACCAGTGGCGGGACATGCAGGTTCGGGCAGGTGATCTCGCCCTCCATTGCCTCCTCATCGCGGTAGAGCGACAGGATGCGCCCCGTGCGGCCCAGAACGTCAATCGCGGTGCCCGGATCGTTGATCCCGGGCGAGAGCGCCTTGGAGCCGATCTCTGCCATGATCATCAGGCCAAACCGCGGGTCCTGATCATAGGTGCGCGCATCGCCCAGCTCGATCCCTTCAGCGACCTGCGCCGCCCAGTATTCCGCGTCCTTATCCCCGGTGATCACCACAAGCGGCTGGTTCAGAGAAACAAAATCGCCGATCGCGGCACGGAACCAGACCTCCGCCTCCCGCTCCGCAGCGCAGACCTGCATCAGCTCGGGGTAGATGTGCTGGATATAGCCGGTCTGCGCCGCGCGCACGATCAGCCCCTCCGGCACCTCCCCCGTCAGCGGGACCGCGCCAAGGCAAGGTGCCTCCAGCCGCTCCCGAAACTGGGCGTCGGTGATGCGCTCGACCTGCCGTGTGGTGTCGATCAGGCTGCCAAAGCTCTGCAGATGCAGCACCCAGCGGATCAGCGACCACACGATCAGCGCCAGAACAGCCACCGTCATCCAGAAAAGAACCATCGCCGCGTCATCCCCATGCGCGCCCGTCTCCCGCAGGACGATGCCCACCACCGCGTAGACAAAGGCGCCAATAAAGGTGGCGAGCGTGTTCTGCGTCACCGGGTCTTCGGTGATCAGCTGGTGCACACGCGGGGTGAACTGGCTGGAAGAGGACCGGTACACCGTGACCATGACGGTCAGCGAAAAGGTCGTGACCGCCAGCATCGCCTGCGCAATCAGGCTCAGCAGCCGGTCCGCAGAGGCGCCAGATTGGCGCGCCAGCATCTCTTCGGGCAGCCACATCTGGCCCAGCTGCGACAGGCCAAGCGCCGCAACGGCCAGCAGCCCCATCGCCGCCACGCGCACCCACAGCCGGCGCAACAGCGCACGCAGTTTAAGCAGAGCCGTCTGGGGAAGCGAAAGCAGGTACATCATGACAGAGGGCAGCTTAACGCAACCACGTTCCGTCCGCGACACAAAGCGTCGCCCCCGGGGCATCGCGCGCCTTCACTTGGCCCCATAAACTCTCCCCGAAGGGCCGGGTTGGCCCACGCGCTCAGGGGAGATCGACCATGCAAACCACCACCCGCGTTGCTGTCATCGGCGGAGGCGTCGTTGGCGCCTCGGTTCTGTATCATCTGACCAAGCTGGGCTGGTCCGATGTGATGCTGATCGAACGCTCGGAGCTGACCTCGGGCAGCACATGGCACGCGGCGGGCGGGTTTCACACGCTGAACGGCGACACCAACATGGCCGCGCTGCAAGGCTATACGATCAAGCTGTATAAAGAGCTCGAAGAGATCACCGGCATGTCCTGCGGCCTGCACCATGTGGGCGGCGTGACGCTCGCCGACAATCAGGACCGCTTCGACATGCTGGTGGCAGAACGAGCCAAGCACCGCTTCATGGGCCTTGAGACGCAGATCGTGACGCCCGAAGAGATCGCCAAGATCGCGCCGGTGACGAATATCGACGGCATCATCGGCGGCCTATACGACCCGCTCGACGGGCACCTCGACCCCTCGGGCACCACGCACGCTTACGCCAAGGCTGCCCGCATGGGCGGTGCGACGATCCAGACCCACACGATGGTGCAGGAGACCAACCAGCGCCCCGATGGGACCTGGGACGTGGTGACGGACAAGGGCACGATCCACGCCGAGCATATCGTGAACGCGGGCGGGCTTTGGGCCCGCGAAGTGGGCGCGATGGCGGGCATCTACTTCCCCCTGCACCCGATGGAGCATCAGTACATCGTCACCGAAAACGTGCCCATGATCGAAGAGATCGTGGCAGGCGGCGGAGAGCATCCGCATGTGATGGACCCGGCAGGGGAGAGCTACCTGCGCCAGGAAGGCAAAGGCCTCTGCATCGGCTTCTACGAGCAGACCTGCCGCCCCTGGGCCGTCGATGGCACGCCGTGGAGTTTCGGGCATGAGCTGCTGCCCGACGATTTCGACAAGATCGAGGCGTCTATCGCCTTCGCCTATGACCGCTTCCCGGCCCTGCAAGAGGCCGGCGTGAAATCGGTCATCCACGGCCCCTTCACCTTTGCCCCCGATGGCAACCCGCTGGTCGGCCCGGTCCCCGGCGTGCGCAACTACTGGTCGGCCTGCGGGGTCATGGCGGGCTTTAGCCAAGGTGGCGGCGTGGGCCTGATGCTGGCGCAGTGGATGATCGAGGGCGAGCCGGAACGGGACGTGTTCGCGATGGACGTCGCCCGTTTCGGGGACTGGATCAGCCCAGGCTACACCCTGCCCAAGGTGATCGAGAACTACCAGAAACGCTTCTCCGTCGCCTACCCGAATGAGGAGCTGCCCGCCGCGCGGCCCAACCGCACGACGCCGATGTACGACATCTTCACCGACATGGGCGCCGTCTGGGGCCAGCAATTCGGGCTCGAGGTGCCGAACTACTTTGCCCAAGGGGATGAGCCGACCTACGAGACCCCCTCCTTCCGCCGCTCTGACGCCTTTGAGGCGACGGGGCGCGAGGTGCGCGGGGTCCGGGAGGGCGTCGGCATCAACGAAGTGCACAATTTCGGCAAATACACTGTCACCGGCGCGGGTGCCCGGGCCTGGCTCGACCGGATCATGGCGGGCCGCGTGCCGCAGCAGGGCCGCTTGTCGCTGACGCCCATGCTGTCGCCCAAGGGCAAGCTGATCGGGGATTTCACCATCTCCTGCCTCGCCGAAGACCGCTTCCAGCTGACGGCAAGTTACGGCGCGCAGGCCTACCACATGCGCTGGTTCCTGCAAAACCTCGATGACGATGTTGAGATCGAGAACGTCTCGGACAAGCTGAACGGCTTCCAGATCGCAGGCCCGAAGGCGATGGAGGTTTTGCAGGCCTGCACGCGGGCCGATATCTCGGATATGCGTTTCCTCGACGTGCGCCCGCTGACCGTGGGCATGACCGACTGCACCGTGCAGCGCGTCAGCTATACCGGCGATCTGGGGTTCGAGATTTACTGCGACCCGATGGCGCAGCGCCAGCTTTGGTGGACGCTTTGGGAGGCGGGCCAGACGCATGGCATGGTGCCCTTCGGGATGCGGGCGATGATGTCGCTGCGGCTCGACAAGTTTTTTGGCGGCTGGCTGCTGGAATTCGGGCCGGATTACACCGCGGCGGAAACGGGTCTCGACCGGTTCATCAGCTTCAAGAAGAACACGCCCTTCATCGGCCGCGCCGCAGCGGAGGCAGAGCGCGAGGCTGGCCCTGCGCGCAAGCTGGTCGCTTTCGAGGTCGACGCGGATGACGCGGACGTGCAGGCCTACGAGCCGATCTGGCTGGACGGCGACGTGGTGGGTTTCTGCACCTCGGGCGGCTATTCGCACTTTGCCGCCAAGTCGATTGCGCAAGGTTTCGTGCCGACGGACCGCGCGCAGGAGGGCCTGAAGGTGGAGATTGAAATCCTTGGCCAGATGCGCCCCGCGACGCTGATCACCACGCCGCTCTTTGATGCGGATGGCGCGCGGATGCGCGGCTGAGTAAGGTCGGGGACATGGCTGATGTCCCCATCCTGATCCTTGCCGCGGGCGCATCTTCGCGGATGCGCGGCGCGGACAAGTTGATGGAAGACGTGGACGGGCAGCCGCTGCTGCGCCGTCAGGCGCGCATGGCGCTGGACGTGTCACGCGATGTCCGCGTGGCCCTGCCCCCTGCCCCGCACCCGCGCGATACGGTGCTATGGGGCCTGCCCGTGCAGATCATCCGGGTTCCGGACGCGGCGGAGGGCATGGGCGCGAGCCTGCGCACCGCCTTTGCCGGCATCACCGCGCCGCGGACGCTCTTGCTGCTGGCGGACCTGCCGGAGCTTGAGGCGGAGGACCTGCGCTCGGTTCTTGCAGGGCCTGATGAGGCACCGCAAGCCGTGATCTGGCGCGGCGCCACCGAAAGCGGCAAGAGCGGGCACCCGATGCTCATCGACCGGGCCGTCTACCCCGATTTCCAAAAGCTGACAGGCGACGACGGCGGCCGGGCCATCGTGCAAAAACACGGCGCGCATCTGGTCCCTCTGCAAGGAAACCGGGCGCGGCTTGACCTCGACACGCCCGAGGACTGGGCGGAATGGCGAAAAGGCCGCCCCTAGGGACGGCCTCCTCGATCCTTCAAGGATCGAAACCCCGCAATCCTTCAAAGGATTGCTAGCCCGCCAGTTCCGCGGTCAGCAAACCGGCCTCATGCTTTTTGAGCGACTTGCGCGCCGCGCCGAAGGCGTCAAGGCCCGCTACCGTGTCCAGCTCCGGGAAGAGCGCGACAATCTCGCCGCGCTGCGCCGCACCCAGCGCCCGCATGGAATGATCCCCCGGCTGGAAGCTTTCCGTCCAGGCGCCATCGGCCAGGATCACCTCGTGGCTGTCGAACATCAGGTGGACATAGGTGACGCCGGTCGCTTCAACCTGATCAATTCCGTCCAGCCCGGTTAGGTGCTTGGCCGCAACCAGCACTTCGCGCTCTTCGAACATCACTTCGGCAAGGTCCGAGGTCAGCAGCATCCGGTGATTTGGGCTCACCAGCATGTCCCGCTCCGGCAGGCCGCGGCCCAGCGCGCCCTGACGGATCAGCACGGGCTGGAAGGACGGCACGGCGGCAAGCTCGCCCGCGCGCAGCGCACGCGTACCGACCCAGCGCAGGGTCTGGATGCCATTGTCGCGGGTAAAGATGCGGTCGCCTTCGCGCAGGCGTTCCACCGCTTTTTCGCCCGAAACGGTGGCAATCTGCGTGCCGGGGGTGAAGCAGATGATCGCCTCGATATCGGAGAAGTTGATATTCGCCGTCTCGCCGCCGCGGGCCAGCTGGATCTGGCCGTTAAAGCCCGGATTTCCGTTGCTTTCGGGGTTCTTCACGGTGCTGGTCACCGTCCAGCCATCGGCGATGAGCTGGCTGAGGTCCAGCCGGTCAAAGTCGTTCCCGCCCGAGCCGCCATCGACGGTCGTGTTGTTAACCGCCGCGCCGTCGAACGAGGTGATGGTGATCGTGTCCTGATCGTCGCCGCCGCGCAGGTTGTCATTGTCGCCGCCGCCAAAGATCAGATCATTGCCCGCGCCGCCCTGCACGTTGTCAGTGCCAAGGCCCGCTTGAATGGTATCGTTGCCTGTGCCGCCCTCGATCTGGTCATTGCCCGCGCCGCCGATCAGGCTGTCGGCGCCCATGCCGCCGTCGATCTGGTCGTTGCCTTCACCACCATCGACGGTGTCGTTGTCGTCCCCGCCATCCAGCACATCATTGCCGCCCTGGCCAAAGATCACGTCCTGGCCAGCGCCGCCGTCGATCGTGTCATTGCCCTGCTCGATGGGCGTGACCACCGCATCGTCGATCAGATCGCCCGAGAAGGTGAAGCCCGAGTTCGAATCGCGCGCTTCGAGCGTGAACTCGATGAATTCGCGGTTTTCGAACTGGGCAGAGAACCACGCGTCCTGGTCGGACGGGCTGTTTTTCTCGGTGCCGTTGGCTGTCACCGTCGTGGCCGTTTCGGTTACGTTCAGCGAGGTGTTCGAGGCCGTCGCAAACGCGGAGAAGCTGCTTTTTTCAAGCGTCACCGCCTCGCGGTCATTCGGGGCGGTGTTCCGGTCAAGGTCGTTGAACGTCGCGACGGAATTGAGCGCAACCGGATCGCCGGTGACCGGGTCAAAGAACTCGAACCGGAAATCAGCCGTGTCGCCCCGCCCGTTGCCGTTCATCAGGATTTCGCCGCCGCGGAAAGCCGCAAGGTCTACAAGCATGTTGGGATCGGATTTCGAGACGAGGACCAGTCGGCCCCACACCTGCGTTCCATCTTCAAGCTGCGCAACGTCCCGGTAGACGGCGCTGTCGCCCGGCTGCGCGTTAAAGCCGCCCGCAGCCGTCTCGGATTCCAGGTTGTTGATGTTCAGGAAAAGCGGCGTGGCGTCCTGGCCCAGCGCAGTTCCTTCGCCGACATCGCCAAAGACCGTGTCATCGCCAGACCCCGCGTCGATGCTGTCGTCGCCGCCTTCACCAGAGATCAGGTCGTTGCCGGCAAGGCCGGTGATGATGTCATCTTCATTGGTGCCGGGAAGTGTGTCTGCACCAGTCGTACCATTGATATTCGCCATGACAGCAGCCCTTACAAATTAACAAAGCGGAACTCCGCACCGCCCCCACGACCGGATAGCCCTTAAATTGTCACGAAAACATGGGAAATTCGACGTGATCATGACCCTTCGCCCGTGTTTCGGCTCAATCCTGCTGCTTTGCAGCGAAATGCGGCGTCCGCTGTTGCCGAAGCGGAAACAGCCACCTGCACCGGCGCCTATTGACGACGAACGGCGGTGACGCCCCCGCGCACCGCCGCTCGCGCCGCGCGAATCGCTCGCACGGGCCGGGAACTGCTAATGATGTCCCTCGAAGATGGCCCGAAGCGGGCTGCTGACCTCAGGAGGTCAGCAGAACCGCTTCGTGCTTTTTCAGCGTCCGGCGGGCCGCGGTGTAGGCTTCGATCCCTTCGGCTGTTGCCAGCTCCGGGAAGAGTTCGAAGATTTCCGCCCGCGTCTCCGCGTCCATGCTGCCCATCGATTGATCGCCGGGCTGGAAGCTTTCGGTCCAGGCGCCATCCGACAAGATCACCTCGTGCTGGTCGAACATCACGTGGATGTAGGTCACATCCGATGCCTCCACCACGTCGATGCCGTCCATACCGACCAGATGCTTGGCCGCGACCAGAACCTCACGCTCTTCGAAGAACAGCGCGGCCTTCTCGGAGGCGATCAGCACGCGGTGCTGGGGCGAGACCATCATGTCACGCTCCGGCAGACCGCCACCCAGCGCGCCGCGGCGGATCAGGACCGGGTTCAGGTGCGCCGCCGCCTTCAGCTTGGCCGCGTCCAGCGCACGGTGGCCCGTCCAGCGCACTTCCTGGATGCCATTGTCGCGGGTGATGACACGGTCGCCGACTTCCAGGTCTTCCACCCGGCGCTCGCCCGTGGGGGTCGCGATCAGGGTGCCCGGCGTAAAGCAGGGAATGAAATCCTCGATATTGGTGAAGGTCAGCGTGCCGGTGATGTTGCCGTCCGCATCGCGGTAGACAACCTCGCCGTTCTCCTCGTTCAGCGGATCCTTGATGATGGTCAGCGAACCACCCGGCTCGGCCGAGCCGGTCAGGTCGAGCACGTCGAAGTCATCGCCGCCCTCGTTGCCATCCACCACATCGCCGGCGTTCACGTTGATGAACAGGTCACGATCATCGCCGCCCGAGATGTTGTCGGTGCCGCCACCGCTGTCGATGGTGTCGTTGCCTGCACCGCCGGTGATGGTGTCATTCCCGGTAGAGCCGGTGATGTCATCCGCGCCCGCGCCGCCGTCGATTTCGTCCTCGCCGGTGCCGCCATCGATCACATCGTCGCCGTCCCCGCCAAGAAGCGTGTCCTTGCCGTTGCCACCGCTGATTGTGTCGTTGCCGTCACCGCCGTCAATCAGGTCGGGGTTGAGGCCACCTTCGATGACGTCGTCGCCGCCTTCGCCAAAGATGGTGTCGCGCCCGAGGCCGCCGAAGATGGTGTCGTTGCCTCTGCCAGCTTCAATCACGTCATTGCCGTCGCCGCCTTCAATCAAGTCGTCGCCGTCGTTCGCGTTGATTGTGTCGTCGCCGTCACCGCCCAGGACCGTGTCGTCGCCGGTCGAGGCTTTGATGTCGTCATTGCCTGCGCCGCCGTCGATGCTGTCCTCGCCGGTGCCGCTGTCAATAACGTCGTCACCTTCCCCGCCGAGGATCGTGTCCTTGCCGTTGCCACCGGTGATCGTGTCGTTGCCTGCGCCGCCATCGATCAGGTCAGCGTTGAACCCGCCATCGATCAGGTCATCGCCGTCGCTTGCGATGATCGTATCCTCGCCCTGGCCGCCGGTGATCGTGTCATTCCCGGTCGATCCGGTGATGTCATCGTTGCCGTCGCCACCGTCGATCAGGTCTTCACCCGTGCCGCCGTCGATCACGTCCTCGCCGTCGCCGCCAAAGAGCGCGTCTTTGCCGTTGCCGCCGCTGATCGTGTCGTTGCCGTCGCCACCTTCGATCGTGTCACGGTTCAGACCGCCGTCGATGCTGTCGTCGCCCGCGCCGCCGATGATGCTGTCACGGCCCTGGCCGCCCAGCAGCGTATCGTCGCCGATGCCGCCGTCGATGGTGTCGTCGTCGATCTCGCCGTCGATGAAGTCGTTGCCGTCCTCACCAAAGAGCACATCGTCGTCGTCCGCACCAAAGATGACATCGTCACCCGCGCCGCCGAACACCAGATCGCGGCCATTGTCAGGGCGCAGGTCCGGGCCAAAGATCGGGTTGGAGCCGTCATCTTCGATGTTGAGCTGGTCAAGGCCGAGGTCGGGGTCATTGCCGGCAAAGATCGTGTCGTTGCCAATGCCGCCCTCGATGGTGTCCTCGCCCTCGCCGCCGACGATGCGGTCATTGCCTTCGTCGCCGGTAATCTCATCATCATCGATGCCGCCGTCGATCACGTCATCGCCCGTGCCGCCGATCACGGTGTCGCGATCGTCGCCGGTGCTGATCGTGTCGTCGCCCGCACCGCCGTCCACGAAGTCACGCTCGTTCTCAGCCTCTGGCGTGCCTTCCTCTCCGTCAAAGAGACCGGGATAGCCCTTGTCGATCTTCAGATTGTTGTCCGGGTCGGAGGAAACGATGGAGTCGTTGCCGCCGCCGCCCAGGATCGTGTCAGAGCCGTCGCCGCCGCGGATGCTGTCGTCATCGGCGCCGCCTTCGATGCTGTCATCGCCCGCGCCGCCGGCAATCGTGTCCGCGCCCGCGTCACCTGCGATGGTGTCATCGCCGGGGCCGCCGTGGATTTGATCGTCGCCTGCGCCGCCGGACACGTTGTCGTCGCCAGGCCCGGCTTCGACAGTGTCGTTCCCGCCGCCTGCGAAGATGATGTCGTCATCCGCGTCCGCCGGATCGGCCGAGAAGATGTTGTCGCCACTGTCGACAAGATCGCCGCCCGGATCGCCCGTGTAGCCCGGGTTGATCAGCTCACCCGCGTCGGTGCCGGTCACGATGCCATCCTGAACGGTCAGCGTGATCACAGCCGTGTCCGTCAGACCACCCGGATCAGAGATCGTGTAGGTGATCTCAACCGGCCCTTCAAAGTCGGTCGTGGGCGTGAACTCGATCATGTTACCAACGATGGCGACGTCGCCTGCGCCGGTGGTCACATTGGCCTCGGTGATCTCCAGCGGGTCGCCGTCCGGGTCGCTGTCATTGTCGAGCGCATCGATCAGGATCGGATCGCCGCCGTCGACAACCGTGTCCAGGATCACGTCGTCCACCGCATCCGGCGCGTCGTTCACGCTTGCCACGTCGATGATGTGCTTACCGGTGTCGGTACCACCGTTGCCATCGGAGATGGTGTAGGTAACCGTCGCGGCGCCGTTGAAGCCAGGCGCCGGGGTGAAGAGGAACTTGCCACCCCCGAGATCGTTCAGCGTGCCCTGATCCGCGGGCACGGAGGCGTCGATCACCATCAGGTCATCGCCATCCGCATCCGTATCGTTGGCCAGCAAGTCGATCTCGACCGCGACATCCTCATCCGTGCTGTCGGTGTCGTCATTTGCCACCGGGCCGTCATTGACCGCACCAACGCTGACCACAGCCTCGCCGGTGTCTTCGCCGCCATTGCCGTCAACCACCGTGTAGGTGATCGTCGCGGGGCCGTTGAAGTTAAGCGCCGGGGTGAAGGTCACGGTGCCGTCGCCATTGTCGACAACGGTGCCCTGATCCGCCGGGACACTCACGGTGCCGATGGTGAGCGGGTCGCCGTCCACATCGGTGTCGTTGCCAATCAGGTCCACGACAACCGGCGTGTCTTCGTCCGTGGTCTCGATGTCGTCCACAGCGACCGGATCGTCATTGACCGGGTTCACGGTGACCGTGACGTCGGCAGCGGAGGTGCCGCCATGCCCATCGGAGATGGTGTAGCTGATGGTCGCCTCGCCGTTGAAGTTCTCGGCAGGGGTAAAGACCAGCTCAGTGCCCACGATCTCGACCATGCCCTGCTCTGCGGGGACTGTCGCGCCGGTGATTTCGAGCGTGTCACCATCGAGGTCGGTGTCGTTGGCGAGCACGTCGATGGTGACGGGGGTATCCTCGTCCGTCTCGGCGGTGTCATCCGCGGCCACCGGGCCGTCATTCACCGCGCCCACGTTGACGGTGGCTTCGCCGGTGTCTTCGCCGCCCTGGCCGTCAACCACCGTGTAGGTGATCGTCGCGGGGCCGTTGAAGTTCAGCGCCGGGGTGAAGGTCACGGTGCCGTCGCCATTGTCGACCACGGTGCCCTGCTCCGGCGGGACGGTCACGGTGCCGATGGTAAGCGGGTCGCCATCCACGTCGGTGTCGTTGCCGATCAGGTCGATCACGACCGGCGTGTCCTCATCGGTGTCAGCCAGATCGTCCACCGCAACCGGGTCATCGTTCACGTTCTCAACCGTGACAGTGACCTCCGCCGTGTCCGTGCCGCCGTTCCCGTCAGAGATCGCGTAGCTGATCGTTGCTTCGCCAAAGAAGTCGGGGGCGGGGGTGAAGACCAGCGCGTTGCCGACCACCTCAACCGTGCCCTGCGCCGCCGGAACCGAGGCGCCGGTCACGACGAGGTCGTCATCCTCCGGATCGGTGTCGTTGGCGAGCACGTCGATGGTGATGACGGTGTCTTCGTCCATCGTGATGTCGTCATTGATGGCGTCGGGCGCGTCATTGATGCCCTGCACGGTGATGGTCAGCGTGGCGGTACCCGTGCCGCCATTGCCATCGGCGGCGGTGTACTCGATCACCGTGTCCTGCGTCTCACCCGGGGCGAGGAACTCAAACTCACCATTTGCGCTGAAGTCGAAGGAGCCGTCCGCGTTCAGCGTGAACACGCCGCCCATGTCGCCCACAACCTGCGTGCCGACGCCTGCCGGATCGCCGTTCACGGCCACGATGGTCAGCGTGTCGCCATCGGGGTCCACGTCGAGGCCCGCATTGTTGTCGGAGGGGTTGGTGATGACGTTGCCGTCCAGATCGCCCGGACCCTCATCCTCGGTCACGAAGTAAAGGTCGGGGCAAACGATGGGCGCATCGTTCACCGCGGCCACGGTCACAACCGCCTCGCCCGTGTCTTCGCCGCCATTGCCGTCCTGCACGGTGTAGGTGATCGTGGCTTCGCCGTTGAAATTCTCGGCCGGGGTGAAGGTCACAGTGCCATCACCATTGTCCACAACCGTGCCCTGATTTGCCGGAACGGTCACGGTGCCGATGGTGAGCGTGTCGCCATCCGCGTCCGTATCGTTGCCCAGCAGGTCGATCACGACCGGTGTGTCTTCATCTGTGGTGGCCGTGTCATCGACAGCGACCGGGCCGTCGTTCACCGGGGCCACGGTCACGGTCGCCTCGCCCGTGTCCTCGCCGCCGTTGCCGTCAACCACGGTGTAGGTGATCGTGGCGTCGCCGTTGAAGTCGGGCGCCGGCGTGAAGGTCACGGTGCCATCGCCATTGTCCACAACAGTGCCCTGGTCCGCCGGGACGGTGACCGTGCCAATGGTGAGCGTGTCGCCGTCCACATCGGTGTCGTTGCCGATCAGGTCGATGACAACCGGCGCGTCCTCGTCGGTGGTGGCGGTGTCATCAACTGCGACCGGGTCGTCATTTGCGCCAACCACCGTGATGGTGACGGTCGCAGTGTCGATGCCACCCTTGCCGTCAGAAACGGTGTAGCTGACGGTTGTCGTGGTGGTCTCACCCTCGCCGAGCGCGTCGAACTCGCCATTGGGGTCGAACAGGATGTTGCCGCCATTGTTGATTGTGATCAGGCCACCATTGGTGCCGGCCACTGTCATGGGCTGCCCCGGGGCGCCAAAGGCGTCTGCCACCGTGGCGGTGTCGGTCCCGTTGGTTATGGAAATCACGCGCAGCGTGTCACCATCGGCGTCGCTGTCATTGTCCAGCACGTTGCCTTCGGTATCGCCTGCCGGGCCGTCCTGCCCTTCGGAGAACGCATCGTCCCCGGCGACCGGGCCGTCATTAACGCCCTGAACCTCGACAAAGTGCTTGGCCCAGTCGCGGCCCCCGTTCCCGTCGGAGATGTCGTAGGAGATCATCGCCGTGCCGTTGAAGTCCGGCGCGGGGGTGAAGGTTGCCGTGCCGTCGCCATTATTGACCACGGTGCCCTGGTTTGCCGGGACGGAGACGAAGGTGACCGTCAGGTCATCGCCGTCCACATCCGTGTCATTGGCCAGCAGGTCGATCACGATGGCCGTGTCTTCCTGCGTGGTGTCGGTGTCATCTACCGCGTCCGGCGCATCGTTCACCGGGGTGACGGTGACTGCGACCTCAGCGCTGTCCGTCGTCTCGCCATCAGAGATGGTGTAGCTGATCGTGACGTCGCCATTGAAGTTCGGAGCGGGGGTAAAGACCAACTGGCCCCCGACGATTTCAACCGTGCCCTGATCGGCCGGGACGGTCGCTTCGGTGATGGTCAGCGTATCGCCATCCGGGTCGCTGTCATTGCCCAGCACGTCGATGGTCACCTGGCCATCTTCGGCGACGGTCGCGATGTCATCCTGGGCATCGGGGCCTCGGTTGACCTCTTCGCCGATGATGTTCTCGATCTCGGTAAAGGTAATGGTCTCACCGGTTGGCACGCCTGCACCGTCAACAAAGACGATCGTGCCGTTGAAGCCGTTGCCGTTGCCGTCCGCGACTCGGTCCGCGACAAAGAACGGCCCCTGACCTGTAAGGTCCAGCGTGTCGTTGTCGGTGTTGAGCGCAGGGTTCGCGTTGAATCCGCCCGCGCCGCCATCGACCTGGTCGCCTGCCCCGCCAAAGATCACGTCCGCATCCGCGCCGCCGGACAGGACATCTTCGCCCGCGCCGCCGGTCAGCGTGTCATCGCCGCCTTCGCCAAAGATGGTGTCGTTGCCTTCCCCACCCTCCAGCATGTCATTGCCGTCTTCGCCGTTGTCGACCACGTCCACCGGCGCGTCAAAGAAGACGTCCGTGACGTTCACGCCGGTGTTGTTGCCCCCGTCCTGATCGTGCTCAATCTCGATCCGGGCGACCGGGCCGGGGATGTCGACAAGCAGCGAGTATTCCGGCGCGGTGTCGGCCAAGTAGCCGCCGTTGCTGTCCGCGGTGTCGTTGCCCGCAACGCCGTCCGTGTCGGACAGCGTCAGGTGCGAGCCGCCGGTCAGGTTCACGGTGATCGGGTGGCCCGCGGCGTCAAACGCCTTGATCCGCACGATGCCGTCGCCGTCGATGTCGTTCACGCGGAAGGACACGTTTTCGACCGGATCGGAGAAGTCGAGGCGGTAGTCCGCCTCGTTCCCCTGCCCGTTCAGTTCGGAGTAGAGCGAGCTGTTGTCGTCCACGCCGTTGCCGTCATCGAGGATGCCCGCAACCAGCTGCTGGTCGCTTTCGAACTCCGTGTCCGCGTGGCCGGTCTCCTTCAGGATGCTGAAGGTCACCTCGACATTGCCGGTGTCCTGCGTGAACCCCCCCACGTCCTTGCCGTTGGCCACCCCGGCCAGATCCCATTCAAAGCTTTCGCGCACCGTGCCGCCCGGGGTGCCGCCCGGCAGGTTGCTGTCGCCAAAGATCAGGTCATCTCCCGCACCGCCTTCGACCTTGTCGTCGCCGGAGCCGGCGTAGACGTCGTCATCGCCCTCGCCCGACTTGATCGTGTCATTGCCGCCATTGGCGTCCACGATGTCGTCATCGCCGACCTCACCCGGCAGGATCGCGTCGCCATTGTCGATGAAATCGCCCTCGGGATCGCCGTCATAGGCGACGTCAATCAGTTCGCCATCATTGTCGTTGCTGACAATACCATCGGGTTGATTGGGGTCTTCTTTGACCTCGACAAAGTGCTTGGCCCAGTCGCGCCCGCCATTGCCGTCCGAAATGTCGTAGGAAACCATCGCGGTCCCGATGAAACCCGGTGCAGGCGTGAACGTCGCGGTGCCGTCCCCATTGTTGACCACAGTGCCCTGGCTTGCCGGAACGGACACAGCGGTCACGGTCAGCTGGTCGCCGTCCGCATCCGTGTCATTGGCCAGCAGATCGATCACAACCGGGTCGCCCTCGAAGGTCATCGCGGTATCGTCCACGGCATCGGGTGCCGCATTCGGCACGTCAAACTCAAGGTTGTCGATCGCGCCGGAGCCGCCCAGGATCACGTCCATACGGGCCACGCCGTCGACATTGAAATCGACCTTGCGCTGCCCGTTATTGCCGACACCGTGCACGTCGATGGTTTTGATGTGCTTGCCATCTGCATCGTAGAATTTGACCCAGGCGCTCTCTTCGATGTCGAGGAAGGTCAGGCTCTTGACATCGACCTCTTCGTCGAAGGTGAACCGCAGCGTGCCGCCATGCGCCTCATCGTCCGGGTTGCCGCTGTTGCCATCCTCGGAAATGATCAGAACGTTGCCGAGGTTGTTCGTTGCCAGGTCCGTGTCGCCGCCCGTGGGGTTGGCGGTATCAAAGATCATTGCCTTGTTCGAGCCGCCGATGGCCGAGATTGTGACCCCGTCCTGCTTGTACTCGGTGTCGACAACGGTTCCGGTTGCGAGGTTGTTGAAATCAATGAACGTGGTCATGGGCAGGCTCCTAGGCGGCGTTGCGCGCGGCACGCAGCGCGGCCGGGTCAGTCAGGAAAACAAAAAACGATGGCTCTGCGTGCATCGCGCAGGCGGAAAACGCCCCGGCGGGGGCTGCGGTCTTAACGGTTTTTCGGCTTTGCAAAACGCGCACGGCCATCACTCCATCGTCACTCACTCGAACCCATGTGAAGCGATGTGCGGCCCGATCCGGCGACCTGCACCTCAAAACACACAACCTGAGCGGGAAGATGGTTGCCCACGCGGCAACCCGCCGAAGGCGAACCTTCCGCGTGCATGTGAACCTTTGGCTTGCACAAGCCCGGCGCACACACCCCAATCCCGCATCCACATGGATGCTTCAAAAGTGCGGTCGCCCCCGTGACCTACAGACATCGCCCCCCAGTTGGGCAAGGTGGTGATACCCAAACCGATGGGGCCAACAAAGGGAAAAATGTCCGAAAATTCCACGCTTCGCCCCGATTTCGCCACGCTGCGGTCCAAGCGCGCATCACCGGACGCGTCCAAATTTGGTTAACTGTTTCCGCTGAGCCCCTCAATTCATGCAGAAAATCAGAGCTTATCCCGCTTGAGTTGCAAACCCGCCCGAGACTGTTTCCAAGTTGGAAACAAACAGCGCGTTTCCCCTGCGCGCCGCATTTGGTGCCCGCCCCAAGCCGCCGCACACGGCCCGCCGTCCACGTCTTCGCATCAATGCCATGAAATGCGCAAATTTGGCCACGCAAAGCACACAGGCCTGCCACAATTCGAATCGCATTTTAGGCAAAGCGCGACAGGGACGCGCGCACACGACCGCGCTTCGAATACAAACGCTCGGAGCTGTTGGTACCCAAGGCCGGACTCGAACCGGCACGGTGTCACCACCGGCGGATTTTGAATCCGCTGCGTCTACCATTCCGCCACTTGGGCTCCTGCCCCTCGCTACTCCGGCAGACGCCGCGCGTAAAGGGCTTCTTGACCGTCTTGCGCCAGCATGATCCATGCAGGGCATGACACCGCTCGCCATTTCAGAGACGCTGGACCGCCTTGCCGCCGAAGCCGCAGGCGAAGACGTCCCGCTGTCCTGGATCCTGACGCAGCTGCATGAACGCGCCTTTGGCTTGTTCCTGCTGATCCTCGGCCTGCCCTGCTGCATCCCGTTTCTTTACGGCGTGCCGCAGATCATGGCCCTGCCGCTGATGTTTATCGCCGCGCAGCTGCTGATCGGCCGCACTGTGCCGTGGCTGCCCGCGCGGCTCGGGGCGCGCCGGGTCACCGCCGCCACGCTGCGCGCGCTGGCCAGCCGTGCGCGCCCCTGGCTCCGCAGGCTTGAAGCATTCAGCAAGCCGCGCCTTGCCGCACTGACCCGCGCGCCGCTCGACCAAATCACCGGTGCCGCGCTCCTCGCTTTCAGCGCGTCGATCCTTCTGCCCCTTCCGCTGACAAATACGGTGCCCGGCTTTGCCGTCGTGGTGATCGCGGTGGGGCTGGTGCAGCGCGACGGTATCCTCGTCATCCTCGGCGGCGTGCTGGGCACGGCATGGATCGCATCCCTCGTCTTTGCCGGTGCGAGCCTGATCACCCTGCTGCGCATCTGGCTTGGAGTGTAATCACATGACGCGCAACAGCTTGATCCTGACCGCCGCCGCAGGCTCCGCTGCGCTGCTCGCAGGGGCCTTCTTGTTCCAAGCCCTTGGCTACGCGCCCTGCCAGATGTGCCTGTGGCAACGCTGGCCCCACGCCGCCGCCCCCCTGATCGGCGCAGCCGCGCTCGCGACAGGCCATCGGGCGCTTGCCCTGCTCGGCGCCGCAACGCTCGCCATCGGCGCAGCCATCGCCATCTTTCACGCCGGGGTCGAACAGGGCTATTGGGACGGCATCACCGCCTGCGCCGGTGGCGTTGCTGCAGGTCAATCCGCGGATGACCTGTTTGACCAGATTATGACCGCGCCGCTTGTGCGCTGCGATGACATCGCCTGGTCCTTCGCGGGGCTTTCAATGGCCGCCTGGAACGCGGTCCTCTCCTTGACCCTCGTCGCCGTCTGGCTCGCCGCGTTCAGGCGCGCTTCCTAGTCGACAGCAGCAGCGACGTCTCGGACGCGACCACCCCGTCCAGGCGCCGGATCCGGAACAGCACCTCGTCAAACGCCTCAAGCGTGGGCGTGCCAATCTCAGCAATGACGTCCCAGCGCCCATTGGTCGAATGCAGGGTGCGTACCTCGGGCATCCCCGACAGCTGGCGCAGGATGCGATCCGTTCCGCGCCCCTCGATCCCGATCATCATGAGCCCGCGCACCGGGTCCGGCTGCACATCCGCGCGAAGGACCACGGAAAAGCCAACAATCTCGCCCCGCGCCCGCAGCCGCTCAAGCCGGGTGCGAACGGTGGCGCGGGAGACCCCAAGCACCCCTGCCAAATCAGAAAGCGAGGCCCGCGCATCATGGCGCAGCGCCGCGATCAGGGCATTGTCCATTTCGTCCATGCTTTCCTCCGATTTGGCAGTATGCTGGGCATTATGCGCAATCTGGCGGGTTGTCTATGCCGCAGATCGGCGGCACCTCTCAGCAAACCGCAGGAGATACCATGACCAACTGCCTTCTCATCGGCGCCCCGCTCGATTGCGGCAAACGGCGGCCCGGATGCCTGATGGGGCCCGACGCGCTGCGCACCGCGGGCCTTGGCGCCGCTCTGTCGGGCCTCGGACACAGTGCCACAGACCTCGGCAACGTGACCCCGGCGGCCACCACGCCGATGGAGACGGGCCACATCCACGCCCTCGCCGAGACGATCGCCTGGACCGAAGCGCTGGCAGCGGCCGGGGCGGAGGCCCTGCCCCGCGGCCTGCCGATCTGGATGGGCGGGGACCACGCGCTGTCGCTTGGCACCGGCCTCGGCTCGATCCGGCACGCGCAGGCTGAAGGCCGCCCGGTCTTCTTCCTCTGGCTCGATGCTCATGCGGATTATCACACCCCGCAAACATCGGAATCGGGCAACCTGCACGGCACGCCGCTCGGCTATCTTGCGGGGCGCCCCGGCTTTGATGGGTTTCCCGACAACCCCGCCCCGGTGCCGCTGAGCCATGTCTGCCTCGTCGGCCTGCGCTCCGTCGATGCGCCGGAACGCGCCGCGCTCGCGGCCTCGGAGGCCACCCTGATCGATATGCGCACCATCGACGAGCATGGCATCGCCCGCCCCCTGCGCGGCTTTCTGGACCGCGTCGCAGCGGCAAACGGACACCTGCATGTCTCGCTCGATGTCGACTTCCTCGACCCTGCGGTCGCCCCCGCGGTTGGCACCACCGTCCCCGGCGGCGCGACCATCCGCGAAGGGCACCTCGCGATGGAGATGATCCACGACAGCGGCCTTATGACCGCGCTCGACGTGGTCGAATTAAACCCGGCCCTTGATGAACGTGGCCGCACCGCAAAGGCACTGGTCGACCTCGTCGCCTCCGGCCTTGGGCGCCGCGTCTTCGACCGCCCAACCCCGAGCTTCCTATGACGATCCCCTCGCAAAAGGCCCTCGTCCCCTTCGTCTCCGTCGATCACATGATGCAGCTGATCCACCACATCAGCCTGCGCAAAGCGATGGCTGGCATCGCGGCCTGTATCGAGGCCGACTTCAAACGGTGGGACGCCTTTGACAAGACGCCGCGCATTGCCGCCCATAGCCCGGAAGGCGTGATCGAGCTGATGCCCACCTCCGATGGGGAGGCGTACGGGTTCAAATACGTGAACGGGCACCCAAAGAATACGAAGGACGGCTTGCAAACCGTCACCGCCTTCGGCCTGCTTGCGGATGTGGACACCGGCTACCCGGTCTTGCTGAGCGAGATGACGATGCTCACCGCGCTGCGCACCGCCGCGATGTCCGCCGTGGCTGCCAAATGGCTGGCGCCGAAGGGCGCGCGCACACTGGCGATGATCGGCAACGGCGCACAGTCCGAATTTCAAAGCCTCGCCCTGGCGGAGATTGTCGGCATCACTGCGGTCCGCCTCTATGACAGCGACCCCGCCGCCACTGCCAAATGCGCCGCCCACCTGCGCGCCGCGGGCCTGAAGGTGACCGAATGCGCCAGCCCCGAGGCCGCGATGGAAGGCGCACAGATCATCACAACCTGTACCGCGGACAAGCGGCAGGCAACGATCCTGACCGACAACATGATCGGCAGCGGCGTGCATATCAACGCCATCGGCGGCGATTGCCCCGGCAAGACCGAACTCGCGCCCGCCATCCTGCACCGCGCGGGCATTTTTACCGAATACACGCCGCAAACCCGTATCGAGGGGGAGATCCAGCAATTGGCAGAAGACCACCCGGTGACCGAGCTTTGGCAAGTCATCACAGGCGCCGCAGCGGGCCGCACGGCAGATGACCAGATCACCCTTTTTGACGGGGTTGGCTTCGCCATCGAAGACTTCTCGGCCCTGCGCTGGGTGCGCGCGCAGATCAAGGGCACGCCCTTCTCCCACCCGCTCGACCTGCTCGCCGATCCGGACGATCCCCGCGATCTCTACGGCATGCTGATGCGCGCGGAGGTCTGACGCCCCCTACCAGATCTTTAGGTTCGGAGCCGCCCTCGCTTGAGCTCGAAGGGACAGGCGGGGGCGGCCCGGTCAAGGCAAATCGCCGAGGGGCCCCCCGAAGGAGGGGATACGGCTATTTTTCTTGAGCGGGACGACACCGCCTGTCACGCCAGAGATCAAGCGAGGGCGGCTCCGAGCCGTTTTAGGTTTGGTGAGACCCGAAGCGAAACCACCTCAACCATCCATGCCCACCGCCCACAGCAGCGCGCCCGTTTTGCGTCAGCAAAACGCCCCCCTCAACGTCAGATTATTTCAAATAATCTGCCCCCCGCTCAGGCCTTCAGCTCCGCATCCCAGTAAAGGAAGTCCATCCAGCTTTCGTGCAGGTAGTTCGGCGGGAACTTCCGGCCGAGGTTGCGCAGCTCTTCTGCCCCCGGCTGGCGCGGCGGGCGGCGCAGGGACAGGCCCGTCCGGTGCAGCGGCTTTGAGCCTTTCTTGAGGTTGCAGGGCGCGCAGGCCGCCACCACGTTCTGCCAGGACGTCACGCCGCCCGCCGCGCGCGGCACCACGTGATCAAACGTCAGGTCGCCCTTCGCGCCGCAATACTGGCACTGGAACTCGTCGCGCAGGAACAGGTTGAAACGCGTGAACGCCACCCGCTTTTGCGGTTTGACGTAATCCTTCAGCACCACCACAGAAGGGATCCGAATCTCTGTGCTGGGCGAGCGCACCACGTCATCATATTCGGCCACGATATCGACCCGGTCCAGCCAGGCCGCCTTGACCGCCTCCTGCCAGGGCCAAAGCGACAGCGGGTAGTAGCTGAGCGGGCGGTAATCCGCGTTCAGCACCAGCGCGGGGTTATGTTTCAGCGCCGCGGGGGCGCGTGTGAAATCCGTCCTGAAATCGCCGTCCATGAGCTGTGACTCCGTCCTCGCCCTGTCTGCCTTGCGGCGCAGAGCGGGGATCCCGCCCCGGCCTTATGCGTTGACTATATCTCGTGTCCGGTCCCGGGCAACCCCCAGACTTGCCACCAGATGTCGCGGTCAGGATTAGGCGGTACGCGTAACACATATGTGACGCTTCTGGTATGTGCTCCGGCTCAGTCGGTGCCCGCAGCCGCCGTGCCGCAGAACGCACCCTTTGCGCTGCGCACGCGGGTTACGGGCTGGGCACGCAAATTGGCCCAACGGTCCGTCCCGGCGCTCCGGCGCGCGGCGATGCCGGCGCGGGACATCGCGTAGATCGTACTGGCCACACAGGCTTCCGCCGCCCCGCCCGCATGGCCCAGATGCACAAAATAAAGGTCAACCTGCCGCCCATTCCGAAGCCGCCAGCTGAACATGCGGTAGGGCCGGTCCGGCGCGGTGCGGTGCAGCTGCTCTGCAAAGAGCACATGCAGCGGGCTGGCGCGAAGCCAGTCGGTCGCCGCCCAATCCTCCAGCCCGATCACCCAGACATCCGCCTCAGTCAGGCTGGCGACCTTTGCGTCCGTGTCGATTGCCTTGTGCTCTGCATCCGCGGCCATCAGCTGAATGGTAAAAGACCGCGGCATCCCCGCCGCCCGCAGCACAAAGCTGCCAGAGGCGGTACTGCGGACCTCGGGGCGTTCAAATCCGCCCAAATCCGCCCTGAGTTCCGTTCCGAAGGTGGCCGCCGCGCACACGATACCGGCGGCCAGGCAAGCCGCCCAGCGCATCATCCGTACCCCTTGAAAAGTTCCCTGATCAAGGCTGCAACACCGGGGCCTTAGCGCGCAAGCGCTATATGTCAAATTTTTGTCACAAGGAAAGTTTGTCGCGCATGAATGCCAACGCAACAGACAAACCGTCCGGCGCGATTCCGTGCGCGGTGCCCTTCATCACGTGAGCGTAGACATCCTGCCAGCCCGCCTCCTGAAGCGCTTCTGCTGCGGCAGGCAGCGATTGTGGCGGCACGACATCATCCGCATCCCCGTGCACCAGCAGGACCGGCGGGCGCGAGACAACCTCATCCCCGAGCAGTTCAGGCCGCAAGAGGCGCCCCGAAAAGGCGACAATGCCCGCCACCGGGTCTTCGCGCCGCGGGGCCACATGCAGCGCCATCATCGTGCCTTGGGAAAAGCCAAACAGCACCACCTGCTCCGGCAGCACATCCTCATCCACCATCAGCGCATCGAGAAAGGCGTTCAGATCGTCCACGGCGGCGTTCATGCCCCGTTCCGCCTCGTCCTCGGAGGAGCCGTCGATCCACGGGATCGGAAACCACTGGAACCCAAAGGGCATCCCCGGAATGGTCTCCGGCGCATCGGGCGCGACAAACAGCGTGTCCGGCAGATGCTCGCCCAGCGGGTCCGCAAGGCCCAGCAAATCCGCCCCGTTGGCGCCATAGCCGTGCAGGAACACCACGACCGAACGCACGTCCCCCGATACCGGCGCGCGCCGCTCTGCTTTCAAAACCCGTGTCATGTGATCCCTTCCCGGCCCTTCACCACCCGGTAGTAGGCAAAGAGGCCCCGCGCCGCAACCGACCGCCAGGGTGACCAGGCCTCGGCCAGCTGGCGCAGCGCTTTTTCCGTGGGCCGATCGTTCAGCTGCAGAAGGTGCTGCGCCGCGACCTGCAAGGCCAGATCCCCAGGCGCAAACATATCCACGCGGCCAAGGGCGAACATACCGTAGATTTCCGCCGTCCAGACGCCGATGCCCTTCACCGCCGTGAGCGTTTTGACGACCTCCGCATCCGGCGCACCCCGCAACGCGGTGTAGTCGATCCCCGCCTCTGCCAGCGCCTGCGCGTAAGCGATCTTTTGACGGCTGAGGCCCGCGGCGCGCAAGCCGTCCTCGCCCGCCCCCAGCACGGCGGCTTCGGTCACCAGCCCCGCCCCCTCCATCCGGCCCCAGATCGCGCGCGCACTGGCAACCGACACCTGCTGGCTCACGATCTTTGACAGCAGCGCGGCAAAGCCATCCTCGGTGCGCCGCAGAGGCAGCGGACCCGTCTCCGCCAGCGCCGCGGCCCAGCGCCGATCGGCGGCCGCCAGCCACGCCGCGCCCTCCGCCACGTCTGCGTCTTGCTCGATCAGCCGCACAGGCGCAGCGCCCAGTCCCGCGCCCCTGCAAGGCCCGGTACAATCTCGCCCACCGGAAACCGCGGCTCCAGCATGTAGATCGGCAGGCTCATCCGGCGCGCGGCCTGCACTTTGCCATAGCCCCGCGTGCCACCGATATTGCGCGCGAGCAGGGCCTGAATGCCCAGCTTGTGAAACAGCTCCGCCTCGCTTTGTTCGTCATAAGCACCCGTTGCAAAGTCGAAACGGATATTCGGCGCAAGCGGCGCCTCGTTGTGCAGGTGATTCTGGCGCAGAAAGACCGGCCCGCCATGCGCGGCAAGCGCCGCCTCGCTTTCACGCCCGGTCGCTGCAAAGACCCGAAGCCGCGCGGGCATCTTTTGCACCGCTTCCTCGACGCTGAAAACCTGGGTCCAGGTGTCATAGGCTTCGGTATCGGGCCCCCACATCGTGCCAAGCACATGAACCAACGGCAGATCGGGGTAGAGCGCCGCCACCCGCGCGCCGCTTGCCTGATCAAACCGGTGCGCGGCGCAGATCACCCCGCTCCAGCCGCGGGCAAGCGCAGCGTCAAAGGGTCCCGGCACATCGCGCCCCGGCACCGGCAAATCGGTCCGCAAGCGCAGCACGGACGCGCCAAGCGCATCCCCCAGCGCCACCGCATCGCGGCGGCCGGCCAGCACCAATATCTCGCGCGCATCACTCACACTGCGGTGATGCCCCGCAGGGCGCGCCCATGCAAGCCACTTGCCGCCCTGCCCGTCCGCGCGTAGGCAAGGCGCATGAGCATAATCGACGACAGCAAAGCCAAACGAAACGTGGCCGTATTGGTCGCCGCGCAAGCGTTCCTGGGCAGCCAGATCACCATGATCTTCGTGATCGGCGGGCTGGCGGGTCAGCAGCTGTCACCCTTTGCCTGCCTTGCAACGCTGCCAATCTCGCTCATCGTCTTTGGCTCGATGACCACCGCGCCGTGGCTGTCGAGCGCGATGCAGCGCTTTGGGCGGCGCACGGGGTTCTACATCGGCGCGGCGGGCGGGCTGATCGGATCCGCGGTGTCGGCCTATGCGCTGACCATCGACAGTTTCTGGGTCTTCCTGCTGGGCAGCTATCTGACCGGCATTTACATGTCCTCGCAAGGGTTCTTCCGCTTTGCCGCGACCGATACCGCATCGGACGCGTTCAAACCCAAGGCGATCAGCTACGTGATGGCGGGCGGTCTGATCTCCGCCTTTATCGGCCCGCAGATCGTCGGCGCGATGACGGCGAACAATCCGGACGCCAGCGCGATGCGGTTTTTTGACATCTACCTTGTGGCAATGGCGCTGAACGTGGGGGGCATGCTGCTGTTCCTGTTCCTCGATATCCCGCGCCCTGCGCAAGGGGCCTCGACCGGGGCGCAGGCCCGGACCCGCCGGGAGATGCTGCGCGATCCGCGCATTGCCGTCGCGGTGATCTGCGGCGCGGTGTCCTATGCGCTGATGAACCTGGTGATGACATCCACGCCGCTTGCGGTCGTCGGCTGCGGCTTTTCGGTGCCGGACGCATCGAACGTGGTCACCGGCCACGTGCTGGCGATGTTTGCGCCCAGCTTCTTTACCGGCCACCTGATCGCCCGCTTCGGGGTGGAGCGGATCATGGGCCTTGGCCTTGCGATCCTTGCTGCGGCGGGGGTGGTTGCGCTGTCGGGGGTGACACTAACCCACTTCTTTGCCGCGCTGATTCTGCTGGGGCTTGGCTGGAACTTTGGCTTTATCGGCGCCACAACAATGCTGACTCAAAGCCACACGGAGGCCGAGCGCGGACCGATCCAGGGCCTGAACGATCTGATCGTGTTCGGCTCGGTCACGGTGGCCTCGCTCGCCTCGGGCGGGCTGATGAACTGCGCGGGCGGCACGGCGGAGGCAGGTTGGGCCGCGGTGAACATCGCAATGATTCCCTTCCTCACGCTAGCAGGCGGCGCGCTGATCTGGCTGGTGATGAAGCCGCGCACGCCGCAAGCCGCCGAGTAGGGCCGTTTTTCAAAAACGGCGAGCCCTCGATCCTTGAAGGATCGATCCAACACATTCCTTGAAGGATGGCCTACACCCGCCCCAAAAGCCGCGCCCGGACCCGCGCGAGCGGCGCATCAAGCGGCGGCAGCTGCCTCTCTGCCACGCGGCGCGGGTCACGCATGGCCGCCTTCAAGACCGCACGCGCCCCCGCCGCAGGCAAGGCAGCAGGCCCCCCGCGCCCCAGCGCCTTAAGGCCCTTTTGCGCGAGCGCCCGGACCCCGTCCGGTGTCCCATCCACCAGCGGCACCCGCCCCGCCGCCTCCAGCGCCGGGATCGCGTGCAGCCACGCCGCCACGCCGCCGCCAAAGCCTGTCCCGCGCAAGGCGTCATCGCGCCCTGCCACGACCATCAGCGCCGCCGCCGTTTGCTCCAGATAGCGCGCCAGATGGTCCTGATCCTCAAACGGATCGCGGTAGATATCCCAGCGCCGCGCGGCGACCAGCGTGTCCAGCGTGCCCGCCTCTTCGCCCGTCACCGCCTGCGCCAGAGGCGTCACAACCTCGTGCCGCCGCACGGGCCCGCCCGTGCGGATCTCCTCCAGCGCATCGCGCCACCATTGCAGGCGCATCTCCGCGATCATCGGCTCCTGCGTGACCCACGGCGCGCGGCTCACCTCCACATTAAACGCATAAAGCACGAAAAACCGCGCGCGAAGCGCGACAGGTGCCGCCATCGCACTGGCAAAGCGCAGCGGGTCGCCTTGCTCGACCAGCCGCGCGCAGGCCATCACGTTGTCATCAAAGTCCATTTGCATGGCCGGGAAATAGCCCAGCGCGCCCGGCATGTCCTGCGAAGAGGGCGCCTTATTCGTCCGCTAGGGAAAATATTTCTTCAACCGCGCAGCCCAGCACCCGGGCCAGTGTCAGCGCCAGAACGGTGGACGGGACAAAGACCCGGTTCTCGATCGTGTTGATCGTCTTGCGCGACACACCTGCGGCTTCGGCCAAATCGGCCTGGGTCATCCCCCGTTCCGCGCGCAAGACCTTGAGGCGGTTGTGCAGCGGCGCCGCGCTCATCCACCCGCCCGCCGTTCCATCACCGCGATCAGCCCCAGGTAGACGCCCGCCATGCCCGTCCCAACTGTGGCAAGCCCCACCTCTGGCAGGAACAGGTCCTGCGCCGCACCCACGCTTGCCGCAATCGCCAAGGCGATCCCGGCCCAGAAAGCGAAGTTCCCGGCGCACATTTGGATCGAGGCGTAAAGCGCATCATAGGCCATGCGCGCCTGCGCGTCGCCCGCCAGCGCCCCGGCCAGCAGCATGACCGCTGCCGACATCGCCCCCAGCGCGCCCGGAATCCACCAGATCATCGGGTCCGGCACATCCAGCCAGAGCGCAAGCTTCGCGTACAGCAAACAAGCAACCGCCGTCGCGCCAAAGCAAAGCTGCCGCAGCAGGGCAATACGATCCGCATGTATCATTCCAAACATCCTCCGTGCAACCTATAGGTAACATAGAGGCCCAGATAGGAACGTCAAGGTTACATCGTGAGGCGCTAAGGTGACCTACGCCCCGTCCCTTATCAGCTTCCACCGGATCGCATCCAGCAGCGCCTCAAAGGACGCATCCACGATGTTGGGACTAACCCCCACGGTGGACCAGCGCAGGCCTTGCCCGTCCTCGCTGTCGATAATGACCCGCGTGACCGCCTCCGTCCCGCCTTGGGTGATGCGCACCTTGAAATCCACGAGCCGCATATCCTCAAGCTGCGCCGAGTAGCGGCCCAGATCCTTGGCCAGCGCTTTGGACAGCGCGTTCACAGGCCCCCGATCGCTGCCCGCCCCGTCCATCGATTCGCTCACGGACAGCTTTTTCTCCCCATCGACTTTCACGACCACCACGGCCTCCGACAGGCTGACGATGCGGTTATACTTGTTCTTGCGCCGCTCCACCGTGACCCGGTAGCGCTTGACCTCGAACAGCTCCGGCAGCAGCCCCAGCTCGTCCCGGGCGATCAGCTCAAAGGAGGCTTGCGCGACGTCATAAGAATACCCCTCCGCCTCGCGCGCCTTGATCCGCGCAAGAATGCGGGCGAGCGCCGGATCCCCCTTTTCCACGCGCAGGCCCATGCCCGTAAGCCGCTCGCGCAGGTTGGACTGGCCCGCCTGGTTGGACATCGGGATGACGCGCGCATTGCCGACCGCGGCGGGGTCAATGTGCTCATAGGTGCTGGGATCTTTCAGGATCGCGCTTGCGTGCAGCCCCGCCTTGTGGGCAAAGGCCGACGCGCCGACAAACGCCGCCTGCTTGTGCGGCACCCGGTTCAGGATCTCGTCCAGCAGACGCGAGGTGCGGGTAAGGCCCGTGAGCGCCGCGACGCTCACGCCGGTTTCGAACCGTTCGGCATAGGCGGGCTTCAGCGCAAGGATCGGGATCAGCGCCGTGAGGTTGGCGTTGCCGCAGCGCTCTCCCAGCCCGTTCAGCGTGCCTTGCACTTGCCGCGCACCCGCCTCGATCGCGGCGAGCGATCCGGCCACCGCCGCCTCCAGATCGTTATGGGTGTGAATGCCGAGGCGGTGCCCGCGGATGCCGCTGGCGATGACCTCGGCGGTGATCGCGCCAATCTCGGACGGCAGAGTGCCGCCATTGGTGTCACACAGCACGACCCAGCGCGCGCCTGCGTCATAGGCGGCGTGCAGCGCTTCCAGCGCGTAGCCCGGGTTGGCCTTAAACCCGTCAAAGAAGTGTTCGGCATCGAACAGCGCCTCCCGGCCCAGCGCGTTGAGGTGCTGGAACGTCTTGGCGATATTGGCCGTGTTCTCAGCGAGGTCGATCCCAAGCGCGCGGGTGACGTGGTAGTCATGGGTCTTACCCACCAGGCACACGGCTTGCGTGCCCGCATTGGTCACGGCGGCGAGCACATCGTCATTTTCTGCGCTGATCCCGGCGCGCGCCGTCATGCCAAAGGCGGTCATCGTGGCGCGGGTGTGCGGCGCGGCGTCGAAAAAGGCGCTGTCGGTCGGGTTCGCCCCGGGCCAGCCGCCTTCGATATAGTCCACGCCCAAAGCGTCCAGCGCTTTTGCTATAGTGACCTTTTCCTCGGTCGAAAACTGCACGCCTTGGGTCTGCTGCCCGTCGCGCAGGGTTGTGTCGAAGAGAGAAAGGCGCTCTCTAGTCATTGCAACACCTCGCACCACGGTAGGTGCGCATGCGCCATGCCCGACCTCGGGAGGGCTCACGACGCTGTTTCGAGGCGCAGTGCACCAAAGCATTCATGTCGTTCTTTCTGCGCAGGACATCGCCGAATGCCCTCCCGGGGGGGAGGGTGAGGGGCGGCTTGGAAGCTGTCCGGGGGACAGTTTCAGCCCCGAACGCGCGGCGCGCAGGACGTGGCTTGGCGCATCCGCGCCGGTCACGTCCTTGGACGGACATTGCCGCCAGGCAGCCAAGCATCACACACCCTCCAACTTCGCCGCATCGAAGTTCGGCCCGGCGACAAGGTCCACGCCATCCTTGCGCATCCGCACTTCGACCCCCGCCGCGGCAAGCTCCGCTTTCAAGGCATCGAGCGCCGAAAAATCCTTCGACGCCATCGCCGCGGCCCGGACCGCGCCAAACCGCGCTTCCAGCGCCGAGAAGTCAAAGGACGACACAGCCCAATCCGGCACCGCTTCCCCCATCAGCCCCAGGAACCGCAAAGACGCCGCAAGACGCCCCGCCTGATCCTCCGCGGACAGATGGTGCAGCCGGTTCAGCGCTTCATGCGTGTTTAGGTCGTCCGCCAGCGCCGCCAGCATCACCGCGCACGGCTCGGCCTCCGGCGCATCACCGACCTGCCCGTACCACTTGCGCAGCGCCTTTTCCGCCTCAAGCGCCTTGGCCGCGGTCCAGTCCATCGGCTTGCGGTAATGGGTGCTCAGGAACACAAAGCGGATCACTTCGCCCGGCACGCCCTGATCGAGCAAATCGCGCACGGTAAAGAAATTGCCCAAGGACTTGGACATCTTCTTGCCCTCGACCTGCAGCATCTCATTGTGCATCCACACGCGCGCGAAGCCATGCCCGGCGCAGCAGCTCTGCGCGATCTCGTTTTCGTGGTGCGGAAAGGTCAGGTCGTTGCCGCCACCGTGAATGTCAAACTCCGGTCCCAGCAGATCAGCCGCCATCGCGGAGCACTCGATGTGCCAGCCCGGACGCCCCCGGCCAATACTTTTACCCCCCACAGCCGGCCCGTCCCACCCCGGCAAATCATCCGAGGACGGCTTCCAGAGCACAAAATCCATCGGGTCTTCCTTGTAAGGCGCAACCTCGACCCGCGCGCCGGCAATCATGTCGTCCACCGACCGGCCCGACAGCGCGCCATAGGCCGCGTAGGACCGCACCCGGAACAGCACATGGCCCTCAGCCGCATAGGCGTGGCCCTTTTCGATCAGGTCCTCGATCATCGCCACCATCTGCGGGATGTACTGCGTCGCGCGCGGCATATGGGTTGGCTCCAACGCGCCCAAAGCCGCCATGTCGTCCAGAAACCACTGCGTCGTCTCCGCCGTGATCTCACCGATGGCTCGCCCGCTCTCCGCGGCCCGGGCGTTGATCTTGTCATCCACATCCGTGAAGTTCCGCACATAGGTCACACGCGGATAGACGTGCTTCAAAAGCCGGTAGAGCATGTCGAACACGATCACGGGGCGCGCGTTGCCGATATGCGCGCGGTCATAAACCGTCGGGCCACAGACATACATCCGCACATGTCCCGGATCGATGGGCGCAAACGCCTGCTTGCGGCGCGTCGCGGTGTTGTAAAGCTGGATGTCCATAGGGCGGTCCTCGCACGGGTGGTGGCGCGGGCCTAGCAACTCTTGAATGTCAGGAAAACAAGGAACCGGCCCGCTGAAGTGATCAGCAGGTAATCTCGCAGCAGATGATGCAGCAAACACGGTACATGACGCCACGTAGCCGCACCATGCCGCCCGGGTCAAGCCTGCGCGTCAATCCTTCAAGGATTGATCCCCCGCGATCCTTCAAAGGATCGCCCCCGTTGACATCCCGCGCGCGCGGCGCCACCGATGTCCCATGCATATCTCGGCACGTATGACAGGTCTGACAGGGGGCGGCTCGGACGGGTGGGAGGTTTTCATCCGCGCCCGCCGCATGATCGAAGACGGCGTGCCCGTGACCGAGCTGACCATCGGAGAGCATGACATCCGCACAGCGGCGCCGGTCCTGCGGGAAATGCATCAAAGCGCGATGGGCGGGCATACGGGCTATGCGATGGTCCCCGGCACAGACGCGCTGCGCGATGCGGTCGCCGCGCGGGTTGCGGCGCGCACGGGCGTGCCCACCAGCCGCGATAACGTGCTGATCACCCCAGGGGGCCAGTCGGCGCTCTTTGCCGCCCATGCGGCGGCGTGCGATCCGGGCGACGTGGCGCTCTATCTTGACCCTTACTATGCCACCTACCCCGGCACGATCCGCGGCGTGTCGGCCAACCCGCGCGCGGTTCAGGCGCGGGCAGAGGATGATTTCCAGCCCCGCGCCAGCGACATCGCCGCCGCAGCAGACGGCGCGACCTCGCTGCTGATCAACTCGCCCAACAACCCCACGGGCGCGGTCTACAGCTCGGCGACGATGGACGGCATCGCAGGGGTCGCGCGGGACGCGGGCCTGTGGCTCATCTCGGACGAGGTCTATGACACGCAGGTCTGGGAGGGCACGCATATCAGCCCCCGCGCCCTGCCTGGCATGGCGGACCGCACGCTGGTCGTCGGCTCCATGTCCAAAAGCCACGCGATGACCGGCTCACGCTGCGGCTGGCTGATCGGCCCCGAAGAGGTGATCGCCCATTTGATCACCTTTGCCACCCACACCACCTATGGCGTGCCGGGCTATATCCAGGATGCCTCCGTCTTTGCCCTCGCCCAGGGCACTGCCTTCGAGGCGGAAATCGCCGCGCCGTTCCGTCGCCGCCGCGCCATCGCGCAGCAGCTGCTGGCGGGCCAGAACGCGCTGCGTCTGATCCCGGCGCAGGGGGCGATGTACCTGATGCTCGACATCCGGCAGACGGGGCTGAGTGGCGACGCCTTTGCCAACGCCCTGCTGGGCACGCACCAGATCGCGGTCATGCCCGGGGAAAGCTTTGGCGCCGCTGCTGCGGGGCACATCCGCGTCGCGATGACCATCGACGACGACGCTTTCGAAAAGGCCCTCCAAACGCTCGTCGATTTCGCCGCCAGCCGCGCGGCTTAACAGGCGCGCGCACTTGCGCTAGGGTCGCGGCATTTCAAACTGGAGCCTTTTTATGAAACGATTGTTCCTCGCCCTGATCCTGTGCTTCGCGCCTCTCCTCGCACAGGCGCAGCTTTACCCGGACCCGGACCGCTCGACGATCAACGACTTTGCGGGCGTGCTGACGGCGGAGCAAAGGGCCGACCTGCACCGCCAGCTGGCCCAGCTGCGCGCGGAGACGGGCATTCACCTTGTCGCCGTAACCCTGTCCCGGCAGGACACCATCGCGCCCGATATGACGTTCGAAGCCTTCGCCACGGGCCTTTTCAACCACTGGGGCATCGGGGATGCGGCGCAAAATGACGGTATCATGTTTCTGGTGATGACCGAGGACCGCCGCATCCGGATCGAACTGGGCTCCGGCTACACCCGCGCCTGGGACCGGGTGGCGAAAGACATCATCGACGGCGCAATCACCCCGCCTTTGTCAGACAACAACTGGTACGCGGGCCTCACCGCCGGCGTAGAGGAGATTGGCACCCAGATCGCCCGCCCCTTTGCCGCCGACGCGCCGCCCGCCGTCGACAATTCCGGCCGCTGGGTGATGGGCGGTATCGCCGGGGTCTTGGCGCTGTTTTTTGGCGGCGGCTGGGCCGTGCAGCGGTTCCGCAAATGCCCGCAATGCGGCACACGGGGCAGCCTGCGCTCCGCCTCCGTCACCCTGCGCGCCGCCACGCGCAGCATGTCGGGCGAGCGGGAGGTGACCACGACCTGCACCAATTGCGGCTACCATGACGTGGCCCTGCGCACGATCCCGCGGATCACACGGTCGTCGTCTTCGGGTGGCTTTGGTGGCGGGTCGTCCTCCGGTGGTGGGGCGTCGGGGCGGTTTTGAGTGGGTGTGTAAGCTGAAACCTTGCCGCTCTCGGGACATTTTCTTTCCGAAAACACCCTGCCGCCGCCCGTATTTCATCGAAGCAGGTAGGGTGGGGTTCCAACCCACCATCCCGCCCCGCGGTGACAAACCCATAGGGCGCGCTTCAGCCCGCCAAAACGACGTCACATAGACATCACCTAAAGCGGGGTGCCCTGATGAAACCGAAGTTGCCAGCGCCCGTCATACTTCACCCACAAAGAGGACCGGCGCCCGACTTCGATTTGGTCGCCGTACCTGACTTCACTTGTATAAGTTGCAAGTGCAACACCGGGCGCGACAAGCTCAACTGAGTAATCCGGCAACGGCAGCGTCGCATTGATATCGACCCTCTGTTCAGGGTTAAACAGCATCTCCGCGCGTTCGTATCGTCGTCCCGACCTGCCGAACTCCACGAAATGGGGCGAAAATGTCAGATCCATCAAGGCCGGATCGAACCGCGTTTCAGCGCGCCAAAGCATTTCTTCCAAGGCGACCAGAGTGTCCTTGTCTTCAAGCGGTAAGGTCATTTGGTTCCGCGGCCCAACAAAAAAACGCTGCAAGTGTCGCCAATAGCACAACTCGGATCAAGCCACTCGGTAGAGCATCCGCGTCACGTAGGGTGGGTGCCAACCCACCAATCACTGCACATCGAACCAGCTTGCCCTCTCGTAACACCCGCCTGCGGCGGATGCACTGCCGGGCCCGTCCTTTCATCGAAGATGAAAAGACGTGGTGGGTGGTGAGGGGCTCGAACCCCCGACATTTTCGGTGTAAACGAAACGCTCTACCAACTGAGCTAACCACCCGCTTCCGGCTCAGATAGCGCAGGGTGCGGGGGGGCTTCAAGCCTCTTCGCGCAGCACACGTTGCGCGCCGCCCGACAGCGCGTAAACCACACCCTGCCCGCCCCCGACTGTCTCGAACGCCTCCGGCGGCAGCCCTTGCAGATGGCAGCGCAGCATCCGGCTGGTGATCCCGTGGGTGACAAGGATCGCCGGGCCGGTCAGGTCATCGAGCAGCGCCCGGGTCCGGCGCGCAAGCGCCTCCAGCCCCTCGCCCCCCGGCGCGTGATCGTACCAGGCAAGGCCCTCGCTTTCGAAAAGCGCCGGGTTCGCCGCCGCAAGCTCCGCGCGCAGCATACCGGACCAGTCGCCCATCGAAATCTCTGCCAGCCGCGCGTCGGTCCGCAGCGTCGCCCCCGGTCCCGCCGCGATCCGGGCCGTGGCTTGCGCCCGCCCCTGCGGGCTGACGATCCAATCAAAACTGCCCGTGCCCAGCCCCGCCAGAATACGCCCCTGCGCCGCCGCCTGCGCGCGTCCCAACGCGGTCAGGGGCGAGTCGCGCTCCCCTTGAATCCGCCCTTCTCGGTTCCACGCGGTCTCGCCGTGGCGCAGGATCAGGCAGTGAGGATAAAGGTGCATAAGTCTGGACATAGGCCGCGGCCTGCATAGGTTTCAACCATGCGATATGCCCTGATTGCCTGTGTTCTGAGCGCCTTGGCCGCCCTGCCCGCCACCGCACGCGAGTTGACCGTGCTGGTCCAGCGCGGCGCGGGCAGCACGCAGCTGTTCCTGTCTGCCCCCGCGGATGATCTGTTCGCCCTAACGGCGACACCGGTGGACCTCGTGCCGGGTGGCGGCGGGCAAGTGGACACAACGACGTTCACAGAAGGCACATGGGCCATCGGCGACGCCCTCCTCGCCCGCACGGACGCGCAGATCGGCGCCGCGCCTGCAAGCTTCGAAGCGATGTCCTTCATGCTGCACGGCACTGCGGAGGAGATGCCCCTGAACACCCCGCTGGACGCGCTGATCGCGATTGAGCTGTGCAGCGTGGCAGAGCCGGGTCAAACGCAGGATTGGGCCGACCTGATTGCCTATGCCGGGTATTTCTCTACGGCGGGCTCCGAAGGGGCGGCGATCACGCTGAACCTGCCCGCGGACCGGCCGACCCCCGTGCGCGTGATCGATGCAGGTGCAGCAGGACAGGTCAGCTGGACCACAACCTTGCAACCCGGCGCGCCGCTCAGGATCGAGCCGCCCGCGTCCCAGCGCGCCGCGTTCTGGCCTTTTGGCGTGCTGGCGATGCTGGGGGCGGCGGGTTTGGTTGGCATCTGGCGGGTGTTGCGGGTGCGGCGGGGGTGAGGGATAGCTTGTCGCAACGAAAGCTGATCTACAAAACCCAAATCAAGAGGCGCTCCGCGCATCAAACTCTTTCAAAAGGTCCCCCGGACCTTTTGATCCGCCGGAGGCGGACCAGAGTTTGATGGTGGGTGATAAGAGATTCGAACTCCTGACATCTTCGATGTGAACGAAGCGCTCTACCACTGAGCTAATCACCCGTGCCGGCGGAGGTACGGCACCGCTCCCCGCCTTGCAAGACCTTGCGCGCGAAAAATCGCGTACCGCCGCCTACTCGGCGGCCTCCGCGGTGGGCGTGCCCTTGGACTGGCGCACACGGGTCACCATGACCTTGGCGTTTGATAGCTCCTTGGCGCGCTTGACCTTGATGTTGCCCATCGGCTGAAGGTTCAGCTCGCGGCCCTCGCCCAACGCTTCGCCCAGCACATCCAGCATCGCCTCGACCACCGGCTTGGCGTCCTTTTTCTTGATGCCGGAGCGCGCGACAACCGCGTCGATCAGCTCTTTCTTGCGCAGCGCCGGACCGGAGACGACCGGCTGCGCCGCCTCGATCACAACGGGCGCCGGAGCGGGTGCGGCCTCTGCGGGCGGGGTCGACGCGGATTTGGTGGTCCTGGTCTTGCGGGTCGACGTTGCCGTGCGCGCGGTCGTGGATTTTTTCGTGGTGCTCGCCATTATCACATGCCTTTTGTTGCCTGTTTGGAAACAGCCTAACGGTAAAGCACCTGTTTTTCCACCGTTTGCAGGGCAATCCAAACAGGATTTGCTGCAAATCCATTCAGGGCCCACGCAAAAGAGCCCCGCCCGGGCACCGGGCGAGGCTCAGATCACATCACGGCACGATCTTAATGCGCGGTCGCGCCCGCCCCGGACTGCGCCGTTGCGGCGGCCGCAGCGGCGGCGGCCGCCTCTTCTGCGGCCTCGTCCCATTCAATTGGATCCGGCTTGGCGACAAGCGCATGCGCCAGCACCTCGGTCACGTGCGTGACCGGGATGATTTCCAGCCCCTCCTTCACGTTGTCCGGGATTTCTGCCAGGTCCTTCTCGTTCTCCTCGGGGATCAGCACCGTCTTGATACCGCCCCGCAGCGCGGCGAGCAGCTTTTCTTTGAGGCCCCCGATCGGCATCGCGTTGCCGCGCAAAGACACCTCGCCCGTCATCGCGATATCCTTGCGGACCGGAATGCCCGTTAGCACCGACACGATGGAGGTCACCATCGCCAGACCCGCAGACGGGCCATCCTTCGGCGTCGCGCCATCGGGCACGTGCACGTGAATGTCGAGGCTGTCGAACTTGGGCGGCTTCACCCCGATCTCCGGGCTGATGGACCGCACGTAGGAAGACGCCGCATCGATGCTTTCCTTCATCACATCGCCCAGCTTGCCGGTGGTCTTCATCCGGCCTTTGCCGGGCAGCTTGAGCGCCTCGATGTGCAGAAGATCACCGCCCACAGAGGTCCACGCGAGCCCGGTCACGACGCCGATCTGGTCGTCCTTCTCGGCCAGCCCGTAGCGGAACTTCTTGACCCCCAGGAAATCGGGCAGGTTTTCGTCCGTCACGACGATCTCCTCCGCCTCTTTCTTGATGATCTTGGTCAGCGCCTTGCGGGCAGTCTTGCCGATCTCCCGCTCGAGGTTCCGCACGCCCGCCTCGCGGGTATAGTGCTGGATGATCCCCGACAGGCCCGCGTCCGTCAGCGCGAACTCGCCCTTTTTCAGACCGTGGTTCTTGACCTGCTTGGGCAAGAGGTGCTGCTTGGCGATCTCGCGCTTTTCATCCTCGGTGTAGCCCGCGAGCGGAATGATCTCCATCCGGTCGAGCAGCGGCCCGGGCATGTTGTAGGAGTTCGACGTGGTCAGGAACATCACGTTCGAGAGGTCGTATTCCACCTCAAGATAGTGGTCCACGAACGTCCCGTTCTGCTCCGGATCAAGCACTTCGAGCATCGCCGACGCCGGATCGCCGCGGAAATCCTGCCCCATCTTATCGATCTCATCGAGCAGGATGAGCGGGTTCGTCGTCTTCGCTTTCTTCAGCGCCTGGATGATCTTGCCGGGCATGGAGCCGATATACGTCCGCCGGTGACCACGGATTTCCGACTCGTCCCGAACCCCGCCGAGCGAGATGCGAATGAACTCACGTCCAGTCGCCTTCGCCACGGACTTGCCAAGCGAGGTCTTGCCCACACCCGGAGGGCCGACAAGGCACAGGATCGGGCCTTTCAGCTTCTTCGAGCGCTGCTGCACCGCCAGATACTCGACGATCCGCTCCTTGACCTTCTCAAGGCCATAGTGGTCGTCATCGAGGATCTTTTGCGCCCGGCCCAGATCCTTCTTCACGCGGGATTTGACGCCCCACGGGATCGACAGCATCCAGTCGAGGTAGTTGCGCACCACGGTCGCCTCGGCCGACATCGGGGACATCGACTTGAGCTTTTTCAGCTCACCCTCGGCCTTTTCCTTGGCCTCCTTGGACAGCTTCGTCTCGGCGATCCGCGCCTCGAGCTCGGCAATCTCGTTCTTGCCGTCCTCGCCGTCGCCCAGCTCCTGCTGGATCGCCTTCATCTGTTCGTTCAGGTAATACTCGCGTTGCGTCCGCTCCATCTGCGACTTCACGCGCGTCTTGATCTTTTTCTCGACCTGCAGGACGGACAGTTCGCCCTGCATCAGGCCATAGACCTTCTCCAGCCGCTCGCTGACCGACAACGTCTCAAGCAGGTCCTGCTTCTGGTCGACCTCGATGCCGAGATGGCCCGCGACCAGATCGGCCAGCTTGGCCGGTTCGGTGGCTTCGGACACTGCGGAAAGCGCCTCTTCGGGGACGTTCTTCTTGACCTTGGCATAGCGCTCGAACTCGTCCGCAACCGAGCGCAGCAGCGCCTCGGTCGTCGCAGCATCTCCGGGCATCTCGGTCAAATACTCCGCCCGCGCTTCAAAGAAATTGTCGTTCTCAAGGTATTCGGTGATGCGCACCCGCGCCTGCCCTTCGACCAGCACCTTCACGGTGCCGTCGGGCAGTTTGAGCAGTTGCAGCACATTGGCCAGCACCCCGGCCTTGAAGATGCCAGTGCTTTCGGGATCGTCCTCGGACGGGTCGATCTGGCTCGACAAAAGGATTTGCTTGTCGTCCTGCATCACCTCTTCGAGCGCGCGGACAGACTTGTCGCGCCCCACAAAGAGCGGGACAATCATGTGCGGGAACACGACGATGTCGCGCAGCGGCAGCACGGGGTAGGAGGCGTTGAGAGGCTCTTGCATACTCGATTCCTTATCTGGCAAGACGCGCGGCCCCAACCGTAGGCAGCACGCGCGTCTCCGCGTTATAGGCCCCTTAACCTGTGGCGGCAGGGCACAGTGTTCAAGGTCCAGCATGGCCGCGCAGCACTGCGGGTGCAATGGGACCGGCGCAACTGTCCACAGGTTTCCGGCGCAAACAGACGGTTTTGCAGCACCTGCATGCTGGCCGCCGCGTGCCTATACGCAGGGCTGCGCGGGAAGGGACGAGGCCGGGGGTGCCCGGTTTGACAGCGCGGCCGCTCTGCTGCGGATCGGCGCGGGAAAGGGCGTGCACCAGCTTGACCAAGGGGCGGGGCCGACGGGCTGGATGAACAACCCGGCCTGCCTGGGCGACCTGACGGCACGGCGCACCGCGTTCCGCGCGGCAAGCCACCAGACCGCTGAAATTCACGCGCCCGGGCGGCGCGCAGCTTCGTAATCGCGGGCTATTTCACCAACTTCTGCGTAGAAACGACGACACGCATGGCGGGCAACATGGGCTTTGACTGCTACCTCTTGCATGACGCCTGTGCCACGGCCAACCGGATCGATCTGACGGCGTGGATCGCGACGCGGTACTGGTGCACGACATGGCCATCGCCTCGCTGCACGGCGAATTCTGCACCGCCATCACGACCTCGGATACCACCGCCCTACTCACGGCAGGCGCCCCTCACCTTACCCGTGTCCAAGGCAACGAATAATCCCCAAATCCTGGTTTCGGAGCCGCCCTCGCTTGAGCTCAAAGGGACAGGCGGGGGCGGACGGGTCCAGCTGAAATGCGGAGGGTCCCTGCAAGTGGAAACCGTATTTCTGCTGGACGCGGCCGCCCCCGCCTGTCACGCCAGAGATCAATCGTGGGCGGCTCTGAGACCCTGGTTTTGGTGAGACCCGAAGCCAAACCACCTCTCCATCCACACCCACCGCCCGCAGCAGCGCGCCCGTTTTGCGCCAGCAAAACGCCCCGGCCTACGTCAGATTATTTCAAATAATCTGCCCCGCTCAGGAAGACACAGCGCGCAGAAGGCGATCCCGTTCGCCCACGTCATCGGGGCGCGAAATGGCCTCGGCCAGCGCCTCCAGCGACGCAATGGAATGACCGGCGCGAAAGCTGTCCACATGCGGCAGCAAGGCCGCAATGCCCGCCGCCTTCGGTGCAAACTCTTCCCAGCGCAGCAAAGGGTTCAGCCAGATCAACCGCTGACAGCTCAGGTGCAGACGTTCCGCCTGCCGTGCCAGCGCCTCAGGCGCTCCGCGGTCCAGCCCGTCGGTGATGAGCAAGACAACTGCCCCCTGCCCGAGCACCCGGCGCGACCAGTCCCGGTTGAAGGCCTCAAGACAAGCGCCGATGCGGGTTCCGCCTTCCCAGTCTTGCGCCTCCGCCCCCGCGGCGGCCAGCGCGGCGTCCACGTCGCGCTGGGCAAGGTGGCGCGTGATGTTCGTCAGCCGCGTGCCAAAGGTAAACGCATGGACCCGCGCCCAGCCTGCCCCCTTCGCGTTCGAGACCGCGTGCAGAAAGTGCAGCACCATGCGGGAATACTGGCTCATCGAGCCGGAGATGTCGCAAAGCACCACAAGGTTCGGCCAGCGCTCCCGCGGCGCGGCCAGTGCAAGGCTGCCCATCTCCCCGCCCCGGCGCATCGCGGCCCGGATCGTGCGCGCCGGATCCACGCGCCCCCGCAACCCCGCCGCCAACCGCCGGGTGCGCAGGGGCTTTACCGGCAGGCGCATCCGCGCCAGCATCCGCTTTGCTTCTGCGATCTCGCCCGTGCTCATCTGTTCGAAATCGAGGCTTTTCAGCCGCTCTTCGCCGGACATGGTCCGGGAGGCGTCGATCTCGATCTGCACCTCCTCACCTGCTTCCTCGGGCGGGTCAAAATCGGGCGCCTCCGCCCCACCCAGCAGCGCCTCTGCCGCCCGTTTCTCCGCTGCCTGAGCCGTCCGGTCCTCCGCCACGCCGCGCACCGCGGGCAGCATCGCGGCCATCATATGCTCCAGATAGCGCGGATCGCGCCAGTAGAGCCGGAAGACCTGCCCGAACACCGCGCGATGCTCCGGCCGGGTCACGAAACAGGCGTGCAGCGTCCAATAAAAATCCCGCTTTTCCGTGAACCCCGCCGCCTCCACCGCCCGGATCGCGTCAATCACCCGCCCCGGCCCGATGGGCAGCCCCGCCCGCCGCAGCGCCCGCGCGAAATGGGTGATGTTGCCCGCAAGGCGCGGGTTTTCTGGTAAGTCGAGGTCAGCGTATTTTGGCATTGTCGGAGTGGGGGCTCAGTCAGGCGGCTTCGCCGCCGAAACCCGGCAACACATCGCACCGCGATGTGTGAGAGGGCCCCACCGGCGCTCCGCGCGTGCGCGGCTCAATCGCCCCACTGGGGCGTTTGCGAGACGCCGCTCACCCCCCGGGATATTTGAAACCCAAAGAAGGGTCATGCCGGCGTCAACTCGCTGCGAACCTCATCGAGCAGGCGTTTGGCTTCGGAGCCTTGCAGCTTGGCAATGTCGTCCTGGTATTTCAGCACCGCGCCGAGGGTGTCGGCGATGACCTCTGGCGACAGCTCCAGCACGTCCAGCGCAAGCAGGCACTTGGCCCAGTCGATCGTCTCCGCAACGCCCGGCTTTTTGAACAGGTCCTCGGTGCGCAGGCGCTGGACGAAGGCGACGACCTCCTCGGACAGCGTCTGCGCCGCCTCAGGCGCGCGGGCAGCGAGGATTTCCATCTCGCGCTCGAAGCCGGGGTAGTCGACCCAGTGGTACAAACACCGCCGCTTGAGCGCATCATGCACCTCGCGCGTGCGGTTGGAGGTCAGGATCACGATGGGCGGCTCGGGCGCCTTGATCGTGCCAAGCTCTGGGATCGTGACCTGGAAATCGCTCAAAGCCTCCAGCAGAAACGCCTCAAACGGCGCGTCGGTCCGGTCCAGCTCGTCGATCAGCAGAACCGGCGCGCCGCCCGTCTGCGGGCGCATCGCCTCCAGCAAGGGCCGCTCCACGAGGTAATCCTCGGAAAAGAGCTCATTCTGCAGCGCCCCACGCTCCGCGCCGCCCGCGGCCTCCGCCGTACGGATGGCCACCATCTGCGCCGCAAAATTCCACTCGTACACGGCCGAGGACGCGTCCAGCCCCTCGTAGCATTGCAGCCGGATCAGCCGCCGCCCCAGCCCCGAGGCCAGCGCCTTAGCAATCTCCGTCTTGCCGACGCCCGCCTCCCCTTCGAGGAAGAGCGGCCGGCCAAGGCTCAGCCCCAGAAACACCACCGTGGCCAGCGCGCGCCCACACACATAGCCTTCCGCGCTCAGCATCGCCTGCACGGCGTCAATCGAATTTGCTTTGTCCATGTCGCCACGGTGCTATCCGCGCGCCCCGCCCGTCAAGGCGGCACGCCACGAAAGATTGACCCAAAGCGCCCCAAATGGCATTGTCTTAATGGAATAATGACGCGGGGCACGTATCCCGCGCACGAGGCATGAAAAGAGAGCATCGCGATGAGCGAGTTGCGGATTACCGCCGTCACCTGCGTGAAGAACGAGGGGCCGTTCCTGCTGGAGTGGATCGCCTTTAACCGGGTGATCGGGGTCACGGACCACCTGTTTTACTCAAATGACTGCACCGACGCGACGGACGATCTGCTCGATGCGCTGATGGATCGGGGCTATGTCCAGCACTTGCCGAACCCGGCTCAGGGGCGCAATTACCAGATGGAGGCGCTGAAGGACGCGGCCAAGCAGGACGTGGTGCGCGTCGCCGATTGGGTCTGGGTCGCGGATGTGGACGAGTTCCTGAACATCCATGTCGGGGACGGGACCATTCCCGAGCTGATCGAGGCCTGCGGCAACCCGCAAGCGATCAGCGTGAATTTCCAGTTCTTTGCCAATGACGACATCGAAGGGTATCAAGACCGCCCGGTGATCGAACAGTTCACCCGCAGCCACAACCCCGACCTGTGGGGCGGCGAGGCGGCGATTGAGGTCAAATCCCTGATCCGAAACGACTTTCCCCTGCAATATTACGGCGCGCACCGCCCCTTTTTCAAAGCCAAGCTACCGAAAAAGCGCCGCCCCACATGGACCGATGGATCGGGCCGCCCGGTGCCGCACCGTTTCCTCGTGGCCGCCAACCCGCGCCGCATCCGGCGCTTTCCAGCGGGCGGCGCACGCGCATTTGCAACGCTGAACCACTATGCCCTGCGCAGCCTCGACAGCTACCTCGTCAAAAACGACCGGGGCGATGTGAACCGCGAAAACCGCGCCTTTGACGACACCTATTGGCGCGAACGCAACGACCCGGCCTGGCACGACCCAAGCATTCAGCGCTATCTGCCCCGGCTGAAGGCCGAGATGGACCGGCTGAAAAAGCATCCCGAGATTGCCCAGCTGCACGAAGAGGCCGTGCGCCTGCACCGGGCCAAGCGGGACGCATTGCTAGAGCAGCAAGCCTACCGCGACATGGCGGAGCAGCTGCGCAGCGCCTCCAAGCTCCCCCCCGCCGAAGAAGCGCTGCTGCAAGAGTTGGGGATCGAGGCGTGAGCCTCAAGGTTGTGAACCTCGGCCTGCCGAAGACGGGCACGACCACCCTCGCCCGCGCCCTGCGGCTGGCGGGCTACAAGGTCGCGGACCACCGCATCCGCCGCAATCAGACCGAGGAGACAAGCCTGCACCGGGCCTTTGTCGCCGATCTGCTTTACAAAGGGCGGTTCGAGACGGGCGATCCAGCAAGCGCCCTCGGCCCCTTTGACGCGCTCACGGAAATCAGCCTGCTGCGCGGGGGCCGCAGCCTCTGGCCGCAAATGGATTTCGGGATGATCACCGCCCTGCGCGCCCATCACCCGGGCCTCAAATTCCTCGCGACATGGCGCGATCCGTTCAAGCTGAGCCAGTCGATCCTCGCCTGGTCGGACCTCGGCCTCGCCCGCCTGCCGCAAAACCCGATCCCGGGTCTGCCCGAAGGCTATGGGGAGACGACGAAGGAGCGGACCCTATGGATCGAAAGCCACTATGCCTTCCTTAACGCCATTTTCGCAGGCTCCGATGCGCTATTGACCGTCGACATCGAAGACCCGGGCGCGCCTGCAAAGATCGGCGCGCATCTCGGGCGCGACCTGCCCTGGTGGGGCCATAAAAACCGAAATTACGAGTACGAAGGGGCGTAGATGCGTATTCATCTGCATATTGGTCTGGAACATGTCGGCGCGAACCGGCTGCAATCGGTTCTGGCGGAAAAGCGCGACCAGCTGGCGGGCAAGGGCTTCCTTGTGCCGCGCAGCCTTGGGCCGAAGAACCACACGCGGCTTTACATGGCGGTCACGGATGCGGAGCATGTCGATCCGCTGCGCTACAATCGCGGCTACATCACTGCGGACAAACAGGCCGTGCTGCGCGATGCGGTTGCCGCCGATCTGGCGAGGGAGGTTGACGCGGCCAAGCCCACGGACCTGATCCTGAGCGCCTCCCAGCTGGGCGCGTCGCTTTATACCGTGTCTGAATTGGAGCGGCTCAAGGCCCTGTTGACCCCGCTGTCGGACGACATCCGCCTAATCGCTCATGTGGACGAACCGGCGCGGCTCCTGACCCGCCACTATGCCCAGCAAATCTTTGAAGGGCGCGGCACCACGCTGGACCGGGAGCTGGAGCTGGCGGGCTCTGACACGTGGTGGGCCGATTGCCTCGCCGAAGCGCCCAAAATCGACCCGCAGGCGGGCCAGTTCATGGAAAACCAGATGCCGCCCTTCTGGCTCGACTACGCCGCCCTTGTTGCCTTCTGGGAAGGCACGTTTGGCACGGGCAGCCTGTCGCTGCGCAGCTACGATGCCGAAGCCTTCGCCGCCGACACGGTAACGGAGGAGCTCCGCGCGATGTTCGGCATCAAGGACGCGATCGGCAAGGCGCAACCCGCCCCGCTGCCCGAGGCGCCCTCGGCGGCGTGGCTGGCGCGCGGGCGGCAGCTGAACGCGCTGATCCTGCAGGTGCTGGCCTCCGGCCAGCGCATCCTGCCGCGGCAACTCTGGCGGACTTTCGTCAATGAAATCAGGGTGGACGGGGACGAGATTGATGTCGCGTCTCTCTCCCCGATCTGGAAAACCTTTGACGCCGCGAACAAGGCGCTGGTCAAGACGCATCCGGGCCTGAAGGCGGACACCTTCAAACGCCCCCGCGCGAAGGGCACATGGGAAGAGGCGGACCCGACCCGCGGCTTCCGCGCCTCGCAATACTTGCTGGGGTTCATGTGGCGCATCGACAAAGCCACGAAGGAAGAGGCCGCGACCAAGGGCGCCGACCTCGCCGATGCGCCCAAGGTTAAAGCCCCGGCGGCGGACCTGACCCCATCCGCGCAAAAACTGATGCCGCCGCTCGCCGTGCAGAACTTTGAAAAGCTGAAGAACAGCAGCTTCGCGCCCCACAACCGCCTCGGCGCCGTCGACGAAGAACAGCTCGCCGCCGCCTATACGGAGATGACCCCGCGCACCCTGCCCGATGGGTCCAGCGGCAACGTCATCGTTGGCTGCATGAAGAACGAGGCGCCCTACATCATCGAATGGGTCGCTTACCACCGCAGCATGGGCGTGGACAATTTCCTGATCTACACCAACGATTGCTCGGACGGCACGTCGGAAATCCTCGACCGCCTGCAGGCGATGGGCATCCTGCAGCACCGCAACAACGATGGCTGGAAGGGCAACTCGCCCCAGCAATACGCGCTGAACCAGTCTCTGAAGGAACCGGTGATCCAAAACGCGGACTGGATCATCCATATCGACGTGGATGAATTTATCAACGTGCGCACCGGCAATGGCACCTTGCAGGACTTCTTTGCCGCTGTGCCGGGCGCCACCAATGTCGCGATGACCTGGCGGCTCTTTGGCCACAACGGCGTCACGGCGCTGCGCGATGATTTCGTGATCGACCAGTTCGACGCTTGCGCGCCCGCCTACTGCCCCAAGCCGCACACGGTCTGGGGCTTCAAGACGATGTTCGCCAATATCGGCGCTTATGAAAAGATCAGCTGCCACCGCCCCAACAAGCTGGTGGACGACAAGAAGGCGCAGGTCAAATGGGTGAACGGGTCGGGCCATGACATGACGCGCGAGGCGCGCGATAACGGGTGGAGAAGTTCGAAAAAGTCAATTGGCTATGACCTGATCCAGCTGAACCACTATGCTTTGCGCTCGGCGGAGTCGTTTTTGATCAAGCGGCAGCGGGGCCGCGCGCTGCATGTCGACCGCTCCATCGGGATCAATTACTGGATCCGCATGGACTGGTCCGACTTCCGCGACATCACCATCAAGCGCAACCTGCCGCGCCTGCGCGCCGAGTATGACCGGCTGATGCAGGACGCCGAGCTTGCCGCCCTGCACCGCGCGGGTTTCGAGTGGCACAAAGCAAAGGCGGCAGAGCTGCATGGGATGCCCGAGTTCCAAGACCTTTATACCCAGGCGCTGGAAATCAGACTGACGGAGACCGAGCGGGTGGCCTATGCCCTCGCCCTCGACATGGAGAGCTGACATGGACGGATCACCCGAGATTGCGACAGGCACGATCAAGGCCCGCGGCTTGCTCCTCCCCCGCGCAGACGCCATCCCGGGCCGCATCCGCGCCGCGCTGAAACGGGGGGAGTATGACGCCCCCCTTGCCCGCGCCGCGCTCGGCACCGGACATGGCGATGACGTGGTGCTCGACCTTGGCGCAGGGCTCGGCTTTACCTCCGCCCTGATGGTCCGGCGCGGCAAGGCCGCGACCGTGCACGCCTTCGAGCCGCAACCCGCTTTGGCCGCGATCATCCGCGAGGTGCACAGGCTCAACAACATCAACGGCACCGTGACCGAGGCGACGCTGGGCAAGCGCAAGGGCAAGGCGGACCTGCATGTCGGCCAGCACGCTTTGCGCGCCAGCATGGCCTTTGATCCCGCATTCGAGGCGTCACCGCAGAGCATCGCCGTGGAAAACGCAAAGACGGCGTTCAAGGCGCTCCAGCCCACCCTCCTGATCTGCGATATCGGCGGGGCGGAGGCGGCGGTACTGCCCGATCTGGACCTGTCGCCGCTGCGGGCCATGCTGGTCCGTCTGCACCCCAAGCTGATCGGCGCGGACGGCGTGCGCGACGTCTTTGCCTGCGCCGCCGCCGCGGGCCTCGCCTACAACCCCTTCGCCTCCAGCGCCAAGATCGTCTCCTTCGTCCGGGACTGGCCCACCGCGTGAAGATCCTCGCCATCTTGTGCGTGCGCAACGAGGGTGCGTTCCTGCTCGACTGGCTGGCCCATCACCAGGCCTGCGGGGTCACGGATTTCCTCGTTTTTTCAAATGATTGTCAGGACGGCACCGATACCCTGCTGGACGAATTGGCGGCGCAAGGCGTCCTGACCCACGTGCGCAATGATGGCCCCTATGACCAGGGCGGCATCCAGTTCACCGCCCTGAAGCGGGCCGCCAAGATGGACATTGTCAAGGGCGCGGACTGGATCCTGCCCCTGGACATTGACGAGTTTGTGAACATCCACGTGGGCGGCGGCACGATCCCCGAACTGATCGCCGCCCTGCCGGAGGCCACGGCCATCACCCTCACATGGCGGCTTTTCGGCAATGCAGGCAAGGCGCGCTATCACGACGCCGCACCCACGCAGCAGTTCACCCGCGCAGCCCCAGCCGTCATGCACTGGCCCTGGCGCGCGGCGATGTTCAAAACGCTCTACCGCAACGATGGCACCTACCGAAAACCCGGTGTGCACCGGCCCAAAAGCCCCGAGCCTACCCTCATCGCGAACGCCCGCTGGTTCGACGGCGAGGGGCGCGAGTTGGACGAACAGTTCAAGACCCGCCGCATCTTTTCCAATTTTGGCCGGTCCAACTACGCCCTTGCACAGCTGAACCACTACCCGCTGCGCAGTTTCGAGGATTATATCCTCAAGGCAGACCGGGGCCGCGCGGTGCACTCGGATGACCTTTTGGGCCTCGACTACTGGGTGGAGCGGAACTGGAACACAGACGAAGACACCTCCGTGCTGCGCATCTATGAGGCCAGCATCCCCCTGCGCCGCGTCATGTGCACCGACGCGGTCCAGCACCTGCATGCCGAGGCCGCACGCTGGCGTATGGAGCGCTTTAACATCCTGATGCAGGAAGAGCCCTACCGCGCCCTTTTCGGCCGCCTTGCCATGACCCCGCCAAGCGCACCTGTGCCGCAAAACGTCGCGCAATTCATGATCCGCTACGCCAACCTTGCCCGCGGGCCCAAAGAATAAGCGCGGAATTTTCGCAATTTTGCCCCAAATCCCCGGTACGTCCCGTTCAAAGCCCCGCTTCGAGGGCGAAACCGAGGATCCCTGCCATGCAGGACGACAGTAACGTCTTTCACCCGCAGCTTGCGGACCTGTCCACCGGCAAGTGGCTCGCAAAGCTCGCCGCCCTTTCGTCCGAACATGGGGATTTCACGCCCCTCGGGCGGCGCCACTTTGCCTCCCTGATCGACGGCAATGAAACGCTGCTGGTCAGCTTTGAGACGATCCAGGGCATCCGCGCCCTGTCTGACGATGCAACGCCCCTTGGCTGGGAACTGCACCGTGCGCTCGGCTGGTCCTCGATGTGCATCGCCTCCGATGGCGACACGTGGTTCCGGGACGACGCGATCTATGCGTTTTTCGACAGCCTGATCGACGACGGCGCCTTCGACGCCTACGAGACGGTGATCTTCTACGGCGCGGGCCCCTGCGCCTATGCCGCCGCGGCCTATTCCGTGGCCAGCCCCGGCGCCCGCGTCGTCGCAATCCAGCCGCAGGCAACGCTCGACCCGCGCGTGACCGAATGGGACGATCGCTTTACCGACATGCGGCGCACCGATTTCACCTCGCGTTACGGCTATGCGCCTGACATGCTGGACGCGGCAGAGCATGCCTTTGTCCTTTACGATCCCGAGGAAACACTGGATGCGATGCACGCCGCGCTCTTCACCCGCGACAATGCCACGAAATTCCGCCTGCGCTACCTTGGCGACGCGATCCAAACGCACCTGATCGAGATGGGGATGCTCTACCGCATCCTCGCCAAGGTCGCTGCGGGCAAACTGGACGCGCAGAGCTTTGCCAAGCTCTGGCGCCTGCGCCGGGACTACCCGCCCTACCTGCGCGGCCTCATGTCGGCAACGGATGCGGACCAACGCGATGTGCTGACGATGGCGCTGTGCGAAAACGTGACCGGGCGCATGAACGCCCCGCGCTTTGCCCGCCGGCTGAAGGAACTTCAGACCCCGGCCGGCGCGCAGCCCGCCGCGGACGAGCAGACGGCTTCGGGCTAGAAGACGGCTTCTGACTGGCGGCCCCGCCCACCCCGTGCTAGGCGCAGGGCATGACAGAGACCCTCACGATCCGCCGCCCCGACGACTGGCACCTGCACCTGCGCGACGGTGCGATGATGCAGGCCGTCCTGCCCCACACCGCCCGCCACTTCGCCCGCGCGATTGTGATGCCCAACCTCGTGCCCCCGGTGGTCACCAGCGCGGATGCCGCCGCCTACAAGGCGCGCATCATGGCCGCCCTGCCCGAAGGCATGACGTTTGAGCCGCTGATGACGCTCTACCTGACCGAGGACACGGACCCCGAGGATGTCGCCAAGGCCAAAGCAATGGGCCACGTGCACGCCGTCAAGCTCTACCCCGCGGGCGCCACCACCAACTCCGCCTCCGGCGTGCGCGACTTCGACAAGGTGCGCGGCGTGCTCGAAAAGATGGCAGAGATTGGCCTGCCGCTCAGCTTTCACGGCGAAGTGGTGGACGACGACATCGACATCTTCGACCGCGAAGCCGTGTTCATCGACCGCATTCTCGATCCAATCCTGCGCAGCGTGCCGGGCCTGCGCCTCGTGATGGAACACCTCACCACCCGCTACGCGGTCGAATACGCCTGGGAGCAAGACGACAGCTTTGCAACCACCATCACGGCGCACCACCTCGCCATCACGCGCAACGATCTGTTGGCCAAGGGCGGCATCCGGCCCGACTATTATTGTATGCCAATCGTCAAAACTGCCGATGACCGCGCCGCCCTGCGCGCCGCCGCCACCTCCGGCGATCCTCGCTTCTTCCTCGGCACCGACAGCGCGCCGCACCCGGCCTCCAACAAATACATCCCAGCTGGCGGTGCGGGCTGCTTCACCGCACCCAACGCCATGTCGATCATGGCGCAGATCTTCGAAAACGCAGGTGCGCTGGACAAGCTGGAGGCTTTCGCCGCGCTGAACGGCCCGGCCTTCTACCGCCTGCCCGTGAACGAAGACAGCTTCACGCTCACGCGCACCCCGCCCAGCGTCCCCGAACAGATCGAAACCGATAACGGCCCCGTCAAAGTCTTCGACCCTGCGATGCCGCTTGAGTGGAGCGCGCCCTAGGCCCCTTCTCTGTTTCCAAAAAATCCCCCCCGGAGGGCCGATTTGCCACCGGGCCGCAAGAGACGATCATGATCCCCACCGCCTTCCCTGCCAAAGACGAAATCGCCCGCCTCACCGCCAAAGCGCTTCTGGAGGTCGAAGCTGTGCACCTGAACGCGGCAAAGCCCTTCATCCTCGCCTCCGGCCTGCCAAGCCCGACCTATATCGATTGCCGCAAGCTCATTTCCTTCCCGCGCATCCGCGCGACGCTCATGGACTTTCTCGCGGTGACAGTCATGCGCGAGGCGGGGTTCGAGGTCTTCGACAACGTCGCGGGCGGAGAGACGGCGGGCATCCCCTTTGGCGCGATGATGGCCGAGCGCCTCGCCCTGCCTATGACCTACGTGCGGAAAAAGCCCAAAGGATACGGACGCAATGCCCGCATCGAAGGCGTGATGACGGAAGGCCAGCGCGTCCTGCTGGTTGAGGACCTGACCACCGACGGTGGCTCCAAACTGTCCTTCGTCGACGCAATCCGCGAAACGGGGGCCACCTGCGCGCACACCGCGGTCATCTTTTCCTACGGCATCTTCCCCGAAACCGAAAAGACGCTGGGGGACCACGGCGTCAAACTGCACGCGCTGTGCACCTGGTGGGATGTGCTGGAGGCGGCAAAACTGTCAGGCGCATTTGACAGCGCAACCCTGCGCGGCGTCGAAGACTTCCTGAACGACCCGCGCGCCTGGCAAGAGGCCCATAAATAGGCCAATCCACCCCACATCTTGCAAATTGCTAGGTTTACACCCCAAAATCCTGTAAGCTCGGATATACAGAGTTACTCACAGCTTACTCTATCTGGACCGCGCCCGCCGCGGGGCGCTACCACAGGGGACCGCCGGAAAACGGCGGGAATCAAGCGGCCCGGCAATGGGCTGCACCGAGGCATCGAGGGGTACGATCATGAACGACATCAGCGGGATTCCGACCGGCGCACCGGAGGTGCAAGCGGCTGAGACCATGCCCCACTCGATCGAGGCCGAACAGCAATTGCTGGGCGCGATCCTGACCAATAACGACGTCTATGATCGCGTGGCCGCTATCATCGGCGCGCCGCATTTCTATGACCCGGTGCACGCGCGCATCTTCGACATCGCCTCCGCGCGCATCGGCAAGAACCAGCTTGCCTCGCCGGTCACGCTCAAGGCGTTCATGGAAGATGACGAGGGGCTGAAGGAGCTTGGCGGTGCGGCCTACCTCGCGCGTCTGGCCGGGGCTGCGATCTCTGCCTTTGCGGTACGCGACTACGCCCAGATGATCTATGACCTTGCCGTGCGCCGCGACCTGATTGGGCTAGGCCGCGATATCTCGGCCAAGGCCGCCCGCGTCGATGTCACTTCCGAGCCGCGCGAGCAGATCGTGGAGGCGGAACAAGCGCTTTACAAGCTGGCCGAACAGGGCACCTCTGAAGGCGGTTTTCAAAGCTTCCTCAAGGCAGTAACCGACGCCGTTAATGTCGCCAACGCCGCCTATCAGCGTGAGGGGGGCCTTGCGGGCGTCTCCACCGGCCTCGCTGACCTCGACAAGAAACTCGGCGGCCTGCACCCGTCCGACCTTCTCATTCTTGCGGGCCGTCCCTCGATGGGCAAAACCTCGCTCGCCACCAACATCGCGTTCAACATCGCGAAGGCGTACAAGAAAGGGCTGAAGCCCGACGGCTCCGAAGGCGCGGTCGAAGGCGGCGTTGTCGGCTTTTTCAGCCTGGAGATGAGCGCCGAACAGCTCGCCGCCCGGATCCTGTCCGAGGCCGCCGAAGTTCCCTCAGAACAAATCCGCCGCGGCGACATGACAGAGGACGAGTTCCGCCGGTTCGTCGAAGCCGCGAAAGACCTTGAGGCCTGCCCCCTCTTCATCGACGACACACCCGCCATCCCCATTGCCCAGCTTGCCGCCCGCGCGCGGCGGCTCAAGCGGACATCGGGGCTGGACCTGCTGATCGTGGACTACATCCAGCTGGTGCGCGGCACCTCTGACAACCGCGTGCAGGAGATTGGCGAGATTTCGATGGGCCTCAAGGCCATCGCCAAGGAGCTGAACATCCCCGTCGTCGGCCTCTCGCAGCTGTCGCGCCAGGTGGAAAGCCGCGAAGACAAGCGCCCGCAGTTGAGCGATCTGCGCGAATCGGGCTCCATCGAGCAAGACGCGGACGTCGTGATGTTTGTCTTCCGCGAAGAGTACTACAAGGAACGCGAGAAACCGGGCGATCACGACCTCGAGGCGATGGCCGCCTGGCAAGAGGAAATGGAGCGCCTGCATGGCCGTGCCGAGGTTATCATCGGCAAACAGCGCCACGGCCCCATCGGCACGGTCGATCTGAGCTTCGAAGGCCGCTTTACCCGCTTTGGCAACCTCATCCAGCCGTGGCAACAGGGCGGCAACCAGGGCTTCTGACCGCCCATGCTTATTGGGCCGGCGTAGGGTGGGTGCCAACCCACCACCAAGCCAAAAATCCTCTGCTTTGGGCCTGCACCGCGCTACCTTTGGGGCATGCGCCACCTCCTCGCCTTCCTGCTCTGGTCCAGCCTCGCTCGCGCGGAGGCCCTCATCGAGGTCGACGTCGAACTTGTCCTCGCCGTCGACGTCTCCCGCTCGATGGAGCCGTTCGAGCTTGAAATCCAACGCCGCGGCTACGCGGCGGCCCTGCGCAGCCCCGAGGTGCACGCGGCCATTGCCCGCGGCCCGCTTGGCTATGTTGCGCTGACTTACGTCGAATGGGCGGGCGATCAGCGCGTCATCGTCCCTTGGCGCCTTGTCCGCACGCCCGCGGACGCGGAAGCCTTTGCCTCCGAGCTAACCTCAGAGTTTCAGGACGGCTTTCGCCGGACGTCCATTTCCGGCGTGCTTGACTACGCAGCAAGCAGCATAGATACCAACCAGTTCAAAGGCTTACGGCGCGTGATCGACGTATCGGGCGACGGCCCCAACAACCTCGGCGCGCCGGTCCGCGCCGCCCGGGACCGTGTTCTATCCGCCGGGATCTCGATCAACGGGCTGCCCCTGATGACCCGACGGGACGGGCCAACGGCGCTCTGGGGGATCGAAGACCTCGACGTCTATTACCGGAACTGCGTCATCGGCGGCCCCGGCGCCTTCGTGATCCCTGTCTTTGACTGGGCCGATTTCCAGACCGCGGTGACCCGCAAGCTGGTGCTGGAACTGGCGGGCACCCCGTCCGACGCGATCTGGCGGGCGCAGGCCCCAGGGCCCTATAACTGCCTGATCGGCGAGCAGATCTGGGAGCGCAACCGCACCCTCTTTGCTTTTCCCTGACGATTTCCCCCTTTCCTGCCGCGCGCTGCGGTGCCAAGACAGGCGCATGGGCACCGGACACCTCACCATCGACCTTGGCGCGCTTGCCGCGAACTGGCGCGCGCTGGATTTGCTGACCTCTTGCGAAACCGCCGCGGTGGTAAAGGCGGATGGCTACGGGATTGGCGCGGCGCGCGCGGCACGGGCCTTGGCCGAGGCGGGCGCCCGCCGGTTCTTTGTCGCCTGTGCCGAAGAAGGCACCGCGCTGCGCCAGACTCTCGGGCAAGGCCCCGAGATCTATGTCTTTTCCGGGCATATGCCGGGGGACGCGGAGCGTATTGCAAGCGCCGATCTGATCCCGCTGCTGAACTCGGTTGACCAGATGCTGCGCCATGTCGAAGCGCTGCCCGGTGCGCCCTTCGGCATCCAGCTCGATACCGGTATGAACCGGCTTGGGATGGAGCCTGCCGAATGGCAGGCCCTGCGCTCCATCGCCATCGCGCAGCAGCCGCGGCTGCTCATGTCGCACCTTGCGTGCGCGGACGCGCCGGACCACCCGATGAACGCCGCGCAGCTACGGGTGTTTCGCGAGCTGACAGACGGGCTCGACATCCCCCGCTCGCTCAGCGCGACGGGCGGTATCCTGCTTGGCCCGGACTACCATTTTGACCTGACCCGGCCCGGGATCGGGCTCTACGGCGGGCTGCCCTTTGTGGATGCCATCCCCGTGGTCACGCTGAGCTTGCCGGTGATCCAGGTGCGCGACGTGCTGGAGGGCGAGACGGTCGGCTATGGCAACAGCTGGACCGCCGCCCGGCCCAGCCGCATCGCCACGCTCGCTGCGGGCTACGCGGACGGGCTGATCCGCGCGATGGGGCCGCGGGCGCGGCTGCACGCGCCGGGGGGGCGCGTGGTGCCCGTCGTGGGCCGGGTGTCGATGGACCTGATCACCGCCGATGTCACGGACCTTGCCGAAGATCCACAAGCCCTTGAAATCCTTGGGCTGCACCAGTCAGTCGACACGGTGGCGGAGGCCGCAGGCACCATCGGTTACGAAATCCTGACCTCGCTCGGCGCCCGCTACACGCGCCATTTCGCGTGAGCGCCCTGGCGGCGCTGGGCCGTGCAACGCTGGGGCTTCTGGCGGCGCTGGGCCGGCTTGTGCTTTTCGCGCTGCACACCTTCTCGCACATGGCCCGCCCACCCTTCTACCCGCGCGAGCTGGGCGTTGCGCTCTTGAACATCGGCTGGCTGTCGCTGCCCGTGGTGGGGCTGACAGCTGTCTTCACCGGCGGCGCGCTCGCCCTGCAAATCTACGCGGGCGGCGCGCGTTTCAATGCCGAGGCAGTCGTGCCGCAAATCGTCGCGATCGGCATGGTGCGCGAGCTGGGCCCGGTCCTGGTCGGGCTGATGATCGCGGCGCGCGTCACTTCCTCTATTGCGGCCGAAATCGCGACGATGAAAGTGACCGAGCAGATAGACGCGCTTGTGACCCTGTCGACCAGCCCGATGAAATACCTTGTCGCCCCGCGCGTGCTCGCCGCGATCTTCACCGTGCCGGTGCTTGTGGGCGTGGGCGACATCATCGGCATCGCGGGCGGCTACGCCGTCGCCACCGGTACGCTTGGCTTCAATCCCGCCGCCTACCTGACCAACACCGTCGACTTCCTTGAGGCGCGCGACATCGTCTCCTCCCTTGTCAAAGGCGCCGTCTTCGGCTGGATCGCGGCCCTGATGGGCTGCTGGTACGGGTTGAACTCGGGCCGCGGCGCGATGGGCGTGGGCCGCGCCACCAAGTCCAGCGTGGAGGCCGCCGCCATCCTCATCCTCGCCGCCAACTTCGTACTGACAGGGGTCTTCTTCTCGCTATGATCCCCTTCACTTGGCAAAATAAACTCCCCCCGGAGGGTCCCATAGAAAGCCACAGGGCGCGCGGATGATCGAGCTTGCAAACGTCCACAAAAGCTTCGGTGACAACCACGTCCTGCGCGGCGTGGACCTGAGTGTTGCACGCGGCACGTCGATGGTCATCATCGGCGGGTCGGGCACGGGCAAGTCGATTTGCATCAAGTCCATCCTCGGGCTCGTGCCGCCCGACAGCGGCACCATCACTGTGGATGGCCAAAACGTGTCCGAGGCAGGCGACCGGGACGCCTTCCTCGCCCGGTTCGGAATGCTGTTCCAGGGCGCCGCCTTGTTTGATTCCCTGCCCGTCTGGCAGAACGTGGCCTTCCGCCTGCTGCGCGGCGCGCTGGCGCGGCCCCGAACCGAGGCGAGGGAAATCGCCGTTGAAAAACTGCGCCGGGTTGGCCTTGGCCCGGACGTCGCGGACCGGTTGCCGGCGGAGCTGTCGGGCGGGATGCAAAAGCGCGTGGGCCTCGCCCGCGCCATCGCCGCCGAGCCGGAGATCATCTTCTTTGACGAGCCGACAACGGGGCTTGATCCGATCATGTCCGGCGTCATTAACGATCTGATCCGCGAGATCGTGATCGAAATGGGCGCGACGGCCATCACCATCACGCATGACATGACCTCCGTCCGGGCCATCGCCGACAACATCGCGATGCTGCACGGGGGCAAGATCCGCTGGACCGGGCCGGTATCGGGCATGGACGACGCGGGCGATCCGTACCTGCACCAGTTTATCACCGGCGCGCCTCATGGCCCGATCGAGACGGTGCGGTGAGGCATGGTTTCGAACGGACCGTGCTGGTCGCCTTATCTAGCAGCTTCGCCGCGGCGCTGCGCATGATGGTGGCCCAGGCACGCTGGCCGGTGCGCGCGGTGAGGGTCGCCAGCTTCCTGTGCGCCTCCCTGCGGCGCAGCGCGCGGTGCGCCGCGCTTGACCCTTTGAGGCTGACCCCCGCGTGCCCGACCTGTGACCGCTTGACGGACATGCTGTCATGACCGAGGAGGCGACCCTGTCGACCGCCGCGGCGATCCTCGCAGGCTGCGTGGGCGTCTCCCTCGCCGCACGGCTTGCGGACCGCACGAGGCTTTCGGACCGCGCCGCCGACGCGCTGCTCACCTGCGGATTTCTCCTGCCGGCTGCGGCCACCATCGCGCTGCTTATCTGGCTGAGCGCCAAGGGGCTGAACCCCCTGCCCGCAATCTACACCCGCGTGCTCGCGTTTCTGGGATGGTAGAAGCGTGGCTCACGGCCCTTCTGGCCCTTACGCTGGGCGCCTTTGCGACCTACCGGTCCGCGGCCTGGCTGGTTCGGCGCGGGGCGCCCCAAGGGCTGGCCGCGGGTCTTTTGATGCTCATCTTCCTCACCGTCAGTATTGGCAGCCTGACCGGTCTTGCCCTGCTGGGCCGCGACGGGCTCAACCCGGTATCGCGCGTCGCGGAGTGGCTGCTAAACCTCGTATCATGAAGCCTTACGTTCTGATCAACTTTGCCCTGCTGGTCCTCTACCCTGTCTCTTGGACGGCGCCGCTGATGCGCGCAGGGCTGCTGCCGCTGTTCGGGCTGGAGGAAATCTCGGTCCTGACGGGGCTGATGTCCCTCTGGCAAAGCGACATCTTCCTGGCCCTCATCGTCGCGCTGTTCGCGCTGATCGCGCCGCTGGTCAAAACGATTGGCCTCAGCCTGCACCATCTGGGGCTGATCGGGCCAAGCCCGCTCTTCGGCATCCTCGGCAAGCTGGCGATGGCGGATATCTTCCTGATCGCGCTGTACGTCACCGTGGCGAAGGGCATCGGGGTGGGCCGGGTGGAGGTGGCCTGGGGGCTGTACCTTTTCACCGCCTGCATCCTCGCATCGCTCTGGGTGTCATGGCGCACGGATAAAGAGCGCTCGACCTGAGAGCGAAAAGGGGTAAAAGGGGAACATGGGCAAAACCGCATCCTTTTCGTGCTCCGCCTGCGGGGCGAGCTTTACCAAATGGTCCGGGCGCTGCGATGGCTGCGGCGCGTGGAATACGATTTCCGAGGACACCGGGCTTTCCGCCTCTGCCGGCAAGGCCGCGTTGGGCAATACCCGCGGCAAGCGCGTTGCGCTCACCGACCTGCGCGCAGAGGAAAGCCCGCCCCCCCGCACCACGTGCGGCATTGCCGAACTGGACCGGGCGCTCGGGGGCGGCCTTGTTGCCGGCTCTGCCTTGCTGGTGGGGGGCGATCCGGGGATCGGCAAATCGACGCTGCTGCTGCAAGCCGCGGCGGCGTTTGCGCAGCGGGGCCTCAAGACCATTTACGTGAGCGGTGAAGAAGCCTCCGCCCAGGTGCGGATGCGCGCGCAGCGTCTTGGGCTGGGGGACGCGCCGGTGCAGCTCGCCTCCGAGACGAACCTGCGCGACATCCTCACCACGCTAGAGGCGGAAAGCCCCGGCCTCGCTATCATCGATTCGATCCAGACGATGTGGTCCGACAAGGTCGACAGCGCGCCGGGGTCCGTCAGCCAAGTCCGCGCCGCCGCACATGAGCTGACCAGCTTTGCCAAGCGGCGCGGTATCTCGATCATCATGGTCGGCCATGTGACGAAGGACGGGCAAATCGCCGGCCCCCGCGTGGTCGAGCATATGGTCGACACCGTGCTTTATTTCGAGGGCGAGCACGGCCACCAGTTCCGCATCCTGCGCGCGGTCAAGAACCGCTTTGGCCCCGCGGACGAGATTGGCGTGTTCGAGATGACAGGCGGCGGGCTGGCGGAGGTCGCCAACCCCTCCGCGCTGTTCCTCAGCGAACGGGGCAACGCGCCGGGATCGGTCGTCTTTTCCGGCATCGAAGGCACGCGCCCCGTTCTGGTCGAGCTGCAGGCGCTGGTCGCCCCGACCCCGCATGCCCAGCCCCGGCGCACGGTTGTGGGCTGGGATGGCGGGCGGCTTGCGATGATCCTCGCGGTGCTCGAGGCGCGCTGCGGCATCCCCTTTGCGGGGCTCGATGTGTACCTGAACGTGGCGGGGGGTATGAAAATTTCCGAACCCGCGGCTGATCTGGCCGTGGCTGCCGCGCTACTCTCTGCACGCGAGGATTGTGCCCTGCCCGAAGGCGCGGTCGTTTTTGGCGAAATCTCCCTTTCCGGTGCGCTTCGGCCCGCCCCGCAGACGGAAAACAGGTTGAAAGAGGCCCAAAAACTTGGTTTCACCGCCGCAATCGCACCCGAGGGGGGCAAGGGCGTGGCACCTGCGGGCATGAAGATGCAGCGGATGCCGGACCTCGTCACGCTGGTGGGCGACGTTTTCGGGGCCGGTTAAGCGCCCAAATACGCAAGGGGCGGGCATGGAAGGCTTCACACTCATCGACGGCGTTGTGGCCGCGGTTATCGTCCTGAGCGCGCTTCTGGCGTATGGGCGGGGCTTTGTCCGCGAGGCGATGGCCATCGCGGGCTGGGTGGCTGCCGCGATCATCGCGTTCCTCTTTGCCCCGCAGGTCGAGCCGCTGGTGCGTGAAATCCCCGTCATCGGCACCTTCCTCGCCGACAGTTGCGAGCTGAGCATGATCGGCGCATTTGCGGTTGTTCTGGCCGTCGCGCTGATTGTCGTGTCGCTTTTCACGCCGCTGTTCTCCAGCCTCGTGCGCCGCTCGGCCCTTGGCGGCGTGGATCAGGCGCTTGGCTTTGTCTTTGGTGTGGCGCGCGGCATCCTGCTGGTAGCGATTGCCTTCTTTGTCTACGACGTGGTGATCACCGGCCAGGAGTTCACCATCGTGGACGAAAGCCGCAGCGCCGCCGTCTTTGGCCGCTTCACCGAACAGGTGCAGGAACAGAACCCCGAACAGGCCCTCGGCTGGATCCGCGATCAGTACGAGGCGCTGGTCAGCAACTGCGCGGCACCTGAATAAAGCGCTACCAATGCGACAGGTCGGGCCGCGACTGCCGGGTTGAGGGGTCCTGTTCAAGCGTCTCCACCGCGTAACCGGCCGCGTGCAGCGCCGCGTGGACCTTTTGCACATCCGGCGTATGCTGCTGGTATGCAATCAGCTCCACCGTTTTGCCCCGCGCGTCCTGCGTCATGAACCGGGCAAATTTGCGTTCCTCAAGGCTGCCCCGCTGCCGCGTGCCGGTGTTCAGATAGCCGATGAACACCCCCACCGGGTGCCCTTTGGGCGCGGGGATTGTGCGCTGGCCAAAGAAGGTGGCGATCTTGAAGTGACCCGGCGCAATGACCAGCGCGGGAACGCGCCACGCATTCACCATGCCAAGCCCGATCCCCCCGACAAACAGCGCTGCGAAGGCAACGCCGAACCCTTCGCGCATGACAAAGGCAAAGATCAGCCCGCCCAGCCCCGCCAGCACAAAGAGCGTTCCAAGCACCAGGAGCACCGGCCCATCCGCCCGACGAAATTCTGTCATGTGCCTGTTTTCCCAAAAGCCGCTGCGCACCAATGTGCCGCCCCGCACGCGCCATGACAACGCGCCGCGCCGCGCAATGTGATCCTTTCGTGACAGTGCAGCGCGCGCTTGCTAGATCAGGGACACGCCCTTCGCAGGATTCGGAGACCCCTCCCCCGTGACCCGCACCTCCCCGCACTACGCGCACCCTTTCGATGACGATAAGCTCAAAGAGGAGTGCGGCGTTTTTGGCGTGATCGGCACCCAGGATGCGGCCAATTTCGTCGCCCTGGGCCTGCACGCGCTGCAACACCGCGGTCAGGAAGCGGGCGGTATCGTCAGCTTCGATCCCGAGCACAGCTTCAACTCTGCCCGCCGCTTTGGCTACGTGCGCGACAACTTCACCTCGCAATCGGTGATGGAGACGCTGCCGGGGCAGCTGGCGATCGGTCATGTGCGCTACTCCACCGCCGGATCAAAAGGGCAAACGGCGATCCGCGACGTGCAGCCATTCTTTGGCGAGTTTGCGATGGGCGGCGCGGCGATTGCCCACAATGGCAACATCACAAACGCAAACGCCCTGCGCCGCGAGCTGATCGAGCGCGGCTCGATCTTCCAAAGCTCCTCCGACAGCGAGTGCATCATCCACCTGATGGCCCGCTCGCTCCAGCGCAACATCCCCGAACGTATGGAAGACGCCCTGCGACGGGTCGAAGGCGCGTTTTCCGTCGTGGCCATGACCCGTACCAAGCTGATCGGCGTGCGCGATCCGCTGGGCGTGCGCCCGCTGGTGCTGGGCCGTGTAGGCGAGACAGGCTACGCGCTCAGCTCGGAAACCTGCGCGCTCGATATTATCGGGGCGGAGTTCATCCGCGAGATCGAACCGGGCGAGATGGTGGTGATTACGGATGAGGGGATCGAATCGACCCGTCCCTTTCGCCCGCAGAAATCGCGGTTCTGCATCTTTGAACACGTGTATTTCAGCCGCCCCGACAGCATCCTTGGCGGCCGGTCGGTCTACACCACCCGTGAAAACATCGGCCGCGAGCTGGCCAAGGAAGCGCCCGTGGAGGCCGACCTCGTCTGCCCCGTGCCCGATGGCGGCACGCCCGGCGCCATCGGCTACGCGGCGCAATCCGGCATTCCCTACGGCATGGGCATTGTGCGCAACCAGTACATGGGCCGCACCTTCATCGAGCCCACAGAGCAGATCCGCAACATGGGCGTCCGCCTCAAGCTCAACGTCAACCGCGCCCTGATCCGCGGCAAACGCATCGTGCTGGTCGACGACAGCGTGGTGCGGGGTACAACCACCCGCAAGATCAAGGAAATGCTGCAAGACGCGGGCGCTGCGGAGGTGCATTTCCGCATCGCCTCCCCGCCCACGGCGTGGCCCTGTTTTTATGGCGTGGACACGCCGCAGCGCGAAAAACTGCTCGCCGCGACCATGAGCGAAGAAGAAATGCGCAACCTGCTGGAGGTGGACAGCCTGCGCTTCATCTCGCTTGATGGGCTATACCGTGCCGTGGGCGAGGCCGCAGGCCGCGATCCGGACGCCCCGCAATATTGCGACGCGTGCTTCTCCGGCGAATACCCGGTCAAGCCCGCCGACCAGATCGAAAGCGGGTTTCAGATGAAGGCGGCGGAATAGGGCCGCAACCTTGCAGGGCGCCTGCCGCGCAGTTGACACTTTCTGTCAACTGGCCTTGCCATCCTTGCTTTATGGACCCGTTTGCCCCACTGCTCGCCACCTGGCCGCCCGAGGCCCGCCGCGCCTTTGCAACGCTGCGCGCCCTGTGCCGTGATGCGGCGGCCACCTCAAACGCTGGCCCGCTGGATGAAAGCCTCAAATGGGGCCAGCCCGCGTGGCGCCCGCGCAAAGCGCGCACCGGATCGACCCTGCGGGCGATGTGGGACGAAGGCCACCCAGACGCGCTTGCGCTGTACGTGGATTGCAAAACCGACCTCGCCGCGCGGATGCAGGCCCTCTATCCGGCTCTGCCAAACGATGGCCGCCGAGCCCTCACGGTTCCGCTTAGCCCCCTGCCCGAGGACGCGCTGCACCACCTTGCGGCGATGACCTTCACCTATCACTTGCACCGCAGGCAGGCCTAGGCCACAACGCCGGCCATGACCAAACTTGCGCTTATCACCGGCGCCTCCCGCGGCCTCGGCGCCGCGCTGGCGGAGGCCCTCTCCCCCACGCACCACATCGTCGCCGTCGCCCGCACCACCGGCGGGCTGGAGGCGCTGGACGACCGGATCAAGGCGAAGGGCGGCAGTGCAACGCTCGCGCCGATGGACATCACCGTGCCGGAGGCGATGCAGACCCTCTGTCGCGGCATTCACGACCGCTGGGGCACGCTCGACCTCTGGGCGCACACGGCCATCCACGCCACCGCTCTGACCCCGGCCAGCGACATCACCGAAAAGGACTTTGCCAAAGCCACCGCGATCAACATCACGGCGACGCAGCGCCTGATCACCTATGTCGCGCCGCTGCTCGGCGCAGAGGGGACCGCGCTCTTTTTTGACGACCCGGCCCCGGGCCAGCCCTATTTCGGCAGCTACGGCGCGACCAAAGCCGCGCAGATCGCCCTCGCCCGCTCCTGGGCGGCAGAGACCGCGCGGACCGGCCCGCGCGTGCACATCACCACACCCCGCCCGATGCCCACCGGCACCCGCGCCCGCTTCCACCCCGGGCAGGACAAGGACGCGCTCGCCGCCCCACACGATGAAGCCCAGCGCATCCTCACCGAACTCTAGCGCCCCCCTCTTCTCTGTTCCAAAAAATCCCCGCCGGAGGCTCCCCAAACTGGACGCCCACGCCAACGGTCCATATCAAAGCAAAAACGGAGCCCCAATGCGCATCCTCATCACCAACGACGACGGCATCACGGCCCCCGGCCTGAAAGTCCTGGAGGGCATTGCCTGCGCCATCGCGGGCGCGGAGAACGTCTGGACCGTTGCGCCCGCCTTTGAACAGTCCGGCGTCGCCCATTGCATCAGCTACACCCGGCCAATGATGGTCAGCCAGCTCGGGCCCCGCCGCTTTGCCGCCGAAGGCTCGCCCGCCGACTGCGTGCTTGTGGGGCTGCATGACATCATGGGGGACGATCATTGGCCCGATCTGGTGCTCTCGGGCGTGAACCGGGGCAACAACTCGGCGGAAAACGCGCTGTACTCCGGCACGCTGGGCGGCGCGATGGAAGCGGCGCTTCAGGGCCTGCCCGCGCTCGCCCTCTCGCAATATTACGGCCCCGCCAATGCGCAAGCCGCCGACCCATTCGAGGCCGCGGCGCAGCATGGCGAGGATGTCGTGCGGCGCATTCTCGCCGCGCATCCAAAGGGCGAGGACGCCTATGGCCTTTTCTACAACGTGAACTTTCCGCCGCGCATGGGCGCGGATGTCGAAGGCATCCGCCTCGCCGCGCAGGGCCGGCGCCCTGGCGTGAATTTCAGCACCGAACCCGCGCAAGCCCCGTCCGGGCGCCGCTTTGTCTGGATCCGCGGCGGCAACCAGCAGGTCGCGACGGACGATGGCACCGATGCGGCGGTGAACCTTGACGGCTATATCTCTGTCACGCCGATGCGCGCGGACCTCACCGCCCACGATGCGCTGGACCTGCCGGGGATCAACACGTGAATGAGGCTGCGCAGAGCGAGGCGGAACGCAAGATGCAGTTCCTCTATGCGCTGCGCAGCAAGGGCGTGACCGACAAGGCCGTCCTGTCGGCGATGGAGCAGATTGACCGCGGCCCGTTCATCCGCGGCCTGTTTGCGGAACGCGCCTATGAGGATATGCCCCTTCCCATCGCCTGCGGGCAGACGATCAGCCAGCCCTCTGTGGTCGGACTGATGAGCCAGGCGCTCCAGACCAACCCGCGCGACAAGGTGCTGGAGATCGGCACCGGTTCGGGGTACCAGGCCGCCATCCTCAGCCGCCTGGCCCGCCGTGTCTACACGATCGACCGGCACCGCCGCCTCGTGCGCGAGGCCCGCGCCGTGTTCGAGGCACTGGACCTTACAAACATCACCGCGATCACCGGCGACGGCTCTTTCGGGCTGCCCGATCAGGCGCCATTCGACCGTATCATCGTCACCGCCGCCGCCGAAGACCCCCCCGGGCCGCTCTTGGCGCAGCTGAAGATCGGCGGTATCATGGTTGTGCCGGTTGGCCAGTCCGACACCGTCCAAAGCCTGATCCGCGTGCGCAAACACGAAGGCGGGCTGGACTATGACGAGCTGCGCCCGGTGCGTTTTGTGCCCCTGCTGGAAGGGCTGGGCCAGGACGCGTAAACGTGTAAGTCCGACGGAACCCATGCCGCGCCAAGGCACCGCAGCAATAAGCGGGCAGGCGCAAAGAGGATGCAGCAGATGCCCCGCCTACGCCGTGCCAGTGCCCGTTCCTGCGCCCGAACCAGCGCTTATGCCGTGCTGGCCCTGTCGCTTGCCGCCTGTGACGGGCCGCTCGATTTTGACCTGCGCGGCGCGACCGGCGGGTTCACCACCGCAGATGCTGCGGCGAACGCCACCGCAGACCGCCCGCGTGCAGACGATCGCGGCGTCATCTCTTATCCAAACTATCAGGTCGCGGTAGCACGGCGCGGAGATACCATCGCGGATGTCGCCGAGCGGGTGGGCTTGCCTGCCGCGGAGCTGGCCCGGTTCAACGGGATCGAACTCGGCGTGCCCTTGCGCCAGGGCGAGGTGGTTGCCCTGCCCCGCCGCGTGGCGGAGCCGTCCCCGGCAACCGGCGCTGCGGGCACCGGCCCGATCCAGCCCCCCGCCGTGGACGTCACAGAGCTTGCGGGCCGCGCCATTGATGCCGCGCCCGACACAACCCCTGCCGCGCCCAGCCCTGCCCCCGCCGCGGCGCCGCGCGTGCCGACCGGCGAAGAGCCGGTGCGCCACCGGGTGGAGCGGGGCGAGACCGCCTTTACCATCGCGCGCCTCTATCAGGTGCCGGTGCGCGCGCTGGCGGAATGGAACGGGCTTGGCTCTGACTTTGCGATTCGCGAGGGTCAGTTCCTGCTCATCCCCACCGCGCGCAGCGCCCCGCCCGCGCCCGCCGCCGAGCCGGTGGTTGCCGCGCCGCCCCTGCCGGGCGCAGGCTCGCCCACACCCACCCCGCCCAGCGCGGCGCAGCCCCTGCCCGAGCCCGAGGCGCCCGCCACCGTGCCGGAGCCGACTGAACCCAGCGCCGATGTCGGCGAGACCACGGTGCGCAGCGATGCCGAAATGGGCCTTCCGGTGCAAGGCACCATCATCCGCGCCTACGCCAAGGGCCGCAATGAAGGCATCGACATCCAGGCCGCCGCAGGCGCGCCGGTCAAGGCCGCGCAGGCGGGCACGGTTGCGGCGATCACGCGCAGCTCGGACGGGGTGCCGATCATCGTGGTGCGCCACGACAGCGGCCTGCTGACGGTCTATGCCAACGTCACGGATGTGAACGTGGCCAAGGACGATGCCGTCCGCCGGGGACAAAGCATCGCCCGCCTGCGGGCCGCGCCGGATAATTTCGTGCACTTTGAGGTGCGCGACGGCTTCGACAGCGTGGACCCCGAACGTTATTTGGGTGGTTGAGTGCGGAGGGGGCGCTGCCCCCGCCCTTCGGGCCCTCCGGGATTTTTTAGAACAGAGAAGAAAGGGCCGCGGCGTTAGAGACGCACGCCGCTGCGCCCCGCCAGATCGGTGAAATACTGCCAAGCGACCCGGCCCGAGCGTGCGCCGCGCGTGGCTTGCCATTCAATGGCCTCGGCGCGCAAAGCCGCGTCGCTGATCTCGACCCCGTAGGCGGTGCAATAGCCACGGATCATCGACAGATAGGCATCCTGATCACAGGCGTGAAAGCCCAGCCACAACCCGAAGCGGTCTGACAGCGAGACCTTTTCCTCCACCGCCTCAGACGGGTTGATGGCGCTGCCGCGCTCGTTCTCGATCATGTCGCGGGGCATCAGGTGGCGCCGGTTAGAGGTGGCATAGAGCACCACGTTGTCCGGGCGCCCTTCCACCCCGCCATCCAGCACGGCCTTGAGCGATTTGTAATGCGCGTCGTCCTGGCTGAAGCTGAGATCATCGCAGTAGAGCACGAACCGCCCCGGCGCACCGCGCAACACATTCAAGAGCCGCCCGACTGAGGGAAGGTCTTCGCGCTGAAGCTCGACCAGTTTGAGCGCCGGATGCGCGCCCACCAGCGCCCCGTGCACCGCTTTGACCAGCGAGGATTTGCCCATCCCCCGCGCCCCCCAAAGCAGCGCGTTATTGGCTGGCAGGCCGCGCGCGAAGCGTTCAGTGTTGCGCAGCAGCGTGTCCCGCGCCCGGTCTATCCCGACCAGCAGGTCGAGGTCCACGCAGTTCACCTCTGCGACAGGCTCAAGCCGGTCGGGCTCTGTGTGCCAGACATAAGCTTCGGCGTCCCATGCTGGCAACGGCGCGGGGGCCGGAGCCATCCGCTCCAGCGCCTCCGCAATACGGCGTAGAACTTGGTCTTTCACTTCAACTCGTCTTCGGGCAGGTCGCCAAAGTCATCCTCGTCATCATAGTAGCCCTCGGCGCGAAGTTGCTCCTCGCGCTTGCGCTCCACCCGCGCCACAAGGAAGATCGACACTTCGTAAAGGCCGTAGACGACGGTGAACAGGATCAGCTGCGTGATAACATCGGGCGGCGTGACCAGCGCGGCGAGCACAAGGATCCCCACCATCGCGTATTTGCGCACGTTGCCCAGCCCCTCGGCACTGACCAGCCCCGCCTTGCCCATCAGCGTCAGCAGCACGGGCAACTGAAAGCAGAGGCCAAAGGCGATGATGAATTTCAGCGTGATGTCGAGGGACTCGTTCACCTTGCCAAAGAAGGTGATCGTCGGGCCACTGCTGGGCGCCGCCGCCTCCACCGCGCCGCCCGTGGCCGCCGACAGCACGTTGGTAAAGACAGATGCCGCATCCGCAAAGCCCAGCAGGAAGGTCATCGCCAGCGGCGTCACCACAAAATGCGCAAAGCCCGCGCCAAGAAAGAACATCACCGGGGACGCGATCAGGAAGGGCAGAAACGCGTTCTTTTCCTGCCGGTAGAGGCCCGGCGCCACAAAGCGCCACATCTGGTAGGAGATCACCGGGAATGCGAGCGCGAAGCCGCCGACCATCGACACGCGGAAGAGCGTGAACAGGAATTCCTGCGGCGCGGTGAATTGGAGCGCGGGGTTCTCGTCGCCCAAGTCGCGCAGGGTCTGCACCACAGGCTCCAGCAGAAAGTTCATCACGTGCTCCGCGATGAAATCTCCGCCGATGGGCACGAAAAAGAGCGTGATCGCGGCGATGAAGGCCAGCACCGACCGGATCAACCGCGTGCGCAGCTCGGCCAGATGCTCAATCAGCGGCGCGGCGCTGTCGTCGATAGTGTCTTCGGTCTGGCTCATGCGCCCTCCTTGGGCGAAGCGGCGGGGGGGTCAGGCTGAGGCACCTTGGCCTCCAGCTCTTCGGCCTTGCGCAGCGCCTCTTCGGCCTCGCGGGCTTTGCGCTCGGCCGCTTTGCGGGCAGTGGCGGCCTGGATCTTGGCCGCGTTCTCGGCGCGTTCCTTGGCCAGCTTGCCGGTCTCGCTCTCCGGGTCGATATTGGTGAGGCCCTTGGCCGCCGTCTTGACTTCATCCATCGCGGCGCCAACCGGGTTCGTGGCCGCCTTCAGCGATTTCTGGATGTCGCGCACGCCGGTCTCGTCCGCGGCCTGGTTCATGGCCGAAGAAAACTCGCGCGCCATGCCCTTCATCTTGCCTACGAACTGCCCCACTTTGCGGAACATCACGGGCAAGTCCTTGGGGCCGACAACGATCAGCGCGACAATGCCGATAATCAGCAGCTCGGCAAAGCCAAGGTCGAACATGAATTACACTTTGTCCTTGTCGGTTTCCGGCGTCACGTCCTTGGCCGCGGTTGCCTTGTCTTCCTCAAGCTCGGCGGTGCCTTCGTTGATGCCCTTTTTGAAGCTGGTAATGCCTTTGCCGACCTCGCCCATCAAGTTGGCGATCTTGCCCCGGCCAAAGAGGACCAGAACGACGATGGCGATGAGCAGAATGCCGGGCAGTCCGATATTTCCAAGACCCATGATCTTTCTCCGATATGTGGCGGCAGGGTGCCGCGCTTGGGGTTGGTGTATCTCCGCGACGCGGCGCGTGGAAGATTTTGGGGCCGGCTTGACGTGCGCGGGCCAAGAATTTTCGGCGAAAATTCTCGTGGCCGCGGCACTCCTGACAGGTTACTGTCAGCAAATGGCCCGCTCTGACCGCTTGTTTGACCTTTTGACCCGGCTGCGCACCGGCGGGCTGCACACGGCACATGAGCTTGCGGCGGCGCTTGGGGTCTCGGACCGCACGCTTTACCGCGATATTGCGACACTCAAAGCCTCGGGCGTGCCGGTCGCAGGCACACCCGGGGCGGGCTACCGGATCACCGATGCCATCGCGCTGCCGCCGCTGACACTGACACCTGAGGAACTGGAGGCGCTCAACCTCGGCATGGCCATCGTGGCGGAGGCGGCAGACGACGGCTTGCGCGCCGCCGCCGCCAGCCTCGCCGCGAAAGTGGACGCGGTCTTGCCCGAAGAGACCATCGCGGAGGCCGACACGTGGAAATTCGAGACCTACCCCTTTGCCGACGCAGCCCGCGGCGCGGGGCATATGGGGCGGGTGCGCGCGGCGATCCGGGCGCGGCAGAAGCTGCGCCTGACCTATCACTCCAAGGGCGACCGCATCACCACCCGCACGGTGCGCCCGCTCCACATGGAATACTGGGGGCGCGTCTGGACCCTCACAGCCTGGTGCGAGCTGCGGGAGGATTTCCGCGCCTTCCGGCTTGACCTAATCCAAAGCGCGGAGCCGCTGCCCGATCTGTTCGTCGATGAGCGTGGGAAGACCTATGCGGATTACATCGAACGGCGCAGGGGTGCGCAATGACTGCACATCCTACCGCAGGCTTTTAGGGAGCGCCTTCACGTCGCACCATCCCGCAAGCGCCAGCCATCCTGTTTGGGCAAAAACACCTCGACCGAGGCAACGGCCAGCAGCGCGCCGTCGGACCCGAATGGCACATTCAACCCGCCAGGCACCGCACGGACAGTGACCTGCCCGTAAGGCAGAGCCTTTGCGACGACCCCGGTGTCTACCGTCTCCGGCTCAGGCACCGCCACCGTCACAACGACCTCCATCATCTGCGAGTCGATGCCCAGGCCCGCGACCAGCGGCAGAGACGCGCCCCCCAACGCATCGCGCACCGCGCGGCACGCGGCCTTGGTCGCGTCTTGCCCGTGCAGGTCCGCGCCCTGCCCCATCTCGAGGATCACCCGCTGCATGTGCGCTCCATCTCGAACCCCACCACCAGCGCCGCCTGTGCCATCACGGCGAACGTCCCATCCGCCCGCGGCACATTGAGGCCCCCGAACACGGCCCGCACGCGCGCATCGCCATAGGGGAAAGCCGCGCGCACCGCGCCCAAATCCACAACCTCGGGCTCTTGTACGGCCACCGTCACCTCGATCACCATATCCGCGCGGTCAAAGCCCATCAGCTCGGCCAGGTTGATCGAATTGCGCCACAGCGCGTGGCGCACCGCTCGCTCCGCCGCGCCGGTGTAATCACCCCGGCGCAGGGACGTGCCCAGCCCGAATTCCGCGATCAAAGGTGTCATGCGGCCGCCTCAAAGATAAAACACCGCGCGCGCGGCACGGTCAGCCACATATGCGTGCCCGCCTGCGGCAAGAAGACCGCTGGAACGGTGGCGTTGACGCGGATGCCGCTGCCCTCCAGCGCGAATTCCACAAGGCTGTCCTGCCCCATGAACCGCGCGCGGCGCACCTCGGCCCGCACGGCTGTGCCGCGCGCCGGGGTGGGCGCGGGGCCAACGCCCGCCCGGTCAAAATCGATGGCAACGTGCTGGGGGCGGAACACGATCTCGACCTCAGTGCCGTCCGGATGGCCCGGGGCAAGGAAGGCCCCAAAGGGCGTCTGCGCCAGCGCTCCATGCACTTCGGCGTGCAGCACGTTGATATCGCTGAAAAAAGCAACCGCGGCGCGGTCGACCGGGCTGGTATAGACATTGTAAGGCGCGCCCTGCTGCACGATCTGCCCGTCGCGCATCAGCGCAATCTCGTCGGCCATGCGCATCGCCTCTTCGGGCTCGTGCGTGACCAGCAACACGCCGGTGCCTTCCTCCTTCAGGATCGACAGCGTCTCGTCCCGGATGCCGTCGCGCAGGCGGTTGTCGAGGCCGGAGAACGGCTCGTCCATCAGCATAATCCGGGGCCGCGGCGCGAGCGCGCGGGCAAGCGCGACGCGCTGTTGCTCCCCGCCCGAAAGCTGGTGCGGATAGGCCTGCGCATGGCGGCCCATATCCACCCGCTCCAGCATCTCGGTGATGCGCGCGGCGCGGCCCGCGCCCTTGAGGCCAAATCCGACATTCTCCGCAACGCTCAGGTGGGGAAAGAGGGCAAAATCCTGAAACATCAGGCCGATCTCGCGCTTTTCCGGCGGCACGCGGGTCACCGCATCGCAGATCAGTTTGCCATCGACGCGGATCTCGCCCGCATCGGGCGCTTCGATCCCCGCGATCATGCGCAGCGTGGTCGACTTGCCGCAGCCCGAGGGGCCAAGCAAGCAAGTCACCTGCCCCGCCGCAATGCGGAGCGAGACGCCGTCCACGACCTTGCGCCCCCCAAAACTGCGTTCGAGGTTTAAGATGTCGAGGCGCGGTGGCGTGTTCATCGCGGCGCGGATACCCGATTGTTTCTATCAGGCGGGGGTAGCAGCCCGCGCAGACGCTCGCAAGATCACTCCAGCTCTACCGTGCCCGCAGCGACGTCAACGCCGTTCACCTGCACCGTGACCCAGTGCGGGCCGGGATGCAGGGTGAAGGTCGTGGCGTTGCCCTTGAGCTTGTGCGCCTTTTCAAAGGTCTGCGGCACACCCGCCCTCAGCTGTCCGGTCTTCAGCTTAAACACCTTTTCCCCCGCGCGCCCGCCGGGGCGGGCAAAGCGCAGCCGGTAATCGACCATGACGGAAAGGTCTTCCGGCGCTTCCAGCACGACCCGCAGGGCCAGCGCCTCCCCGATCTTCGCCCGCTTCGGCAGGTCCAGCGTCGCCTTGACCGGCACGTCCCGGCGGTAGCCAAGCAGGTCCAGCGCGCCGGGATCGCCCGCCTTCACGGCAGTGCGCAGCGCGTGGCGGGTCATCCAGGCGAGTTCCTTCGGCGCTTGCGTGCCCGTGTCGGCCCAGCCCCGCAACCGCGCGACGACTGCGTCCGGGTCGGTCTTCGTGATGTCGTTCAGGTGGTTTGCGACAGATCGCGTGACAAAGCGTGTCCCATCCCCGTGCAGCGCGTCCAGCAGTGGCCAGACACGCGCCGCATCCAGATGCACCGCTTTGGCCCAGGGCAGCTTGGGCCGCGTGCCTTCGCTGACGAGCCGGCGGACGTGGTAATTGTCGTCCCGCGCCCATTGCGCCAGCCGCGCCAGCGTCTCTTCAGGCCAGCGGTTCAGGAAGGGGCGGATGTAGAACTCCATCGAAAACCGCTGAGTCGCGGCGTGCAGCAGGTCCAGCGCGCGCTCCCGGTGCGCCTCAAGCCCGTGCCGCACAGCCAGCACACCCGGCACCGCATGGATGAAGAGGCCGAAGTCATCGTCCCGCAGGCCCGGGTCAAGCCGGGGCGGCATCGCCGCCTCCAGCTGATCGGCCATCACGGGGAAGTCCGGGGCAAGGCGCGACTCAAGGCAGTCTGCAAACCAGTCGAGGCACTCCAGCAGCCCCCGCGCCGCCACGCCTGAAAGCGCCTGTGCGGCAAAACCTTCCCCGTCAAATCCCGGCACCCCGGCGGCATATTCGCGGCCCAGCTGGCCGAGCGTTTCGGCATTGAACAGCTGGTCCTTGAGGGAAAAATTCGGCGCTGCCGCCACGCCGCGCGCCATCAGATCGTCGCTCCGAAGGTGCGCATCAGATTGTCGCTCCGAAGGGGCGCATCAGATTGTCGCTCCGAAGGTGCGCATCAAATGGTCGCTCCGAAGGTGCGCATCAGATGGTCGCGTTCGTCGCGCCGCCGTCGAGCAGGATGTTCTGCCCCACGATGAACCCGGCCTGCTGCGAGCAGAGGAACGCGCAGGTCGCCCCGAACTCCGCCGCCGTGCCGTAGCGGCGCGCCGGGATCGTCTGCGCCCGCTGTTCCCGGGCCTGCTCGATCGAGATGTTCTGAGCCCGGCTCACCCCGCCATCAAGCGCATCGGCCCGGTCGGTGGCGTGGATGCCCGGCAGCAGGTTGTTGATCGTCACGCCATGCGGCGCAACTTGCCGCGCGGTGCCCGCGACATAGCCCGTCAGCCCGGTGCGCGCCGCGTTCGACAGGCCCAGCTGCGGGATCGGCGCCTTGACCGATTGCGAGGTGATATTCACCACCCGGCCCCAACCGCGCTCCATCATCCCCGGCAGGCATGCCGTCATCAGAGCAATCGGTGTGAGCATGTTCGCGTCCAGCGCCGCGATAAAATCCGCGCGATCCCAGTCGTGCCACATGCCAGGGGGCGGGCCGCCCGCGTTGGTCACGAGGATGTCTAATGCGCCCGCGGCCTCCAGAACCTCCGCGCGGCCCTCTTCGGTGGTGATGTCAGCGGCAACGGCCTGAACCGAGACGCCATAGCCGCGGATCGCCTCCGCCGTCTCTTCCAGCGCTTCGGCCCCGCGGGCATTCAGCACCACGTTCACGCCAGCCGCCGCGAGCGCCTCGGCGCAGCCGCGGCCCAGCCCCTTGCTAGAGGCGCAAACCAGCGCGCGCTTGCCAGAAATCCCCAGATCCATCGTCATCTCCCTTGTTTGCGCGCAGCTACCACCGCCCTGCGCCCAAGTGCCAGCAAAAGGCCTGCCCGTTGACCACCCGGTGACACATTCCTACCATACGCCTGCGGCACAGATCGCAGGACCCACATGACGGATGCACCCGCACATATGCTGCCGGTCTATACGGCACAGGATTTTACCGTCAGCCACGGGGCGAACCTCGGGGATGCGCTGTCCTTTGCGGATGAGCTTGAGCTGGACGATATCTACACCCTGACCCCGGGCGCCGTGCCCGTGCGGCTGGGTGTGCAGCCCAATGGGGGCCATTTCAGCATCGCCCCCGGCAGCGATGTGGGCGTGGCAGGCGCCGCGCTGCACCTCGATTGCGCGCTGACGCTGATGTCGCCCGACGGGCAAACCACGGGCGCCATCGTGCTCGTCGAAGTGGACGGGTCGGGTCATGTTGCGGCGATCTACTTGCTGCCAATCGCCCCTTTGACCGCGCGCACGGACTACGCGCTGGTCGGCATCGATCCCAAAGCCAGTTCCGACACCTTTGCGCAGGTCGCCTGCGCCCGCTTTGTCCGCGGCACGCATATCACGCTGGCCTCCGGCGCGCAGACACCAATCGAAGAATTGAAGATCGGGGACCGCGTCCTGACCCGCGATGCAGGCGCGCAGGACATCCGCTGGATCGGCGCTTCGACCACGCGGGCCACGGGCGCCTTTGCTCCGATCCGCATCGGCGCGGGCGTTCTGAACAACACGCGCGCACTGATCGTCTCGCCCGAGCATCGATTGTTCATCTACCAACGCTCCGACCGCCTTGGCGCGGGCCGGGCCGAGCTGCTGGTTAAGGCGCGGCACCTCGTGAACGGGGACAGCGTGACGGTGGAGGAAGGCGGTTTTGTTGACTATTTCCAGCTGCTCTTTGACGCGCACCAGATCATCTATGCCGAAGGGATTGCCGCGGAATCGACGCTGATCGACATGCGCACCCGGCCCGCGGTGCCCGAAGAGGTCGCCGCGAAGCTGACCGAAGGCACCCAGCTTTCGGGCCTCGATGCGCCCGAAACCCTGCTGGACCGGCCCGACGCGGCAGAGCTGCTCCGCCGCGCCTCGACCCGCTAGGCGCCGATCCTTTGAAGGATCGGCAGGGCTGTTTCTTTGAAGAAACAGCTAGGCCGCGCCGTAGAAGAACTCTTCGCGCACGATCTTGCCGTTCGCCACGGTGTAGACGCCGACCTCTTCCATATCGCTCTTCTCACCCGTGGGCTTGAACGTGGCGCTCAGCCGGAAGACGAGCGCAAAGCGGTCCGGCACGTCTCCCGTTGCCGGGTGCGGGAAGGGGCCAAGCGTTTCGGCCTCGTGCACCTCAAAGTTTTCGTCCCACCAATCGTGCTTGCCGCTGATCGCCGCCTTGCCCGGTGCCTCTCGGCCCATCCCCTGGTCCAGCGCCTCGACGGAGACGGCATCGTCCGCGTAAAGCTCTTCAAGTGCCTTGCGCTCGCCGCCCGTCCGGCAGGCTTTGGCCAATGCGTTTGCGATCTCTTCTAGTGTCATGTTCGTGGTCCTTCATGCGCCAGTTATCATGCTGTCACGCATACCACGCCCCCTTGACAGTTTTTGGCAGCAGCCCCGGGATCACCCAAAGCCATTGCCGCCTCACGCCGCCCCCGCTATAGCCCCCCCATGCTGGACAATCGCCCCGACCTGCCCCCCGAGATCGCCCGCCGCCGCACCTTCGCGATCATCTCGCACCCCGATGCGGGCAAAACGACCCTGACGGAAAAATTCCTGCTGTTTGGCGGGGCCATCCAAATGGCCGGACAGGTGCGCGCGAAGGGCGAGGCGCGGCGCACGCGCTCGGACTTCATGGCGATGGAAAAAGACCGGGGCATCTCCGTCTCCGCCTCCGCGATGTCCTTCGACTTTACCGGCCAGTCGGGCGCGTTCCGCTTCAACCTCGTGGACACGCCCGGCCACTCCGACTTCTCCGAAGACACCTACCGGACCCTCACCGCTGTGGACGCCGCCGTGATGGTGATCGACGGGGCGAAAGGCGTGGAAAGCCAGACGCAGAAGCTGTTCGAGGTCTGCCGCCTGCGCGATCTGCCGATCATGACCTTCTGCAACAAGATGGACCGGGAAAGCCGCGACGTCTTTGAAATCATTGACGAGATTCAGGAAAACCTCGCCATCGACGTGACCCCAGCCAGCTGGCCCATTGGTCAGGGCCGTGATTTCATCGGCTGCTACGACATCCTGCGCGACCGGTTGGAGCTGATGGACCGGGCCGACCGCAACAAGGTCGCCGAATCCATCGCCATCGAGGGGCTGGACGACCCGAAACTGGCCGAACATGTCCCCGAACACCTCCTGTCCCAGCTGCGCGAAGAGCTTGAAATGGCGCGCGAGCTGCTGCCCCCCTTGGACCCGGCCGCCCTGCTCGAAGGCTCGCTGACCCCGATCTGGTTCGGCTCCGCGATCAACTCGTTCGGTGTAAAGGAGCTGATGGAGGGCATCGCCGCTTACGGCCCGCAGCCCCAGCCGCAAAGCGCGCAGCCCCGCCAGATCGCCCCGGAAGAAGGCAAGGTGGCGGGCTTTGTCTTCAAGGTGCAGGCCAACATGGACCCCAAGCACCGCGACCGCGTCGCCTTTGTCCGCCTTGCATCGGGCCATTTCGAGCGGGGCATGAAGCTGACCCATGTACGGACCAAAAAACCGATGGCGATCAGCAACCCGGTCCTGTTCCTCGCCGCGGACCGCGAATTGGCCGAAGAGGCCTGGGCCGGTGACATCATCGGCATCCCGAACCACGGCCAGCTGCGCATCGGCGACACGCTGACCGAGGGCGAGGCGCTGCGCGTTACCGGCATCCCCTCGTTCGCGCCGGAGCTGCTGCAAGGCGTGCGCGCGGGCGATCCGCTGAAAGCCAAGCATCTGGAAAAGGCGTTGATGCAATTCGCCGAGGAAGGCGCGGCAAAAGTCTTCAAGCCCGCCATCGGCTCGGGCTTTGTCGTCGGCGTTGTCGGCGCGCTGCAATTCGAGGTGCTGGCCAGCAGGATCGAGCTGGAATACGGCCTGCCCGTCCGGTTTGAGGCGTCGCAATTCACCTCCGCCCGCTGGGTGCATGGGGAAAAGGCGGCGGTGGAGGCCTTCACCGAGGCCAACAAACAGCACATCAGCCACGACCATGACGGCGACATCGTCTACCTCACCCGCCTGCAATGGGACATCGACCGGGTCGCGCGCGATTACCCCGATGTGACGCTATCGGCGACGAAGGAGATGATGGTCTGACCCGGTGGGGCACCGTCTCCACCGTTCTGGCGCAGCCGCGGGATGTGGCGCGGTTTATCGCGTGGCACCTGAGCCTTGGCGCCGCCGACATGCAGGTCTTCCTTGACCGCCCAAACCCTGCGCTGGCCGACCGGCTCGCACACCCGCGCGTCACGTTCCACCACTGCGACGACGCGCACTGGGCCCGCGCCCCTGCCAAGGCCCGCAGCACGCACCAGCGGCGGCAGGCCCATAACGCGACCCGCGCTTACCGGCGGTCGCAGGTCGATTGGCTGCTGCATATCGACGTGGACGAGTTCCTGCTGGGTGGGTTCACAGCCCCGCCCGGAGAAATCGCCCGTATCCGCCCCGCTGAGCTGCTTATGGGCAGCGGTTGGCCCGAACGCGGGCTTTTCAAGAAAAGCCGCCGCGCCGCGGGGCAAAGCCCAGAGGTGCACGCGTCGCTGCACCCGGCCTTTGGCGAGATCGTACCCGATGGGATGCTGAGCTATGGCGGCGGCAAGATTGCCCTGAAAACCGGGCGCGAAGGCATCCGATTGGGCCTGCACCACGCCGCGCAACAGGGCGAAAAGCTGCGCGCCCCGGTGACAGACCAGATGCTGATCGGCCACGCCCACGCGCCCTCGCCCGAAGCCTTCGCCGCCCACCGCGCCTTTCGCGCCGCCAAGGGATCGTACCGCGCGCAGGGCAAGCCAAACGCGCTTGGCGCCGCGTTGGATGTGCTGGAGGCCGAAGGGCGCCTGCCGGATTTCCTGACCGAAGTGGCCAGTGCCACCCCTGCGCGCCTTGACCTCTACCGCGCGCATGACATGCTCGTAGATGTGGATATGGACCTGGACACCAAGGTGACCGAGATTTTCGGAGAGGCCCCGCTATGACCCGCTGGGGCCTTGTGGCGACCATCCTTGCGGAGCCTGCGGATATCCTGCGCTTTGCCGCGCACCACCTGGAGGCGGGTGCGCACCGGCTTTACATCTACCTCGACGCGCCATCGGTCGCGTATCAAGCGTTGAAGGCGCACCCAAAGATCAGGCCCACCCTGTGCGATGACGCGCATTGGACAAAGCTGAACGGGAAGCGGCCCGTGAAACACCAGGTGCGCCAGACGCTCAACGCCACCCACGCCTATCGCCGCCGGGCGGAGGTGGATTGGCTGATCCATATCGACTGCGACGAATTCCTTGTCGCGGACCAGCCCATCGACCGCATCCTAAGCGCCCTGCCCGCAGGCACCACCAGCGCCCGCGTGCGCCCGATGGAGCAGCTGGCGGGCGCGCGTGACATGTTCAAGGCGTTCATCCCCCCGGATGCCAAACGCGACCCGCTGGTCCGCCGCCTTTACCCCAATTACGGCGCGCACCTGAAGGGCGGATTCCTGAGCCACGTGGCCGGCAAACTGTTTGTGCGCACAGGGTTGGAGGACATCACCTTTCGCATTCACAACGCGTTTCAGGGCGACACGATGCTGCCCTGCGGCGCGGAACTGGCGCAGATCGACCTCGCCCACGCCCACGCCAAGACGTGGGAGGATTGGCGCGCCCATTACCGCTACCGATTGGAGAAAGGCGCCTACCGGGCCGAGCTGACCCGCACGGGCGAGATGCTGTCGATGCACGAGCTGTTCCGGTTCATTGAAGCCGAAGAGGGTGAGGACGGCCTGCGCGCCTTCTATGTCGAAGTGGCAGAAGACAGCCCCGACCTGCGCGCGCGCCTGCAGGCCGAAGGGCTGCTACGCCAGCACGATCTCGCACTGGACGGCAAACTGGCGCAGCACTTCCCGGACTTTGCGCCGTGATTTGACGGCGCAGCGCCACCCTGCTATGGGCACAGGCGTGCGCGCCATACGGGCCGCATGACGTGGCGGGCGAAGATGTGTCCGCACCCCCAACCTGCGGATACACATGACAAAATTTGCCGACCTCAACCTCAATCCCAAAGTGCTGAAAGCCGTCGAAGAGGCAGGCTATGAAAGCCCCACCCCGATCCAGGCCGGCGCCATCCCCTCCGCCCTCACGGGCCGCGATGTCCTTGGGATCGCCCAGACCGGCACAGGCAAGACCGCCTCGTTCACCCTCCCGATGCTCTCGCTTCTCGCCCGGGGCCGCGCCCGCGCCCGGATGCCGCGCAGCCTCGTGCTTTGCCCCACGCGGGAACTGGCCGCGCAGGTGGCCGAAAACTTCGACACCTATTCCAAATACCTCAAACTGACCCGCGCGCTGCTGATCGGCGGCGTCAGCTTCAAGGAACAAGAGCTGATCATCGACAAGGGTGTCGACGTGCTGATCGCCACCCCGGGCCGCCTTCTGGACCATTTCGAGCGCGGCAAGCTGATCCTGTCGGATGTGAAGGTCATGGTTGTGGACGAGGCCGACCGGATGCTCGACATGGGGTTCATCCCCGATATCGAGCGTATCTTTGGCCTCACGCCCTTCACCCGCCAGACGCTGTTTTTCTCGGCCACGATGGCGCCAGAGATCGAGCGGATCACCAACACTTTCCTGTCGAACCCCGAACGGGTTGAGGTCGCGCGCCAAGCCACCGCGTCCGAGACGATCGAACAGGGCGTCGTGCTGTTCAAAGGCTCCCGCCGAGATCGTGAAGCATCGGAAAAGCGCAAGCTGCTGCGCGCGCTGATCGACGCCGAAGGCGAAGGACTGACCAACGGGATCATCTTTTGCAACCGCAAGACGGATGTGGATATCGTCGCCAAGTCCTTAAAAAAATACAAATATGATGCGGCCCCGATCCACGGCGATCTGGACCAGTCGCAGCGCACGCGCACGCTTGACGCCTTCCGCGGCGGGGAATTGCGCATCCTTGTGGCCTCCGACGTGGCCGCACGCGGCCTTGACGTGCCGTCGGTGTCCCACGTGTTCAACTTCGACGTGCCGGGCCACCCGGAGGATTACGTGCACCGCATCGGCCGGACGGGCCGCGCGGGCCGGGATGGCAAGGCCATCACCTTGTGCATTCCGCGCGATGAAAAGCAGCTGGCCGCGGTGGAAAGCCTGATCCAGAAAGAAATCCCGCGCCTCGAAAACCCTCTGGGCGCCGCCGCTTCGGAGCCTGAGGCCGAAGCCCTCGCCGAGGAAAAGCCAAAGCGCACACGGTCCCGCGCGCGCAAGACCGAAGCCGCGCCCGAAATCGACGTCACCGAGGCGGCAGCGCCCGAACCCGCGCGCGAGGACGACAGGCCCAAGCGCACCCGCACGCGCGGGGGACGTGGCCGCGAGCGCCGGGAAGACCGCGGCCCAGACGTTGTGGGCCTCGGCGATCACCTGCCCGGGTTCATCGAGAAAAGCTTTGAAGAGCGGATGGCGGGGTGACGCTGGGTTATAAACCCAACCTACGTAGGGTGGGGTTTTACCCCACCCGCGTCACGACAACCGGCTGACAACCACCGTCACTTCGGGCTTTTTGCCAATCTCGTCCTGCGTGCTTTTCCGCACAATCCGGCGCAGCGCCTCGGACAGGGCATCATCATCGCGCATCGTCTTGGCATCCGCGCGGCCCATGAATTGGCGCAGGTCTTCCTCCAGCACATCGACCAGCGGCGCGTTTGACCCACCCGTCTCGGCCAGCCCCATGACCTCGCACCACGGATCACCCAGCGGCTCGTCTTCCTCGTCCACGATCAACGTCACGGTCACATGCCCGTTCAGCGCCATGCGGATCCGGTCCCGCACAATCCCGTCCAGCGCGCCAACCTGCACCTTGCCGTCAAGGTAGGTGCGCCCGGTCTCGATATATTCCGCCACCTTCGGCGCGTTGCCGGACAGGTCGATCATCATCCCGTTCACCGCCAGAACACCCGTGCGCCCCGCCGCCTCGGCCAGCTTCACATGGGCGCGCAGGTGGCGATGTTCCCCATGCATGGGGATCACAACCTGCGGGTCCACGACGCGGTGCAGTTCCTCAAGATCGGGCCGGTTCGCGTGGCCCGACACGTGGTAAAGGCCCGAGCTGTCATCAACCACATCCACGCCCTTTTCCGAGAACGCGTTCATGATGCTGATCACGCCGCGCTCATTGCCCGGGATCGTCTTGGAGGAGAACAGGAACGTGTCCCCCTCCGCCATCTCAAGGCCCAGATACTTGCCCCGCGCCAGCTGCGCAGAGGCCGCGCGCCGTTCGCCCTGGCTGCCCGTGACGATCAGCATCAGGTTCTCGCGCGGGATCTGCGTGGCATCCTCCGGGCCGACAACGCTGGGGAAATCGGTCAGCACCCCCGTCTCAATCGACGCCTCAATCATCCGCCGCATCGCCCGGCCCAGAAGGCAGACGGAGCGCCCCGCCCGGGTCGCGGCCTCCGCCAGCGTCTTCACCCGCGCCACGTTGGAGGCAAAGGTCGTGGCCACCACCATCCCCGGCGCCTCAGCCACCAGCGCCTCGATATCGGGGCCAAGCGTCGCCTCCGACCGGCCCGGTGCTAGGCTGAACACATTGGTCGAATCGCAGATCAGCGCCTTGACGCCGCCCTTGCTGACTTCGGCCCAAAGGTCCGGATCCCACGGCTCGCCCACCAGCGGCGTCCGGTCCAGCTTGAAATCCCCCGAATGGATCACCCGCCCCTCGGGGCTGTCGATCACAAGGCCCGCGCTTTCGGGGATGGAATGGGAGATCGGCAGGAAGCCGACCTTGAACGGGCCCGCCTGCACCTGCTCCGGCCAGCCGGAGACGACGCGCACCGCGTCTGCGTCATGCCCGTGCTCATCCATCTTGCGCCGCGCGATGTTCGCGGTGAAGGGCCGCGCGTAGATCGGCGCGCCGAGCCGGTCATAAGTGTGGGCAACCGCGCCGATGTGATCCTCGTGCGCGTGGGTGATGAACACCCCCTCGATCCGGTCCTTGCGCGCCTCTAGCCACGCGATATCCGGCAGGATCAGGTCCACCCCCGGCGTGCCGTCCATGTCCGGAAAGGTCACGCCAAGGTCCACGACGATCAGCCGCTCGGCATCCTCCGGCCCGTAGCCGTACACGTAGGCGTTCATACCTATCTCGCCCGCCCCGCCAAGGGGCAGGTAAATCAGTCTGTCACTGCGCATGTCAGATGTTGTTATCCGTGTTGTATGTGTGAATGACCGTCAGGCCATAAAGCGTCAGATCGCTTTCAATCGTATCAAACAGGGTTTGGCCCTGCGCAAAGAGCGGCGCAAGCCCCCCGGTGCCAACAACCTTCATTGGCGCCCCATATTCGTCCTTGATACGCTGCGTAATGCCTTCGATAAGGCCGATATAGCCCCAGAACACGCCCGATTGGATACAGCCCACGGTGTCTGTGCCGATGACCTTCTCGGGCATGGTGATGTCCACATGGGGCAGCGCCGCCGCGCCCGCCGCGAGCGCCTCCAGCGACAGGTTCACCCCCGGAGAGATCACACCGCCCACATAGGCGCCATCCTCTGCCACCACGTCAAAATTGGTCGCGGTGCCAAAATCCACCACCACGACATTGCCCCCGTGCCGCGCAAAGGCCCCCGCCGCATTCGCCAGCCGGTCCGGCCCGGGGCGCACCCCTTCGGCCACGCGTGGGTTCACGGGCAACTTACAATCGGGCCGGCCCACGACCAGCGGGCGGCAGCCAAAAAACTGGTCACAAAAAACCCGCAGGTTGAACACAACCCGCGGCACGGTGGAGGCGATGATCACCTCGGTGATGTCCAGATCCAGCTCGTAATGCTTCACCAGCGTCGAGAACCAGGTGAAATAGGCATCCGCCGTGCGCGCATGATGGGTCGAGGTGCGCATGGTGCACAGGAAGGTCGCCCCGTCCCAGATCGAAAACACAGTGTTGGTGTTGCCGCAGTCAATCGCCAGAAGCATGGGCGAGCCCTTTCAGAAATGCACCTCGGCGGCGGCAATCGCCACGCGCCCTTTGGCGGTGTCTAGAACAAGCGCCCCCGTCTCGTCCACGTCCTGAAAGGTGCCGTCCCAGCGCGCCCGCGCGGTGCGGGCGGTGATCACCTCGCCCAGACGCGCGGCATGGGCCAGCCACGCGGTGCGGATGGGGGCAAACCCATAGGTGCGGAATTGGTCTTCGAGGCGGGCATAGGACGCTGCAAGCAAATCGAGGAACGCCTCGGCGCTGATGTCCGCGCCAAGAGCCACGGGGCGCACGGCCCCTGCCTCCACCTCGTCCGCACCGGGTGCAGCGGCAAGGTTCACGCCGATGCCGATGGCCAGGTGATCCTGCGGCAACCCCTCCAGCAAGATGCCCGCCACCTTGCCGCCCTTCATCAGCACATCATTTGGCCATTTCAGCGCAAAGGCCGCCTCCTGCCCCGTCGCCGCCACCATCGCCTCGCGCAGCGCCAGCGCCGTGACAAAAGACCGAAGCGCGCGCTCCGCCGGCGGCTCCGCCACCGGCATCACGAGGGTCGCGGCAAAATTCCCCTCCGGCATGACCCAGGCCCGCCCGCGCCGCCCGTACCCGCCGGTCTGTCGCTGCGCGAGGATCCAGGTCGGCCCCGCCACCGGCACGGACCGCGCCGCCTCCTGCATCGTCGAGGGTGTCTCGGCCAATACACGGCGCTCGTAGCCCTGAGGCCACGATCCAACTTCACTTGGCAAGATAAACTCCCCCCGGAGGGTCCAGACGTTTCGGCACGCTCAGGCGGATTAGTTCACAAGCGCAGCCGCAGCCGCCGCCGCCGCGCCTTCAACACCAAACATGTTGATGATGCCAAGAACCATGACCGCGGCAGAGGCCACAAGCAGCCCGGACAGGACCGGCGTGCGGCCGCCATCGTCCACACCCTCCTGCGCCTCGTCCCCGAAATACATGAAGTAGACGATCCTCAGGTAGTAATACGCCCCGATCACCGACGCGATCACGCCTGCGATGGCGAGCCACGCCAGACCGCCCTCATAGGCGGCGCGCAACACGTAGAATTTGCCGAAAAAGCCCAGCATCGGCGGCACACCGGCAAGCGAGAACAGCAGAACCAGCATCGCCAGCGCCTTGCCCGGCGCCCGCTTGGCATACATGTTCAGCGCGGCGATATCGACGACGGGCGCACCGTCCCGCTCCATCATCAGGATGAAGGCGAAGGTGCCGACATTCATCGTCACGTAGATCGCCATGTAGACCAGCATCGCCTGCACACCCAGCACCGTGCCCGCGGCCAGCCCCATAAGCGCGTAGCCCATATGCGCGATGGAGGAGAACGCCATCAGACGCTTGATATTGGTCTGGCCAATCGCCGCAAAGGCGCCAAGGAACATCGACAGAACCGACAAAAGCGCGATGATCTGCTGCCAGTCAGCCACAGCCCCGCCAAAGGCGTCGTGCATGACCCGGGCGAACAGCGCCATCGCCGCCAGCTTCGGCGCGGTCGCAAAGAAGGCGGTGATCGGCGTTGGCGCGCCCTCATAGACGTCCGGCGTCCACATATGGAACGGCACCGCGCTGACCTTGAAAGCAAATCCCGCCATCAGGAAGACAAGGCCGAGCAGCAAGCCGATGGAAAAGTCCGCTTCGGCCGCCGCAAGAATGCCAGTGAAGAGCGTGGTGCCGGTGTAGCCGTAAACCAGCGAAGCACCGTATAGCAGCAGGCCCGAAGACAGCGCGCCCAGAACGAAGTATTTCAGCCCCGCCTCGGTCGATTTCACGCTGTCGCGCCGCAGCGAGGCCACAACGTAAAGCGCAAGCGATTGCAGCTCGAGCCCCATGTAAAGCGCCATCAGATCGCCTGCGGAGACCATCATCATCATACCAACCGCGGCCAGCGCCACCAGCATCGGGTATTCGAACTTCAGGATGCCGCGCCGCGCCATGTAGCCTTCGGACATCAGCAAAACCGCCGCCGCGCTCAGCAGGATGGCAACCTTGGCAAAGCGGGCAAAGGCGTCGTCCACGAACATGCCGCCAAAGGCGACATTCGTGCCCTCCCCTGTCAGGCCGATCCAGACCGCCACCGCGCCAAAGATCGCCGCCGTCGCCCAGGTCAACGAGGAGGCCGCCCGGTCCTGCGCCGTGTAGACCGCGCCCACGAGGCCGAGCATCGCGTAGACCGCCAAAACGATCTCGGGAAGGATTACTGTGAGGTCTGCGCCCATCGTCTCGTCCTTAGTTTTCAGCAACCTGCGTGGCCGCCTCGGCGGCGGCAAGCGCGGTATCGTAATTGTCGACCAGCGCCGCAACGGACGGGCCGGTGATATCCAGGATCAGCGCCGGATAGACACCCAGCAGCAGTGTCATCACCACGAGCGGTGCAAAGATCAGCTTTTCCCGGCGGGTCATGTCAGTGATCGACTTCAGGCTTTCCTTGATCAGATCGCCCATCACCACCCGGCGGTAGAGCCACAGCGCATAAGCCGCAGAGAAGATCACCCCGGTCGTCGCCACCGCCGCAACCCAGGTGTTGACCTGAAACACGGCCATCAGCGTCAGGAACTCGCCGACAAAGCCGGAGGTGCCCGGCAGGCCCACATTGGCCATCGTGAACAGCATGAAGATCAGCGCATAGGCCGGCATCCGGTTCACGAGGCCGCCATAGGCGTCAATCTCGCGCGTGTGCATCCGGTCGTAGATCACGCCGACACAGAGGAAGAGCGCACCGGAGATAAAGCCGTGTGACAGCATCTGGAATATCGCCCCATCCACGCCCTGCTGATTGGCCGCAAAGATCCCCATCGTGACAAAGCCCATATGCGCGACCGACGAATAGGCGATCAGCTTCTTCATATCTTCCTGCACCAGCGCGACGAGCGAGGTGTATACAATCGCAATCGCCGACATCCACAGGACCAGCGGCGCCATCACCTCAGAGCCCACCGGGAACATCGGCAGGGAAAAGCGGATAAAGCCGTAGCCGCCCAACTTCAGCAAGATCGCCGCGAGCACGACGGAGCCTGCGGTGGGCGCCTGCACGTGCGCGTCCGGCAGCCAGGTGTGCACCGGCCACATCGGCATTTTCACCGCGAAGGAGGCAAAGAACGCAAGGAACAGCAGCGTTTGCAGCCCGCCCACGATCTGAATGCCCAGCAGCTCGAACGAGGCAAAGCTGAACTGGTGATTCAAAAGCGCTTCAACGTCGGTGGTGCCCGCATCCGCATACATGCCCACCATCGCGACCAGCATCAGGACCGAGCCGAGGAAGGTGTAAAGGAAGAACTTGAAACTTGCGTAGATGCGGTTCGCCCCGCCCCAGATGCCGATGATCAGGAACATCGGGATCAGCCCTGCTTCGAAGAACAGGTAGAAGAGCACCAGGTCCAGCGCCATGAACACGCCCAGCATGAGCGTTTCAAGCAGCAGGAAGGCAATCATGTATTCCTTGATCCGCTCCGTCACGGACCACGACGCGGCGATGACCAGCGGCATCATGAAGGTGGTCAGCATCACGAACAGCACAGAGATGCCATCGACGCCCATCTTGTAGGTCAGGCCCATGATCCATGTGCCTTCTTCGACCATCTGGAAGCCGGTGTCGTTCGGATCGAACTGCGCGAGGATAAAGAGCGAGACAAGGAACGTCGCCGAGGTTGCGAACATCGCCACCCACTTGGCGTTGCGCTGCGCGGCTTCGTCATTGCCCCGCAGGAACACGCCCAGGATCAGCGCCGCGAGGGCCGGGATGAAGGTGACGATGGAAAGAAGGTTGTCCATCAGTTCGCTCCTCCGATGGTCATCCAGGTGACCAGCACCGCGATGCCGATGACCATCGCGAAGGCATAGGTGAAGATGTAGCCGGACTGGACCCGCCCCGCGAGGCGCGTGAAAAAGGGTACAACGCCCATCGCCACACCGTTCAGCGCGCCGTCAATGGTGTCCCCGTCCCCGCGTCGCCACAGGAACCGGCCGATCATCATCGCGGGCTGCACGAAGATGAAGTCATAGACCTCATCGAAATACCACTTGTTCTTGAGGAAGAGATACAGCGGCTGGAACGTCTCCGCCATCTGGGCGGGCTGTTCAGGGCGGCGGATATACATCTGGAAGGCGAGGCCAAAGCCCAGAAGCATCGCGATAAAGGGCGAAAGCTTGACCCATGTGGGCACGTAATGCGCCTCGTGGATCACGGTGTTTTCCGGCGCCATGTAGATGCCCGCCTCACCCGGCTGACCCGCCATCACGTATTTCAGCTCGGAGGCTTTGGGGCTGCGCTCCGCCACGGCTTCTTTCAGCTCCGTGCTGGGCGCCTCGTACTGGCCGCCAAAGAAGGTGATGATCTGGTTGCCTTTGCCAAAGAAGCTGCCGTACCAGATCGCGCCCGCAAAGACCGCACCAAGGGCCAGCACGCCCAGCGGGATCAGCATGACGGTCGGGGATTCGTGCGCATGCTCATGGGTGTGCTTGTCCCCGCGCGGCGCGCCCCAGAAGGTCAGGAACATCAGCCGCCACGAGTAGAACGATGTCATCAGCGCCGCGATCACCAGCGCCCAGAAGGCAAAGCCAGAGCCGGCGGCATAGGCGCTTTCAATCACCGCGTCCTTGGAGGCGAACCCGGCAAAGCCGATCCAGCCGGTCAGCGGGATACCCACGCCGGTGATGGCCAGCGTGCCGATCAGCATGGCCCAGAACGTGTAGGGCAGTTTTTTGCGCAAGCCCCCGTAGTTCATCATGTCCTGCTCGTGATGCATCCCGTGGATGACCGAGCCTGCGCCAAGGAACAGCATCGCCTTGAACCAGGCGTGGGTGAACAGGTGGAACATCGCGACCGGGTAGGCGCCGACGCCCGCGGCGACGAACATGTAGCCGAGCTGCGAACAGGTTGAATAGGCGATCACGCGCTTGATGTCGGTCTGCACGAGGCCGATGGTCGCCGCGTAGAATGCCGTGCAGGCACCAAGGGCGGTCACAAAAGCCATCGCCTGCGGCGCAAACTCCATCACCGGGGACATACGGCAGACGAGGAACACGCCCGCCGTCACCATTGTCGCCGCGTGGATCAAGGCGGAGACCGGCGTCGGCCCTTCCATCGCATCGGGCAGCCAGGTGTGCAGGATCAGCTGCGCCGATTTGCCCATCGCGCCGATGAACAGCAGGACGGCCACAAGGTTCGCCGCGTTCCATTCATTCCACAGGAAGGTCAGCTGGATCTCCGCAAGATCCGCGGCGGAGGCAAAGATATCGTCGAACTTGATCGAGTCCGTCAGGAAGAACAGCGCGAAGATACCAAGCGCAAAGCCGAAATCCCCGACCCGGTTGACCACGAACGCCTTGATTGCGGCGGCATTGGCGGAAGGCTTGCGGTAGTAAAACCCGATCAGCAGGTAAGACGCGACACCCACACCTTCCCAGCCAAAGAACATCTGCACAAGGTTGTCCGACGTCACCAGCATCAGCATCGCGAAGGTAAAGAAGCTGAGGTAAGCAAAGAAGCGCGGCTTGTAGACCTCCCCCTCGCGCCACTGCGGGTCATTGTCCATGTAGCCGAAAGAATACAGGTGCACGAGCGACGAGACCGTCGTGATCACGATCAGCATGATCGCTGTCAGCCGGTCAAGCCGGATGGACCAGTCGGTGGAGAGGCTGCCGCTCTCGATAAAGCGCAGGATCTGGATCGTGTCTGTCGTGCCGTCAAAGGTCAGGAAAACGATCCACGACAAGATCGCCGACAGGAACAGCAGGCCCGTGGCGACCCACATCGCCGCCGTCTCACCAATCGCGCGCCAGCCAAAACCGCACAGGATCGCACCAACCAGCGGGGCAAAGAGCAGTATCGTTTCCATGTGCCTCAGCCCTTCATCACGTTGACGTCTTCAACCGCGATCGTGCCGCGGTTGCGGAAGAAACAGACAAGGATCGCAAGACCAATCGCCGCCTCCGCTGCGGCGACCGTCAGAACAAAGAGGGTGAAGACCTGCCCCACCAAATCCCCGAGGAAGGACGAAAAGGCGACAAGGTTGATATTCACCGCCAGCAGCATCAGCTCGATGCTCATCAGCAGAATGATGACGTTCTTGCGGTTCAGAAACAGCCCGAAGATGCCGATGACAAAGAGGGTCGCTGCGACCGTGAGGTAGTGTTCTAGTCCGATGTCCATCTCGTTCCTCCGGGGGCCAGCCCCGCTGTGCGCCCTAGTTCAGCGCAAATTCCGTCTTGTCGCCCCGGGCCTCGGGGTAAAGGGCCGCGCAGGCGCACGGCTCGGTGTTCAGTGTCTCGGTGCGGATGTCGCGTGCCACACCTTCAAGCTCCGCCGCGATCCGCGTTAGCGTCGCGAAGGCGCGTGCGCCTTTTTCATGCCGCGCTACGATGGCCAACGCCTTCTGGGTACGGTCAAAGGGCAGCCGTGTGCCCATGTTCTCCTCCGCCGTGCGGAAGCGCAGCGCGGTGCCGGGGGCGCAATCGGCGATGGTGATATCGGTCGCAGTGCCCTCCTGGCTCCACCAATCCGTCCACATCACGCGGCCCTGCCCGAGGTCCACGTGGCCCGCCTCGCCTCCGTGCGAGACATGGGTGATGCGGTCGCAATCAGACAAGGTCAACGCCTGCGCCGGCAACGCCAGACACAGGGAAACCGACGCGGTTTCCAGCGCGCGCCGCAGAACCGGGCGCCATAGGGATTTCGCGTCGAAATCCCGCATCAGAGCCCCTGCCCCGGCTTGACGTCCTTCAACTCCATCGCAGTGGCCGGATCGCGGTACATCTGGGCCAGCACGTCCTGACGCTTCACATCCTCGCGGTGGCGCAGGGTCAGGACAATCGCGCCGACCATCGCGACCAGCAGGATCAGGCCCGATAGCTGGAACAGCAGGAAATACTGGTCATACAGGATCATCCCCAGCGCCTCAGTGTTGTGCCTGTCCGTCGGCACCGGCTGCGCGAGGTTCGCGGCCGCAACCGGTGCGCTTTCCCAGGCACCGAAGGCCATCACGAACTGCATAAGGATCACCAGACCAATCAGCAGGCCCAAAGGCAGGTATTTCGCCATCTCCGCCTTCAGCTCGGCAAAATCGACGTCCAGCATCATCACCACAAACAGGAAAAGGACAGCGACCGCGCCCACGTAGACGATGATCATCAGCATCGCGACGAATTCCGCGCCCAGCAGAACAAACAGCCCCGCCGAGGACAGGAACGCCAGGATCAGCCACAACACCGAATGCACCGGGTTGCGCGAGACAACCGTAAAGAGGCCCCCCGTCACCACGCTGATCGCGAAGAGATAAAACGCCAGTGCGCTCATGCCTCGTCATCCTTTTTCAAAACATCGCCCGCAATCTCCAACCCCCGCGTGGAGGCCGGCAAGCCGGCAAAAGCGGCCATCTGGCCGATGGCTTCCGAAATTTCCTGATCGGTTGCGCCGGCTTCCGCCGCGTGGCGGATCGCGCTGCGCAGCCCGATCTCGTTCTGTGCGCCCTGCATCACCATCCCCGCAATGGTCAGAAGCAGGCGCGTCTTGGCGTCCAGCCCGCCCTCGTTGATCGCGTTGCCAAACATCGCCTCCATCATGTCCTTGGGCATCGTTGGCCACATCGCCTCGATCGCTTTGGGATCAAAGGCAGCCAACCCCGGCATGGTGCGGGCCAGCGACTGCATCTGCTCCAGCATCGCAGAGAAGGGGTTGATGGGGTTGCTCATGCCTGCGCCTTTTCGGTCTCAAAGACTTCGATGGCCGCGTTCATCGCGTTGATCATCGCCGGGAACCCCCCGTAAAGGGTCATTTGGTAGATGATCTCGCAAATCTCTTCGCGGCTTGCGCCAACGGCGCGGGCACTTGCTATGTTCACTTTCAACTGCGGCCGGGTCTGACCGCCTTGCGTCGTCAGCGCGGCCACGGTGGCCAGCAGGCGCGTTTTTTCGTCCACCACCCCGCGGCTGTAGAACGTACCATAGGGCACTTCGACAACCATGCGCGACAGGCCGGGCACCAGCGCGTCGTAGCGGGCCGCCAGCGCGTCTTCCATGCCGGGGTTCACCGCCTCGGACAGGGCTTTGCCCCGTTCATATGTGCCCGTCCCAAGGCTCATCTATAGGGCGCATCCAGTTCGAGGTTGCGCGCGATTTCCGCTTCCCAGCGGTCGCCATTCGCCAACAGCTTGTCCTTGTCGTAGTACAGCTCTTCGCGCGTTTCGGTGGAAAACTCGAAGTTCGGGCCTTCGACAATGGCATCGACCGGGCAGGCTTCCTGGCAGAAGCCGCAATAGATGCACTTGGTCATGTCGATGTCATAGCGCGTGGTGCGGCGGGAGCCGTCTTCGCGTGGCTCTGCGTCGATGGTGATCGCCTGCGCGGGGCAGACTGCCTCGCAGAGCTTGCAGGCAATGCAGCGCTCTTCGCCATTGGGATAGCGGCGCAGGGCATGTTCGCCCCGGAAACGGGGGCTCAGCGGCCCCTTTTCGTGCGGGTAGTTCACCGTCGCCTTGGGGCTGAACATGTATTTCAGGCCCAGCTTCATCCCCTGCCAGAAATCCTGCAGAAGGAAGTACTTGGCGGCGCGGGTGTAGTCGATCTGCGTCACTAATTCGTCTCCTTTGCCGGCCAGTGATTGCGATCCCAGTACTCTAGGTCCAGCACCAGCCTAAGATACTCTTCGTCGGTTTCACCCATGCTCCGCATTCTATCTCTCGCTGCGACGGCTGCTTCCTCAAGCGTAGCATAGACACCAACATCCTTGCCCTCGGCCATTAGGAGGTATCCCCCTTCCGGGCGCTCTCCCAAAATTAGGTGCTCTTCGACACCGGGCAGCATAAGTATGGGTCCGCGAAAAGGCTCGATCCTCATCAGCCCCCCATGCCCCAGCGCGCGTAAGCGCCCCAGAACCATTCGAACTTGGCCGCGAAGGCCACGAAGACGACCCAGCCCAGCGACATCGGAAGGAACACCTTCCAACCGATCCGCATCAGCTGGTCATAGCGGTAGCGGGGCGTGATCGCCTTCACCATCGAGAAGATGAAGAAGACGAACAGCATCTTCGCCACCATCCACAAGATGCCATCGGGCAGGCCCGGAATGGGCGACAGCCAGCCGCCGAAGAACATCAGCGACACCAGCGCGCACATCAGCACCACGGCGACCAGCTCACCAATCATAAACAGCAGGAACGGGGTGGAGGAGTATTCAACCTGATAGCCGGCCACCAGCTCCGATTCAGCCTCGGGCAGGTCGAAGGGAGGGCGGTTTGTCTCTGCCAGGGCGGAGATCAGGAAGAGGAACAGCATCGGGAAATGGATCACCCAGAACCAGCCAAAGATGCCGTAGGCGTTGTCCTGAGCCGCCACGATGCCCGAGAAGTTCATCGACCCGGCGGAGATGATCACCCCGATGATGATCAGACCGATGGAGACCTCGTAGGAGATCATCTGCGCGGCAGAGCGCAGCGAGCCGAGGAACGGGTATTTCGAGTTCGACGCCCAACCGCCCATGATCACGCCGTAAACCTCAAGCGAGGACACGGCGAAGACATAGAGGATCGCGACATTGATGTCGGCGAGGACCCAGCCTTCGTTGAACGGGATCACCGCCCAGGCGATGAAGGCCATCACGAGGGAGATCATCGGCGCCAGCAGGAAGACTACCTTGTCCGCGCCCGCGGGGAAGACGACCTCTTTGACGATATACTTCAGGAAGTCGGCAAAGCTTTGAAGCAGCCCGTAAACGCCCACCACGTTGGGGCCGCGCCGCATCTGGACAGCGGCCCAGATCTTGCGATCCGCATACATCAGGAAGGCCAGCGCCAGCAGCAGCGGGACCAGAAGCAGCAGGATCTGCCCGACGATCGTCAGCAGGATGCCTGTTGTGGTTGTCGTGAAGAACTCGATCATCTGGCCCTCAAACCAATGGTATGCCTTGTTCCGCGCAATTGGCGGCCACCACCTCGGCGTCGATGGTGCGCAGCCCGCGCGGAAGATCAGGGGAAATCAGGTAGACAGAATCGCCCGTCCACACCGCCCCTGCGTTGTCAGTGCTGGTGCGCACATGGCGCGCAAAGCCGTAGCCGCGGATCAGCGTGTAGCCCGCCGCCGCGCATCGCGCGTAATCCTCAACATCGGCGCCGCTCAGAGCGTTGGTCATCTCGACCCGGAACTGCACCAGCTCATCATCTAAAAGGCGCGTCTCAACGCCCCGGTAGTCAGGGATCAGCCGTTCGGCGGTGATCTCCGGCTCGGCGGTGCAGGCCGCAAGGGGGAGCGCAAGCGCCGCCATTCTCATTCCGCCGCCATCTGGGTGGCGCGGCCCTTGGCCTGCGCGCTCAGCTCGCCCATCAGGGCGGAGGCGCGGGCAATCGGGTTCGTCAGGTAGAAGTCGCTGATCGCATAGGTGAAATCGCCAGTGCCAAGCGTGCCTTCGGGCAGCGCCTCGCCGGTATTTTCCGGAACCACGTCGATGTCGTTCAGGTGCGGCACTTCGGCCACCATCGCCGCGCGCAGGGCGCTGATGCTGTCATAGGGCAGCGCCGCGCCCATCTCGCCCGAGAGGGCACGCAGAATGGCCCAGTTTTCCTTCGCCTCACCGGGCGCAAAGCTCGCGCGCTGCGCCAGCTGGGGGCGCCCTTCGGTGTTCACGAAAATGCCCGGCTCCTCGGTATAGGCCGCGGCAGGCAGGATGATATCTGCCCGGTGCGCGCCGCGGTCGCCGTGGCTGCCCTGGTAGATGACGGTTGCCCCGGCGGCGATCTCGATTTCATCCGCGCCGAGGTTGTAGATGACGTCGGCGTTCTGCACCGCAGCCATACCGTCGTCGTTCACGGCGCCCACGTCCATCGCGCCCACGCGGGACGCCGCACTGTGCAGGACCATCAGCTTGGCCTTGCCGTCCAGCGCGAGCTTTTGCGCCGCGGCCAGAACAGCGGCGCCATCTTCGCCCTGCAAGGCGCCCTGCCCCACGATAATGATCCCGCCATCGGGCTTTTCGGAATGGTCCTGCGCCAGCACATCGCGCAGCGCATCGCGGCCCGCGCCCAGTTCGACCACGTCGTAGGTCAGATCGACCTGCGGGCCGATCCGGCCCACGACAGCGCCCGCCAGCCATGCCTTGCGGATGCGCGCGTTCATCACCGGCGCCTCATCGCGCGGGTTGGTGCCGATCAGCAGGATCATGGACGCGGTGTCGATCTCTTCAATCGTGGCCGTGCCCACGTACCCAGCGCGGTTGCCCGCAGGCAGCTTTGCCCCATCGGTGCGGCACTCGACCACGCCGCCCTGCCCTTCGATCAACTGCTTCAGCGCAAAGGCCGCCTCCGTCGGGGCCAGATCACCGACAAGACCAACCGGCTTCGACGCGCCTTTCAGCGCCTCGGCGGCTTTCCCAAGCGCTTCTGGCCACGACGCGGGCCGCAGCTTGCCATTCTCACGCACGTAAGGCTTATCCAGCCGCTGGCGGCGCAAGCCGTCCCAGACGAACCGGGTCTTGTCCGAAATCCACTCTTCGTTCACGCCGTCATGGTTGACCGGCAGGAAACGCATCACCTCGCGCCCTTTCGTATCCACGCGGATCGAAGAGCCAAGCGCGTCCATCACATCCACGCTCTCGGTCTTGGTCAGCTCCCACGGGCGCGCGGTGAAGGCATAGGGCTTCGACACCAGCGCGCCAACCGGGCAGAGGTCAATGATGTTGCCCTGCAAGTTCGATTCCAGCGTCTCGCCCAGATAGGCGGTGATCTCGCTATCCTCGCCGCGTCCGGTCTGGCCCATCTGGGTGATGCCCGCGACCTCGGTCGTGAAGCGCACGCAGCGGGTGCAGGAAATGCAGCGGGTCATGTGCGTCTCGACCAGCGGGCCAAGGTCCAGATCGTCCACCGCGCGCTTGGGCTCGCGGAAGCGGCTGAAATCCACCCCGTAGGCCATCGCCTGGTCCTGCAGGTCACACTCCCCGCCCTGGTCGCAGATCGGGCAATCCAGCGGGTGGTTGATCAGCAGGAACTCCATCACGCCCTCGCGGGCCTTCTTAACCATTGGCGAGTTTGTCTTGACCACGGGCGGCTGGCCCTCGGGGCCGGGGCGCAGATCTTTGACCTGCATCGCGCAAGAGGCGGCAGGCTTGGGCGGGCCGCCCACAATCTCGACAAGGCACATCCGGCAGTTGCCCGCGATGGTCAGGCGTTCGTGATAGCAAAAACGCGGGATCTCGATCCCTGCCTCTTCGCACGCCTGGATCAGGGTCATCGCCCCGTCCACCTCGATCTCGTTGCCGTCGATGATGATCTTGCGCATATCGCCCATGTTCAGCTCGCTCTCAGCAGCACGCCTATCGGCGTTTGTTGTTCAATTTCACGGCGTCCGAACGCGCAGTAACTCTGCGCATCCCCCGGTGTCACCCCCTCAGCGGCCAGTCGGGCCTCCCCTGCGGCGCGAAGCCGCGCCTTTTCAGTGGCCGACTTGCGGTAGGCGTCAATCTCCGCCTCCGAATAGCCCAGCGCCAGCGCCTGATCTTTCAGGCCATGCGCGGCGCGCAGCGCCTTGACCATGCGGGCCGAGATATCGGGGCATTCCTTGCGGATCTGGTCCGCCAGCCCCATCGACAGAATCGCGTCATCAATCGGCGTATCGCGCAGGTGCGGTTTTGCCGCCGCGCTACTCGCCACAAGGGCGCTGGCTAGGATCAGGCTCATCAAGTTCTTCGCGCACATGTTGTCTCTCCCGTTCATCTGCGTGAACACCGCAAGTGGGAGGCCGTCGTTGTGCTATGCAATAGCACCAGCAAAAACCAGCCGAAACCGCGCATTATGTCTCAGAGCGGCGCGCAGGCCCCGCGCAGGGTCAGCGTGTCATTTGACACCAGCAGCGTGCCGCCCTCGGCGTCCGGGCCGCGCTCCCAGATGATCTCGGAAGAGCCATAAAGATCAATGCAGTGGCTGATCGCTTCATACTCACCCGCCGCCCGGGCGCCGTCCGCACTGGCCGAGAACGGCTTGACCGTCACTTCGAACTGATCGCGCGCGCCGCGCTCTGCGGACAGGCGCGCATTGAAGAACTGCCCGTCAAAGGCGATGCCATCGTCGCGATCCTGGCAGGCCGTGAGGGCCAACGCACAGATCAGTCCCGGAACGGTCCACTTCATCGCGCGCCTCCTCTACCCTTCAGATCGCTGCAAGGACGCCTAGCACCGCCAGCGCGATCACGCAAACCATGCCAACGGTCCAGAAAATCGACCGCAGTGGCTCAATCGTCGTGCCGATATGCACCACAGCCATCAGGACCCGCGCGGCAAGAAAGGTCGAGGCCAGAACGTTCACCCAGAACGGGCTTGCCCCCGCCAGGATCGCCGCGAGCGTGGCCATCGCGAAGGGCGCCGCGCTTTCCACCGCGTTGCCGAGCGCGCGGGACCGGCGGTAGACCGGGTTGGCGTAGTCTCGCTTGACCGCGCCGCTCGCCGTGCGCTGATCCTCGCCCCGGCCCACAACCGACAGGGCTGTGAGCACCGTCATCAAGAGCGCAAAGCCTGCCAGCGCTGCAATCGCGTGCCCGTATTCTGCAAAAGCTTCCATGTTCTCAGACCTCCGCCCATCCAAATGCGCGCTCACTTGGCCCGTGCGCGCGCAGGTCGTCAAGCCGTTCCAGCGCCTCGTCCAGCGTCGGGCGGTGCCCGTCCGGCACCCACCACATCGCGAAATGGCGATCCTCCAGCGCCTCGAACCACTCTGCTTTGCGGTTCATGAACCGCGCGTGCACCGTGTTGTAGACAAAGCTCTTGAGGCTCGCGGCGTCTTCCCAGACCGTCAGGTTCGCGACGAAAAGCGGATCGCCGCCGATGCTGTTCTCGGTATTGCCCGTCCCCGGCGCCCCTGAGCCTTCCATCATCCAGACAAAGCCCGGGGACCGCTTGCCGATGCCGTTCACCCGGTCGAGGTTGTCCATGAATTCCTTGACCCGCGGGTCGTCCGTTGGGGCCACCAGCCGCCCGATGTTCAACTCAGCGAGGTGCAAGGGCGTACTCCCAACCAAAGGCGCGCTCGGTCTCGCCATACGCGGCGAGGTGCGAAAGCCGCTCTACCGCTTCGGGCACCGTTGGCAAAGTGCCAGGCTCTAGCCACCACATCACAAGGCTCGGGCCCGTTTTGGGCAGGTGCCACTCGTCCCCGCGGTCCATGAAAACCCGGTGGACCGTGTCAAAGGTGAAGGCGCGAAAGTCAGCCACGCTTTCCCAGACTGACAGGGTCGAGGCCGTGCGCGGGTTGCCGCCCAGCGGGCCATCGGCATCAAGCTGCGCCGCTTCCATGTCGCCCCCATCAAGATGCCAGACATACCCCTTTGACCGCCGCGCGATGTCGTAAACGCGATCAAGGTTGTTCTGAAAATCCGCCACGCGCGGGTCGTCCCAGTCATAGCGCAAGGTGCCGATATTGAATTCCGCGACGTGCATGCGCGCGGACTAGCACCTTATCGCGACTCGATAAACCGGCCAACCGCGTGATCCGTCCCGGCGATGCGCTTTGCGTAAAAGCAGACCGCGCGCCGGTCCGACCGGTCCACACGGTCACGCGCGAGCAGCCAGCGCTTCAGCCGGTCCATATCCGGCGCACCATAGTCTTCAGCCGCCGCCGCGAAGTCGGTCATCGTCAGGTCGCGTTCGTTGATAAAGGCGACCAGCGCGTCCGACAGAAGCGCATTACCATGCTTCCCGCCCTTCGTCCGCACGAAGTGCGCACACGCACCGGCCAGATCGACTGCGAGCAATAGTTCGGCCACAGCCCATGCGGCCTGCGCCGCCCGGTCTGCACGGGCGGGACCGGAGGCGATGGACAAAAAGGCAGCCAGAAGGAGGGCACGCAAAACCATGCACGGCAGCGTACCTGAGAGACGTTAAAGACATCACAAGCGCTAGCTGGCAATTCCGCCGATAAACGCAATAATGGCGGCGAGGGCCAAGCCGCCCAAAAGCGTCTGCCACCACGGAAAGGTGAACCGCGTCGCTCGTATCTGTTCCGTCGGCACAGCCTTGCCGCAAGCCTCGCAAATGAAGACGCCGAAGGTCCGCGGATGTACGTGGCCGCAATGCGGGCAAATCCCGGAGTTTGGACCCGAGGTGTCGCGCCAGACGCCCAAAGACTACTCCGCCGCGATCGGGCGGCCCTTGATGCGGTCTTCGATCTCGTCGCGGAAGTTGCGGATCAGGCCCTGGATCGGCCACGCGGCGGCATCACCCAGCGCACAGATCGTGTGGCCCTCGACCTGCTTGGTCACGTCCAGCAGCATGTCGATCTCTTCCACCGATGCGTCGCCGTGCACCAGCCGCTCCATCACGCGCATCATCCAGCCCGTGCCTTCGCGGCAGGGCGTACACTGGCCGCAGCTTTCATGCTTGTAAAACTTCGACAGGCGCCAGATCGCTTTGATGATGTCCGTGCTCTGATCCATCACGATCACCGCCGCCGTCCCAAGGCCCGATTGCAAGTCGCCCCGCAGATAGTCGAAATCCATGATCGCGTCTTTCATCTTCTCCCCGCGCACGCACGGCACGGAGGAGCCGCCCGGGATCACCGCCTTGAGGTTGCCCCAGCCGCCGCGGATGCCGCCGCAATGCTTTTCGATCAGCTCTTCGAAGGAGATGCTCATCTCCTCCTCGACAACGCAGGGGTTGTTCACATGGCCGGAGATCGCAAACAGCTTCGTGCCCGCGTTGTTCGGGCGGCCAAAGCCCGCGAACCAGTCGGGGCCGCGGCGCAGGATGGTGGGGACCACGGCGATGGATTCGACGTTGTTCACCGTGGTCGGGCAGCCATACAGCCCCGCACCCGCCGGGAAGGGCGGCTTCATCCGGGGCATCCCCTTCTTGCCCTCAAGACTTTCCAGCAGCGCGGTTTCCTCGCCGCAGATATAGGCCCCTGCCCCGTGGTGCAGGTAAATCTCAAAATCCCAGCCGGAGCCTGCGGCGTTCTTGCCGACGAGACCGGCATCGTAGGCTTCATCTATGGCGGCCTGCAGCGCCTCTTTCTCGCGGATGTATTCGCCGCGTATGTAGATGTAGCAGGCATGCGCGTTCATCGCGAAGGACGCGATCAGGCAGCCTTCGATCAGCGTGTGTGGATCGTGGCGCATGATCTCCCGGTCCTTGCAGGTACCGGGCTCGGATTCGTCGGCGTTCACCACCAGATAGGCGGGGCGCCCGTCGGACTCCTTGGGCATGAAAGACCACTTGAGGCCCGTCGGGAAACCGGCGCCGCCGCGCCCGCGCAGACCGCTGTCTTTCATCTGCTGGACGATCCAGTCGCGGCCCTTCTTGATCAGGTCCGCGGTGCCATCCCAGTGCCCCCGCGCGCGGGCGCCCGCCAGGGTCCGCTCATGCATCCCGTAGAGGTTGGTAAAGATACGGTCTTTATCCGCCAGCATCAGCTCTTGTCCTCATCATGTCGCGCCAGAGGCGCGCTAGCCACATCATGTCGCGCCAGAGGCGCGCTAGCCACATCAAGTCGCGCCAGCGGCGCGCTCTCTACTTCATATCGCGCCAGAGGCGCGCCCGCTATTTGTCCCGATTGCGCACGCGCCACAGTATTATCGCGTACACAAATGCCAGCCCAAACCCGGCCAGCGCCATGAGGTCAAACAGCGCACGGGTCCGGTTGGACCAGCCCATGTCGGACCCCACGATGTTGGCAAGAACCCAAAGCACACCGATCCCCGCAATGAACAGCCCCATACGGCGGCCCAACAAAGTGGTATGATCCGGGTCCTTGCGCATCTGTTACCGCGTCAGTCGTAGACGCCGCCCTTCTTTGCCTTGCTGGAGAACTCGGTCGTGCCGCCCTCCGCAAGAATCTTGGCCTGCGCGACCCACTTGTCGCGGCTCACACGGCCCTTGAAGCCCTTGAGGTTCTGGTCGACCCAAGCGACTTCCTCAGCCTTCCAGCTCGCCACCTGGTCGAAGTGGAAAAAGCCCAAGGAGTGCAGAAGCGCTTCCAGTTTCGGGCCGACGCCCTTGATCATCTTCAGATCGTCCGGGCCGCCCGCGCGGGCAGCGCTGAGCGTTTCGGGCTTCTTTTCTTCGCCTGCGGGCACAGCAGCGGCAGCTTCGGCAACCGGATCGACGCCCGCGTCCGCGGTCGCCGCAGCGGGTGCGGGTGTCGGCGCTGGTGCAGGCTCAGGCTTAGCCGCTGCCGCACCCTTACCTGCGGGCTTTTCGTATTTCCACTCGCCCTTGCGCGCGGCCAGTTCCTCTTCACCGGCGAGGGTGGACGAGGGTTTGATATCCGCGGGTGCATCTGCTGCGGCATCATCAGATCCGGCATCGGCATCGACCGCGGCGGTATCAGTTGCAGCATGCGCGGCGCGATCCGCGTCGGGCGCAGCCTCCGGCGCGGGCGCAGGATCTGGCGTCGGCGCGGGGGGCGCTGCGGCGGCTGTCCCCGTGGCAGCGGCAGCCGCGGCGGCTGGCGCCGCACCCGTGCTTTCGTGCTTCGCACGCGCGCGGGCAAGGGGCGTATCGGCCGGATCCACCGGGCCAACCTCACCCAGCTTCGGCAGGGGCTGACAGATGAGCCAGCTCAGCAAAAGGCCCGCAATCGCTGCGATCACCAGCCCAGCGAACGCGGCCTGCAAGACCGTCCATTCGCCCAGAAGCATCAAAATCACCGCGCCGACACTGCCGCCCAGTACCGCAACAAGCCAGCACCCTACCGTGCAGCTCATTGTGCCATCTGAATTACTCATCTCACCCTCTCCCGTTGCTTAGGGGTTATCTACGTCTCATAGATACCGCCTTTTTCGGCTCTTTGGGAGAAATCTGTCGCGCCGCCGTCCGCAAGGGTCTTGGCCTGCGTCACCCAATTGTCACGCACGACGCGGCCCTTGAAGCCTTCGAGGTTCTGATCGACCCAGCGCACCTCGTCCTCGGTCCAGGCGGCGACCTGGTCGAAGTGGAAAAAGCCAAGCTTGTGCAGCAGCGCTTCCAGCTTCGGGCCGACGCCTTTGATCATCTTCAGATCATCCGCGCCGCCCGCGCGGGCTGCGGTCAGGGTCTGGGGCTTGGTGCCCGGCGCGCCGGCTGCGGCGTCCGGCTTGGGCTGTGCGTTGGGCTGGGGGGCGGCCTTGGCCTTGGCAGGTGCGGGTGCCGGGGCCTCGGCGGGCGCCGCAGGCGCAGGGGCCACATCCGCATCCGCGCTTGCATTTGCCTTGCCCCACGGCGCCAGCAGCGGCACCTCGGTGCCGTCGATCCGCTTGACCGTGTCACCAATGCCCGTCGCCAGCGCGACCGAGGCGTTGGCCTCCGCCTTGCCCGCCGCGTACTCGGTCAGCGAGGTCAGACCCATCTTCGGCTCCGCCGCGAAGCGCCCGTTCTGCGGGCCGGGGACAGGCACCTTGCCCGCCGCCAGCTCGTCAATGATCTCGCCCATGCGCGCCGCGGTCAGATCTTCGTAGTAATCCTTGCCGATCTGCGCCATCGGCGCGTTCGCGCAGGAGCCGAGGCATTCGACCTCTTCCCAGCTGAACTTGCCATCCGCGCTCAGCTGATGCGCTTTGGGCGCGATCTTGTCCTTGCAGACCGCCACGAGGTCTTCGGCCCCGCAGATCATACAGGACGTGGTGCCGCAGACCTGGATATGTGCAACGCTGCCAACGGGTTGCAGCTGAAACATAAAGTAGAACGAGGCGACTTCGAGCGCCCGGATATAGGCCATGCCCAGCATGTCCGCGACCGCTTCGATCGCCGGGCGGGTCAGCCAGCCTTCTTGCTCCTGCGCGCGCCACAGCAGCGGGATGATCGCCGAGGCTTGCCGCCCCTCGGGGTACTTGGTGATCTGCGCCTCCGCCCATTCCAAGTTGGCGGGGGTGAAGGCAAAGCTGTCTGGTTGTTCGGAGTGAAGACGGCGGAGCATCGTTGTCGAACCTTTGGTCTTGTGGCCAGGGCGGGAGCCTCCGGCGGGAGTTTATTTTGCCAAGTGAAGCGTCAGGACGTCACGAGGAAGTAGAGGGTCAGGACCAGGCCCAGAATGGCGATCAAGCCCGAGATCGTGTGTTTGATATGCGGATGGCCCGCACGGGCGTAGATCAGCCCATCGCCGAGGCCCATGATCGCGCCCGCGACGCAGAACACGGCGACCATTTCGAGGTTGCCGAAGAAGATGAGGCCAAGCTGGATGACCGCGATGCCGAGGTAGCGGTCGACCATGACGTAAGGCAGCTGCTCGTGCCGATGCGTCGACATCTCAAATCCCTTTTGCGGATCGCGCGCAAAGGCCAGGGCGAGCGGCATCACGATCAGGATGCCGACGCCCAGCAGGATGACGAGGATGAGGGGGAGGTCGGTCATAGAACACCTAGCTTCGCCACATCCGATTGGCGCGAAGTAATGCAGTTAACTTCACGAAGACCTGCCCTGATGCAAAGTTGAAGCGAAAGCTCGTGAACTTGCACTACTGCGCCTTCTCGATAAATGATGTTGCTTGCTTATTGCGAGCGGCCCAAACAGCGGTATTCGTCGGCTGATTGGTATTGTCCACAGTCACATAGAAGGGGTCGCCATTCACAGTGTTGACTCCCAAATATATGGGGTCGCCGTACTCTACGAAGTTACCGAAGAGCGAGACCCAAACAAAAGTAGCAAGCGAGCCGAGCATAGCAGATAGCGCTGCAACAGCAGCAACCGTGCCAGCCATCTCACGCAAAACTCGCAAACGCTGTTGAAAAGTCATCGATCGATCTCTCCAAACACGATGTCCATCGTGCCGATGATCGCTGCAACATCCGCAAGCTGGTGGCCTTTGGAGATGTGATCCATCGCCTGCAGGTGGTTGAAGCCCGGCGCGCGCAGCTTGGCGCGGTAGGGTTTGTTGCTGCCATCGGCCACAAGGTAGACGCCGAACTCGCCCTTGGGCGCCTCAACCGCGGCGTAGACCTCGCCCTCGGGCACGTGGAAGCCTTCGGTGTAAAGCTTGAAGTGGTGGATCAGGCTTTCCATCGAGGTTTTCATGTCAGTGCGGCTCGGCGGGGTGATCTTGCCGCGGGCCAGCACATCGCCCTGCCCTTCGGGTGCGCGCAGCTTTTCGATGGCCTGGCGGATGATCGAGACGGACTGGCGCATCTCTTCCATCCGGCACAGGTAGCGGTCATAGCAGTCACCGTTCTTGCCAACGGGCACCTGGAAGTCGAACTCGTCATAGCACTCATAAGGCTGCGCGCGGCGCAAGTCCCAGGCAAGGCCCGATCCGCGGACCATCACACCGGAAAAGCCCCATTCGAGGATGTCGTCTTCGCTCACAACGCCGATATCGACATTGCGCTGTTTGAAAATGCGGTTCTCGGTCAGCAGCCCGTCAATATCTTCAAGCACCTTCAGGAAGGGATCGCACCACGCCTCGATATCGTCCAGAAGCTCGGGCGGCAGGTCCTGATGCACCCCGCCGGGGCGGAAATAGGCCGCGTGCAGGCGCGCGCCGCAGGCCCGCTCGTAGAAGATCATCAGCTTCTCGCGCTCTTCAAAGCCCCAGAGCGGCGGGGTCAGCGCGCCCACGTCCAGCGCCTGCGTCGTGACGTTCAGCAGGTGGTTCAGCACCCGGCCAATCTCGGAATAGAGCACGCGGATCAGCGAGGCGCGGCGCGGCACCTCGGTGCCGGTCAGCCGTTCAATCGCGAGGCACCAGGCGTGTTCCTGATTCATCGGCGCGACGTAGTCGAGCCGGTCGAAATAGGGCAGGTTCTGCAGGTAGGTCCGCGATTCCATCAGCTTTTCGGTGCCGCGGTGCAAAAGGCCAATATGCGGGTCGCACCGCTCCACCACCTCGCCGTCCAGCTCCAGCACAAGGCGCAGCACGCCGTGGGCCGCAGGGTGCTGCGGACCGAAGTTGATGTTGAAGTTGCGGATCTTCTGTTCGCCCGTCAGGGCATCGTCAAACTTGGAGCCGTCCATCATGTCGTTCCTCCAACGCGGCCCGCGGGCCGATTTCCATGTGATTTTGTCATCTTGTACCGCGTGGACCACATCACCGGCGCTCCATCTCTTGCAGCTTCAGGGCCATCAGCCACAGCAGGGCAATCGTGCCGATCGGCACCACGCAGATCATTGCCCACCACGCGTTCATCCCGAAATGCGGCAGAAGCTTGAACATCGGGATGATCGTTGCAAGGGCAACCAGTATCCACCAGATCACCATGCGGACGCGCTCACGCGGCGCCCTCCTCTTTCTTCTCGTCCCCCGGCAGCACGTATTCGGCGCCTTCCCACGGGCTCATGAAATCGAACTGGCGGTATTCCTGCACGAGGCTGACTGGCTCGTAGACGACGCGCTTTTGCGTCTCGTCATAGCGGACCTCGGTATAGCCCGTGGTCGGGAAGTCCTTGCGCAGCGGGTAGCCGCGAAAGCCGTAATCGGTAAGGATGCGGCGCAGGTCCGGGTGGCCGGAAAACAGTATCCCGAACATGTCGAAAATCTCGCGCTCAAACCAGTTCGCACAAGGATGGACCGGCGTGATGGAGGCAACCATCGTCTCCTCGCGCACAGAGGCGCGCAGGCGGACCCGGTGGTTTTGGTACATCGACAGGAGGTGATAGACGACGTCGAACCGTTTGGCCCGCCCGGCGTAGTCCACCGCCGTGATGTCCACGAGCGTGGAGAAGCGGCACGTGCTGTCGTTCTTCAGGAACTCGACAAAGCCGACGATATTGGCGGGGGCCACGTCGATGTTCATCTCGCCCTGCGCGATGTCCCAGCCAAGCACGCAGTCGGGGCGCTTTGTCGCGATATACGTGCCGAGTTCGTTGAGTGCGTCTGTCATGTCATTCCTTCCGCGCCGCGATCAGCGCACAACGTCCTAAAGCGCGCGCCTAGCGCACGATGTCCTAAAACGCACGCCTAGCGCACGATGGTCCCGGTGCGGCGCATCTTCCGCTGAAGCTGCATGATGCCGTACAGCAGCGCCTCTGCTGTCGGCGGGCAGCCGGGCACGTAGACGTCCACGGGCACGATGCGGTCGCAGCCGCGCACCACCGAATAGCTGTAATGATAATAGCCGCCACCATTCGCGCAGGACCCCATCGAGATCACGTAGCGCGGCTCGGGCATCTGGTCGTAGACCTTGCGCAGCGCCGGGGCCATTTTGTTCGTCAGCGTACCCGCGACAATCATCAGATCCGACTGGCGCGGGGAGGCGCGCGGCGCGGTGCCGAACCGCTCAAGGTCATAGCGCGGCATTGAGGTGTGCATCATCTCCACTGCGCAGCAGGCAAGGCCAAAGGTCATCCAATGCAGCGAGCCGGTGCGCGCCCAGTTGATGATGTCCTCGGTCGAGGTCAGCAGGAACCCCTTGTCCTGCAATTCGCGGTTCAGCTCCTGCGTGGCCGCGTCCTTGTCCGCGCCCGCATAGGCGGGCGTATTCACGTCGGTCATTGCCAATCCATCGCTCCTTTTCTCCACTCGTAAGCAAAGCCCAGTGCCAGAATGCCGAGGAACACCATCATCGACCAGAACCCGGTCATGGAGATGTCCTGGAACGCCACCGCCCAGGGGAAGAGGAAGGCAATCTCCAGATCGAAGATGATGAAGAGGATCGACACCAGGTAGAAGCGCACGTCGAACTTCATCCGCGCGTCATCGAACGCGTTAAACCCGCATTCATAGGCGCTGACCTTTTCAGGGTCCGGGTTGCGCACGGCGATCAGGATCGCGGCGAGGATAAAGACGAGGCCAAGCGCAATGGCCACGCCCAGAAAAACGAGGATCGGCAGGTATTCCCGCAACATGTCGTCCATGACGGCTCCTTTGGCGCCCCGGCGCGCCCGGGGGGAAGCTGCCGCGTGCGAGCGCACGCGAGCCGGGTGGCGATCCCGGCATAAACGGAGGTATCCGCCCGCGCGTGAGGCGTCAACGGCTGCAAGGCGCGACAAACGGTGAGAAATCGACGCAGGCAGCGCCTTTTGCTCAGCCGAATTTGCCCGCAATGAAACGGGCGGCGTCCACGTCTTGGGCGGCGGTAAACATGACCTCTGTCGGCGCCACCTCGCGCAGCGCCCCCATGTGGAAATAGGCCACCCGGTCCGCGATCCGGCGCGCCTGCATCATCGAATGGGTGATGACCACGATAGAGACCTGCGATTTGAGCTGCATCATCAGCTCTTCGATCCGGGCCGTGGCAATCGGGTCAATGGAACCTGTCGGCTCGTCCATCAGCAGCACCTCGGCGCCGGTGGCAAGCGCGCGGGCGATGCACAGGCGCTGCTGCTGCCCGCCGGACAGATCGCGGCCCGATTTGCTATGCAGGTCGTCCTTCACCTCGTCCCACAGCATCGCATCGCGCAAGGCGCGCTCCACATGGGCATCCAGCGCCGCGCGCCCGTCCGCAAGGCCATGCACGCGCGCGGCATAGGCCACGTTTTCATAGATCGACTTGGCAAAGGGGTTCGGTTTTTGCGCGACCCAGCCAAAGCGGCGGCGGTGCATGGGCGGGTCAATCTCCGCGCTGTTGATGTCCACCCCCTCCATGTCCATCCGGCCGGTGATGCGCACGCCGCGGGTGCCGTCATGCATCCGGTTCAGGCATTTAAGCGCGGTGGACTTGCCGCAGCCCGACGGGCCGATAAAGGCGAGGATCTCGTTCGGGTAGAGGTCAAAGCTGACGTCCTTCAGCGCCTGCTTGTCGCCGTACCACAAGTTCAGCCCCTCTACGGTGATCAGAGGTGCGGCATTGGTTTGAGCATGCGGGGTTGGTGCGGTGCAAAGGGACGAATCGAGCATATCAGCCTCCGGTCAGGATATGGGGCCATCCTGCCCTGCTGCACCGCGGCAGACTTTGACGTAGATCATGCGAGGCGCAGGCGCTGCCCTAGCTGCGCCAAGGCGGGGCCGATTTATCAAAGAAGGCCGCGATGCCCTGTGCCGCCTCCTCGGTTTCCCAGCGCTCTTTGAGCGCCTGGATCGTGTGGGTGATCGCCGCATCGTCAATGCGCGGGCCCAGATCGCGCACCAGCGCCTTGGCCGCCGCCACCGCACCGGGTGCCGCCTCCAGATAGGGGGCGACCTCGGCCTCGACCGCGTCCGCCAGCGCGTCCTCGGGCACCACCCGGGCCAGAAGGCCCAGCGCCTGCGCCTCCGCCGCGTCAAAAAGACGGCCCGAGAAGAACACCCGCCGCGCGCGCCCCTCGCCCATGCGGGCAACGACATAGGGGCCAATCGTGGCGGGGATGATGCCCAGCTTCACCTCCGTCAGGCCCATTTTCACACGGCTCGTCCCGATTGCGATGTCGCAGACAGAGGCCATGCCCACCCCGCCACCAAAGGCGTTGCCCTGCACCGCGCCGATCAGCGGCTTCGGCAGGGTGTTGAGCGCTTGCAGCATCCACGCGAGCTTGCCCGCCTCCCGCGCGCGGGTGTCCGGGTCCGCCGCCATCTGCGCCTGCATCCAGCCCAAATCGCCGCCCGCGCAAAAAGAGCGCCCTGCCCCGGTCAGCACGACGACCCGCACCGCATCGTCGGCACCAAGCTGGCCTGCCGCCTCCGTCAGCTCCGCGATCATGGCCGCGTTCATCGCATTGTGCTTGTCCGGGCGGTTCAGCGTCAGCGTCGCGACCCCGCGCGCATCCGTCTCTATCGTGATCGTCTCAAAGCTCATGAGGCCCCCCGCATGTTCCGCGCCATCTCTGCACCCCGACCGATGGCGTCCTCGTCCAGCCCGGTAGTTAGACCGGCCCGCCGCAGATGTGCCGCGACCGCCTCCGTCGCCACATTGCCAGAGGCCCCGGGCGCATAGGGGCAACCGCCTAGCCCGCCGACCGCGGCATCGAACACCCGCACGCCTTGCTCCAGGGCCGCGTCCACATTGGCCAGCGCGGTCCCGCCGGTGTCGTGGAAATGCCCCGCAAGCTGCGCCGCAGGCACACGGTCGATGACCGCGCGCAGCATCAAAGCGGTGGTCTGCGGCGTACCGGCCCCGATCGTGTCGCCAAGGCTGACCTCGTAGCAGCCCATTTTCGCCAGCGCCGCCGCCACCCGCGCCACGTCGTCGGGCGAGGTGGGCCCGTCATAGGGGCAGGCAATCACGCAAGACACATAGCCGCGCACGGGGATGCCCTGCACCCGTGCCGCCTCCATGATGGGCTCAAAGCGCGCCAATGCCTCATCCACGGACGCGTTTACATTGGCGCGAGAAAACCCTTCGGAGGCGGAGCCAAACACCGCCACCTCGTCCGCGCGCGCCGCCACGGCATCCTCAAAACCGCGCATATTGGGCGTCAAGGCGGCGTACGACACGCCCACCGCCCGGGTGATCCCGGCCAGAACCTCCGCGCTGCCGGCCATCTGCGGCACCCATTTGGGGCTGACAAAGCTGGCGCATTCGATCCGGCGGAACCCCGCGGGGGACAGCGCATTAACCAGCGCGATCTTCTCCGCCACCGGAATATCCCGCGGCTCGTTTTGCAGCCCGTCGCGCGGGCCGACCTCGAAGATTTCTACTTCGGGCGTCATTGCGGCGGCACCGGGTAGTGGTCTTGCGCCATCAACGCCTCCCCCGGCCCCGGCAGGCTGGCCTGAAAAGCGGACCGCGCCGTCAGCCGCGCGTACCACGCGGCCAGCGCGGGCCACGCATCCACGGGCACAAAGAATTGCGACAGGTAAACCGCCTGCCCTACGCCGACATCCGCAGCAGAAAAGCCAGACGTCAGCAGGAAATCGCGGTCCTCCAACGGGGTCGAAAGACGCGCGTTGATCGCGTCGTAACACTTCGCCACCCGGGCGGCCTCCAGCTTCATGACCGTGGGGCTGCGCATCCAATCCTCGCGCAGCACAATATGTTGTTGCGTCAGCGCGGCGGCGTGCACGGTCAGCGTCTCGGCAAAGTGCATCCAGACCAGCCACGCCATCCGGTCCGGATCCCCCGGCATGCGGCCCAGCTTGTCCGGGCTGAACCGCTCGCACAGATATTGCGCAATCGCCCCAGTCTCGAACATGCGCTCGCCCTCGATCTCGAGCGCGGGGACACGGCCCGCGGGGGACAGAGACAGGAACTCGGGGCGCCGCAAGGATTTATCAAAAGGGTGCACGACGAGGCGGAAGGGAATCTCAAGCTCGTTCATGAGCCAGAGCGTCCGCATCGAGCGGGTCTGCGGGCAGTGATGCAAGGTGATGGCGGCTTCGGTCATGCGGGGGCCTGCATGCGTTTTGTACAGTTTGCCAGAGCCTGATGGCGCATTTTGTACAGTTTCGATCTGGGAGAGGTTAACGCTTCCCTACGCTTTGCAAATTGAAGGCCTGACGTTTGCAAAGTCATTCTTCTTCCTCCAGCCGCACCAGCGCCGCGCCTGCCTCGACCTGCGCGCCATCGGTGACCAGCACCTCGGCCACAACCCCGTCGCGGGCGGCGGTCAAGGTGTGCTCCATCTTCATCGCCTCCATCAGCGCCAGCCGGTCGCCCATCGCCACGCGCTGGCCAACTTCAGCAAAGACCGCGCGGACCAGCCCCGGCATCGGCGCTTCGATCACGGAGGCGTCGCGCCCGCTGCCTGCATCCACGTCCAAAGGATCGACCACGTCATGGGCGATGCCGTAATCTGCCATGACGGTGATCACAGTCCCGGCCTGCACCGCCCGCGGCAGCGGAACGCCCGCCGCGTGCCAACCGGCCCCTGCCCGCACCAGCGTGAGAGCCTCTTCGCCCACCGTCCAGTGCTGCACGTCCGGGCCATCCACGACAACAGCGGCTTCGATCTCCGCTTCCCCCAAACGCAGCCGCACCCGGTGCGTGAACGGCGCCCAAAGCGCAAAGCCCGCCATCGGCCCCGGCGCCGCCAACCCTAGCGCAGATTGCGCCGCCGCGGCAGCCGCCAAAGCGCCCGGTTCGGGCCGGTCCAGCAGCGCCTGCATGTCCCGCCCGATCAGCCCGGTGTCGATCTGCCCCGCGGCAAAGCCCGGATGCGTGGCGAGCGCCCCAAGGAAGGCGAGGTTGGTCACCGTCCCGCCCACTTCGGTCCCGCGCAGCGCGGCATCCAGACGGCGCAGGGCCACATCGCGGGTGGGCCCGTGCACGATCACCTTGGCGATCATCGGATCGTACCAGGGGCTGATCGTATCCCCCGCCCGCACGCCGCTATCGGCGCGCACGCCCGCGGGGAAGGCCAGATGCGTCAGCGTGCCGGTCACCGGCAGAAAGCCATTCGCCGCATCCTCCGCGTAAAGCCGCGCCTCGAAGGCGTGGCCACTAATGCGCAGATCACCCTGCCCCATCGGCAGGCCCTCACCCGCCGCCACGCGCAGCTGCCACTCGACCAGATCAACGCCGGTGATCGCCTCCGTGACCGGGTGTTCGACCTGAAGCCGCGTGTTCATTTCCATGAAGTAGAACCCGTCCGCGCGCAGCCCGCCGGAGCCGTCCACGATGAACTCGACCGTGCCTGCGCCCTTGTAGCCAATCGCTTCCGCCGCTCGGACCGCCGCCGCACCCATCGCATCGCGCATCTCCTCGGTCATGCCGGGCGCGGGCGCCTCTTCGATCACCTTCTGGTGGCGGCGCTGGAGGGAGCAGTCGCGTTCGAAGAGATGCACGGCGTGTCGCCCGTCGCCAAAGACCTGCACTTCGATGTGGCGGGGCGCTGAGACGAACTTTTCCACCAGCACAGCATCGTTGCCAAAGGCGGCGCGGGCTTCGGCGCGGGCTGAGGCAAGCGCGCCCGTAAAGTGCGCGGGGTCTTCGACCTGCCGCATCCCCTTGCCCCCGCCCCCCGCGACGGCCTTGATCAGGACCGGGTAGCCGATTTCCTCCGCGGCCTTGGCCAGCGTGGCGTCATCCTGATCGGCGCCGTGATAACCGGGCACAACCGGCACGCCCGCCTCCTCCATCAGCGCCTTGGCCGCATCCTTGAGGCCCATCGCGCGGATGGCATCGGCGGAGGGGCCGATGAAGGTCAGACCCGCCGCCTCGACCGCGTCCACGAAGTCCGGATTTTCCGACAGAAAGCCATAGCCGGGATGGATCGCCTCCGCGCCGGTTGCCTTGGCTGCTGCGATGATCGCGTCCCCGCGCAGATAGCTGTCCGCCGGGGCCTGCCCGCCAAGCGAGACCGCGCGGTCGGCCATTTGCACGTGTTTGGCATCTGCATCGACATCCGAATGCACCGCGACACAGGCGATGCCCATGCGCTGCGCCGTTTCCATGATGCGGCAGGCGATTTCGCCGCGATTGGCGATGAGGATTGTGTGGAACATTACGTGGCTCCTGCGGGATGGTGCGCAGCGAATGCGCACCCTACATGTTGGGCGCTTGGCATCTGTTCAGCCTTACATCCGGAAAACGCCAAAGCGGGTGTCTTCGACCGGCGCGTTCAGCGATGCCGCCAGCGACAACCCCAGCACCTCGCGGCTCATACGCGGGTCGATGATGCCGTCGTCCCAGAGGCGGGCGGTGGCGTAGAGGGGCGCGGATTGTTCCTCGAACATGTCGATGGTGGGCTGCTTGAAGGCGGCTTCCTCCTCGGCGGACCAGGCCTCGCCCCGCGCATCCATGCCGTCGCGTTTGACGGTGGCCAGCACCCCCGCCGCCTGCGCGCCGCCCATCACAGAGATGCGGGAATTGGGCCAGGTCCAAAGGAAGCGCGGAGAGTAGGCGCGGCCCGCCATGCCGTAGTTGCCTGCGCCGAAGGAGCCGCCGACCAGCAGGGTGATCTTGGGCACAGAGGTCGTGGCGACGGCGGTCACCATCTTGGCGCCGTGGCGGGCGATGCCTTCGTTCTCGTATTTGCGGCCCACCATGAAGCCCGTGATGTTTTGTAGGAAAATCAGCGGGGTGCGGCGCTGCGAGCAAAGCTCGACGAAATGCGCGCCTTTCTGGGCGGCCTCACTGAACAGCACGCCATTGTTGGCGATGATGCCGACGTCCTGCCCCATGATCTGTGCGAAGCCGGTGACGAGCGTTTCGCCGAACCGGGCTTTGAACTCGTCGAATTCGGAGCCGTCGACGAGGCGCGCGATGACCTCGCGGATGTCGTAGGGGGTGCGCAGGTCTGCGGGGACGACGCCGAGGATTTCGGACGGGTCGTAGAGGGGGGCTGGGCCGTGCAGGGTTGGGGCCGCGCCTTTCGGGATGGACTTTACCGCACGGCGTGCGAGGGCCAGAGCGTGCGTGTCGTCTTCGGCGAGGTAGTCGGCAACGCCGCTGAGGCGCGTGTGGACGTCGCCGCCGCCAAGGTCTTCGGCGGTGACGACCTCTCCGGTCGCGGCTTTGACCAGCGGCGGGCCGGCAAGGAAGATCGTGCCCTGCTCTTTCACGATGATCGACACGTCGGACATGGCGGGCACGTAGGCGCCGCCCGCGGTGCAGGAGCCCATGACGACCGCGATCTGGGCGATGCCCTTGGCGGACATGTTCGCCTGGTTGAAGAAGATGCGGCCGAAATGGTCGCGGTCGGGAAAGACCTCGTCCTGGTTGGGCAGGTTCGCGCCGCCTGAGTCGACGAGGTAGATGCACGGCAGATGGTTCGCCTCCGCGATCTCCTGCGCGCGCAGGTGCTTTTTGACCGACATCGGGTAATAGGTGCCGCCTTTGACAGTCGCGTCGTTGCACACAATCATGCACAGCCGCCCTTCGACCGTGCCAATGCCCGCGATCACACCTGCCGCCGGGGCGTCACCGCCGTAGAGCCCATGCGCCGCGAGCGCGCCAATCTCAAGAAACGGCGTGCCGGGGTCGAGAAGGCCAGCAACCCGGTCGCGCGGGAGGAGTTTGCCGCGGCTGAGGTGGCGTTCTCGGGAGCGTTCGCCACCGCCTTGTGCGGCTGCGTCAGCGGCGGCGCGGATCTGGGCAAGGGCTTCGATATGCGCGGCCTCATTGGTCTTGAAGGTCTCGGACCCGGTGAGCGTTTGGGACTGAAGTTTCATGATGCAACCTCCGCGCTGGCGCGGGCCTTGAGGGTTTTGCGGATCACCTTGCCGGTGACGGTCATGGGCAGGGCGTCGACCAGTTCGATTTCCCTTGGGTAGGAGTAGCTGGCAAGCCGGTCTTTGACCCACTCCTGCAGCGCACTTACCGAGGGGTCAGTGCCGGGGCGCGGGACGACGTAGGCCTTCACGATCTCGGTCCGCAGCGCATCGGGCTTGCCGACAACGCCGACCGTGGCCACGTCCGGGTGAGTGAGCAGGCAGTCTTCGATCTCGGCGGGGCCGATGCGGTAGCCGGAGGACGTTATGACGTCGTCTTCGCGTCCGACGAAACGGATGAAGGCGCTGTCCCGGATGCCGCGGTCGCCGGTCAGCAGCCAGTTGCCGCGGTATTTCGCGGCGGTGGCCTCGGGGTTCTGCCAGTAGGCTTGCAGCATGGAAGGTGCGGGGCGGCGGATGGCGATGTCGCCTTCAGCTTTTGTGGGCTGGCCTGCATCGTCGATGATCTGCACGTCGAAGCCCGGAACCGGCTTGCCGATGGCGCCGGGGGGTGTTTCGAAGTCGGCGGCGCAGGCGGAGACGACCATGTTGCACTCGGTTTGCCCGTAAAATTCGTTGATTGTGAGCCCAAAGGCGCCCTGCCCCCAGGCCAGCATTTCCGCACCGAGCGGCTCGCCCCCGCTGGCAACCGACCGCAAACCCGGTATCGCAATGCCCGACGCCTTCAGCATCCGCAGCGCGGTCGGCGGGAAGAACACGTTGCGGATGCCCGCCTCGGCCACAAGGGACGCACAGGCGGCGGGGTCGAACTTGCCGGACCGCTGCGCCACCACGGGCACGCCAAGCGCGAGGCCGGGCATGAGCACGTCAAAGAGCCCGCCGATCCACGCCCAATCCGCCGGGGTCCAGAGGCAGTCACCGGGCGCGCCAAGGTGGTTATGACTCAGCTTAACGCCCGGTAAGTGGCCATCCAGTAGCCGATGCCCGTGCAGCGCCCCCTTGGGCGCGCCAGTTGTGCCGGAGGTGTAGATAATGATGGCACTTTCGGGGGACGGGGCGGTGAGAACATCGCCACCGTCCTCTCCGACTTCGGCGGCAATCAGCGGAACAGCCAAATCACCCAGCAGCGCCGCGCCCTCTGCGTCTGTCAGAACGTAGGTCGGACCCGCGTCGCGGATCCGGGACGACAGGGCATCTCGCTTGAAGAGCTTGAACAAAGGCACTGAAATCGCACCAACTTTCCAGATCGCGCAATGGGCCGCCGCGCACCACGGGTCTTGTCCCAGCAGAACGCCCACGCGGTCACTAGCGGCCACGCGAGCCGCCAAGGCGCGGGCAAGCCCATCGGTCATCCGGGCCAGATCGCCATAGGTCACATCCCACTTACCGTCCGTAAAGTCACGGATGGCAACGCGGCCCGGCGGACCCGAGAGAGCTTGCAGCGCCATGTTCATGTCCGCGGCCCGTCGACACGCGTGATGACCCCGGCCCGGCTCACGGTATAGCGCGCCTGCACGCAGATCACCTCCAGCCAGACACCCTCCCCAGGCCGCGCAACGCACTCGGTCTGCGCCCCGCCGGTTTCTTCCACGTATCGTTCGACCACGGCCACGATGGCCGCGCTTTCGTCCAGCGGCGCGCGATCCATGCCCAGCCAAAGCCCCAGCGCCCCCGCCACGAGGCAGAGCGCAAAAAGCACGCGGCGGACATAGCGCGGCATCAGCCCATCGCTGCGACAAGCTCGCGGCCCACCAGCATCCGGCGAATCTCAGACGTGCCTGCCCCGATCTCCATCAGCTTGGCGTCGCGGAAGATGCGGGCCACGGGCGCGTCGTTCAGGAACCCCGCCCCGCCCATCGCCTGGATGGCCTGGTGCGCCTGTTTCATCGCCTCCTCCGAGGCATAAAGACAGCACGCCGCCGCATCCTGCCGGGTCACATCGCCCCGGTCGCAGGCCTTCGCCACTTCGTAGACATAGGCGCGGGCGGAGTTCATGGCGGTGTACATGTCCGCGATCTTACCCTGCATCAGCTGGAACGACCCGATGGGCTGGCCGAATTGGCGGCGCTCCGCCATGTAGGGCATGATCTCGTCGAGGCAGGCGGCCATGATGCCAAGCCCGATCCCCGCAAGCACGACCCGTTCGTAGTCGAGGCCGGACATCAGGACCTGCACGCCGCGCCCTTCCTCGCCCAGCACGTTTTCGAAGGGCACCTGCACGTCTTCGAAGATCAGCTCGGCCGTGTTCGAGCCGCGCATCCCCAGCTTGTCAAAATGGGGGGAGGTGGAGAAGCCCGCCATTTCCTTCTCAATGAGAAAAGCCGTGATCCCTTTGGACCCGGCGTCGGGGTCGGTCTTGGCATAGACCACCAGCGTGCCCGCGTCCGGCCCGTTGGTGATCCAGTATTTCGTGCCGTTCAGGCGGTAGTGATCGTTCCGCTTTTCCGCGCGCAGCTTCATCGACACCACGTCGGACCCCGCGCTCGCTTCTGACATCGCGAGCGCGCCCACTTTCGCGCCCGAAATCAAGTCAGGCAGATATCGGCTTTTCTGATCGTCCGAGCCGTTCAGCTTGATCTGGTTTACGCAAAGGTTCGAATGCGCCCCGTAGCTGAGCGAGACGGAGGCGGAGGCCCGCGCGATCTCTTCAATGGCGACGGTATGGGCAAGGTAGGACATGCCCGCGCCGCCATAGTCCTCGTCTACCGTGATGCCGAGCAGGCCAAGATCGCCCATCTCGCGCCACAGCTCGGACGGGAAGGCGTTGCTTTGGTCAATGTCGGCGGCCATCGGTTTCACCCGATCCTGAGACCAGCGGTGCACCATCTCGCGCAGGGCGCCGACCTCTTCCCCAAGATCGAACGTCATGGACTGCGTGAACATCTGCGTCTCCTCCCCCGCGCATTATTGAACGCTCGTTCATTTCTAGGGCGAACGCAGGCGTCGGTCAAGCGTTAAGCGCGCCGGCCCCGGGCGCTGCTGCGCACTTACCGCACGGCAAGGAGCGCAGCCGCGATCTCTGGCAACGCCGCGAAGTCTTCCAGCAGCGCTTCGGGGGCCAGCGCCGCCATGTCGTCACCGGACGGGCCAAAGGTCACCAGAACGCACGGCACGCCTGCTGCGCGCGCGGTGTTCCGGTCCGTGTCGCTGTCGCCGATCAGGATGCAACGCTCCGACCCGCCCGCCTGCATCGCCGCGTGGCGCAGGGGCGCGGGGTCGGGTTTGCGCACGGGCAGCGTGTCGGCACCGACGAGGCTCGCAAAATCGTCCAGCACCCCCAGGTTGCGCAGCAGCTGCCGCGCCAACCCCTCGGGCTTGTTGGTGCAGATGCCCACGGCAAACCCCGCCTCCTTCAGCGCGGCGACCGCCGCCATGCTGCCGGGGTAAAGCGCCGTGTGGGTGCTGATATCCTGCGCATAGGCGTCGAGCAGCATCTGGTAATACTCCGCCACCAGCGCCTCCTCGAAGGCCCCCACCCGTTCGAGCCCGACCGTCAGCATCCGCCGCCCGCCGCGCAGGGCCACGCCCGCGTCGCGCCCCGGCTCAAGCACGTCGCCATGCCCCATCGCCCGAAAGCAGACATTCGCCGCTGCGATCAGATCACGGCTCGTGTCCGCGAGCGTTCCGTCCAGATCAAAAATGACCGATGCCATGCGCGACTCTCCGCCTTGTTCTGTTGCAGGGCGTCACGCAAGTTGACCGACCTGCCGGTTGCGCCCTTGTGCGGTTTGGATAAAACGAAACCCAGAACACAAGCAACGAGCAGAACACATGAGCATCGCCACCATCCTACTTGCCGCGGGCAAGGGCACGCGGATGAATTCGGACCTGCCAAAGGTACTGCACCCCATCGCGGGCGCGCCGATGCTGGTGCACGCGATGCGCGCCGCCGCCGCGCTGGAGCCCGCGCGCATGGTCGTCGTGGGCGGGCACGGGCTGGATCAGGTGCGCGCCGCCGCGCTGGCTTTCGCGCCCGCCGCGGACGTGGTCGAACAGGCCGAGCAGCGCGGGACGGGCCACGCCACGCAGATGGCCGAAGCGGCGCTGGACGGCTTTGAAGGCACGGTGCTGGTCATGTATGGCGACACGCCGTTTGTGCGGCCCGAGACCTTGACCGCGCTGACCGAGGCGGCAGAGCTGTTCGATGTGGCTGTCCTGGGGTTCGAAGCCGCCGATCCGGGCCGCTATGGCCGCCTGATCACCCGAGGCGATGCGCTTGAGCGGATCGTGGAGGCGAAGGATGCAACAGATGCAGAGCGCGCCGTAACCCTTTGTAACTCAGGCGTTATGGCCTGCCGCGCCCCGCTGATCTGGGAGCTGCTGGCCGAGGTCACGGATGACAATGCCGCGGGCGAGTTCTACCTCACCGATCTGCCCGCCCTCGCCCGCGCCCGCGGGCTGACCGCGGGCGTCGTCACCTGCGAAGAGGCGGAAACGCTGGGCGTGAATTCCCGCACGGAACTGGCCGCCGCGGATGCCCTGTTTCAGGCGCGGGCGAAAGCGGCGCTGGTCGAGGATGGCGTCACGCTGCTGGATCCGGCCAGCACCTACCTTGCCTTTGACACCGTCATCGGGCGCGACAGCACCATCGACCCCAACGTCTATTTCGGCCCCGGCGTCACCGTGGAATCCGGCGCCCATATCCGCGCCTTCAGCCACCTTGAAGGCTGCCATGTCGCCCGCGGCGCCATTGTCGGCCCCTTCGCCCGCTTGCGCCCGGGCGCGGAGCTGGCCGAGGACACCCGCGTCGGCAACTTTGTGGAGATCAAGAACGCCCAAGTCCACGAGGGCGCAAAGGTGAACCACCTGTCCTATGTCGGCGACGCGACCATCGGCGCGCGGGCCAATATCGGCGCGGGCACGGTCACCTGTAACTATGACGGCTTTGCCAAGCACCACACGGAGATCGGCGCGGGCGCCTTCATCGGCTCGGACACGATGCTGGTGGCACCGGTGCGCATCGGCGTGGGCGCGATGACGGTCACCGGCTCGGTCATCACCGAAGACGTGCCCGATGACGCGGTCGCGTTTGCCCGCGCGCGGCAGGACACCAAACCGGGCCACGCGTCAAAACTGTTTGACATGCTGAAGGCCCGCGCGGCCCAGCGGAAAGGGTAAGCCATGTGCGGGATCGTTGGCGTTCTGGGCAATAACGAGGTTGCCCCTATCCTGGTTGAGGCGCTCAAGCGGCTGGAGTACCGCGGCTATGACAGCGCAGGTATCGCCACGGTGAATGGCGGCACGCTGGACCGGCGCCGCGCGGTCGGTAAGCTGGTGAATCTGAGCGATCTGCTGGTGCATCAGCCGCTCGCAGGCAAAGCGGGCATCGGCCACACCCGCTGGGCCACCCACGGCGCGCCCACGACCGAAAACGCGCACCCGCACCGGGCGGGCGGTGTGGCGGTCGTGCATAATGGTATCATCGAAAACTTTCGCGAACTGCGCGCAGAGCTGGCCGAGGCGGGCCTGAGCTTTGTGACCGAGACTGACACCGAAACAGTCGCACTGCTTGCCCAGCATCACATGAACCGCGGCCTCGCCCCGGCTGAGGCCGCCTTTGCCACCATCGACCAACTGGAAGGCGCTTTTGCGCTCGCCTTCCTCTTTGACGGCGAAGACGACCTGATCGTCGCCGCGCGGCAGGGCTCGCCGCTGGCCATCGGGCACGGGGAGGGCGAGATGTTCGTGGGCTCGGACGCGATTGCGCTGGCCCCGATGACCGACCGCATCACCTACCTTGCCGAAGGCGACCGGGCCGTGGTGACCCGCGCGGGCGTGGTGATCACCGACGCCAACGGCACGCTGGCCAACCGCCCCATCAAGCAAATCCAGATCGATGCCGCGCGCATCGACAAGGGCGGGCACAAGCACTTCATGGCCAAGGAAATCGCCGAACAGCCCACTGTTTTGGCGGGCGCGCTGGCCCATTACATCAACGGGGACGGGCACATCACCCTGCCCGCACCCATCAACTTTTCACACGTGGACCGGCTGGTGATGGTGGCCTGCGGCACGGCTTACTACGCCTGCCTGACGGCGAAATACTGGCTGGAACGCATCGCGCGCCTGCCGGTTGAGGTCGATGTCGCCTCCGAATTCCGCTACCGCGAGCCCCCCATCCCGGCGGGCACGATGGCGGTCTTTGTCTCCCAATCCGGGGAGACGGCGGACACGCTTGCCGCCTTGCGCTATTGCGAAGGCAAGGCCGACAGGATCCTGTCGATCGTGAATGTCCCCGAAAGCTCCATCGCGCGGGAAAGCGATCTGGCCCTGCCGATCCTTGCGGGCGTGGAGGTTGGCGTGGCCTCGACCAAGGCGTTCACCTGCCAGCTCGCCGTCCTGCTGATCCTCGCGCTGAAGGCCGCGCAGGACCGGGGCACGCTGGACGGTGCCACCCTGACGGAGCATATCGACGCCCTGCGCAGTCTGCCGGGGCTGATGAACGCGACCCTGGGCGCAAATGGCGTGATGAAAGACGCCGCCCGCAAGCTGGCAGAGGCGCGCGATATCCTCTTCCTGGGCCGCGGCGTGATGTACCCGCTCGCCCTTGAAGGCGCACTTAAACTTAAGGAAATCAGCTATATACACGCCGAAGCTTATGCATCAGGCGAGCTGAAGCACGGCCCCATCGCCCTGATCGACAAGCATGTGCCCGTCGTCGTAATGGCCCCGCGCGATACCCTCTTCGACAAGACCGTGTCCAACATGCAGGAAGTCATGGCGCGCAAGGGCAAGGTGCTGTTGGTCTCGGACGCGGGCGGGCTGGGCGTGGGCGCCGAAGGGGCATGGGAGACGATTGAAATGCCCTCCGTGCCGGAGCTGATCGCGCCGATCCTTTATGCCCTGCCCGCGCAGCTGCTGGCCTACCACACGGCTGTCGCGAAAGGCACCGATGTGGATCAGCCGCGCAACCTCGCCAAATCCGTGACGGTGGAATGACGCCCGAGGCCGCGCTGGCGCAGATCACCTCCCATGCCGATCCCGACCGCGCCAAAGGCGCCCGGGCCTATCACAAAGCGGACCGCACCTATCTGGGCGTGCCCAACCCGGTGCTGAACGATCTGACAAAGACATGGCGGCAGACGCTGCCTGTCCCCGAACGGGTCGCCCTCGCGGACGCGCTGTGGCAAACCGACATCTACGAGGCGCGCATCGCCGCAGGCAAGCTCCTCACCCAGGCGCGCATCCGGCCCGACGCGGACACATGGCGCTTGATCGCCTCGTGGGTGCCCGATTTCGACAGCTGGGCCATCGCCGATCATGCCTGCATGGCCGGGCAAAGGCGCCTGACAGCTGACCCCACACGGCTCGACGAGGTCGAGACCTGGACCACTTCGCCGCACCTCTGGACCCGCCGCGCGGCGCTGGTCATCACCCTGCCCTGGACAAAACAGAACCACCCGAGCGAAGCTGACCTCGCCCGCCGGGACCGCATCCTGGGCTGGGCGGCGGCCTACGTGCCGGACCCGCAATGGTTCATCCAGAAAGCCATCGCCTGGTGGCTGCGCGAGCTGAGCAAACACGACCCCGCGCGCGTCCAAAGCTTCCTTCAAACCCACGGCCACAACATGAAACCCTTCGCCGCCAAGGAAGCCGCCAAGTACCTGTAACTTCTCTGTTCAAAAAAATCCTGGGGGGTTTGGGGGGATCGCTATTGGAACGCCATTGGTCCGAGAGACAATGGCGATGCCCCCCATCAGCAAAACAAAATCGAATCCGCGCAGCGGCCCTTGGGATCACCCCGCCGAAACCGTCACCTCCGGCAGGTCCGTCAGCGGCGCGCCCAATGCCTGGAACGCCTCCAGCGACATCCGGCTGCCAGCCGTTGGCGGCCCTTCCAGCGGGATCAGCATGACCGCGACCGACGCACCGCCCAGCCGCAAGGTTCCGGGCTGCCGCGCCGACACAAGCGGCGTTTTCAGCCACAGCCCAGGCTCCGCCGGATTGCCAAGCGAGGCAACAGTGACCCCAAGCGGCCCACCCGGCGCCGCAGCGGGCTCTGGCACAGGTTCAGGTTCAGCGGACGGCGCTGGGCCCTCTTCGGGCCGCGCACGGGGCCGTATGGCGGCTAGAGCGGGCAGCGCGGCAGGTTTGGGGTCCTCGATCACCTCAGGCTCCACCTCAGGCTTGGGCAACACCGCGGCACAGCCGCCAAGCGCCGCGCCCAACACAACACAAAACATATATCTCATGGCACTTGTTAACGCGCCCCGGCCCGCCGCGTCCAGCCGCCCCGTGCCCTTGCAACAGGACTTGCGGCGCGGCCCGCTCCCGCATACCTCTTTGGTATGACCGCACCGCTGATCGATCCCTTTTCCCGCGCCATCACCTACCTTCGCCTGTCGGTGACGGACCGCTGCGATTTCCGCTGTGTCTATTGCATGTCGGAAAATATGACCTTCCTGCCCAAGAAAGAGCTGTTGACGCTCGAAGAGCTGGACCGCATGTGCAGCGCCTTTGTCCGCCTTGGCGTGCGCAAGCTGCGCATCACCGGGGGCGAGCCGCTGGTGCGGCGCGATATCATGACCTTCTTCCGGTCGATGTCCCGGCACCTGGAGACCGGCGCGCTGGACGAGCTGACGCTGACCACGAATGGCAGCCAGCTTGAGCGATTTGCCAAGCCCCTCGCGGAGGCGGGCGTGCGGCGTATCAACATCTCGCTCGACACGCTGGACGAGGACAAGTTCGCCCGCGTCACCCGCTGGGGCCGCCTGAGCCAGGTTCTGCGCGGGATCGACGCGGCGCAGGCGGCGGGGCTGCATGTCAAGATCAACGCGGTTGCGCTCAAGGGCTTTAACGAGGACGAGCTGGGCCGCATGACAGAATGGTGCGCCGCCCGCGGCGCGGACCTGACCTGGATCGAGGTGATGCCGATGGGCGATCTGGGCGGCGCGGACCGCGTGGGCCAATACTGGTCCCTCGAAGAGGTGCGCCGCGCCTATGCCCAGCACTACACCGTGACCGACCTGCCCGACCGCACCGGCGGGCCGGCCCGCTACGTCCGGCTGGATGAGACCGGTCAGCGCATTGGCTTCATCACTCCGCTCAGCCACAATTTCTGCGAAAGCTGCAACCGGGTGCGCGTCACCTGCACCGGGGAGATTTTCATGTGCCTTGGCCAGGAGGACAAGGCGGACCTGCGCACGCCCCTGCGCGCCTCCGATTCCGACGGCCCGCTGGAGGACGCCATCCGCGCCGCCATCGCCGCCAAGCCCAAGGGCCACGATTTCGACTATTCGCGCGCGCGCGCCGATGGCCAGATGTCCCGCCATATGAGCCACACCGGCGGCTGAGCCGTGACGGCCCTTTTGCGCGCCTATGCGCTGGCCACGCGGCTCGCGATCCCCTTCATCGCCCGCCGCCGCATCGCGCGCCTGCGCGGCGCGGGGGTGCCAGCGTACCGCGCGCATGAGGTGGTGGGGGTGACCGCGGGGGAGCGCCCGGGCGGTGCGCTCTTGTGGGTGCACGCGGCCTCGGTCGGGGAAAGCCTTTCGGTCCTGCCGCTGATCCGGGCGCTGCAGGCCCGCGCGCCGGGCCTGAAGGTCATGGTCACCTCCGTGACGCCCACGTCTGCCCAGATGCTGGAAGACCGGCTGCCGCAAGGCGCATGGCACCAGTTTGCCCCGCTCGATGCGCCCGGGCCGGTAGACCGGTTCCTCAAGCGCTGGCGGCCCGATGCGGCGCTCTTCGTGGAATCGGAGATTTGGCCGAACATGCTGCTCCGCTCCGATATGCCCCGGGCGCTGGTCGGCGCACGGCTGTCCGAGCGTTCGCTCCGCCGCTGGGCCAGCGCACCGCGCACGGCATCCGCCCTGCTGGGCCGGTTCAACCTGATCCTCGCGCAGAATGACGCGGTGACACAGGCCTTGCGCAGCCTTGGCCCCGCACCTGTGGAGACCGGCGGCAACCTCAAGGCCCTTTCCGGCGCGCTGCCGATCGACACCGCGCTGCTGGAGGGCGCCCGCGCAGCGCTGGCAGGCCGGCCCGCATGGATCGCAGCGTCCACCCACCCGGGGGAGGAAGAGGTGATCCTCGCCGCGCACAAGACCCTCCGGCAGCAGCACGCGGACCTGTGCCTGATCCTCGTGCCCCGCCACCCCGAACGGCGCGCGGAGGTGGAAGCCCTGGCCAAGGCAAGCGACCTGCCCTTAACCACCCGCAGCACGGGCGGGATGCCGGACAAGGCGGTCTGGGTGGTCGACACGCTTGGGGAACTCGGCAGCCTCTATCCCCTCGCGCCGCTGGTCCTGCTGGGCGGCAGCCTGCGGGAGATCGGCGGGCACAACCCGTTCGAGGTCGCCCATGCAGGCGCTGCCATCCTGACCGGGCCGCACACGGGCAACTTTTCGGAAACCTATGCCGCGCTGGAGGCGGCTGGGGCCGTGACCCGCGTCGATGACAGTACGCTCGCCGCCGCGGTCGGCGCACTGCTGGACGCACCCGAAGACCTTGCGCGCCTCAGGAAAGCCGCCACCGGATTCGCCGCCGCGCAAACCGGGGAGGCTGACGCGCTTGCCGCACAGCTCGCCGCCGTGCTGGGGTTAGAGGAGGCCCCATGACCCCGCTGATCGTCACGAATTTCAACCGCAACTTCACCGGCGTCTCCGCCACCGCTGCCGCCGTCATTGCAAAACAGGCCGAGCAGGGCGCGTTGGCCCTTGTCGGCCACCCCCTGCCCGGCTGCCCCGCGCCGATCACACTGGCAGAGGCACGGGCGCGCTCCGGCCCCGGCACCATCTGGCACGTGCGCCGCAACACAGAAATGCGCGCGGCCCTCTGGACGCGCGACGTGTTGCGCAAACCGATCCGCATTGTCTTTACCTCTGCGGCGATCCGGCGGCACAGCGCCCTGCCGCGCTGGCTGATCAACCGGATGGATTCAGTAATCGCCACCACCGAAGCGGCGGCGCGCTTCGTGCCCCATGTGCGCGGCGTGGTCCCGCACGGGGTCGACACGGACCGCTTTACCCCCGCCCCGGACCGCGCCGCCGCGTGGCAGGCGCTGGGCTATGGCGGCACCGCGGGGATCGCCACGATTGGCCGTGTTCGGCCCGAAAAAGGCACCGACCGCTTCGTGCACGCGATGCTTGAGCTGCTGCCCGAGCGGCCCGGGCTGACCGCGCTGGTCATCGGGAAGGTTGCACGCGAGCATGAGGGGTTTGCGGGCGCCCTGCGCCGCACGATTGCCGCGGCTGGGCTGGAGGACCGCATCCTCTGGCCCGGAGAGATCGGGCCAGAGCAGATGCCCGCCCTGATGCGCGGCCTGAGCCTCGTGATGCAACTGCCCACCTACGAGGGCTACGGCATGGTCCCGCTGGAGGGCATGGCGAGCGGCACGCCTTTTGTGGCGACGGACACGGGCTACTACGCCGCCTTTGCGTCCCAAGGCCGCGCAGGGCTGATTACCACCCCCGAACGCGGCGCAGCCGCTGCAACTCGCGTATTGGACTGCGCGGACATGCAGCAGGACGCCCGCGAGGTTGCAGAGGCCAGCTTCTCCATCGACCGCGAAGTGGACGGCATCACGGCCGTCTACGAAAAACTGCGGGCCAAGGGATCAATTCTTTGAAGAATTGACCCCAAGCGATCCTTCAAAGGATCGCCCGCCTCAGGACGCCGCGCCGCGCACCGGCATCCGCTGTTCGACAATCTCCGCCCACCACGAACATCCCGCTGGGATCGCCTCGTCGTTGAAGTTGTATTCGGGGTGGTGGACCGACGCGCTGTCGCCATTGCCGACCACGATATAAGCGCCCGGGCGCTCTTCGAGCATGAAGGCGAAATCCTCGCCGCCCATCACCAGCGGCGCATCATCGCACTGACCCGACACGCGGCGCGCGACGTTAGCGGCAAATTCCGTTTGCTCTTCTGAGTTGACCATCACCGGATAGCCGCGGTGGTAGTCCACGTGCGCGGTGCCACCCATCGTTGCCGCGACCCCGTCGCAGATCGCCTTGATCCGCGTCTCGGCCATGTCCCGCATCGCCGCGCTCATGGTGCGCACTGTGCCTTTGAGGTGCACCTTCTGCGGGATCACGTTGAACGCGTTGGACGAGGTTTCAAAAGATGTGACCGACACCACGACCTGATCCACCGGGTCCGCGTTGCGGCTGGCGATGGTCTGCATCGCCATCACGACCTGCGCGCCCATCACGGTGGTGTCGACAGTTTCGTGCGGCTTGGCCGCGTGGCCGCCCTTGCCTTCGAGATAGATGTCGAACTGGTCCGTCGCGGCAAAGAAAGGACCCGGACGGATCGCAAACGTGCCGACCGGCATGCCGGGCCAGTTGTGCATGCCGTAGACTTCCTGAATGCCCCAACGCGCCATCATGCCGTCGTCGCACATCTCCTTGCCGCCGCCGCCGCCCTCTTCGGCGGGCTGGAAGATCACCACGCAGGTGCCGTCGAAATTGCGCGTCTCGCTTAGGTACTTTGCCGCGCCCAGCAGCATCGCCGTGTGCCCATCATGGCCGCAGGCGTGCATCGCCCCATCGGTCTTGGAGGCATAGTCGAGCCCCGTCGCCTCGTGAATCGGCAGCGCATCCATGTCCGCGCGCAGGCCGATGACCTTGCCCGCCGTGTCGGTGCGCCCCTTGATCACGCCGACGACCCCGGTGCGCCCAATCCCTTCGGTCACCTCATCAAGGCCAAACGCGCGCAGCTTTTCCGCCACAAGCGCAGAGGTGCGGTGCGTCTCAAACAGGATCTCCGGGTTCTCGTGGATGTCCCGGCGCCAGGCGGTGATTTCGGCCTGAAGTTCAGCAAAGCGGTTTTTGACTGGCATCTGTTGTCTCCCTTTTTCAGCGCCTTCCGGCGCTATGTTCATCTACTTACCAAGTGGTAATCGCTGTTCAACAATCTCGGCAAACCACGAGCAGCCCGCCGGGATCGCATCATCGTCGAAATTGTATTCCGGGTGATGCACCATCGCGGTGTCCCCATTGCCAATCATGATGTAGGCGCCCGGGCGTTCGTTCAACATGAAGGAAAAATCTTCGGCGGCCATGATTGGCGGGCAATCGGTGAGCACGTGATCCGTCACCGCGCGGGCGGCCGCAACCGCATGGCCGGTGTTCGCATCCGCATTGATGGTAACCGGGTAGCCAACCTCGTAGTCGATCTCAGCCGTGCAGCCATGCGCCTGCCCCGTCGCTTCCGTGATGGCCAGCACGCGCGCCTGCGCCTCGGCCCGGACGCCCTCGTCAAGCGCGCGCACGGTGCCTTCCATCGTGACAACATGTGGGATGACGTTGCCAACGACGCTGTCCGAATGCAGCGACCCGATGGTCACCACGACCGCGGCAAGCGGGTCCGTCACCCGGCTGGCGATCGACTGTAGCGCGACGATCACATGGGCCGCCGCCACGTTCGGGTCCACCGCCTGATGCGGGGCGGCGGCGTGCCCGCCCTTGCCGATCACCCGGATCGTGAACATGTCCGCCGCGGCCAGCAGCGGGCCGGGGCGAATCGCGAACTGGCCCGTCGGCAGGCCGGGCATGTTGTGCATCCCGTAGACCTCGTCGATCTGCCAACGGTCCATCAGCCCGTCATTCACCATCTCGCGCCCGCCGCCGCCGCCCTCTTCGGCGGGCTGGAAGATCAGCACGGCGGTGCCGGCAAAATTGCGGGTCTCTGCCAGATATTGCGCCGCGCCCAGCAACATGGCCGTGTGCCCGTCATGGCCGCAGGCGTGCATCTTGCCGTCGTTTTGGCTGGCATAGTCCAGCCCCGTCGCCTCGGTGATCGGCAGCGCGTCCATATCCGCGCGCAGCCCGATCGTGCGGCCCCCGGCCTCGCGGCCCTTGATCACCGCGACAACGCCGGTGCGCCCAATGCCTTCGGTGACCTCATCCACGCCAAAGGCGCGCAGCTTTTCCGCAACAAAAGCCGCAGTTTCATGCACGTCGAATTGCAGTTCCGGGTTGGCGTGCAGGTGGCGGCGCCAGCCTGTGATCTCGTTGTGCATTTCGGCAAGGCGGTTGCGGATGGGCATGGGGATCTCCTTGGATGAAACGAACGGTTAAACGGACGGGCCAAGACGCATCGCGGACCCATCGCTGAATCGCGACAGCCGGAACCGTGACAGATCGTGCCCCGGATCGCCATCCGCCGCCAGTGCCGCGAGCACCCGGCCCATGCCCGGCCCGATGCCAAAGCCGTGCCCGGACATGCCGGTGCCAAGGATCAGCCCCGGCAGCGCGGCGACATGGTCAACGACCGGGACAACGTCCGGCATCGTGTCGATCAGCCCGGCCCAGGCGTTAGTGATGCGGACCGGACCGAGCTTTGGAAAAAGCGCGGCGAAGTCCCGGGTCAGCGCGCGAACCTTGGCCCGGTTGGGGGCCGGGTTCAGGATGCGCATCGCCTCGAAGGGGCTGGGGCCATCGGCGCTCCAACGGCGCGGGGTACGCCAGCCGTCGGGGTAGCCCTTGGGCGCGAACGGCAAGTAGCGGGTGCCAAACGGGTCGGCGCGCAGCTGGGCGAGGAATTTGGGCAAAGCGCGGAAGGCATCGGGTCCGACGAAGAGCTCGTGAAAGCCGCCCGCGGCGAGGCTGTAGCCCCCATCTACGCGGTGCCGAAAGGCAATCCGGTCATCTGCCGCGCCGCCCGCGTAGGTGGCAGGCAAGGGCTGAGTTGCGGCGACGGTGGCGCGCACGCTGAGCTGCGGGATGGACACCCCGTGGGCGCGCAGGAAAAGCGAAGACCATGCGCCGCCGGCCAAAACGACACGCGGCGCGCGGATGCGGCCCGCCTCCGTGATAACCCCGGCGACACGCCCCGCCTCCAGATCAAGCGCGCGGACCGCGCAATGCTCGACGAGTCGCGCCCCGGCGCGCGCCGCCACATGGGCCAGCGCAGGCACAGCGACCCAGGGCTCTGCCCGCATGTCGGTGGGGGTATAAAGCGCGCCCGCATAGCGCCGCGACATGCCGGGGATCAGCTCCGCGGTTTCAGCCGTTGTCAGCATCCGGGCGCCCGTGCCGTGGGCCTGCCCGTGCGGCAGCCATACCGCGTAGCTGGCCAGCTCTTTTTGCGTTTTGGCGAGGTAGGTCACGCCGCCTGTGCGCAGGCCGATGTCGACATTGGTCTCGCCCGCAAGCTCTTTCCAAAGGCGGTTTGCCTCCACCATGATCGGCAGCTCGTCCGGGTCGCGGCCCTGCTGGCGGATCCAGCCCCAGTTGCGGCCCGATTGCTCGGCCGCGATGCGTCCTTTTTCAAGGAGCACCACGCGCTGGCCCGCACGGGCCGCGTAGAGCGCGGTGCAGACCCCGATCACGCCGCCCCCGATGACGACGATGTCGGCCTCTGCCGGGGGCGGGCCGGGCCAGGTGACGGGGCCAAGCGCGGCAAATGGAAATTGGGAAACCGACGCGGTTTCCCGGGCGCGCGTGGAAACCGCGTCGGTTTCCAGCGGCTCAGCCAAGCCGGTCTACCAGTTTGCGCATAAAATCGTGGCCTGCGTTGAACTGAGCGATCTCGATAAATTCATCGGGCTGGTGCGCCTGTTCGATACTGCCCGGCCCGCACACAACCGCTGAATAGCCCGCCGCTTGGAAATGCCCCGCCTCGGTGCCGTAGCTGACCACGTGGCTGGCATTGTCGCCGGTGATCTGGCGCACGAGGCGTTCGGCGCCTCCGTCCTCTTCTGGCCTCAGGGGCGGCACGTCGAACATCACGTCGACCTCGATATCCGCCTCGGGCCGGACGGCTTTCATTTGCGTGCGCAGGGCGTCCACCGCATCGAGGTAGGCTTGTTTCAGCGCGGCGGGGTCATCCCCCGGCACCGCGCGAAAGCCCATTGCGAAACTGCAGTCCTTGGCGGTGATGTTATGCGCGGTGCCGCCTTCGATCATGCCGACATGCCAGTTGGTGTAGGGCGGATCGAACAGCGCGGCCATGTCCGAGGGGTCAGCCGCGGCATTCTCCGCGTTGCGTTGGTTGGCCCAGTCGATCAGCTTGGCGGCCTCGTGGATCGCACTTACCCCTTGGTAAGCGATGGAAGAATGCACCTCAAATCCCCGCACGCGCGTCGGGAAACCCTGCCCGCCCTTGTGGCCGGTGACCGCCTGCATCGTGGACGGCTCGCCCACGATCACGTCGCTGCCGCGCGGAAGGGCCGCGTCCATCGCCCGGATCAGCGGGGGCGCGCCGGTGCAGCCGACCTCTTCATCAAAGCTGAGCGCGAGTTGCAGGGGACGGGTGACGCCCTGCTGTTTGGCCGCGACCAGTGCCCAGATGGCCAGCGCGTCAAAGCCCTTCATGTCGCAGGTGCCGCGGCCCACATAGGTGCCGTCCCGCTGGGTCACCGTCCAGGGGTCGGTTGTCCAGTCCTGACCGTCCACCGGCACCACGTCCGTGTGCCCAGACAGCACCACGGCGCCGTCCTCCCACGGGCCAACATGGGCGAACAGCGCGGCCTTGTGCGGCTGGTCCGGGTCTGGCCAAAGGTGCGCCTCGATCCCGTGGGTGGAGAGGTAATCGGCCACCCATTGCACTAATGGCAGGTTGGTGTCGCGGCTGACCGTAGGGAAGGAGATCAGCTTGGTCATCAGCGCGAGCGGGTCGAGCGTTTGGGTCATGTGGGCTCCGTTGGAACTGGGGGCCAGCCCCCAGACCCCCGGGATATTTGGGACCCAAAGAAGAGCTGGTTTGGCGCGAGTGTGGAGCGGGCGGGCTTCTGGTTCAAGAGGGTCAGAGGCGGTAGCCGCCCGTGACCGAGAGAATTGCGCCGGTGGTGAATTCCGCGCCGATCAGGTAGCGGACGGCGGCGGCGATGTCCTTGGGCGCGCCGACCTTGTCCAAGGCTTGCAGGTCGACGAAGGCCTGTTTGAGGTCCGGGGCGCGGGGCGCCTCGGGGGTGTCTATGGCGCCGGGGGCGACGGCGTTCACGCGGATGCCTTTTGGGCCAAGCTCGCGCGCGGCGGCTTTGGTCCAGGTGTTGAGCGCGCCCTTGCTGGCCGAGTAAATCGCCGCACCGCGCCCCGGCAGATCGGCGTTCATGGAGGAGATGTTCACGATGCAGGCGCCGGGCTTCAGGTGCGGCAAGGCCGCGGCGAGGATCGCGTGCGGGGCGAGCAGGTTCACGGCGAGGATGTTCGCGTAGCCGGTGTCGAAGGCGTCCAGGGGCGACATGGCGATGGCGCCTGCGTTGTTCACGATCACGTCGAGGCGGCCGTGGTCAGCCAGCACGCGCGCCACCAGATCAGCGCAGGCCTCGCCGTCCGCGAGGTCAGCTTGATAACTGTCCCCCTCTGGCTGGGCCCTGCCCCAATGGCGCGCGACGGTGTGGTCGCGGTCAAGCTCTGCGGCGATGGCTTTGCCGATGCCGCGCGCCGCGCCGGTGACGAGCGCAACGGGGCGCGCGTCAGTAGCCACTGTCGGTCGTCAGCACGAAATGGCCCGGCTCGACCTCGTTATATTCGGACGGCGCGGGATCATAGCCGATGGGGTGGATCGGCGAGGGGATCGGTTTGAAGTTCAGGTCCTTCTCCGCCTTGCGCTTGCGCGGGTCGGCAATGGGCACGGCTTTCATCAGGGCCTGGGTATAGGGGTGCTGCGGGTTCTCGAACACGCGGGCGCGGGGCCCAAGCTCTACGATGCGGCCCAGATACATCACGCCGACCTGGTGGCTGACACGTTCGACCACGGCCATGTCATGGGAGATGAAGAGGAAGGATAGCTCCATCTCCGACTGCAGCTCCATCATCAGGTTCAGCACCTGCGCCTGCACGCTCACATCAAGGGCCGAGACCGCTTCATCCGCAATGATCAGCTTTGGCCGCAGGGCGAGTGCGCGGGCGATGGCAACGCGCTGGCGCTGGCCACCTGACAGCTCGTGCGGGAAACGGCGCATAAAGCTGCGCGGCAGCTCGACCCGGTCAAACAGCGTTTCGACCCAGTCGGACACCTCTTTGCCCTTCAGCAGGCCGTAATTGTGAATTGGCTCAGCCACTTGATCGGCAAGTTGCATCTGCGGGTTGAGCGAGGCAAACGGATCCTGAAAAATCATCTGCATATCGATGCGCGCCATCCGCAGCGCTTCCGGGCCGAGGGCCATGATGTCCGTACCGTTCAAAGACACATGGCCCGAGACCGGCTCAACAAGGCGCAGAATCGACCGGCCCGCCGAGGACTTGCCGCACCCCGATTCCCCCACAAGACTGAGCGTCTGGCCCCTGTTGATCGTGAACGACACATTCTCAACCGCGTGCACGTTGGCAACCGTCCGGCGGAAGAAACCGCCCTTGACCGGGAAGCGCGTTGTGAGATTGCGCACCTCCAGCAGCACCTCGTCCTTGCCGGTGATGGGCGCGAGGTTTGTCTCCTCGCGGCCCAGCAGCTTCATCGGCTCGGGGTAGGGTTTGCCCGTCATCTCGCCCAGCTTGGGCACCGCGGCCAGCAGCGCCTTGGTGTAGGGGTGCCGCGGGTTCTCGAAAATTTCCTCGACCGGGCCTTCCTCGACCTTTTTGCCACGGAACATCACGACGACGCGGTCGGCCATCTGGGCCACCACGGCCATGTCATGGGTGATGAACATCACCGCCGTGCCGGTCTCGCGCTTGAGCCGGTCCATCAGGGCAAGGATTTCGGCCTGAATTGTCACGTCGAGCGCCGTTGTCGGCTCGTCCGCGATCAGCAGACGCGGCTCGCAGGCCAGCGCCATCGCGATCACCACGCGCTGGCGCATCCCGCCCGACAGCTCGTGCGGGTACTGCCGCAGCCGCCGCTCCGGCTCGGGGATGCGGACCTGATGCAGCAGCTCAAGCGCGCGTTCCTCGGCCTGCGCTGCGCTCATGCCCTTGTGCAGGCGCAGCCCTTCGGTCAGCTGGCGGCCCACGGTAAAGACGGGGTTGAGCGCGGTCATCGGCTCCTGAAAGATCATGCCGATCTCGTTGCCGCGGATCGTGCGCATCAGGTCCTGATCGGTGCTGGCAAGGTCAATCTCCCCGCCGCCCTTCCGGTCAAACATCAGCTGACCATTGGCAATGTCGCCGCCGCCAAACTCCACCAGGCGCATGAGCGAGAGGGACGAGACCGACTTGCCGCTGCCAGACTCCCCGACAACGCAGACCGTCTCGCCGGACTTGATGTCGAAACTGACATCCTCGACCCCAACAACCGGGCCATCCTTGGTCTGAAACTCGACCCGAAGGCCGCGGATATCTGCAATCGTGCGCTGTTCTGCGTCGTCCAGCATATCTGGCACCTCTTCGTGATTGCCTTCACGCTAGGCGCGGCCCCTGCCCCTGTCAAACCTTGCGCAAGATCAGGGCACAGCGATGCAAACCAAGGCTTGCTTTTTCGGCAAAGTCTGCTTGCATAGGTGGCATTCGCGCGGGCGCTGCTGGGGAAAGTCCTGCCGTTACGGCAATTTACCGCCCCCTTTTGATGCGCTTTGCGCGGGGGTCCCATCACACGGGGCCACAACGAGAATGGCAAGCGTATCAAACACTTGTCCAACATGGAGTATGACATGAAATTAAAAACCCTCTTGCTGGGCGCGATTGCCACCGGCCTGGGCACAATGGCCTTTGCCGATGGTCACAAGACGCGTGGCAGCGATGGCGAGGTGCGTATCCTCTATTGGCAGGCGCCCTCGATCCTGAACCCGTACCTGTCGGGTGGCACGAAGGATGTCGAATCCGCCAGCCTCGTGCTGGAGCCGCTGGCGCGCTTTAACGAGACCGGCGCGCTGGTGCCGTGGCTGGTTGACGAGATCCCGACCGTGGGCAATGGCGGCGTGAGCGCCGACCTAACGCAGATCACCTGGGTCCTGTCCGAAGGCCTGGTCTGGTCCGATGGAACGCCGGTCACCTCCGAGGATGTGCGCTTTACGGCCGAGTATTGCATGCACCCCGAAGGCGGCTGTGCGCAGGGTTCGTTCTTTGACGGTGTGGAAAGCGTTGAGACGCCCGATGCCCGCACCGTTGTCGTTACGTTCAACCAGCCCAAGCCGAACCCCTATTCGGCCTTTGTTGGTGGTCAGTCGCCCATTATTCAGGCGGCACAATTTGCCGACTGTCTGGGTGCCAAGGCGCCCGAGTGCACCGAGGCGAACTTCAACCCGATCGGCACCGGCCCCTTCGTCGTCACGGATTTCCGCCCCAATGACGTGATCCAGTATGAGGCGAACCCGAACTACCGCGATCCGGCCAAGCCGGCCTTCGCGTCCGTGCTCTTCAAAGGGGGCGGCGACGCAACCGCGGCGGGCCGCGCCGTGATGGAAACGGGCGAGTTCGACTATGCCTGGAATCTGCAGCTGGCGCCTGACGTCATCGCGAAGATGCAGGAAGGTGGCCAGGGTATTCCGATCGCAGGCTTCGGCCCGCTGGTCGAGCGTCTGGAAATGAACCTGACCAACCCTTCGCCCGATCTGCCGCCCGAGACGCGCGCAACCGTGGCGGAGCCGCACCCGTTCCTGAGCGATCAGGCCGTGCGCAAGGCCCTGTCGATGGCGATCGACCGCGGCCTGCTGACCGAGGTCGGCTATGGCCAGGCCGGCACGCCGACCTGTGACCTGGTCCCTGCCCCGGCGATCTATGCCTCCGGCAATGAAGAGTGCCTGACGCAGGACATCGCGGGCGCAAACGCGCTGCTGGATGAGGCCGGCTGGGTCGACAGCGATGGCAACGGCATCCGCGACAAGGACGGCGTTGAGCTGCGCATCCTTTACCAGACCTCGACCAACGCGGTCCGTCAGGACTTCCAGGCGCTGATCAAGGCATGGTGGAGCGAGATCGGTGTTGAAACCGAACTGCGCAACCTAGATGCATCGGTGTTCTTCGGCGGCGACCCGGGCTCCCCGGACACGTTTCAGAAGTTCTACGCGGACGTGGAGATGTACGCGAACACTTTCAACGGCACCGACCCCCAGCAGTACCTGGCGGCCTACCGGTGCGGCAATGAGCCGAAGCCGTCGAGCCAGTGGCAGGGTGAGAACATCAACCGCTTCTGCGACCCGGCCTATGACGCGCTGATCGACGAGCTGGCCCGCACCGGCGACATCGACGAGCGGGCGCGGATCGCCAAGAAGATGAACGACATGCTGACCGCGGAGAGCTACACCATCGTGCCGCTCGTCAACCGCGCCCGCCTGTCGGCCCACTCCACGACCCTCGGCGGCGTGAAGCTGAACGTGTGGGACTCTGAGCTGTGGAACGTCGCGGACTGGCACCGCACCGAGTGATCGGGTCGCTTTGACAAATGGCCGCGTCCCCGGAAGCGGGGGCGCGGTTTTCTATTTCTTCCGGCGCCCATTGAGCCCGTAGAGTGGGTGAAACCCACCGCACCGGACGGGTTTCCGATCACTCGGTGGGTTGGCACCCACCCTACGCCGCCCAGCACCAACCACGCGCCACATCGCCGCGCGCCACTGCCCGATGAAACGAAGACTGTGGCCAATCTTCTGCGCGCTGGACATATCCGTGCCTCACCGGGTTGAACCAGCAATAGGCTCGGTAATGCGCCATCTCCGCCTCGTCCCGGATCAGGTGCTCCCAGAACCGCCGCTGCCAGAAGCCTCGTTCACCGCGAACAAACTTGCTGCGCGACCCGAAATGCGGCGGATGAATCGCCTTTGTCACGGCCGTCTTGATCCGCCGCCAGCGGTTTGAAAAATCCGCGTCACCCTCCGGCAGCCGCCGGATATTGTGCAGGTGATTGGGAAGGATCACGGCCTCCTCGATCTCGAACGGATGCGCCGCGCACTCAGTGCGGAAGGCATGGCGCAGGATTTGGATGTGATCGCGCAGGTCATGGGGCGCGCCGTCGGCCAGCCGCACGGTGAAGAAATAGGTGCCTCCCGGCTGGTACAGGCGTCGGTAATTGGAAATGGCTTGACCGTGCAGCGCGCGTGGTTTCGCTTTCATTAACGTCACCGGTGGGTTGGCACCCACCCTACCGACCGCCGTAGGGTGGGTGCCAACCCACCGCCCCCAAATCCATCACACAGCCCCTTGCCACAACTTTCCCTAGCGAAAGGTAGAGACATCAACCTCCACCTATGCCAACCTGACCCGAAGCAATCGCAACGACCCATCAAGAGGCCGCAATGCTCACCTTCACGATCAGACGGCTGATCCTTTCCATCCCGACGCTGCTGTTCATCAGCCTCGTCATTTTTGGCCTGCTGCAACTCGCCCCTGGCGATCCGATGGCGCAGGTCCCCCTGACCGTCCCGCCAGAGGTCAAGGAGCGAATGCGCGAGGCGCTGGGCCTCGGGCAGGCCTGGTATATCCAGTATTGGAAATGGCTGGTGCAGTTCTTCTGGGTCGAGCCGCAGGTGCTCTTTGACCGGGCCTTTGGCACCTCCTTTGCCGAGGGCAAGCAGCGCATCCTGTCATGGCAGACCCGCAGCCCGGTCATGGACATCGTCTACCAGCGCCTGCCGCAGACGCTGTGGGTCGTGGGCCTTGCCTACGTTGTCGGCATCCTGATCGCCCTGCCCATCGGCATCTACAGCGCCTACCGGCATTACAGCGTTTTCGATCAGGCCGGCACATTTGTGACCATGATCGGCTTCTCCATCCCGCCCTTTTTCACCGGTCCGCTGCTGATCGTGATCTTTTCCGTCTCGCTGGGCTGGCTGCCCTCGATCTATGACACCACGCACGTCGTGACAGACTGGGAAAGCTTCAAGGTCCAATTCTACCAGATGATCATGCCGGTCATGGTGCTGGCCCTGCAGACCACCGCCCAGATCTCGCGCTACATGCGCGGCGCAATGCTCGACAACCTCAACCAGGATTACGTGCGCACCGCCCGCGCCAAGGGCCTGAAGGAAAGCGTCGTCGTCATGGTGCACGTGGTGCGCAACTCGATGATCCCGGTGGTCACGGTCATCGCACTGGGGGTTCCGGCGATTTTCGGCGGCGCGATCATCACCGAAAACGTGTTCAAGGTGAACGGGATCGGGCAGCTGCTGCTGACCTGGCTGTTCGCGAACGACCTGCCGGGGGTCATGACGCTGACCTTCATCTTTGCCGTCCTCATCGTCCTCTTCAACCTGATCGCTGACGTCCTCTACGGCGTGCTTGACCCCCGAATTCGTTATGATTGATCCGCTATGACTGAGACCACACCGTCCGGGCCGCAGCCCGATGCCGAATACCTCTCCGCGCTGCAGGACAAAGGCGCGACCAGCGCGCCGTCGAGCCAGTGGCGCGATGTGTGGGAGCAGTTCCGCAAGCATAAAGGCGCGCTCTTTGGTGGCGGGTTCCTGATCTTTATCACCCTCGCGGTCGTCCTCGGCCCCTATATCTGGACGATCGACGCGCAGGCGCTCGACATCCGAAACCGCGACATGCGGCCCATCTGGGTCGCGCTGTGGGATGCGGACGCCAAGACGGGCTGGCACCGCCCCTTTGGCACGGACAATCTGGGCCGCGACATCCTTGCCACGATTCTCGCGGGGGGCCGGGTGTCAATGGCCGTGGGCTGGGCCGCGATGCTGCTGGCGCTGGTGATCGGGACACTGATCGGCGTGCTGGCGGGCTACTTCAAGCGGCTCGACTTCTGGCTGATGCGGTTCACCGACCTGGTGCTGTCCCTGCCGATCCTGCCGTTGGTGCTGCTGGCGGTCACGCTCTTCCGCCAGCCGCTCACGTCTGCTTTCGGGGGGCCAGAGGCGGGCATGTTTGTGCTGATCGTCGGCATCATCGGGATCACGAACTGGATGCCCACTGCCCGCATCGTGCGGGGCGACATCCTCGCGCTCAAGGAGCGGGAGTTCATCCTCGCCGCCCGCTCTATCGGCACCAAATCGGGCGCGATCATCCGGCGGCACCTGCTGCCGAACGTGATCTCGCCCATCGTGGTGTCGGCCACGCTGGGCCTGGCGACGGCGATCATCACCGAAAGCGCCCTGTCCTTCCTGGGCGTCGGCTTCCCATCGGACTTTCCGACCTGGGGCAAGCTGCTTGCAGATGCGGTGCCGCGGATGCAGGAATACCCCGAACGGGTGATGCTGCCGGGCATCATGATCTCGCTCACGGTGCTGAGCGTGAACTACCTCGGCGACGGCCTGCGCGACGCGCTCGACCCGCGGATCCGGGGCCGGTGATCCATCCATTGACACCCGCGCGTTGGCCGGACCTGGAGGCGCTGTTCGAAACAGCCAGCGCCACCCGCAATTGCTGGTGTATGTGGTGGCGTATCGCGGGCAATGCATGGCGCGACACCAACAAGGCCAGTCGCAAAGCAGACATGCACCGTATTGCGCACAGCGACCGACCGGCTGGATTGATCGCATATGACGGAGATAAACCTGTCGGCTGGGTACAGATCACACCCCGCCTGGATGTGCCCCGGTTCAACAATGGCCGAGTGGCCAAACCGGCCAAGGCAGCGGACTTGGCAGCAGATTGGGCGATGACCTGTTTCTTCATCGCCGCGTCACATCGGGGCCAGGGTCTGATGGAAAAGCTTAGCCGTGCTGGCTGCCGTTTTGCCGTCTCGCACGGGGCGTCAACCGTAGACGCCTCCGCTCATATGCCGGACGGCCCGCTAAAATTCAGCGACGGATACACCGGACTGGTACCCGCCTTGCTAAAGGCAGGATTCCGTGAAACCGACCGAAAACAGGGCAAGCGGGTGCTCATGCGTTGGACATCAAGTACCACCTAATCCCGAGCTACTTCTCCACCGACTGCCGCAGACGCCGCACCAGCCACCACACGGCCAGAACCACGGGCACTGTGACCACCGCGGTCAGCATCCCTTTGCTCAGCCCTGTTGGCGCTTCCAGCGGGTAGAGCAGATAGCTCGCGAGGCTGACCGCGTAGTAGCTGATCGCCACCACCGAAAGCCCCTCGACCGTGCGTTGCAGCCGCAGCTGGGTGTCGCTGCGCTGGTCCATGCTTTCCAGCAGCTTCTGGTTCTGCGCACTGCGCTCCACATCCACACGGGTGCGCAGCAGGTTCGCCGCCCGGACCGAGCGGGCGCTCATCGCCTCCAGCCGCGCTTGCGCCGACTTGACCGTGCGCATCGCAGGCTCATAGCGGCGCATCATGAACTCGGCAAAGCTCTGCCGCCCCTCGAAACGGGTCTCGCGCAGCGCCTCGATGCGCTGGTTCACGATGGCCTCATAGGCCCCTGTCGCGCCAAAGCGGAAAGAGGCGCGGGCCGCGACCGTCTCCAGCTCCGCCGAGGTGTCGAGCAGCGCGCGCAGGGTCTGTTCCGCCCCGGCGCGCCCCTCGCGCATGTCGCCGACCAGCTCGGTCAGGGCCGTATCCAGCTCGCCCAGCTTCGGACCCATCTCGCGCACGCGGGCAAAGCCCAGCATCGACATGCTCTTGTAGGTCTCGATCTCGCACAGGCGCTGCACGATGCGGCCGACCCGCTGCTCCCCCGTGCCTTCGCTCGCAAACACGGCAAAGCGGGTGTGCCCCGCCTCATCAATGCGGAAATCACCGGCCACCACCGCGGCATCGTCAAGCACCGCACTCACTGCGAGGCTTTCGGACACAAACCAGCCCTTTATCCGCGCGGCAATCTCTGCATCCGCAGGCCGCGGCACAACGCGCAGCAGGACGGAGGTGATCTTCTGCCCCGGCGCCTCGGCCAGCCACGGCTCGGGGAACGGCGCGAATTCGGCGGGGTCAAAGGCCCGCTCGCCCACCCCATCGGAAAACACGGTGTAGGTGACAAATTCGGTGTGCTGTTCCCATTTCAGCCAGTACTTGCCGATCTGGCCATAGTAGTGCGTCGCCCCCGGCTGGGGGTGCGGGGCGCCGTGGCGGTCCAGCAGCTGCACGAGGTGCGCAAGGTCCGCATCCCGGTCACGCACCGCGGCCTGCCCCGTCTGCTTGATCGCGATATAGGCCGCCGTGCAGGGCGCGGCCATCGCCGGAAAGGGGCGCGCGTGCAGCTCATTGGCAAGCCGGTAGCGCAGCGGGTGATCTTCGATGGGGGACATGTGGATCGCTACTCATTGCATAAGGTTGAGGTAGAACGCTTTGCGCGAGAAGTCAAAAAACAAATAATTTCAGCATGTTAAGTGGGTACGATTGTATACCGAAACGCGCCCTCTTCTCTGTTCCGAAAAATCCCGGGGTGTGTGAGGGGCTGGCCCCTCGCTCCCGAACTCGAAAAACGCGCGCATGAACGACAAAAGGGCGCCCCGCGGGACGCCCTTGCGTAGGGTGGGGTTTCACCCCACCACCTAGTCGATGAGCGGCAACAGCTTGTCAAAGCTCGCCTTCGCGTCGCCGTAGAACATGCGCGTGTTCTCCTTGAAGAACAGCGGGTTCTCGATCCCGGAATAGCCCGTGCCCTGGCCCCGCTTGGACACGAACACCTGCTTGGCCTTCCAGCATTCCAGCACCGGCATCCCGGCGATGGGGCTGTTCGGATCGTCCTGCGCCGCCGGGTTCACGATATCGTTGGAGCCGATGACGATGGCGACATCCGTGTCCGGGAAGTCCTCGTTGATCTCGTCCATCTCCAGCACGATGTCGTAAGGCACCTTGGCCTCCGCCAGCAGCACGTTCATGTGCCCCGGCAGACGCCCCGCGACGGGGTGGATGGCAAAGCGCACCTCCTTGCCCTTGGCACGCAGCTTGCGGGTCAGCTCGGCAACCGTCTGCTGCGCCTGCGCCACCGCCATACCGTAGCCCGGGATGATGATGATGCTGGACGCCTCGTTGAGGGCGGTGGCCACGCCATCTGCCTCAATCGCAACCTGCTCGCCTTCAACGGCCATCTGCTCACCCGCAGCCGCGCCGCCCCAGCCGCCAAGGATGACCGAAACAAAGGACCGGTTCATCGCCTTGCACATGATGTAGGACAGGATCGCCCCCGAAGAGCCGACCAGCGCGCCCACAACGATCAGCAGATCGTTACCAAGCGAGAAGCCAATCGCCGCCGCCGCCCAGCCGGAATAGCTGTTCAGCATCGACACAACGACCGGCATGTCCGCGCCGCCAATGCCCATGATCAGGTGGTAGCCGATGAACAGCGCCAGCAACGTCAGCAGCACCAGCGTCCACGAACCGGATCCAGCCAGGTACATGATCGCCAGCACAAGGCTTGCTGCCGCTGCGACGGCGTTCAGCAGATGCCCGCCCGGAAGCTGGTTTGCGCCGGTGTCGACCTTGAACGGCAGCAGGGACGATCCGCCCGCGAGCTTCGCATAGGCAATGACAGAGCCGGTGAAAGTCACCGCACCGATCCAGATGCCCAGCACCAGCTCGACCCGCAGGATGGTGATCTCCACCCCCGTCTTCTTGGCGATAAGCTGGCCAAAGGCCGACAGGCCCGCCATCGTCTCTTCGGCGATGGGATAAAGCGGCAGACCATAGCCGCCCACCGGGTTGCCGCCGCCAAATTCCGCGCTCAGTGCAGCGATGTCATTGATCATGATGTCCGCGTTAAAGCCGACAAACACCGCCGCAAGGCCGACAAGGCTGTGCATGATCGCCACCAGCTCGGGCATCTGCGTCATCTGCACCTTCGTGGCCAGCTGGTAGCCAACCGCCGCGCCGCCCGCGATCAGGATCAGCGAGGCGAGCCATAGCCCCGCCCCCGGCCCGATCAGCGTGGCCAGCACCGCGATGGCCATGCCCGCAATGCCGTACCACACGGCCCGCTTCGCGCTTTCCTGCCCCGAAAGGCCACCCAGCGAGAGGATGAAGAGAACTGCCGCGACCGCATAGGCCGCAATCGTGAATCCGAAATCCATCTTCCCGGCTCCCCTTTAAGACTTCTGGAACATGGCGAGCATCCGCCGTGTCACGAGGAAACCACCGAAGATATTGACGGAGGCCATGAAAATACCCAGCGCCGCCAAGAGCGTTATGAGCAGTGAGGACGAGCCGACCTGGATCAGCGCGCCCAGGATGATGATGGACGAGATCGCGTTCGTGACCGCCATCAGCGGCGTGTGCAGCGAGTGCGCGACGTTCCAGATGACCTGGAAACCGATGAAGACCGACAGGATGAACACGATGAAGTGCTGCATGAAGCTGGCCGGGGCAACGGTGCCCACCGCCAGCAGCAGCACGCCCGCCACGCCCAGCAGGGTGACTTGATTTACCGTCTGCTTCTTGAACGCGGCCATCTCTGCGGCGCGCTTTTCTTCCGGCGTCAGCTCTTTGGGCGCCTCTTTCTTTGGCGCAGCGGCAATAGCGGCCACCTTGGGCGGCGGCGGCGGGAAGGTGACGGCTTTCTCGTACGCGATGGTCGCGCCGCGGATCACGTCGTCTTCCATATCGTGCACGATCACGCCGTCTTTTTCCGGCGTCAGATCCGTCATCATGTGGCGGATGTTCGTGGCATAAAGCGTGGAGGACTGCGTTGCCATGCGGCTGGGGAAATCGGTGTAGCCAATGACGGTGACGCCATTGTCGCTCAAGACCTTCTCGTCCATCACCGTCAGCTCGCAATTGCCGCCCTTTTCCGCGGCAAGGTCCACGATGACCGATCCGGGCTTCATCATCTCGACCATATCCTTGGTCCAGAGGAGGGGCGCCGCGCGGTTCGGGATCAGCGCGGTACAGATGACGATGTCGATATCCGGCGCCATTTCGCGGAACTTTTCCAGCTGCTTGGCCTGGAATTCTGGGCTGGAGGGGGCCGCATAGCCGCCCGTTGCCGCGCTGTTCTGGTCGCCGCTGTCTTCAAAATCGAGGAAGACAAACTCCGCTCCCATCGATTCGATCTGTTCGGACACCTCGGGCCGCACGTCAAAGGCGTAGGTGATCGCGCCCAGCGACGTGCTCGTGCCGATCGCCGCAAGGCCCGCAACGCCCGCGCCAATCACCAGCACCTTTGCCGGGGGCACCTTGCCGGCGGCGGTGACCTGCCCGGTAAAGAAGCGGCCAAAATTGTTGCCCGCCTCAATCACCGCGCGGTAGCCCGCGATATTCGCCATCGAAGACAGCGCATCCATCTTCTGCGCGCGGCTGATGCGCGGGACCATGTCCATCGCGATGACCGTACTGCCGCGTTTGGCCGCGGCCTCCATCAGCGCCTCGTTCGCGCCCGGATAGAAGAAGGAGATCAGCGTCTGGCCCTCGCGCAGGCGCTTGACCTCTGCATCCTCGGGCGGGCGCACCTTGGCGACCACATCGGCCGCCTTGTACAGCGCCGCGGCGGTCTTCACGACCTCCACGCCCGCGCCTTCATATGCGGCGTCGTCAAAGCCAGCGGCCATCCCCGCACCCGCTTCGATCACACATTCATGACCCAATTTTTGCAGCTGAAGCGCGCTGTCGGGGGTCATGGCGACACGGCGTTCGCCCTCGAAAATCTCTTTTGGCGTTCCGATCTTCACGGACACCTCCCTTGTCTGAAGGCACTGTTCCCAGGTTCAGTGCGGCAACATGATGCACCGCGACACCTAGTCCAGTACCGTGCGGGTGCAGCATTGACAAGGCGAGGTATCCGTGACGCCGCGAAATTTCTGAAAAGATTTACACCCAGCGGCGCACTTTTTGTTCGTATCGCGCATAGTCCGCCCGAAAGGTGCGGCGCATCCGGTTTTCCTCGGGGATGATAAAGCGCCGCTCGATCACCCAGACAAAGACGGGCACGAGGATCAGGCTCAGCACCGCATCGAGCCACAACACCGCACCTGCCAGCACCAGCGCATCGCCAAGGTAGATCGGGTTGCGCGTGCGTGAGAAGATGCCGCTTTGGATGATGCGGGCTGGCGTCAGGTGGGGGATCACGGTTGTCTGGTGGCGCCGAAACTCCCACAGCGCGAGCGCCATCAGCAGCACCCCGCCCCCAATTAGCACGCCCGCAAGGAACTGGGTAAAGGCACCCGACAGGCTGAGCCCGAGGTCCGCATAACGCGCCTGCGCCCAAGCCAGCGCGAGGAACGCTGCAAGCCAGATGGGGGGAATGTCGATCCATTTCATGACGTCACATCACCGCGCCCCGGCAGCGATTGCAAGCCCCGCCCCCGGCGTTAGGCTGGCCGCACAAGGGAGGACATCATGGACCTGACAGGAAAACACGCAGTGGTGACGGGCGGCGGCACGGGCATCGGGCTGGCAATGGCGCAGGATTTCGTAGCGCGCGGCGCGACCGTCACCATCACCGGGCGGCGGCAAGAGGTGCTGGACGCCGTGGCCACGGAGGGCATGTGTGGCATGGCGATGGATGTGCGCGATGAAGCCTCCATCGTGTCGGTGATCGCAGACGCCGTCGCTGCCCGCGGCCCGGTGCAGATCTGCGTCGCCAACGCAGGCATCGCCGAGGGGCGCGCGGTGCCCAAAACCTCGCTGGAGATGTGGCGCAACGTGATGGTCACCAACCTCGACGGTGCGTTTCTAACGATCCGTGAATGCCTGCCCGGCATGGTTCAGACCGATTGGGGCCGGGTGATTGCCGTGTCCTCTATCGCGGGGGTGCGCGGCCTGCGCGGGGCGGCGGCCTATTCGGCCTCCAAGCATGGGCTGATCGGGCTGATCCGGTCCTTGTCGGAGGATTACATGGGCCAGCCCTATACCTTCAACGCGCTTTGCCCCGGCTATGTCGACACGCCCATCGTGGAAAGGAACACCGACACCATCGCCGAACGCACAGGCATGAGCCTTGAGGACGCGCGGCAGGTCATGATCAAATCCAACCGCCACAAGCGCCTTCTGGAGGTCGAGGAGATCGCCGCCGCCTCCCGCTGGTTGACCAGCCCCGGATCTGGGTCCGTCAACGGGCAGTGCATCGAGATCGCAGGGGGCCAGATGTGATCGAATACTACTATTCCGCCCATTCCGCCTATGCCTATCTTGGCGCGCCCCGCCTGCGGGAGATTGCTGATGCCCACGGGCAGGAGATCATCCACCACCCCTTTGACCTGTTGCCGGTGATCGAGGCGGTCTCGGGCGGTTATGCGGGCGCGCGGACACAGGCGCATCGGGCCTATTTCTTCAACGAGGACATGTACCGCTGGGCCCGCTACCGCGGCCTGCCGATGCTGGATTTCCGCCCCACCCACCATGACGAGCCGCTCGCGCTGGCCTCCGGCGCGATCCTCGCCTCTGAGAACCCGTGGACGGCACATTGGCAGGTGCTGCGCGCCCATTGGCAAGATGATATCAACGTGAACGACCCAGGCCATCTGGCCCGCGCGGGCCTCGCGCAGGCCGCCATCGCAAACGCAATGGATCCCGGCATTCAGGCGCAGTTCGAAGCGGCAACGCAGGCCGCCAAAGCCCGCCCCATCTTCGGCTCCCCGACCTATATCTGGGAGGGCCAGATGTTCTACGGCCAGGACCGGCTCGACCTCCTGGCGCATGCTTTGGAAACCCGCTGACGCGTCCCTCTTCTCTGTTCCAAAAAAACTTCGGGGGGTGAGCGGCGTCTCGGAAACGCTCTGGGGGAGCGTTTCAGCCGTGAACGCGCGGAGCGCAGGGAGGGGCCCTCTCGCACATTGCTTCACAATGTGCTGCCGGGTTTCGGCGGCAAAGCCGCCTTAGCTGGCCCCCACTCCGGCACTGGCAGCATGAACAATCGCCCGCCAGTTAATCCCCCGTTAACCCAAACGCGCCCAAGCTGCCGGTATGACAGCCCTGCCCCACCGCCCCGACACCCATGTCTTCTTCAGCCTGCGCCTTGCGGACGCGCGCTCCGACATGCTGACCCGGAACGCAGGCCCCCTACGCTGTGCGATGCGCGCGGCGCGGCGGGCGCGCCCGTTCGAGATTGACAGCATCGTGATCCTGCCCGCCGCGCTGCACGCGATCTGGGAGCTGCCCCCCGAGGATGCGGACTTCACCGCGCGCCTCGGCCTTTTTCGCGCGCATTTTCACGCGCTTCTCGCCGCCTCAAACTGCGCGGCCGAATGGCAAGGGCGCGTCAGCCCGCGCGTGTTGCACGGCGCGGAAGAAATTGCGGCGCAGCGGGCGCTAATCCATCAGATGCCGGTGCAAGAAGGCGTCGCGCAGCGCCCCGAGGCATGGCAATTCAGCTCGATCCACCGCGCCCGCGACCCGGGCCGCCTGAGCGCGTGAGCGGGATCACTAGGTCTTGCGCATCGACTTGCGCCCCTCCACCATCCGCCCGCCCCAGAGATCATGGAATGCGATCCGGGCGGCGTTATCCGCCTTCTCATGCAAATACGTCTGATGGGCGCCTGCGCTGCGGGCCCTGTTCTCGGCATCGCGCGTGACTCAAGCGCAGCAGATTAGGCCGAGCGCAGTGCTCCGGGTCGCTTGCCCATTGCCCAGTCGCGGGCCGCGGCGCCAAAGGCTTCAAAGAGCGGGCGCGAGACCGGATCGCGCGCGGCGTTCCATTCGGGGTGCCACTGCACCGACAGGGTAAAGCCCGGCGCCCCGTCAATGTAGATCGCCTCGGGCGTGCCATCGGGCGCCACACCGTCAATCACAATGCCGGTGCCCGGCGCCTTGATCCCCTGCCCGTGCAGCGTGTTGGTCATGACCTCTTGCGCGCCCATCAGCCTGTGAAACGGACCATTCTCTGTGAAGCTCACCGCGTGGCGCAGCGCGAATTTCTCTTCCAGAGTGCCGTCGGGCGGCATCCGGTGATTATCGCGTCCCGGCAAATCGCGGATCTCTGGGTAAAGCGAGCCGCCCATCGCCACGTTCACTTCCTGAAAGCCGCGGCAAATGCCAAGAATGGGCAGGCCCGCATCCACGCAAGCCCGGATCAGCGGCAGCGCCAGCCCGTCGCGCGCGCGGTCAAAATCGCCATGCGCCTCGGTCGGCTCTTCGCCATACTCTTCCGGATGGACATTGGGCCGCCCGCCGGTAAAGACAAAGCCGTGGCAGACGCCCATCAGATCCTGCACCGAATTAAGGCCCGGGTCCGCCGCGATGATCATCGGAATGCCGCGCGCCGCCTGCGCAACGGCGGTCGTGTTGATCTCACCGGCCGCATGAACCCTGTATTCATCGTTGATGACATGCGGGTTCGAAATGATACCGATCACGGGGCGGGTCATGGCAGTCCTCTTGCTTGGCTTTGGGTGATATAACCCGTACTGCCCCGGCCTGCCAGTCGCGCCGGCGCGCAGAGCCCTGTGCGCCGGTCCGCTGCCCATCATTGTGGCAGGTGGATCAGATCTCGGCCACCAGCCCCGCGGCCTCGACCCCCGCCTTGCCTGCCGCCGCATCCGCGTCTGAGGTATCTCCCGTGACGCCAACCGCACCCAGCGTCCGGCCCTTCGCGTCGCGCACGAGGATACCCCCCGGCACCGGCACAACCTGCCCGCCATAGACACCATTCACGGCGGCCATGAAATAGGCCTGCGCTTCGGCCCGTGCCATCTGCGCCGTGCCCGCCATGCCCAGCATAACCGCGCCATAGGCCTTGCCCTGCGCGATCCCGAACCGCCCCGGCGATGCCCCATCGCTGCGCTCGAAGGCGATGACATGCCCGCCTGTGTCGAGCACGACGACAGACAGCGGCTTCAGCCCTTCGGCCTTGCCGTGCTCCAGCGTCTTGCGAATGATCGTCCGCGCGCGGCTGAGTGAAATCTGTGCCATTCCAATAACTCCCTCCCCCTTCTCTGTTCAGAAAAATCCCGGGGGGTCTGGGGGGCTGGCCCCCCAGCCGGTCG
>JBCBVY010000004.1:0-447968 GCA_039817385.1 Pseudomonadota bacterium | reverse complement strand
CGGGCGAAGCCGCCGACACTTGGTCAGCGCAGGTCCAGTACCGCTTCCTTGGCGCGCGAAGTCCAGTCGTTTAAGCAGAAGAAGCTGGTAGGGCATGCCGATGATGGTCGCGGTTTGGGCGGGAAGCGGAAGTTCGCTGCAAACATGTCATTGTACATTTGTTTTTGCCAAAGCTGACTTTCGTTCAGTGCTGCAAAGAGATTGGTTTAGCTAAAGACCTAACCCCGCGCACATGGATCAAATCCCCCGTGCGAAAACCCCCGATCTGCGGGCTTGGACTGCAACGGTGTCGTGTCAGATGTTCTCCGAGAGTTTATTACTTTCTTGCAGTAAGACTGGTCTTAAGTGAGCAAAGTCGGGTGTCCTTTGCTTTGCCTTGCCAAATAGGCGGATATGTTTTTTGATCTGCAAGGCCGGCGGTATTTCAGCCTATCTCCCAGGAGTTATTCATGACGATCACAAGCCCTTGCACGGGCGTTTGCAAACTCGACGATACCACCGCATGGTGTTTGGGATGCGGGCGCAGCGATGACGAGATTGCGGACTGGCGGATGCGATCAGACGCGTCGCGAGACGCCGTTTGGGCGGAGATCCCAGACCGGCTAAGCCAGCTTGGCGTTGAATGTCGCAGGCTGGCTTGGTCGACCGAGGATATTCGTGATTTTGCGGTCACCACGCTGAAAGAGGGCCGCGGCACCTGGGTCATGGGTGTGGTGGGTGCTGTGGCGGAAATGACGGCCGCGACTGGCGAGGATGTTGATGTCGAGCTAGAGGGTGATGACGTCACTGCACGGACGCGCAACGGGGCGATCCGCATGACAATCAATGACGACGTGCGTGCGCTGACCTTTGATCCGCCAGCGATCGGGGCGCCGCGCATCATGCTGGCGGTCAAGCGCGAGCGGGGGCGGCTGCCGGATAAAGATGTGGTGACGGATCTTGGCGAAGATACTGGCGCGCTGCTGGGCGGTGATGGGTCACGCCAGTTTGACTTTGGGTTGGGTCGTAAAGAAGCCCGCTTTACCGTGCGCGTTGGCGACACGCCGGTGCGCGAAGCGCTTCAGTCCTCGTGCGGGGTGACATTTGCAGACGCGATGCCAAAGGTCGGCGGGGCCGTCCTCGCCGATAGCCCGACGCGCGTGATCGAAACGGCCTTGGGCCGGGTCGAGGTGCAGGGGCAAATCCCGCCGCCCGGCGGTGTGTCCCCGGACGGGCCACACACGCATTTGCTGCCGGATCACCTGGCGACAGGGCGGGCGACGCCTGTTGGGATGGACTTGCCGCGTGCCTATCTGCCGGGCGCGATTTTCTACCCGCCGCGGCAATCCTAGGTTAGCGGCGCGCCCGTTGCCTAAAGAGCAGGGCAAAGACGAACAGAGAGCCGATGGACGTGGTCACAATGCCCACCGGTAACTCTTGGGGGGCCAGCAAAACGCGCGCCAGGATGTCGGAGCCTGTCAGCAGGGCCGCGCCGACCAGTGCGGCCATGGGCACCAAATGGCTGTGGAGCGGGCCCACCAGCCCGCGCGCGATGTGCGGAACCATCAAGCCGACAAAGCCGATCACGCCAGAAACGGAGACGAAGACGGCCGTGGCCAGCGCCGCAACGAAAAACATCGTGAAGCGGAGCCGTTTGACCGGAACGCCAAGCGTGCCGGCCGTCATGTCGCCCGTCAGCAGTGCGTCCAGCCAGCGGCGGCGATAAAGCGTGTAGACCGCGATGACGGTGAGGCCCGCGCAGACCAGTGGAAAGCTCTCCCACCGCGCGAGGCCGAGGCCGCCGAGCATCCAGAAGACAACAGAGTGCGCGGCGCGGCTATCGCCTGAGAAAATCAAGTAGTTGGTGATGGCAGCGAACAGGAAGGACACGGCGAGGCCCGCGAGGATCAGCTTTTCGGGCGCGCTTGTGTGCAGGCCGCTGACAAGGCCCAGAACGATGGCGGAAGCGACCATGCCACCGCAAAACGCCGCCAGAGGCAATGTCCAAATACCCAGAACGTCGCCGGTCACGGTGATAACAAAGACAGCCCCAGCCGCCGCGCCGGACGACAGGCCAAAGAGGAACGGATCGGCTAGATCGTTACGCGTCGTGCTTTGTAGAACCACGCCAACAATGCCGAGGCCTGCGCCGATGACAGTGGCGAAGAGGGCGCGCGGCAGGCGCAGGTCAAAGATGATGCGGTGGACCGGCTCGGTCTCACCTGCGCTGAGGCCGAGGCCCAGCGAAACAGCCTGGATCGAATCGGTCACAGGGATCGACGTGCTCCCATAGACCACCGACAGCAACAAAAGGGCGACCAAGTTGGCCGCCCCTGCCAGAAGTGTCAGACCAAATCGGCCCAATTAGTTGAGGCCGGGATGCATGGCCTCGGCCATTTTGCGGATGGCGGAGACGTTGGCCGGTCCGGGGGTCATTTCCTCGTAGCGCAGGCCGATCCAGCGTTCGTTTTTGACTGCGTCGGTCTGGGACATCACCGGGTGCTCTTGCAGGAACTTGAACGTGTCCGCCGCGCCGTTGCCGGTTTGATAGTCGAGCAGAACCAGGAATTCCGGGTTAGACGCTGCGACGGCTTCCCAGGACGACCGGCCCCAGCTGGTGTCCATGTCGGAGGTCACGCTGGTGCCACCCGCCGCTTCGATCATCGCGTCGGGGATGGCGAATTTGCCCGCGGTGAACGGCGCATCTGCCGGACCGTCCAGCAGGAAGACGCGGGGTTTGTCGAGGGACGCTGTCTGCGCTTCAATTGCGGCAAGCTCTGCCTTCCAGCCGTCAACCAGCTCGGTTGCTTTGGCCTGAACCCCCATCACCTCACCCAGCCGCAGAACGTCGTCAAACAGCAGGTCCATAGTGGCTTCGGGGCGGTTTTCGTGCTGATGTATGCAGCTTTCCGTCAGGATCAGCGTCTGGATGCCGAAGGGCTCGAGCGTTTCGGGCGTAACCTCTCCGCCAGGGCGCATCCCGTAGTACCAGCCGGCAAAGAACAGATCCGGATCGGCGGAAACCAGGTTCTCAATCGTCGGGTATTTCGGCGCGAGCTCGGGGATGTCGCCGCGATCTGCGTCAAACGTCTCGGAGGTCTTGTACCAGCCGGTGATGCCGGTCACGCCGACCATCTTGTCTTGCAGGCCGAGGGCAAAGGCCATCTCGGTCATGTTCATGTCATGCACGACGATGCGCTCGGGCGTGCCGTCGAGGGTCAGCGGGACGCCGCAATTGTCGACCGTGATTTGCTCGGCGGCCGCGCCTGTGGCCAGCGCGGCCAAGAGCGCGGCAGGCAGGATGTGTTTCATGTGTGGGGTCTCCCTTGGTGTGTTGAACTGGGTGTTTTCCGGATATCTAGCGCGGGGATCATGCGATCCGCGTAGCTGAGGCGGAGGTAGGCGACGCCGAATGTCTCATGGACATTGTCCGGCGTTAGAACGTCGAGGGCCGGGCCAAAATCCACGAGGCGCGCGGATTTGATCAAGGCCAGATGGGTTGCGAATTCGGGGATCATGACGATATCGTGCAGGATCATGATGACTGTGATGCCCAGATCCGCGACCAGCGACAGCATCCGACCTTTTGCATCAGGATCGAGGTGATTGGTCGGCTCATCTAGCAGCAAAACGGTCGGGCGCTGCGCCAAAGCGCGGGCGATATGGGCGCGCTGACGCTCACCGCCCGACAGGACGGCCATCGGTTGGCCCGCAAGTGGCGTGAGCGACGTAAGCTCCAGCACCGCATCCAGATCACGGGCGTGATCAGCGGCAGAGCGGTCGGCGGCAATCGGGATCTGTCCCATCGCCACGTAGTCACGCAGCGCGAGGCGCCCATCGGGCAGTTCCTGTTGCCCAACCACGGCGATCTGCGTGGCCCGGTCGCGGGCGGGCATCTGGTGCAGGTTGCGGTCTCCGATCATCACCGTGCCGCTTGTGGGCGCCAGCGCGCCGCTGAGCAGGTTCAGGAGGGTCGACTTGCCCGCGCCGTTCGGCCCCGCAATGGAAAGAATTGTGCCCGGCGCCACGTCAAAGGACGCGACGTGCAGCAAGGTCTCGCCGCTGGGCAGGCGGTACGCCACTTCTCGTACGGACATTGCAGCGGCAGAGTTTGTCAGAAGCGATTTATCGGTGGGTGTCATACCCGGCCCCTCGCCACTGATGCGGCGACAGGAAGGGACCAAATCTGTGAGCACATGCGCACTGTGCCATCATTGCCTCCTTCCAGGACGCCCCGCCCCGGGTTGGTTACTCATGTGATGGCAGGTCTCCTGACTTCCGGGTCACTGCGCAGCCATCCTTCCCAGCCTTGGGGCCAGTGGAGCTTGGCGTTGCTCTCCGTTCACAGTTGCGGGGGCAGTTGTGGCTTTGGCATGCGCCGCACCACATTCCCTTTTCATCTGTCAGGCGTGCCAGACAGAACCATCAGCATAAGCAGTGTCCGAAGTTCGCCATTGGGTCAAGCGCGATGATGCGGTTCAGGACGCAGGCACGCGCCGCAACAGATACGTGTCCATGATCCACCCATGCCGGGCGCGGGCAGCGGCGCGTGTTTCAATGATCTTTGCGGTGGTATCCGCCAAAGGTCCTGCTTCCAGCACCTGTTCCGCCATGCCCAGAAAGCCGCCCCACCAGATGTGCAGGCTGGTTGGGTCCAAGTGTTGAAAGCTGCACAGCCCGTCCAGCATCACGACAACCGTATCCGCGTCATCTGGCCAACCGTGATCACGCACACGGCGGCCTGTCGTGACAGTCACCGCGCCATTCACGGTGTTGAAGGGGATGGCGTGGGCGGCGGTCAGCGCTTGTAGCGCAGTGATGCCTGGGATGACGCGGACCTTTGGCTTCGGCACCAGCCGATCCGCGATGCGCAGCGTGCTGTCATAAAGGCCCGGGTCTCCCCAGACCAGCAGTGCGACCGGGCCGTCCTCTGCCCCCTGCAAGGCAGTGGCCCAGCGCCGCGCAATCTCGTCGTGCCACGCCTCAACACGCTCCGAATAGGGCAGCGCCTCATCCCGAACGGGCATCTCGAACGAGATGATCTGCGCGTTGGTCTCTGCCTCCACCAGGATCGCCTCGCGCACCTCGGCCAGGTCCTCTTTGCCGGTGCCTTTGCGGGGCAGAAGAACCGTTTTGGCCTCTCGCAGCGCCCGTTGCCCTTCGAGGGACAGGTGCGCGGGGTTGCCCGTGCCGATCCCGATGAGCCACAGCTCAGTCATCGAACCCCGCGCCAATCTCGGCGAGCGGGCCGTAAAGGATCAAAGCCGGTTTGTCGCCGACGTCGCGCGATAGCTTTTCGGCTAGGTCAGAGACGGTCGCGCGCTGCACAACTTGGCTTGGGGTGGACACCGCTTCGGCCAGGATCGCGGGTGTGTCGGCAGGCAGACCCTTGTCCGTCAGCGCCCGCAGCAGCAGCGGAAAGGTCCGCTTGCCCATGAACACAACTGTGCAGGCTGTGGGGTCGGCGAGGGCATCCAGGTCCAAATCTTCTGGCAGCGCGCCTGTGGCGTCATGACCGGTCACGAACTGCACCCGTCGCGAGGTCAGGCGGCGTGTCAGCGGGATACCGCATTGTGCGGCAGCTGCGACGGCTGACGGCACGCCGGGGATGATCTCGTAGGGAATGCCGGCCTCACGCAGCGCGACCAGTTCCTCTTCGAGGCGGCCAAATAGACCCGAGTCGCCAGATTTTAGCCGCACCACCCGCTGGCCCGTCTTGGCATAGTCCACCAACAAGCGGCTGACATGATGCTGACGCGGTGAAGCGCGTCCAGCCCGTTTGCCAACGCCCACAAGGTCCGCATCCGCGCGGGCATGTTCCAGAATTGGCCCCGAAGATAGATCGTCAAACAGAACAGCGTCCGCCTTGCCCAGCCTGTCGACGGCTTTGAGCGTCAGCAAGTCCGGATCGCCCGGACCAGAGCCAACAAAGCTGACGAAACCGGTCACGCCGGAGCCTCGGAGGTGATGAAGTGAAAGAACGTGCCTGTCACTTGCCCCCGGCGCGAGCCGGTCTCGGGCACAGGATTGCCGTCGGCGTCAAAGACATCGGCGAGCGGTGCGTCGGGCTCTTCAAGAATGGTGGAATAGTGGAACTCATGGCCCCGCAGCGCTTGTCCCGCTGTGGCACCCGGCATGTCTGCCTTGAGAACGGCGCGGCGATAGCCCAGGTGGAACTTGCGCTTTTCATAGCTGGTCACAAGGCCGAGCAGTCCGGCCATTGTATGCCGGGTGCCGTCCTTGTCGATCAGCGCCGTGCCAAGTGCCATGTAGCCCCCACATTCACCGTGAACGGGCCTCGTCTCCGCGTGTTCGCGCAGACCGTTTAAGAAGTGTGAGGCATTGGCCAAAGTGCCCGCGTGAAGCTCGGGATAACCGCCGGGCAACCAGACAAGGTCCGCATGGGATGCTGGGGCCACGTCAGACAAGGGCGAGAACGGCAAGATTTCCGCTCCGGCTGCCCGCCATCCCGCGAGAAGATGCGGATAAGTGAAAGAGAATGCGGCATCTTGCGCCAACGCGATGCGCTGTGCAGGGGGCTTTGGCAGCGCGCCGCCTTTTTGAACCGCACCGCCAGCCGCAGCCGCTTTGATCGCCTCCAAATCCACGTTTTCACGCAAGAAGTCCGCATAGCCCGCGATGGCGGCGTCCAGATCAGGATGCTCAACTGCTTGAATTAGCCCGAGATGACGTTCCGGTAGGGTCAAATCCCCACGGCGCGGGAGCACCCCCAGGACCGGAAGGCCTGCGCGCTCCATCCCAAGACGCGTCAGCCGTTCGTGGCGGGGCGAGGCGACGCGATTCAGGATCACGCCGGCAAAGGGCAGATCGGGCAGGTATTCCTTGAACCCGAGCGCAGTAGCGGCGGCGCTTTGTGCTTGCCCGCCAACATCGAGCACCAGAATGACCGGCCAGCCCATCCGCTGCGCGGTTTCTGCGCTGGAACCAAAACCGGTTTGTCCACGCGTCGCAACACCGTCAAACAAGCCCATAGACCCTTCTGCCACGCAGATATCCGCCCCGTCTGCCTTGGAAGCGATGGCGGATAAAAGCCCGTCATCCATCGCCCAGGTGTCCAGATTGAACGACGCCCGGCCAGAAGCGGCCTGGTGAAATGCCGGGTCAATGTAGTCCGGGCCGGATTTGAACGGCTGCACGGCCATACCGTCATCGGCGAGCGCGCGCAGAAGGCCCAGCATCACTGTTGTCTTCCCCGTGCCCGACGACGGGGCGGATACCAAAAGCCCGCGCATCATTCGCCCTCCGGCGTCCAGCCCGACCAGGGGCTGTCCGCGCTTTGCGGTCTGTAGCGCCGGTCATAGCTTGGGGCGTAGAGGCAGCTTTCGTCAAAGCCTTCCCCCGCCAAAGCCGGTCCGACCAAGATCAGGGCCGTGCGCTGGATGCCTGTCCCCAGCAGCCCTTCGATGGTGGCCAGCGTGCCGCGGATGATCGCCTGGTCCGGCCAACTGGCGCGGTACACAATCGCAACTGGGCATTCGGCACCGTATGCTGGCGTCAGGTCTTTAATGACTGTGGCAAGGTTCTGCACCGACAGGTGAATGGCCAGCGTCGCGCCGGTGGCTGCAAAATTGGTGAGCGTTTCACCCGCTGGCATCGTTGAGGCGCGCCCGGGTGTGCGGGTCAGAACGACTGATTGTGCGAGGCCTGGAAGGGTGAGTTCCGTTCCTAGGGCCGCCGCAGCAGCGGCAAAGGACGGCACGCCGGGGGTCACCGACACTGGGATGTTCTCGGCCCGCAGCCGGCGCAATTGCTCACCCATCGCCGACCAGACGGACAGGTCGCCTGAATGCAGGCGGGCGATGTCGTGACCTGCGGCGTAGGCGCGTTTGATTTCGTCCATGATCTGGTCCAAGTCCATCGGCGCAGTGTTCACGATATGCGCGCCTTCGGGGCAGTGGGACAGGATCGCCTCGGGCACAAGCGAGCCTGCATAGAGGCACACCGGGCAAGACGCGATGATATCGCGGCCGCGCAGGGTCAGCAGATCAGGCGCGCCGGGGCCAGCGCCGATGAAGTGAACGGTCATGTCGGCTCCTTATCAGGGGCTTGCGCGAGTGCACAGGTGGCGAGGCGATCTTGGGAGATCACGCGTGTTTGCAGCAGTTTGGCGTCTTGGCCTGCCCCAACAAGCGCTGCGGCCTCTGCCACGCTGCCGGTGCCACGCTCCGCCGTCGAAGTGGCGCTTTGCGTAGGCGTTTGGATTGCTCGAAGAGCGTTCGCGCCGATGGGGATAATCGGCAGGGCAAGGGTCTCGGCAAGGTCTTGGAAAACCATGCTTTGCGCCTTGTCCGCTGCAGTGGACAGCGCGCCGATCTTGCGCCCGGCGGCGGCCTGAAAAAGGGCGTCCTGCAAGCTGTCCAGCGTCGCATAGGCGCGAAATCCAAATCCAGCGATGATCATAGCGTCACGCTCCACTGCACAATCGGGAAATTGGCGCGCCATCCCGTTTTGCCGCCGATGGGCGCGGCCTCCGACACCTCGATCCGCATCAAGCTGCCCCCTTTGCGCGCGTGCTTCGCGACAACCAGTGCCTCGCTTTCCAGCGTAACCGCATTGACCACCAGACGCGTGCCGTCGGGCAGGTTGAGCAGCGTATCCATCAACTCTTCAGATAATCCGCCGCCGACAAAGACAGCATCCGGCGGCTGCAAATGTGCCAAAGCGTCTGGCGCTGCGCCGTGGACAACGGCCAGACGATCCGCGCCAAGCTGCGCGGCATTGTGCCCGATCCGCGCCGCGCGTGCGGCATCGACCTCCACAGCCGTCGCGCTGAGGGAGGGATGCGAGAGCAGCCATTCGATGGAAATCGAGCCAGAGCCGCCGCCGATGTCCCATAGGTGCTCGCCATGACGCGGGGCCAGCGCGGACAGGGTCATCGCACGGATGGGGCGTTTGGTGATCTGGCCGTCATGGTCAAAAAACGCGTCTGGTATCCCCGAGGCGCGTGGGATGACGTCGCCATCGCCCAAAACACCAATGCCGATGGCAACGGGGTGCGTAAAGCCACCCTTCATGGCTTCGGCGACGCTCATCGGCGATACACGTTCCCTTGGCCCGCCAACAGCCTCGCAGACCGATAGCTTTGATCCACCAAAGCCTGCATCTTGGAGATAACGCGCCAGAGCGCTGACGGCGGCGCCATCTCTGACGGTCACGATCATCCGCGCCCCAGGTGCAAGGTGAGGTCTCAGGCGAGACAGAGGGGCCGCATGCAGGCCGAGGCACGCCACCTTCTCCAGTGGCCAGCCGAGCTGAGCCGCGATGTGGGAGAAGATAGATGGGGCCGGAAAGGCTTGCCATTCGCCCTCGTCAAATTCCCTCGCCAAAACGCTGCCGGCGCCGAACCAAAACGGATCGCCCGAGGCCAAAACCGCGACAGCGCGTCCGCGGAGTGTCTTTAGCTGAGCAACGCCATCCACGAATGGCACCGGCCATTCCACCCGGTCCCAGTCGCCGTCAGGAAGCAGAGATAAATGCCGCGGCGGGGCCATCACAACCTCGGCGCTATTGAGAGCATCACGGCTTGCGGCGGACAGGCCTTCTATCCCATCTTCGCCAAAACCGATGATCGACAACCAAGGGGCCTTAGCCATCGCATCGAACCTTTTGATCCTGGGCGGCACGACAGAGGCAACGGCGCTGTGCAATCGGCTGGCCGCCCTGGGCGTGTGCGGTGTGCTGTCGCTCGCGGGCCGCGTGGCGCGCCCTAAGCGGCAAAGCCTGCCGATGCGGGTCGGTGGGTTTGGAGGTGTCCCAGGGTTGAGGGACTATCTGGACGCTGAGAGCATAACGCATGTCATCGACGCCACTCACCCCTTTGCCAGCCAGATGAGCCACAACGCTGCCACCGCTTGCGCTGCGGCGGGCGTGCCGATGGTGGCACTGTCTCGCCCGCCCTGGCGCGGGCAAGAGGGCGATAACTGGCAGCACGTCCCGGATATCGAAGGCGCTGTTCACGCGCTGGAAGGACCCGCGCGGCGCGTTATGCTGGCAGTCGGGCGCATGCACTTGGCAGCCTTCGCGCCAAACCAACAGCACTTTTACCTGCTGCGTCTGGTTGACCCGCCAGACATCGCGTTGCCCTTCCCGCACGCCGAGGTGATCGTAGACCGGGGGCCATTCACCGCAGACAGCGATGCTGCCCTGATGAGGGCGCATAAAATCGATCTGGTCGTCTCCAAAAACGCGGGCGGCACCGGCGCAGTGGCCAAGATTGACGCGGCGCGCGCGCTGGGTCTGCCGGTGATCATGATCGACCGCCCGGCGATGCCGCAGCGGACCGAGGCAGAGAGCGTTGAGGCGGTGATGGCGTGGCTGGACGCTCATGGGGCGCTTCTCGGGGTATAGACGATCGGACTGCCTTGCCGTTCTATCACGCGCGTTTGTGATGAGCCGACCAAGACTACCGTCCGCATGTCGGCCATATCCGCCGTGCAATCAGGCAAGGGAACCACGCGCAACGCCTCGTCCGGCGTCGACACTGCCCTGGCAAAGATCACCGGACGTGCGTCGCCGCAGACCCGCTGCAGCAACGCCAACGCCTTTTCAAAGCCTTTCGGACGCGACTTTGATCGCGGGTTGTAGAACGCCATGGCGAAATCTGCCTCAGCGGCAAGAGTCAGTCGCTTCTCGATCAGGCTCCATGGTTTGAGGTTGTCGCTGAGATTGATGGCGCAGAAATCATGACCCAGCGGCGCGCCTGCACGGGCCGCTGCGGCCAGCATGGCCGTGATCCCCGGGAGCACTTCGATATCGAGGTCGCGCCATGCAGAGGGACCGGCCTCAACCGCTTCAAAAACGGCTGAGGCCATCGCGAAAACACCCGGATCGCCTGAGGATACAACGACGACCTGTGCGCCGCTTGCCGCCAGCTCGAGTGCATGGCGCGAGCGGTCCAATTCCACCCGGTTGTCAGAGGCATGTTTGGTCAACCCAGGCCGATCAAGCACCCGCGCCACGTAGGGGATGTACCCGATCACATCTGTTGCCGCGACCAGCACCTCTTGCACCTCTGGCGTCACAAGATCATCCGATCCGGGGCCAAGCCCGACGATGCGGAGCCACCCACTCACGGACGGCGCCCCTGCCCGTGGACTACAATGATCGAGAAATAGGGTGTGACCTTGCCCTCAGCCTCAGACAGCTTTTGCACCGTCTGCCCCGGCATCGACGCGAACTCCACCAGCCAGGCCGCATCGAATTTCCCGGAGGCCTTCAGGGCGCGCCGCACCTTGTCGATGTTACGCCCGATCTTCATGACGACCAGCGCATCACTGCCTGCCATCCGGGCAGCCAGGTCATCTTCGGGCAGCGTGCCCATCAGCACCGTCAGAACATCGTCACCCCAGGTGATCGGCGTGCCGGTCGCTGTCCAAGCGGCCGACATACCCGTGATGGCGGGCACGATTTCAATGGGCACGTCCGCCGCGAGCCGCGCATGCAAATGCATGAAAGAGCCGTAGAAAAACGGATCGCCTTCGCACAGAACCATCACGTCCTGACCGCTCTGCGCCAGGGTGCGCAGATGGGTTGCGCAGTCTTCGTAAAACGTAGCGAGCAGACGGTTATACTCCGGGTCAGTGACCGGAATTTCCGTGGTCACCGGGTATTCCATTGCGAATTCGCAAACGTCCTCGGCCAGCATGCCTTCGACAATTGAGCGCGCCTGCCCCTTGCGCCCCGCTTTGCGGAAAAAGGCCACGTGTTTGGCCGTGCGCAGCAGCCGGTCGGCGCGCACGCTCATCAGGTCCGGATCGCCAGGCCCTAGGCCTAAACAGTACACCGTGCCCGGACTCATTCCGAGCGGCTCGCAATCGCGTTGATCGCGGCGACCGTGATGGCGCTACCGCCGAGCCGCCCCTCGATGATGCAGCATGGAACGGGCTGGTCTGCCCACAGCGCTTCCTTGCTTTCGCGTGCTCCGACAAACCCGACAGGGCAGCCGATGATGGCGGCGGGCCGCGGGCAGTTCGGGTCTTCGAGCATGTTCAGCAAGTGAAAGAGGGCGGTTGGCGCGTTGCCTATGGCCACCAGCGCGCCGCCCAATTTCGGGCGCCACAGTTCGAGCGCGGCGGCCGATCGGGTGTTGTTCATATCCTTGGCCATCTGCGGAACAGCTGGATCGCGCAGGGTGCAGATGACCTCGTTCTCTGCGGGCAAGCGTGGGCGCGTGACACCTTCGGAAACCATATACGCATCACAAAAGATCGGTGCACCGGCCTCCAGCGCGCTTCGCGCGGCAACAGCAAATCCTTCCGAGAAACGGATGTATTGCTCTAGCCCGACCATCCCAGCGGCGTGGATCATGCGCACGGCGATCTGCTCTTCATCCTTGGAAAAGCGGTCCAGGTCAGCCTCGGCCCGGATCGTGGCAAAGCTCTCGGCATAGATTGCCGCGCCGTCTTTTTCGTAAGTGTAGGGCATTAGCGCGCTTGGATTGCTTCGGTCAGCGCAGCCTCGTCCAGCCCACGCTGGCAGGGTGCATCCCACGGCGCGCCGTTTATCACAAGATCAAACCGACCGTCGCGACCCACAAGTGTGGTATCACCCGCTTTGGGATGGGCGCACCCCTTGGCGCAACCGGACACATGCACGGTGCCTTTGGTTTGATCGGCAAGGCGCCGCGCCAGCGCAATCGTTTCCACACTCGCCTGCGGGCAGTAAGGGGAACCTGGGCAGGCTTGGATATCCATCAGGCGTGTGGGGGCCGTTTCAAAGCCAGAGGCATCTTGAACGCGCGGGCCCTTTAGAAACATAAGCCGGTCCAGCATCATGCGCAGCGGGGTGCCGGGGTGTTTGGATGTGAGCGCGCGCAGGTCGGTGGCGCGGATCTTGCCGAAAGGAACGCCTAATATTGTCCCGTCCGCTTTCGGTCCAATCGCAGGTGCGACGTTGCCGTCCCGCGGCGCGGCTATCTGCCAGAAGTCGGGTAAGTGTGTGTGGGCAAGATGCCGAGACATGCGACCGTTGTTGGCCCCGCCCGTGTCTGCAAACCACGCAGCAAGAGCGCAAAGCGCGTCCATTGCCTCGGCCTCAGCAACCGGGCGGCCGCGCGCCGCGCCATCGGCACGCAGGATCAGTTTGCCATCTGTCGACAGTTCAAAACGGAAATCGGCAGAGCCGTGTTGCAGGCTGGGTGCGCTTCCAACATCCAGCGCAAAGCCGATCTTGTGCGGCAGGTCCGGTAAGCGTGGCAGCGTTTTGAGCAGCGCGGCGTAAAGACGATCTGCTAGGTCGCCTGCCACCCAGTTTGCGGGCATCAAGATGTTGCGCCGCGCCTCTACGTCCGGGTCAGCGTCCAGCACACCGATGGCGTCCAGAGCCTCAAGGAGAGCCGGGTGATCATTTTCGGATACACCCCGGATCTGCAGGTTCGCGCGCGACGTCAGGTCCAAAACGCCATTCCCGAACCGCTCCGACAGATCGCACAGAGCAAGGGTTTGCTCCGCGACAAGCGCGGACCGGAACGGGCGCACCCGGACCACCAATCCGTCGCCCGACATCATCGGGCGATGCGCACCGGGGCACCAGCCTTTGATGCGCGGCGCGCTCATGCGCGGGCGGCCATCTCGGCGCGGATGGAATTGCGCCGAGTCTGCCACAGGCCGGCATCCCACAGCGCGGCAAACCGGTCTTGCATTGCGCGGAAGGCCTCGGGGTTTTCAGCCTGCAAAAAGGCGCTGGTGTCCGGGTCGCCAAGTGTCGCTTCGTGGAAAAGGTCAAAGAGATGTGGGCCAACGACTCCCGCCAGATGCGCAAAGCTGGCCATGTGCTCTAGCGTTGCCGCGATCTCTGCTGCGCCGCGGAAGCCGTGGGCGCGCATGCCTTGGATCCAGTGTGGATTGGCGGCGCGGGCTTGGACGACGCGGGCGACCTCCTCCTGGAGGCTGCGGGCGGCCGGGCGAGACGGGTCCGTATTGTCTACATGCCAAAGTGCGGCATGGCCACCAGCCAATTGCTTGGCAGCCGCAAATCCTGCCTCATGCGCTGCATAGTCGGAGGCCAGCAAAACATCGGTCTCTGGCAGGTCCTGTAGGTGCACGAAACTATCAGCTTGCGCAACGCGGTCCCGAATACCAGCGGCGTCCTGAGTGGCTTTGTCACCGTCCAAGGCCCAAGCGGAAGCCGCCATCCACGCCTCGCCCGCCGCGCGGCGGCTGTCCTCGGAATAGTCGTCCAGCATGGCGCCCATCCCAAGGCCAAAGCTGCCGGGCGCGGGGCCGTAGACGCGTGCCGCGTCTGCTTTGTCCGCGAACGGGTTCCAATCGGGCGCCTCGTCGCGCTCTGCGAGCGCACGCACGGCCTGGCTGAAAAGGGCCGACAGCGTTGGGAACACATCGCGGAACAGGCCCGAGACGCGCAAGGTCACATCAAGGCGCGGGCGTTCTAGCTCGGTGATCGGGAGAACCTCGATCCCGCTCACCCGTTCGGAGCCTTCATCCCAAACCGGGCGCACGCCAAGCAGGTAAAGCGCCATCGCGAATTCCTCGCCCGCCGTGCGCATCGTGGCCGAGCCCCACAGGTCTACGATCAGCGCCTTTGGCCAGTCGCCTTCATCTTGCAGATGCCGCCGCACCAGCTCTTCGCCCAGCCGCACGCCTTGTGCGTACGCAGCCCGCGTCGGGACCGAGCGTGGGTCTGTTGTGTACATATTGCGCCCGGTTGGCAGCACATCGGTGCGCCCTCGGTAAGGGCTGCCAGAGGGGCCCGAGTCGATCCGTTTGCCGTCCAAAGCATCCAGCAGCGCTCGGCGTTCGGCTGCGACCGACGCTGCGGTCTCAAACGGTGCACCATCCCGCGCGGACCGGCCCCAGATGTGCAGGCCCTCGCCGAATTGGCTTTCCTTGATGTCGCAGACAAAGCGGTCGATCCGTGTGATCGCTTCAGCGCTGCATGCGGCGCGCTCCAGCCCCAGATCGTCCTCCAGCCCCAGCGCCTGTGCCTCGCCGCGGATGTCATCTTGCAGGCGGTCGCGGCGCTTCGGGTCCAGCCCATCGGCATTGGAAAACTCGTCCAGCAATGCCTCCAGCCGGACCAGCCGATCCGGTGTGCCACTTTCTCGTAAAGGGGGCGGGATATGGCCCAGAGTAACGGCGCCAATACGGCGTTTGGCCTGCGCGGCCTCGCCCGGGTCGTTGACGATGAAAGGGTAGATGACGGGCTTCGCGCCAATCAACGCTTCGGGCCAGCACTCCGCCGACAGGGCCACGGACTTGCCCGGCAGCCATTCCAGCGTGCCGTGTGCGCCGATGTGGATGACCGCGTCGGTCTGGGCCTCGAGCCACAGATAGAAGGCGACATAGGCATGGCGCGGGGTCCGCGACAGGTCGTGGTAGTCGTCATCGCGCAGCTTGGGTGTGCCGCGTTCGGGTTGCAGTCCGATGATGGCATGGCCCACGCGGATGGCTGCGAAGTGGAAGGCGCCGTCCTGGACATCGCTGTCCGCCTCAGGAGCGCCCCAGGCCGATGCGAGATCGGTGCAGAGGGCTTCGGGCAGCGCGGCGAGCGCCTTTTCGTAATCCGAGAGAGGCCAGGACACTGACCTTTGTGACAGCATCGCGGGCAGGTCGCACGGTGCGTGCCCCACATTGTAGCCAGCGCTGCGCAGATCCGACAGGATCGCTCTGGCTGATGCAACTGCATCCAGCCCCACGGCGTGCCCCATGTTCCAATCCTTGCCCGGATAGGTCGACAGGATCAGCGCGGGTCGGCGATGTGCGGCCTGCGTAGAGGCAAGATCCAACCAAGCGCGCACGCGCCCGACCACCGCACCGATACGCTCGTCGTTTGGCACATGAGCAAAACGCGAGAATTCGAGGTTCGGATCACGTTTTGTCGGCTCTTTGAACGACACCACGCCGCCCATCAATCGCCCATCCACTTCGGGCAGGACCACGTGCATGGCGAGGTCGGCTGGGGAGAGACCACGCTCAGCCTCCGCCCAATCGCGGCGGCGTGCCGTGGACAAGGACACTTGGAAGACCGGCACGTTGCCCGCGTCAAGCGGGGACGTGCCATCATCCCCTCGGCCCGAGAACGACGTGGCATTCACGATGGCGTCTGGCGCAAAGGCAGAGACTTGGGCGCGCAGCCACGCTGCCGCCTCTGGCGCTTTCAGAGACGGTGCGTAGAGCGCGAGGACCTCGTACCCGCAAGCCTCAAACTGCGCCATCATCGCCTCAATCGGCGCGGTGTCGGCGGCGACCAGAAAAGACCGGTAGAACGAGATGAGGACCCTTGGCTGGACTTTCGGCTTAGGCTCAGGGGCAAAGACCCCGCGCTCCGGTGACCAGGCCCCGTATGCCGGAAGCGCCTTGGACCCGGGCACTGGACCGGCATAAAGCCCTGTGGCCAGCGCCATCTGCGCCAAGGCTGCTTGCGCTGCAACAGCGCCGCCCTGGTCACACAAATGCGCCAGACGTCGCAGTGTCGAGACGGGCAATGTGGAGAACGCATCAAGGCGGCTGTCCTCGCGCCCGTCCGCAGGCAAAACGGCCAAAGCGATGCCGCGTGCCTGGGCCAGGGCGTAGACCTGCTGAAGTCCATAGGACCAATACGGCACGCCGCCAATCAGGCGAACGAGGATGCCCTTGGCCCCCGCCAGCGTCTGCTCAACATAGGTGTCAACGGACAGCGGATGCTTCAGCGCAACAAGGTTCGCAAGGCGCAGGCTGGGCAGACCGCCGTTAGGCCCGCCACCGCGATGCCAGCCGTTCGCAAAAGCGCCAAGGTCACTATCCGAAAACGAGAGCACGACAAGATCCGCGGGGCTTTGCCCCAGATCCATCGGCGTCTCGCTCTCGTCCAGCCCTTTGCTTTCGCGAAAGACGACGTGCATACCCTGCGCCCGCCTGCGGCTCTATTCGGCGGCCTGGCGCACGGTGCCGAGCGCCGCTTCGATCACGTCACGCCGGACATTGTCGTGTTCTGCGATGACCACCAGCCGCCCGCGCCGCGCTTCATCTGGGCCCCAGGGGCGGTCAAACTGGTGGCGCACTCGCGCGCCGACCGCTTGGACCAGAAGGCGCATAGGTTTGCCCGCAACAACCGCATAGCCTTTGACGCGCAAGATGTTGTGATCGCGGGCCAGCGCTTCAATTGCACTGACAAGCTGCTCGGGATTTGCCAGTTCGGGGATATCGACGACGATACTGTCGAAATCATCATGGTTATGGTCATGATCGTGTCCATGCCCGTGGTCGTGATGATGGTGATGGTCTTCGTGATGGCTTGGACGCGCATCCATGTCATCTTCGGCGGCGGCCTCTAGGCCCAGAACAACTCGCACGTCCACTGCGCCTTCGGCCACTTCAACCATGGGCAAAGGTCGCGGCGCCTTAGCGGCGATCATCGCCTTTGCTTTGTTCACACCGTCTCGCCCGGCCAAATCCGGCTTGGTCAAAAGAATAATGTCAGCGCAGGCGATTTGATCCTCGAACACCTCCGACAAGGGCGTTTCGTGATCAATGCTCTCATCCGCGAGGCGCTGCGCATCCACAGCCGCCACACTGGTGGCAAAGCGACCATCGGCCACAGCTTCGGCGTCCGCGAGCGCAATCACACCATCCACGGTGATCTTCGAACGGATGTCAGGCCAGTCAAACGCCTTCAAGAGCGGCTTGGGCAGGGCGAGGCCGGAGGTTTCGATCACGATGTGGTCGGGGCGCGGATCAAGGGCCATCAACGCCTCGATTGTCGGGATGAAGTCATCGGCAACGGTGCAGCAGATGCAGCCGTTTGCAAGCTCCATTATGTTCTCGGCGGGGCAGTCGGGGATCGCACAGCTTTTCAAGATGTCGCCATCCACGCCCACATCGCCGAATTCATTGACCACAATGGCCAGCCGCTTGCCGCCCGGGTTCTGCATCAGCTTGCTGATCAGCGTCGTTTTGCCAGAGCCCAGAAAACCAGTCACGATGGTGACGGGGAGTTTTGCCAAGTCAGTCATGTTCGGTCTCCTAAAAGGTCAGCCAAGCAGGTTCGGAGCTTGAACGCGCAGCGGCGGGATGCGCGCCACGCAGTTTCGTTTGAAATGTTCTGGGCGCTGACGCCAGGGGATCAACCCATCTTTAGTGTCACGGTACAGCGAGGCACCGTCCACCAGCAGGTCTATATCCGACGCCTCATTGAGGTTTCCGTACACATAGGTCCAACGATCAGGCCCACCGCGCATGGCAACGGAACATCCGCTGTCGCAGTTCTGCAGACACTCGACGGCGGTCAATGTGACCCCCTCCGGAATCTCGCGCGCCGCCAAAGCTGCGTGCAGCGCGGTTCCGGGACGCTCGCCGTCTTCGGTGACGTCGGTTCCCCGTTTGCATTTCACGCAAACCAAAAGCTCCACCGGAGCTGACATATCGATCATTCTACCTCCTCCGGGGCACCCCGCCCGGGCTGTCGCCTTCCCTGTCGATGGCAGGTCTCCTGGCTCGCGGGATACTCCCTCTCGCCTTCCCAGGCGCGTGCGCCCAGTGGCATCGTTGAGAGGGACAACCGCTTACAGTTGCGGGGGCAGCCGCGGAGTCTCACCGCATTCCCTTTTTTGCCCCGAACCAAATCATGAGACCGGGGCAACCATCCCTTGGCACATGACGGTCTGAACGACTGCTTGTCAATCAGTCTGGCTGCTCTTTTGGCCACAGAGCCAAAGCCTCGAATTGAGGCAAATGTACTGCCCTTTATCCAAGAATTTGTTTTTCAATTTGTTTGGTGCGCTGTTCAAAAATGCTCGACATCTTTCTCGGCAAAACCTTCCCACCTCCAACTTTGCTTTTTCAACGAACGGCAGCGATACAGTCTGCAAGCGCAGCCTTCGCGACGCCTGCCGAACGGTCGCCAAAGCCTAAAAGATAGTTTTGAAGACCTCGGAGAGTATCCGAACTGTGCGCTTGCATACGCTGCAACTCGCCACATTGGCGTGCCCCTACCGGCTTTGATCGAAAGGCTAGACGGCGCTCTGTGCAGCTGTCAGCGTGCACCTATGACGCGGCATATCATTCAGCAGACGGACACGGACCCAGATGGCAGACGAACTGCACCCGCGGCGGTGCGCAACACAGCGCCCTTAATCGATGCACTTGCGACGCGCTTGCCCGATAAGGGAAGTGTCTTGGAAGTGGCCAGTGGAACAGGCCAGCACGCGGCCGCCTTTGCCGCGGCCTTTCCCCATCTCTCATGGACCCCCTCGGACGTAGATCCCGGACAACGCGGCAGCATCGCAGCCTGGCGCCAGCATGCCGGGCTTGCCAATTTAGCGACCCCCTTAGAGGTGGATGTGGCCACCACATGGCCCGTTGCCGAGAGTTCAATGCAGCCCGTTTTGACCATCAACCTGTTCCATCTGGTTCCGGTCCCATTTGTGGCGCGATTTTTCGAAAACGCGTATAATACACTGGCGACCGGTGGCTACGCGATCGTCTACGGCCCGTTCCGTCGCGGTGAAACGTTCGTGTCGGACGGTGATCGCGGCTTCGACGCGTCATTGCGCGCTCGCGATTCGGCGATTGGCTACAAATCAGTTGAACGCGTGATCGCTATGGCAGAACAGGCTGGCCTTACGTCCATCGCCCGCGAAAACCTGCCGGCAAACAACCTACTGCTCACCTTTGCCAAGGCGCAGGCCTAGCTCACCTCTTGGCCAACCTTTATTCCGTGGCGCTTACCGATTTAACTGTTGTTGCGTTAGGCCAACACTCTGGCGCGACGCCCGGCCTTTGGTGTCCATCAACAAACACGGCGCCTTTCGCCAAGAGACGCCGCAGCGAATAAGCGCTTGTTCTTGACGCGTCGACCTCTGAAAGCAGTTGGGCTTTGCGATGGCAGCGAATGTCTGCTTTGGCGGCTGCGCCGCAGCGCCTTAGTAATCAGTTGGATGGCCTGTTTGGGCCGTCCTTGAAGACGGCCCAAATCTCTAGATGTCAATGGCTTCGGCGATAGCCAAAGCATCCTCAAGCTCGACTCCTAGATATCTTACAGTACTGTCCATTTTTGTATGACCTAACAAGAGCTGAACAGCGCGAAGGTTGCCTGTTTTCTTATAAATCTGGGAAACCTTGGTTCGTCGCATTGAATGTGTATCATACGCGCTTGCTTCAAGACCGATCGATGTAACCCAATCACGGACGATCCTTGCATATTGGCGGGTCGAAATGTGTAGGCGTTCATGAAAGCGGCCTGGCCAAAGATACTCTGATCCGACCATCAGTTCGTCTTCCATCCATTTCTTGACGGAAGCCCGGGTGCCTTGCGATATCTCAAACCGCACTGGCTTCTGCGTCTTGCTCTGCAACACTGAAGCGCGTTCCTTGATCTGGCCTGACGCCATCACGTCCACGACTTTCATCTTGACCAAGTCACAGCCGCGAAGCTTGCTGTCGATCGCCATATTGAACAGTGCGAGGTCACGATGGTTCTCGGCCAATTCGAGCCGCACCCGGATCGCCCAAACATGCTTGGGTTTCAATGGTCGTTTTTGACCGACGATCCGGCCTTTGTTCCATACAGGGCGAAGAGCGCGAATGGCTGGTAGGTTTGATGTTTCCATGACTGATCCTCCGATCCGCCATGCCCTCCACCACGACAACCCGACGTTGACACGGACACCATAACACAAGATGCAGCGCCGGCTCCGAGGTCGCAAAGGGGCCCGATCCCGCCTTTGCTCCGAGCCGCGCCTGGCGCTTGAAGGGCAAACGAGTTTAACGTTTCCATCACTCATCATCCTATGCGCCAATTTTTAGGCCAAAGACATAACCACGGCGACCAGTAAACCATACTGCAGGGTGCCGAACTGACCTATTGGAGCATGTGAATGAGAGATATAGATGTTGCGCACTGCACAATTGGCCGCCTAGCGATAGCTTTCGGCATTGGAGCATCCACGGAGCGATCAACGCCGCCTTTGGCGTGAGTTCGTAGCACAGGACTTTCAAGCCTCATCGTGCTATTCTCTTCATGTAAGTGACGTGGATCGCCGAAGAGTTCTCGATCCGGAAGCCAGGATGTGCCTTGGATACGCAGTCTCGCTTTACTGGAGTTGCTTGCGCAGAACGTTGCTCATGGCGTCAACGATGGTCACAGTTGCAAGGATCACAATGAGAACGGCTGAAACCTGCGGATAGTCGAGAAGACGCAAAGATCCCACCAATTCCGTTCCAATGCCGCCTGCGCCGACCATACCCATCACTGTTGAGGCACGGAAATTGTATTCCCAGCGGTACATGGTAACGTCGGCAAATTGCGGAAAGACCTGTGGCATGACCCCATGGGTGATGATTTGCAAAGGAGTGGCACCCGTGGCTTCGGCGGCTTCAATTGGGGCCGGATGGGCGTGTTCGATGGCTTCGGCAAAGAACTTTCCGACCATTCCGACGGAGTGCAGACCGAGTGCCAGAACGCCCGGAAGCATCCCAAAGCCGACAGCTGCGACGAAGATGATGCCCATGATGAGCTCAGGGATCGAACGCAGTGTATTCAGGATCAGCCGGGCCGTCTGGTAAGCCCATTTGTTGGGCGTTGTGTTGCGTGCGGCAAGAAAGCCCAGGGGAATGGAAAAGAGCACAGCGAGCGCCGTGCCGGCCACTGACATCGCCAGCGTTTCGACCATGGGCATCACCCATTGGCGCCACCGCGCGAAATCCTGCGGGAACAATTCAGAAAAGAGCGTCCCGATGGCAGGCAAGCCTTCGGCGAGCCGCCCACCATCCAGCATCCCCGTTAGCCACAGGCACAACAGGACGATAAGGGCGACGCCGCCGACTTGGAGGAGAAGCCGCCTTTGCTCAAGACGATCTGCCAAGAGGATGTCCTCTACACTTCTTCGGCTGTGATCTTGCACGTGAGCCATGGCAGCGTCTCCTCAGGGTTTCAGATCAGTTCTGAACGTTTTCGCGGATTGCGCGGATGATGTCGTAATCTGCATCCGTGATCGCCGCAAAACCATTGGCTTTGAAGGGTTTAAGCACGCCGTCGCCAGCTTCTGTGCCGGGCTCCAGCTGCAAGAACGCATCTCGAATGCTGCTTTGCAGCTCCGCGGTCATGTCTGTGCGCATCACCCAAGGGTTTTGCGGGATGTCGGCAGAATAGCCGAGTACAACGACTTTCTCCGGATCGACCGTCCCACGCTCAACCAGTCGTTCAAAGATCGGGCGGCTCAGACCACCAACTTGCGCATTGCCCAGCTCCACGTTCCGCGCCACGGCGTCATGGGCGCCGGTGAAATTCTCTTTGTAGTCCTCGCCCGTCATCACGCCTTCCAGCATCAGCGTATACTTCGGTGCGAAATGGCTGGAGGTGGAGGCTTGGTCGCCAAAAGCCACATCAATGCCAGAGCCTTTGATCTCGTCGATTGACGTGATGCCAGCCTCTTTGTTGGCGATGAGGACGGATTGGTACGTTGTGCCGCCGCCGCTGATGCGGGCGGCGAAGGGTTCAATGTCAAGATCACCGCCGACCAACCGTCTTTGGCAATGGTGTAGGACGCAGGACCAAAGTAAGCGACGTCAATCCGTCCAAAGCGCATGGCCTCGATCATGGAGGAGTAATCCGTGGTCACGATCAGCTCGATGTCCTTGCCCAGCGTATCTTCCAGATGCGCCGCAAGCGGTTCATTGTCTTGGATGACGGTCGCAGCATTTTCGTCTGGCAGAAGCGCCACACGCAGCGTGTCCGGATCATGCTCTCCGGCGGCAAAAGCGGCCCCAATGCTAAGCGCGGCCGCCCCAAGAAGGGATCCAAAAGTGGCAGTCAGTCTCATCTTTCTTTCTCCTGAAGGTTTGAGGGGGATGTCGGTCTAAATCGGGTCTTGTCCTGTCGCGCCGTAGATGCGCGTGAGTATGTCGTCGGTGAGCTCACTTGGCGGCCCATCAAAGACAATCTTTCCACCTGCCAACCCAACGATCCGGTCGGCAAACTCTTTGGCATAGTCCAGTTGATGCAGGCTAACGATGGCCGGGATTTCATCTTCGATGCTGATCCGCCGCAGCACGTTCAACACGCGTTTTGAAGAGGCCGGATCGAGCGAGGCGACGGGCTCATCAGCCAGGATAAGTTTCGGTTCCTGGGCCAGGGCGCGAGCAATGCCCACTCGCTGTTGCTGCCCACCTGAGAGACTGTCGCAACGCGTCAACGCTTTTTCGAAAAGGCCGACGCGCTCCAGGCAGGCCAGCGCCAAACGACGCTCTGCTTCTGAAAAACCGAACAATGTCCGCCAAAACGAATGCCGCCCAAGCCGCGACATGAGCACATTATGCAGCGCACTCATGCGGCCAATCAGTTGGTGCTGTTGAAAAATCATCGCGGTATCGCGTCGGTGCGCGCGGATCTTGGATGTCTCCGACAAGGCACCCAGCGTCCGCGATTTAATCGCGCCCTTTGACGGACGCACGAGAAGATTGAGCGTGCGCAGCAAAGTGGATTTGCCCGCGCCAGATGGACCAAGAAGCACAGTCAACTCGCCATCGGCAAAGCCAATGCTCGTCTCTTGCAAGGCCACGGTGCCATTTGGGTAAACAACGCTCGCCTGATCCACGCTTAGAAGAGGCTCGCGCTCACCCTTTGTGTCGCCTTCAATCGACGGCCCGTCTTGTCCGCCCTTAGCAAATCATTCCCAACGCATGGCGATTGAGATACGAGATCATAGCAACAGATTTATTACATATTGCGATTGAAATGCAGAGTTGATATCAAAATGTTATTGCTGAGAAAGGGTATTTGATGACCCCAAAGATTGTGGTTCCCAACTGGATTGAAGGCCAAACACTGGATCAGATGAGGGCTGTTGGACAGGTTGTGTCCAATGCCTCGCGCGATCCGATGTCGCCCCAGGATTTGCGATCTGAATGCAAAGACGCCACCGCCTTGATGGCCTTTATGACCGAAGCGATTGACGCGGCGTTTCTTGACGCGTGCGCCCATCTCAAGATCGTCGCAGGCGCGCTGAAAGGGTTTGACAATCTCGATGTCGAGGCGTGCTCTGCGCGCGGTGTCGTTGTCAGCATTGTCCCAAATCTTTTGACAGAGCCAACAGCCGAATTAGCCCTTGGCCTCGTGATTGCCCTCGCACGCAACCTGCGGGACGGCGACGCCCACGTGCGCTCGGGTGCCTATGCAGGGTGGCGCTCACGCTTTTATGGCGGCAGCCTTCAAGGCGCGACGGTCGGCGTGGTCGGAGCAGGCGCGGTTGGCCGCGAGATTTTGCGGCTTCTCTCGGGCTTTCGTGGCACGCGTCTGTATTACGATACACGGCCGTTAGACCCGACGACGGAAAAGGCCTTGGTGACTCAGTTTGCGCCGATGGACGCTATTGTCGCGCAATCGGATTTTGTTGTGTTGGCTTTGCCGCTCACCTCAGCCACGCTGGGGCTGGTTGACGCCGCATTCCTGTCGCGCATGAAACCCGGCGCGCGGCTGATCAATCCTGCGCGCGGCAGCCTTGTTGATGAGGCCGCGGTGGTGGCCGCCCTCGAAAGCGAGCATCTGAGCGGCTATGCGACCGATGTCTATGAAATGGAGGATTGGGCCCGAGCCGCACGTCCGCGTGATGTTCACCCTGGTCTGCTAATGTCAGACAGAACCGTTCTAACGCCGCATATCGGGTCGGCTGTGGTGGAGGTTCGCCGAGAGATCGCCGCCTCTGCGGCCCAGAGCATCATCACGATGCTAAAGGGTGATATCCCTGCGACAGCGATTAATACCGCGCAGCTCAATGAGGCCGCCTCATGCTGAACCTGAGTTTCGTCCGAAGCTTTGTGGGCCTTGTCGAGACCGGCAGCTTCCAAAAAGCAGCGCAAAGGCTCAACATCGCGCAGCCCACCCTCTCGCAGCATCTGCGCAAGCTCGAAGACCAACTTGGCGTCCAGTTGATTGAAAGAAGTCACGCAGGTAGCCGTCCGACCCCCCAGGGTGAGCGGTTCCTGGGCCATGCCCGTCAGCTTCTGTCCAATGCCGTCCGCGCCGCGCAAAGCGTGCAAGACGAACATCTGACCATCGGCTGCAGCGGCAATATCGCCAGCTACTTTATGACCACGGCGTTCAAAGCGTTTTTGGATGAATCACACTGGTCAGGAACGTGGAACATCCAATCGGCCCCCAATCCCCAGATCGCCGACATGCTCTTGGCGCAAAGCATCGATCTGGCGGCAATGGAATGGCCTTTATCGCACCCTGATGTGGTGACGCATTTTTGGCGCACAGCAGACATGACCGTTATTCTCCCACCAGATCATGCATACGCGGGCCGAGATGAAATCTCTGTAGAAGAGTTCCTAAGCCTGGAGGTGATTGGCGGTGAGCCGGGTTCTGGCACCGGCACCTTGCTCAGAGAAACACTTGGCGCAGGCGCCGACAGACTGAAGGTGCGTGCCAATGTTGGTTCGACTGAGGCCGTGAAACGCGCGGTCGCGGCGGGCATCGGCGCCTCAATCGTTCTGACCGAGGCGGTGCGAGCCGATGTCGCGGGTGGTCGTCTGGCACGCATCCGTCTTGCTGATACCACCATGAACAAAACGTTTTATCTGGCCCATCATAAGTCCACAAAGGATTTCGAAATCGCCGCTAAAGTCGCCGCATTTCTAGCTCCTCCAAAGAGGCGCTAGCCATCGAAAGGCTGTGCCGTAAGCCATGCTTTTCAAGTCTTGTTTGGCCAATCAATCACACCTTATTCGCACCCTAATCCATTCGGACGCGTAAACGCGTCCGTCAGGCAATCCTGATCGAAAAAAAGACTAATATGAGGTTTTCACTATCGTAGAAGACGCTTGCGATATTCAGCTTTCTGACAACCACTTTGATTCATGGTCCGACGTTGAAGGTCCGCTTTAATGAACCTTGCTGTTCTTAGCTTTCCTCATGAAGCACACAGTGCGGGCACCCCTTTCTGAGATGTGCAACTGCGGCTCGCTTCCACGTTAAATGAGCTCGGATGTCTCCAGAAATGCGCTCGTGGCGAATGTCCGGTTTTACGGGCCGCACCGCAGCAAAACGGCTTGCGGTTGGAAGTCTGCTATGGGCCGGTCGCTGCGCCTCGACAGTCAGGGCGGTTTGCAGACATTCGCTGCAGACATCTCATTGTAAACCTGTTTTTGCTGAGCAGCCTGCCAAATGTTGATTGGCTGCTCGGGGATCGCGGATATGACGCCGATTGGTTCCGAGAAGCATTGAACGACAAAGGGATATGCGCCTGCATCCCTGGCCGGAAGCAGCGGAAGAAACCGGTAAAGTGCGACAAGCGCCGTTACAAAAGACGCAACCGGATCGAGATCATGTTCGGCAGGTTGAAGGACCGGCGGCGTGTGGCAACGCGATACGACAGATGCCCGAAGGTCTTCTTGTCAGCCATCGCCCTCGCGGCCATCGTCATCTACTGGCTTTGAAACTCAATGAGTCCAGACCCTAGAAGCGAGGTTGTTTGTCTGCGCCGCAGCGCTCGCTGATCGCCGCCCCTGGCACGATCTGATCCGGCCTGGGTTGTGAGGGCTTTAAACCGCAAGCGGTTCACCTCGTGGAGTGGGACTGATGTGTCGTTCAATTACCCGCGCGAGAGATCAAGTCCAACGTCTAGACGCAATAGTCCATGCAAAACCCCAGAACAGTACCGAAGCCGCTTCACCGGGAAGGGTTACGGCGCAGCGCTTTGTGGTAGGACAAAAAGGTCATGAGCCTCTGGGACAACGCCTACGCGCAGCTTGCAGCCGTAAGCCTTCCGCAGTGTATCATCGGTCAGAACGGCGTCAGGCGTGCCGGTGGCTAGTACCTGGCCCTTGTGTAGAACGGCTACTTCGCTCGCGAACATGGCGGTCAGGTTAAGGTCGTGCATCACTGCAACGACACCGCCGCCGCGCTGCGCAAAATCGCGCGCGATGGTCATGACTTGAAGTTGATGGGCGATATCCAGCGCGGAGACCGGCTCATCCAGCAGAAGCCAGCAAGGAACGCCGTTTCGCGTTGGCTCCCATACTTGGGCAAGAACGCGGGCAAGCTGCGTGCGTTGTTGCTCACCCCCAGAAAGCTCCTGATAAAAGCGGTCCGCATAATGGGCGAGGCCAACCTCTGCGAGGGCCTGCATAACGCGTGTGTCCGTACCGGCACCTGCGCTGGAGTGAAGGCCGATGCGCACGACTTCGTGCACTGTGAACGGAAACGCCAGCGCGCTCGCTTGTGGCAGAACTCCGCGGCGGGCGGCCAGTTGCCAGGGCTTGAGTGATCGAATGTCATCGCCGCCCAGATGCACCGCGCCATCACAGGCGATGTCGCCCGACAGTGCGCGCAACATGGTCGACTTGCCCGATCCGTTCGGGCCGACTATGGCCGTCAACGCGCCGGGCGGCGCAGCGAAGGTGATGCGGTTGAGGATGGTTTTTTGGCCAATCCGGACGGTGATATTGGTTGCCGTTAACATATCACAGGTCCACGACCGATCGTTGCCGCAGCAGGATCCACAGGAAGACCGGCGCGCCCAACACCGCCGTGACGATCCCGATGGGCAGCTCGGACGGCGCGACGATGACCCGCGAAATCATGTCCGACACGACCAGCAAGATCGCCCCAAGGATGGCCGCATTGATCAGAAGCGGACGGTGATCCGGACCCGTGGCGAGGCGAAGCAGATGCGGCACGACGATACCGATAAATCCGATCCCGCCCGAGATCGCCACCGCCGCCCCAGTTGCGGCGGCAACGGCGAGGATGGCAATGTTCTTCATCCGCTGGACCGGAATGCCGATATGGTGCGCCGTCGCCTCCCCCAGAGCCAGCCCGTTCAGTGCGGCCCCGAGAAAGCCGGCGATGCACAGCGCGGCCACGATTATCGGCGCGGCAAAGGCCAGCTTCACCCAGCTTGCCCCAGCAAGGGAGCCAAGGCCCCAGAAGGTCAGCTCGCGCAGTTGCTGATCGTCCGACAGGTACACCATGATGCCGGTCAGAGCGCCCGAAAGCGCGCCCAAAGCGATGCCCGCCAGCAGCATTGTTGCAACGGAGGTGCGGCCGCCGCGCGTTGCAACCCGGTAGAGGAGCAGCGTGGTTACCCAAGCTCCGACGAAAGCAGCGATTGGCGTAAGCGAAGGCTGAAGTCGGCCAAAAAACGCGTCGATCGCCATCGCCTGTTCGAGCGAGCCTGCGCTTGAAAGAACGGTGGCCAGCCAGCTTGTCAGCGCCCCGCCCAGAACGATGGCGAAAATGGCGCCAAGGCCCGCGCCAGCAGACACGCCGACGATCCCCGGATCGGCCAGGGGGTTTCGAAAGAGCCCTTGCATGACGACACCAGAGACGGCGAGGGCCGCGCCCACAAGGCAGCCCATGACAAGCCGCGGCATCCGGATATGGAACATCACCGCGTGTTCGGCTGGTGTCAGCGCCTGCCCGGACATAAGCTTGGCCGCGACATCCAAAAGCGAAGTGCCCGTTGCCCCAACCGTCAGGCTGATAACCGCTGTGATAACCAGCGCGAGGGCAAGCCAGACATGCATGAGACGGGCCCGTGCCGCGCGGTTGCGCAGCGGCGGGCTTTCCTGCTCCAGCACGGCCATGATCAGGGGGCGCCGTAGAGTGCCGTGTTCAGCTCTCGGACCGCTTCGGCTGTCCGCGGCCCAAAGCCAAGCAGCTTCTGTCCCTCCATCTTGACCAGTGCGGCTTGCTGCGCCGCCGGGGTCGCGGCCAAAGAGGGAAGGGCAAAGAGCGTGCCGGCGTCTGCGCTGTGATTGCCGCCACGGTCCATCATCAGGATCACGTCCGGAGCCGCTGCCGTGGCGGCTTCATCTTCGATGATCTTGTAGCCTTCATAGCCTGTCACAGCATTGACACCACCCGCAAGCTCGATGATTGCCTCGGCGGATGTCCCTTGCCCGGCGGCGGTCAGCTTGCCGCCCTGAGCGCTGATGATGAACATCACGCGTTTGGGGGCAGTGCCCGCCTTTCGGTTGCGCACGGCGTCCGCGATCTGCGCGGCAATGTCCGCCGACAGGCTGGCCGCCTCGTTCTCAGCACCCAGCGCGGCGCCAACCCGCATGACCTTTTCCGTGATCGCCTCGACCGTATAGCCGTCAGGGATTTCATGGAACGCGATGCCGCTTGCCTTCAGCACATCAATGACTTCGGGCGGGCCTGCCCCCTCGCGCGAGATGATGACCTCCGGCCCGACCGACAGCACGCCTTCGGCGCTGAGCGCGCGCATGTAGCCGATGTCCGGCAGGTCGTTCGCCAAGGGTGGATAGGTCGACGTGCTGTCGCGCGCGACAAGGCGGTGACCCTGGCCAAGCGCAAAGACAATCTCCGTCACGTCGTTCCCGATGGACACCACGTTGGCGCGCTGCGTGTCATCGCCTGCTTTGGCCGGTCCGTTTGGTAAAAGAGCAAGCCAGCAAAAGCTGACCAGCAAGGCCGCAAGGCCCCAATTCAAAAGACGAGACATCATTGTGCCGCCTTTTCTTCCAGCGCCGGAAGGGCATCGAAAACACCTTGCCACGTTTCGCGGTGATCATTGCCGTCCTTGGCCACCGGGAAGGCCTGAAAGATCAGGCTTCCATCGGCGTCAAATGCCTCAACCGAGCGGACCATGCCGCGCTGGGTCGGCTTGTTGACCGCCCAGACCTCGGCGATGTGATCGCGGCGCAGGTGCATGTCAAAGCCGGGGTCGAGCACGTTTTGCCAAGGTCCCATTTCGCGCAAATTCGTGACCGGGCCATTGTGGATCTGGATACAACCGCGGTTCCCGACAAAGAACATCATATGGAGCCCGGTGTCGCGGACCCCTTCGAGCATCCGGTCCGGCGCATCAAGCGTGAGCGGGCGCACATAGGGCGCACCGGCGATCCGGTAAGCGCCGAGGCGGTTCATCTTCAGCTTGGCACACAGGCGCAGGAACTGGTGGGTGTCGGTCAGCCGGTCCCATTCGGCGTGCAGCACATCCAGCTTGTCCGCCCGCGATTTCGGCGCCTCGGGCGGCACGCGCGGTGACAGGTCCAGCATTTGTGCGTCCGAGCCGGTGGACAGCTCTGCCTTCAGCCGGTCCCACGCCGCGAGTTCCGAGCCGTCCCTGAGAAACATTTTGTGAATGGCGTCACCGGCCGCGTCGAACACCTGCACGGAGCGGCGGGTGCCATTCTCCAAAGGTGTCTCAACAGCGAAGGCGTGGCACCAGTGAGAAGGGAAGATCCGCAGGTCGATTTCATGGGTCAGCACCATCGCCGCGTGCTCGCCCGGGTGGTAGTTTTCGTAGACGCCGACCTTTTCGTGCACGCAGGACGCGTTGCGGGTCAGCGCCATGACCTCGCCCAGCGGGGCGAGCAGCGGCATGATGCGATCAGGATGCGCTGCGATATGGGTTGCGCCGTTGCCAACCTGCGCGGCGACAAGGTCGGCCTCCGAGATTCCCAGCTTGTGGGCAAGATCGCGTGCGCGGGTTTTGGGGTTTTCCGCCATTGCGCGGCATATGTCCGCCGGTGCGGGTTTGTCCTGGTGCATCTTGGGTCTCACTCGATGTGGATCCTGGCTGCGACGCGGGACGCTGGCTCGGATGTTTTCTTGACAAAATTAGTAATCTTTAGCGAGCAAGGCAAGTAACGACCTGTGGGTGCACTTGCGCGAAAGCGCCGCATTTGGTCTGGCGGCTTCATGTCAGTTCCAACTGATCCGTTTTGAAAAGCTCGTGCGCGCGCCGGCGGGCGGGCGCGGGAAGCGCGCGCGGCGGATCATCTGCACGGCGGCCTTGTCCATCCGGGCATTGCCAGAGCTGCGTGCGACGCGCACACCGGCCAGACGCCCGTTTGGCGCAATCGAGAACGCCACCATGACCGAGCCTTTCCCGCGCATGGAGGGACGGGGCACGCTCGAAATCGCGCGGTTTACCAGGCCGGGATAATTCGAGATCGCGGCGTTTCCGGCCCGGGGCGCGGCCGCTTTGGTGGAGGTGCCAGCCATTGCGGTGCCCGCGCGTTGCCCGGTGTCGGTGCCGCGCACTTGTGCGGGCTGCGCCGCGCCAGCGGGTTGCGCGCGTTTCGGTTTCGGCTTGGTGGTATCCGCCCTGCGCTGCGCGGCGGCCTTGCGTGCCGCTTCGGCCCGCGCCGCCCCAGCCTCTTCGATGGCCTGTGGCCGGACGGCGGGCCGCGCGGACAGTCGCGGTGCCGGGGTCTCCTCCGCCTGTGGTAGCGCGGTAATGGTCGCGGGGGGGTCCGGCACGGCGGGTCGAAGCGGCTCCGGGCGGGAAGACGGCGTGATCGGCGTGGTACCGGACGGGCGCACAGGCTGAGCCGTGACAGGCTCCAGCGTCAGAGCAGCTTGAGGCGTCAAGGGCACAAGCGCAGGCGTTGACGGCGCGGTTTTAATCGGCGCGCTTGGTGCGGTGACCTGCGGCGTCGGGGCTGGTTCAGTCGCCGCCAGCGGTGAGGATTGGGGCGCCGCTTCGGGCGTTTGAGGGCGCTGCACCGGCGGCGTCTCCGTTTTCGTCGTGTCCGCCGTCTGCGCTGCCGCAAGCTGCTGCTCTGGGGTGATCGGTTGCGTCTGCGCGGGGGCCTCGGGCGCCTGCATCTCTGTGGGCACATCCGCCACCTGCACATCGGCAAGCGGTGGTTCGGCCTCAGGTGTCTGATCCGGCGTTAGCGGGCTTTGCGTGCCGGACGCGACATCCTGAAACGAATTGCCAAGACGCGCCATCGCCGCGCCGCCCTCTTCCACCTTTGGCGGCTCAGGCTCCAGCAGGGACAGGCCGACACCGCCATGAACGGCGAAGGAAAGCAAGAGCGCTGCGCTGGCGACAAATGCGGATCCGCGGATCATGGCGCGGCCTTCTCGGTCACGATGACGATGCGCTCCGCGCCCGCTTCGCGCAAGCTGCGCGATAGTTGCAACAGCTCTGCCGCGGGGGCGTTCCGGTCGGGCATGATCCGCGCGACTGCTGTGCCTTGTTCGGACAGGTAAGCCTCTGGCCCGGCGACATCCGCGCCGCGGTAACGCAGCGTGCCATCTGCTCGGAGCACCAGTGCATAGGCCGGCTCGCGCCCTTCCAGATCGCTGGTGTCGACAAGCGTGATCGATCCATCCATCGGCGGCGCAAGCGTTCCGGCCACCATGAAAAAGACGAGCATCAGGAACACGATGTTGATCAGCGCAATGGTTGGCTCGCCGCGTTTTCGGGGTCTTTGCCTGCGCATCACGGCCCCTCCAACACCGAAAACGACAGGTCTGGCACGGACGAGACCGCTACGATCACATCGGTCAGGGCTTGTGCGGTGGCGCCGGCAACCGCGATCAATAGCGTAGCATCCGTCTGGTCGGCGAGCCGGGCGGCCAGATCGGCCGCGACCACCGGCTGTCCATTCAGCGCCACGCCACTGTCGGTCAGGCGCAGGAACAGGACGCGTTCGGGCGGTGCGCTTGTGGGCGCTCCGGTTCCGCCGGAGGCAAGTTCGACCTCTGCAAACCTGGAAAACGTGGACGACAGCATGAAGAAGAGCAGCAACAAGAAGATGACGTCGATCAGCGACGTCATGGAAAGTCGTTTTGCGCGGCGGCGGGCCCTAAGCATGGGCTAGGCTGGAGGCGGGCTGTGCGGCGACTTGTGGCGACAGGATTGTCGTCAACGCCTTCGCAGCAAAAACGCGCTCGCCTTCCATGCGCGCCTCGAACCACGCCAGTACCATCGACGTTGGCATCGCGACGGCAAGACCCACGGCAGTTGTCAGCAACGCGACCCAGATGCCCCCGGCGAGAAGCGACGGGTCCACCGCGCTTCCCGCGTCTTGCAACGCCTGAAACGCCTCGATCATGCCAAGAACCGTGCCAAAAAGGCCGAGCAGCGGCGCAAGTTGCGCGACCGTGTCCAGCGTCCGAAACCCGGCCTCAAGGCGTTCAAAGCGGGCCTCCGCCTCTGCCTCGAGCCGTGCTTGCAGGTCCGTGGAGGGCCGAGCGGTGATCGCATGGCGGATGACGGGCGCAAGATAACTCGACGACGCTTCCAGCGCATCCGTTGCCCCACCCGTGTCGCCGACGTCCCAGCGTATCAGCGCATCGCGAATGGCGCGGTGCCGCCGCACTCCTGCAACGCTGTGCTGCCAGAGCTTATAAAGCACCAGCGCGAGGGTCAGGACCGAAACGACGATCAGCACCGCCACGACCGGCCCGCCAAGCTCCAGAATGTCGCTGGCGCGCTGCACGATATCCATGCCTAGCCCTCCATCTTGATGTCGAGACGGCTGGAGACCAACAGCGCATTTGCGCATGCGTCCGAGGCCTCACCCGCAATGGTGCAGGTAGCAATCCCGTTGATCAGAACCTGGCCGATGCGGTCACATGACGTGTCTGGCACCTGAAACTGCCGGACCCGCGGCCGCCCGGCCGGAAGCGTGCCAAAGTCAAAAAGCGTCAGCAGCAGAACAGCGCCATCGCTGGAAAACAGCACTGTTTCTGCGACGAGCTCGTCGATGTCGCCCTCCAGACCGTTGGACAAGACAAAGGTCAGGCGGCAGCTTTCGCCGACAAGCTCGGCCGCGTTCAGCTCAAGCGACAGCGCAGGCGGCTGCTCTGCCGCGGCGGCGCAGGCCAGCAGCAAACCCGTGAGCGTTGCAATCAGTCTTCGCATGAAGTGTTCCCTTTTCCCCTTAGGCAGCAGGGGCGCTGCCGCCCGTGCCTCTCATCAGAACCGGATGCGTGTGGTGATCCCGAAGGTCCGTCCGGGCTCGTTCAGTGGAATGACGCGCGTGCTGTCGATCCCGTCTGAAGAGCGCCCGGAATAGGTCGCATCAAACAGGTTGAAGACGTCAAATCGGACCTCGATATTGTCCGCACCCCGCGGCACATAGGTCGCATAAAGGTCAACCACCTCGTAGGAGGGCAGCGTGATCGCGGTATCGGTGCTCTCTAGCGCAATCTGGCCGACACCGCCGACCCGCCACTGATCACCCAAGACCCAACCAGCCTCAAGACCGATGACCGTGCCCACCGGACGGCCCAGGTAATAGGCGGTCGAGCCAATCGTCGCGTCGTTCAGTTTGACATCGGCGTGCGTCACGTTCATCCGCGCAAAGCCCGATGCCCAAGTATATTCCAGCGATGCGTCGATGCCCTTGCTGGTCAGATCGGAGGTCGCGCCACGTGCGCCGCCGCGCGGCAGCACCGCATTGATGTCTTTGACGTCGGTGTGGAACAGGGCCGCGCCGGCCTTGATCGTGCCATTGTCAAAGCGCAGACCGACCCGTGCGGCATTGGCCCGCGACGTCGTAAAGCCGGTGTAATCCCACGCCCCACCAAAGTTGACCAGCGCCGCTTCGCCCAACTCGTAGCCGCCCCAACTGCTGGCGATCCCGGCGTTCAGGGTCAGCGTGTCGGTCACGACATAGTCGATGGAGCCATTCACGCTTGCCCCGCTGCCGGTGAATTCGGTGCCATCGGCCGCGTCGAACACCTGCCAGTCATAGCGCGCCCCATAGCTGAGCGAGACCCGTTCGCCGAGGTCCTGGCGCGCCTGTGCAAAGACGCCGAAGTTGCGATGTTTGTCCTGCCCCGAAGAACCAAACGGGCCGGGGCCGCGGCCGAAACCACTGGCCGTTTCGTTGAAGAAATCAAAACCTGCCGTGAGGATGCCCCCAGAAATGGCGAAGTCGTTCTTGAAGGTGCCGCTAAAGCTGGTGTTCTCGCCATAAACGCCGATGGCGTCGATGATCTGCTCATTATAGCTGAGCTGGATCGTCGAGTCCCAAAATCCTTCGGGCTGCTCGTTCGTGTAGGTCAGAGTGAACGAATTCCGCTCAGACAAACCTTCGACCAGGACGGTTGTGCCGCCGACGATGCCAAAGAAGTCGGGGCGAATGAACAGGATGCCGCCCGGACCCGCCTGCGCAGCGCGCAAGCCTGTATCCTTGGTCTGGGAGGCCGCGAATTCCAGCCTGTGTCCGCCTTGAAACGTCTGGGCAAACTTGGCGATGTAATCGGTCAGATCGGCGCCGGTTCCGACAACTTCTGCCCCTGCGCCGTCGCTGTAGCTGTCGCTTTTGCGGCGCGTTGTGCTGAGGACAAATTCGAAACCGCCTTCGGTGATGCCGTAAAGCGCAAGGCTGGTCTGAAACCCGCCGCCATTGCTGTCGGTGCCCAGTTTAAACGACCCACCAAACGTGTCGCCGGGATCAAGCAGGTCGGCCGCGTCCTTCGTCTCGTAGGCCAGCGATCCGGCTAGCGCGCCAGGGCCTGCATCCGCCGCCGCGAGCCCTTCGCTGACCTCAACCCGCTTGAGCAGTTCGGGGTCCAAAAGCACGTTGCCGGTATGGTGGAAGGCCGACTTGTTTTGCCGCGCCCCGTCAATCGTGACCGACAGAAGGCTTTCTTCGATGCCGTTCACAAACACCTTTTGACCGATCGCGGCCCCGCCCGACGCGGTGACCGAGCTTTCACCGCGAAACACGTCCTTGGTCGTCGACGGGTTGCGCCGGCGAATTTCTTCTTCGGTGATCGTATCATTGCCCAAAAGCGCCTGCGCGTCAGGTGAGGTGATACGAAGTGTGCCGAGAAAGCCGTCTTCAGTGGCCTCCTGCCCCCAGGCGAGGGTGGCGCTGCACAGGGCGGAGGTCATCAGCAGACCCCGCATTGCGATGCGGTTCATTGTTCCGTCCCATTGGTCTTTGCACTGTTGTCGAGTGGCTGGGACGCAAACAGAACCTGATGCACCTTGCGGGTCGAATACGGTTGATTAGCCGCCGGTACTTGCCTAAGGCAAGAGTAGTTTACTGATTTAGTCGGAAAGGGCCTGCGACCTGATGACCCACACGAAGACCGGGCACTTCAAGACGCCAAACGCCAGTAAGTACTTGCAACAGCTCTGCAAACACTTCGCACACAAGGTCGAGGTGCGCTACGATCCCACTTCTGCCGAAGTCGCCTTTCCGATGGGGCATGCCGTCCTGAAGGCCGATGACACGCGGCTTGAGGCGGTTGTTACGGGCGGCTCCGAAGACGAGGCAATCCGCGCTCAGGGCATTATCGACAGCCACCTTGTGCGCTTTGCATTCCGCGAGGATTTCGTGCGGATGGATTGGGGTTAGACGCCCGCGCTGTCCGCACTGTCGCAAAACACGATACGGTTCGAAAACGGATCCTGCACCGTGCAACACAGCCCCCAAGGCTGCGCCTCAAGCGCGGGATTGTAGAAAGGGTAGGGGCGGGCCCGCAGGTTTTCAAACCACGGGCGCAACCCGTCCACGAAAATCATCGCAGCGCTACCGGGTGTCCCATCACCGTGATGCTCGCTGAGATGCAGCACTTCGGTCTGCCCCAGTTTCAGAAACGCATAGAACGGCGCGCCTTCGCACACCTGATGCGCGCCGGCCCATTCCAGACCGAGCCAATCTGTATAGAAGGCGCGCGCCTTGCCAATGTCGAAGATGCGAAAAATTGGAACAGTGCGCGTAACCTGCATGGGTCAGGCGCTGATCGTCTGGATCGTGCCGAACCCTTCGAACTTCGGCGCACCCTCATGCAGTTTGGCCGTGCCGCCCGCATTCTTGTGCGCTTGCCGGAAGGCGTCGGAGCGGGTCCAGGCGCGGAACGCGTCCTCGGACGCCCAGACCGTGTGCGAGGCGTAAAGGATCTTGCCATCCTCGGCCTCGGCGCCTTTCAGCATGTGGAATTCTACAAAGCCCTCCTTGTCCTTGAGGTGGCTGTCGCGGCCAAGCCATAGCGCCTCAAAGGCGGCGGCGTTTTCAGGGCGAACGGTAAAGCGGTTCATTGCGAGTTACATGTGATTGATCCTGGCGAAAGTGAAAGGAAGGCGCGGCCAGCCAGAGGGGCACTGGCCGCACCGGGCTGATCAGAACGTATAGCTCACGGTCAGCTTGATGTTGCGACCCGGTTGGGCCAGCGCATTTGGATACACGGTGTAGTCTTCGTCGAAGATGTTATCGATCCCGAACTGTACTTCAAGCGGCCGATCGTCCGGCGCGTAGGTCGCAAATACGTCGACCAATGTGTAGCTGTCACTGGCAGAGCCTGCCGCCGGCACACGGTCTTGCGATGCGGCAAAGGTTGCGCGGGTCCCCAGCGTCCAGTCGGCATTCGGACGATAACCGAGGGTGGCGGTTAGCCGATCCTGCGGCAGCGATCCGAGGAATTCGTCCGCCGTTTTGTCTTTGCCGCGCACGATCGTAAGGCCCGCGTTCCAAAACAAATCGCCGCGGTCATAGCCGACCTTCGCTTCAAACCCGTACAGCTTGGCATCCACGTTGCGTTGCGAGGTGGTGCCCGCAGGCACATTCACGACCGTGTCGATGTAATCGTCGACATCCGAATAGAACGCAGCGGCATCAAAAGACCACGGCCCGTTTTCAAACCGGGTGCCCAGTTCGAACTGCGTCGACTTTTCCGGGCGCAGGTTCGGGTTGGGGACAAAGAAGTTGTCGGGCGGAAAGCCAAACGGGTTACCGGGAAAATGCAGTCCAGTTGCATAAAGCTCTGTCAGGGTCGGGGCGCGGAAGGCGCGCGACAGGTTGGTGTAGACTTCCCAACTGTCAGTGAACTTGTGGCTCAGGCCCATGCGCGGGGAAAAGAAGCCCTCCTCCGCGATGACGAGGGTCGGATCGTTGGGGTCCCGCTCGTACCGGTCAAAGCGTGCACCGAGCACAAGGTTGGTCGCCGTGCTCAGCTCCAGCGTGCCTTCAGCAAAAACGCCGATGGTGCGCGCTTCGGCGTTTGGAAACTGGGTGCGCGGGGCGCCATTGGCAAAACCCGTTTGCGTGTCGCGGAACACCTCGAAACCATAGACCAGAGACACCGGCACCCCCGCATCAAAGCGGCTGCGATTGACCACCTCGAAGCCGGTCGTGTCGTATTGCGTGCGGTCCACGTCGGCGGTGGCGATGTCCAGTTCCGTGATGTCCAGACGATGGTCGTAGATCAGAACCGACAGATCGATCAGGTCGTTACCCACCGGGTTCCAATCGTAAGACAGCCGGAAATCACGTGTGCGCCCGTCGCGATCAACGGTGGGGTTCGAACCGCTCGGATTGGCGGAGGTGTTCGCGGGTGTCAGCGCCCGGTCGTCGTAGCTTGCAAAGCTCAGCTCGAACCGCGTGTCCTCTGTCGGCTCAAAGCCCAGTTTCAACAGGCCGGTCAACTGCTCGAGCGTGGAAAAGGGCGTATCACCCCCGGCGCCGTTCTCGATCAGGGCCGAGGTGTCGCGATGCGACAGGCTCAGAAACGCATCGACCGTTCCAAAGTCTCCGAAGACCGTTGCCGAACTATAGCGTTTCTCGCCGTTGCTCTCGAAGCCAAAGCTGAGCCGCGCGCCCATCGTCTGGCCATCGCGCAGCAGGTCCGCCGCGTCGACCGTTTCAACTGCGATCACCCCGCCAAGCGCGCCGGAACCATAAAGCGTCGAGCCGCCGCCTTTGATCACCTCGACCTGTTTAATCAGCGCCGGGTCAAAGAAGCTGCGGCCCCGGTGGGCTTGGTTGAAGTTCAGGCGCCCGCCGTCGAGACGGAACACCAACTGGTTATCGCTGAAGCCGCGAATGTTCGCGGTTTGCGAAATCGCACGCGGCCCGCCCGTGACAAGAACGCCTGGTACATCTTCAAGCAGATCGCCCAGGTCGCTTGGTTGCTTACGCGCCAATTCTTCGGGGCCAACAACGTCGATCGTCACTGGTGTGCCTGATTCCGTCCGGGCGTCGCGCAACGCGGAACTGATGACCAGCTCGCCCAAATCGACCTCGGCGTCCTGAGCGGCGGCGACGCCTGCAATCAGGGCCGTGGTTGTCATAAGCGCGGTGCGCGCCAGCGCGGTTTTTGATATGCGAATTGAAGCAGACGTGCGTGCAAGTCTCATCACCATGAGCTGTCCCCTTACCATTGATTTTACGTAGGAAAGCTGGCGACAGGGCTGGCTCAATGCGCTGCCTGGTCGGCGCGCGTCGCAATTGGTTAATATACCTGACTTAAACCGTCAATAATTTGCGAGTACCTTCGCCTTTGTGCGTTGCTTTGGCGCACCGCGCGCGGCTTTGGACCCAGCGGCTAGCTGTGCAGGACGGTTCGTGCCGATTGCTTTGCGCCCGGAGCGAACGCCGACAACGCGTGCATCGAGGTTATCAGCGCCGAGGTATCACGCCCCTCGCACAGCAACATTGCAGAGGATGCGGCCCTGGACGTGTGGCCCTGTCGGACATGTTGGAAAAGCTGAACAAGGTGGCGTTCGTCCGGCGTGACGATCACAGAGCAGCACGGGCATGACGGGTTCGAGAAGTGAAAACACGACCGGCGGGACGCCCGCATGTCCTGCACGGCGGCAAGCGCAGCACGCATACAGTCAGCGCTTTGGGTATGGGGGAAAAACGCGTCTGCATTCAGAATGGCGTGGATCCATGCGTTCGGGTTGCCGGAAAACGCCACAAAGAAATACCGCGCGGCACAGAGGAACCCGTAGTCAAAGGCGTCGAGCCCAAGCGATGCGAGGTCGGTATCCCCGGGGCGGCGGGCGGCGTCGCACTTTTTTGCGGGCTTATCCATCGGTGCCATCCTTGGCGCTGGCTTGCAATGGCCCGATACGCGGCACACCCGCTGCCTGAAGCGTCTCGTCCGATACGAATTGCGTGGGACCAGAAGAGACAAGCGCCGCGTTCAGCGGGACGACGCCCGGCAAGCGCGTTGCGTGATACCTCAGAAGCAATTGTTCCAGCTCAGGCTTAAGTCCGCACCCAAACGCTCGGGCGACATGGTTCAGGCCCAAAAGGCGCGTAAAATCGCTATCCATTCTGTCTCCAATCGGAAAATGTCCGGGCTGACAGAGGATTCTGCGGCTGGGTGGTGTCACCTAAGCGTAATTGAATGCAGCATGCAACAAAGACTTATTGTTTTAGTCAGGAAAATTGTTGCACGTTTTTTGAAGTAGATAGCAAGCCGCGGCAAAATTCTTATTGTTATTGTCAGGATTGACAGGGTGGTGAGTCTTTACCCATAGTGCGGTTGCTGTCTCAGCCAAGTCGTCATCGCGGCTAGCCCGGACTTTTTTGACCCGCCCCGAGGCTCAGATGAAACCGCGCGCACGTTATGCAAATGCAAAACACGAGGCTGGCACCCGTTCTGTGGAAAAGCCGTGTTGCCCCAAACCCTGTCGCTGCGAGCTTCTCTCTGCCGGATTGAGCGGGACCATTGATGACGCCCAACCCATCGAGCGGTTGCTGGATCACATCACAGGAGACCGCACCCAATGACGATGATACCGAAGAAAATCGAAGCCCCGCAGATGTCTGCCCTCAAGTCGTTCGACGCGCGCGACTTGATGGGCGACGACCAAGAGGTCGAGATCATGCTGGATCACACCCGATACGTTCTGCGCCTGACGCGCGCGGGAAAACTTATCCTGAACAAGTAACGGCCGCGTGCCGCCCACCCAATGGAAGGACAGGGACCATGACAAGACTTCTGACAACCGCGCTGTGCAGCACGCTGCTGGCCGCTGGGACGGCCTATGCCCAGCAGGCTGTGACCGAAGCGGCGGTGCTGGACACTTACGCTGACATCGCGCTGGCCAAGTATCAAGACAGTTTGACCACAGCGCAATCGCTGCAGGCGGCAGTGGACACGCTCATTGCTGACCCCTCTGCCGAAGCGTTGCAGGCGGCAAAGGCCGCGTGGCTCGCCGCGCGGGTGCCTTACCAGCAGTCGGAAGTTTACCGTTTCGGCAATGCCATCGTCGATGAGTGGGAGGGCAAGGTAAACGCCTGGCCGTTGGATGAGGGCCTGATCGATTACGTTGATCCCACTTATGGCGGGGCAACGGATGAGAACGCCTATGCGGTGCTGAACGTTGTCGCCAACGCCTCCTTCACCCTGTCGGGACAGCAGATCGATGCCAGCCAGATCACGCCGGCCCTGCTTGAGGGCACCTTGCACGAGGCCGACGCCGTCGAGGCGAATGTGGCCACGGGCTATCACGCGATCGAATTTCTTCTTTGGGGTCAGGACCTGAATGGTCACGGCCCCGGTGCAGGCAATCGCCCTTGGACAGACTACGCCGCGGGCGAGGCGTGCACAGGCGGGAACTGCGACCGCCGCGCCGACTATCTGTCAGCAGCAACGGCGCTGCTGGTGTCCGATCTGGAATGGATGGTGGCGCAATGGCAGGCTGGCGGGGACGCCCGCACCTACCTCACTGCAGACGAAAACGCCGGAATTTCTGCGATCCTGACGGGCATGGGTTCGCTCAGCTATGGCGAACAGGCGGGCGAACGCATGAAACTGGGCGTGATGCTGCACGATCCCGAGGAAGAGCACGACTGCTTTGCAGACAACACGCATAACAGCCACTTCTACGACGCGCTGGGTATCCGGAACGTCTATCTGGGCAGTTATACGCGGATCGACGGCACGGTTGTGTCCGGCCCCTCGTTGTCACAACTGGTGGCTGCGGCGGATCCGGCGGTTGACACGGAACTGCGCGCCAAGCTGGACGCGACAATGCTCGAGATGATGGAGCTGAAGATGGCCGCTGAGGCCGGGTTTGCCTACGATATCATGCTCGAGCGCGGCAATGCTGCGGGCGAAGCTCTGATCATGGGCGCGGTGAATGCCTTGGTCGATCAGACGCGGTCAATCGAGCGGGCCGTGGCGGCGCTTGGCGTTGATGCCATTGCCTTCGAAGGCTCCGACAGCCTTGATGACCCGGACGCGGTGTTCCAGTAACGCCGGTACGGTCAAAGGCGGTCAAGCCAGACCACGTCTGCACGCGCTGGCTTGACCTCGCTTCGGGTCGCTGCCGGGCCGCTTGGCTGCCAAAACTGGTGGCTGGGCGGCGCAGGTGGCTCCCGTCGGCTTTTCAGGCGAGGGCGCTGGCGGGCGCTCTCGCCTTTTTCTGCTTGGTCAGGCCAGGTGTGCCCGCAGCATCCACGCGAATTTCTCGTGGTTCTGGCCACGCGCAATCGCCAGATCTTCGGTCAGCGTGTCGCCATGCTCTGCCGCAAGCTGCCCGGTCTGCGCCAGCGTCGCGGCAAGTGTCTCTTGCGCTTTCTGCATCGCGGCAATCATTTCCTTGTCGGTTGCGTGGCCATCGTGCTCGCCGACCTTGGAGCGTTCGAGCATTCCGGCAAGCGTGCCTTCGGCGCGCGCCTGAAGCGCCTTGATCCGCTCTGCCAGATCGTCTTGCGCCTGGAAATGGTCTTCGTAGATCTCCTGGAACAGCGCGTGAAGCGGACCAAAGCCCATGCCGGTCACGTTCCAGTGAAAATTCTGCGCCAGCATGGTGGTAACCGCGGTCTCTGCGACCGACTGGTTCAATGCATCCGCAATGGCGGTCCGCGCGTATGTGGACAGCGCAACAGCTGTTTGGGTCATGCCCTACTCCCTCATTCGATGTACGCTGGCTTGCATGTCGCTGGCTTGCTGAAACGTACTTAGCCACAGCGATACAGCTGACAAGAGGAAATTAGAATAATTCTAATTCAGACCAAAACACTCGGCAATCCGGGTTACCAGAAACCGGATCATGCGCCGGTTTTCGCGCTCGACGCGAGAGTTGAGCAAAAAGGCGATACTAGCTTCATCCCGGCGCGCGCAGGCACGCCCCAGACTGATCAGCCAATCCTCGTCAAAGGTGCGTTCGGCCTCTCCGGGGCTCAGCATCACCACACGGACGCCCAGCGCATCATTCAGGCACCGCATCAAGGCGTCGGAATACGCCTCGCGCGCCGTTGTGCGGTCGGCGTGAAGCAGCGCACAAGCCTTGAACAGATCTGTCCGCGGTTTGACACGGCACCCCATCGCCGTGAACCGCAGGTGGTTCAGAAACGCGACATCCTGCGAGGCGGGCGCCGGATTTGACGCGGGCCGCGCGGCCGGCGCGAGATCGAGGCGAAGGGGGTTCATTCGTGTATCCTCAGGATGACGACAAAAACGGTCGCCATCGCACTTTCCTGAGTATATTTATTGGGTATGAAATATCGCGCAACCCTTGGAATCGGTTTTCTTGCCGCACTTGTGTCAATTTCGACTGACGCGCAGGCAGAAATCTTGGATTTACACCTCCCGGTGGTTCCACGTACGGCCTCGGAAGCTGAACGGATCGCCCGCGTCACCGTGCCGACCACCGATTTCAGCCAAGCAGAGCGATTCGAGCGCAACCCGGCGGGCGCGGCGACGGTGCGTTTGCGGCGCAACGCGGATGCGTTCAGCCAGCCGTCGGGCAATATCGACTTCGAGCGTGAGCTGGATTTCAAGGTTGGCAACGGGCTTTTCAAAAAGCTCTGGGTGTCATCGCCGTCCTCAACGCTGGCCTCTGACGGGCTTGGCCCGCTCTTCAATGCGCGCGCTTGCCAGCGCTGCCATTTGAAGGATGGGCGCGGGCATCCGCCCCAAGGGCCGGCGGATAGCGCCACGTCGATGCTCTTGCGGATCGCGGTGCCTGGCGGCGATGCCCCGGCTATCGAAGGCTGGCTGGCAACGCATCCCGATCCGGTCTACGGGGGGCAGCTTCAGGATCGCTCTGTCGCCGGTGTGCCCGCCGAGGGCCAGCTTGGTGTGACCTATACCGAGATCGAAGTTCCCTTATCCGGGGGCGAGACGGCAACTTTGCGCAAGCCGGAGTACCGGATCAATGATCCGGCCTACGGCGCCTTGCACCCGGACGCGCGCCTGTCCCCGCGCGTTGCGCCGCAGATGATTGGCCTTGGTCTGCTGGATGCCATTCCGGCCGCTGATATCCTCGCGCTGGCTGATCCGAACGACACTGATGGCGACGGTATTTCGGGTCGCCCGCAAATCGTGATGTCCGCGGAATATGGCGTTCCGATGCTTGGCCGGTTTGGCCTGAAGGCGGGGCAGCCCTCGGTCTGGGAACAGTCGGCCTCGGCCTTCTCGGGCGATATCGGCATTTCTAGCCCGCTCTTTCCGGACGGGGCAGGGGATTGCACCGATGCGCAAACCGCCTGCCGCGCGGCCCCAGATGGCAACACGTCGGTTCATGACGGGGCAGAGGTCGGGCTGGAGGGGCTGAGGCTGGTCAGTTTTTATTCGTCCAACCTCGCCGTGCCTGCGCGGCGCGATGTGGATGACCCGCAGGTCCTGCATGGCAAGCGCGTCTTCTATGAGACGGGATGTATTTCCTGCCATACCCCGAAATTCGTGACCCATCGTCTGGAAGACCAGCCAGAGCAGAGCTTTCAACTGATTTGGCCCTACACCAATATGCTGCTGCACGATATGGGTCCCGGACTTGCGGACGGGCTCCCAGAGGGGCGGGCTTCGGGCCGGGAATGGCGCACGCCGCCGCTTTGGGGCATCGGGCTGACACAGCAGGTGTCCGGACACACCTATTTCCTGCATGATGGGCGCGCGCGGTCGCTGCTTGAGGCCGTGCTGTGGCACGGTGGGGAGGCTGAGGCGCAAAAGCAGCGCGTCATCGACATGCCACCGGCGGACCGCGCCGCGCTGATCCGCTTTTTGGAGAGCCTTTGATGCGTTTCGCCTTGTTTGCTTGCCTCTTGGCCGCACCAGCCGCTGCTGATGTCACCGCGGTTTTGGATCGGCATATTCTCCCCGGACATGCCGCGCTGGCGGAACAGACCGCCCTTTTGGCAAGTGCCGCCGCCGCAGATTGTGCGCCGGATGGGCTGCGCGAACCCTACCACGCTGCGCGCGATGCCTGGATGCGCGTCAGCCACATCCAGTTCGGCCCAATCGAGGACAAAGGGCTTTCGCTTGATATGGATTTCTGGCCCGATCCGCGCGGGTCTGTGCCGAAAGCCATCGCCCGGCTATCCATTTCCGAAGACCCGATTGCGCGTGACCCGGACAGTTTTGATAACGTGTCGGCCGCCGCGCAGGGTTTTCCGGCGCTTGAATGGATGCTCTTCACGCCGCAGTCGAATGCGGCCTATGCGTGCGATCTGACGCGGGCCATCACGCAAAGCCTCGCGCGCAAGGCAGAGCTGCTGCAGTCCGAATGGCCAGCTTTTGCGCTGCTGATGACACAGCCCGGTGCCCCCGGAAATGAGCGGTTTCAGTCCGAGCCCGAGGTGCAGCGCGCGCTTTACACCGCGCTGTCGACGGGCCTCGAATTCCTGCACGATCAGCGCCTTGGGCGCCCCTTGGGCACCTTTGATAGGCCAAGGCCACGCCGCGCCGAAGCCCGGCTATCTCAACGCTCATTGGGGCATGTGCGCATCGCACTCTCAGCGCTTGACGAGCTTGCTGTGACCATGACGGGCAGCGACCTGCCCAAGACTCGTGCTGCCTTCGCGGCAGCCCGCGCACGGGCGAACGCGGTCACGGCTCCTGATTTCGCAAATGTCGCGGACCCCGCAGGACGGTTTGAAGTCGAGCTGCTCCAGCAAGCCGTCCGCACCGTGCAAGTCGCCGTGATCGACGAGATCGGACGGCCACTTGGTATCAGCGCCGGCTTCAACGCGCTTGACGGTGATTGATGCAAGACCGGCGCGGTTTCCTCGTAGGGCTTGGCGCGGCGGCACTCGCGCCCGGTGCAAGTTGGGCGGATATGGGGCATCCGGTTGCGCTAACCGCTGCAAAGACGGGTGAGGGGCATTTTGCCCTAATCGGCCTGCGCGCAGACGGCTCTGTTGCATTTCGCCAGCCGCTTCCCGCACGCGGACACGCCGCCGCGGCGCATCCGTTCGCGGCTGAAGCGGTCCACATTGCCCGTCGGCCCGGCACCTTTGCGCTTGTTATCGATTGTGCGGGTGGGCGGGTCCTGCAGCAGTTGAAGACACCGGCGGACCGTCATTTCTACGGCCATGCGGCCTTTACCGCGGATGGTACATACCTGCTGACAACCGAAAATGACCTGACCACCGGGCGCGGTATCGTCGGGATTTGGGACCGCCGGAAAAGCTACCAGCGTGTGGCTGAGGTTCCATCGGGCGGCGTTGGCCCGCACGAGATTATTCGGCTCGACACTGGTGGGTTTGCCGTTGCGAACGGGGGTATCCGAACGCATCCGGCAACAGGCCGCGCGAAACTGAACCTGGGCACGATGCGCCCCAACCTGACCTTTATGGATGCCTCGGCGCAGATCTTGGGCCGTGTCGAGGGGCCCGATCGCCTGAATTCCCTGCGCCACATTGCGGCGCTGCCAGGTGGCGAGGTTCTGTGCGGGTTTCAATGGCAGGGCGATGTGTTCGAAGCCCCGCCGCTTTTGGCGCTGTGCCGCGGGGGTCAGCTTGATGCCGTGCACGTCGAAGAACGGATGCACCGTCGGCTCATGGGCTATATCGGCAGCGTCGCGGCAAGCGGCGCAGATTGGACCGCAACCGCGCCGCGCGGCGGCATCGTTCTGAGCGTTTCATCGGGCAAGCTGCAAACCCTGAACGCTCCAGACGGGTGCGGTGTGGCGATGTCTGACGGGCAGACCCTGATCACCGACGGTCTTGGGCATGTTCATGCCTTGGCGTCAGGCCGGCTTGATCGGCGCGCGTTGCACCCTGTTGCCTTCGATAACCACCTTGTTCGTGTGTAGAAACGACAAACGGGCGCGTTTTGGAGCGCCATCGCTTTTTCGAATGCGCGTTCGATTTCGAGACGGACCCACTAGGCCTGTGCACGAAAGAATTGTTTGGCGCTTAGCCATTGGTGGGTCTTGTCCCTGACGCCCGGATGCGCCTCCCGTGTGTCGCGAGGGTAGGTTTCAGGAACTATGCGCATGTCTTCGGGCATATGCCGCGATTGGCGACACAAAGCTTCGAGGCGAGAGACGTGACACATGGCTGAGGGATGCAATGCACAGCGCCGTGCTGGTGAGACGCCAATCGGTGCCCTTGAGCTAGCGCTGGTTGAACATGGGTTTCTCACCGCGGCAAAAATTTTCATTGTCGCGTTCACAGGCAATCGGAGCGCCTGGATCAATCCGATCCTCCAAGCGGAGGCGTTTTTTCCTGGGCCGGCTAATAGCGAGATGATGCGCAAAGCCTTGAACGTGGTAAAGACCATGCGCAGGCCACAGTGGTCTTGTTTTCACGTCTCCAATTCCCGCTGCCACTGTTGCGCAGCTATTGTGACCGCAGACGAACGCCACTTCGTTCAAATGATCCAAGATCTGCGGCACGATCGCGCATCGGGCGCCGCGACATCCGCCCAACTGGTCTGCGAAGGCAACTGTGCGACAGACTTGCTTGCGGCCGGTCGGAGCTTCGCTACACGCTGCAGTCCTGTGCACAGCGTATGAATTGCAATTGTTCGCTGCCCAAGGCGGGCCGTAAACCCCTATCGCTTCTTGGGAAACAGCGGCCGAGGGAGGCGCAATCGTCTCACGAAAAGGCTTAGTGCGTCGACTTGGACATCGTGTCGGCCTGTTGGGAACGACAGAAGCTCTCGGCGCAGGTCTTGAAAATACGGCGCATCCTCGAGCAACGCGATTTTACCTGTTTCCAGGTATTCGGCCGCGATCGCGAAGCGCTCCTCTTTCGATCCTTTCACTGAAAGCGTTTTGAACGGAAGCTTCTCCTTTCTGAGATCGAGGACCAAAGCGGATCCGTTGGCACTGTCTTCCACAAGTACGCGCGCGGCGGACCACTTCGTACAGAATCGTCGTGCGGCAACCTTAAGATCCGCGAAGTTCATTCGGCGGCGTACGACGTCGAGCAGCACCCAGCGGGTGTCGTCCCATCCGAATGCCATACCGACTGAGTAGTCGCAGTTCGGTCCATCCTTGATGGCCGTGTCCCAAGTTTGAACGATGTGAAGCCATGCGTCAGGTAAGTCTTTGCGGCTGAGCAGAGTGAGCTTTTCGGCGTTCAACATCGCACTTCCGGCGGAGGCCGGATCTTGCTGATATTGCGTCCGAAATGCCGACTCGCCCATGTCCGCCTTGATCCTCTCTAAAGCGTTAGCGTCCTCGTGGTTCCGGGCCAAGACTTCTCCCCGGTCACGGTTCCAGACATAGCCGTTGTAGAGCTGATGCGTGGTCTCGCTCTCCGCGATCGCTGGCAAGTTCAGGTTCTCGAATGTCTGCCGTTCGGCCAGGTGGGCGATGATGTCGTCCTGATGGAGCCTTTGGCCCACGACGATGATCTGCCCTTCCGCTTTATTGTTGAGCCGCGTGTAGAGGGTTTCATCAAAGAACCTGCGCGCTTCTTCGCGCCGGACATCGGAAGTCGCATCACTCGCCTTCATGATGTCATCGACGATGAGGATGTCGGCACCGAGGCCGGTGACCGTTCCGCCCACTGTAACTGCGCGGCGGCCGCCGCCTCCCCGCGTGACACAGTTGAGCAAAGACCCGGTCAAGTTCTGTGTGGCAAGCCCGGGAAAGACGCGCTGATAGTGCCCTGACAAAATCAGGCGTCGAAATTGCCGAGCGTGATCCTGCGCCAGCCCGTCCGCGTATGTTGCGACAACGATCTTGAGCGTAGGGTTCTTACCGATCAACCAAGCGGGCAGGGCAACCGATGCCGCGAACGACTTGAGGTAGCGCGGCGGCATCGTCACCATCAGGCGGCCGCCGGGTGTCTCAACGGTGTTCTGGAGCGCAAACCCAAGTGCCTCGAGATAATCGTCTTCCGACAGTGTCCTGCCGGGATGCGTGCTCGCGAAGCCCTGTTTCATGAACAGATAGAAGTTCTGGCGCTGGATGGCGCTCGAGAGCTGTGCCAACTGCGAGCTGTTAAGGGCTTGTGTCATCATCAGCCTCGTCATCGCCACTGGCAGCGACCTGGCCCGCCATGACCAGCATCTCGCGGATCAGGGCCTCGTCCTCCTCTTTGCTCGGCGTCGTTTGTACGCCGTCCGAAAGAAACGACTGCCCAAGGCTTCCGAACTTCAGAAGCTGTTCCGTTGCGCGCGCATCTCCCTGAAGGCTGTCTTTGAGCAATCGCTGCGCAAGCGCCTCTTTTGCGGTGATCTTCAGGGGCCGACCATCTTTTTTTGATTGTGATCTTTTGGTTGAGCACCTCCTCGATTGCCTGACCAATCGATTTGCGCCCCTTTGGGCGTCCGTTCGGATTGCCGGATTTGCCCTTCTTGAATTGCCCGGATTTCGGCGGCTTCCCATAGCCGACCTCGTAATCGCGCTTACTCATGGAACACCTCCTCTTGGAGGCGGTTGGTGCGGTCGTTCCACGTCTCACCCGTGTCCGCATGTTCGGCATTATGGCCTGTCATGTCCTGCCAGCGCCGGATCGCGACATCGACGTAGCGGGGCTCAAGTTCAATGAGGCGCGCGCGACGGCCCGAGCGTTCTGCAGCAAGCAACGTGGAGCCCGATCCTCCGAATGGGTCGAGGACGATGTCATCGCGGTTGGTCACGTCCCGGATCGCATCCGCAATCATGGCTGTCGGTTTGACGGTCGGGTGATCGATCAGGTCGGAGACGCGGCCCCGTCGAAACGTGTTGACGCCGGCATATTGCCAAACATTGGTCCGGTACCGGCCGTGCTTTCCGAGCTGCACGTTGTTTAGATGCGCGCCGCCCGGTGCGCGATACACACCGCAGAGCTCGTGTTGCGACCGATAAAGGCTGCCCATCCCGCCATTGGTTTTGACCCATACACAAAGATTGATGTGGTCCAGGCCAGCTCGGTCTGCTGCCTGATCAAGCGCGGCGATGTGCCGCCAATCCATGAAGGACATTATGAGGCTGCCAGGAGCGGATCGGTCACGTGCCAAAGTCAGAAAGGTATGAAGGAAGGCGGCGAATTCCTCCTCGTTGGACATTTCACCTGAAGCCATCGCAAACTCACGGTGGCCGGATGCGGTATCACGAATATGTCCTGCCACCGGAACGTTGTACGGAGGATCGGTGATCGTGAGGCGTGCTATCTCGTTGCTCAGCAAATGCTTGTATGTCGATACATCGAGAGCGGATCCGCACAGGATCTTGTGGTTGCCCAAAATCCAAAGGTCGCCGAGCCGTGAGATGGGGTCCGGTTTCGGCAACGGGGCGACTTCAGCCTCTTCAGTAGCGTCAGGCTGATCAATCAGAAGATCAAGTTCTGCGGTTTCAAACCCGATCGCACCGATGTCAAAATCAAGCTCACCCGCCGCGTCGAGGTCCACGAGAGCCGAGAGCTCGATTTGCAGCAGCCCCTCATCCCACTCAGACTTCTCCGCGATTTTGTTGTCCGCAAGACGGTAGGCGCGTACCTGGCTTTCCGATAGGTGGGACGCTTGCACCGTCGGCACAACTTCCAGTCCAAGTTCCAACGCCGCCTCAAGCCGGCCATGTCCCGCAATGATCTCGTCGTTTCGATCCAAAAGCATGGGGTTCATGAACCCAAAACTGACCATAGAGCTCTTTATCAGCGCGATCTGCTGCGGCGGGTGTTTGCGCGCGTTCCGCTGATACCGCCGCAGCGAGTCCGGCCGGCGCATGATGATCTGTGGTGTATGATTGGCTAAAGCGGCGGGCAGCCGTCCGATGCGCGCGCGGGGCTTCGGTGTTGTCTGCTGAGGCATTTGCCATCTCCTTTGATGCAAAGAACATGGCTTCTCATAGAGTCACTATTTTCGAAGAAAGATACAAGAAAATGCGCAATGTCGGGAAATCGGTCATGCGATGTCGTACTAGATGGTGCGTCGCTTCCGGGTCAGTACATCTGTCAATTCCTTCGCACATGGTGCTCCACCGGGTTTGCGCTCGGCTTGCGTGCTGACACCGTCTTCCCTGCTATCGCCAGAGATTTCCCTGTTAATCGCGTAGGGAATTTGCTGGAAAACGTCGTATTCTCGGACGCTTGTAATGGAGGCGGGGCCCAGCTCGACGGTTTGCGTCAGAATTTCCCTGTTCTTTCCCTGAAATGCAGAGAAATCGCAGACTGGTTTGCACCAGACTGTGTCCACCGCCACAATTCTGACTGTGTGCTGTTTTCGGGATTTTCACTGTTTTCAGTTTTGAAACGGTCTTTTAACCGATTTTGCGGCCAATGGTGTGCATGGTCTCAAGCCTCACGTGGGGAGTTCGCGGAGATCATTTGCCGCGCGCAAGGGATCACGGTGATCTGGGCGATGCATTGGCATCCGAGCGAGAGGCGCTCTGCCAGCAAAACGCCCGCCTGGTTGAAACCGCGACGCCCATTGCACAGCCGTTGGGGGCGGGCATGGCAGCCCGATAGGCTTGGCGGGCCATGAAGGAGGGAACGATTTGGGCGTTTTGAGCGCGTCACATGCTCTTGCAGCCCCTGCTGCTTCACGACATTTCGCACTATTCGCGTGTGCGGGCCGGACATGAGACCTTTGCCGTTCACCTTGCCTTGGGCACGATTGCCCGCAAAGGTCTCGCAGGGCAGTCGAATCTGAACATGGTAGACAACACGACCAACCCTCGCGGTGGCGCCGGAAACACTTGTTTGGCCATAGCGCGTTGACAGCTGACGTTCATGAAATCGTGCGCCGCGCGCCCAATGTGAGCTTGAGCTGCTTCTCAAGCTCAAGCAGGGCAAACAGAACGGCGCCGAGGGCAACCACGATCACGCCTTCTTTCAGTGGGACGGCTTGTGTTCCGAAGATGGCTTGGAGCGGGGGCAGATACGTCACCGCAAGTTGCGCCACCGTGACGGTGATCACGCAGTACCAGACCATCTTGGTCCCGCGCACCGCTTTCCAGGTCAGCGACGTGCCGTAGATATTTCGGATGAAAAACAAATAGGCGATCTCAAAGACCACAAGCGTGTTGAGCGAGAGTGTCTGCGCAAGCGCATGGCTGAAGCCTGATTTGATCGCGTATGTGTAAATACTGAACACACCGGCAAAAAACAAAAACGACACCAGTGCAATCTGCCAGACAAGTTCCGGGTCCAAGATGGGCGCATCACGGCTGCGCGGCGGACGGCGCATGGTGCTGTCCTCGGTTGGCTCGAACGCAAGCGCAAGCCCAAGCGTCACAGCCGTGATCAGGTTGATCCATAAAATCTGAATAGGAGAGATCGGCAGGGCCATGCCCGCCAAAAGCGCAACAATGATCACGATCGCCTCGCCGCCGCTTGTGGGCAAAAGCCAGGAGATCACCTTCTTGATGTTGTCAAAAACGGTGCGGCCTTCGCGGACGGCTGCCGCGATGGACGCGAAGTTGTCATCCGCGAGCACAATGTCGGCGGCCTCTTTCGCCGCTTCCGAGCCTTTTTGCCCCATCGCGATACCGACATCCGCCCGTTTGAGGGCGGGCGCGTCGTTGACGCCATCGCCGGTCATCGCGACCGTCAGGTTATGAGATTGCAGCGCCCTGACCAATCGCAGCTTGTGCTCGGGAGACGTGCGGGCAAACACATCGACGTCCAACACTTCCGCAGCAAGAATTGCGTCGTCCAACGTGTCGATCTCTGCGCCCGTCATGGCCTTGTCGGCATGGCGGAGCCCGATTTCCCTTCCAATCGCCTTGGCCGTTCCGATGTGATCCCCCGTGATCATCTTCACACTGATGCCCGCCGCGCGGCAGTCTGCAACCGCTTGGATGGCCTCTGCGCGCGGTGGGTCCATGATCGCAACCAGACCAAGCAGCGTGAGGCGTCCGTCAATGTCCGAGGCGCGGAGCTCAGCTGCGCCCGGGTGCATCGGCATGTGCGCCAAGGCAAGAACCCGGCGGCCCTTGGACGTGAACGTTTCCTCGATCTGTGTCCACTCAGCCAAGTGCAGCGGTTCGGGATCACCGGTGGCTGACACCTGGTGCGCGCACATGCTCAGGATTTGTTCCGGCGCACCTTTGACCAACGCGAAGGCCTGTCCGCCGGGCCCCGTGTCGAGCGTAGCCATATAGCGCGACCGCGAGTCGAAGGGGATGACGTCCTTGCGGGTCCACTTGGCTGCAAGATCAGCGGCGTCTGCCCCCGCTTTCGCCGCGAGCGACAGCAACGCGCCTTCCATCGGGTCGCCATTGACCGTCCAGATCCCATCGGATTGCACGAGGGAGGCGTCGTTACACCGTGCCGACGCAAGGGCGAGGCTGTGCAGCCCAGGCAGGTCCTGTGCGGCCTGCCCGTCGCATGTGATGTCTCCGGACGGCGTGTAGCCATCTGCCGAAACGGCCAAGACGCGCCCACCCGTTGCAAGCTCGGTCACGACCATCTCGTTGCGCGTCAGTGTTCCCGTCTTATCGGTGCAAATCACCGACACCGCGCCGACAGTTTCAATCGCAGGAAGGCGGCGCACAATGGCGTTGCGGCGCGCCATCGCCTGCACCCCGATGGCAAGCGTGATCGTCAGAACAGCCGGCAAGCCTTCGGGAATGGCGGCAACGGACAGTCCGACAACGGCCATAAACAGATCGAAAAAGTCGTACTCCGCGACGAAAGTGCCAAACAGCAACAAAAGCCCGGCCACGAGCAGGATGAACAAAGTCAGCCAACGCGCGAAGGTGTTTGTCTGTTTGACCAGCGGTGTCTCCAGCGTGTCGACCTTGGACAGCATACCGCTGATGCGACCGATCTCGGTGTTTGCGCCTGTTGCGGTGACCACGCCGCGCCCTTGCCCGGCTGTAATCAGCGTCCCGCTGAAGACCATACCGTGCCGGTCACCTAGCGGCGCATCTTCGGCACAGGGCTTGGTGTCCTTGTCAACGGCGACCGATTCTCCGGTCAGCATGGCTTCTTGCGCCTGGACGCCGCGCGCTTGCAGCAGACGCATATCCGCGGGCGGCTTGTCGCCCGCTTCCAAAAGAACGATGTCGCCTGGCACGATGTCGGTGCTGTCAACCGCCATGCGCTGCCCGTCACGCAGAACGGCGGCCTGCGGTGCGAGCATTTGCTGGATGGCCTCCATCGCTTTTTCCGCGCGGCCTTCCTGAACGAAGCCGATGAGTGCATTTGCCAGCACAACCGCGAGGATCACGGCGGTATCAACAGGATGCCCCAGCAGATACGTCACGCCTGCGGCGCCGATCAGCACATAGATCAGGACGTGGTTGAAATGCGCGAGAAAGCGCAGAATTCCGGGCGTTTTCGACACGACAGGCGGGGCATTGCGCCCATAGGTTTTTCGTCTTTCGGCGGCTTCAGCAGACGTCAGACCCTCGGGTGATACCCCAAGGTCCGCGAGCGTTCCGTCGACATCACGGGCATGGGGCGCAGTCTGCATCGTTTGAGAGAAATCTTCAGGCATCGGCGGCATCCGGACTGGGGGAGGTAAGCGTCCAACGGGCGTAACAAGCACCGCTAACCGAGGTTTGATTTTCGTCAATAAGCTGCTGGCCGCGCTGTGGAATCGTGTCCTCACACGCTGTGGGAGGAGATCAAAACCGGCAGCGCGCAGCGGCGGTTGAATGAGGAGGAGCGTTTGACCGCCGCGACAACCTGAAGGCGACGAAAGCGCACAGGGTCCAGGCCAGAGTGACATTGTCACCATAGGCGCAGCACGGGGGCGCATACCACTGTGCACCATAAACATCAGACCCGCTTTCCGCCCAGGAGGAGGCCAAGAGAATGGATGACAAGATGGACAGAAGACACTTTCTAAGCCTAGCAGCGGGGGGTGCGTTAGCGACAAGCGTTGCAGCAGCGCCCGCCGCAAAAGCACAAGTCAGCACCAATGCCCGCATCATCATCATCGGTGCCGGGGCAGGGGGGACCGCCCTTGCCAATCGGTTGACCGAACGGCTTGATGGCGCGTCGATCACGGTGATCGACCCGCGCCCGATCCACGTGTATCAACCCGGTTTGACGCTGGTTGCCGCAGGTCTGAAACCGGCCAATTACGTTGTCTCGGAAAACGACAAATGGTTGCCAAGCGGCGTGACCCATGTTCCGGAAAAGGTCATGGCGGTCGATCCCGAGGCCAAGACCGTCTCGACTGAGACAGGACAGACGCTTGGGTATGATTGGCTTGTGGTCGCGCCGGGATTGATCCTCGATCATGACGCGATCGAAGGCTTCAGCCTTGATATGGTGGGCCAGAACGGCATCGGCGCGCTCTATGCGGGGCCCGGCTATGCCGAGAAGACCTGGCAGGCCGCTGCAAATTTTACCGAAGAGGGTGGAACGGGCATTTTCACACGACCCGCGACCGAGATGAAGTGTGCAGGCGCGCCCCTGAAGCATACGTTCCTGATCGACGATATCGCGCGGCGCGCAGGCAATCGCGGCAAGGTCAACATGGTCTATGCCGCGCCGCAAGGCTCCCTCTTTGGCGTTCCCATCGTCGCGGAGAAAGTGCGGATGCTGTTCGGTGACCGCGGGGTCGAGACGCAGATGAAGCACACGCTGCAGTCTATCGACGCAGGTGCCAAGCGCGCGACTTTCACCGATGCCGATGGCAGTTCGGTCGATATGGATTACGACTATCTGCACGTGATCCCGCCGCAGCGCGCACCGGAGTTTGTGCGTCAATCGGGCCTGGCCTGGGCCGACAAATGGACAGATCAAGGCTGGGTTGAGGCTGACAAGGCCACGCTTCAGCACCTGCGGTATCCAGAGATTTTCGCGCTTGGCGATGTGGCCGGGGTGCCCAAAGGCAAGACGGCGGCCAGCGTGAAATGGCAGGTGCCTGTTGTGGAAGATCACTTGGTTGCCGCGATTGAGGGCCGCGCGGGCACAAAGACATATGACGGATACACGTCATGCCCTCTGATTACCAAAATCGGCAGCGCGATGCTGATCGAGTTCGACTACAACAACAATCTGGTGCCGTCCTTCCCTGGCATGATCGCGCCGCTCGAAGAGCTGTGGATCAGTTGGTTGATGAAGGAAGTGGCCTTGAAAGCCACCTACAACGCAATGCTGCGCGGTCGCGCGTGAGGAGACCCTGAGATGGAAGAGCTTACCTTTGAAACGATGATCGCGGTGTTTGAAGAGATCTTTGGACGCGGTCTGTTTTGGATCATGGTCGCTGCGGCCGTCGTTGTGACGGCTGGCTATGTTTACGTGCTGATCCGTGACAGGGCTGTCAGCTGGAAGAAATTTCTTTATGCGCAGCTCTCGATGCCCGTTGGCGCCGTGCTGGCGGTTTGGTTTGTCATGGTCATGACGGATTCCCGGATGTCGGATATTGGCGGGCCGATTGACGTGGTTGTGTTCCTGGGCGTTGCGGGTTTGGGCGCGATTGGCATGGCCATCTTGGTCTACACAGCCGAGGCGATGTTCGGATCGCGCCGCACGCAACTGTCGGACTAAAGAACGGCGCCCAGCACAGACCAGACTGTGCTGGGCGGCGGGCCGCAAGGGCGTGTGGATTTGGCGCAGCTCTTGCGTCAATGCCACTTCGCCTGGAGGAACAGATCGGACCCCCCGGATGGCTTTGCCTGTTCCTGCCCCTTCTCGCCTCGCACTGCGGCACATTGCGCATCGCCCTACGCCGCATCGGTACGGGGAGGAGACACAGCGGCGCAGCGTACGGTTAAAAGGGAAGGGCGGTCGCTGACAGATTTTGGGATGTGTTTAATAATTCAGTGGCATGGATAAGATTTGCCCATGCGTTCAGCAAAATGTGTGCTTCCACTTGATACCCGATGCTTCATTAGAGAGGCTCTTTTTAGCGAAGATGTTTTTTTGGGCGATTGCTCGGCTCGCTGAATGATTTAGACCGCCAAGGTTTACGTGAGGACAAGATGACTGTGAAGCCGAACGATGTCCGTATGGCCTATAGACTTATCTTGGGTCGATTGCCGTCGGACACCGAGGTGGCGAACACTCAGAAAAACTTCAAATCGGTGAATGCGCTCCGGAACTCTTTCCTGCTTTCAAAAGAATTTGAGGCTGCGTATTCGCGGATGCGCACGCGACCCGGTGAGCAAAGCGACCCGCTCCTCATTCATCTACACATACCCAAAACCGCCGGTACGTCTCTTGCACGGGCGCTGGAAGCAGAACCGCGGCTGCAGCCGATGCGCATCGTGCATCAAAACGGCATTGACCAGCTCGCGTCCTCTCCACGCGCCGAACGTTTGCAGATCCGGTATCTTCGCGGGCACCTTGTGATGGGCGCAGGACAGATGCTGGATGTCCCTCATCGTTACCTGTGCCTTCTGCGAAAGCCGGGGCCCCGCATTTTTAGCTTCTTCCAGTTCATTCAGCGCACGATCTCTCACCCCGAACACGACCTTGTTTACAAAGGTGGCATGAGCTTTGGCGACTATCTCGAATTCACACAAACAAACCTGAACCATCGAATCGAAGTGCACAACGGCCAGGTTCGGCGGCTTTCCGGAGTGTTTTTTCCACCCAAGTTCGGCCACGAAGCGGAACTGCTCCGTTTGGCGCTGCACCATATTCTCGCGCCCAATATGATGTGGGGTCTGGTCGAGCATCTCGACCTACTCATCAGAGACCTTGTTAAAGACGGGCTTCTTTCAGATCCCAATATTGAAAAAAGCAATGTCTCGCCACATTCCGACCGCTATGAGGCTGCGATTGCTGAGCTTACAGATCGTCAGAGGGCGATCTTTGGCGCTTATACAGCATTTGACAATCAACTCTATCAGATGTGCGAGACAGTGTTGCTTGGTCAGCATAATGTTTCGACGCCGTCCAAGCAAAAGCGCAAATAGGAAGAAGGGCAGTAAGTGGCCGATACATTTCGCTTTGGCATTTGATTATCCATTTAACGTTATACCGGCCAAGCGACCCGGTCGGGATCACCAACGCAGTCGCACGCATTGCGGTCAAATCACACGCGCTCTCGGAGCCATGTTGTCTTTGTGCGGGCCATGCCGCGCGGGCAGTGTTTGAACGGATTGCGCGGGGTCCTGTTTTTATCCAGCCCAATCACGCCGTGTCAGAAGATGCATCAACACAGCGGAGGTGCGCGCGGCCTCAGTGTGCCAGGAACATTGGCATATCACAGTCTTCAATCATGCTGCGGGTGGTTCCACCGAACACCGCTTGATGCATCCGCGCATGACCATATGCCCCGAGAACCACAAGTTCGGCTCCTGTCTCTTTGGCGCGCTCCTGGATTGCGGCAGAGACCGGAACCCCACCCGTGGCATATTGAGCGACAGAGACATCGCAATCATGACGGCTGAGCCATGCAGCCATCGCGGCGCCCGGCTCATATCGATCTGATTGGGCAAAGGCTGGTGGATCAAAGCACGCGACCGTCACCTCATCGGCCTGTTTCAGCATCGGAAGCGCCATGTGAATCGCCCGCGACGCGGCCGGGCTTTGATCCCAGGCAACGAAAATCTTAGACGCCTTAAATCCCGGTTGCGCGTTCAGCATGGCACCGATCGGCGCGCGGAAGAGGACCCCGTACAGCATCTCTCGAAAAGCATCCTCGTCGGCGCGTAACCCATGCGCAAACAGTGCCAGATCGGCGGTCCGCGCAGAGAGTTCGACGTGTTTTTGAAGGTCGGACGCCTCGCACCAGAGTGCCCGCACCTCCCCTTCGGCGGCCTGCTTTTGCAGCGCTGCTTCGATCTCGCGCAGTTTTGCCTCCATAGCGGATTTGCGCGCGCTCAATTGGTCCGGCCAATCAGCCGGCACATGCATGCCGCCGTAAGGGGTTGGGGCAAATGCCACGTAGGGGATCGAAGGCGGTCTGAAGTGAAGGAGGACTTCGAGGTAAGCCCCTGCCGCTGCGCTTTGTTCGGCTGCGGCTGTGATCTCTTCAATAGGCGTGTCTTCAGAGACCATCAGAAGGTAGGTGTCGCGGTGCATCGCTTATCCCTTTGTCTTTGGAGCGCTGTTTGTGCGCGCGATCTATCAGGCCAGGTTGGTCAAGCCGCCAAGGCTGGTTTCGCGCCATCGGCGGCGGCGCGCAGGTGTTCTGTTGAGGGAACAAAAATACTGTGCGCGCTGTTCATGCGGATAAGCCCAGCTTTGCGCATTTGCGTCAAACAGCGGCTGACCGTTTCCATAGAGAGGCCAAGGAAATCGCCGATATCTGTGCGCGACATGGGAAGATCAATGGTCCTTTCATCACAGTTGGTGCCGGCCTGCCGATCCATCAGGATAGCCAAAAAAGATGCGACCTTTTCCATTGCCGATTTGCAGCCAAGCATCATGAAGTGATCTTGCATGGCACTGATTTCGTCCATCGCCGCATGAAGGAGCGCCGCGTTCAGGTCGGGGTTGAGGTGCGGGTTGTCGAGAAAGGCCCGTTTGATCGGCAGCAGGCGCGTTTTCGTCAGCGCTTCGCAATCCGTGTGATGCAGGTTGCGGGAGGGGAAGCCGATAATGTCCCCCGGAAGCCCAAAGGCGATGATCTGCCGACGACCGTCGTGAAGGACCCGCGAAAGCCGGACCACGCCGCTTTGGACCTGGTAAAGATGGGTGACCTCATCGCCTTCATAGTAGACATAACTGCGGGCCGAGCGGGTCAGACCGATGGTACAATCGCTTTGCACCTGGACCTTGCCGGGCTTTTGCGCGGCAGCTTGATTAGACAGCGTTACGTACATTTTTTCCCCACCATATCGATTTGGGAAAAGATGGACGACCTTCGTATCTGGTTTTATACTTGTGCGTGTGGGTTTTGTATCAAAGTGTAACCCCGGCTCCCTTTCCCCTTTCCACGAACATGCGCCATGCAAAAGGTCCCGCGATGCCAGATCGGCTCAAAGCCCTCGTGATCGAAGACGACCCGCTCGTGCGCCGGACACTCAAAAACGTTCTGGAAGAGGAAGGGTATCACGTCATAGACCGCGAGAACGGCGACGGCGTTGTCGATCTCGTGAAAGCCGAAAGTTTTGGTATTGTCACACTGGATGTTCAGCTGGGCGGCCGGAACGGGTTTGACATCCTGCGTGACATTCGCGCCGTGTCCGAAGTTCCTGTCATCATGGTCACCGGGCGCGGCGATGTGTTCGACCGGGTGGTTGGCCTCGAAATCGGTGCGGATGACTACATCACAAAGCCCTTCCATGTCCGGGAGGTGCTTGCCCGCATCCGCGCCGTGGCCCGCCGCAAGGCAGATACGGAAACCACCCGGGCGCAGCCCGTGCTCGAACAAAATCGGCTGATGGTGGACGGTTTATGTGTCGATCTCGATGGTATGGGTGTGACCGGTCGCGACGGATCCGTGTGCGAGCTGACTGCGGCTGACTTCAAGCTTCTGAAGATTTTTCTGGACCGTCCGCGCCGACAGCTTTCACGCGACCAACTGATGGACCTTATCGGCGGGACGACGTGGTCACCTCTGGACAGAACCATCGACAACCAGGTGGCGCGCTTGAGAAAAAAAATCGAACGAAACCCGGCAGAGCCGCAGTTGATCAAGACTGTGCGCGGGGTTGGCTATGTCTTTACCGGGGACATCACGCGGGTTGCCAGTCAGTCAGGGCCGCCAAAAAGGGCATGAAGACGCTCTGCAAGTTCGGGCAAGCGGTAGGGTTTGTGCAGAACCTTGAACACGTCAGAGCCGCCAAGTCGGCCCGTCACGACGTCGCTGGCGTAGCCTGATGTCAATAAGACACCGGTGCGCGGGAACTCTTCGAGCACGCGCGCTGCAAGCTCGTACCCATTGAGCGTGCCTGGCATCACAAGATCGCTGAACACGGCATCAGCTTTGAGCCCGCCGCGCAGCATCTCATAGGCGCGATCCCCGCTTTCGGCTTCTTCGGTTTTGTATCCCAGGTCGCGGACACGTTCCACAGACAAGCGCCGGACCTTTGGGTTGTCTTCAACAACAAGGATAACCTGCCCACGCCCCCGCGGTATCGCGGCGGGCGCGGCGCTGCCGCGTGTTGCGCTTTCTCCCAACGGCGCGGCGACGGGGAAGTAAAGGCCGAAACTGGTTCCATACCCAAGCTCACTGTAGAGCGTAATGTGCCCGCCTGACTGCTTGACGAACCCGTAGACCATCGCCAGACCCAGCCCTGATCCACCGCTCTCCGCTTTGGTTGTAAAGAACGGTTCAAAAGCGCGCCGCTGCGCCTCTTGGCTCATGCCCTTGCCATTGTCGCTCACAAATAGGCGCACGTATTGACCTGGTTCAATGTCCGTTTCCTGGGCAATATATGTGTCGTCTATGGTGATGTTCGCGACGGAGATGAGCAACTCACCGCCCTCCGGCATCGCGTCGCGCGCGTTCAGCGCCAAGTTGATGAGCGCCGATTGAAGCTGGACAGGGTCGAGAAGAACATCGGCCAGGTTCGAGGCAAAATTTGTTTTGATCTTGTACCGTTCGCCGATCGTGCGTTCGAGAATATTGAGCGCATCCTTTGTAAGGTCACGCAAGTTCACCTGAACCGGTTTGAGCGTGCCTTTCTTGGCGAAGACCAGCAAGCGAGAGGTCAATTCGGCCCCGAGCTCCGCAGATTCCAAAGCGTCGCTGATCAGCGCGGATTGGCGATCGTCCACGCCGCGCATCTCCAAAAGCTCCAGGTTACCAATCACCACGGTCAAAAGATTGTTGAAGTCATGCGCGATGCCGCCCGTCAGTTTTCCGATCGCGTCAAGTCGCTGCGAGCGGGCAAGGGCCTCTTGTGACGCGCGCCGTTCGGTGAGGTCATGGAGAATGCCGACAAAGAGTGTCTGACCTTGCAGCTCCGTCTTGCCGACAGAAAGGTGAAGCGGGAAGGTAGAACCGTCGCTCCGCACGCCTTCTACATCGCGTCCGATCCCGATGATCCGTTTCTCGCCTGTTGCGATGTGGTGCGCCATAAAACCGTCGTGTCGCTCGGCCATCGCCTCGGGCATCAGCATATTGACGCTTTGGCCGACAAGCTCTTCGCTCGGGTAGCGAAACAGCGCGCATGCGGCGGTGTTCACGCGGAGGATACGCCCTGTGCTGTCTGCAACGATAATCGCATCGACGGCGGCCTCCATGACAGCCAAAAGGAGGGCACTGTCTTCCCTGTCGTTTGCCGCGTCTCTCATCACGTCCTGGCCCCTTTCGACGCCCACCATGAATTCAGATTCTTCAATGTGGTAGCATCGAAGTCCTCCTGGAAAGACTGCGACATAATGAAAGGCTGCGCGCATGCAGGATGGCGTGGGGCCAATCTTCGGTCACTTATGTGCTGGAAACACGCGCGGTGTCATGAAGGTGGCGGTCTCCGATTTCTGTCATAAGGCTCAGATAACGCGACACATCCGCCAGTGTGATCACCCCAACAAGATCATTCCCGTCAACAACAAGAAACTTTCGACGGCCAGACTCGCGCACCTGGTTCAGCACCTCCTCGACATCGTCTTGAGGTTGAAGCGTTGCCGCTTTCGAAAGGCCCACAAAAACATCGCCGACCCGGGTGTTCTGCCAGTTCTCGCGTTCGATGTCAGACAGGCCGCCCGTGTCAATATAGCCAAGCAAAGCTTCGCGTTCGCACACCGGTGCAAAGCTGATCCGGTGCGCCAGAAACACGCGATTCACAAGATCGGCGAGGGACATGTCCGGCGACGCGGTGATGGGATCGGGGGTCATCAAATGACGCACGTGGCGACCTCCGAGATAGGATTTCACGTTCTGCGCTTCGACACTGCCTTTTGCGGCTGCAAAAACAAACAGGCCCAAAAGGATCTGCCACGCTCCGCCAACAACACTGTTGTCAAACAGGGCAAGAAACCCCAGGCCGATCAGGACATAGGCAAAGACCATACCGGTTTTTCCCGCGATTTCGGTTGCCCGGACGATATCTCCGGAATTCCACCAAAGCGCGGCGCGCAAGACGCGGCCTCCGTCCAGAGGAAACGCGGGGAGCATGTTGAAGATCGCCAATACCAGGTTGATCAGCGAAAGGTATCCAAGCACCGCTTGCGCCGGAGGCGATATGCCAACCAGCGCCTCGAGCGTTGCAACGATCCAAAACAGCAAAGCCAGTGCGAGGCTCATGATCGGGCCCGCGATGGCGATCCAGAATTCGTCTTTGGGCGCCGAAGGCTCTTCTTCCAATTCAGCCACGCCGCCAAAGAGGAAAAGCGTGATGCGCGGCACGCGAAGACCGAAGTGACGCGCCACCATCGCATGGGACAACTCGTGCAAGAGCAACGACAAGAAGAATATCGCGGCACCGCACAGTCCCATGAAGGCATGTGTGACAGGTGACGCCCCGGGCAGCTCTTGCGGGAAGACCTGTGTTGCAAGTGTCCAGGCAATGAGGCCGGCAATGATCGCCCAACTGGCTGTCAGTGCGATCTCAATCCCAAAGACTGTGACCAGTGCGTGTCGCTTTCCAAACACATCCAACCTTCCCTGAGCGCGTTTGCCAAACGCAGCGTTTCGCACTGCGGCCGTGCGTGGCTTTGATTATGAGAACTCGCCAGCACCCCGTTTTGACAAAAATCAACGCGCCCGCGGCTCCGGTGAAGCATGGTTGGCCTGCATTGGGTGTCTAATGCGCAGCAAGACCACTGGAGAAGACCATGACTGCTTACCCTGCGCCCGTTTGCGCATCCGGCGCCCTGCGGTGCGCTTTGGGAATGTGAGGCGAGGCCATGTTAGATCTTGACCACTTCAAGACCCTGATCGACGCGCGTATTGGGGAACTTTCCGCGCGCATCAAGGCAATCGAGGAAGACCTCGACCAGCCCAAAACGAAGGATCTGATCGATCAAGCCATCGATCTTGAGGACGACGAGGCGCTCGAAACCATCGGGCACGCAGCACAGCGCGAGGTTGCCCTTTTGCGCAAGGCGCTCGGCCTGATCGAAAAAGGCGAGTACGGCATCTGTCAAAACTGCGGCGCTCCAATCCTCAAGGAACGTATGGAGGCTGTGCTTTATGCCGTCCTTTGCAGGACCTGTGCGGGCGCAAAACCGCAGTAGCGCGGGCGTTAAGACACGCGTGCCAAATACCCATAGATGGAAAAAGAGATGACTGAGATTAAGAATTTTGGCGCCATCGTGAGTGAAAGCCGTGCCGAAGAAAGCCCGGTCGCGACACGTTTTAAGGCGGCGCCGCATCCTTACGAAAAGCTTGACCGCGCCTCTCGTGCCGCGCTGGCACGATCGACGGCTGGTGTCTCGCCATATTCGATCATGGCCACTTGGATGGACTGGGCGGTTCATCTGGGGCGCTCACCCGGACGGCAGTTGGAGCTGGCTGAACGCGCCATGACAAATGCGGCCAAGGTCGGGCATTACGCAACCCAATTGGCCCTAAGCGCAAATCCTGAACCCCCGTTTTCGCCGCGCCGGCAGGATCACCGCTTCACGTATCCGGACTGGCAGAAGGCGCCCTTTACCCTGTGGCAGCAGGCGTTTTTTGCAACGCAAGACTGGTGGCAGGCCGCGACAGAACCGATGCCCGGTATCGCCGCAAGAGACGCAGAACGCGCGCAGTTTCAGGTCCGCCAGGCGCTCGATCTCTTCTCCCCGTCCAACAACCCGGTGCTGAACCCCGAGATCATTCGCAAAACGCAAGAGACAAAGGGCCGGAACCTCATCGATGGCGCCGCCCATTTCAGAGAAGATGTCCTGCACACGCTGTTGCAGGACCGACAGGCGGCACCGGACGGCTTCGAAATCGGCAAGGACATTGCCTGTACGCCCGGCAAGGTCGTCTTCCGCAATCACCTTTTCGAGTTGATTCAATACACGCCCACCACGGATCAGGTGCAGGCCGAGCCCATACTTTTTGTGCCTGCCTGGATTATGAAATACTACATTCTGGATCTCTCGCCTGAAAACTCGATGGTCCGATATCTTCTGGATCAAGGTTTCACGGTTTTCATGATTTCGTGGGTGAACCCGGACACCGACATGGCAGAGATCTCGCTCGAGGATTACCGCAAGGACGGCATCATGGCGGCCATCGACGCGATTAACGCAATTGTGCCGGATCAGAAAATTCACGCCAATGGGTACTGTTTGGGGGGCACGTTGCTCGCCATCGCGGCCGCCGTCATGAGCCGGGATGCCGACGATCGGCTGGCCACCGTGACCCTGATGGCCGCCCAAGTCGATTTCGCCGAAGCCGGTGAGCTGTTGCTCTTTATCGACGATAGCCAAGTCGCCTTTGTCGAGGATCTCATGTGGCTTCAGGGCTACCTAGACCGGCCTCAGATGACGCGGACGTTCACCACCATTCGCGCAGAAGACCTTATCTATGCCCGTGCTGTGCGTCGCTACTTTTTGGGCGAGGATGATCTGCCGTCCGATTTGACCGTGTGGAACAACGATACGACACGTATGCCGGCGCGCATGCATTCCGAATACCTTCGTGGATTGTTCCTGGAAAACCGGTTGAGCGCAGGCCGGTTCTCCGTCGAAGGTCATGTGATTGCGCTCAAGGACATTCGCGTGCCGATGTTTGTCGTGGCCACGGAGACAGACCACATCGCGCCGTGGCGATCTGTTTACAAGGTGCGTCTCTTCACAGACGGGGATGTCACCTTTGTCCTGACTAAAGGCGGGCACAACGGCGGGATTCTGAGCGAGCCTGGACACGCCAACAGGCATTACCGGATTGATCGGCGCGTGCCCGGTGCCCTTTACACGCCGCCTGATGAATGGATCGCCGGCAGCGTTGTACACCAAGGCTCCTGGTGGCCGGAAATGGCAACATGGTTGAAAGACCAGTCCAGTGGCCAGACAAAGCCGCCAAAGATGGGGGCAAGGGGGCTTTATGCGGGGCGTAAACCTGACGCCCCGGGTGCCTACATCCGTCAGCCGTAGCGCCATGCCCAGCGGCAGACGCTCGGCAGAGGAGATTTGAACCTGCTCGTGATATCGCTGGTGGGTCTTGTTGGGCTCACTCTGCTTGGCTTTGTGCTTTGGCGGCAGAGTGATCATCGCGCCGACCGGGCAGAGAGGGATCGCCTGATCGCCTTGCAACCTTCGGACCCGCGCGTCTTTTCGGCAGAGATGATCGCGGAGCTGCCCGAACCGGCACAGCGTTACTTTACCTTCGCCATTGCCGAAGGCACGCCGCTTCGAGCCGTCGCGGTGATCGAGATGCAGGGTAAATTCGGGATGGGCGACAAAGCCGATCCCGCCTACATGCGGATGCGCGCGAGGCAGACGCTTGCTGCGCCGCACGGCTTTGTCTGGAAGATGGCGGCGGGCAACGGTGTCATGCAAATGTCGGGGTCAGACAGTGGCAGGTGGACGCGGTTCTGGCTGTTGAACGTCGCACCGGTTGCGCGGTTCGGCGGCACGGATGATCACACCCGATCGGCATTTGGCCGCTATGTTGCCGAAGCCGTGTTTTGGTCTCCTGCCGCGGTCCTTCCCGGGCCAAATGTCACGTGGGCGCCCGTGTCCGAAAATGTCGCGCGCATGACGATGCGCTATCATGGGCTGGCGCAATCGGTTGATGTGACGGTCGCCCGGGATGGGCGGCCACGTCAGGTGTCGTTTATGCGGTGGAGCGATGCGAACCCTGAAAAAGTGCACCGGCTTCAGCCGTTTGGTGGCCATCTCTCGGAATTTCGCGATTTCGACGGGTTTCGCCTGCCCACGCATGTTGAGGCAGGGAACAATTTTGGGACGGCGGACTATTTCCCCTTCTTTGTCGTCGATGTGACCTCTGTCACCTTCCCCGGGCCCGAGTAATGCGTCACGCGCACATCCAGCTTCCAAGCATAGTTCTGGCAGCGGTGCCACAGATAGGCCCGTGCGCATTGCACCTAGACTAATCTTAAATGAATCCACACATCACAGGTGACGCAGAACATCGGAACGCACGCATGGACGAAAGCTGGATCACAAAATTTCGGGGCCTTAACAGCCTTCCCGACGCGATAAAATCAGAACTTGTTTCCGGCAGCGATGTCGTTTCAATTTCTGCCGGAACACAGATTTTCGCGCCCGGGCAAACGGCGGACAATCTGTTACTCCTCCTTGACGGCACGGTGAAGGTTCAGCAGCGCTCGGACACCGGGCGCGAGATTTTTTTGTATCGGGTGCATGCGGGCGAAAGCTGCGTTCTCACTACGGCCTGTATGCTCGCTTTTGAAGATTATGCGGCCGAAGGTACGGCAGAAACGGACGTAAAGGCGATCGCGATCCCGCGCACGACGTTTGATGGTCTTATTGCAAAATCGCCGGTGTTTCGGGAGTTTGTGTTCTCCGCTTATTCCCGCCGTATAACGGACTTGTTCACCCTCATTGATGACATCGTTTTTCAGCGCATGGATGTGCGCCTCGCATCGCGTCTGTTAGAACTCGCCGGGGACGAAGACACCGTGCGCGCAACCCATGCGGTTCTGGGAACAGAGCTAGGCACGGCGCGCGAGGTCATCTCGCGCACATTGTCCGAGTTTCAACGCAGGGGATGGGTCGAGCAGGCGCGCGGGGAAGTTCGGCTGATCGACAAAGACGGGCTGGCGTATCTGGTCAAATCAGCCGGCTCTTGACCATCGCGCGGCCCGCTGGGTGAGCAGTCGGTTTTCAGGGCCGTGACGGGTCATCTGACGGGACGGCGCGCCGCAGATCAAACGCCGCTGCGCAAAGCCTTGCGGATGTAGGTGTTCGCAGAACGGAAATGTGACGGTCCGGATGCTTCCGCATACCGCCCGAGCGTCCATTTGCCAGTCCAAGCGTACTGGCCGCACGCGTAGAGCGCCGCATCGTCCTGCGCATCGATAAATTGCCGGAGCTTTTCGCAGGCTGCGTCGAACTCTGAAACCAGGTCTGACCAAGAGCTTTTTTGGCCCTTTGCGTAAATTGGTGCGTTGTACGGCTTGAGCTGGTTCCACTTGTAGCCCTTGGCAGGCACATGAACCGCGCGCCCCGCAACCCCGTCATCATACCAACCGTGGAACAGGCCCATCCAATGCGTTCGGTGCGCGATGATCCCCTTTATCGTGGTGTCGTCACCCGGCGCCGACAAATTGGAGTTGGTTTCGTCAACGCTTGCGAGCGTTTTACGAAGCTTCGCCAGGTCTTTGTCGAAGACGGCAAGAAGGTCGGATTTGTTTGTTGCGGCTGGCATGGGGCCATATTGCAGGGGCCAAAGGGGCGCCACCTTGATATTGCTCAAGAGGGCCGGGTGCATGTGCCTGCCAATTTCATAGCCGCAGCCAAGCCCTTTGACGCCTGCGCGTGCCTTGGTGATGAAGTCACCAAAGCGCCGCGGCCTCACGTGCAAGTCTGAGACGTCGAGATTCGATGGGGAGACACGACATGATCAAGAACATGGGTACATTGGACCGTGGCGGACGTTTGGCGATTGCCTTGGTGCTGGCCGTTCTGGCGCTGGGCACAGGCACTCTACAGGGTGCGCTGTTTTACATCGCTCTGGCGGTGGCCGCAATTTTCGCAGTCACGGCATTTGTGGGTAATTGCCCGCTCTATCAGATCATTGGCCTAAAAACCTGCAAGGACTGTTGATCGATGGAAACCACGTTCACGCCTTGGGCCTCGCTGTCTGGCGGGGTCTTGATCGGGATTGCAGCCGTTCTTTTGATGCTGACACTTGGGCGGATTATGGGGGCCACCGGCATTTTGGCCGGGATCGTTCGTCCGGCGTCCAAAGATGACGCCGCTTGGCGGTTGGCCCTTTTGGCAGGCATGGTCACCGGGCCGCTTGTTATCTGGGGCATCACCGGAGCGATGCCTGCGGTAGACGTTCCCGTCTCCATGCCAGCCCTGTTGATCGGCGGATTGATCGTGGGCTTGGGCGGCACACTTGGCTCGGGCTGTACATCCGGCCACGGGGTGTGCGGTATGGCCCGGCTCAGCGTCAGATCAATCGCCGCAACCCTGACCTTCATGTTTGCCACCGGCGTGACTGTCTACGTCACACGCCATCTTTTCGGAGGCTGAGCCATGCGCTTTGTTCTAACCTACGGCATCGGGCTGATTTTTGGGCTTGGCATCAGCCTGTCCGGTATGGCCAATCCGGCGAAGGTCCTCAATTTCTTTGATATCGCGGGGTCTTGGGATCCATCGCTGGCATTTGTGATGGGCGGCGCACTGATCGTCACGTTCTTCGGCTACCGGCTTGTGCTGGGCCGCAGCGCGCCGGTCTTTGCCCCCGCCTTTGGGGTCCCGACCGCACGCCATATCGATGCGAAACTGATTGGCGGGTCGGCCCTTTTCGGTGTTGGCTGGGGCCTTGCAGGGTTCTGCCCGGGCGGCGCGTTGCCTGCGCTTGGCACAGGCCGGTGGGAGGTCTTTGCCTTCGTTGCGGCCCTGATTGCGGGCATCGTCCTTGCCAAACTGCTGCAAGCCACCCAGCGCCCGGAAGCGCAGCCGACGGCCTGAAACCCTGTCTTGAGGAGGAGACACCTATGACCGACTACCCCGTTGACACGTCTGTGAAACCCGAGGTCTTTGCCTTTTTTGATGAGGCGACCAACACGATTTCCTACATCGTGAAAGACCCCGGCAGCACCAGCTGCGCCATTGTCGACAGCGTGATGGACATCGATTACGCCGCTGGCCGGATCACCTTTGATCACGCGGATGAGCTGATCGGCGAGATCGAAAGCCGGGGCCTGACCCTTGAGTGGATCATCGAGACCCATGTGCACGCCGATCACCTTTCTGCGGCGCCCTACATTCAAGAACGTCTGGGTGGAAAGATCGGGGTCGGCTCAAAAATCACCGTGGTTCAGGATGTCTTTGGCAAGGTGTTCAACGAAGGCACCGAATTCCAACGCGACGGCAGCCAGTTCGACGCGCTGTTCGAGGATGGGGACACCTACACGGTCGGCGGCATGGCGTGCTTTGCCATCTACACGCCCGGCCATACGCCCGCCTGCATGGTGCATGTCATGGGGGATGCGGCCTTTGTCGGCGACACCCTGTTCATGCCAGATTCCGGGTCTGCCCGCTGCGATTTCCCCGGCGGCTCTGCCGAAGCGCTCTATGACAGCATCCAAAAGGTGTTGGCGCTGCCGGATGAAACCCGGCTTTTCATGTGCCATGACTATGCGCCCGGTGGCCGCGAGATCGCATGGGAGACAACCGTGGCAGAGGAAAAGGCGATCAACATTCACGTCGGCGCGGGCAAGACAAAAGAGCAGTTCGTCAAGTACCGGACCGAACGCGATGCGCAGCTGGATATGCCGCGCCTGATCATCCCGTCTTTGCAGGTTAATATGCGCGCGGGCGAGGTTCCGACCGATGCAGACGGCAATCCGATGCTCAAAGTGCCCGTCAACACCTTGTAAGGAGCCTGCCAATGCAGCCCAGGAAAATCAGCGAAAGTATCTCCGTCGCGGAACAAATCGTGCCAGCGGATTTGCCAGCAGCGGCGGCATTGGGCTTTCGCTCTGTGATCTGCAACCGCCCGGACGGGGAGGGCCCGGATCAGCCGTGTTTTGCAGAGATCGCAAAGGCTGCAGAAGCCGAAGGTCTGGAGGCGCGATACGTGCCTGTGCACGCCACAGGAATTGTGGACGGGGATATCGAACAGTTTTCGGGCGCGTTTGCCCGCCTCCCGCATCCTGTTCTGGCCTATTGCCGATCCGGCATGCGCTCAACCAGTCTTTGGGCTTTGGACCAGGCCCGCACGCTGCCCGTGACCGAGGTTTTGGCGAAGGCAGCGTCGGCAGGCTATGATCTGTCACCGATGGCACAAAGGCTGACGGACCAGGCAGAGGCGGCCGTGGGGTAGGGCGGGCGCGGTGAATTTGCAGAACCTGTCGCGCCCGGATGGGACCATAGCGACCCTGCGGCGTGCCCTGCCTATTCTTGAGTGGGGCCGGCACTATGACCGGGCAACCCTGTCCAATGATCTTGTGGCGGCGGTCGTCGTCACGATCATGCTGATCCCGCAATCGTTGGCCTATGCCATGCTTGCAGGCATGCCGCCCGAGGCAGGCATCTACGCCTCTATCGTGCCGATCGTGCTTTACGGCATATTCGGCACCAGCCGCGCTTTGGCTGTCGGACCTGTCGCGGTGGTATCGCTCATGACAGCCACCGCCCTTGGCCAAGTGGCAGAACAAGGGACAGCGGGCTATGCCGTTGCGGCCCTGACACTGGCTTTCCTGTCGGGCGGCTTTCTTTTGCTGCTTGGCCTCTTGCGTTTGGGTTTTCTGGCCAATTTCCTTAGCCATCCGGTCATTGCCGGGTTCATCACAGCCTCCGGCATATTGATCGCGACCTCGCAACTGCGCCACATTCTGGGCATTGATGCAAACGGGCACACGCTGCCAGAGATGGTCGCATCGCTGTTTGGCAATCGTGGCGGTGTTCATTGGATGACGGTGGCGATTGGCGCCGGAGCGGCCTTTTTTCTCTATTGGGTGCGTGGCAACCTGAAACCGGTGCTTCAGCGTCTGGGGCTCCCGCCGTTCTTCGCGGACCTGCTCACCAAAAGCGCCCCGGTCTTTGCCGTGATCGGCACCACGCTCCTCGCCTGGGGTTTTGAGCTTCAAAGCGCCGGTCTTAGCATCGTGGGGGAGGTGCCCCGGAGCTTGCCGCCCCTCACACTCCCGGGCATGAGCAGCGAGCTTGTTGCGGCTTTATTGGTGCCCGCCATCCTCATCTCGATCATTGGATTTGTTGAAAGCGTATCCGTCGCACAAACCTTTGCTGCACAGCGCAGACAAAAAATCGATCCAAACCAGGAATTGATCGGACTGGGCACCGCGAATATCGGCGCGGCCTTTTCGGGCGGGTTTCCGGTGACGGGCGGGTTTTCCCGATCTGTGGTGAATTTCCAGGCGGGGGCGCGCACGCCAGCCGCCGGGATCTACACGGCCTTCGGTATGGGCTTAGCTGCGCTCGCGCTCACGCCCTTAATCTATTACCTGCCGAAGGCCACGCTGGCGGCGACGATTATTGTTGCTGTCTTATCTCTCGTGGATTTCACAATCCTCAAGAAGACGTGGGCCTATTCAAAGGCGGATTTTACAGCCGTAGCGGCCACCATTCTGCTGACATTGGGCTTGGGGGTCGAGATTGGCGTGGCAAGCGGTGTTGCGATCTCAATTCTGCTGCATCTGTACAAAACCTCTGCACCACATGTTGCAGAAGTCGGTCTGGTCCCGGGCACGCAGCATTTCCGCAATATCCATCGGCACCTCGTAGAGACCAATCCGGCACTCGTCAGCCTGCGCATCGACGAAAGCCTTTACTTCGTCAACGCACGGTTCTTGGAAGAGATGATCCAGTCGCGGGTCGCCAAAGATTGCAACCTGCGACATGTCGTGTTGATCTTTTCAGCCGTAAACGATGTCGATTTCTCGGCGCTGGAGACGTTGGAGGCACTCAACACGCGCCTGTGCGATATGGGCATCGGGTTACACCTGTCAGAAGTGAAAGGACCGGTGATGGACCGTTTGAGCGGTTCCCATTTCCTGCAACGGCTGAATGGCGAGGTTTTCCTGTCCCAATACGACGCGTGGGAAAAGCTGTCTTTACGGGCGACATGACGGGTGTGCGGCGCCGTTTATCGTAGAATCTTTAAGCGGTGCGTCCGGGGTATCGTTGCTGCGGCCACGGCCCGTAGGCGAGGCAGAGCTGAAGTAACGTCACAAATGTGATGGTTGAACGTTTCGGGTCGGGCAACGGGCTTCAAACCCCGCTGCGTTTCGCGGCCTTCGCGTAAGCGCGCATAACACTGCGAGCGGCCGCACCCGGTCGCTGGACCGAGAATCGACAGCGTCATGCGCCCGGAGCCAAGCTTTGATCCGCCATGCCCTTTCGCATCCCGGCGATGTGTTTGAGTTGGGTATCGCGGGTTAAGAGCCTGATATGACGCAATATGATAGGCGCCGCCGGAGGCGTTGATCCCCTCCGCCCTCGCCTCCTGCACGGTGGACTTTTGTGCCCCGCGCACAGCCTGACAAAAGCCGCGCCAGCGTCCGGCGCAGCTTGACCCCTGCGCAGATTCAACGCGCTTTACGCGCGGATTTTCCCCCGACAGACGTTTTATTTCTGTCATATTTCTGTCTTCAAACGTTTACATGTCGTCCCTATCCCCGCCGCGAGCGAGCATGGGGGCTGATATGCTGCAGGTAGAGAACGTCACGAAAGTGTTTGGCAGCAATGCTGCCGTGAAAGACCTGAGCTTTGCGACGGATAAGCCGCAGATCATCGGGATCATCGGACGTTCCGGCGCGGGCAAATCGACTTTCCTGCGGATGATGAACCGCATGACCGACGCCACCGAGGGGCGCATCCTGGTTGATGGCGAGGACGTTCTGGCGCTCAAGGGCCGGGCCAAGCTCGACTGGCAGCGCCGCTGCGCGATGATTTTCCAGCAGTTCAACCTGATCCCGCGCCTTGATGTGCTGACCAATGTGATTCTGGGCCGTCTGAACCAGCAATCCATGATCCGTTCTTCGCTGATGTTCTTTAACCAGCAGGAACGGCGCGAGGCACTGCGCCTTCTGGACCGTTTTGGCGTGGCGCAGACAGCCCTGCAGCGGGCCGAGACCCTGTCGGGCGGCCAGCAGCAGCGCGTCGCCATCTGCCGCGCGATGATGCAGCAGCCGGGCTTTATCCTCGCCGATGAGCCCATCGCCTCGCTTGACCCGCTGAACGCGCGGCTGGTGATGGAAGCGCTGCAAAAGATCAACCGTGAGGAAAAGATCACGGTCATCTGCAACCTGCACACGCTGGATACCGCGCGCACCTATTGCGACCGCGTGATCGGGATGCGCGCAGGCGAGAAAGTCTTTGATGATGTCCCTGCGGCACTGACCGACGCAACGGCGCGCGAGATTTACGGCGCCGAGGCCGAAGAAGCCTTTGAGGGGTCCATCACATCAACTTCGCTGGGCGGGGCTGCATCCCCCGCCCAGCCGGAGCGTGTCGCCGAAAAGATCGGCGCATAACCACCGGTTTGAACCACCGACCATCTTACCAATCGGGAGAGACCCAATGACTACTTTCACGACCCGTGTCGCAGCATCTTTTGCTGTCGCTGCGATTGCAACCTCCGCTGCTGCGGACGCGTCCAAGTACGCTGGCCCCACCTTTGACATGTCCTCCGTTCAGGACGTGTTCAACATCGGCTTCCTCGGGGATGAGGCCGCGCAGGACATCATCGCGCGCAACGAGTGCCTGGGCGAGTATGTCGAAGCGGCCTACGGCGTCGAAGCCAAGCTGTTCACGTTCAAGGACTACGCGGGCACGATGGAATCCTTCGCCGGCGGCAACCTGGACTACACCTGGTTCGGCGCGTCGGGCTACGCGGGCCTCTACCTGCAGAACCCCGAAGCGGGTGAGCCGGTCATGACCCGGATGCAGCCCACGGGCGACACCGGCTACTACTCCGTCATGGTGACCCTCGCCGACAGCGGCATCGAGGCCATCGAAGACATGCAGGGCAAGAACCTCGGCTTCGCTGACCCGAACTCCACATCCGGCTTCCTGATCCCCTCCATCGAACTGGCCGACCAGCTGGGCCCGCTCGACGAGTTCTTCGCCTCCACCGAATTCCAGGGCGGCCACGAGAACGGCGTTCTGGCCGTGCTGAACGGCGACGTTGACGCGGCTGTGACCTGGGTCTCCGGCGTTGGCGCATGGGAAGAAGGCTACACCTCCGGCAACCTGCGCAAGATGGTCGACAAGGGCATCCTGAACATGGACGACATCCGTCAGATCTGGTCCTCCAACCTGATCCCGAACGGCCCGATCGTCATGAAGAAGTCCCTGCCGCAGGAAGCCAAGGACACCATGCTCGGCATGAAGCAGTGGATCCTGGAAAACGATCCGGTCTGCGCCGAGAACATTGCGAACGGCATCGTGAAGGCATGGGTCCCGGTTGACCACTCCTTCTACGAGGTCATCGTGAAGGCACGTCAGGCCAAGATCGAAGCGGCGAAGAGCAACTAAGCCCCTTCGCACCATTCGGGCGCGCGGAGGCAACTTCGCGCGCCCACATCCTTTGCCCCAAAAGGCGTTTCACCCATGTCAATGACGACCCTGCCCAGCCATCTTGAAGCGCTTGAGACAGAGCTAAAGGTTCTGCAGCGGCGCAAGACGATCTACACGATCATCGGGATCCTCGTGACCGCCGGTGTGGTCCTCTTTGGGATCGACATGGCGAATTCCGCCAACGCGACGGCCTTCAGCCAGGGCATCGTCAAGATTTTCGACTTCCCCATCGACATGTTCGCGATGGCATGGGAGCTGGGCTTTGCCCGCTGGTTCGGCCGCGTGCTGGAGTTCATGCCGGACCTGTTCCTGACGCTGAACATGGCGCTGCTGTCCACCTTTCTGGCCTTTATCGTCTCGATCCCGATTTCGTGCTTTGCCGCGCAGAACATCGTGAAATCGAAGGTGGTCGTCACCTTTACCCGCCGGATGCTTGATCTGTTCCGCTCTTTCCCGGAAATCGTGATCGCGCTGGTGCTGCTGTATCTGATGGGCAAAAGCCTGCTGCCCGCGGTGATCGCGATCTTCATCCACACGATCGGCGTGTTCGGCAAACAGTTCTCCGAAGCGATCGAGAATATCGACGTCAAGCCGCTCGAAGGGCTTGAGTCTGTCGGCGCGGGCTGGGTCAGCCGCATCCGCTTTGGCGTCTTCCCGCAGGTGATGCCGATCATCTTTTCCTACACCATCCTGCGCCTGGAAATTAACGTACGCGCCTCGACCATCCTTGGCTTCTTTGGCGCGGGCGGGATCGGGCAGGCGCTGTCCACCATGATCCAGTGGCGCGATGGGGGGCGGGTGATCGCGATTTTCGTGCTGCTCGTCGTGACCATTATTCTTCTTGATTACCTGTCGGACTGGATCCGCTCGAAGCTGATTGGAGCGAAGCAATGACCGCTATTGACGCTGATTTTGGCAACCTCGCCGAAGCTGAGGCCGCCGCCGACAAGGCCGCGCGCCGCCACCGCGTCTGGTTCTTTGGCGCGTTGGCCATCATCCTCGCCTACCTGAGCTTTTCCTGGGTGCAGTTCGACATCGGCTCGCTCGCCAGCAAGTGGCGGCCCGATCGCGCGGCGCTCTTCGTGCTCGATACTTACGCGCACAAGGACCACATCACGATGCGCTGGTCGGAGCCGGAAAACGTGCAGGTCGCGTTTGAAGGCGGGCACCGGCAGGTGTACGAGCCCAAGCCCGACTGGTTTGCACAGCAAGACGATGGCGGGCGGCAGATCACCTTCGGCAATGGCGGGATTGTCACCTATTACGATGACGAGATCACGCTGGACTGGCCGGATCAGGACGAAACCTTCGTGTTCCGCCTCAATGCGGATGGAAAGCCCTTTGTCGTCGGGTATGAAGATCGCCCCGAAGACCTGCCCGAATGGATCCGCCAGACCGCGAACAAGGTCGAAGTGCGCCCCTCGCTCTTCGAGCGTCTGCAGGTCGGCACCATCCGGGTCGAAGCGCACCGCTACGAGGTGGGTTGGGCCTATTTCTGGTTCGATTTTGACAGCCCGCTGCGCGATGTCGGCTTCTTTTCGGCCGTGGCTCTGATGTTCTCGGGCGACCGCGTGGTGCCGGAGATGTCCAATGCGATGCTGGTCTGGACCGAATTCCGCGACAACACCCTCTGGGGGCACGGCACCGTCCTTTATGCGATGCTTGAGACGATCTTTATGGCGCTGCTTGGCACGATGATTGCCGCTGGCGTGGGCCTGCCGCTCGCCTTCATGGCCGCGCGCAACGTGCAACCCTTCTGGCTGCCGCGTTTTATCCTGCGGCGCAGCTTTGACACGCTGCGGGGGATCGACACGCTGATCTGGTCGCTGATCTTCCTGCGTGCTTTCGGCCCGGGCCTTTTTACCGGCATCTTTGCGATTGCCTTCACCGACACCGGCACGCTGGGCAAGCTGATGTCCGAGGCGATTGAGAACGCTGACAAGAACCAGCGTGAGGGGATGCAATCCACCGGCGCATCCAAGGTGCAGCAGCACCGCTTTGGCATCCTTCCGCAGATCATGCCGATCTTCATCTCGCAATCGCTTTACTACCTCGAATCCAACACCCGCGGAGCGGTCATCATTGGCGCGATGGGGGCCGGGGGTATCGGCCTGCAATTCCTCGGCGCGCTGCAAACCGGCAATGACTTTGAGAACGTAGCTTACATGGCGCTTCTGGTGCTGGGCACGGTCATGCTGATGGACGCGATGTCCGCCCGCCTGCGCCGCGCGCTGATCGGGATCGAGAAGGCCTAACCCATGCTCAGGAGAGACATCATGTTTCGAACCTCGTTGATCGCGCTTGCGCTCGCGCTGCCCGCCGCCGCCCACGCCCAGACCCAGCAGGCCGGCACCGCCACCGACACCGATGCCGCGTTTCAGGCGCTGATCGACGCCTGTGATGACACCGACGCGCTGATGCTGCGCGCGCGCATCCGCCTGCAACTGCCCCGCACAACCGACGCTGCCGCGGCAACCGCGCAGGGCATGATGGAAGAAGCCTTTGCGGCCTGCGGCGAAGGCGACCCAGAGGCGGCCAAGGCCCAGCTTGCCGAAGCGCTGAAGATTGCCGAAGACGGCGCAACAGAGGTGTTCGCCGCGACCGAAGCCGCAGAGGCCGAAGCCGAAGCAGCCGCCGCCGCAGCGGACGCAGCCGCCGAGGAAGAAGAGACCACCCGCCCGTGGTGGAAGTTCTGGTAAGCCTTCATGGTCAAAGCCGTCCTCTTTGACCTCGACGAGACGCTTTTTGACCGGGTTGCCTCGCTGGGCAGCTTCATCGCGCACCAGTTCGCGTCCGATTTTGGCAGTTTCGAGAGCGCGGACGCGCTCGCATGCCGCTTCGTGGAGCTGGACGATCGGAACAACGTGCACAAAACCGTGGTCTATCCCCAGATTTTCGCAGAGATGGGCCACGCCGCGCCGGATATCTGGCGCGGCTATTTCCTGGACTATGAGACCAATTTCTGGCGCTTCGCGCAGCCCTTTCCGGGGATGCGGCAAACTCTGAATGCGCTGCGGCGCGCGGGCATGTCCCTCGGGATCATCACGAATGGGGAAACCCATATGCAGCAGCGCAGTATCCTTGCGCTGGGCCTTGACCGGCTGGTCGATGTTACGCTCATCTCGGAGGCGGAGGGGTGCCGCAAGCCGGACGCGGAAATTTTTGAGCGCGCGGCGGCGCGTCTTGGGGTGGCCCCGCAGGACTGCGCCTTTGTCGGTGATACGCCGCAGGCCGACATGATCGGCGCGCGCGGCGTGCAGATGAAGACGATCTGGTTCCCGAATGGCATCTCCTGGCCGGACAGCTACGACTGGCAGCCGGATCACCAGATCGCGCGGCTTTCGGAGCTCAGAGCGCTGCCCGGCCTTGGCCCGCGCACAGCGGCTGCAATGCCGCCGCGCCAGACACAAACCAGCCCTTTGTGAGGCCCTATGGACACGTTGCTTGAAACACATCTGGACGTTGATGCGGGCTATGTCCTGACCGGCGGGCAGGTGCTGCGCCGCGAGGGCTTTGCCGATGCGGCGCTGCACATGCACGGCGGGGTTATCACGGACAGCACGGCGGCAGGCGCGCGCCAATTGGATGTATCCGGTTGCCTGGTGCTGCCGGGCATCATCGACGCGCATGGCGACGGGCACGAACACCACCTGCAACCGCGCGTCGGCACGGGCTTTCCCGAATGGATCGCGCTGCGCAATGTCGACCGGGAGCTGATCGGCAACGGGATCACCACGGCCTTTCTCGCCCAGTCCTATTCGTGGGAGGGCAGCATCCGGGGCATCGACGCGGCGCGCGCCGTGATCGAGGGCCTGCAAGGCCTCAGCCCCCGGCCCAGCGCCGATATCCGCATCCAGATCCGGTACGAGACGTTCTTTCTCGATGGTGCGGACCAGCTGCTGGCGTGGCTGGAGGATGGGACGGTGCAATATGTCGTCTTCAACGACCACATCCCGCAATACCAAGAGCTGCTGGACAGTCCCGAACATACCTCCCGCTGGGCGGCCACGGTTGGCCTGACCGCGCCGGAGTTTTCCGCGCTGCTGCAAAAGACGGTGGACGAAGGCGTCGGCGTGCTCGATGCCATTGCGCGGCTCTCGGCGGCGATGCGGCGGCTTGGCGTGCCCTTTGGCTCTCATGACGATCCGGACCCGGAGACGCGCCGCAGCTATAACGCGGTGGGCGCGCGCATTGCCGAGTTCCCGACGACAGTCGAGGCCGCGCAAGCGGCGCGCGATCTGGGCAATCCGATCATGATGGGCGCGCCAAATGCGCTACGGGGCCTCAGCGCTTCGGGCAACGTGTCGGCGCGGGAGCTGATTTCGCGCGGGCTCTGCGATGCGCTGGTGTCTGACTATTACTACCCCGCGCTGCTGCATGTGCCGTTCGTGCTGGCGCAGGACGGGGTGACGGATCTGGCGGCGGCGTGGGGGCTGGTGTCCTCCGGCCCGGCGGCGGCGCTGGGGCTGGCGGATCGCGGCGTGCTGGCGGAGGGCAAGCGCGCCGATGTCGTTGTCGTGCGCCAAGACGCGCAGGGGCGGCCCCACCTTGTGGCGGCTTTTGTGTCGGGCCGGGCGGTGTTTACGGACCGCGGCCTTGCCGTATAAGACGATCCGCGGCGATCGCCCTCGCCAACAATTCGAATAACGTTCTGTAAATATTATCAAAAAAACCGGAAGCGCGAACTGTCACATTTGTGAAACACAGACCGCGATAGTTACGCGGAGCGACTCGAAACAGGGACATCCTCCATGAAATCCAAATTCTTGTGCAGCGCAGCCTTTGTGTTTGCAGGCTCTGCGGCTCTGGCGTCCTGCCCGGCCATCACGCTCACCGACACGCAGGGTGTTGCGCCGGGCGCCTACCCGCAGCAATATGAGCTGGCAGAGTTCGAAGCGGCAGCAGGCTGCGAGATGACCTTCTCCGCCAACCCCGAAATTGCCGAGATGAACGGCGAAATTCAGGGCAATGGCGCGCTGCCGCCGCTGGCGGAGCGTTTGCCCGCCGAGCCGCTGGTCGTTGTCCCTTACGAGATGATCGGCACCTATGGCGGCACGTTTGACGCGCTGTCCAACAACACCGAGGCGGGCACCTCCGACTTCCTGTCGATCCGCCACGTCAACCTCGTGCGCTACTCGGACGATTTGCAAACCATCGTGCCCAATGTTGCAAAGTCCTGGTCCTGGAATGACGATTTTACCGAGCTGACGATGGAACTGCGCGAGGGCCACAAGTGGTCCGACGGTGCGCCGTTCACCTCCGAAGACGTGCGCTTCTGGCTGGAGAACCTCTCGCTCGACACGAATATCCGTGAAAAGGCAGCTGATTACGTGCTGGCGGGCGGTGAGCCGATCCAGATCGAGATCATGAGCCCCACGGAGTTCAAATTTGTGCTGGCCGCGCCCAAGCCGGGCCTGCTGGTGCATTTCGCGACCTCCTATGCGCAGCCCTTCCAGCCCGCGCATTTCCTCGGCCAGTTCCACCCGGCGCTGAACGAGAATGCCGATGCCCGCGCGGCCGAGTTCGGCTTTGAAAGCGGCTACGAGGCGGTGAACTTCTACTTTGGCGGCTCCGACTGGACGGACACGCCCTCGCCGATGCTACGTGACCCGGCCAAGGCGGAAATGCTGCCCGCGGCGACCCAGCCGACGCTGGAATCGCACATCTACGTGGCGGACACGACCGAAGGCCGCAAGCTGGTGGCGAACCCCTATTTCCACCAGGTCGACCCGACCGGTCAGCAGCTGCCCTATATTTCGCGTCAGGACGAGCTGTACAAGAACGACAGCGAAGTGCGCCTGCTGGCCATCGTGAATGGCGAGGTCGACTACAAAGCCCAGTCGCTGCAACTGCCCGACGCGCCGCTGCTGCTGGAAAGCCAGGCAAATGGCGACTATACCGTCCAGCTGAAGCCGACCGTGGCAATGCCGACGCTCGCGTTCAACGTCACCTCCGACGATGAGGGCAAGCGCGCGGTCTTCTCCAATCCCGCGTTCCGCAAGGCAATGTCGGCGGCGATCAACCGTGGGGACGTGAACGAGATCGCGTTCTTCGGTCAGGGCACGCCGATGGCCTACACCGGCTTCTCCCCGGTGCCGGAATTTGCGGCTCCCTACAGCACCGCCGGGATCGAATTTGACCCCGATGGCGCGAAGGCCGCGCTGGATGCGCTGGGCATGGTCGACACCAATGGCGACGGTTTCCGCGAGCTGCCAAATGGCGAGGCGATCGTGCTGAACATCCAGTTCGCAACCCAGGGCATCGCCGGTGAGGTGGTCGAACTGGTCGCGCAGAACTGGTCGGATGTAGGCGTGCAGACCACGGTGAAGGAAGTCACCCCGGACGAGTACCGCGCGGCGCAGTCAGCGAATGAGCTGGACGTGCTGGCCTGGTGGAAGTCCGAACCTCTGGCGCTGCACCTTGGCACTTCCGAAGGTCTGGTCCCGCCGTTTGGCTCTTTCTTTGGGCTGCGGACGGGGATGCGCTGGGCCGAATGGATCGACAGCGACGGCGCGGCAGGCATCGAGCCGCCCGCGTGGGTCATGCAGCTGATCGACGACGTGGCGGCCATGCAGGCCGCCGCGCCCGGCTCCGCCGAGCAGTCGGCGGCTGGCGAAGCCATCGCCAAGGCTTTCTCTGACAACACGCTGTTCATCGGCACGGTGCTTGCGCCGTCGCCGATCATCCACCGCAACGGTCTGAAGAACGTGACGGAGTTCCAAACCTCCAGCTACGAATACTACCGGACCTACCCCTACCGCGCGACGCAGTGGTTCCTCGCCGAGGACAACTGACCCCGCGCCAATAAGCAGCGGGCCGACCGGTATGCTCCGGTCGGCCCTTTTTCGTAACGACTTCGGGCCCATGCAGGTCCGGGGCAGGGCACAAGGGGACACGCGATGGCGAATTTCATCCGCTTTGTTGCCATGCGGGCCGGTTTTGCGGTCCTGACGCTGTTGATCGTCTCCTTTCTGGTCTTTGGCCTGATGGAACTGGTCCCGGGCGATTGTGCGGAGCGCTACCTGGCCTACAAGAACACCCAAGGGCAGAACCTGACGCGCGAAGATATCGACGCCGAACGCGCGCGGCTGGGCCTGGATCAGCCGTTCCTTTATCGCTGGACCTCGTGGGTGGCGGGGGCGTTCCGGGGCGAGTTTGGCGAAAGCTGCATCCTGCGGGTGTCGATCAGCCAGCTTCTGGGGTCAAAATTCTGGATTTCCGCGGGCATCTGCTTTGCCGCGCTCTTCGTCGCCTACCTGATTGCGATCCCCGTGGGCATCTACGCCGCCGCCTCGCGCAGCCCGGTGGTGAACAACGTGCTGCGCTTTGTGTCCTACCTCGGCCTTGCGCTGCCGAATTTCCTGCTGGCGCTGATCATCATGCTGATCGCGACGGTCTATTTCGGGGATTCCCTTTCGGGCCTGTTTTCCAAGGAGTTTCGCGATGCGCCGTGGTCGTGGGACAAGTTCCTCGACTTTGCCTCCCGCGCGTGGCTGCCGATCTTTATCCTTGGCTGGTCCGCGACCGCCTTTGCGCTGCAAACCGTGCGGGCCTTGATGCTGGACGAGCAAAGCAAGCTTTACGTGACCGCGGCGCGGGCGCGAGGGCTTTATGGCCGCCAGCTCCTTTGGCGCTATCCGGCACGGCACGCGCTTGGCCCCATCGTCAACTCGCTGGGCTTTGACCTCAACCGCATCTTCAGCGAGCTGCCCATCGTCGCGGTGATCCTCACGCTGACGGAGGCGGGCGCGCTGTTGCTGGAGGCGCTGGCGCGCTCCAACGATCAGCAACTCGCAGGCGCGATCATCTTCCTGCTGACGGCGACGATTGTTGGGCTGAATTTCGTGACGGACGTCGCGCTGGCCGCGCTGGACCCGCGGATGCGCAGATCGGTGATCGGAGGGCAGGCATGAGCGATAACATCTCCCAGCGCTCCAAGGAGGCGTATTTCACCGCCTCCCAGGGCCAGCTGATCTGGGCCCGGTTCCGCAAGCAGCGCGCGGCGATGGTCGCGGCGGTGATCCTCGTGGTGATGATCCTGCTGGGCCTTTTTGCGGACTTTGTCGGCCCGTACAACCCGACCATCGCGGGGGCCAACAAGGACTACACCAACGGCGCGCCGCAGATCCCGCGCTTTTGCGACCATAACGGATGCGCGCTCCGGCCCTTCATCTTTGAAGTCACGCGGGAGCGGTCGCTGGCCACCAATTTCCGCTGGGTGACGACCGTGGATACCGAAAGCCGGAACTACATCCAGTGGTTCGTGAAGGGGGATGAATACCGCTGGTTCGGCGTGACCCTCGACCGGCACCTCTTTGGGGTGGAGAACGGCTATGTCCACCTCTTTGGCACGGATGACACGGGCAAGGATATCTTCTCGCGCACGCTGCATGCCATCAAGACCTCGCTGGCGGTGGGCACGCTCGGCGTGCTGATCTCCTTTGTGCTGGCGCTGGCGATAGGGGGCGTGGCGGGCTATTATGGCGGTTGGATCGACGGGGTGATCCAGATGATCACCGACGCGATCCGCACGGTCCCGGCCATTCCGCTCTTTATGGCGCTCGCGGCCTTTGTGCCCGACACATGGTCGTCCGAGACGCGGTTTTTCTTTATCTCTATCATCCTCGGCCTGATCGGCTGGCCGACACTGGCGCGGCGGGTGCGCACCCATATCCTGGTGGAGCGCAACCAGGACTACGTGCTGGCGGCGCGACTGTCGGGGGCCGGCTCTGGCCACATCATCCGGCGCCACCTGCTGCCGTCCTTTACCAGCTATATCATCGTCGATCTGGTGATCTCTTTTCCCTACATGGTGCTGTCCGAAACGGCCTTGTCCTTCATCGGCCTTGGCCTGAAGGATCCGGTGACCTCGCTTGGCGTTCTGCTGCAAAACACGACGCGGGCGGATGTGCTTTTGAATTACCAATGGTACTTTATCCCGGTGATCTTCTTTATCGCGCTGGTGATGGCCTTTGTCTTTGTCGGCGACGGGCTGCGCGATGCGGCGGACCCTTACGGGGACACGAAGAAATGAGCCTTTTGCGCGTCCGCGACCTGACCATCCGCTTCCAGACCGACGAGGGGCTGGTGACAGCGGTCGAAAATGTCTCCTTCGACATCGCCTCCGGAGAGGTGCTGGGCCTCGTTGGCGAAAGCGGGTCGGGCAAGTCGGTAACGGCGAAGGCGATCATGCAGCTGAACGGGCGCAACACGGTCTACGATCCTGCCGCGTCCATCACGCTGAACACCGCGCCGCCGATTGACGTTCTGTCCCTGAAACGCGAACGCGACATGCGGCCCATTCGCGGCGGCGATGTGTCGATGATCTTTCAGGAGCCGATGGCCAGCTTCGCGCCCGCCTTGTCCGTGGGCCAGCAGATGGTCGAGCAGCTTTTGATCCACACGCGGATGAGCAAAGCCGAAGCACGCGCGCTGTCGATCGAGATGCTGGACAAGGTCGGCATCACCGAGCCTGCGAAACGCTTTGACCAATATGTGTTCGAGTATTCGGGCGGGATGCGCCAACGCGCGATGATCGCGATGGCGCTGACAACCCAGCCCAAACTGCTCATCGCGGACGAGCCGACAACAGCGCTGGACGTGACCATCCAGCGGCAGGTGATTGACCTGATGAAGGACCTCGTGGCCGAGTTTGGCATGTCGATCCTGTTTATCACCCATGATCTGGGCGTGATTGCCCAGACCGCAGACCGGGTCGCGGTGATGTATCTGGGCCGTATCCTTGAGATGGGGCCGGTGCGCGATGTGCTGCGCCGTCCGGCCCATGCCTATACCCGCGGGCTGCTGAACGCGCTGCCCAACCTCGATGATCTGGACGCGCCGCTGACACCGATCCCGGGCGACATCCCCTCGCCGCTTGAGCGGCCCGCGGGCTGCGTGTTTCACACCCGCAACCCCGAGCTGGCCCCCGGCTCGCGTTACGAGGTCGAGGTGCCGCCCATGACGGAAATCCGCCCCGGCCATGTCGCGGCGCTCTTCCCCGAGGATGCGGAGGCGCAGCGATGACCGGGCCCTTGGTCAAGATCGAGAACCTGACCGTGGCCTACCCGCTAGGCCGGCGCCTCCTTGGCGCGCCGCCCGTGCTGCACGCGGTCAAGAACGTGTCGCTTGAGATCCCGAAGGGCAGCTTTGTCGGGCTGGTGGGGGAGTCGGGATCGGGCAAGTCCACACTGGGCCGTGCGATCCTCAAGGCCGCGCCGATCACTGAAGGGGCGATCACTTATGACGACGGCACGCGGCGCTATGACATCGCGGGCATGAGCGCGGGCGAGGCGCGCGCCTATCGCAGCCAGGCGCAGCTGATCTTTCAGGACCCCTACGCGGCCCTTTCCCCGCGCATGACCGTGCGCGACATCATTGCCGAGCCGCTGGAGGTGCTGGGCCTGACGACCAGCCGTGCGGAGACGGACGAGCGCGTGCGCGACATTGCCGCAAAGTGCCGGATCAACCTCGAACATCTGCGCCGCTATCCGCACGCCTTTTCCGGCGGGCAACGCCAGCGTATCTCCATCGCGCGCACGCTGGCCGCGCGGCCGAAATTCGTGGTGGCCGATGAATGCGTCGCCGCGCTCGACGTGTCGATCCAGGCCGATATCCTGAACCTGCTGAAACAGCTGCAGCGCGATCTGGACCTGACCTATCTGTTTATCTCCCACGACCTCAGCGTGGTGGCCCATGTCTGCGACCATGTCGCGGTCATGTACCTGGGCGAGATTGTGGAGGAAGGGCCGACGCGCCAGATCTTCACCAGCCCGCAGCACGATTACACCCGCGCGCTCCTTGCCGCGATCCCGTCCCTTGACCCCGACAGGCGCTCCCGCGTGGTGCAGTTTGACCGCGGGCGCCTTCCGGTGGAGCGCTGATATGACCGATTACGACCTCGACAACGCCTATGAAATCGACGGACCGGAAAGCGCAAAAACGCTCTATGGCAAGTGGGCGGAGACCTATGACAGCAGCTTTGGCGCGGGCTGGGGCTATATCGCGCCGCGGGAAATTGCCGGGATTTTCAAGGCGGAAAGCGATGGGAACGCACCGGTGCTTGATCTGGGCGCGGGTACGGGGCTGGTCGCCGAACATCTGCAAGGGCTGACGGTGGATGCCATCGACATCACGCCCGAAATGCTGGAGGCCGCACGCGCGAAGGGCCTCTACCGCGATCTGATCTGCGCGGACCTGCTAAAGCCGTTGGACATTCCCGATGCGGCCTATGGCGGCATGATCTCCAGCGGGACGTTCACGCATGGCCATGTCGGCCCGGACTGCCTGCCGGAGCTGCTGCGCATCGCGAAACCGGGGGCGCTTTTTGTCTGCGGCTGCATCCCGCCGGTGTTCGACGGGATGGGCTTTGGCTCCACCCTCGCGATCCTGAACGCACGCGGCGTGATCTCTGCGCTCAGCTTCCACGACATTCCGATCTACGAAGGCAAGGACCACCCCCACGCCGCCGACCGGGGCCTCGTGATGGTGTTCCGCAAATGCTGACGCAAGCGATGCCCGCGGATGAGGCGGCGCTGGTGGCGCTGTTCGATGCGGGTTTTGCCGACTACGCAAGCGGGCTGGGCCGCGAGAGCCTCTCGCGCGTGTCCTGGGTCCGCGGCGCGATTGCGGCGGGCGGGGCGTTCTGGGTCTCCGGCACGCAGGTGGCGGCCATTGTGGAGCGGGACGGCACCACGCTGAAGCTCGACGCGCTGGTGGTGCATCCGGACGCGCAGCGCGCGGGGCTGGGCCGCGCGGGCCTCAGCGCCATCGAGGACCACGCGCGCAGCACTGGCGCAACGGAGGTCGCGCTGCTCACCGCGCAGGCCTTTACCCACCTCGTCGCCTTCTATTCCAGCGCCGGTTACCGCGTCCTGTCCGTTGGCCCGCACCCCAAGGGGCGCGATGACCGGCTGCGCGTCTTTCTTGTCAAATCCCTAGTCTGATCCGAGGCCCCCATGCACGATCCCGCCTTTTCCGCCCCCGGCCGCTTCTGGCGCGGCAACCTGCACACCCATTCGAACCGCTCTGATGGCGTGCTGGAGCCGCAAGAGGTCTGCCGCCGCTACAAGGCCGAAGGCTATGATTTCATCGCGCTGACCGATCATTTCATCGGGGCCTATGACTACCCCATCGTGGACACGGTGGATTTCCGGGACGACGGGTTCACCACCATCCTCGGGGCAGAGCTGCACTCCGGCGCGATGGAAAATGGGGAGCTGTGGCATATCCTCGCCGTGGGTCTGCCCGCGGATTTCGCGCCCTCCCATTCGCCCGCCTTTGTCCCGGTTGAGGGGCAGGAAACCGGCCCCGAGCTGGCGCAACGGGCCCGCGATGCGGGGGCTTTCGTGGCCGTCGCGCACCCCGAATGGGGCGGGCTCACGCAAAACGATGCGCGCTCGCTTGAAGCCGCGCACGCGGTGGAGGTTTACAACCACGGCTGCCAGGTCGGCGCCGACCGGGCCGATGGGTTCTGGCACCTTGACCGGCTGCTGGAAGAGGGCCGCCGCCTGACCCTCTGCGCCACCGACGACGCGCATTTTACCGAACCGGACCATTTTGGCGGCTGGACGATGGTCAAGGCAGAGGCCAACACGCCGGAGGCCCTGCTTGAGGCGCTCAAGGCCGGCCACATGTACGCGACAACGGGTCCGGCGCTGCACAACGTGGCGTGGAGCGACACGGAGGTGGTGGTTGAGTGTTCCACCGCCGCGTCAGTGATCGTGCAGGGCAAAGGCTGCGCCTCTTACGCGGTGCATGGGGACAGCATGACGCGGGTGTCGGTGCCGCTGATGCGGTTCTATGACAGCCCGTGGATGCGCCTGACGGTGGTGGACCGGGCGGGCAAGCGCGCGTGGACGAACCCGGTCTGGAAGGACTAATCCGCGCCCCAAATCTTCCGCGCCTTCGCGATGAAGGCTGCGGCCACGGCGGGGTCAATCTCGCGCCCGGTAAAGCCGTTCAGATACGCCTCGATCCGCGACAGGCGGGTGCCCGCGTCCTCGCGCACGTCCAGCGCGTGATAGCCCAGCTGCATGTAGTAAAGGATGCGCGCCCGCGCGTCCGCCTCGGCCTCTGCGTAGCCGTGGCGGGCGAACATGGCCGTGACCGCGCCAAGGCGGCGCGCATCGGCGGCGTCGATCTTGGCGCGCACGCCGTCATCCGTCCGCGCCCAGTCCCGCACCGCGAAATCAAGCGCTTGGTCGAACAGGCTGTCATCGATGAAGCAGGTAAAGAAGTTGCACACGGCTTCCCCAATGCCCGCCGCGGGCAGGGCGCAGTTCGCCACGATCACCCGGGTGTTGCGCGCCTCCCATTCGTCCAGCAGGGCGTTCAGGATGTCGCCGCGGTCTGTGAAGTACCAGTAAAAACTGGAGCGGGACACGCCCAGCTCCCGCGCCAGCCCCAGGATTTTCACATGGGCCACGCCGCTGTCCACCAGCGTGTCGCGCGCCGCGCGCAGCCAGTCCGCCGCCGTGACCTTGGTGTTGCCCGTGCGGTCCGCGTCCTGCACCGGGGGCGCCATCGGGCTCAGCCCCGCATGGCGCGGCCCGCCGGATCATAAGGCGCGGCGGCAATCACCCGCGCGCTGCGTTCCTGGCCCACCACGTGCACCGACAGATCGGTGCCGACGCCGCTGGCGGCGCTGTCGACGAGTCCCATCGCGAGCGATTTCTGCACCGTATGGCCATAGCCCCCCGAGGTGACAAAACCGACCTGCGCGCCGTCCCGCCAGATCGGCTCGTAGCCGCTCGCGTCCGCGTCCACGGCATCGACCTCTAGCGTTACGACCACCTGACCCGGCCCGTTCCCGTTCCGCTCGGCCAGCGCGGCCTCCCGGCCCACGAACGCGCCCTTGTCCCAGTCGATCCAGCGGTCCATGCCCGTCTGCCCCGCCGTGTAGGCTTGCGTGAACTCGGCGCTCCAGATGCCAAAGCTCTTTTCCAGCCGCAGGCTGAGCAGCGCGTTAAAGCCAACCTCGCGCATCCCGAAATCCGCGCCCGCCGCCAGCAGCGTCTCGCGCAGGGTGATGTGTTCCGCAGCCGAACAATGGATCTCGTAGCCCAGCTCTCCCGTCACCGACAGCCGCCCGACTTTGCAGCGCAGCATCCCGACATCCACGGTCCCGCAGCCCATGAAGGGCAGATCGATGGGACCGCCCGCGGCGGCCTCCAGCACCTTGCGGCTGTTCGGCCCCGACAGCGAGAACCCCGTGACCGCGTCCGAGATGTCGCGCACGCGCGCGCCGTCCTGCATATGGTCCTCATACCAGCGCATGTGCCATTCGCGCAGGTAGTACGAGCCCATGATCCACCACGTCCCGTCGCCCCAGTTAAAGACGGTCAGATCGCCTTTCATCTTCCCCTCGGGCGAGAGCATCGGCGCAAGCCGCGCGCGGCCCGGGGCGGGCAGCTTGCTGGCCATCACCCGGTCCAGCCACGCCTGCGCATTCGGCCCGCTGACCTCGAACCGGGAAAACCCGGTGATATCCAGAAGGCCAACCGCCTCTCGCACCGCCTTGCATTCGCCCGCCACGATCTCAAACGCGTTGGAGCGTTTCAGCGTCGGCGTTTCCGCGAAATCCGTGGTGGGCGCGAAGTAAAGCGGCACTTCCAGCCCCCAACTTGCGCCCCACTGGCACCCGGCAGCCGTCATCGCATCATAGGCGGGCGCCTTTTTCAGCGGACGGCCCGCAGGCAGCTGCTCGTTCGGGTAGGTCATCACGAAACGGCGGGAGTAGAACTGGCCGGTCGTTTCCTTGATGAACCGCTTGTTCTGAGCAAAGTCGCCATAGCGGGCCACGTCCATGCCATAGACGTCTGCCTCCGGCTCCCCGTGGATCATCCATTCGGCAAGGCTCTTGCCCACGCCGCCGCCCTGCAAAAAGCCCGCCATGACAGCGCAGGCGCACCAATAGCCGGGCTTGCCCCGGACGGGGCCGACCAGCGGGTTGCCATCGGGCGAGAAGGTGAAGGCGCCATTCACCCATGTCTTGACCCCCACATCCTGCAGCGCCGGGTAGCGTTCAAAGCCCAGCGTCAGCTCGTGTTCGATCCGGTCGGGGTCTTCCTGCTGAAGCTGCATCCCGTAATCCCACGGAGCGCCGTCCATCATCCAGTGTTCGTGGTTGATCTCGTAAATGCCCAGCAGGATGCCTTTCTGGTCCTGCCGCATATAGGTGAACCCTTCAAGGTCCACGGTCATCGGCATCTCGAAGTCCAGCTTCTCCAGCTCGGGCAGCGTGTCCGAGATCAGGTAGTGGTGGTTGAGCGGGGAGACGGGCAATTCGATCCCCGCCATGCGCCCCAGCTGCTTGGCCCAGAGCCCGCCCGCGTTCACCACGTGTTCGGTGTGGATCGTGCCCTTTTCGGTCACCACGTCCCAGCCCTCCGCCGTCTGGATCAGCTCCAGCACGCGGTTATGCTCGATCACCTCTGCGCCGTGTTTTTTGGCCGCGCCCGCATAGGCGTGCACGGTGCCGGTGGTGTCCACATAGCCTTCGCGGTCGGCCCACATGCCGCCCAGTATGCCGTCGGTGGACATGATCGGGCAGAGCGCGCCAGCTTCCTCCGGGGTCACAAGGCGGCAATCGTCGATGCCGATGGACTGGAACGTGCGGTAGGCCGATTGCAGCCATTCCCACCGGTCCGGCGTGCCCGCCAGCGTCAGCCCGCCCGTCATGTGCAGCCCGATGTTCTGGCCGCTCTCAGCTTCGATCTCGCCCAGCAGGTCGATGGTGTAGGCTTGCAGCGCGGCGATGTTCGGGTCCGCGTTCAGCGCATGGATGCCCCCCGCCGCATGCCAGCTTGACCCGCAGGTCAGGATGTCCCGTTCGATCAGGCAGACGTCTTTCCAGCCGAACTTGGCAAGGTGATAAAGCACCGAGGTGCCGACAACTCCGCCACCAATGACCACGGCGCGATAATGCGATTTCATGTGAAGACCTCCCCGGGCTGGATTGAATGGACACATCTGTCCATTCAACCTCAGCACAGTCTGGACAGGTCTGTCTAGTCTCTAGACGTCCACGAACCCGTCCGGCGTCTTTAACCGATGCCGGATCGTGTTGGCCTGGCCCAGCGTCTGCTCCAGAAAGCAGCCCTTTTTCGCTGCGGCGACGAGCGCCTCGACATCCGCGCGCGGGGCGGGGCTGTCGATCAGCAGGTCAATCTCGAAAGATTTCGGCCCGGTCTCATAGACCCGGCCCGCCTTGGCCCAGTTCCAGACCACGCGCGTCTCCACGCTCAGATCGTCCAGCGGCACCTTCAGCCGTTTGGCAAAGGCGCGCACCTGCGTCATCAGGCACCCCGTCAGGCCCGCGACAAACAGCGCCAGAGGCGGCGGCGCGCTCGCATCCCCGCCGTGAAATGGCCCCTCGTCGCTGGCCAGATCAAAGTGCTCGTGAAACGGGCGCACCATGTCCACCGACAGCTCGTTGCGCATCTTGCCCACGGCGGTCCCGGTGCAGTTGAACTGCACTTCGGCGGTATCGGGCATCTGATCCTGGTCCATGCTCATGGCTTTGCAATCCTGTTGATGAGGGTGCCGATCTTTTCGATGGTCAAGGTGATCTCATCGCCATCTGACAGCTGTTTGCCAATCTCCAGCCCGCAGCCCGTGCCCACGGTGCCCGAGCCGATGACCTCACCGGGATAGAGCGTCTCGGACGCCGAAATGTGTTCGATGATCCGGGCAAAGCTGTGGTGCATCTGGCGGCTGTTGCCGCCGCCCCAGTAATCCCCGTTCACATGCGCCTCCATCTCCAGCGCGGCGGGGTGGGGGACTTCATCGGCGGTCACGATCCACGGGCCGAGGATGTTGCCGGTGTCAAAATCCTTGCCCTTGGCCGGGCCAAGCTGGCCCGCCATTTCGACCATCTGCGCATCGCGAGCCGACACGTCGTTGAGGATCGTGTAGCCCCAGATATAGGGCGCGGCCTCCGCCTCCTTGATATCGGTGCCCTGCTTGCCGATCACGATGGCCAGCTCAAGCTCGATATCCAGAAACCGCGCGTAGCCCGGCCAGCGGATCGTCTGACCATCGCCGATAAAGGACATGCGGTTGCCCTTGTAGTAGATCGGCTGGTCGTACCAGACGGGCGGGATGTCAAAGCTGCGCCCGGTCATCTTTTCCGCCGCCTTGAAGGAGTTCAGCAGGTGCTCTTCGAACACCAGACAGTCGCGGTATTGCACGGGCCGAATGGGGCAGCGCATCTCTGCGTCCGCAAGCGCGATGCGGTGATCGCCGCTGTCTCTGCGGGCTTTGGCCGCCTCCAGCGCCGCATCGCCGCCTTCGACCACGGCCACCATGTCGGGGTAAAGGTCCGACAGGTCCGCGGCCGCGCTGTCATCGACAACAACAACCGGTTTCTCCGCGCCGCCATGAAACACTGTTCCGAATTTCATCGCCTTACTCCTCGATGATGGCCACGGCGCGGGTGAAGCCCGCAGAGGCCGCCTTGATCTTGAAGGGGAAGGCGCTGACCATGAAGCCGGTGTCCGGCAGCTGATCGAGGTTGCTCATCTTCTCGATCTGGCAATAGCCCTGATCCATCCCGGCCCGGTGCCCTTCCCAGATGATCGACGGATCGCCTTCCGTGGCATAGCGCGCCGCGGTGTGGACAAAGGGCGCGTCCCAGGACCACGCGTCGGTGCCCACCATGCGCACGCCTCGCTCTGTCAGCCAGTTCGTCGCCTCGCGCCCGAACCCGCACCCCTTGGCAAGGTAGTCGGGCCGGCCGTAAGCCGCCCCGGCAGAGGTATTCGCCACGACGATGTCGAGCGGCTGCACCGCGTGACCGATCCGGGCAAACTCCGCCTCCAGCTCCGCCGCGCTGACCACGTGCCCATCGGGCGCCTCGCGAAAGTCCAGCTTCACCCCCCGGCCAAAGCACCATTCCAGCGGCACTTCGTCGATGGTGATCGCCCGCTCCCCTCCGTTCATGGTGGAATGGTAGTGATAGGGCGCGTCCACATGGGTGCCGTTATGGGTGGTGACCCGCAACTGCTCGATCCCCCAGCCTTCGCCGCCCGGCAGGTCGTCCTTGGTCAGGCCCGGAAAGAACATCAGGATCTGTTCGGCGGTCTGTTCGTGGTTCAGGTAGTCAATCTCGGGCAGGGCCATCGGCGGGTCCGAGGCGATGCCGGTCTCCAGCGGAACGGACAGGTCAATATAGCGGCGTGTCATGGGCACTCCTTTGCGCGCGGGGTGGTTTCGGACGCCGAAACCGGTCGCAAAAGGCACGCGGGTGCGTTTTTGCTCAAACCGGTTCGGCTGGGTGCAACCGGAAACAGCGTCTGTTTCCGGCTCATGGAACAAGCCCCGTGGCGATCCACGGGAAGGCAAGGACGAGGCCCAGCACAACCAGCATCATCAGCGCAAAGGGCGCGGCCCCAGCGAAAATGTCGCCCAGCGTGATGTCGGGATCGTCCAGCGTGGCCTTGATCACGTAGACGGATATGCCAAAGGGCGGGGTGAGCAGCCCGATCTCCACCGCCAGCACGGTCACAATGCCGAACCAGACGAGGTCGATATTCATCGGGATCACCACCGGCAGCATCAGCGGCACGAGGATCAGCATGATGGAAGAGCTGTCGAGGATCATCCCCAGCGCGATCACCACCGCGCAGTAGATCAGCATCAGGCCCCAAAAGCCCAGCTCAGCTTCGGCTGCGAAAGACCCGAGGCCCGCGGGCACGCCCGACAGGGCCAGCATCCGGGAATACATCTGCGCGGCGATGATCAGAAAACAGACGGTCGCGGTGACAAGCCCCGTCTCCACCAGCACCCGCCACAAGGCCGCGAGCGACAGGCGGCGCATCGCAAAGCCCAAGGCCAGCGCGCCGACGGCCCCCATCGCCCCGGCCTCGACCGGCGTGAAGAAGCCGGTGTAAATGCCGCCAAGCACCACGATAATCAGCCCCGCGATAGGCCCGCCTTTTGCAAGGTATTGCCCACCGCTCAGCGCCTCGGCCCCCGCGCCCAGGTCGGTGCTAACGCTGCGCGGCGCCAAGGTCGCCATAGCGATGATGCCAAGGCCGAAGAACACCGCCAGCAGCAGCCCCGGCCCGACGCCCGCGATGAAGAGGTCTCCAATGGATTGCTCGGCCAGGATGCCGAATAGGATCAGCAGCAGCGACGGGGGGATCATCATGCCCAGCACGCTCGATCCCGCGACAACCCCCACTGCAAAGCGCGGGGTGTAGCCGTGGCGCCGCATCTGCGGCACGGCGATCTTGGTAAATACGGCGGCGGATGCGATGGAGATGCCGGTGATCGCCGCAAAGATCGCGTTCGCGCCGACCGTGCCCACGCCCAAGCCGCCCTTCAGTCGCCGGAACATGGCATTCGCCACGTCGAACGCATCGCGCCCGAACCCGGCTTCCGACACGATGAAGCCCATCAGCACGAACAGCGGCACAACGCCGAAGAAATAGCTGGATATCGCATCATTCGCCGCAAGGCCCAGCAGCTTGGCCGCGAGTTCGGGGTTGTCGCGCATCGCCCAGACGCCGATGAAAGAACACAGCATCAGCGCGACCGGCACATACAGCCCCGACAGCACCAGCAGCGCCATCACCCCAAGGGCGATCAGGCCAATGTCAAAGGGCGTCATGCGTGGCGCCTCCAGATGCGGGCGGCAAATTGCAGGATCAGGACGCTCGCGCCAAGGATCAGCATTCCCTTCACCGGCCATGTCGGCGCGGTAAAGCTGCCCACGGCGCCGACAAAATCGCCCCGCACCCAGGCGCGGATAAACATGGGCCAGCTGGCATAGACGATCACGCCGATTATCACGATCCCGGCAAGGTCAAAGAGAGTCTCAAGCCCCCGGCCCAGCGCGGGGCTGCGGCGCGACAGGGCGGTCAACAGCGCGTCCGAGCGGGTCATGCGCCCCGCCCGCAGCGCAGCCGGGATCTGCAGAAACACAATTGCCACGATGGACAGCGTCACCATCTCTGGCACGCCCGCGATGGGAGCGTCCGCCAGGTTCCGCCCCGCGACGTCTATGCCCACAAGCACCATCAGCAGCAGGATCAGCGCCGAGCCGACAACGTTCAGCCCCTGCGTGAGCGCATCCAGCGCACGCAGGGGCCACGGATCATGCGGGGCTGGGCTCACTCCTGATCCCAGTTCCGCAGCGGGGTCGCGCCCGCATCGCGCATCCGCGTCATATACGAGCTGAGGATTTCCGTCGCCGGTTTGCCCTGCGCATCGAGCGCCTCGGCCCAGGTCTTGGCCGCGTTCTCCATGCCGCTGGCCCAGGTCTCGCGCATCCCGTCCGGGGCCTCCTGCACCGTCGCGCCCGCATCCCCCATCATGCTCAGCGCCGCCTGGACCGTCGCCTCCAGATCGGTCAGGTACCAGTCCTTCGCCGCATCCGCGCCCGCGGTGAACGCGGCCTTCGCCTCATCAGGCAGGCCGTCCCACCAATCCGCATTCACGCAGAGCGAGCCGGAATACTGCGCCCCAAGGCCCAGCTTCGTAACGTTCGGCGCGACCTCGAACAGCTTGCCGGGCAGCGCGGCGGAGGCAAAGACGATCACCCCGTCATAGACGCCCGTCTTCAGCTCGTTGTAATAGGTCGTCAGGTTGCCCGACACGCCAACCGCCCCGGTGCCCGACAGCCAGTTGATTGCCGCGCCCGGGGCCGCGATCTTGCGCCCGTTCAGATCATCCATGCCGGCAACCGGAAAGTTCGTCATCAGCAGGTAGTCGTCAATCGCAATCGGCGCGCCAAGGTAGACAACGCCGTTCTCACCATAGGCTTCGGTCATCAGCGGCTCTGCCGCGTGCATGTCCTCAATCACCGTTGTGACAAGGCGCAGATCATCGCTGACGAAGGGGGTGTAGTAGGTCACGTTCTGCACCGCCAGCTTGGCCGGGTCGAACAGGGACGAGCAGGTGCCAATCTCGGCCAATCCTGCCTCCACCGCCTCCAGCTCTTCGCCCACCTTGGCCAGCGATCCGCCGTATTGTTCGGAGAAGGTGACGGTATGGCCCGCCGCTTCCAGCTCGGCGGTGACGGTGGGGATGAAATGTTCCGAGATCATCCGCACCCAGCGAAAGACCGGCGGGTGGCCCGCGGCGATGGTCACCGTGTAGCTTTCGGCGACAGCTGCGCCGGGGACCGCCGCCATCAGCGCGGCGGCAAGGAAATGCTTGGTTTTCATGTGATGTCTCCTCCCAAAGACGTGGTTCTGCTTGCGTCTGTCTTAATCCGGCGGGTCACGCTCCAGCGCGGCGATGCCGCCTTCGATGTAGGTGATCAGGGTGCTCAGCACGTCGGGGTTCTCGCGCCCCGCAAAGCGTTCGGCCCGGTCGCCGCTGCCTAGCGCGGTGACAAGCGTGCCGATGGCGAGGTTGTAGGCCCAGGCGATGGCCGCGCGGGACGCTTTGGGGCGGGCGGCGCTCAGCGCTTCGATGAACGCGCCCGCCACGGCGTCGTAATGCGCCCGCACCAGCGCCTTGTCCCGCGCGTCCCCCGCCGTCATCCCCGCAAGGATACGGGCATAGGCGCGCCCGCCGCCGATGGGGCCAAGCGGCGGGCCTAGCAGGGCGGCGAGGATGTCCCGCACCGCGCCCGGTGCGCCCGGGTCAATCAGGTCCAACAGGCGCAGCCGCTCCGCGTTGATCAGCCCCGCACGCCGGTCGATGACGGCGGCATAAAGCCCTTCCTTGCCGTCGAAATGATAATGCAGCAGCCCGCTCGCCACGCCTGCGGCATCTGCAATGGCCTTCATCGAGGCCCCGGCAAAGCCATCGGCAGCAAATGCAGCCTCCGCGGCGTCCAAGATCCGCTCGCGCCCGTCCGGTGCCGCGCTGCGCGCAGCGGTTTGAAGCGACTCGTGCATGAGGGAAGGTTTGCACTGACTGATCGATCAGTCAACGCAGTTGTCGCAGGTCGCACCCTTGATTGGGGCGGCTATTGTTTATAGTTTCACTCAGGAAAAGCCTCGGGACCACACATGCTCGCGCCACGCCTCACCTCTTTGCCACTTGCCGGCGATGTCCCCGGCGCCTCGTGCCGTATCGAGGCGGTGCGCGGCGCAGCGGTGGCCTGCCGTGCCCTGGCGCGGGTGGAGTTGCTGCCCCTCTGCGCCGCCTTGCAGGCCGCACCGGCCCTTCGATCTGAACCCTATGCCGAGGCCCTCGTGCGGGTCCTGCCAGAGGCGCTTGGCACATTCCCTCGTTTTTACGCACCCGGCGCTGCCGAGCGCAGCTTTGACGAGGCGTGGCTTGCCGCGCTGTTCGGTGCGCACCGACGGGGCGATGCCTCCAGCCTTGCTTTTCTTTTGATGCGGCGCGTGGCCCCGGCCTATCAGCGCAGCTTGCGGTTTCTGATCGGGCGGGTTGCCGACCTATATTAGAATAATTCTAAAATACCCTTGCCCTCGCCTTGCCTCCGGTTATGTATCACCGGGCAAGCAAGCGTGCCGCCAGCCAGCGCAATCGCATTCAAGGAGTATTGCAATGACACAAACCGCCGCCGCCCTCGCGACCGACAGCCGCGCCGCCATTGTTGAGGCGCTGAACCAATCCGTCGCGGAAACCGCCGTAACAACGATGCTGGCGCAGAATTTCCACTGGAACGTGACCGGGATGGCCTTTGGCCCGCTGCACGCGCTGTTCCAGGAAATCTACGAAGATCACTTCCAGGGGCAAGACGATCTTGCCGAGCGCGTCAAGGCGCTGGACGGTCACGCGGAAGGCACGCTGGCCGGGATGATCCAGCGGTCAAAAGTGACCGAGCATGACGGGCACGCCTCCGATCAGGAGATGATCGCGAAGATGAAAGAGGCGCAGGAAACGCTTGCTGCGACGCTCGCGCAGACAGGCGCGCTGGCGGCAGATCACGGCGACACGTTGACCGAGGATCTTGCCATTGCGCGGGGCCAGACGCACGAGAAATTCGCGTGGATGCTGCGCGCGCACCTCACCTGAGCCGGGCCGGGCTTAGGCCGCGTCGCGCACCGCCGCGACCGGCTTGACCTTCTTTTTCATGCACTTGCGCAAGTATTGCGCGGTCCAGTGCGAGTACCGGCCCAGCTGCGATTGCTGCCCGACAAGCATCTCGACAAAGGCGTCGCGGTGCTTGTTTTTCTTCAGCTGTTTGAACAGCGATTTCTGCGCTTTCGTCATCGAACAGCCGATGCAGTGGCCTTCGCGCTTGAACTTGCACACGTCGATACAGGGAGAGGGTGTTTTGGCCATCGTCTTCCTTTCTCTTTTGTGTGGCCCGCCGGGGCGGGGCCTATTTCGTCAGGATCAGCTTGCCCGCCCGCGTGATCCTTAACACATACCGCACCCCGTCCAGAATGATCCACGCCTGACCGTCCACGCCGATCAGATCGCGCGCATCATAGACGGGGGGCAGGGGGGCGTCCTCTAGGCTCACGTCATGTCTCCGGGGAAGGGAAAAGGGCGCCCCGGACGGGCGCCCTGACTGGAAGCTCATTCCCAGCCCACCTGGTTGAAGATTTCCTGCGCTGCGGGCACGTTCTGCGCCACCTTGCTCAGGTCCACCGCGTCGGGGCGGAAGAGGCCAAGCTCGGCCACCGACGGGCTGATCGCGACGCCAGGCACGGCGGGGTATTCGTCATTGCCCGCGCTGAAATACGCCTGCGCTTGATCAGAGGCGAGGTATTCGAGGAACTTCACCGCGTTCTCGCGGTTCGGTGCGTGCGCCGCAACACCGCCACCCGACAGGTTCATGTGCGCGCCTTCCCCGTTCTGCGCCGGGAACACCCAGCCGATATTGGCACGTGCGTCTGCGGGCAGGCCGGAGACCTCTTTGCGGATCGCGCGCGCGAAGTAATAGGTGTTGGAGATCGAGATGCTGCACTCGCCCGACACGAGGCCGCGCAGCTGGTCGGTGTCGCCGCCCTGCGGATCGCGCGCAAAGTTGTTCACCACGCCCTGCGCCCAGTCCTTCGCCGCCTCTGCGCCGTGGTTCTCGATCACCGCGCTCAGCAGCGTCTGGGAATAGACGTTAGAGGAAGAGCGGTGGCAGACCATGCCCTCATAGGCCGGATCGGCGAGGGCGACATAGGTCGTCGGCGGGTTTTCGACCCGGTCCTTGGCGTAGAAGATGATCCGCGCGCGCTGGCTAAAGCCAAACCACATGTTGCCCGCGTCCTGCAGGTTGGCAGGGATGCGCGCCTCCAGCACGTCGCTGTCGATCGCCTGCAGCACGCCCGCCGCTTTCGCGCGCTCAAGCCGCGAGGTGTCGACCGTCAGCAGGATGTCCGCGGGGGAGTTCTCGCCCTCGGCCTGCATCCGGGTGATCAGCTCGTCCGCCTTGCCTTCGATCCGGTTGATGGTGATGCCAGTCAGCTCGGTGAAGTCGGAATACAGACGCTCATCAGTGTCGTAGTGACGCGAGGAATAAAGGTTCAGCTCACCCTCGGCGAGGGCGCCGGTGGCAAACGTGGCCGCAAGCAGGGCGAGGATCGAGGTCTTGGTGGTCATTGGGGTGCTCCCTTCGGTAATCTGACTTTTTTTGTCAATTACAGAGATGCGCGCTGGTTGCAAGTCTTTCTGACTAAATTACTCAAGATTAGAAATGTTCTAAATTCAGGCCGCCCCTGCGGCAATTGACCCAGGTCGCCCCGCACGAAAGGATGCAGCACCGGGGGAGGGCCGAAAATGAACGTTCTATGGATCATGTGCGACCAGCTGCGCTGGGACTACCTCAGCTGCGCGGGGCACCCGACCCTGCACACGCCCCATATCGACGCGCTCGCCGCCAAAGGCGTCCGGTTCGACCGCGCCTATGTGCAAAGCCCGTTCTGCGGCCCCTCCCGCATGTCGAGCTATACCGGGCGCTACTGCCGCTCGCACGGGTCCACCTGGAACGGCATTCCCCTGCGCGTGGGGGAGCCGACGCTGGGCGACCATCTGCGCCGCCTCGGCGTGCGCCCGGCCATCGTGGGCAAGACCCATATGGTGCCGGATGCTGCGGGCATGGAATGGCTCGGCATTGACCCGGACAGTCCTATCGGCGTGACGATGGCCGAATGCGGGTTCGAGCCGTTCGAGCGGGATGACGGGATGCACCCCGAAGGCCCCTATGACCCGGACCCGGCGTATGACGCCTACCTGCGCCGCCACGGGTTCGACGCGCACAACCCGTGGGAGGATTGGGCCAACTCGGGCGCGGATGAGGCGGGCGCACTGTTGAACGGCTGGCTGCTAAAGCACTCCGACAAGGCCGCGCGCATCCCGGACGCGCATTCGGAAACCGCCTACATGACGGGCCGCGCGATGGATTTCATGGGGCAGGCCGACGGCCCGTGGCTGTGCCACCTGTCCTTCATCAAACCCCACTGGCCCTATATCGTGTCCGAACCCTACGCCACCATGTACGGACCGTCGGACGTGCCGACGCCGATCCGAACCGCGGCGGAGCGCGAAACCGACCACCCCGTCTTCAAAGCCTATCAGGACAGCCGCATCTGCCGCGTGATCTCCCGCCCCGAGGTCCGCGAAGCCATCATCCCCGCCTACATGGGCCTCATCAAACAGATCGACGACCATCTGGGCCGCCTCTTTGCATGGATGGAAGACCGCGGCCTGATGGAGGCCACGATGATCGCCTTCACCTCCGATCACGGCGACTACCTCGGCGATCACTGGATGGGGGAGAAAGACCTGTTCCACGATCAATCCGTGCGCGTCCCCCTCATCGTCTATGACCCGCGGGCGGAGGCGGACAGCACGCGCGGCACGGTCTCTGACGCACTGGTCGAAGCCATCGACCTCGCCCCCACCTTCCAGCACTTCTTCGGCGGACCCGCCCTGCCGCACATCTATGAGGGGCGCGACCTCACGCCCCTCCTGCACGGAGAGGACGCGCCGTGGCGCAAGGTGGCGATCAGCGAATATGACTACGCCACCCGCGAAGCCCGCCAGATCCTGGGCGTGCCCCAGGAAGACGCCCGCCTCATCATGGCCGTCTCTGACCGCTGGAAATACGTGATGTGCGAGGGCTTCCGCCCTATGCTCTTCGACCTAAAGGCCGACCCGCAAGAACTCACCGACCTCGGCGCCGACCCCGCCTACGAGGACATCCGAGCCGAGCTAGAGGCCGCCATCCACAAATGGTCCCGCCGCCACCACACCCGCATCACCCTGCCGCCCGGGCGCATAGAGGCCATGACGGGCCGCGAGCCGCCGGGTGTTCTGATTGGGGTGTGGGGCGAGGATGACTTCGAAGAGGTCTTCGGAAAGCCCTTTGCGGACAGGCCGTAAGGGGCAGGGATTCTGGGGTAAACCGTCTGCGTCTGAGTGCCTAAAGTTTGGGCACTTTTGAGAAGGACAAAAACGGTCATTCTTCTTCGTGGCCACAAATCTTGGGCAGAACATAGAAGCAACAAAGCATAGCCGAAAAGAGGGTTGCCCGCTTAGGTCGACAAGAGTGACTTACAATCCATTTTATGTAGAGATATAGTCTCTCGGTTTTCATCAGATGTACTGATCAAGCGCTTCTACAAGGTCGAGTTCAACATTCGACTTCGACAGCAAATCAATGTGCAGCCTTTCCCAGCCAAACCAAAAAGTAGCAAACAGACAGGCTGAGGAAAGACGTCACCATTACAAATTCAAATATGCCGACATCGCTACCGAAGAATTTTTGCATCGCTACCCATGCCATAATGGCGTAAGCTACGCTGATCGCCAGATATTCGAAGTGCATTTCAACCTCCATTCTTGATGGAGGCAGCATCTCACATCGGAGACTGGACTAGAATCTGGTATCTAACGAGAGACTTAGCGTGACATGTCGAACAATACGACAAACCGTGAGCTGATGCGCTACAGTTCACAAAGATGCGAAATTTTCTGCACTGAAGAGCGAGAGTTCGAAATGAAAGGTCGATGTTCACCAAATTTGGCGCAGAGATTCGATCAAAAGCCCTCTAACTTGACCGCTAGATTTTCCCTTTGTTGGCTCTTTGTCAGAGTCGTTTCCGATTGGCCGAAGGTTCAACTCGTTTGCCTCACAAGTTCTGATATCTAAAGGTTGCGACAGTTCGAGCACAGCTGTCGCGTGGTGCGCCACCCGGTCCGCGAACCTTCTTGGTACTAAGACATACTTCCCGGAAGCCATTGTCGATATAACTTGCCTGTCACATTCGACGAAGCTTGCGAGCTCCCCAAACGGATCGGAATCAGAATCTCCAGCTTGCCGGTTCTTTTCGGAAAGATAGTTGCCGAGTTCTGGGATGTACGAATTACATTCAAATATTTGGGTTGAAAAGTCTAATCTCTCTTTTTCTTCTAAATCGCCATTCAAGCGCATCGTTTCCTGAATGGCTAATATAACATCACGCGCAGCTTCAACTTTGATGGGCTTGTGATTGTACATCACTGCTTGAATTGTTCGAAGGTCCGGCCCTTTTATAGAGGATGACTCAAGTAATTCCGCTAAACCACGAGGGTTGGGAGCGGCGTGAGCGCGGTCCAAAAGTGCGGGGAGGTTTACAAAACCGTGTCGTGCAACCAAAGGCATAGATACGAACCATTGTGATAAGTTGAGTTCAAAAGCGCATACGTGCGAAATGATACGCTTTTATGACACTTCTGAGCTATCGCTTTCGTCGCTTCACATCGACCGGGTGTTCACATGCAGTGCTTTGGGAGGTCAAAAACGGTGGTTTCTGTCACGGCCCGCGGCCCACCTACCGACTTAGAAACATCCTGTGCCAAAACACAGGGGCAAAACGACGTGAGTTGCGTCACGTTTTAGCCCGCTCGTCAAGGACGGGGCACGGGCCGCTTTGACACCGGTTTCGGGCCCGCACAGACGCTCCCCAATCCAGCGCGCCCATCCAACGCACGCGGTGCACCAGAGCACCAAACGGACCATCCCGCCCAGATCTGCGCGCCCCGAAATTCTGCACAAAACGTGACATCCGGGTCTCGAGAAATGTACAAAGCGTACACTCAGCCCAGCACCCGCTCCCCCAGCTCGTCCAGCAGCCCATCCAGATCCGGCGTGCCGCCCATCGCCGCCAGCTTCTCGTCATACATCAGAAACGACAAACCGTGCACCATGCTCCACAGCATGAAGCCGCGCCGCCGCACCTCTTCGGTGACCTCCGCCTCGCCCATGCAGCGCGCCACCTCGCGCAGTACGATACCAAAGCACGCCTGACCGCTTTCTTCCAACCGGGGATCGTCCAGATGGTCCGTAAACCCGCCGAATTTGAGCCGGAAGACCCCGTGCTCGGCCATTGCAAAGCGCACGTATTCGTGGCCCAGCCTCTGGACCCGGCGCCGGTCCCCGGGCTCCAGCCCTTCCAGCGCCATGTCCATGTTATCCCGCAGCCGCGTCATGCCCTCAAGACACACCGCGACCAGCAATTCTGTCTTATCTTTGAAGTGTTTATAGGGCGCAGCCGTCGACACACCCGCCAGCCTGCAGGCGTCCGACATAGAGAACCCGTCAGGCCCCTTTTCCTCCACCAACTGGCGCGCAGCCTCGATTAGCCCCGCGCGCAGATCGCCGTGGTGATAGCTGCGCTTGCGCAGCGCAGGGGCCGTGCCCGCGTTTTGTCGTCCTCCCATGATCCAAATACTTACAGCGCCCGTACTTGATGTCAAAGTGAGAGCGGCTAACTTTATGTTAGAAGATCTAACTTGCCACAGAGAGGACCGCGCCATGACACGCAAGACGGACAAACCTTCGCTGATACGCCGCATCGCGCGGGCCATCCTGCGTACTACGGTGACGCTTGCGGTCATCGCCGGAGCAGCCTTCGCCGTGCAGTTCGGCGCCTCCGAACTGACCCAGCGCGCCAATGCTGCGCCTGCGCCGGATGCCGCCCCCGCGATCCCGGTTGCCGCGACGCCCATCCGCCGCGAGACGGGATATGACATCGCGCGCAGCTTTATCGGGCAGGTGGAGCCGCAAAAGACCGTCACGCTGTCCTTCGAGCTTCCGGGGCAACTTGCAGAGATTGCCGCCGATGAGGGCGACCGGATCATGGCGGGTGATCTGGTCGCAGCGCAGGACACCTCCCTGCTGGAGGCAGAGCGCCGCCAGCTTGGCGCCTCGCGCACGGCGCTGGCCGCGCAGCTTCTCTTTGCCGAACAGACGGTTACCCGCAACAGCGAGCTGAACGATCGCGGCTTTGCCTCGCAGGCGGCGCTGGATGGTGCCATCGCCGCGCGGGACGAGTTGCAGGCGCGCATCGCTGAGATTGACGCGGGCCTTGCCAATGTCGACATCCGGTTGCGCAAGGCGCAACTGCTCGCGCCCTTCGATGGCCGGGTGACGACCCGGCTTGTGGACGGGGGTGAGGCGCTGGGCGCAGGCCAGCCGGTGCTTGAGCTGGTCGAGGACCGCGCGCCCTTTGTCCGCGTCGGCGTGCCGCTCGACCTTGACGCCAGCGTGCTGGCAGAGGCGCAGATCGACATCGCGGGCCAGACCCATCTGGCCACGCTTGTCACCCTGCGCCCCGATGTGGACCCTGTCACGCGCACCCGCACCGCGCTGTTCCGCATCGACGCGGACACGCAGCCCGCCTTTGGCCAGACCGCGCGCCTTTTGGTCACCGAGCGGGTCGCAGCGGACGGGATTTGGGTGCCGTTGACCGCGCTGAAAGAAGGCGTGCGGGGGCAGTGGACGCTGCTGACCGTCGACCCCGAAGAGATCGTGCGCGCCGCAACGGTTGAGGTGCTGCACGCGCGCACCGATGCCGTGTTTGTCCGCGGCGGCTTCCCCGAAGGCACGATGCTGATCGATGATGGCCCGCAGCGGGTCACCGTTGGCCAGCGTGTCATCGCGCAGGGAAGCTAAGCCATGTCCACGCTCACCTTCCGCCAGCCCCGCCTCGTTGCGCTGATCATCCTCGTGCTGGTCTCCGCCGGTCTGAGTTCTTTCCTGTCGCTGGGCCGGCAGGAGGACCCGACGATCACCAACCTCTTTGCAACCGTCACGACCCAGTTCCCCGGCGCCGATCCCGAGCGTGTGGAAAGCCTGGTGACCGCAGAGATCGAGGACGAGCTGCGCGCCATTGCAGAGATCGACACGGTCGCTTCCGTCTCCCGCTCGGGCGTGTCGGTGGTGTCCATCGAGCTGATCGAGACGCTGGACGAGGCCACGATCGAACAGGTCTGGTCAGAGGCGCGCGACGCGGTCGAGGACGCGCGGGCGGACTTCCCCGCCGGTGTGCTGGCCCCTGATTTTAACGCCGAAGGCATCTCTGCCTATTCCGCCGTGATTGCGGTCACGGCCAGCGAGGCGGGCATCCCCCTCACGCTGCTGTCGCGCCATGCCGAAGCGCTGGGCGACCGGCTGCGTTCCATCCCCGCCACCCGCGCGGTGGACTATTTCGGCACGCCAGAAGAAGAAGTGCTGATCTCCGTCGATCCGTCAAAAGCGGCGGCTTTAGGCCTGACGGCGGCAGAGATTTCCGCCCGCATCGCTGAGGCTGACGGCAAGGTGCAATCGGGCCGCCTGCAGGGCAGCGTGGACCTGACCATTGCCGTCACCGGCGAAATCCAGACCCTCGACCGGCTGCGCGAAGTGGTTCTGCGCGAGGGGCCCAGCGGCGCGACCGTGAAGCTGAGCGATATCGCCAGCATCGACCGCGGCCCGCGCGATCCGGCGGCGGAATACGCGATTGCGAACGGCAAACCGGCGATCCTTGTCGGGGTGCTGGCGCAGGACGGCGTGCAGATTGACCGCTGGATGGGCTTTGTCCGCGCGGAATTGGCCGCGGGGGCTGACCTTGTCCCGCTGGGGATCGAGGAGACGCTGCTGTTTGATCAGAGCACCTATACCGTGGACCGTCTGGCCGAGGTTGGGATGAACATGGCCATCGGCGTGGGCCTTGTGGTGGCGGTGCTGCTGCTGACGCTGGGCTTTCAGGCGGCGATGATCGTGGCGCTGGTGCTGCCGGTTGTCTCGCTCGCGACGCTCGCGACGATGAACTTTATCGGGCTGCCCATTCACCAGATGTCGGTCACGGGTCTGATCGTGGCGCTCGGCCTTCTGGTCGACGCAGCCATCGTGATGTCGGACGAAGTGCGCCAGCGCCTGCAAAAAGGCATGGCGCGGATCGAGGCGGTGCAGGGCGCGGTCTCTCGCCTCTCCGGCCCGCTGATCGCCTCCACGGTGACAACGGCGCTGGCCTTCACGCCGATGATCCTGCTGCCGGGGCCTGCGGGGGATTTCGTCGGATCGATCGCGATGGCCGTGGTGCTGATGCTGTTGTGGTCGCTCGCGGTGGCGCTGACGATCACGCCCGCTATTGCGGGCTGGGTGCTGCCCACGGCGGACAAGGGCAACATGTTCACCCGCGGCATCACGATCCCGCCGCTGGGCCGCGCGTTTGAATGGACGATCCGCGTGGCTGTGCGGAACCCGCTGCGCGCGATTGCGGTGTCGCTGATCCTGCCAGTTCTGGGCTTTGCCGCCTTCCCGACGCTGACGGCGCAATTCTTTCCCGGCGTGGACCGCAACCAGTTTTATATCGAGGCGGACTTTCCCGCCGGCACCTCCATCAGCCAGACCGCTGCCGAGGTGCGCGAGATGGACGCGATCATCCGGGGCGATGCTGCGGTGACAACGGCTTATTGGTCCATCGGCCAGTCCGGGCCGGCATTCTACTACAACATTACCGGCGGGCGCAGTCAGGAACCGGGCTATGCCCAGGCGATGATCACGACCGAGACGGACGCCGACGCCGCACGGCTGGTGGCCGAACTTCAGGATACGTTCAACGAACGCTTCCCGTCGGCACAGGTCATCGCGCGCGGGCTGGTGCAAGGCCCGCCCGTCGCGGCCCCGGTTGAGATCACGATTGAGGGGCAGGACATCGCCACCCTGCGCCGTCTGGGCGATGAGGTGCGGCGGGTGATGGTGGACCTCGACATGGTCACGCAGGCCCGCACCGGCGTGAACGGCGGCGCGCCGCAGGTCCGCTTCCAGATTGACGAGGTGGAGGCGCGGCTGCTCGGCCTCGACGTGGCGGATGTCGCGGCGCAGTTGAACACGGCGCTTGTTGGTCTGACCGGGGGCAGCCTTGTGGAAGGAACGGAGCAGCTGCCCGTCCGCGTGCGCATGTCCGAAGGGCTGCGCACCGACCTTCAGGCGATTGCGGACATGCCGATCCTGCTGCCCGACGCGCCCGCCATCTCGGCCACCGGCGCATTTCCCGCCGTGCCCCTGTCGGAAATCGCAACGCCCATCGTGGAGCCGTCCGAGAGCGTCATCATCCGCTCGGACGGGCTGCGCGAGAACACGGTGCAGGCGTTCCTCGTGCCGGGTGTGCTGCCCGAAGAGGCGCTGCAAGAGGTGCTTGGCGCGCTCGATGCGTCGGGGTTCACGCTGCCCTCGGGCTACACGCTCAGCCTTGGCGGGGACAGCGACGCGCGCTCAAGCACGGTGGGCAATCTTTTGGCCTCGGTCGGGCTGATCGTGACGCTGACAATTGCGACCATCGCGCTGACGTTCAATTCCTTCCGGCTGACCGGGGTGGCGCTAGTGGTGTGCGTGCTGTCGGCGGGCCTGTCGATGCTGAGCCTTGCGGTGATGCAGTACCCGTTTGGGATCAACGCGATCATCGGCGTGATCGGCTCCATCGGGGTGTCGATTAACGCGGCGATCATCATCCTGACGGGCCTTCAGAACGACCCGGACGCGGCGGAGGGCGACACGGACGCGATGGCGCGGGTCGTGACAGGCTCCAGCCGGCATATCGTCTCAACGACGATCACCACCTTTGGCGGCTTCCTGCCGCTGATCATGGGCGGCGGCGGGTTCTGGCCACCCTTTGCCATTGCGATTGCGGGCGGCGTTCTGCTGTCTACGGTGGTCAGCTTCTACTTCACGCCGCCGGTCTATGCGCTGATCCGGCGCCGGGTGAAGCGGGTGGAGACAGAAGAGAAGGTCGTGGTCCTGGCGGACCCGCTGCCATCCCGCGCGCTGGCCGCCGAGTAACGCGTAGGATGGGCAATATTGCCCATCCTACCCTCAGATCACAGCCGTCTCTAAAATCGGCGTGTTTTGTACCAGCCGGTCGTAGTGAAACGGGGTCATATCGAGGCGTTGATAGGCGCCGTGCACCAGCCATTCGGCGGTCGCGCGGCCCATCGCCGGGGATTGCTGCAGCCCGTGGCCGGAAAAGCCGTTCAGGAAGATGAAGTTCTGCACCTCCGGGTGCGGCCCGAGGATCGCGTTGTGATCAAAGGTGTTCATCGCGTAATGCCCCGCCCATTCGGACGTGACCTTCACCGCCTCAAAGGCGGGGACGCGGGTGGCAAGCGCGGGCCAGACGTGGTCCTGCCAAAACGCGTGGTCCATCGCGAAGTCATCCGGCTCCACCGCAGGGTCGATGTCCAGATGCCCGCCCGCCTGATAAAGCCCGCCGCCCACCTCGCGCACGTGCACGCCTGAGGGATCGATGGTCAGCGGCAGGGGCCGGTCCAGCGGACGTTCCGCACCGAAGATGTAAGTAAAGCGCTTGCGCGGCTCCACCGGTAGGGCCAGCCCCGCCATCGCCGCCGTGCGCGCCGCGCGGGGGCCGGTGGCGTTCACGACCTGGCCGCAGGCAAGTGTGCTGCCGTCCGCAAGCTGCACGTGGGTCACACGGCCCCTGCGCACGTCCAGCCCGGTGACCTCACCCTGAACATAGTCCACCCCGCGCCGCCGCGCCTCGCGCCGCCACCAGTCGAATACCGTCGCGCCGTCGAAATATCCTTCGTTCACGGTATTGATCGACCCCAGCACGATCCCATCGAGGTTGTAGAACGGGTAGGCCGCGGCGATCTGGGCAGGCGCCATCAGCCGCGTCGCCGCCCCCGCCGCGTGCTGCACCTGCGCGTTGGCGCGCAGCATATCGGCGGCGATCTCCGTATCCGCAAGGTACATGTAGCCAAAGTTCTGGATCGCCAGCCGCGGCGCGTCCCCGCCCATCCGCTCGGGCAGGGAGGTGACAAACTCCGCCCCGAACTGGCTGATCCGCACGTTCAGCTCGGTCGAGAATTGCTGCCTGATGCAGCTGTTGGTGTGCGCGGTCGAGCAGGCGGCATAGGTCGGATCCCGCTCGATCACCAGAACGGAGCCGTCAAAGCCGATGTCGCGCAGAAACCACGCCGTGGAGGAGCCCATCATGGCCCCGCCGATGATCACGATATCATATGTTTGTCTGAGCGCTGTCATAGCCGGACCTCAGCAGAGCGCCGCGGCCCTGTCCAGAGGCGCGGGCTCAGAAATACTCAGTGTGCGCCATGCTGGCCTTGTCCCAGAAGGACACCAACACCAGGATGCGCCATTTGGTCAGCGTGATGTCGTTCTACCGGCTCAGCAGCCGGGTGGCCTGGGTGTTCAGCTTGTTTTGCTGACCGGCAAGGCGGGAAGTGATGAATGCGTTTGGCTCGAATGGCGCGGGAAAGCTCTGTTTCGGTACCATTTCGATCTTGCCACATTCCGTTGCAGGTGTTGCGCAGCGCGGTCGCGGCCTACACTACAGCCCAAGCGGTGAAACAGGTTGGGGAAAACTGCGATGGCAAAGCCGGTGACGCGGGCCTCGGGGCGGGCCGCGCGATGAGTGTGCAGCCGCCGCCACAACGCCGCCGCCGCTGGCTGATCGGCGCCGGGGCGCTTGCACTGGGCGGCGCGGCGGTGGGCGGTGCGGCCTACCTGCTGCAGCCGCCGCCGGAAGTGCTGGTCGCGGGCCTCGCGCCGCTTGGGCGGGACTATCAGGTCGTCGCGTCGTTCTTCGTCGGGCGCGGCACCCTGCGCATGGCCCGCACCGCCGGGGCCGAACCCGCGGGACGCAGCACCGAAATCTGGGCCATCGCGCCAGGGGCGCCGCCGGTCTCCCTTGGGCTGGTGCCCGCGCAGGCGTCGTGGCGCATCGCGCTGCCAAATGACCTGTTGCCGCGCGCGTCCGAGCTGACGATTGCCTTGTCGGATGAAGGGCCGGGCGGGGCCGACGGGACGCCGACGCAGCCCTTCCTCGCCGCTGCGCCGCTTTCGCCCCGTTGACCTCTGCGCCGTGCTGCGCCAGCGTGACGCTATGCGTTTTCCGCGGATCGACAACCTGCAATATTGCCGCTTTGGCCCCGAGATTTTCGCGCAGCTTCGGGCAGGGCGCGTGGATGCGATCCACGTGACCATCGCCTACCACGAGAGCTTTCGCGAAATGGTGCTGAACCTCGAGGCGTGGAACGCCTGGTTCGAAGCGCACCCGGACGTGCTGATGCGTGGTCTGACGGCGGCGGATGTGGACCGCGCGCGCGAGACGGGGCGGACGGCGGTCTTTTTCGGCTTTCAGAACCCCAGCCCCATCGAAGACGACATCCGCCTGATCGAGATTTGCCACCAGCTTGGCGTGCGCTTCATGCAGCTGACTTATAACAACCAGTCCCTACTGGCGACAGGCTGTTACGAGGCTGAAGACACCGGCCTGACGCGCATGGGCAAGCAGGTGGTCAAGGAGATGAACCGCGTTGGCATGGTCATCGACATGAGTCATTCGGCAGAGCGCTCCACGCTGGAGGCCATCGACGCCTCCGCCCGGCCCATCGCGATCACGCATGCGAACCCCGCATGGTGGCATCCGGCGCTGCGCAACAAGTCCGATGCGGTGCTGCGCGCGCTCACGGCGCGGGGCGGGATGCTGGGCTTTTCTCTTTATCCGCACCACCTTGCGGGCGGCTCGGACTGCACGCTGGAGGGCTTCTGCGCGATGATCGCCGAGGCCGCGTCGCGCTACGGCGTGGCGGCGCTTGGCTTTGGCTCCGACCTGTGTCAGGGCCAGCCGGACAGCGTTGTGGAGTGGATGCGCGTGGGGCGGTGGTCCAAACAGATCGACTATGGCGAAGGCTCCGCAGCCGCGCCCGACTTTCCGCCGATGCCGCATTGGTTTCAGGACAACCGCGACTGGGACAAGGTGCAGGCGGGCCTTGCGGCGAAAGGGTTCTCCGATGCCGAGGTGGGCGCGCTGATGGGCGGCAACTGGTACCGGTTCTACGCGGAAAGCTTTGCGCCGGCATGATCGCTGAGCCGCCCACCCTGCGCCCGCCGCACCGCGTGATGCGCCTGCACCGCTTCGGGGCGATGTTCCCGACACGGCTCAGCTTTCTGCGGCAGGTGATGCGGCGCCTTGCGTCGGAACGGGCCGTGGTCACCTGCACCCTGTGGGAGATGGACGCGCAAGGCATCGGGCGCGCGGTCTATACGGTGCCGTTTGGCGGGCACCGCTACAGCCTCGTGGCGATCACCAAGCCGCTGCGGGACGAAGACCGGACCGACCGTGTGATCGCCACCGCGTGGGACGCGGCCTTTGTCCTGCATGACGGGGTGCCGGACGGCCCCGCGCTGGACCGCATCGCCGCGAACGCGCCGCTGCAAGAGGCGGGCCGCCAGACCGAAAGCGAGCTGGTGCTGAGCCGCGCGAACAAATCCACCCGCCTTTGGGACCGGCTCACAGGGGCCCTGCGCACCGGGCAAGCGCCGGACCTGACCGAAGGCTACCTGATGCGCACCACCGCCGTGTACGGCAACGGAAAGTTTGGCCTGTCCGACCGCAGCCGGATTTCGGACCGCCCCGGCATGGGCGGGGCCTTTGCCGCCGAGATGCTGACGGTCTGGCTGATCCGCCATTTCACCCATGACCTCGCGGAGCATGTGGGGCAGGGACGGCTGAGCACGGCGCAGAAAAAGGCCCTTGGCATCGGCAACGCAACGGGGCTGGGCATGGCGCCCTTCCTCGTCTCGCACCCCGTGTTGCTGCACAACTGGATGTCTACGCGCGAGGCGGCGCTGGCCCGCGCGCTCAGCCTGCCGCTGCACCCGTCGCGGCTGGCGGCGCTTGGCGCGGAGGCCGCGCTGCACCTCGCCAGCTGGCACGTACCGGGCCCGGCGCATCAGGCACGTATCACTCGGCTGCGGTCGGACTGGTCGCGGGCGCGCACGCTTTTGCTGCCGCATAACTTCGATCTGCACACCCTCTTGCGCCGCTGTGCCGCGCTTTCGGTCGAGGTCGAAGAACTGATGGTGTCCTTACTGATCGAGGCCGCGGGGGACGCGGGGGACGATCTGGGGCCGTCAATGACCGATGCGACCGGCCCTTTGGCGCCGCTGCCGCAGGGCACGCAGGCCCTGCGCCGCATCCTCGCAGACCGCTACGCCTGGGCGCTGCGCATCCCTTACGCGCAGCCCGACCAGTGCCAGCGGTTCTGGTACGTTTCTGCCAACAAACTGGAGCCGCGGCTGGGCAATCGCCACACCGAGCCGGGGGCAGAGCTGGAAAGCCCGCTCGACATCGCGCGCCGGGTCGCGGCGCTTTATGCGGACTTGCCGGAGCGTGACATGCCGCTGGGCGCGTTCCTCGAAGCGCACCCAGAGCACCTGATGGCCGTGCAGCGCGCCGCCATCAACGCCCGCTATCCCTATTCCGAAATCCAGGACAACCTGATCGCCGCCACTTGTCGCCCAATTGACCTCTTGCGCGCCAAGCTGGCGCTGTTTGGCGCGACGGGGTTCGACCCCAAATCGGACCTCTGGACGCGGATCACTTTGGCCCAAGGGATGCCGCTGGCCGAAGAGATCGCCCAAGGCGCAGACGCCGCATGGCTTCCCGCATGAGCGACTGGTCCGAGGCCGAAACCCGCGCCCTTGCCACCCGCGCGGCCATCGGCGCGGGTCTGCACCCCGCGCAAGCCGCACTTTTTGCGCAGGCGGCCTGCCATCACCTTGCCGCTCAGGGCGGACCAGAGGCGCTGTCACTCGATGACCCGGCCTTGCCCGCGCTCATCACCCGTATCGCAGCGCTGCCTGCTGGCCCCTTCACACTGCCCGCGCACCCCCTCGCCGCGGCACTGGTCCAGAGCCTTCCGGGGAGCGCCTCGCACGGCAGTTACGATCCCGAGCGCCCGAAACAACCGACGACGCCACACCGCCTCAACCTCCCCGCGCCCCTCCAAGCCGAGTGGGAAGCCTATGCCGCCAAAACCTACGTTCCCGACAGCGCGACATCCCATTCAGGCGCAGGCGGCAGTGATGACTGACCCTTCTTTTAGCTAAAAATATGCCGGGGGGTTTTGGGGGCTGGCCCCCCATTTCAGTCGCAACAAGCAAATGGATCGACCGGATAGCGCACACCCGCCATATACAGCCCCTGCGGCGGGCACACCGGCCCGCAGGCCGCCCGATCCCGCGCTTCCAGCGCCGCGCGGACATCTTCAGGCGTCCAGGCCCCCGCGCCAACCCGCTCCAGCGTGCCGACAAAGGATCGGACCTGATTGTGCAGGAAGGACCGCGCACGAACCGCGAACTGTACCTCGGGCCCCCAAGCGGTCTCCACCCGTACCACATCCAGCGCGTCCAGCGTCTTGAACGGGCTGTCGGCCTGACAGATGGAAGAGCGGAAGGTGGTGAAATCATGCTGGCCCAGCAGCATCTCCGCCCCGCGCTGCATCGCCTCCACATCAAGGCGCCGGTTCACCCGCCAGACCAGCCCTGCGAGGTGCGTCGCAGGCGCCCGGCGCATCAGAAGGCGAAACAGATACCGCCGCTCCACTGCCGAAAACCGCGCGTGCCAGTCGCCCGCCACCGCCGCGCAATCCACAATCGCAACCGGATGCGGCTTGAGGTGATGGTTCAGCGCCTCAGACAGGCGGAACGGGTCCCAATCCTTTGCCAGATCGCAATGGGCGACCTGCGCCAGCGCGTGCACCCCGGCGTCTGTCCGCCCGGCGGCGGCGATGGTATGCGGTCCCGGTTCCAGCCGCGCGAGCGCCGCCTCCACCGCGCCCTGGACCGAAGGCTGGTCCTTCTGGCGCTGCCATCCTGCGAAAGGGGCACCGTGATATTCGATTTTCAGGGCAAAGCGCGGCATGATTTCCCCGCCTAACTGCGGCCCGCCGCACTGGCAAGCCCCGCCGCGGCCCCATATGTTGCGGGTACGCGACGTGAAGAAAGTTTTCTGGTTTGGTCATTTCCACCATCGCAGACGGGGTGCTGCGCAGCGCCTGGGCCGTGCAAGATACGGTGAACGACATGGTCTCGGCCCCGGTGATCCGCCTTGGCGTGACGGGGCTGGCGCGAGCTGGCAAGACGGTGTTCATCACGTCGCTGGTGGCCAACCTGCTGGACCGGGGGCGGATGCCGCACCTTTTGGCGCAGTCCGAAGGCCGGATCGAAGCCGCGTTCCTGCAGCCCCAGCCGAACGACCTGGTGCCGCGGTTTGACTACGAACGCCATATCGGCGCGCTGACCGCGCAGCCGCCCAGATGGCCAAGCTCCACCCGGCAGATATCCGAGCTGCGCTTGTCGCTTCGGGTGCGGCCCACGGGCCTTTTGGCCGGGGTGCAGGGGCCGCGCACGGTGCATATCGACATCGTGGACTATCCCGGCGAATGGCTGCTCGACCTTGCGCTTCTGGATACGGATTTTGACGCGTGGTCTGCCGCGGTGATGGACCGCATTGCGGCCCGCGAAGAGGCCGCGCCCTTCCGCGCCGCACTGGCAGAGGTTGACCCGGCGCAAAAGCTGGCTGAGCCGCAGGCGCAAAAGCTTGCCGAAGCTTTCACCGCCTACCTGACCGCCGCGCGGGCGGCGGGGTATTATGACTGCACGCCCGGGCGGTTCCTGCTGCCGGGGGACCTTGCAGGCTCGCCCGTGCTGACCTTTGCGCCCCTGCCGCCATCGGAGGCGCCGCGGCGGAGCCTTGCCCGCGAGTTCGCGCGACGGTTCGAGGCCTATAAGGCCCAGGTCGTGAAACCCTTCTTCCGCAATCATTTCAGTAGGATCGACCGCCAGATCGTGCTGGTCGACGCGCTTGGCGCGATTGGCGCAGGCCCCGCCGCGCTGGAGGATTTGCGCGGCGCGATGGCCGAGATCCTGTCGGCCTTCCGCCCGGGCCGCAACGCCTTCCTGTCGCAGCTTTTTCTGGGTCGCCGGGTCGAGCGCATCCTCTTTGCCGCGACCAAGGCCGATCACCTGCATTCGTCGCAACATGGCGCGCTGGCCGCGCTGATGCAGGCGCTGACGCGAGAGGCGCGGGATACCGCTCAGTTTGCCGGCGCCGAGACGCAGGCGCTGGCCCTCGCGGCCCTGCGCGCGACCACCGAGGCAGAGGTGGACCACAACGGCAGCCCGCTTGGCGTGGTGCAGGGGCAGCTTCTGGAAAGCGGCAAGACAGCCGCCTTCCATCCCGGCCAGTTGCCGGAAGACCCCGGCCACCTGCTGGGTCCGGCGCGGGATGGGGCGACGCGCTGGCCGGAAGGCGACTATGAGGCCATGCGCTTTGCCCCCGCGCCGCTGACGCTGCGCCCCGGCATGGGTCCGCCGCATCTGCGGCTGGACCACGCGGCGCAGTTCCTTTTGGGGGACAAGCTGTGATCCTGCGCGCGGCCCGCCCCGAAGATGCGCTGGCCTGCGGGGCGATCCTGACGGCGTTTGGGCAGGAAAGTGACTGGCTGCCGCGCCTGCACAGCGGGGCGGAGGACATCGCCCATTGCGGCCAGATGATCGACCGGGGCTGGGTCACGGTCGCGGGCGCGCGCCCGCAGGGGTTTATCGCGCGTGACGGGGCCACGATCCACGCGCTTTACGTGGCACCCGGCGCGCGGGGGCGGGGGCTCGGCGCTGCGCTTCTCGCCGCGGCGCAGGCGGAGGCGCGGCTGGAGCTGTGGACCTTTCAGGCCAACACGCGCGCGCAGCGGTTTTATGAACGCAATGGGTTTATCGAGGCGGAGCGCACCGATGGCCAAGGCAATGACGAGGGTCTGCCCGATATCCGCTATGTCTGGGAAAGGAGCGCCTGAATGGCCAAGGGACCCGTGCTGATCGATCTTGATACCCCGCCGCCATCACCCGCGGATGCGCCCCCGGTGCCGGACAGCGCGCCGCTGCCCGACGGCGCCGCGATGCAGCTTGCGGCAAAGCTCGCCGCGCGGCGCCCGTCCACGCTGGCGCGGGCGTTTTGGGCGGTGCTGGTGGCCCTGCTTGGTGCGATCGTGTCCATCGCGGCCTATGATTTTGCGGCAGCTTTGATCGCCCGGTCGCCGGTGCTGGGCTGGGCGCTGACCGCGCTCTTCGCTGTGCTCATCGCGTTGGGCCTTGCGCTGGCGCTGCGCGAGCTGGCCGCCTTGATGCGCCTCGGCCGCCTGGACGCGCTGCGGCACGCGGCGGGGCAGGCGCGGGAAGCTGAAGACATGGCCGCAGCCCGCCGCGTCGCGGATCGGCTTGTGGGCCTTTACGCAAACAGGGACGAGACGCGCTGGGCGCGCGAGCGCTTTGCCGAGTTGCGCGGGGGGCAAGTGGATGCGGCGGCGCTGCTTGATCTGGCGGACGGGGAGATTTTGGCCCCGCTGGATGCTCGGGCCGCCGAAGAGGTGCAGGCCGCCGCCCGCCAGGTCGCGACCGTCACCGCGTTGGTCCCGCTTGCGCTGGCGGATGTGGTTGCGGCGTTGACGGCGAACCTGCGTATGATCCGGCGTATCGCGGAGATTTACGGGGGCGTGTCCGGCTGGCTGGGCGGCTGGCGCCTGACGCGTGCCGTTCTGTCGCATCTTGTGGCCACGGGCGCGGTTGCGGTTGGCGACGATCTGCTGGAGCCGTTCCTTGGCTCTTCACTGCTGGGCAAGCTGTCGCGCCGGTTTGGCGAGGGGCTGGTGAATGGTGCGCTGACCGCCCGCGTGGGCGTGGCTGCGATGGAGGTTTGCCGCCCGCTGCCCTTTGCCCCCGGCGGGCGGCCCAAGGCCCGCACCTTGGTGCGCGGCGCGCTGGCGGGTCTGATGCCGGGATCATCCTGACCGGGGCTAAGGGCACGTTTGCTTCAGCGTCAGTCGCCCTGGGCAACATCGCCGCAGCGCACTACCTTCGCTGCACCGCCGCAAGGAGTGCACCGCATGGATACGTTTGCCGCCGACCTCGCCACGATGGTCCGGACCCCACTGACCGAAGACCATGTGCGCCTGATGCGCCGGGTTGGGACCGAGATGACCGCCTCGGCGGGCGATCTGGTGCAGGAGGCGGGCAAGCCGCAGGAGGTTTTCCTGTACCTGCAGGAGGGTGAGCTGGAGGCGGTCGATCCGGCCACCGGCGCGCGCTATGGCAACGCGACCCTCGGCCCCGGGCAGTTCTTTGGCGAGTTGAGCTTTATGACCGGGGCGGCCTCGTTCATCTCCTCCAGGGCGACCTGCACCTCGCGGCTGCTCACCGTTCCGCGCGCGGCGATGTTGCAGCTGATGGCGGACACGCCGGAGATGTCGGACATCATCCTGTCGGTCTTTGCCGCCCGGCGCCGCCGGATCCTTGAAAGCAATCAGGCCGGGCTGACGCTGATCGGCCTCGACACCAACCGGGACATCCGCCGCATCGCTTCCTTTGCCGCGCGCAACCGCATCCCGTTCCGCACGCTGGACGACGCCGAAGGCGCCGACATCGCCGCCACCTGCCAGATCGACACGGCGCGGCCCGCGGTGATCGTCGGCAAGCACCAGGTGATCGACCCGCCCACCCCGCGCGCGGTGGCCGAAGCGCTGGGCCTTGCCGTCGCGCTGCGCAAGGAAGAGGTGTTTGACGTGGCCATCGTGGGAGGCGGGCCTGCGGGCGTGGCGGCAGGCGTCTATGCGGGGGCCGAAGGGCTTTGCGCCGTGGTGCTGGAAGACATGGCGATCGGCGGGCAGGCGGGCACCTCCAGCCGGATTGAGAATTACATGGGCTTTCCCACCGGCATTTCGGGCGGCGATCTGGTGGGACGCGGCGAGGTGCAGGCGATCAAGTTCGGCACCCGCTTTGCCGTGCCGGTGCGCGCGCAGGCGCTGAGGCAATGTTCGGAAAAGCTGTTTCATGTCGAGATCGACAGCGGCGAGACCGTTTCCGCCCGCGCGCTGATCGTGGCCACCGGTGTGCAGTACCGCCGCTTGCCGCTCGACCGGCTGGAGGCGCTGGAGGGCGCGGGCGTTTACTATGCCGCCACGGATGTGGAGGCGCGCTGGTGCAAGAACACGGACGTGGTCGTTGTGGGGGGCGGCAATTCGGCGGGGCAGGCGGCGATGTTCCTCAGCCGCTATGCCCGCCACGTGCATGTGCTGATCCGCGGGGACGGGGTGGCGGCGTCGATGTCGGATTACCTCTCCAGCCGCCTGGAGCGTGATCCGCGCATCACGCTGCACACCCGCACGGAGGTCACAGCGCTGCATGGGGATGCGCACCTTGAGGCGGTGACGATCCGCGACAAGCAGTCGGGCATGGACTGGCGGCTGCCCACGGGCGCGCTGTTCATCATGGTAGGCGCCGCGCCCAACACCGCGTGGCTCAGCGGGCTGGCAGAGCTGGACGCGCGCGGCTTTGTCAAAACCGGGGCGGAGGCCGGCGGGCGCTCCACGTTCGAGACGTCCTGCAAAGGTCTTTTTGCCGTCGGCGACGTGCGCGCGGGGTCGGTGAAGCGGGTGGCGAGTTCGGTTGGCGAGGGCTCCGTCGTGATGTCAGCGGTTTGGGCGCATATCAATGACAGCGCTTTTGCATGATCGGCCCCTATGAGGCGGACCACGCCTGCGCCTGTCATGCCCTGCCGCGCCTGTCTGCGGCCGGTTTGACGTTGAAACACGACGCCATTCTCGCGCCGGGGCGCAGCCTGCCGGAGGCGACACCCGATCTGGCACAAGCGATCCTTGAGGCGGACCTGCCAGAGCGGGTCCGCGCAATGGGAAACAGCAACGGGCTCGGCTTTGCCATCACCCATCCGGGCAGCGCGGGCCTGTCTGTCGCGGTCCACTGGTGGGCGCAGGGCAGCGTCCTGTGCCAGCACTTCCACCGCGCGGCGGTGGGGCACATGACTACAAATCGCCCCGCCATCGGCTGCGTGTGGGAGCTGGACATCATCGCCTTCGAGGCGCGCGCGTGGCGCAGGCTTATGATGGCGCCGCAGCCGGAGCCGGAAGCGTACCTGTCCGACCTTGCGTGCTGAGGCGCCAAAACGCCCACGGAAGGGGGGCTTGTTTCATGTCCCTGCCCCCGCCTATAAGGCGGGCATGATGATGCCTTTCGCGATCATTATCCGAATTATATCCCCGGCGCTCTGATCCTCCATGAGACGCCGGGCCAAGGTGCTTGAGCCATCGCACCGCCCTCCGAAATTATCACACATGATGCCAAAGGACGCCTGAAATGTGCGCCGACAGACCCGAATACCGAGATACGCTGAACCTGCCACAGACCGAGTTCCCGATGCGCGCGGGCCTGCCCAAGCGCGAGCCTGCCTGGCTGGAGCGCTGGGCCGACCTGAAGGTCTATGACCGCCTGCGCGAAAAGGAGGGCCGGGAGCCCTTCACCCTTCATGACGGTCCGCCCTACGCCAACGGGCACCTGCATATCGGTCACGCGCTGAACAAGACAATCAAGGACATCATCGTCCGCTCGCACCAGATGATGGGGCATGATGCACGCTACATCCCCGGCTGGGACTGCCACGGCCTGCCCATCGAGTGGAAGATTGAGGAGCAGTACCGCAAGAAGGGCCGCAACAAGGACGACGTGCCGATCAACGAATTCCGCGGCGAGTGCCGCGACTTTGCCGCGCATTGGGTCGGCGTTCAGACGGAAGAGTTCCAGCGCCTCGGTATCACCGGCAACTGGGCACAGCCCTACCTGACGATGGATTTCCACGCCGAGCGGGTCATCGCCGAGGAATTCATGAAGTTCCTGATGAACGGCACGCTCTACCAGGGCTCCAAGCCCGTCATGTGGTCCCCCATCGAACAGACCGCCCTGGCCGAGGCGGAGGTCGAATACCACGACAAGGACAGCTTCACGATCTGGGTGAAGTTCAAGGTCACCGGCACCGGCGATGCCACGCTCGATAGCGCGCAGGTCGTCATCTGGACCACCACCCCCTGGACCATGCCGTCGAACAAGGCGGTCGTCTATGGCTCCGACATCTCCTACGGTCTCTACGAGGTGACGGGCCGACCCGAGGAATGCTGGGCCAGCATCGGCGACCGCTACATCCTCGCGGACAACCTCGCTACGGATGTTCTGGGCCGCGCGCGGCTGGACGACACGATGTACCGCCGCCTCTGCGACATCACGCAGGACGACCTCGCCAAGATCAAGCTGACCCACCCCCTCGCCGGGGCAGACGGCGCGCAGGGCGAATGGGACGACATCCGCGACTTCCGCGCCGCCGACTTCGTGACCGACACCGAGGGCACCGGCTTTGTCCACTGCGCCCCCTCCCACGGGATGGAGGAATACGAGCTCTACCGCGACCTCGGCATGCTCGAGCAGGTCATCACCTATAACGTCATGGACGACGGCTCCTTCCGCCCCGATCTGCCGTTCTTCGGCGGCAAATACATCCTCTCCCGCAAGGGCGGCGAGGGCGACGCGAATAAGGCCGTTATCGACAAGCTGGTCGAGGTCGGCGGGCTGCTCGCCCGCGGCAAAATCCACCACTCCTACCCGCATTCCTGGCGCTCCAAAGCGCCGGTGATCTACCGCAACACCCCCCAATGGTTTGCTGCCATCGACAAGCCCGTGGGCGACGGTCATGACATGCACGGCAAAACCATCCGCGAACGCGCCTTGACCGAAATCGACAACGTCAAATGGACCCCCCAATCGGGCCGCAACCGCCTTCATTCCATGATGGAATCCCGCCCCGACTGGGTGCTGAGCCGCCAGCGTGCCTGGGGCGTGCCGCTCACTTGTTTCACCAAGAAGGGCGCGCTGCCCACGGATGACGATTTCCTGCTGCGCAACGCGGAGGTAAACGCCCGCATCGCCGAAGCGTTCGAGCTTGAGGGCGCAGACGCATGGTACGCGGACGGTGCCAAGGAGCGCTTCCTCGGCAATCTCGTGAACCCTGACGAGTACGACCAGGTCACGGACATCCTCGATGTGTGGTTCGATTCCGGCTCCACCCACGCCTTCACTCTGCGCGACCGGGAAGACGGGACAGAGGACGGCATCGCCGACGTCTACATGGAAGGCACCGACCAGCACCGGGGCTGGTTCCACTCTTCGCTCTTGCAGTCCGTCGGCACCACCGGCCGCGCGCCCTACCGCAACGTGGTCACGCACGGCATGACGCTGGACGAAAAGGGCTTCAAACAGTCCAAATCGCTCGGCAACATCACCCCGCCAGAGGACGTGATAAAGCAATACGGCGCGGACATCCTGCGCCTCTGGGTCGCGCAGACGGACTACACCGCCGACCAGCGGATCGGGCCGGAAATCCTCAAGGGCGTCGCCGACAGCTACCGCCGCCTGCGCAACACGTTCCGCTACCTGCTGGGCAGCCGAGTGGCGGGCACCCCCGCAATGGACCCGGCCGAGATGCCAGAACTGGAACGCTGGGTGCTGCACCGCCTGTCTGAAATCGACACAGAAGTGCGCGCCCATTACCGCGCCTTCAACTTCCAGGGCGTGTGGCAAAGCGTCTTTAACTTCGCCACGCTGGAGCTGTCGGCCTTCTACTTCGACATCCGCAAAGACGCGCTTTATTGCGACGGCACAACGCCGCGCCGGCAAGCCGCGCGCCACGTGCTGGACCTGATCCTGGAACGGCTGAACACCTGGCTCGCGCCGATCCTGCCCTTCACGATGGAAGAGGTCTGGCTGGAGCGCGCGGGCGGCGAAGGCTCCATCCACCTCCAGGACATCCCTGAGACGCCCGAAGGCTGGCGCGACGACGCTTTGGCGGCCAAATGGGCTACCATCCGCAGCGTGCGCCGCGTGGTCACAGGCGCGCTCGAAGTCGAGCGGCGGGAGAAGACCATCGGCTCCAGCCTTGAGGCCGCGCCGCAGGTCTACGTGGACGTGGCCACCGCCGAAATCCTGCAAAGCGTAGAATTCGCGGACGTCTGCATCACCTCCCAGATCGAGGTCGTCGCAGGGGACGCGCCCGCGGGGGCCTTCACCCTCGATGATACGCCTAATGTGGCCGTGGTGTTCCAAAAGGCGGAAGGCAACAAGTGCCAGCGCTCGTGGAAAATCCTTCCCGAGGTGGGCCAATACGTGCCGCGTGATGTGTGCAAACGCTGCGCCGAGGCGCTGGCCGAACAAGGCTGGCAAGCCGCATGACCGACGCCGAGATCGCCGGGGCCATCCGCGATCTCGCCCACAAGCGGGGCAGGGGGAAATCCTTCTGCCCCTCCGAAGCCGCCCGCGCGCTCAGCCCCGAGTGGCGCGCCTTGATGCCCGACATCCGCCGTGTCGCGGCTGATCTGCCGGATATCCAAGCCACCCAAAAAGGCGCTGAAGTCGACCCGCAAACCGCCAAAGGCCCCATCCGCCTCGGCCTCAAAGCTTGAGGCGCCGCCCCTCTGGCTCTCCGCGCATTCGGACCTGAAACCCCCACGGCAATCCTAGGTCGGTCCTCATTCTCTGTTCAAAAAAATCCCCGCCGGAGGCTCCGGACCTCACCTCTTCGTCAACCGCAGGATCCGGATTGCGCCCGCACCCGAAGCGCTCCATCCTCCCTGCATGTTCGAACGCACCGTAGACACCCCTTTCGGCCCCCTGACCCTGACCGAGGAGGATGGCGCGCTGACCCGCGTCGACTGGCGCGAAACTTCGCGCCTGGACGACACGCCCCTCCTGCGCGAGGCCGAAGCGCAACTGAAAGCTTACGCCGCCAGCACGCTCAAAACCTTCGACCTGCCCACCCGGGTCACGGGCAGCGCCTTGCAGCAGGCTGTCTGCGCGGCCCTGCAGGCGATCCCGCTCGGCGAAACCCTGACCTATGGCGACATCGCGCGGCAGGTCGGCGCCTCGGCGCAGGCGGTCGGGCAGGCCTGCGGCGGCAACCCGCTGCCGGTCATCATCCCCTGCCACCGGGTCATGGGGGCGGGCGGCAAGCTGACAGGGTTTTCCGGCAAAGGCGGGGTGGAGACCAAAGTCGCCTTGCTGCGCCACGAGGGGGCCGGGGCCTTCCTGCTCTGACGCGGCCCTCACTCAGGCCCTTCCGGGCCTTCTTCGGGCACAGCGATGAAGGCCGGCACGGGCCTGAAGAGCGCTAGCCATCCTGTCCGTACATCAGCTGCTGCGCCATCCCCGCAAGCAGCAGATATGCGGATGTCACCACCAGCCCCGTCTGCGCCCAGCTGCCCGGATAGAAATCCACCCACGCGGCCCAGGCGGCAAACCCCGTCCAGGCCAGCGCCATCGGCAACGACACGGCGCGCCACCGCGCTGTGCGCACCGGGTGCACGAATTTCAGCGGCAGGAACATCGCCACCGCCAGCACGGTGACCAGCCCGAAAGACACCCAGAAATTTGGCTCCACGGCAAAGATCACCACGACCACCATGTTCCAGCAGCCGGGAAAGCCGCTGAACGAATTGTCCTTCGTCTTCATCCGCGTGTCCGCAAAATAAAGCGCCGAGAAGAACGAGATCAGGATGATCGACGCCCACCCGGTCCAGCCGCCCATCAGCCCGGATTGAAAAAGGGCAAAGGCCGGAATGAACACGTAGGTCAGGTAGTCGATGATCAGGTCCAGCAGCACGCCGTCAAACTCGGGCGCGTTGGCCTTTACATCGAAATGCCGCGCCATCGGGCCGTCCACGCCATCCACGGCGAAGGCCACGACAAGCCAGACATACATCATTGCCCAATCGCCCTGCGCCGCCTCCAGCATTGCAAGCATCGCTAGGACCGCGCCGATGGCGGTGAAAAGGTGCACGCTCAGGGCGGCGAAACGCTGTGTCATACAACTGTCATAAATGCCGAGGTCATGGGCGCAACCCCCTCCTGCGTCCGGACCGTCCAAGCAAGTCGATTAGGCGTTGAGGTGCAGCCGGGTTTCGCGTTCACTTCGCGCCAAGCAGGGGCCGCGCGCGCTGGCAAATCAGGTGTAACATGAAGATCGAAAGACGCGCCGAGCGCATCAAAGAAGCCCTTGAACCTGTGGTGACAGACCTTCTTGCGGCAGGCGTCCGCCTGAATGCGCACCCTAATGTGCGCCTTCTTCACTTTGAAGACTATCCGATCGGTCTTCCGATCATCCTGTCCCACCTAACGCGCCCATATGACGATCTGCCCAAGTCAGAAATCGCATTCGCTTTATCCTTTACAAAGAACAAATACACCCGCGCGATCTGGCCTGACATCGCTGCGCTCTATGCCAACACACCGAACACTGCAAAACCGTTCCAAGACAACCCGGATCACTGGCCATCGGAAACAAAGTCTGCCCTGGCCAATGCGCTGGTCCGGCTTTATCAGCCAAAGCATTTTGACCATCTGATCGACCTGGTGCGCGACGGGCGCAACGGTGAAACGCGGGTCATTCTGCTTGGCCCGCTTCTGCGTGTGAGGAACCGCCGGGAAGGGCTGCGCGCGACACTTGAGGCATTGAAGGCTGACCCCGGCTTGAACATCGAACTGACGGCACGCGGTATCTAACAGGCGACGTCCCGGCGTTTCCGGCTGTCAGCCCTGCGCCTTCGGATGCGCCTTTGCATAGACATCCATCAACCGCGCCGTATCCACTGCCGTATAGGCCTGCGTGGTCGAGAGCGAGGCATGCCCCAGCAGATCCTGAATGGCGCGCAGATCGCCGCCTGCGTTCAAAAGGTGCGTGGCAAACGAGTGCCGCATCGCATGCGGTGTGGCGCTGGCAGGCAAGCCCAGCTGCATCCGCGCTTGCGCCATAACCTTCTGAATCGCGCGTGGGCTGAGCGCGCCGCCACGGACCCCGCGAAAAAGCGGCTGATCGGCGCCCTGCGCATGGGGGCAAGCGCGGACATAGGCCTCTACCGCAGCGCGCGCGGCGTCCACAACCGGCACAATTCGCTCCTTTCCGCCTTTGCCGCGGATGCGAAGGGCCTCCGGCAGGGGCACATCTGCGCCGGTCAGGCCCAGCGCTTCGGAAATCCGTAGGCCGCAGCCCCATAGCAGGGTCAGAACCGCCACGTCCCGCGCGCCCACCCAGCCCTCGCGCGCTTGCAGCGGCACCGTCTCCAGCATCGCGCGGGCGGCGTCCACCTCCAGCGGGCGGGGCAGCTTGCGGGTGAACTTGGGCGCGCGTATGGACAAGACGGCGGTTGGCTCGAACCCCTCGCGCGGGGCAAGCCAACGGTAAAAGGATTTGACCGAAGACAGCTTGCGCGCAAGGCTCCTCGGCCCTGTCCCGCTGGCGCGCATCCGGGCCATCCAGGCGCGCATGTCCCGCGTCTCGATCCGTTCCAGGGCCGCAAGGCCCTGCGGCGCGCCGCTATGCTCGGTCATGAACGCGAGAAATTCGGTGATGTCGCGCCCGTAGGCGCGCAATGTGTTCTCCGCCGCGCCCATCAGGCTGCGCTGATGGCTGAGAAAACGCTCCAGCGCATCGCGCGCCTGCGGTGAGATCAGGATGCTCATGATCCGAGACTTTTCAGAAAGGTCTCAGGGCAAGTTTTTTGAAAACTTGCCTGCCCCATCAAGACAGCCAGCGCCGCATCTGCCGTTCGAACACGCCGGCAAAGAAGGCCAGCAGGTCGGTGCCCTGCGCGGGGCCAAACATATGCGGGTCTTCGGCACCCAGAACCAAGAGGCCCGGCAGGCGCCCCTGTCCGAAATTGAGCGCGAGGCACGCCTCCGACCGGATCCAGGCGGCGCTGCTGGCGTAGATGGCCACGTCGCCGTCTTCCACCTGCCGCAACGTGACCGGGCGCGTCGTGCCGCCGCGCCCTGCGGTCAGGTAGGTGTCGATGAACCCGGGCTCCGCCACGCTCAGCACATCGCCAAGGCGGCGCACCGCCGGGTCGTTGTCGTTTTGCTGGGATTCCAGCACCAGCTTGATCGCGTCCACCCGCAGGATTTCCGCGACCGGCCCGCCCAGATCGCGCAGAAAGCTTTCGAATTCCAGCGGGTCGAGCATCCGCAGGATGGCGCGGTGCACCTGGTTTGTGCCCGCAAGGTTTTCATAGGCGGCGGCAATCACGCTGCGGTGGGTGTCTTCAAGCCGATCCAAACGGCTTTCCAGCCGCTCCATCGCAATGCCGCGCAGGTCCACGATATTGCCGCCCATCGCGCGCTCGTTCGCTGCAATCAGCGCGTGCATCAGGTCGCTGTCGTCAAGAATAACATCGGGACGGGAAATTATCGCCTCGCGCAAGGCGTCATCGATCTTGGGTGTGCTGCTCATGCTCGTGCTCTGTCGGCGTTTCGCGATCTGTAGCACAGGCACACGCGGGAATCTGCCCTAAACTGACCTAACCCGCGAGGTTTGTTGCGAAACCGCGTCAGCGCTCTGTGCATGCTTGACTAAAACGCGCCCCGAAGCGTTTTCGGGACGCCTTTTGTTCTGTGTTCGATACCCCTCCGTAGGGCGAGCTTGCAAAACCAGCCGGCCGCTCCGGAAAGGCGAGCCGCCCCAGGTTGGGTGCAAACCCACCGCCTGGATCAGAGGATCTTCTGCCCCGTCTTCGCCCAATCGGCGAGGAATTGCTCCAGCCCTTTGTCGGTCAGCGGGTGCATCGCGAGCTTCTTGATCACATCGGGCGGCGCGGTCATCACGTCGGCCCCGATCCGCGCGCAGTCCTGCACGTGGTTCACCGACCGGATGGAGGCCGCCAGGATCTGCGTCTCAAACCCGTAATTGTCGTAGATCGTCCGGATATCCTCGATCAGCTCCATCCCGTCGAGATTGATGTCATCCAGTCGCCCGATGAACGGAGAGATAAACGTCGCCCCCGCCTTCGCCGCGAGCAGCGCCTGATTGGCGGAAAAGCACAGGGTGACGTTCACCATCGTGCCTTCCGAAGAGATTACCTTGCACGCCTTCAGCCCGTCCCAGGTCAGCGGCAGCTTCACGGCGATGTTGGGCGCAATCCCGGCGAGCTTCTTGCCTTCCTCGATCATCGCGTCCGCTTGAGTTGCAACGACCTCGGCGCTTACCGGCCCTTCGACGAGATCACAGATTTCGCGGGTTACCTCGATGATATCGCGCCCGGATTTGAGGATCAGCGAAGGGTTCGTCGTGACCCCGTCCACCATGCCCAGATCGTGCAGCTCCGCGATGGCATCCACATCCGCGGTATCGACAAAGAATTTCATGCCAGTCTCTCCCCTTGGCTCTTGCCTTCGTTTAGCCCATGATCACGCGGCCCGTAACCCCTGCTGCCATAGGGCCCGATGCATCCCGACTTCTTCAACGAAGGCGATCTGGTCGCCGTCCTGACGACCCAGCCGCTGGACCGCTTGCTGGACTACAAAGCGCCCGAGGGCGGCTGCCACCTTGGCGCCTTTGTCGAGGTGCCGTTGGGGCCGCGCAAGGTGATCGGTGTGGCCTGGGGGCCGGGGAAGGGCGACTACGACCGGTCCAAAATCCGCAGCATGATCCGCGTGCTAGACGCGCCGCCCATGCGCGCGGAGCTGCGCGCCTTCCTGCTGGAGGCTGCGCGCTACACGCTGACCCCGATGCCGGCGATGCTGCGCTTGGCCACCCGCGCGCCGGGCCTGGGCGATCCACCTTCGATGCGCAAGGTGTACCGGGCAGGTCATCGGGAGCCCGACCGCAAGACGGCCGCCCGCACCCGCGTGCTGGAGGTGCTGGCCGATTATGGCGATCTGAGCTTTACCCTAAAGGAGCTGGCGGAACTGGCCGGTGTGTCATCGTCTGTCATCAAGGGCCTCGTGGAACAAGGCGCAGTCGCCGAAGAGGACAGCCCCCGCGATCTGCCTTTCCTGCCGATGGACCCCTCCCGCCCCGGCAAAGACCTGACCGACGATCAGGCGAAGGGCGCGGCCCAGCTGCGCGCGGCCGTCGCGACCGAAGCCTACGGCACAACCCTGCTGCGCGGCGTCACCGGGTCTGGCAAGACGGAGGTCTACCTTGAGGCCGTGGCCGAGGCCCTTGCGAAAGGGCGTCAGGCCCTTGTTCTGCTGCCCGAGATTGCCCTTACGGCAGAGTTCACGGCCCGCGTGCAGGACCGCTTTGGCGCCCGCCCCGCCGAATGGCATTCCGGCGCGACCATGACCGAACGCCGCCGCATCTGGCGTATGGTGGGGCAGGGGCAGGCCGACCTTGTGATCGGGGCACGCTCCGCGCTTTTCCTGCCCTTCCGCAACCTTGGCCTGATCGTCGTGGATGAGGAACACGACACCTCCTACAAGCAGGAGGATGGCGTTCTCTATAACGCGCGCGACATGGCCGTGCTGCGCGCAAACCTGTGTGGGGCGCATGTTGTGCTTGCCTCTGCCACGCCAAGTCTCGAATCCTGGGCCAATGCCCAGGCCGGCAAGTACCAGAAACTCGAACTCACCTCCCGCTTCGGCTCCGCCGTGCTGCCGACGATGCGCGCGCTGGACATGCGGCAGGCGGGCCTGCCTTCGGACAAATGGATCGCGCCGGAGCTGGCCGCAGCCGTACGGAGCCGTACGGAAAAAGGCGAACAATCGCTTCTCTTCATCAACCGCCGCGGTTACGCGCCGATCACGCTGTGCCGCGCCTGCGGTCACCAGATCGAATGCGACAGCTGCGACGCGCGCATGGTCGAACACCGCTTCCTCAAACGTCTTGTTTGCCACCAATGCGGCGATACCAAACCCATGCCGGAGGCGTGCCCGTCCTGCGGCGCCGAGGGGCGGCTTGCGCCCGTCGGCCCGGGCATCGAACGGCTCGCCGAAGAGGCGGCAGAGCTCTTCCCGGACGCCCGCATCGCCACGCTGTCCTCGGACATGTTCGGCAGCGCCCGCGCGTTGAAGGCCGAGATCGAGGCCATTGCCGAAGGCGCCGCCGACATCATCATTGGCACGCAACTGGTGGCAAAGGGCCATAATTTCCCCCACCTCACGCTCGTCGGCGTGATCGACGCAGACCTCGGCCTGCAAGGCTCCGACCTGCGCGCCGCCGAACGCACCTTCCAGCTGATGCGCCAGGTTGCGGGCCGCGCAGGCCGCGCCACAAAACCGGGGGAGGCGATCCTGCAAACCTACCAGCCCGAACACCCCGTTATCCGGGCCATCCTTGCGGGGGATGAGGAGGCGTTCTGGAGCGCGGAAGCCGCCCAACGCGGCGCCGCCGGCGTGCCGCCCTATGGCCGCATGGCTGGTATCATCCTCAGCGGCCCGGACCCCGCCCCGGTCTTCGACCTCGCCAACACGCTGGCCCGGAACGATGGCCCGTTGCGCGCCGCGGGCGCCCAGGTCTTCGGCCCTGCCCCGGCTCCCATCGCGCGCATCCGGGGCCGCCACCGCGTCCGCCTGCTCATCAAGGCACCCAAAGCCGCGCCCCTGCAAAAAGCCATCCGCACCTGGCTCGCCCCCCACCGGCCCAAAGGCGACATCCGCCTGAGCGTCGACATCGACCCGCAGTCTTTCTACTGAACAGCCAAAACGCAAAGCGCACCGCTCCCTCTTCTCTGTTCCAAAAAATCCCGGGGGGTCGCCATTGTGCGCCATTGGTTCAAGCCCAATGGCGACGGGCTGGCCCCCACTCCGACAGCAGCCACACGCACAGGACGTTGAAAAACACGCTCCGCAACCGCTCGTCCCGCAATTCTTCAAGAATTGCCGCCCCGCCGTTCTTCCAAGAACGGCCCCCGCGCGATCCTTCAAGGATCGCAGACCGGCCTTCGCACAAACGCACATCGCTTTTTGCCGGGAACAGGCGTAGAGAGGCCCAATGGCCCGTGTTGTCCCCCTTGCCGAAGCATCGCACCTGCCCGTCTGGCGGCGGCCCATTGCGCTTTTGTTCCTGATGGCCTTCGCCATGCCCATCGCGTTCAGTACGTGGCTGGCGCTGCTGAACAACTTCATCATTGATGCGGCGCAGTTTGACGGCGCCGACAATGGCCTGCTGCACACGGTACGGGAAATCCCCGGCTTCCTCGCCGTTGGCGTCATCGCGATCATCATCTTCGTGCGCGAGCAGGTGCTGGGCCTCGTCTCCCTCCTCCTGCTCGGCATGGCGACCGCCGTGACCGCGCAGTTCCCGACGATTGGCGGGATCATGGTGCTGACCCTGCTCAGTTCCATCGGCTTTCACTATTACGAAACGGTCAACCAAAGCCTGCAATTGCAATGGCTCAGCAAGGCGCAGGCGCCCAAAATCCTCGGCTACTTGCTGGCCACAGGCTCGGCGGCAACCTTCCTTGTCTACGTTGTCATCTTCCTGCTGTGGGAGCCGCTGGGCCTCACTTACAACGCCGTCTACATGGTTGGCGGCGGCATCACTGCGGCGCTCGCGATCTTTGCAATGCTCGCCTATCCGCAGTTCGAGGCGCCCACCCCGCAAACCAAGAAAATGATCCTGCGCCGCCGCTACTGGCTCTATTATGCGCTGCAATTCATGTCGGGCGCGCGGCGGCAGATCTTCATGGTCTTTGCCGGGTTCATGATGGTCGAAAAGTTCGGGTTCGAGGTGCACGAGCTGACGCTGCTTTACCTCATCAACCTTCTGGTCAACATGGCCATTGCCCCTGTCCTCGGCCATATCGTCGCCCGCTTTGGCGAGCGGAACGCGCTGGGCGTGGAATATGCGGGGCTGGTGCTTGTTTTCCTTGCTTATGGCGGGGTCTATTACGCCGGGTGGGGGCTGATCGTGGCGGCGGCGCTCTACGTGATCGACCACATCTTTTTTGGCCTTGCGCTGGCGCTGAAGACCTATTTCCAGAAGATCGCCGATCCGGCGGACATTGCCCCGACCGCCGCGGTGGCCTTCACGATCAACCATATCGCCGCCGTGGGCCTGCCCTTTCCGCTGGGCCTTTTGTGGCTGGTCTCTCCCGCCGCGGTGTTCTTTTTGGCGGCGGGCATGGCGGGTATTTCGCTGATGCTGGCGATGCTGATCCCGCGCGATCCTGCGCCGGGGAACGAGACGATCCTGCGCCCTGCCGTGGCCCCTGCGGAATGAGCGACGCGCCGGGCGCCGAGGGGCGCTTTCTGACCGGCTCGACAATGGGCCATGTCGTGCGCATGACCGCGACAGGGGCGTTTGGCATCACCTTTGTCTTTCTCACGGATGCGGCGAACCTTTTTTGGCTCAGCCAACTGGGCGATCCGCGCCTTGTCGCGGCAATCGGGTTCGCCTACGCGATCCAATTCTTCTCCGTCTCTATCGGCGTTGGCTTGATGATCGCGGCGACGGCGCTCATCTCCCAAAGCATCGGCCGGAGCCAGCGCGCGTGGGCGCGGGAACAGGCCGGGGCTGGCATGGCCATCGCGGCGGCGATACAGGGCTGCGTTGCGCTGCTGCTGATCCTGTTCCGGCACGAGATTGTTGCCATCTCCGGCGCGACGGGAGAGACTGCGCGCCTTGCCGCCCGTTACCTTGCGATGACCGTGCCCAGCCTCGTGCCGATGGCGATTGCCCTTGTCGGTTCGGGCGCGCTCAGGGCCGAAGGGTTCGGGGCCAAAGCTATGTATGTCACGCTCTTTTCCGGCGTGGCGCTGATGGGGATCGATCCGTTCCTGATCTTTTGGTACGGGCTCGACGGCGCCGCGATTGGTCTTATCCTGTTCCGCTTCTGCCTGATGGCGCTGGCGCTCTACTACGCCGCCTACCGCGAAGGGCTGGTCGCTGCGCCGACCGCCGCGACCGTCACTGCGGTTTTTGTGCCCTACATGGCCGTCGCTGTGCCAGCTATCGCGGCTCAGATGGCCACACCTGCTGGCAACTACCTGCTTACAATCGTGATGGCGCAGTTTGGCGATGACGCGGTGGCCGCGTGGGCCGTCGTGGGGCGGCTGACGGTGCTGGTTTTCGGCGGTGTCTTTGCGCTCTCGGGTGCGATCGGCGGCATTTTTGGCCAGAATTACGGGGCGGGCGCCTACCCACGCCTGCGCAGCACGTACCGCGATGCGCTGATCTTCTGCGGGCTCTACACGTTGGTGGCGTGGGGGCTGATGATTGCCGCGACGCCGCTGATCCTGCGCGCCTTTGACCTGAGCGGGCAGGGGGCCGAGGTGCTGCGCGCCTTTACGTCTGTGGGCGTGGGCGGGTTTGTCTTTGTCGGCGCGCTATTCGTGTCGAACGCGGCCTTTAACAATCTGGGCAAGCCAATGCGCAGCACGGTTGTCGGCTGGCTCAAGGACGGCATCCTCAGCTATCCGGCGGCGGTGCTGCTGGGCGGGGCCTTTGGCGCGGCGGGGGTGATTTATGGCCAGGCGGTTGCGGGCGCCGTCGCGGGTGTGATTGCCGCCGTTTGGGGCTGGATCTTTGTCGCGCGGCTGGGGCCCGATGTGCCGCTTGACCCCGCCCCGCCGCGGCCCTACCCGAACACGGACCGCTACCGGAGCCGCTGACATGCCGACCTTCACCGCCCTGACCACCTTGCCCGGACAGGCCCCCGCCGAAAAGCTGGGCGCGGCGCTTGAGGCGCTAGATCCCGCACCCACCGGCGTTGGCGTGTTTGAGGTCGAGGACGGCTCGGGCCTGTGGGAGGTGGGCGGCTATTTCGAGGCCGCGCCTGATGCGGCGGCGCTGGCCTTGCTGGCGGCGGCAACCGGGGCCGCGCCCTTTACCGTGTCCGAATTGCCAGAGACGGACTGGGTCGCCCATGTCCGGCGCGAACTGGCGCCGGTGCCTGCAGGGCGGTTCTGGGTCTATGGCAGCCATGATGCCGGCCGCGTGCCCGAGGACGCCGTGCCGCTGCTGATCGAGGCGGCGATGGCCTTTGGCACCGGCCATCATGGCACGACGCTGGGCTGCCTGAAGGCTTTTGACCGTCTGCTGGAGGAGGACACCGCGCCCGGGCCGGTGGCCGACATCGGCTGCGGCACCGCCGTGCTGGCAATGGCGGCGGCGCGGGTGTGGGACGGGCCGGTCATCGCCTCCGACATCGACCCGGTGGCCGTTGAGGTCGCAGAGGCCAATCTGGCTGCCAATGACATGGCGGGCCGGGTGGCGTGCGTGGAGGCGGCGGGTTTCGGCCATCCGGCCCTCGCCAAGGCCGCGCCCTTCCGTCTGATCTTTGCAAATATCCTCAAAGGCCCGCTCATTGCCTTGGCCGAGGACTTGACGCACGCGCTTGCGCCCGGGGGTTTTGCGATTCTGTCCGGGATTTTGAACGAGCAAGCGGACGCGGTGTGCCAGCATTATACACGCGCTGGAAACACTCTGGTCCGGTCTGACCAGATTGGCGACTGGACGACGCTGACGCTTCAAAAGCTGCCGTAATTCTCCGAGGTTTTTTGCGGTATTTGACGCATTTGCCCCAATCTCGCCACATTCGAAGCGCATCAGAAGGCTGTCCGGTGGGGGTGACTGGACAACCGAGGCTGCCATGATCGAAACAAAAGAACGCTTTGGCCGTCGCCTGAGGACCTTGGGGCGCAAGCACCAGTCGATGGCAAACGGCTATACCACTCAGCTCCGCGGGGACGGGCTGATCGTGGTCAAACCCAAGCGCAAGCCCGGGCGCCTGCCGCTGAAAGGCTTCGTGCTCGCGCTGCTTGGCTTTTTCGCCTTCAAGGCGTTTGCCGTCATCTCGATGGGTGACATCACCTATTCCGAACGCGTCGACACGCTGCGCGGGGGTACCGTGGTCGAACAGGCCGGGGCGCTGGCGATGCAGATCGACCCGCTGACGCAGGCAATGATCACGGCCTATACCGAACTGACCAAGTAACCCGTAAACCTTGTTACCCGTATGCCCCGCCCGGATCGTCCGGGCGGGGTTTTTTCATGCTCAGCGCATAAAAAAAGCCGCCCTCCGGGGCACCGGAAGGGCGGCTTTGGGGCCGGGGCGCGCAGGAAAGGGGAAGACCGCGCGCCGCCCGCCGGGATCAGCGACCGTTCGCGACCGTGTCGATGTCGCCGCGGATCAGACCGATATCTTCCAATTCGCGGTCGCTCAGCTCGTTCAGCGCCTTGCGGGTCACGCGCGCGTCGTTCCATGCGATCAGCGCGGCGGACAGGCCGCCAAAGAATTCTGCGACACGGCCTGCAAAGGTTGCGGAGCCGTAGGTGGTGCGGGTGATGTCAAAAGTAGCCATTGCAAGCCGTCCTCTTTTTCTCGTCAGAACCGGATTATCCGGCCTTTCTGATCCGGCAGATAGGGGGGAAGATTTCCACTCACAAGTGCAGCTTTTGCATGATTGATATGTTTTTTTCGCATAGGTCGGTTTGCCTGGTAACGCCCCGTAACATATCGAAAAATTCAGCTTCGCAAATGTCGTAATCAGGCGCCGGAATGGCGAAAACGCACCTTGCCGCGAACGCCGTGTCGCCGCCCGGCCCGCCGGGGTCGTTTTTCGTCTTTGGCGCGTTAACGCTTGGCGGATGTTCGCCTTTCGTGCTAGTGCAACAAAAAAGGCACAGGGCTGGCACATCGCGCGGCGATTTCGGCCCCAAGGGCAAGGGCAGGACAGATATGCGCGTTTTGGGAATCGATCCGGGGCTGCGAAAGATGGGCTGGGGCGTGATCGACGTGGACGGCCCGCGCCTGCACCACGTGGCAAATGGCACCTGTAGCTCCAGCGGGTCAAACCTCGCCGGTCGCTTGTTGTCGCTGCACGCGCAGCTGACCACAATCGTGCAGCGCTATGGCCCCGATGCCGCGGCGGTGGAGCAGACCTTTGTCAACTCTGACGCGGCGGGCACGCTCAAGCTGGGGCAGGCGCGGGGCATTGCGCTGCTGGTGCCCGCGCAGTTCGGGCTGGAGGTGGGCGAATATGCGCCCAACACGGTCAAGAAGACGGTTGTTGGCGTGGGTCACGCGGACAAAGCGCAGGTGCAGCACATGGTGCAGATGCAGCTTCCCGGCGCGGCCCCGGGCAGCGCGGATGCCGCCGACGCGCTGGCGATTGCCATCTGCCACGCCCATCACGGCGGTGTGCGGGCGCTGAGCGCGGCGCTGGCGCGGGCCGCGCAATGATCGGAAAGCTCACGGGCCGCGTGGATTACCGCGCCGCTGATCACGTGCTGATCGATGTGGGCGGGGTGGGCTATGTCGTCTACTGCTCGGATCGGACGCTCGCCGCCTTGCCGGTGGCGGGGGAGGTCGTGGCGCTTTACACCGATTTGCAGGTGCGCGAGGACCTGATGCAGCTTTATGGCTTCACCAGCCTTGCGGAAAAGGAATGGCACCGGCTGCTGATGTCGGTGCAGGGGATCGGAGCAAAGGCGTCGCTGGCCATTCTGGGCACGCTGGGCCCCGACGGGGTCAGCCGCGCGATTGCGCTGGGGGATTGGAACGCGGTCAAGGCAGCCAAGGGGATCGGCCCCAAGACGGCGCAGCGCGTGGTGCTTGATCTTAAGGACAAGGCGCCGGGGGTGATGGCGATGGGCGCCACGCTGGCTCAGGCGACAGAGGCGCCTGCCGAGGTGATCGAGGCACCGGCGGAGGCGCGTGACCCCTCCGCGCAGGCAGAGGCGCTGTCAGCGCTGGGCAACCTTGGCTACGCCCCAGGCGAGGCCGCAGCGGCGGTGGCCGAGGTGGCGGGGCCGGACATGGACACCGCTGCCCTGATCCGCGCGGCGCTCAAACGCCTTGCGCCGAAAGGGTAATGGATGACCGAGCCTGACCCGACCCTGCGCCCCGACCCGCAGCCCGAAGACCTGGACCGCGCCCTGCGCCCGCAGCTTCTGGCGGATTTCACCGGCCAAGCGGAGGCGCGGGCGAACCTGCGCGTGTTCATCCAGTCCGCGCGCCAGCGCGGCGAGGCGATGGACCACACGCTGTTTCATGGCCCCCCCGGCCTTGGCAAGACGACCCTGGCGCAGATCGTGGCGCGCGAGTTGGGCGTTGGGTTCCGCATGACGTCCGGCCCGGTGCTGGCCAAGGCAGGCGATCTGGCGGCAATCCTGACGAACCTTGAGGCGCGCGATGTGCTCTTCATCGACGAAATTCATCGCCTCAACCCCGCGGTCGAAGAGGTGCTTTATCCCGCGCTGGAGGATTTCGAGCTGGACCTTGTGATCGGAGAGGGGCCGGCGGCGCGCACCGTGCGGATCGAGTTGCAGCCCTTTACGCTGGTCGGGGCGACCACTCGCATGGGCCTTTTGACGACGCCCTTGCGCGACCGCTTCGGCATCCCGACCCGGCTGGTGTTCTATACCGAGGATGAGCTCTTTCGCATCGTGTCCGGCAACGCCGTCAAACTGGGCGTGCCCGCGGATGAGGGCGGCGCGCGCGAGATTGCCCGCCGCGCGCGCGGCACACCGCGGATTGCGGGGCGGCTCTTGCGGCGGGTGGTGGATTTTGCCGTGGTCGAGGGCGACGGGCGGATCACCCAGGCACTCGCGGACGCGGCACTGACGCGGCTGGGCGTGGACGCTCTGGGCCTTGATGGAGCGGACCGGCGCTATCTGCGCCTGATCGCCGAGGCCTATGGCGGCGGGCCGGTGGGAATCGAGACGCTCTCGGCGGCCCTGTCGGAAAGCCGGGATGCACTGGAGGAGGTGATCGAGCCCTACCTGTTGCAACAGGGCCTGATCCAGCGCACGCCGCGGGGGCGGATGCTGGCCGCGGGGGCGTGGCAGCATCTGGGGCTCGATGTGCCGCGCGGGGACTTGTTTGATTGAAGGCCGGAGTGGGGGCCAGCCCGTCGCCATTGGGCTTGAACCAATGGCGCACAATGGCGACCCCCCGGGATTTTTTGAAACAGAGAAGGGGCGGGGCTTTGGGACATGGGAAGCCGTATGGAAGCTGATCCACGCCTAAGCGAAATTGCCGAACTGTGCGCAAGAGTGTCCGACCTTTATGCGGCGCGCTGCGGGATCACACGGGACGAGCTGTGGTATCTGGCAAAGCTGACCGAAGAGGTGGGCGAGCTGAATTCGGCGTACCTGTCGGCCTCCGGGCGCGGGCGGGCGCGCGGGCTTGACGCGGCGGCGCTGGAGCAGGCAGTTGAGGATGAATTGGCCGATGTGATGGCGATGGTTCTGCTTTTTGCGCGGTCGCAGGACATTGACCTGGCGGCGGCGCTCGCGCGCAAATGGGGCCGGTATGTCGCGGATTAGCGGTGCGGAGGGCAGGACATGGATGCGGCAGAGATAGAGGCGCTGTTTCGGCGGGGCAGCGGGGAATTTGCTTTCGCGCGCTGGGGTCGGCCTATCGCGCCGGTTGTTTTCGGGGTGGAGGACGCGACGCTCGGCACGATCAAGGGCGCGATTGAGGCGCTGTGCCAGCTTGCAGGCCACCAGATGGCAGAGACGGATCCGGAACTGGGCAGCAATTTCATGTGGTTCTTTGCCCGGGATTGGAACGATCTGGCGGGCGTGCCGGGGCTGGACCGGCTGGTGCCGGACCTTGGGCCTTTGCTGGAGCGGCTGAAGGACGCGGATGCCAACCAATACCGGATCTTCCGCTTTGACGCCTCGGGCGCGATCATGGCCTGCTTTGTCTTTCTGCGCATGGACACACACCTGAGCGCTGTGCCCGCGCAGACGCTCGCGCTGAGCCAGGCGGTGCAGTCGATGCTGCTGTGGTCGGATCTGGCGTTTCGGGAGGCCTCCCCCCTCGCCGTGGCGGGGGAGACGACGGTGCTGCGCCCGGATATCGCGGCGGTGATCCGGGCAGCCTATGACCCGGTTCTGCCCGCCGCGGCGCAGGACGCGTCCTTTGCCCTGCGCCTTGCCGCGCGAATGGATCAGGCGCGCGCGCGCAGCTGACCGTAGGCGATGGCGACAAGCGCGAGCGCTGTGCCTGAGACCGCGGTGCGCACGCTGTTCCAAAACTGCCAGCGTGGAGAATACTCCGCCCAGATCGCTGCCGCGTCATTCGCGATCATCTCTGGCGTCACCCTAAGAAGCGCCTGGTTCATGGGCACGTTGATCTGCATGGTCAGGATCATCGCGCCCCCTGCATAGAGCGCTGCGGCCGCGCCGCACAAGGCCGCGGCGCGCGGTGCGCCTGCCCGCCAGCACAGCACCGCGGCCAGCCCCGAGACAAAAGGCGTGCCAAAGAAGGCGGGTGCGAAGGCGAAGTTGCGCACGGAGGCGTTCATGGCGTTCATCGCTTCGATCGCGCGATCCGCAGGCAGCGTGTCCAGCCCCCACATGGTGGAGCAGATCCACGCGTAGAAAAAGCCAAAGATGGCCCCGTGAAAGAGAATGGCGATCAGCGTAATAGGGCGGGTCATGAAAAAGTCCTTGGGTCGTGGTGCAATCAGGATGTGATACGGCGCGCCTTTCGCTTTCCGTCGCGGCGTGCCCGTGGAATAATCTGCCGCATGAGTGACACACATATCTTTCCGCTGACCGTCTACTATGAAGACACCGACATGGGCGGGGTGGTGTACTACGCCAACTACCTGCGGTTCATCGAACGTCCCCGGTCCGAGGTGGTCGAACAGCTCGGCATGGACCAAAACGCGATGAAGGCGGCGGGGCTGATCTTTGTCGTCACCCGGGTTGTGGCCGATTACCGCGCGCCCGCACGGCTTGGCGACCGGCTGGAGGTGCACAGCACCCATTACGCAAAGGGCGTGCGCTGGATTTTTGACCAGAAGGTGATGCGCGGCGATCAGGTCCTGTTTGAGGCCGAAGTGAGCGCGGTTTTGATGACAACCGAAGGCAAACCGGTGCGCCTGCCTGCGGAAATCCGCGCAAAGATGGGATAGCGCGCGGCAAGTTCAGTTGGCAAAACGCGCGCCGCTGCGGTAGAATCGCGCCAAACAAGGGCCGGAAACAGGCTCGGGACATGAGGCGGTGGGAATGGAAGCAGAGACGCTGGCGCTCGCGCAGGACATGGATTTTTCCCTTTGGGGCCTTTATGCGCGCGCAACCCTGACGGTGAAGCTGGTGATGATCTCGCTCATCATCGCAAGCGTCTGGGCCTGGGGCATCATCATTCAGAAGATCATCCTCTACCGCGCCGCGCGGCGCGAGGCGGGCCGGTTTGACACGCAATTCTGGTCGGGCGAGCCGCTGGATGAGCTGTTTGACACCATCGGCACGGCGCCCGGGGGCCGGTCAGAGCGGATCTTTGCCGCCGGGATGATGGAGTGGCGCCGCTCGCACCGCGCGGATGGCGGGCTGATTGCCGGGGCCACGTCACGGATCGACCGCAGCATGGATGTTGCCATCAACAAAGAAGCCGAAGAGCTGCAAAAGGGCCTGCCGGTGCTGGCGACGATCGGCTCCACCGCGCCGTTTGTGGGCCTTTTCGGCACGGTCTGGGGCATCATGAACGCCTTTATTGAGATTGCGGAGCAGCAGAACACCAACCTCGCCGTTGTGGCCCCCGGCATTGCGGAGGCGCTGCTGGCCACGGGTCTGGGCCTTCTCGCGGCGATCCCGGCGGTGGTGTTCTACAACAAGCTGAGCGCGGACAGTGACCGCATCGTGGGCGGCTACGAGGCCTTTTCGGATGAGTTCGCGACGATCCTGTCGCGGCAGTTGGACGGCTGATGGGCGGCTCGGTTCTTCAGGGTGAACGTGGCGGGGGGCGCCGCCGCCGCCGCCGCCGCAGCCAGCCGATGGCGGAGATCAACGTGACGCCTTTCGTGGACGTGATGATGGTGCTGCTGATCATCTTCATGGTGGCTGCGCCGCTGCTGACGGTGGGCGTGCCGGTTGAGCTGCCGCGCACCGCCGCCGCTGCGCTGCCCACCGACACCGAAGAGCCGCTGACCGTGACGATCACCGCGGAGGGCGGCGTGCAGATCATGACCACGGATGTGGCCCGCGACGCGCTGGTGCCGCGCCTGCGCGCCATCGCCGCCGAGCGGGAAGACGACCGTGTTTTCCTGCGCGCTGACGGGGCTGTACCTTATGCGACCGTGATGGAGGTGATGGGCGCGCTGAACGCGGGCGGCTTTGCCAATATCGGCCTTGTGACCGACACCGGCGGGCCGACGCTGGACGGGCGGGACGGGTGAGGGTTTGGACACCGGGCTTGTCATATCCGGTGTGGGGCACGCGGGTCTTTTGGCCTTTGTCCTGCTCGGCGGTGTTTTTCGGTCCGAGCCGCCTGCCGTGGAGGTGCGCGAAGTGTCGGTGATCACGTCGGACGCGTTCGAGGCGATGCTGGCCGCGCAGACCCCGCCAAGCCAGGTGATTGAGGTGGCCCAGCCGCCCGTGCCCGAGGCGGTTTTGCCAGAGCCTGCGCCGCCTGCCCCCGAAGTGGAGGTGACGGCGCCGACGCCGCCCGCGGCCACGCCGGAACCGCAGCCGGAGGTGGTGCCGCAGCCGCTCGCGCCCGAGCCGGAGCCGGACGTGACGCTGGAAACACCAACACCAGCGCCGCCCGCGGCGGACGTGGCCCCGGTGCCTGACTTCTCCATCCGGCCCGTCCCGCGCCCCGCGGAGCGCATTGCGCCCGAAGCCGTGGTCGAGCCCGCGCCAGATGCGCGCCCGGACCCCGTGCAGCAAGAGGCTGTGACCGAGGCCGAGACGGGCGAGACCGAAGCCGAGGCGCAAGAGGCCACAGCGCCCGAGGCCGCCACAACCGAAACCGTGACCGAAGCGGAAGAACCCGCGCCCTCTGCCGCGCCGACGGCATCCATCCGTCCCCCATCCCGCCCTGTGCGGCAGGCCGCGGCCCCCGCGCAATCAGACACCGATGCGGCGGTTCAGGCCGCCATTGCCGCCGCTGAGGCCGCGACGGCGCCACGCCCCGCGCCCTCCGGCCCACCGCTGAGCCGCGGGGAGCAGGACGCGCTGCGCGTCGCGGTCTCGCAATGCTGGAATGTCGGCTCGCTCAGCACCGAAGCGCTGGAGACGACCGTGGTGGTCGCCGTGGACATGACCCGTGACGGCACGCCGGTCCAGGGCTCGATCCGCATGGTCAGTTTTGAAGGCGGCAGCCGCAGCGCGGCCGGGCAGGCCTTTGACGCGGCGCGCCGTGCGATCCTGCGCTGCGGCGCGCGCGGCTTTGACCTGCCCGCCGAGAAATATGACCGCTGGCGCGAGATCGAGATGACATTCAATCCGGAAAGGATGCGGATCAGATGAGACGCGTGATGATGTGGGCCTTCGGGGTCTGGATGATGGCCGTCGCGGCGCTGGCCCAAGGCCCGCTGCGGATCGAGATTACCGAGGGCGTGATCGAGCCCTTGCCATTCGCCGTGCCCGATTTCCAGCCGGAGAATGCGGCGGCCACCGAGCTTGCGCGCCAGCTTTCGCGGGTCATCTCAGCCGATCTTGTCGGCTCTGGCCTTTTCCGCGAAATCCCGTCCAGCGCCTATATCTCCACCCCGGCCAGTTTTAACGCGCCGGTGCAATATGCCGATTGGAAGGCGATCAACGCGCAAGCGCTGGTCACGGGCGCGGTGGCGGTGAATGGCAATCAGGTGCTGGTAAAATTCCGCTTGCATGACGTCTTTTCCGACCGGGAACTGGGCGCGGGCTTGCAGTTTTCCGGCACCGCCGATGGCTGGCGCCGCATGGCGCATAAGGTGGCCGACGCCGTCTATAGCCGGATCACCGGGGAGTTGGGCTATTTCGACAGCCGCGTCGTCTTTGTCAGCGAAAGCGGGCCGAAGGACGCGCGCCGCAAGCGGCTGGCGATCATGGATTATGATGGCGCGAACGTGCAGTACCTGACGGATTCCAACGCGCTGGTCCTTGCCCCGCGGTTTTCCGCGACCGGGGACCGCGTGCTTTATACAAGCTACGAGACGGGCTTTCCCCGCATCTACGTGCTGGATGTGGGAAGCGTGCAGCGGCGCGCGCTGGAAAACCAGGACGGCACCATGAGCTTTGCGCCGCGCTTTCACCCCAACGGGCGCATGGTGGTCTATTCGCTCAGCGTCGGCAGCAACACCGACATCTACGCGATGGATATCGGCTCGGGCGCGGCCACGCGGCTGACGAGCACGCCGTCGATTGAGACCGCGCCCAGCTTCAGCCCCGATGGCAGCCAGATCGTGTTCGAATCCGACCGCTCCGGCAGCCAGCAGCTTTACGTGATGCCCAGCACCGGCGGGGAGGCGCGGCGTATCAGCTTTGGCGACGGGCGTTACGGCACGCCCGTCTGGTCGCCGCGCGGTGACCTCATTGCCTTTACCAAGCAGTCCCGCGGGCGGTTCCATATCGGCGTGATGCGCCTTGACGGCAGTGAAGAGCGCCTCTTGACCGCGTCCTTCCTTGACGAGGGGCCGACATGGTCGCCCAATGGCCGCGTGATCATGTTCACCCGCGAAACGCAGGGCGCGGCGGGGCGGGCAACGCTTTATTCCGTCGATATTACCGGCCGCAACCTGCGTCCCGTGCAAACACCCGAGGGCGGGTCCGATCCAAGCTGGGGGCCGCTACAGAATTGAAGACTGAGCATTTCGCACCTCGGCCGAGCATGACGCACGGCCGATGTGCAGCAGCAGCGCGAAAGGAATTTCAACAATGCGCATGACGACAAAACTGAGGATCGCCGCAGGCGCACTGGCCCTTGCGGCCTGTACCAACCCCGCCGGGCTTGGCGGCGACGCAGCGGACGGCGCGGGCGCGGGCACGGGGGCACCTGCGGTCGTTCCGGGCAGCGCGCAGGACCCCACCAGCGCCGCCTTCTTCCAGCAATCGGTGGGCGACCGCGTGTTTTTTGAAGTGGACCAGTCCACGCTGACCGCTGCGGGGCAGGCCACGCTCGATGGGCAGGCAGCGTGGCTTTTGACCAACACGGACTACACCGCCATTATCGAAGGCCACGCAGACGAGCAGGGCACGCGCGAATACAACCTTGCCCTTGGCGCGCGCCGCGCGGATGCGGCCCGGGCGTACCTTGTGTCGAAAGGCGTGGCCGAGACTCGTCTCAGGGTTGTCTCCTATGGCAAGGAGCGTCCGGTCGAAGTATGCAGTGACGAGGCGTGCTATGCACAGAACCGTCGCGCAGTGACGGTCCTGGCGGGTGGCCTGACAAGCTGAGACCCTGCGAGCTGAGGGGCAAGGACCGATGAAAACGATGTGGGCGGCGCTTCTGGCGCTGGTGTTGGTGGGGCCTGGTGGCGCCGTCTTTGCGCAGGACCGGGCGCGGACGCTCGCCGATATCCGCCAGGAGCTGACGGTTCTGAACGTTGAAATTCAGCGCCTGCGGCGAGAGCTGAGCACGACCGGCGCGCCGCAGGTCACCATTGGCGGGTCGAGCACGCTGGACCGGATCGCCTCCATCGAGGCCGAGTTGCAGCGCCTGACCGGGGCGGTGGAGCGGCTGGCGTTCCGGGTGGACAGCGTTGTGCGCGACGGCACGAACCGGATCGGCGATCTGGAATTCCGGCTGGTCGAGCTTGAGGGCGGGGATATCAGCACTCTGGGCGAGACGTCGACCCTTGGCGGGGAGGCGCCCCCGCCGGTTCAAGGAGGGCCGGCGCACGCGAGCGGCCCGCAGCTGGCTGAACCCGAACGCGCCGATTTCGAAGCGGCGTCCGCGCTTTTGTCGGCGGGTGACTATGCCGGGGCCGCTGCCGCCTTTGCGGCCTTCAACACGAATTACCCCGGCAGCCCGCTGGCGGCCGCTGCCGACCTCGCGCGCGGGGAGGCGCTGGCGGGGCTTGGCGATACGCGGGAAAGCGCCCGCGCCTACCTTTCTGCCTTCTCCGTCGATCAGACCGGACCAACCGCGCCCGAGGCGCTGTTCCGCCTTGGCCGCGCGCTGGGGCAGCTGGGCCAGACCACAGAGGCGTGCCAGACGCTTGCCGAAGTGCCCGCACGCTTTGCCGGGACGAAAGCCGCGGCCTCCGCCGAAGCCGAACGGTCGCGCATCGGATGCGCCTAGCCCCGCGCCGGGGGCGCAGGCGATGACGGAGGCACAGCTTCTTGACCTCTTGGAGGCGCAGCTGGCCCAGCGCCATTCTCACCGCGTGGGGGTTGCCGTCTCGGGTGGCAGTGACAGTGTCGCGCTGCTGTGCCTGATGGTGCGGCTGGCGGAGTGGATCGATCTGGAGCCTGTGGCGATCTCCGTTGACCATCGCTTGCGCCCGGAGGCCGCGGGCGAGATCAAACAGGTGATCGACATCTGCGGACGGCTCGGCGTGCAGCACCATATCGAGTTCTGGTCCGGCTGGGATGGGCAGGGCAACCTGCAGGCTGCCGCGCGCGAGGCACGCTATGACCTGATTGCCGATTGGGCGCATGCCCATAACGTGGCAACCGTCGCGCTGGGGCATACGGCAAACGATCAGGCGGAAACCACGCTGATGCGGCTGGCGCGCGGAGCGGGGGTGGACGGTTTGGCCGCAATGGCGCCGCACCGGGTGAACCGGGGAATCACCTGGGCACGCCCTTTGCTCGGCGTGACGCGGCAGGCGCTGCGCTTATATTTGCAGGAACGCGGTATCCCGTGGATCGAAGACCCGAGCAACGAAAACATCGTGTTCGAACGGGTGCGTATCCGGCAGGCGCTCAAGCTGCTGGAGCCACTGGGCGTTACTGTGACAGGCCTTGCGCGCACCGCGGAGCATATGCGCAAGGCGCGTCAGGCGCTGGATTGGCAGACCTTTCTTGCCGCGCGAGACACTGTATCCGTGCGCCTTGGCGCCATCCATATCGACATGCGCCGCTACCGCACGCTGCCCGATGAGATTGCGCGGCGGCTGCTGGTCAAGGCGATCATGTGGATCGCTTCTGCCCCTTATCCGCCGCGCAGCGCCTCCATTGCGACCGCGTTGGAGGCGATGCAGGGCGGGACGGCGGCGACCTTGGAAGGCGTGCAGATCCAGCGCGTTGGCGCCGCGATGTGGCTGTTCCGTGAACATGCCGCGGTGGCGGGGCTTGTGGGCGAGGTGGGGGATCTTTGGGATGACCGTTGGACCCTGGACGGGCCGGAAGACGATCCGGAGATCCAGGTGCGCGCGCTTGGTGAGGACGGCGTGCGGCAGGTCCCAAGCTGGCGCGAGACGGGCCTGCCCCGTGCCGCGGTGCTGTCTCTGCCGGGCGTTTGGGTAGAAGACGAGCTGATTGCTGCGCCTGGCCTGCCGGGAGAGGAAGAGTGGACCTGCACGCTGGAGGGCGGGCCCGACAGCTTTCTTGGATCCCTATTATCGCATTGAAGATGCGGCAGAGCTGTCTATCTTAAACTCAACAGGCGGGGCGCGTCCTGCCAGATAGAGGAGATTTGCCTTGGGCAACGCACGCAATATCGCATTCTGGGTCGTTCTGTTCCTTTTGGTTCTGGCGCTCTTTAACCTCTTTGGTGGCGGCGGCAGCACGATGCAGGCGCGCGAGATGAGCTATTCCGACTTTGTCGACGCCGTGGAATCCGGCGAGGTCGCGGGGGCCACGCTGGACGGGGAAGAGGTCCGTTTTTCCCGTGAGGGCAGCGATTTCGTGACAATCATCCCCACGGATGCCAATGTCACCGACCTGCTGATCGCAAATGACGTGCCGGTCCGCGCCGAGCAGCAGCAGCAATCGGGCTTCCAGGCTTTCCTTTTGTCGCTGCTCCCGTTCCTGCTGCTGATCGGGGTCTGGATTTACTTCATGAACCGGATGCAGGGCGGCCGGGGTGGCGGCGCAATGGGCTTTGGCAAATCCAAGGCAAAGATGCTGACCGAAAAGCATGGCCGGGTGACCTTTGACGATGTCGCGGGCATCGACGAAGCCAAGGAAGAGCTGGAAGAGATCGTCGAGTTCCTGCGCAACCCGCAGAAGTTCAGCCGCCTGGGTGGTAAGATCCCCAAAGGCGCGCTGCTTGAGGGCCCTCCGGGTACCGGTAAGACGCTGCTTGCGCGCGCGATTGCGGGTGAGGCGGGCGTTCCGTTCTTCACCATCTCCGGCTCCGACTTCGTGGAAATGTTCGTAGGTGTGGGTGCGTCCCGCGTGCGCGACATGTTCGAGCAGGCCAAGAAGAACGCACCCTGCATTGTTTTCATCGACGAGATTGACGCCGTGGGCCGTCACCGCGGCGCCGGTTATGGCGGCGGCAATGACGAGCGCGAGCAAACGCTGAACCAGCTGCTGGTCGAGATGGACGGCTTTGAGGCGAACGAAGGCGTCATCATCGTCGCCGCGACCAACCGCAAGGACGTGCTTGACCCCGCCCTGCTCCGCCCGGGCCGCTTTGACCGTCAGGTCACCGTCGGCAATCCGGACATCAAGGGCCGGGAAAAGATCCTCGGCGTGCACGCGCGCAAGACCCCGCTTGGCCCCGATGTTGACCTGCGCATCATCGCGCGCGGCACTCCCGGCTTTTCGGGTGCGGACCTTGCCAACCTCGTGAACGAGGCGGCGCTGATGGCGGCGCGGATTGGCCGCCGCTTTGTGGCGATGGCCGACTTCGAGGCGGCGAAGGACAAGATCATGATGGGCGCGGAGCGGCGCAGCATGGTCTTGACCCAGGACCAAAAGGAAAAGACGGCCTATCACGAGGCGGGCCACGCCATCGTGGGCCTCAAGCTGCCCAAATGTGATCCGGTCTATAAGGCCACCATCATCCCGCGCGGCGGCGCGCTGGGCATGGTGATGTCTCTGCCTGAGATGGACAAGCTGCAGATGTTCAAGGACGAGGCCGAACAGAAGATCGCCATGACGATGGCGGGAAAGGCCGCGGAAATCCTGAAATACGGCGCCGACTCAGTCTCTTCCGGCCCGATGGGTGACATCATGCAGGCCAGCCAACTGGCGCGCGGCATGGTGATGCGCATGGGCATGTCCGACCTGATCGGCAACATCGATTATTCGGAGGCGGCGGCGGGCTATCAGGCCAATGGCGGCGCGGGCGGTTTCTCGGTCTCTGCGGGCACGAAAGAGCTGATCGAGCAGGAGGTTAAGCGCATCATCGATGAGGGCTATGACCTGGCCTACAAGATCATCAAAGAGAACGAGGAAGAGTTCGAGCGCCTCGCGCAGGGCCTTCTGGAATACGAGACGCTGACCGGCGAAGAGATCAAGCGCGTGATGCGCGGCGAGCCGCCCCATGTGGACGAGGACGAGGATGGCGGCGCCGAGGCGAAGGACGAAAAGCCCTCGCTCACCGCGATCCCGAAAGCCAAGAAGGGCCGCAAGTCCGGCCCCGAGGCGGGTGGCGACATGGAGCCCGATCCGGCGTAATCGCCTGAAAGTCCTAACAAGGCCCTGCCATCCGGCGGGGCCTTTTTCTTTGGCGGCAGCAGGTGAGGGGTGACGCTGCCGAAAGCGCGTCGCCTTCGCAGATCTGTCGTCAGCATCTGTAATTGCAGCATCGCGAAAGATCATCGCGCCGAGGGCTTTTCATTGCGCCCGCTGCGCCGCAATCTGTGCGGACGATCACAGGAGGCCGCCATGCCCGCGCTCAAACCCACATCCTTCACCGCCCGGATCACGTGGCTTGGCATCGTCACCGACCGGGAGGGGGATTTGCGCTCTGTCTCGGTGGAAGAGGTGGAGGCCGGGTTCGAAGGCTTTCCCGGCGAGGCGCATGGCGGTCTGACCCGCCCCGCCTGTAGCCGCACGCGGGCGCAATACGCGCCGGGTACTGAAATCCGCAACGTGCGCCAGCTGTCTGTGCTCAGCGCCGAGGAACTGGCCGCCACAGCGGCGGAGATGGGGCTGGACGCGATTGATCCGGCCTGGGTTGGCGCCTCGATGATTGTGGAAGGGCTGGAGGATTTCACCCACCTGCCGCCCTCGTCCCGGCTGCAAGGGCCATCTGGTGCCGCGCTGGTCGTGGACATGGAAAACCGCCCCTGCATCTACCCCGGTCAGGAGATCGAGAAAGAGGCAGAGGGTTTTGGCAAACGCTACAAACCCGCCGCAAGCGGACGGCGCGGGGTGACGGCGTGGATCGAGCGGCCCGGACGCTTTGCGGTGGGCGATGTGCTGACGCTGAGCATCCCCGATCAGCGTGCGTGGCGGCATCAGGACAAAGCGCGCGGTTAAACACCCCCGTGCGGCGGAGATTATTCGGCGAATAATCTCGGCCCGCCCGTGCTTGATCGGCGCGCTGCTTTTCGTCACTGTCTTGCGAAGTGCAAGCCGCGCCGGGGGGCGGGATGATCGACCTATACCAGTTGGCCGGGTTTGTCGGTGTTGCCTTCTACCTGGGCTCTTACGCGCTGCTTCAGCTGGGGCTGGTGAAGGGCAATGGCTACCCTTATGCGCTGATGAACCTTTTTGGCGCCTCGCTGGTTTTGGTGTCCCTTGTGACCGGCTGGAACCTCTTTTCCGCAATCATTCAAATCAGCTGGATCACCCTTTCGCTTGTCGGAATTGTGCGGGTCTTCCTGCTGACCCGGGGCCTGCGCTTTTCCGAAGAGGAACAGGCGCTGCTTGATGCGCATTTCCCGACCATTCGCCGGATCGACGCGCGCACGCTGATGCGGGCGGGGACGTGGGTAGACCTCGATCCTGGCGCGGAATTGACGGTGCAAGGGATGGTGGTTGAACAGCTCAGTTATCTGGCCTGGGGCGGGGTAAACATCGAAGTGGACGGCAAAGCCATCGCCGATGTCGGCGCGGGCGGCTTTATCGGCGAGATGGGCGTGATGCAGGGTGCGCCCGCCTCCGCCACGGTGCGGGTGTCGCGCCCTGCACGCTGTTTTGTCATCACTGGGGCGGCCCTGCGGCGGCTGGTCCGGCGCAACCCGGACATGCACGCGCATCTGGAGCTTGCGTTTTCCGGCAACACCAAGGCCAAGCTGATGGCCACCAATGCGCTTCTGCGCGACCGCGTGGCGGCGGGCTGACACCTGCGGCGGTTTCCGAAATGAAACCGCCGCAGCGGCCGGGGGCGCGGAAACGTCCAATTATGTCGGAATCGCGCGCCATGCGGGATGAATTTCGCCGCTAGAGAGGCCAAAGCATACCTGCGCACACCAAGGGACGGAACATGGCCTACAAGACCGATATCGAGATTGCCCGCGAGGCGAACAAGAAACCGATCCAGGAGATCGGGGCCAAGCTGGGGATCGCGGCGGCGGACCTGCTGCCTTACGGTCATGACAAAGCGAAGGTGTCGCAGTCTTTCATCAACTCCGTGCAAGACCGGACCGATGGCAAGCTGATCCTCGTGACGGCCATCAACCCGACCCCGGCGGGCGAGGGTAAGACGACGACCACTGTTGGCCTCGGCGATGGTCTGAACGCGATTGGCAAGAACGCCTGCGTGTGCATTCGCGAAGCCTCGCTTGGGCCGAATTTCGGCATGAAGGGCGGGGCTGCGGGCGGCGGCTATGCGCAGGTTGTCCCGATGGAAGAGATGAACCTGCACTTCACCGGGGATTTCCATGCGATCACCTCTGCGCACAGCCTGCTGAGCGCGATGATCGACAACCACATCTACTGGGGCAATGAGCTGGAGATCGACACCCGCCGCGTCGTCTGGCGCCGCGTGGTGGACATGAACGACCGGGCGCTGCGCCAGATCACGGCCAGCTTGGGCGGTGTGGCCAACGGCTTTCCGCGCGAGGCGGGCTTTGACATCACCGTCGCCTCCGAGGTGATGGCGATCTTGTGCCTTGCGACCGATTTGCAGGACCTGCAAAAGCGTCTTGGCGACATGATCGTGGCCTACCGCCGCGACCGCTCGCCCGTCTTTGCCCGCGATATCAAGGCCGATGGCGCGATGACGGTGCTGCTGAAGGACGCGATGCAGCCCAATCTGGTGCAGACGCTGGAGAACAACCCGGCCTTCGTGCATGGCGGCCCCTTTGCCAATATCGCGCATGGCTGCAACTCCGTCATCGCGACAACTACGGCGCTGAAGCTGGCCGATTACGTGGTGACCGAGGCGGGCTTTGGCGCGGACCTGGGCGCTGAGAAGTTCATGAACATCAAGTGCCGCAAGGCGGGCCTCGCGCCGTCGGTCGTGGTGTGCGTGGCCACCGTGCGCGCGATGAAGATGAACGGCGGCGTGGCCAAGGCGGACCTGGGCGCGGAGAACGTGGAGGCGGTCCAGAAGGGTTGCCCGAACCTGGGCCGCCATATCGAGAACCTGAAAAGCTTTGGCGTGCCGGTGGTCGTGGCGATCAACCACTTTGTCACCGACACCGACGCAGAGGTGCAGGCGATCAAAGACTATGTCGCGACCCACGGGGCCGAAGCGGTTTTGTCCAAGCATTGGGAAAAGGGTTCCGAAGGCTCTGCTGATCTGGCGCGCAAAGTGGCGGAACTCGCTGACAAGGACAGCGCGGAATTCTCGCCCATCTACCCGGACGAGATGAGCCTGTTTGAGAAGATCGAAACCATCGCCAAGCGGATCTACCGTGCGGACGAGGTGCTGGCCGATACCAAGATCCGCGATCAGCTGCGCCTGTGGGAAGAGCAGGGCTATGGCCATCTGCCGGTCTGCATGGCGAAGACGCAGTATTCCTTCAGCACGGACCCGAACCTGCGCGGGGCGCCCACGGGCCATTCGGTGCCGGTGCGCGAGGTGCGCTTGTCGGCAGGTGCAGGCTTCGTCGTCGTGGTCTGCGGCGAGATCATGACGATGCCGGGCCTGCCGCGCGTGCCGTCGGCAGAGACCATTCGCCTGAACGAAGACGGTCAGATCGAAGGTCTGTTCTAACGGCGGTGGGGTCAAACCCCACCCTACGCCTCACCCTGTAGGGTGGGGTTCTACCCCACCTGTGAGGATCGAAATGACGGCCACCCTAATCGACGGCAAAACCTTCGCCGCCCGCGTGCGCGCCCAGGTCGCGGAGCATGTCACCCGCCTCAAGGGTGATCACGGGATCACGCCGGGGCTGGCCGTTGTGCTGGTGGGCGAAGACCCGGCGAGCCAGGTCTATGTCCGCTCCAAGGGCAAGATGACCCTTGAGGTCGGAATGAACTCCTATGAGCACAAGCTGGACATCCACACGCCCGAGGCCGACTTGCTGGCGCTGATCGACCAGTTGAACAGCGACCCGGCGGTGCATGGCATCCTGGTGCAGCTGCCACTGCCGGGGCATCTGGACGAAGATCTGGTGATTAACGCCATCGCGCCGGCAAAGGATGTGGACGGGTTTCATATCTCCAACGTGGGCCTGCTTGGCACGGGGCAGAAGGCGATGGTGCCTTGCACGCCGCTGGGGTGCCTGATGATGCTGCGCGATTTTCACGGCAGCCTGTCGGGCATGGACGCGGTGGTGATTGGCCGGTCGAACATCGTGGGCAAGCCGATGGCGCAACTGCTGCTGAATGACAGCTGCACGGTGACGATTGCCCATTCGCGGACCAAAGACCTGCCGGACGTGGTGCGCCGCGCGGACATCGTTGTGGCTGCCGTGGGGCGCCCTCAGATGGTGCCGGGCGACTGGATCAAACCGGGGGCTACTGTCATTGACGTCGGCATCAACCGCGTGGACGCGCCCGAGAAGGGCGCGGGCAAGACGCGGCTTGTCGGGGACGTAGACTTTGACAGCTGCGCCGCCGTGGCGGGGGCCATCACGCCGGTGCCAGGCGGGGTCGGGCCGATGACCATTGCGTGCCTTTTGGCCAATACGGTCACCGCGTGCTGCCGCGCAAACGGGCTGGCGGAGCCCGAAGGCTTAACCGCCTGAGATGACCTGAAACATGACGCGCCCGGGGAAGAAGGTGAAGGCGCCCGCAATCCCCAGCGCCCAGAAGGACAGGCTGCGCATCGTCCGGCGGTGCGCGGCGACGTTATGGGACCGCGCCGCGTACACCCCGTAGACCAAGCCAACCAGCGTGATGACTGACAGGATGTGGATCGGGCTGAACGGGCCGATCACGCGCATGTCGTTGATGCCAAAGCTGCTGAGCGCGACGATCCCCATGCCAATCACCCAGGCCCAGCCAAGGGTGCGGTGAAAGACACTGCCCTTGGGCAGGCTCAGCAAGATCAGCGTGACAGCGACCAGCGCCAATGCCACAAATGCGTGGATCTGCACAATCGCGGGCGTGTTCAGAAGTGGGGCAAAGGACATTGGCGCACCCTTGGCAATTTCACTTTTTTGCAACGTGCAAGCACAGGGCGCGCGATGCCAGACCGGATGCGCAGATGGCGGCTTTGATGCGTGAGTGGCAGCAGCGGGACATTCACGATGCGTGAATGGCTGCGCGTGCGAGGCCCGCTTGGTGTCTGGATCGGCGCGACGATCCTTGCCGTTGCGGCAGGGCCGTTCGGCACGATGGCCCGTATGCCCGAGCTTTGGACGCGCGCGGGCTATTGGGCCGGGGTGGCTGCGCTTTCGGTTGTCCTGGGCGTGCTGACGCGCAAGCTGGCGGCGCGCATGGGACCCGGCCCGCGGCAGCTTCCTGCGTGGATTGGCATGACCGTCCTGATCGCGTCGATGGTTCACCTGACCAACACGTTCCTGTTCGACGGTTGGTGCGGCTGGAGCGACTATCTGTATCTGTTGGTGATTGTGGCGCTGGTGGTGGCGGCGGTGCATGGCATCCAGTGGCTGGTCAGTTTCCCCGGTGCCCGTCATCCCGATGCACCCGTGCCTGCGCCTGCGCCGGACGCCGCCCTGCAAAGGCGCCTGCCGCCCCAGTTGCGCGCGCCGCTGGTGCGGCTGGAGGCGCAGGACCACTATACCAAAGTTGTCACGACGGCGGGGCATACGCTACTTTTGATGCGGCTGTCGGACGCGGTGGACAAGACAGGACCCGATCAAGGCCTGCAGGTGCACCGATCCCACTGGGTCGCAAAGGACCAAATCCGCAAGGTTGGCGGCTCCCGCGCTGCACCGGTGCTGGAAATGTCGGATGGTGCGCAGGTGCCCATCAGCCGCAAGCGCCGCGATGCGGCGATGAAGGCCGGCTTGGTCGCGTCGCTAAGCAGTTGATCATCCTGATGTGCTGGTGCAGTTTAACGTCACTTCCATAACTGGGGGCGCTGTGGCGACGTGACTTTCCTGACTGAAACGAACGACATTCTGCCGCGTGTGAGCCGTACGCGGTTATGGCAAGTCGTCACGATTTTTGTCGTGACCCTGCTCGCGGCGGTCACCGGTCCGTTCGGAACCTTCCAAAGCGGCGGGTTCAGCGCGCGGCTGGTCTACTGGATTGTCGCTATTTCCATTTCCCTCGGGGTCGCGCTCAGCTTGAAATACGCGCTGCGTGACCTGCTGCGCACGCCCCAGTTCTGGCTCGCTGAGCTCTATATCTGCCTCGGCACAACCCTTGCCTTTACCCCTTTTCTTTATGCTTGGACGTTGTTCTGGTTCGCGGGCCCACCCGAGAAATACCCAAGCCCGGTTTGGATGGGTGTGAACGTGCTTGCGATCTGCATGCTCATCAGTGGCTTGCGCTACGGGCTTCCGGCATTTGCGGCTGTGACCGAGCGGGCGGAGGACGCGCCATTGCCCCGCCTCTCGGACCGGCTTTGCCAGGAGGCGCGCGCGCCGATCCTGCGGCTGGAGGCCGAAGGGCATTACGTGCTTGTCGTCACGGGTGCAGGGGTGGAGCGGCTGCGGATGCGGCTGACCGATGCCATCCGCGAAATGGACCCGGTCGAGGGCTATTGCACCCACCGTTCGCATTGGGTTGCGCGCAGCGCGATCGCGCGCAGCAAAATCGATGGCGGGCGCCCGGTGCTGGCCCTGTCGAATGGGGACGTCGTGCCGGTCAGCCGCAAATACCAGCCCGATCTCGAAGACGCGGGCCTCTTCCCCTAGGGTGCCGGCGCGCCGTGCCCCGGGCGCGCCATCGGCACGCGGGTGGGCACCGGGCCGGTCAGGACCGCTTGTGCCCCCGGCTGCATGATCGCCTGTAAGACGGGATCAAGGCTGCTTAGCCCGCCGGTATAGGTGCCAAAGGCGGGCAGGATGATGCGTGTGTCATCACACAGGAAGGCAGGGCGCGAGACGAGCCGACCGCGCGTCGGGAGCCGCACCTTGGGGTGGTAGTGCCCCGACAGCTCGCCGCGCGCACCCGGTTCCGCGATGTGCCGAAAAACCAGCGGGCCCTGCACCAGTTCCGCCAGGTGCGTGCCGCCAAGGTCCAGCGGGCCGGGGTCGTGGTTCCCCTCGATCCAGATCCAGCGCCGCCCCGCCATCAGCCGCGCGATCCAAAGCCGTTCGTCCTCGCCCAGGGCCGCCGCTGCGGCGCGGTCGTCAAAGCTGTCCCCGAGGCACAGGACCGTGCGCGCGCCCGTCGCCTCGATCTCCGCCTCAAGCCGGGACAGCGTATCGCGCGTCTCATAAGGGGGCAGGGCAGGGCCGCCGCGCCGCGCCATACGCTCCGATTTGCCGAGGTGCAGGTCGGAGACGCACAGGAGGTCGCGCGCGGGCCAGTAAAGGGCGCCGCTGCCGCGCAGGGTCAGCTCTGCACCGTTCAGGGTCTGGGATAAGCCGGAGCGTGCCGCATGGTTCATGCTTTGTTCATACATTCGCGCGCCGCAACGGGCAATATCAGAACGGCACACGCCATTCCCGCTTTTGCACCGGGTCCGGGGTCAGACCGGCGGTGGCCATCAGTCGCGCGGCCTCCTCGGCCAGCAGCTTTTCCTCGGCCAGCCCCTTGACCGGCACGCGGCCGACCTCAAGAAACAGCGGCGCCGACAGTGGCGTGACCCGGTCATGTTCGATCAGGTCGATGCGGTCCCCCACGCGCGCGGCCATCTCCTCGATCCGGCCAAAGTCGACCAGCCCGCGCATCGCTTCCTCGCGCGTGATGTCCAGCATCAGGTGGTCCGGGTCGTATTTTTGCAGCGTGTCGTATAGGATATCGCTGGAAAAGGTCGCTTGCCGCCCGGTCTTGCGGGAGGACGGCAAGTTGCGCTCGATCAGCCCCGCGATGGTGGCCGAGGCGCGGAAGGTCCGCTTCATCACCGCGTTGCCAGCGAGCCATTGGTCCAGCCCGTCCCGCAGGGCGTCGATATCGAAGAGCGGGGCGGGGTCGCGGATCGGCTGAAGGCCCCAGATGAGCGTCGCGTAGTCCGTCGCCAGAAAGCCCAGCGGGTCGAGGCCCACGTCCTCCATCCGTTTGGTCAGCAAAAGGCCCAGCGTTTGCATCGCGTTGCGCCCTGCGAACCCATAAACCGCCGTATGCGCGCGGCCCTCGTGGGGGAAGCTTTCGATCAGCAGGCGGCCGGGTTCGGGCAGGCGGGAGCGGTCGCGCTGCTGGTGCAGCCAAGCCCGCGTGTGGTCCGGCAGATCGGGCCAGTCGTCCTGTTGAAACATACGCAGGATGCGGTCCGACAGCTGGGTAGAGGTGGCGAATTTGGTGCCCAGAAAGGTCGCGATCTTGGGTTTCTTGCCCCGGTCGCGGGACACCTCCACGGTCATCTCGCGCAGGCTTTCAAAGCGGACGATCTGCCCGCCGATCAGGAAGGTGTCGCCGGGCGACAGGGTTGCGGCAAAGCCTTCCTCCACCTCGCCCAGCGGCTTGCCGCCCCGGCTGCGCTTCATGCGGACCTTCAGCGTGTCGGTGTCCTGGATCGTGCCGATGTTCATGCGGATGCGCTGCGCCGCGCGCGGATCGCGCAGCTGCCACAGGCCGTCGGGGCGCTGTTTCAGCCGTTGCCATTGGTCATAGGCGCGCAGGGCGTAGCCCCCCGTGGCGCAGAAGTCGATGCAGGCGTCGAACTCGGCCCGCGTCAGGTGGGCGTAGGCACCTGCGGTGGTGAAGCTGTCATAGAGCGCGCCCGCGTCGAATGGCCCTGCGGCGGCGGCGATCAAGATATGCTGGCACAGCACATCGCGGGGGCCGGGGCCCTTGGGATCACCATCCAGATCGCCCGCCTGCACCGCCTCCAGCGCGGCGAGGCATTCGACCACCTCGAACCGGTTGGCCGGGACCAGCAGCGCCTTGGACGGCGCGTTGTAGCGGTGATTGGCACGCCCGATCCGCTGCACCAGCCGCTTGACGTTCTTGGGCGCGCCGATCTGGATCACGAGGTCCACATCGCCCCAGTCTATCCCAAGATCGAGGCTGCCGGTGCAGACAATGGCCTTCAGTTCGCCCCGCACCATCGCCTGCTCCACCCGCTCGCGCTGCTGCCGGTCGAGGCTGCCGTGGTGGATGCCGATGGGCAGCCCTTCTTCGTTGGCGAGCCAGAGGTTGTGAAAGAAAAGCTCCGCCTGCGCGCGGGTGTTGTGGAAGATCAGCGTCGTGTTGTGCTGGCGCACCTGATCGAGCACCGCGGGAATGCTGTATTTCGCGCCCGACCCGGCCCAGGGGGGCGCTTCATCCGTGCGCAGCATAGAGATGTCGGGCGGCGGGCCGGGGTCGGCGGTGAGCACCGCGCACGGCTCCGGGTGGCGGGCCAGCATGGCGGCGATGGCGGCCGGGTTCTCAACCGTGGCCGAGAGCCCGACGCGTTTGAGACCCGGGACGATCCGTTCCAGTTGGCTGAGGGCCAGGAACAGCTGATCGCCCCGCTTCGATTCCGCCAGGGCGTGGATTTCGTCGACGATCACGCGTTTGAGGCCGCCCAGCATCCGCGGCGCGTCCTCGTAAGAGGTGATCAGCGCAAGGCTTTCCGGCGTGGTCAGCAGGATATGGGGCGGGTCGGCCCGCTGGCGCTTTTTCTGGCTGGCGCTCGTGTCGCCGGTGCGGTCCTCGATGCGGATGTCGAGGCCCATTTCCTCCACAGGGGTCCGCAGGTTGCGTTTTATGTCGGCGGCCAAGGCCTTGAGCGGCGAGATGTAGAGCGTGTGCAGGCCCGCATGTTCGGAATTGGCAAGGTCGATCAGTGATGGCAGGAAGCCTGACAGCGTCTTGCCGCCCCCCGTGGGCGCGATCAGCAGGAGGGCAGGGGCATCTGCGCGGTCCAGCATCGCCTGCTGGTGCGGGTGGATGGACCAGCCCTTGGAGGCGAACCAGTCGGTGAAGCGGTCGGGTAGGTGCATGGGAAAGACATAGGCCGCCCCGCGGCGTTTTCTTCGTCAGAAAACGGACCGGAAACTTACTGAGTTTCCGCCCGCCTCACTTCACGATGTGCTCGTCTTTGACGAACATGTTCGCCCAGGCGCGGTCGATCAGGTCGGGGGTCATCTGATAAGCGATGCCCTCAAAGTCGCAGATCGCGCGCATCTGGTCGATCAGGAAGCCCGGCTGATAGTTCGCATAGACATTGTCGATGGTCGGGTATTTGACCTTGAGCAGATGCACCAGCGCCGCCTCGTCCAGCGGCATCCCCTTGGCGCGGGCGATGAGGGCAAAGATTTTCAGGTAGTTTTCCTGATCCGGCCCGTCGATCTTGATCTTGAAGAAGATCCGGCGCAGCGCGGCCTGGTCGAAAATCTCGTTCGGGTGGAAGTTGGTGGAGAAGACGACGAGCGTGTCGAAGGGCACTTCGAACTTTTCGCCCGATTGCAGGGCGAGGATGTCTTTGGCCTCTTCCAGCGGGACGATCCAGCGGTTCACGATCGCCTGCGGCGGTTCGGCTTGGCGGCCAAGGTCGTCAATGATGAAGATCCCGCCCGTCGCTTTCAGCTGGAGCGGCGCCTGATAGGTGCGCGCGGTGGGGTTGTAGACCAGATCGAGCATCGACACGGTCAGCTCGCCCCCCGTAATCACCGTGGGGCGTTCGCATTTGACATAGCGGGTGTCATAGCCCTGTTTGCGGCGCAGGGCGGTAGGGTCTTCGGCCTCTTCCGGGGCGAGGACGTGCACGATGGGATCATAGACGGTGATGACCTGCCCGCTATATTCGATGGCACGGGGGACATAGACGTGATCGCCAAGCGCGTCGCGGATACCGTTGGAAATACTGGATTTCCCGTTGCCCGGGGGGCCGTACATCAGGATCGACCGACCGGCGGAGACCGCGGGGCCGAGGTGATCCAGCAGGCTGTCAGGCAGAACCAGGTGGCCCATCGCCTGCGTCAGCTGCTGGCGCGTCACTTGGATGTTGCGGATCGACTGGCGTTTGACCTGCTCGCGGTAGACATCCAGCGGCACCGGCATCGCGCCGAAATATTCGGACTGCGCCAGCGCGTCGAGCGCGCGGGCCTTGCCCGCATCGGTCAGCTGATAGCCCATTTCGTTGCCATTATTGGCATTCAGCGTGCCCGTCGCCTCGATCAGGCGCTGGTCGCGGCCCATATCGACCAGCTCTTGCGTGACGGCGATGGGCAGACAGAGGTCGCGCGCGATGTCCGAGACCAGATCCACCGACTTGCGGAACATCGTCTTTAACAGGATGTCGCGCATCATGACGATGGGAAGCTCCATCTCGTGCAGGCGCTTGGGCGCGGGGGGCGCGATCACGTGGGATTGCTGCATGTTCATCTGCGTGTCCTCCGGCTGGGGCCGTTCTGGGGCAAAAGAGCTAAGATTTCGTGCGGATCAGGCGCCATAGAGTGCCCCCATGATCAGGTAGAGGCCCAAGGCGGGGCCGAGGGCAAAGCCCATCGGGAATTTCTTGCCCTGTTCCCAGCTGTCCCAATGGGGCGCGAGACTGCGCAGGGCGGTTGCCCGCGCAATGCGGTGGGCGGCATAGGCGGTCAGCAGGGTTGTGACGTAGATCATGAACATGATCTGCCAGTCGCTGAGCACGAGGAAGGGCGCGGCGGCGGCGAGGAACTTGGCATCGCCTGCGCCCATCACGCCCGCGGCGTTCAGCACGATGCCCAGCACCAGCATCACAGGCAGGTGTACCAGGCGCCAGGCGTAATCCTCAAAGGGCAGGGCGAGGGGGCCAAGCAGCACGAAGATCAACGCGAGCGTCACCACGGCGGGGTTCGTGATCCGCATCTGCGCCAGATCGGTGAAGGCCACATAGAGGCACAGCGGTATCACGAAGGGCAGAAAGACCCAGGCCGAGAACGCTGTTTGTGTCATGTTATCAGCCGTTTGCCGGGGCGCTTTCAAGCGCGCGGAGCGCGCGCACGGCCGCTTCGAAATGCTGCGGATGGGTGTCCACCGCCTCGCGCAGCAGCGATTTTCCGGTTGTCACATCGCCTTGCTTGACTGCCGTCAGGCCCATCGTGTGCAGCAGCTGCGCCCGCTCGATCTGGTCCATCGGGACGACGGGCAGGGTATAGTTCCGCTGCGCCCCGCGGGCGAGGACCATGTTGTTCTTGGCGGTAAAAAGCGTCGTGTCCTGCCGGATCGCATCGCCAAAAAGGCGCTCTGCCTCGGCGAAATCGCCGCGGGTCAGCTTCGAATACCCCCAGTTGTTCATCACGCTGGCGGGGCGGGTCGTCAGGCCAATCGCCGTCTCATAGAAGCTGTCGGCTTTCTTCCATTCCTGGTTGCTGTCAGCGACCATCGCCTCCAGCCGGTAGCGTTTGAAGGTCTCATGGGTCGGCGGCACGTCGTCCAGCACGTCTTCGGCGCGGGCCCAGTCGCCCGCACGGATCAGCGCATCGGCGAAATCGACACGGTCGTCATTAGTGGCCTCGTCCATCTTCACCAGCTTGGCAAAGGCCGAAACCGCCTCCGTATGCCGCTTGGCCCGGACCAGCGAGGTCGCAAGGCCCCGTTGTAGGTCTGCCCGGTCGGGCGCTTCGGCAGCGCTGCGCTGGAAATAAGCGACGGCCTCGTTCGGGTCGGCAACCGTCAGCATCACCTCGTTGAGGTTGGTTGCGTCCACGACGTTCACGTCCTGAAACGCGCGTTCCACGGTCGCATCACCCGCTTGCTGATCACAGGCGCCCAACAGGGTCACACCCGCCAGCGCGGCGGCAACTATCATCGAATGGCGCATGTGCCTGCGTCCTTGTCCTGCTCTACTGCTCGTTGGCCTTTGCGGCTCTGGTTTGGTGGCCGTTTCGGCCTTGTTGACAGCTGTACGGCCCTAGATCGCGGGGCGCAGCAAATAATCACTGCTGCCACGGCGGACGAGGGCATATCCGCTGTCTTGTGGATAAGCTGTAGCAGAATTTTCGGATTTTGCGAGTGCCAAGCGCAAATTATCCCGAATATGTGTGCTTTCTCCGTCATCGAGGGCAAAGGCCTTGCGGAAGATCTGCACCGCCTCGGCGGTTTTGCCCTGCTCCATCAGAACAACGCCGAGGTTGTTGTAGACCTCGGGCCACGCCTCGAACTCGGTCGTGGCGCGGCGCAAAGCGACCTCCGCTTGGCCAAGCCGCCCGAGGCCAAGGTTGGCCGTGCCCATGCCCGACAGGATCTCCGCGTTCATCCCATCCGCGAGCGCGGCACGGTTGAACGCCTTGAGCGCCAGTTCATATTCGCCCGCGGCGACGAGCCGGTGGCCAACCTCCGCACCGCTGACCGCGTCGCCGCGCAGGTCGACACCCGGGGCCGTGACCCCATCGCCTTCAGACGCACCGAGGCCGCCTGATAAAGAACAGGCGGCCAGGGTCAGAACCGTTGCGGCGCTCATGACTGCTCGCCAAAGAGCCATTTTTATTCGCTCATTTTGCCCAACTGGGTGATGCCGTGCACCGACGGACCAACAAGGATGATCAGCAGCGGCGGCACCGTCAGCATCATTGTGGCAAGGGTCATCTTTGTTGGCAACTTGTTTGCGGCCTCTTCGGCGCGCATCACGCGCTTGTCCCGCATTTCCCCGGCATAGACGCGCAGCGCCTCACCGATGGAGGTACCAAAGCTGGTGGATTGCACCAGAACGGTGGCAAAGCTGGCCACGTCCGCCACGCCGCAGCGCTCGCCCATATCGTTAAGGACGGTTTCCTTGTCCTTGCCCGCCTTCATCTCGTAGGCGACAACCTCAAACTCGTCCGCAAGCGCCGGGAAGGAGGCGCGCAGCTCGCCCGCGACGCGGACGATGGCCTGTTCCATCGACTGGCCCGCTTCCACGCAGACCAGCATCATGTCGAGCGCGTCGGGGAAGCCTTGGGTGATCTGTTCCTTGCGGGCCTCGACGCGGCGCGTGACCCAGTATTGCGGCAGGTAGTAGCCCGCGCCGCCAGGGCCGAGCGTCCACATCATCATGTTCTTGGTTTCCATCTCCACATCCGCGTTCAGCACGGTGACATAGAGAACGCCCAACATGAGGCCCAGAAGGCCCAGCGCGAACTGGGCAAAGTGAAAGATACGCACCGCGTCCTTCGACTGATACCCGGCCTGGGTCATCATCAGCTGCCGTTTGGACAGCTCTGCCACATCCTGCGGCTCAAGGAAGTTCGCGAACCGGTCGAGCTGTTCGTTATGCCCGCCCTGACGCAGCTTGCCTGCACCGCCCGCAGCGGCGGTTCCGGCCTGCACGGCGGCGGATTTCTTGAGCTTGGTCAGCGGGTCTTCGGGCTGGCGCAGCATCAAGATGACCGTAACGGCCACCATGACGACGCCCAGCACACCGGCGATGATGATGGGCCCGAGGGGGCCAAGAATGTCCGTGATCATGTCCATGATGGCAGCCTCCGGGGGTTAGACTTTGATGTTGGTCAGCACGCGCATCACATAGAGGTTCAGCGCGAGGAAGATGCCCACAGCAAAGCAGGCAGGGATAAAGTACGGGTGGTCGCGCACTTCGTCATAGTAATGCGGATCGCCTAGATTGATCACGATCAGGGCGAGGATCGGGAAGGCCGACAGGAACTTGCCCGACCACTTCGCCTCTGCGGTGATCGCTTTCACCCGGCGGAACAGGCGGAAGCGCGCGCGGATCACCTTGGCGAGGCCCGCGAGGATTTCGGCGAGGTTACCGCCCGATTGCTGCTGGATGGTCACGGCGACGGCGAGAAAGCGCAAATCCTGCATGTCGAGCCGTTCGGCCATGTCCTTCAGCGCCTCGCCCACGTCGCGGCCATAAGCGCTCTCGTCCGCGATCACACCAAATTCGCTCGCCAGCGGGTCTTGTACCTCTTTCGACACGATCTGGATCGCCGAAGAAAACGGGTGGCCGACCTTGAGGCTGCGCACCATCAGTTCGATTGCGTCAGGCAGTTGCTCTTCGATCATGGAAAGCCGCTTGTTGGCCTTCATGTTGATCCAGAAGTAGATCGCGCCGATCCCGATCCCTACCGACATCAGGATGCGCACGGGCGTTTCGGTTTCGGTGCCGACGGTCAGGCCCAAGAAGGCCACGACCGACACGCCGCCCATCAGCAGGATCAGCTGCTGGGGCGAAAAGGCAATCGCCGCCTTCTGCGCCTTTTCGGCAAGCAGCGAATAGAGCGGGATCTTTGTCGCGCTCATGTGCTGCTGCATCTCCTTGCGGAGCTGGTCCAGCACTTCCTCGCGGCGCCCGCCGCTGTTGAGCATTTCGATCCGGCGGTTCACCCGGTTGTTCAGGCTGATCGACTTGCCGAAGGCGACCAGATAGATGCCTTCGACCAGCACCAGTACGCCAATGAAGATCAGGCCGTAAATTATTGGTTCTGCGCTCATTTCCTCAAGTCCTCAAGTATCGAAGTGGTAGGACATAAAACTCGTCCCGTTACTGCGCCGACACCGGCTCGTAGATGCTGGATGGCAGGTCATACCCCCACAGGCGGAAGCGTTCGGCAAAGTGGCTGCGCACGCCGGTGGCGGTGAAATGACCGATGATCTTGTTGTCGGGCGTCAGGCCGACCCGCTGATAGCGGAAGATCTCCTGCATCGAGATCACGTCGCCCTCCATGCCGGTGATCTCGGTGATCGAGGTCATCCGGCGCGAGCCGTCCTGAAGGCGCGACGCCTGCACGATCAGGTTCACAGCCGAGGAGATCTGGGAGCGCACGGCCTTGATCGGCATCTCAATCCCCGCCATCGCGATCATGTTTTCCAGGCGGCTGACCCCGTCGCGCGCCGAGTTGGCGTGGATCGTCGTCATCGAGCCGTCGTGGCCGGTATTCATGGCCTGCAGCATGTCGATCACTTCCTCGCCGCGCGTCTCGCCCACGATAATGCGGTCGGGGCGCATCCGCAGGGCGTTTTTCAGACAGTCGCGGGGGGAAACTTCGCCCTTGCCTTCCACGTTGGGCGGGCGGCTTTCCATCCGGCCCACATGGGTCTGTTGCAGCTGAAGTTCCGCCGTATCCTCGATGGTCAGGATGCGTTCGGCATTGTCGATAAAGGAGGACAGCGCATTGAGCGTGGTCGTCTTACCCGAGCCCGTACCGCCCGAGACGATCACGTTCAGACGCGTCGCGACAGCAGCCTGAAGGTAGGCGGCCATCTCTTCGGTGAAGGCGCCAAAGTTCACCAAGTCATCAATGCCCAGCTTGTCCTTCTTGAATTTCCGGATGGAGACGAGCGATCCATCCACAGCAATTGGCGGCACCATCGCATTGAAACGGCTGCCATCTTTCAGGCGCGCGTCAACATAAGGATTGGATTCATCAACCCGGCGGCCAACCGCGCTCACGATCTTGTCGATGATCCGCAGCAGGTGCTTTTCATCCTTGAAGGTGACGTCCGTCAGTTGCAGCTTGCCCGCCCGTTCGACGAAAATCTGCTGCGGCCCGTTCACCAGGATATCGTTGACGGTGTCGTCCTTCAGAAGCGTCTCAAGGGGCCCGAGGCCCGTGACCTCGTCAAACAGCTCTTGATTCAGGGTCTGCCGGTCCTCGCGGTTGAGCACAATAGAGCGGTCCTGCAAGAACTCGGCGGAAATCGCGCCGATCTCGCGGCGCAGGTCCGTCTCGGTCGCGGTTTCCAGCGCGGCGAGGTTCAGGTTGTCCAAAAGCGCGCGGTGCAGCTCCAGCTTGATCTCGCCCATGCGCTCTTTGCGCTTGCGCTCCTTGTCTATCGGGGCCGCTTGCGCGGCCGCTTTTTGCGGCGGTGCGCGGCGGGCAACCTTGGGGGCCTCGGGCGCGGCAGCCTCTGGGATGGCGGCAGCAGCGGCGGCAACGGGGCCGGGTGCGGCTTGCGATTTCTTGTATTTGGAAAACATGCTGTGCCCCCTCAGGCTCAGGCGGCTTGGGCCGGTTCTGATTTCAACTCGTGGATCGACGCGGCCAGTTTCGCGATTTCCCGGCGCAGCGGGTTCTTGGCCGCGGATGTGGCCAGCGGCAGGCCGTGATCGGCGCCCTGCGTGATCGGCTTGCCGCCATCGGGCAGCTGTACTTCGATTGCGATTTCAAGGCTTTCGCACAGGCGCTTAACCCGACTTTTCCCGCTTAGGTCGGTGAATTTCGGCGCCCGGTTCAGCACGTAGCGCAGCTTTTCCGCGGGCAGGTCTTCGGCCTGAAGCGCCCGCTTGAAGCGCATCGTGTTCTGGGCGCAGCGCATGTCGAGCTCGATCGTGGCGAAGTAAAGATGCGCGGCGCTCAGCACGGTTTCGGTCCACTGCACCAGGGTCGATGGCATGTCGATCACCACGTAATCATAATGGGCGCGCGCCATGTCGATGATGCGCTCGATATCTTCGGGGCCAACGAGGTCGAGCGGCAACATGTCCGTGGGCGAGGTCAGAACGCTCAGCTTGTCCTCATGGGTGACCAGCGACTGGCCAAAGGTCTCCTCGTCCATGCTTTCGGTGTCCGACAGCATCTCGTAGACGGCCTCGCGGCGGGCGAGGTCGAGATAGGTGGCGGTCGCGCCGAATTGCAGGTCGAGGTCCAGCAGGCAAACGCTGGGTGCCGTATCGCCGCCCGTAATCGCCAGCTCCCAGGCCAGGTTGGTGGCCAGCGTCGTCGCGCCGGTGCCGCCCGCAAGGCCATGTACCGCGATCACCGCGCCTTCCTTGGCGCTGCCTGCCTTCAGCTGCGGCGCATTGGCGGCGGGCTGCGGCATGTTCGCGGCGCGCACCCGGTCGATGGCTTGCTGCAACTCGTTTTCGGGCAGCGGGTAGGGGACAAACTCGTCCGCACCCTGGCGCAGCAGCTGATGCAGTGCGGCGGGGGTGACGTCTTCGGCGATCAGAATCACCTTGATCCCGCGGCTCTTGGCCTGGGCGATGATCTCGCCCATGAGCACGAGGTTGTCTTCGTCGGTGTCGTCGATGGCCAGCGCGATGAATTCGAGTGTTTCGGCTTCGGACTGGCCAAAGAACGCAATGGCTTCAGCAAAGCCAAGATCACCCCAAGCCTCGCCAAGCGCAGTTTCCATATCCTCGATCAGCAAATCGAAATTCTGCACGTCGCGGCTCACGGTGCAGGCCACGATAGGGGCTGTTTCGGGTTGGGGCATCACACTGCTCATTACCAATCGTCCTTTGTCTCAAGGCTGGTCGGGCAGCGCCCCCGCGTTGGGTGGGGGGTGCACATGCCCGTCCAGCCCGGCCCCGGCCCGCAAAGCGGTCCGGACGCAACTGTCCTGCGGCATCGTAGTGCTGGGAAATCTGGGCGAGATTTGGGCCGAAACGCACCATTTGTGCGAATTCGGTTCCGGCGCCTTACTGCTCGGTGCGCAGATCGGCGCCCGTAACGCCCGTCAGCGTGCTGATTGCTGCGCCGCTGGCGATGTAGTCGCGATAGACAATCTGCGCGTATTTGCCGTCGAGCACGCTGGGGTGCGACGCGACAAAGCCGCCGACCTCGGTCACAGTGCGGCGGTTGCGCCGTTCGCGACCTTGCGTGACGATCAGGGGCTGGGTTTCGCCAAAGCTGACAACGGCCTCAAGCCGGTCGCGGCTGATCCCGTGGCGTGTCAGATAGGCGACGACGGCGTTTGCGCGGCGCAGGCCGAGCCGCCGGTTATAGGCGTTGGAGCCGACAAGGTCGGTATGCCCGTACACGGTAAAGCGCACTTCGGGGAACTGTTTGATCCAGCGGGCCTGCTCGTCGAGCGTGGCGCGGGCGCCTGCGTCCAGAGTGGCGGAGTTGAAGCTGAAATTCACGGTCGTCAGCACGTCTTCGGCAAAGCGGTTGGCAAGGTCCAGCGTGTATTGCCGCTCGCCCGTCATGAGCATGACGTTGTTCATGGTCGCATTGCCGAACTCGCCACCATCCACGACCGATCCCGCCTCGCGATAGAATTGGGTGTAAATTGGATCGGATGAGGTGCATGAGGCAAGTGCCGCGACGCTCGCACCCATAAGGAGTTTTGCGTAAGTCATTGCCGATCCAGCCTTTTCCGGTCAGTCCATCACATAGCCATAAGAGCCTGAGAAGTCTTGCTTTGCAACCTCTCCGGCGGCGCCCTTTTGCGGGGTGCGCGTGCCTGCCGCCGTGCGGCCAAACAGGAACAGGTCGCGCTCCGACGGGGGCTTGACCCGGTCGGTCGGCAGCGCGAGCGCTTCGCCGCGGGTGGGGGTGACCAGATGCGCGGTGACGATGATCACCAGCTCGCTCTGGCTGCGTTGGTAATTGGCGCTGCGAAAGAGCGTGCCGAGCACCGGCACATCGCCCAGCCAGGGCACCTGGCCTGCCACATCGGTAAAGTCATCCTGCAAGAGGCCCGCAATCGCAAAGCTCTCACCATCGCGCATTTCCACGGTGGACGACGTCCGCCGGGTTGCGAAGGCGGGGATTGCGATGCCGCCTGTGTCAATCGAGTTGGCCGGATCAACCGAGGAGACAGATGCCTCAAGCTGAAGGTTGATCAGGTCCTTGTCCACGACGGTGGGGATGAAGTTCAGCCCGATACCAAAGGGTTTGAATTCAATCGTGATCGTGTCGTTATCCTGCGCCACCGGGATGGGGAATTCACCACCGGCGAGGAATTTCGCTTCCTGACCCGAGAGGGCCACCAGGTTCGGCTCTGCGAGTGTACGCACGACGCCTTTTTGCTCCAGCGCTTCGAGCAGCAGGCCAACCTGCAGATTGCCCGCGTTAAAGCCAAAGAGGATCGCGCCCTCGCTCTCGGGCGTGACCGTGATGGGCGGCGTGATCGAGTTGTCGCCATCCAGGAAGGTGCCGGATTCGCCCTCGATGCCCAAATCCCCACCCAAAACGGAGCCAGAGAGCGCGAGCGAAGAGCTGAGCGATTTGGATACGGTGCGTTCCATTTCCGCAAAGCGGACCTTCAGCATCACCTGCTGCACGCCGCCCACGCTCATCAGGTTGCTGACACGTTCGGGCGCGTAACGTTCGGCAAGGTCCAGTGCGCGGCTCAGGCGGGCGGCGGAGGACACTGTGCCGCTCAGAACGATGCCGTCATTTGCGGTGCGCACCTCAATCTTTTCACCAGGCAGAATCTGGCGCAGCCGTTCCTTGAATTCCGACACGTCCGCCGCCACACGGACGTCCACATTGGTGATCAGCCGCCCGTTTGCATCCAGCAGCGTCAGCGTGGTCAGACCCGGCGCCTTGCCCAGCACATAGATCGTCCGATCCGAGAGGGAGGAGATGTCTGCGATGGCGGGGTTTGCGATGCTCAGCTCCGCGAAGGGCGTGTCGCTTTCAACAACAACGGCCCTGTTCATCGGCACCTCAAGCGTTCGCGCCGTGCCTTGCTTGACCACCCGAAGGGTATCGGCCTGCGCTGGCGCGGTGATCGCCAACGGTGCGACTGTCAAGGTCAGACCCAAAAGGGTCGCCTTCATCAACTTCGTCAATGTCATGTGACCTGCCTTTATGCCACGCCTCGGGTGCGGATCTTTTGCCCGCGATTATTGCCAGAATGCCTGCAAATTGGATTTTAATCAAGAATCAATGGGCTAGAGGTCAGGTTTTATGTGGATAACTGGCAACAGAACGGGGCCGTGCATGCCGCCGGCCCCGTTCAAGTCACTGTAATTGCATTAGTTTGTGCAGGGGATCGGGATCTCGACCACCTCGGCGCCGCGGCGGGTGCGGATGGTGCAGACCTGTTCTTCTTTCGGCGCTTCGGGCGCCTTGGCTTCCTGACGCTGAATGCCAAGCAGCTGATCCTGGTCGATCTCAATCGCGCCGGCGATGGTATCGTCATTGGCGCCGACGAGGCTGAGGCTGAGCCGTCCGGTCGATTGCGCCTGGGCCAGCGCGGCGACTTGACTGGGCTTGACCTGCACGGTCACGGTCTGCGCAATGGTACCTTCGCTCACATCGCCCGCGGCGCTTTGGTCGATGGCGATCAGCTGGATGCCCGCCTCGATCAGTTTGGTCAGATCGCCGCGGTTGCGCTCGCCGGTGTCGACCCGGCCGGTCCAATAAACGTCGACGCGGTCGCCGGGGCGCAAGAAGCCCGACACGCCCGACGCCACGTCCACCTTGATGGCGAAGGCGCGCATCCCGCGTTCAAGCCGCGTCGTGATACCTGCGGCCTTGCCCGGTTCAGTCACCTTAACGGCCATGATCGCCTCGTCCTTTTCCATTGGGCGGATCACGGTCCGAAGGGCTTCCTCACCCTCGGGAAAAAGGGCGCCTTCGGCCACCAGATATGTGCCTTCCGGGATCGCGTTTTCCGGCCAGGCGACCTGACGCACATCTTCTTGCATCAGCGGCTCGCCATAGGCGAGCGGACGTTCGGCCACCCAGACGTCAACCGTTGGTACGATCCGCTGCGCGGCGGCGCGTTCCTTGGCCAGTGCCGTCTGATAGGCACCGATATGGTTTTTCGCCATGTACACGGCACCGCCAGCAAGGGCGACGCCCGCGACCAGCACCAATCCAAACACAACTCGCATGGTCTACCTCGTTTTGTGGCGCGTAACGCTGCGGTCACGCAGTTTTCTGGGGATCATATTGGGCTTAAATTATGGCAACACGATGGACGGGCCTGGGCCAAGTCGTGACCCGTTGGGGCATCGCCCCGTGCTGCCGGGGTATTCAGTTGGGGGTCTGCGCCTGCATGAACGTATCGGTCTTGCCCGTCAGCGCGAGCGAGCTGGCTTCCATCGCGGCAACGAGCGCAACGGCCATCGCCACAAGTCCGGCACACAAGACAACCCAATCAACGGTGACGGCACCGGCCTCGCTCTGCACAAAGGTGCGTAGGATGGTTTTCATAGTTAACCCTTCGTAAATACTGGTTACGCAGACGTGAAAGGACCGCGCCCTGATATCAGAACGCGGTCCTTTGCAAATGTGTTGGCCCTCAGGCCAGTCCCGTATGGGACAGAACCCTTAGTTCGGGTCCTGTGCCTGCAGGAACGTGTCGGTGTCGGCGGTCAGGGTGGTCGCGCCGGTTTCGATGGACGTGTAAGCGGCAACGGCCAGGCCCACGACTGCTGCGGTCAGCACGACCCAGTCAACCGTCACGGCGCCGTTTTCGTTTTTGCGGAAGTTTTTGATGAACTTGATCATGGTGTGTCCCTCCAAGGATACATGTGGTTTGCGGTTCAGACCTCGCCGTCCGTCTGAGCCGCTCTCTCTTCTTGGCTCTGTCCGACTTGGTATGCCGATGTTTTGCTCCTGTGATGTGGCAGCAATGGGGCAGCAAATCGGAAATCTCGGGGTGATGTGCCGGCCTTTCCGGGGCCGGTGCACGCGCAGGACAGTAAAGAAAAAACCGCGGTGGACGGGGTCCATCGCGGCGTTGTGTGCATGTGCAAGGGGGATCGGAAAGGATCAGTTCGGATCTTGCGCTTGCAGGAATGTGTCGGTCTTGCCGGTCAGCCCAAGCGCGCCGGTCTCCATTGCCAGCACGATCGCCACAGCCATCGCAACGACCCCGGCGCACACGACGACCCAGTCGACAGTCACCGCGCCGTTTTCGCTACGGCGGAACGTTTCCAGGAGTTTGCGCATTTTTCGGTTCCTTACGGCTCACTCTTACACTGACGAGAAGAGGCCGCGCCCAGCGTTCCGGACGCGGCCCCCTACGATCACGCTCTCGGCCCTCAGGCCAGTCCCGTATGGGACAGAACCCTTAGTTGGGGTCCTGTGCCTGCAGGAACGTGTCGGTGTCGGCGGTCAGGGTGGTCGCGCCGGTTTCGATGGACGTGTAAGCGGCGACTGCCAGGCCCACGACTGCTGCGGTCAGCACGACCCAGTCAACCGTCACGGCGCCGTTTTCGTCTTTGCGGAAGTTTTTGATGAACTTGATCATGGTGTGTCCCTCCAAGGATACATGTGGTTTGCGGTTCAGACCTCGCCGTCCGTCTAAGCCGCTCTCTCATGTTGGCTCTGTCCGACTTGGTACAGCGATGTTGTGCCCCTGCGCTGTGGCAGCATTGGGGCGCCAAGCCGAAAATGTCGGGGCTTTGGCGGCAGTTTGTGGGAAGAACAGGTAACCGCATGAATTTAAACGATAAAAATCGCTACATTTCGATGTATAATGTGTTTTGGGAAGGAATTAACCGCGCAATAGGGCAGCTTTGCCACATTTGGGCGGGGTTTTTTGTAGGCGTGGGCCGGGTTTTCTGCGATACTGCGGGCAAACAAATTGATGGCATTGAGCAGGGCCACACCATGAAACGCAGTCTTGCGGCATGTGCCGCACTCTTTGCGCTGTGCGCGCCAGTGGCGGCTGACAGCCCGCCGCCTTTTCCCGATTTTTCCGCCAAGCGGGTGAAACCGCCCAAGCCGGGTACAAAGACCCGCATCACCGTGCAGATTGCGCCAGCCCCTGCCGCGCCTGTTGCGCCTGCTCCTCCGTCCACGGACCGCGCCGCGGGCGAAGGGCGCCATGCCTGGTTCTGGGAGGCGGTCTCGCCCGACGTGTCCGCCGCCGGGGCAGGGCGGCTGGACGCGGCGCTGACGGCCCTTGCTGCATCGCAGATCAAGGTGCCTGCCCCAAGGCTCCAGACGCTGCAGGACATGGCGCGGGCCCGGGGGCGCGATATCCTTGTCTCTACGGTCGGCACAAACGTCTCGCCGGCGCTGGTGCTTGCGGTGATCGCGGTGGAATCGGGCGGCGATGCCAGCGCAGTCAGCCGTGCGGGCGCACAGGGGCTGATGCAGCTGATGCCCGCCACCGCGGAAGAGTTCGGGGTCGTGGATGCGTTCGCGCCGGATCAGAACATCAAGGGCGGTGTGGCCTACCTCAATTGGCTGATGACGCGATTTGATGGGGATCCGATGCTGGTGCTTGCGGGCTATAACGCGGGGCCCGGCACAGTGCGTGATCATGGCGGGGTGCCACCTTATGCCGAGACGCGCGACTATGTGCCAAAGGTGCTGGCGGCCTATGCAGTGGCGCGCGGGCTATGCCTGACACCGCCCCAACTTCTGTCCGATGGCTGTGTCTTCGCGGCGATGAACTAGCGGAAAACCGGCGCGGTGTCCCGCCTGGTCCCGGGCGGGTTGCCGCGTCCGGAAACCCTAGACGTTGACCGCGTCCGCCCATTCGGGATGTTTGCGCCGCTCTGCGTTCACAAAGGGGCACAGCGGGACGATCTTCCAGCCTTCGGCGCGCGCAACCTTTACCAGATGCGCAACCAGCGCCGCGCCCGCGCCCGTGCCGCGCAGGGCATCGGGCACGCCGGTGTGATCGGCAATGCGCGTCGCGGGCGACAGGATCGAAAAGGTTAGCTCCGCCTCGTGCCCGTCCTTGACGAGGAAGAACCGGCCTTTCCTGCCGTCTTCCGCGCGCTGGATGTCAAAGTCAGACAAGGGTCGCTTGTGTCGCCGCGCGCAGCTCGTCTTCGGTTACGCCATCGGCCAGTTCCACGATCTTCAAACCGCCGGGCACCACGTCCAGAACGCCAAGGTTGGTGATGATCCGGTCCACCACGCCCGCGCCGGTCAGGGGCAGGGTGCATGCCTTCAGCACCTTGCTGTCGCCGTGCTTGTTGGTGTGGTCCATCACGACAACAACACGGCCCACGCCCGCAACCAGGTCCATCGCGCCGCCCATGCCCTTGACCAGCTTGCCCGGGATCATCCAGTTCGCCAGATCACCGTTTTCCGCCACTTCCATCGCGCCTAGGATGGCCGCCGCGATCTTGCCGCCGCGGATCATGCCAAAGCTGGTGGAGCTGTCGAAATAAGACGTCCGGTCCATCTCGGTGATGGTCTGCTTGCCCGCGTTGATCAGGTCGGGGTCTTCGTCGCCCTCGACCGGGAAGGGGCCCATGCCAAGCATCCCGTTTTCGGACTGCAGGGTGATGTCCTTGTCCCCGACATAGTTCGCAACCAGCGTCGGGATCCCGATGCCGAGGTTCACGTACCAGCCGTCTTCAAGCTCTTGAGCCGCGCGTGCGGCCATTTGGTTCCGGTCCCAAGGCATAGGGGCAGTGTCCTTTATTCGTCGTCTTCTAGCTGTGTTGCGCTGGCCGGCACGTCGATGGTGATGAACGAGCCTGCGGCGCCGCGGCCAAGCTGCAGCGTGCCCTCGAGCCCCTCGATCAACCCGCCGATGATGCGCCCGCCGATGGTGCCGGTGGAGGGCCATTCCATATCCGCGGGGATCCCGACCCCATCGTCGGAGACGATCAGGCGCAGCCCGCCCGCGCTCAGGCGCGACATACGGACCTCGACCAGGCCCATGTCGATGCGGTCAAAGGCGTGCTGGAACGCATTGGTCAAAAGCTCGGACAGGACAAGGCCGACCCGCGTGGCGGTTTCAATCGGCACCATCATCGGTTCGATCTGAAGCGATAGGCGCACGCCCGAGCGGCCTTCGATATGGCCGATCGCCGCCGACAGACGGCTGAGAAAGCTGCCCATCTGGATCGTGTCGCGGTTCGATTGGGTCTCTGACAGCTTCATCTCTTCGTACAGAAGCTGCAGCGTCTCGATCCGGCGGCTGAGGGCATGGAAATCCTCCGGCACCGAGGTTGTTCCTGCCTGCTGGCGGATCATGGAAATGATCATCGACAGATCGGACTGCACCCGGTTCTGGATCTCGATCAGCTGGGCGTTGATCTCTTCGGCAGAGCGGTTCAGATCGCCGTTGCCCAGCTCCTTCTGGATACCCATGAAGTACCGCAACTGGCCGTCTTCATCCTGGATGGGCGAGACGATCAGGCGGTTCAGGAACGGCTCGCCATTGGCGCGGTAGTTCATGATGTCGACGCTGACGACCTCTTCGGCCTCAATCCCGGCGCGCAGCTTGTCCACATCGGCCTTGGTGGTGTCCTCACCCTGCAAGAACCGGCAATTGCGCCCGATAGAGGCCGAGCGGGCATAGCCCGTGGACCGGGTGAACGCCTGGTTCACATAGACAATCGGGTTGTCTTCGAGGTGGGGGTTCGTCACCACCATCGAGACTTGCGCGCGGCTGTACCCTTCGAAGGCTTTGTCGTCTTGCAGGAGTGCTTCGACCGTGTCGGGCATGGCTTTCGCCTCTATAGATTACGCAGCGCGGGTGGTGCGCTGTTCGATACGTTTCTCATGTTCGCCCTGGATCAGGCGGTGCACATAGATGCCGGGCAGGTGGATGTGGTCGGGATCAAGGCTGCCCACGGGCACGATCTCCTCGACCTCCATGATGCAGACCTTGCCGCACATTGCGGCCGGCGGGTTGAAGTTGCGTGCCGTCTTGCGGAAGATCGCGTTGCCCGTCTCGTCCGCTTTCCAAGCCTTCACGATGGACAGGTCCGCAAACAGGCCATTTTCCATGATATAGGTGTGCGTCTCCCCATCAGGGCCGACGAAATCCTTGTGGTCCTTGCCTTCGGCAATGACAGTGCCGACGCCGGTCCGGGTGTAAAAGCCCGGAATGCCCGCACCGCCCGCGCGCATCCGCTCCGCGAGCGTGCCTTGGGGGTTGAATTCCAGCTCAAGCTCACCGCTCAGATACTGACGCATGAATTCGGCATTCTCGCCCACATAGGACGAAATCATCTTCTTCACCTGGCGGGTCTGCAGCAGGATGCCGATGCCAAAGTCGTCCACGCCCGCGTTGTTCGAGGCAAAGGTCAAATCCTTGGTGCCCGCGTCCTTGATCGCGTGCAGCAAAAGCTCGGGGATCCCGCAGAGGCCGAAACCGCCCGCGGCAATCAGCATTCCGTCATGCAGCACGCCGTCCAGCGCCTCGGCGGCGGAGCCATAGACCTTTTTCATGTGTCGTTCCCTGATCTTCGTTCTCAAGCTCGCCGCGCAGTTAGAACGCGACGGATGCTTGGCAATACGCGCATGACTAAACTGTATGCCGCCGTGTGCAGGGCGTGTCAAACGAATGTCATAGGGCGTGCCCGGCGTGCGGCGCGCGCAAGACATCGCGAACATGTCGCAGTATCGCCCGCCCTGGAGCCTAAAGCGCAGGAGCAACTGCTGAACGTGCTGGGCGGGGTTGCAGCGCTGGCGCGCTAGCTGCTTTTCTTCGCCGCCGGTTTCTTCTTGGCCGCGGTCTTCTTCGCCGGGGCCTTCTTGCGTTTGCCCTTGGCCGCCGCCTTGGCATCCAGCAGATCGACCGCTTGCGCCATCGTCACATCGTCCGGCTCGACCGTGTCGGGCAGGGTCGCGTTGATCTTGCCCCATTTGACGTAAGGGCCGTACTTGCCTTTCATCACGTCCACCGGCGCGCCGTCTTCGGGGTGCTCCCCCAGCGACCGCAGCGGTTTGGCGGCGGCGCCGCGCCCACCGCGGGATGCGATCTTTTCGGCGAGAAGCTGCACCGCGCGGTTCATGCCCACGGTCCAGACCTCATCAATGCTTTCGAGGTTGGCGTTCGTGCCGCCCCGGTGCGAGGTGCTTTCCGCGTGTTTCAGATACGGCCCATACCGGCCGATATTGGCCCAGACCATCACGCCGTCCTCGGGATGGGGCCCAATCTCGCGCGGGAGGGACAGCAGCATGACCGCCTTTTCCAGCTCCAGCGTCTCAGGCGGCCAATCCTTCGGGATGGACTGGCGCGGGGGTTTTTTGTTCTCTTCGGTCACCTCGCCGCGCTGCACGTAAGGCCCAAAGCGGCCCTTGAAGACGCGAATCTCGTCGCCCGCGTCTTCGCCCAGCAGCTTGCCGTCTGGCGGGATCGCGCTGGCCTCCGCTTCGGGGTCCGGCGGGCCGAAGGGCCGGGTGTAGCGGCATTCGGGGTAGTTCGAACACCCGATGAACGCCCCGCCCGAGCGCGCGGTGCGCATCGAAAGCCGCCCGATCCCGCAATTGGGGCACAGCCGCGGATCGCCCCCGTCTTCCAGGGGCGGGAACAGGTGCGGCTCCAGCACCTCATTGATCTTTTCCAGGACTTCGGTGATCCGCAGCTCGGACGTCTCCGCAATCGCGGCGGAGAAGTCCGACCAGAACCGGCCCAACACGTCCTTGTAGTCCCGCGTGCCGGCGGAGATATCGTCCAGCTCCTCCTCCATTGAGGCGGTGAAGTCGTAGCCCACGTAACGGCGGAAGTAGTTTTCAAGGAACGCAATCACCAGCCGCCCCTTATCCTCGGGGATCAGGCGGTTCTTTTCTTTGCGGACATATTCGCGGTCCTGGATCGTTGTGACGATGCTGGCATAGGTTGAGGGGCGCCCGATGCCCAGCTCTTCCATCCGCTTGACCAGCGTCGCTTCGGTGTAGCGCGGCGGGGGCTGGGTAAAGCTCTGGCTGGCCAGCGTCGCACCATCGGCAGAGAGAACTGCGGCCTTGGTCTTGGCCATCTGGCCCGCCTCGGGCTCGATCACGTCATCCTTGGCGGCTTTGTCGAACTCGGCGCGCAGGGCCGCGCCGTCAAAGGCCAGCGCGTCGCCCGTGGACAGCTGCGGCAGGCGTTTGTCATCTTCATCCTGCACATCATCGCGGCCTTCTTCGTAGATCTTGAGGAAGCCGTCGAACAGCACCACCTGACCCGTCGCGCGCAGCACGACCTGGCCATCGTCACTGCTGATCTCGGCGGTGGTCCGCTCCAGCCGGGCAGAGGCCATCTGGCAGGCCAGCGTGCGCTTCCAGATCAGATCGTACAGCTTGCGCTGGTCGGGGTCGGTGACCTTGATCTGGTCCGGGCCGCGGGACATCTCGGTCGGGCGGATGCATTCGTGCGCCTCTTGCGCGTTCTTGGCCTTGTTCTTGTAGGTGCGGGGCTTGTCCGGCACGTAATCGCCGCCAAACCGGTCCGCGATGGCGCTGCGCGCGTCGGTGACGGCCTCGGGCGCCATGTCGATCCCGTCGGTCCGCATATAGGTGATGTATCCCGCCTCATACAGCCGCTGCGCGGTGCTCATCGCGGCACGCGCGCCCATGCCGAATTTGCGGGACGCCTCCTGTTGCAGCGTGGAGGTCATGAACGGGGCGGAGGGGTTGCGCGTGCTGGGCTTTGCCTCAACGGAGGTGACCTTGAGCGCGCGAGAGGACACGGCCTGCACCGCCATCTCCGCCTGCGTGGCGTTTTCGATGTCGTAGCGTTCGAGCTTTTTGCCCGCCAGATGGGTCAGCCGCGCTTCGAACCCCTGACCGCGCGGGTTTTGCAGGGCGGCGGTGACGCCCCAGTATTCGCGGGCGCGGAAGGCTTCGATCTCCATCTCGCGCTCGGTGATCAGGCGCAGGCAGACCGATTGCACCCGGCCCGCCGACTTTGCCCCCGGCAGCTTGCGCCACAGCACGGGCGAGAGGTTGAAGCCCACAAGGTAGTCGAGCGCGCGGCGGGCGAGGTACGCCTCTACCAGCGGCATGTCGACCTGGCGCGCTTCCTTCATCGCCTTGGTGACCGCGTCTTTGGTGATCGCGTTGAAGGTCACGCGGCTGACGGGCGTGTCCTTCTTGATCGAGCGGCGCTTGGTCAGGGCCTCTTGCAAGTGCCAGCTGATCGCCTCGCCTTCGCGGTCGGGGTCGGTGGCGAGGATCAGCTCGCCATCTTCGGCGAGGGCGTCGGCGATGGCCTTGACGTGTTTCTTGCTGTCAGAGGCGACCTCCCACAGCATTTCGAACCCGTCATCGGGCAGCACAGAGCCGTCTTTGGGCGGCAGGTCGCGGACGTGGCCGTAGCTGGCCAAAACGGTGTAATTGTCGCCGAGGTACTTGTTGATGGTCTTGGCTTTCGCCGGGGATTCGACAACGACAACGGGCATTGGGCGCAGGGGCCTCCTGGGAACATCAACAATTTCTGGCGTCTATGGCGGCGCAACATGTGGGGTGCAAGCGGGGATTGTCAACGCCAGGCGCATTTGCCGCCACATGGCTCTAGCGGGTTTAAGAGGGGGCGATACTTCAAGGATTGCGGGTTTGCGACTTTTTGAAAAGTCGCTGTGCATGGACGGATTGGCCGGAGAACTGACCGCGCAGGCGATCCTTCAAGGATCGCGGCATGGCGACTTTTTGAAAAAGTCGCGCGCCTCAGACCGCGCGGCTGAGCAGGCCGCCCGGTTGGCGGTCGATCTGGCCGTCCAGTTCGAGCTCCACCAGCACTGGGCCGACCTCATCGGCGGCGCGGCCCAGATCGCGGATCAGCTGGTCTTCGGCAACGGGCGCAGGGCCAAGACGACCGAGGATTTCGCTGTGCAGCGCGGCAGTCTCCCGCAAGGTGCGGGTCGGCGGGGTTGGCGCTTCGTGTTGGCCAAGCGGCAGCTCGGGCGCAGGCGCAGCGAGGGGGGCCAGCGCCTCCATCACGTCGGCGGCGTTGCGGATCAACGTGGCGCCGTCGCGGATCAGCATGTTGCAGCCCGCCGCGCGTGCATCGAGTGGGGTGCCCGGCACCGCCAGCACCTCGCGCCCCTGATCGAGCGCGCCGCGCGCGGTGATCAGGCTGCCCGATTTGACCGCCGCTTCGACCACGATGGTCGCCTTTGCGAGGCCCGAGATGATGCGGTTGCGCGCCGGAAAATGTCGGGCCATCGGTTGCAGGCCCATCGGCGCTTCGGACAGAATCAGACCCGTTTCGGCGATCTTGTCTCCTAATACCGCGTTTTCTGCCGGATAAAGCACGTCCACCCCGCCCGCGAGCACCGCGATGGTGCCGGTGCCAAGCGCGGCTGTATGGGCCGCGGCATCGATGCCGCGCGCAAGGCCGGACACGATTGTGAACCCTTCGGCGCCCAGATCTCGCGACAGCGCTTGCGCCATGCGCGTGCCGACCGAGGACGCGTTCCGCGCCCCAACCACCGCCAGTGCGGGCTGCGCCAGCAGCGCCGCGCGCCCGCGCGCCCAGAGCAAAGGTGGCGCATCGTCCAGCGCGCGCAGCAGCGCGGGGTAATCGGCATCCGTTTCGGACAAAAGAAAGGCCCCGGCCGCTCGGCCAGCTTTCAGCTCGGCCTCAATCACGGCAACGGGGCAGGGGGCGTAATCTTTGACGCCTGCGTTGCGTGCCACTTCGGGCAGCGCGTCCAGCGCGTTCTGCGCTGTGCCGTGCTCGGCCAGCAACCTGCGATAGGTTGCAACGCCGACCCGGCGAGAGCGTAGCAGGCGAAGGCGGGTATGCCGATCGTCTTCCGGGGTGGGTGGGAGTGGGGGGTGAGTGGAAGAAGGAAAATATCCTGTCTCAGTCATCCGCGGCTCCGCCTGCTACACCAACAGGGATAGCGTGCGGAAGGTTAACGAAACCCTAAGTCCAGCGAGTTTTTGACAAATTTTTTTCGACCTTAAGGCGAGTGCAGCCCTAACTGCCGCCGCCAACGGTGAGCCCGCCGATCATCAGCGATGGCTGCCCGACGCCCACCGGCACCCATTGCCCCGCCTTGCCGCAGTTTCCGATCCCCGGATCGAGCGCCATGTCGTTACCGATCCCGCGGATCTGTTTCAGCGCCGTTGCCCCGTCGCCGATGAGTGTGGCGCCCTTGACCGGTGCCCCCACTTTGCCGCCTTTCACCCGGTAGGCTTCGGTGCAGCTGAAGACAAACTTGCCATTGGTGATGTCGACCTGCCCGCCGCCGAAGCCCACCGCATAGATGCCGTCTTTCAGGTCTGCCACCAGATCACCCGGCGCGGTGTCGCCGCCGAGCATATAGGTGTTGGTCATGCGCGGCATCGGGATATGCGCATAGCTTTGCCGCCGCCCGTTCCCGGTGCTTTGAACACCCATCAGACGCGCGTTCTGCCGGTCCTGCATGTAGCCGACCAGCACGCCGTCTTCGATCAGCGTCGTCTTGTTGGACGGGGTGCCTTCATCATCCACCGTGATCGACCCGCGCCGGTCCGGGATTGTCCCATCGTCAAGCACGGTGACCCCTGGCGCCGCGATCCGCGCGCCCATCAGGCCGGCAAAGGCGCTGGAACCTTTGCGGTTGAAATCGCCCTCCAGCCCGTGGCCGATCGCTTCATGCAGCAAGATCCCGGGCCAGCCCGCGCCCAGCACCACGTCCATGACACCTGCGGGGGCGGCCTCGGCGCTCAGGTTCACCACCGCGATGCGCAGCGCCTCGTGCACATGGGCCTTCCACGCGCTGGGGTCCATCAGCCCGTCCAGCCCCACGCGCCCGCCGCCGCCGGAGGCGCCCGACTCGCGCCGCCCGTTTTCTTCCACGATGACAGAGACATAGACACGCGTCATCGGGCGCGTGTCGCGCACCTCGTGCCCGTCCGGGCGCAGGATGACGACCTCTTGCAGGGATGCGGCGAGCGACGCGCTGACCTGCACGACGCGCGCATCGAGATCGCGGGCGAAGGCGTCGATCTCGCGCAGCGTCTCCAGTTTTACGGGAAAGCTCGCGCCGGCAATCGGGTCGGCATCGGTGTAAAGCCGCGTGTTCGTCGCAGCAGGGGCATCGGCCATGCTGCCGCCCCCGTCGCCGACGGCCAGCCGCGCGGTATCCGCCGCCCGCCGCAGCGCGGCCTCGCTCAGCTCGGTCGAGTGGGCATAGCCGCTGACCTCCCCGCGCACGGCGCGCAGGCCAAAACCCTGCGCCGCGTCGTAATTGGCCCCGCGCAGCCGCCCGTCATCAAAGCTCAGCGCCTCGGACCGGCGCTTTTCAAAGAACAGCTCGCCATCATCCGCCCCTGCCGTGGCCGCGCGCAGCATGTTCAGGGCAGAATCGCGGTCCAGCGGGCCGAGATAGGGGTCAAAGGGGGCATCGGTCATTGGCGGGCTCTCCTGGCTGCGACATGGCGTCCTGCCCCGTCTTTGACGTGGCTCAAATCCGGACCAGCGGCGTCGGAATGACGCGGGTGCGGGCCTTTATCTGGCTCCCATAATATGATTGTAAACATCCCGATACAACGCGGGGCAGGTGTGCGCCACGTCCGGCCCCGTTCCAGGCAAACGTGATCAACAAGATCAGGACCAAGACATGAAAAAGCTATCCGCGCTGTTCGGCCTTGCTGCCGCCACTGCAACCGCCATGCCGGCGCTTGCCCAGGAACAACTGCCCATCATCGGGCGGCCCGAGCCGAGCGGCATAGGCTTTCAGCCTGCGGCAACCGAGCTGATGCGCGATATCGTCTGGCTCGACACGATGATCCTCGTGATCATCACCGCGATCTGCGTCTTCGTGACCGCCCTGCTGGCCTACATCATCGTGCGCTACAACGCGCGCCGGAACCCGAGCCCGGCGGGCTTCACCCACAACACGCCCATCGAAGTGGCATGGACGGTGGTGCCGATTGTGATCCTCGTTTTCATCGGCGCGTTCTCCCTGCCGATCCTGTTCAAGCAGCAGGAAATCCCCGAGGCGGACCTGACAATCAAAGTCACGGGATACCAGTGGTACTGGGGCTATGACTACGTGGACCACGACGTGGCCTTCGACAGCTACATGATCGGCGCGCCCGCGCTGGGCGGCGACAACCGCCTGACCCCCGAGGTTGAGGCACAGCTGGTTGCCGCAGGCTACAGCCGGGACGAGTTCTTGCTGGCCACCGACACGGCCGTTGTCGTGCCCGTCGGTAAAACGGTTGTGATGCAGGTGACCGCTGCGGACGTGATCCACTCCTGGACCATCCCTGCCTTCGGCGTGAAGCAGGACGGCGTGCCCGGGCGTCTTGCGGAACTGTGGTTCGCCGCGGAGCAAGAGGGCGTTTACTTCGGCCAGTGCTCCGAACTGTGCGGCCTCAACCACGCGTACATGCCGATCACCGTCAAAGTGGTGAGCCAGGACACCTACGATGCGTGGCTGCTGGCGAACCAGGAAGCGGGCGGCGATTACGTCCCGGTTCAGGCAACCCTGATCAACTAACCCGATTGCAGGAGCAAGCCGCGTGAGCGACGCCAGCCTTCACAGCAATACCTTCGCAGACGAGCCGCAGCTGGGCGATTACTTTGCCCTGCTGAAGCCGCGGGTGATGTCGCTTGTGGTGTTCACGGCCCTTATCGGCCTGATCGCTGCGCCCGGCAGTCTGCACCCGGTTGAGGCGTTCTCTGCCATCCTGTTCATCGCCATCGGGGCAGGCGCCTCGGGCGCGCTGAACATGTGGTGGGATGCGGATATCGACGCCGTGATGCGCCGCACCGCCAAACGCCCTATTCCGGCAGGCAAAGTCACGCCGCAGGAAGCGCTTTACCTCGGGCTGTTCCTGTCGGTGATGTCAGTCACGATGCTGACGCTGGCGACCAATTGGGTCGCGGGCGGGATGCTGGCCTTTACCATCTTCTTTTATGCCGTGGTCTACTCGATGTGGCTCAAGCGCTCGACGCCGCAGAACATCGTGATCGGCGGCGCGGCAGGCGCCTTCCCGCCGGTGATCGGCTGGGCGGCTGTGACAGGCACCATGCCGATTGAGGCGTGGGCGATGTTTACGCTGATCTTCATGTGGACGCCGCCGCATTTCTGGGCGCTCGCGCTTTTCATGAAGTCCGATTATGACGATGCGGGTGTGCCAATGCTGACCGTCACGCACGGGCGGAAATCCACGCGCACGCACATCCTGGTCTACACCATTCTGCTGACGCTCTTTGCGGTGGGCACCGCGTTCACCGGCATCGGCGGGCCAATCTATCTCGGCGTGGCGCTGGTGCTGAATGGCCTGTTCCTGCTGGGTGCGGTCCGCATCTGGATGCGCCCCGAAGAGACCGCCATCGCCGATGACTACCTCGTGGAAAAGAAAGTGTTCCGCCTGTCGCTGTGGTACCTTTTCCTGCATTTCGGCGCGATTGGCGTCGAAGCCTTTACCGGAGGATGGACCACATGGCTTTGAGGGCAGAGCACGAAATTCACACGCGCCGCAAGGGGCGCAACATGGGCGTTGGCCTGCTGCTGGCATCCTTCGTGGTGCTGATCCTTGCGCTGACGGTCGTGAAAGTCACCGGCGGCGATTTCGAGCTGCCCTCCTTTGAACAATCCGGCGCCGCCGGACAATAAGCGCGGAGCAACAGGGGAGAGAGATGCTCAAGCTGCAGGGACCTGCAAAGACTGTCGCACAGACGATCAGCCTCGTCGTGGTTATGGGCGCGCTCGCGTGGGCGTCGGTCCCGTTCTACGACTGGTTCTGCCGCGTGACCGGCTTTGGCGGCACGCCCAACCAAGTGGCCGCAAACGAGGATGGCATCCTTGACCAGACCATCCGCGTGCGATTTGACGCTTCCACCGAGCGGGACATGGCGTGGGAGTTCAAGCCGGTCGAGCGCACGATGGAGATCCGCATTGGCGAGACGGGGCTGGCCTTCTATGAGGCCTACAACCCCACCGACCGGCCCATCGCAGGCTCCGCCAGCTACAACGTCACGCCCTACCAGGCGGGCTTGTTCTTTTCCAAGATCGATTGCTTCTGCTTTGAAGAGCAGGTGCTGATGCCCGGCGAACGGGTCGAGATGCCGGTGACCTTCTTTGTCGACCCGGACATCGTGACCGACCGGGATGCGAAATACATCCACACGATCACGCTCAGCTACACCTTCTATGAAATCGACCTGCCCGAGGACGTTGCCGCCCTCGATGGCGAGGCCGCCAGCGCAACGAATTAAGTCAGCTTACTCGAGGGAACCGAGACATGGCACACGCAAAGAACCACGACTATCACATCCTGCCCCCCTCGATCGAGCCGCTGCTCGCGTCGGTTGGTGCGTTCATCATGCTGGTGGGCGGCGTCGCCTGGATGTCCGGTGGCTTTACCGCGTTCTTCGGCGCGGTTGAACTGGGCGGGCCGTGGCTCTTCCTAATTGGCCTCGCGCTGGTCCTCTACACCTCTTTTGCGTGGTGGGCGAAGGTTGTGGCTGAAAGCCATGTCGGCGATCACACGCCCGTCGTGCGGATCGGCCTGCGCTACGGCTTTATCCTCTTCATCATGTCCGAGGTGATGTTCTTTGCAGCCTGGTTCTGGAGCTTTTTCAAGAACGCGATGTACCCGATGAGCGGCTATGTCGGCTCCGAGTACGTCCAGCCGGAAATCTACCAGGTCGACGCGTTCCACCTGCCGCTGATCAACACGCTTGTCCTACTGCTGTCGGGCTGCGCGGTGACTTGGGCGCACCACGCGCTGGTGCATGGCGGGCCGCGGCGCGACTTGATCAACGGCCTTGCGCTGTCGGTTGTTCTGGGAGTGCTGTTCACCTTCCTGCAGGGCTATGAATACAGCTACCTGCTGTACAAAGGCTGGGAGTTTGGCGGCGACAAGTTCTTCTCCAACTTCTTCATGGCAACCGGTTTCCACGGCTTCCATGTGATCATCGGCACGATCTTCCTTGCCGTGTGCCTCTTCCGCGCGATGGCGGGCCATTTCAGCGCCGAACGTCATGTCGGCTTCGAGGCCGCAGCGTGGTACTGGCACTTCGTGGACGTTGTCTGGCTGTTCCTGTTCTTCGCCGTCTACATCTGGGGCGTGAGCGTGATGCCCGGCGCGCACTAGGCCGCCTGAGATCGAGGAAAAGGCGCGCGGGGCAACCCACGCGCCTTTGCTTTTTTGGTAGGCACTGCCGGGCTGAAGCCCGGCCTACAATCCAGTTCAGAACCGCAGTCAGTGCGTAGGCCGGGCTTCAGCCCGGCAGTGCCGTACACGCACCGTTTTCTTTCCGCAGGCACAGCGCTACACCGCATCTCATGAACCGCCTCATTTTTTTCCTCTCGATCGGCCTCGGCGGCGCGGCGATCCTGATCTACCTCGGCACCTGGCAGGTCCAGCGCCTTGCGTGGAAGGAAAGCATCCTCGCCCAGATCGAGCGCCGCATCGCCGCCGACCCCGTCCCCTTGCCCGCAAGCCCGGACCCGGAGGCCGACCTCTACCTGCCCGTCTCCGCCACGGGCACCCCAAGCGCGGACTATATCCGCGTCCTCGCCAGCCAGAAACAGATCGGCGCGGGCTACCGGATCATCCGCGCGCTTGATACCGGCACCCGCCGCGTCCTGCTGGACGAAGGCTTTGTGCGGACCGACGCGGACATCCCCGCCGCCGCCGCACAGGTCGCCGTCCAAGGCAACCTCCATTGGCCGGACGAGATCGACGGGTTCACCCCTGACCCGGACCGCGCTGCGAACATCTGGTTCGCCCGCGACGTGCTGGCCCTTGCGGATGCGCTCAACACCGAGCCTCTCCTGATCGTCGCCCGATCAATGTCGCCCGAAGGCGGCCCCGTGACGCCCTTGCCCGTAGACACCGCGCATATTCCGAACGATCACCTTGAATACGCGATTACCTGGTTTTCCCTCGCCCTGATCTGGCTGGGGATGACCGCCTATTTCGTGCTGCGCACCCACCGCGGCCGCACTGGAACCGAGACATGAACTATATCTCCACCCGCGCCCAAGCCCCCGTTCTGCCGTTCGAAGATACGATGCTGTCTGGCCTTGCCCGGGATGGCGGGCTGTACGTGCCGGAAACGATCCCGCAGATCAGCCCGGAGGCCATCGCGGCGATGGCAGGCCAGCCTTACGAGCATGTCGCCTTTGACGTGATGCGCCCTTTTGTCGGCACCGGGATCAGCGAAAGCGATTTTGCCGATCTGATCGCCAAGGCCTATGTCGGGTTTGGCCACCCCGCGCGCGCACCGCTCAAGCAGCTGGATGCGGGCCATTTCCTGCTGGAGCTGTTCCACGGCCCGACGCTTGCCTTCAAAGACTTTGCGATGCAGATCATCGGCCAGCTTTTCCAGCACGTGCTGGAAAAGCGCGGCGAGCGGGTGACGATCGTCGGCGCGACCTCCGGCGATACCGGCTCTGCCGCGATCGAAGCCTTCCGGGGGCTGGATAACGTGGATGTCTTCATCCTGTACCCGCATGGCCGCATCTCCGAAGTGCAGCGCCGCCAGATGACGACCCCGCAAGAGGCGAACGTGCACGCGCTCGCACTTGATGGCGATTTCGACGACTGTCAGGCGCGCCTCAAGGACATGTTCAACGATTTCGAATTCCGCGACGGCGTGAAGCTGGCGGGCGTGAACTCGATCAACTGGGCGCGTGTCCTCGCGCAAGTCGTCTACTACTTCACCTCCGCCGCGAACCTTGGCGCACCGCACCGTAGGGTCGATTTCACCGTGCCGACGGGCAATTTCGGTGACATTTTCGCAGGCTACATCGCGCGGCAGATGGGCTTGCCCGTGGGCCGCCTGATCGTTGCGACCAACCAGAACGACATCCTGCACCGCGCGCTGTCGGGGCAGGGCTACCACAAGGGCGAGACGATTCCGTCGATCAGCCCCTCGATGGACATTCAGGTTTCCTCCAACTTCGAACGCGCGCTTTTCGACGCCTATGGCCGGGACGGCGCCGCAGTGGCGCAGCTGATGGAGGAGCTGAAGCAAGGCGGGTTCGAGATCAGCCAAGGCGCGATGCAGGCCCTGTCGGAGATCTACGCCTCGGGCCGCGCGTCGGAGGAGGAGACCTCCGCCACCATCACCCGCACGCTGGCGCAGACGGGCGAGCTGCTATGCCCGCATTCGGCCATCGGCGTGAAAGTGGCCGAAGAGCACCTGAGCGAAAACCCGATGGTCACGCTGGCCACCGCGCACCCGGCAAAGTTTCCGGGTGCGGTCGAGGCGGCCACGGGGATCAGGCCCCCCCTTCCATCCCGTATGGCAGACCTTTATGAGCGCAGCGAACGGGTGGAACAGGTTCCCAACGATCTGGCCGCCCTCAAGGACCACATCAGGGGCACGCTCGCGCTTTGACACCACGGCTTCACACGCTGCCTAACGGCTTTCGCATCGTCACCGAACACATGCCGGGGCTCGCCTCGGCCTCTATTGGTATCTGGGTCTCCGCAGGCGGGCGGCACGAGGCCGCGGCGCAAAACGGCATTGCCCATTTTCTTGAGCATATGGCGTTCAAAGGCACCCAGCGGCGCAGCGCGCTGCAGATCGCGGAGGCAATCGAGGATGTAGGCGGCTATATCAACGCCTATACCAGCCGCGAGGTCACGGCCTATTACGCCCGCGTGCTAGAGCCGGACGTGCCGCTCGCGCTCGACGTGATTGCTGACATCGTGCTGAACCCGGTGTTCGACCCGGCCGAGATCGAGGTGGAGCGCGGTGTGATCCTGCAAGAGATCGGTCAGGCGCTCGATACGCCGGATGACGTGATCTTTGACTGGCTTCAGGAACGCGCCTATCCCGAGCAGCCCATCGGGCGCACGATCCTCGGCCCGACCGAGCGGGTGTCGTCCTTTACCCGAGACGATCTGGCGCGTTTCGTGCGCCAGCATTACGGGCCGGACCAGATGATCCTGTCTGCGGCGGGCGCCGTCGATCACGACAAGCTCGTGGTGATGGCCGAAGAGATGTTTGGCCATCTGGAGGCACGCCCCGCGCCTGTGGCCGATGCAGCCTGCTTCGCAGGCGGGGAGGTGCGGCAGGTCAAACCGCTGGAGCAGGCGCATTTCGCGCTCGCGCTGGAATCCCCGGGCTATCAGGACGATGCGATCTACACCGCGCAGATCTACGCCTCGGCCCTCGGGGGGGGCATGTCGTCCCGCCTGTTCCAGGAAATCCGCGAGAACCGGGGCCTGTGCTACACGATTTTCTCGCAGGCCGGGGCCTATGCGGATACCGGCATGATCACGATCTATGCGGGCACCTCCGAAGGGCAGGTCGCAGACCTTGCGGGTCTGACCATCGACGAGCTGAAGCGCGCGGTCGACCTGACCCCGGAAGAGGTCGCGCGCGCCCGGGTGCAGATGAAGGCGGGCCTTCTCATGGGGCTGGAAAGCCCGTCGAGCCGCGCGGAACGGCTGGCGCGGCTGGTGCAGATCTGGAACCGGGTGCCCCCGCTGGAGGAAACCGTGCAGCGGATCGATGCGGTCACCACCGGCGACGTGCGCGATTTTGCCCAGACCATCGCGGTTTCCGCACCCGCTGCGCTGGCGCTTTACGGCCCTGTTGCGGGCGCGCCCGATCTTGGCACGCTACAGGCCCGGCGCGCCGCCTGATGCTGCTGACCCGGCGCAAGCTGCGGATCGAGACCGAGCGCATGACCCTGCGCCCGCCCACCCATGCCGATTTCCGCCCGTGGACGGCGCTGCGCATGGCCTCCAAGGATTACCTTGTGCCGTGGGAGCCAAGCTGGGCCGGGGATCACCTGAGCCGCAAGGCGTTCACCAACCGTGTCTACTGGGCGCAGCGCTCGGTCGCGTCGGGCGCGGCGATGCCGCTGTTCCTGATCCGGCGGGAGGACAGCGCGCTGATTGGGGCGATCACGCTCGACAATATACGCCGCGGCCCGGCGCAATCGGGCACGCTGGGCTATTGGACCGGGCAGGCGTTCGCGCGGCAGGGCTACATGCGCGAGGCAATCCTCGCGGTCGTGCACCATGCCTTCACCCGGCTGGACCTGAGCCGGATCGAGGCCGCGTGCCTGCCCGAAAACCAAGCGTCGCGCGGCCTTCTGGAAAAGTGCACGTTCAAATACGAGGGCGTCGCGCAAAGCTACCTGCAAATCGACGGGCGCTGGCGGACCCATGTGCTTTACGCTGCGCTGCGCAGCGACCGGCGGGGAAAAACGGACGCAGGCTAGAGGGCCCTCAGTCAGGCCCTTTGGGCCTTCTTCGGGCTGCGATGAAAGCCCATTGGGCTTGAAGAGCACACCGGCGCGCTACCTACGTCTTATGCGCTTTATGCTTGCCCTTTGCCTCACCCTTCTTGCCGCGCCGCTCGCGGCGCAGGAGCGTACGCCCTCCCATTGCCGCGCGCTTGCCTCTGACATCGCGACGGTCATACCCGCAAGCTGGCAAGAGGCCGTGCCGTCCGAACAGGTGCTGATCCATTACGTCGCCCATGCGTCATTCCTGATCCGCTCGCATGGCGGGCTGAACATGGTGACGGACTTTACCGGCTTCACCGGCTCCGCGCCGATGATCCCGGACGTGGTGACGATGAACCACGCGCATGAAACGCATTGGACCGCGAACCCTGACCCGGCGATCCCCCATGTCCTGCGCGGCTGGGGCGAGGAGTTTGGCGCGGGGATCGCGCATAACCTCGATCTGGGCGAGGTGTTGATCCGCAACGTGTCCACCGACATTCGCAGCCAGTGGTCCGGGTCGGAGCCGAATGGCAATTCGATCTTCATCTTTGAGATGGCGGGCCTGTGCATCGGGCATCTGGGCCACCTGCACCAGATCCCGAACGCGGAGCAGTATGCCAAGATCGGGCGGCTTGACGTGGTCATGGTGCCTGTCGATGGCGGCTACACGCTTGATTTGGACAGCATGATGCAGATCGTCTCGCGCCTGCGGTCCTCCATCGTGATCCCGATGCACTGGTTCTCCAGCTTTTCGCTGACGAGCTTTCTGGACGGGATGCGGGACGAATTTGCGGTGGTCGAGGTGGGCGGGCCGTCCCTGATCGTCAGCCAGGACCGCCTGCCGGGGCGCCCGACGATTATGGTGCTGCGGCCCGCGTGGCTGCGCGAGTGATCTGGACCTTTCCCGCCCCGCGCACCATGAACACACCATGCACACAAGCCTGACACCCGACATTGCAGCGCGCCTTGATGCGGCGCATCCTGGTATCCTGCGCATGGCCGAGGCGCGCTACCTTGAAGAGCCGCGCGGACGCTGGGCGGGGCAGGCGGGGTTTGTCGCCCGGCCGCGCAGCACGGATGAGGTCGCCGTGCTGGTTCGGTTTTGTGCAGAGCATACCATCGGCGTCGTGCCCTATGGCGGCGGCACGGGCCTCGTGGGTGGTCAGGTGGCACAGGACGGCCCCACGCCCCTGATCCTGTCGCTGGAGCGCATGAAGGCGATCCGGGAGGTTCTGCCGGAGGAAAACGTGCTGGTTGCCGAGGCGGGCGCGGTGCTGGCCAGCGTGCAGGAGGCGGCGCAGGAGGCCGGGCGGCTCTTTCCGCTGTCGCTTGCCTCCGAAGGCTCGGCGCGGATCGGCGGGCTCTTGTCGACCAATGCGGGCGGCACGGGCGTGCTGCGCTACGGCAATGCGCGCGATCTGTGTCTGGGGGTGGAAGCCGTTCTGCCGGACGGCACGGTGCTGAACGGCCTCAAACGGCTGCGCAAGGACAACACAGGGTATGATCTGCGGCACCTGCTGATCGGGGCGGAGGGGACGCTGGGGATCATCACGGCGGCCAGCCTGAAGCTCTCGCCGCGGCCTTCGGCGGCGGGCACGGCGCTGCTGGTGACGGATAGCCCCGCGCAGGCGCTTTCGCTGCTTGGGGTGGCGCGCGGTGTCGCGGGGGAGGCAATCTCGGCCTTTGAGCTGATCCACCGGCAGGGTTTTGACTTCCTGACCGAGACGCTGCCGGACGTGCGCCAGCCGTGGCCCGAGCCGCCCGAATGGTGCGTTCTGATCGAGCTGGGCACTTTTGGCGCGGCAGAGCCGGGCGCGGTGCTGGAGGCGATCTTTGCCCGGGGCGCGGAGCATGGGCTGGTCACCGACGGCATCATCGCGCAAAACGCCGCGCAATCGGCGGAGATGTGGGCGGTGCGCGAGCATATCCCCGAGGCCAACCGCCGGATCGGGTCGATCAGCAGCCATGACATCTCGCTGCCACTGTCGGAGGTTGCCGGCTTTATCGCTGCGGCGGGGCAGGCCATCGGCGGGCTGGGCGATTTCCGCATCAATTGCTTTGGCCATCTTGGCGACGGGAATCTGCATTACAACGTCTTTCCGCAGCCCGGAAAGACCCGCGCGGATCACCTTGTTGAACGCGACCAAATCAAGCGCCTTGTGCATGACATGGTGCATGCCCGTGGCGGATCGGTCAGTGCCGAGCACGGGATCGGGCGGCTCAAAGTGGACGATCTGGAGCGCTATGGCGATCCGGCAAAGCTGGCGGCGATGCGGGGGATCAAGGCGGCGCTTGACCCGAAGGGGATCATGAACCCCGGTGCAGTTTTACGGGTGGTGGGTTAGCACCCACCCTACGCTGCGGTGGCGGCCGTTGGAGGGGGCGCTGCCCCCGCCCTTCGGACCCCCCGGGATTTTTTGGAACAGAGAAGAAGGGGCGCGGTGCATCCGGCCCGCGGCAGGTCTTTGTTGGGTGAGTGCAACCCACCGACCTGTCTATTTCCCCAGCCGTTCCTCGATCGCCTTCAGCCGGGTCAGCACCTCGTCGCGGTAGGCATCGGTGATCTCGTTTGCTTCCACCGCGTGGGCGTCCTGCATCGAGTTCACGACCAGACCGACCACGAGGTTCACCACGACAAAAGTCGTCAGCAGGATAAACGGGACAAAGAACATCCATGCATAGGGGTAAAGTTCCATCACCGGGCGCACGATCCCCATCGACCACGATTCGAGCGTCATGATCTGGAACAGCGAATAGGCGCTGCTGCCCAGATCGCCGAACCACTCCGGGAATGACGCGCCGAACAGCTTTGTCGCCATCACCGCCCCGATGTAAAAGATCAGCCCCATCAGCAGGAACACCGACCCCATCCCCGGCAGCGCGTTCAAAAGCCCCTCAACCACGCGGCGCAGGTTCGGGGAGACCGACACGATCCTGAGCAGGCGCAGGATGCGCAGGGCGCGCAGTACCGAAAGCCCCTGTGTGGTCGGCACCAGCGCGATTGCGACAATGCCGAAGTCAAAGACGTTCCAGCCATCCCGGAAGAACCGCCAGCCAAAGGCGTAGAGCTTCAGCGCGATCTCGGCCACGAAGATCATCAGGCACAGCCGGTCCAGCCCGAGGATCAGCGGCCCCGCGGCCTGCATCGCTGCATCCGAGGTCTCAAGCCCCAGCACAACGGCGTTAAAAAGGATCACCGCCATGATGGCGTTTTTGAACCAGCCTGCGGTCACAAGCTGCTGCACCCGGGTTTGGGCAGGGGGATCGATCTGAATCATGTCACGGGATATGTGCCGCAGCGCGGCATCCGTCAATCGCCCGCATAGGCACAGAGCGCCTGCACATCCATGCCCAGGCCTTCTAGCTTGGCGCGCCCGCCAAGGTCCGGCAGGTCTATGATGAACGCGCAGCTGAGCACTTTGCCGCCAAGCCGTTCGATCAGCGTGATGCCTGCCTCCGCCGTGCCGCCTGTCGCCAGAAGGTCATCGACCAGCAGGATCGTCTCGCCAGCGGTAATGGCGTCATCGTGCATCTCGACCTCTGCCGCGCCATATTCCAGTGTGTATTTCTGCGAGATCACCTTGCCCGGCAGCTTGCCCGCTTTGCGGATTGGCACAAAGCCCACGGACAGCTGGTGCGCGATGGCGCCGCCAAGGATGAAGCCGCGCGCTTCCAGCCCCGCGACCTTGTCAATGCGCAGGCCCGCATAGGGGTGCAGCATCTGGTCCACCGCCATGCGAAAGCCGCGCGGGTGGGCAAACAGGGTCGTCACATCGCGAAACATGATCCCCGGTTTCGGGAAATCGGGGATGGTGCGGATGTAATCGGTGACGTCGCTCATGTGGCTCTCCGAAGCGTGGCGGTAAGCGCGCCCATACCGATCAGCGTCGCGCCGCCCGCGCGGGTCAGCCATGCCTGCACGCGCGGGCGGGTGATCTGGCTGCGCAGCAGCGTGGCGGCGAGGGCAAAGACCAGCGCGTTGATGGCGGCGATGCCGACAAAGGTGGCAATCAAGATGCCCGCTTGCGGCGCGTAGGCGGCGCCGGGATCGATGAATTGCGGCACGAAGGCGATGAAAAAGGTGTTCGACTTGGGGTTCAGCGCAGTGACCGTTGTCAGGTCGCGGAACACCCGGCCCGGTGACTGCCCCGGTGTGCGCCCGGTCAGGGTGGAGGACGCGCCGCGCGCGCTCAGGATCATGCGCACGCCCAGATAGACGAGGTAAACCGCGCCGACCCATTTCAGCACCGTGAACGCAAGCGCCGAGGTCAGCAGGATCGCACCCAGCCCGATCACCGACAGGGTCATCGCGATCAGATCCCCGGTCGCGACCCTCAGCGCGGAGGCGACGGCTACCCGCCGCCCGTCGCTGAGCGCGTAGCTCAGCACCATCATCAGCGTCGGCCCCGGGATCACCAAAAGCGCGGTGGAGGCGGCGGCAAAGGCCAGCCAGATTTCAAACGTCATCTCAGGTGCTCCGGTCCAGGGCAAGGTTCAGGCCAAGGCCAATCAGCAGCGCGCCGCCCATCCGGAGTGTCCAATGCTGCACGCGGGCCGAGCTGGCAAGCGCCGCCATCAGCCCCGCCCGCATGCCATGCGCGACGGACCGCGCGACGCAGTAAAGGATCCCTGGCCCGGGCATGACCGCAAACGTGAAAGCGGCGAGGATGAACGGCAGGGCAAGCTCCCACGCCATCAGAGCACCCGGCCCGCAACCGCATCCAGCCGCGCCATGACGCTTGCGTCTCGCGCCTCCGGCGCCGTGATAATCGCGTATTCCAGCGCCCGGTCGCAGCCATGCGGGCAGGGGGCACGGTCTGTCCCGAGCAGGCGAGGCAGCCGGCGCACCAAATCACGGCCCTTTTGTGCATTGCCCATCAGGGTGCCGATAATCTGGCTCACATCGACCTCGCCGTGCTCCGGGTGCCAGCTGTCGTAGTCGGTGATCATCGCGACGGAGGCATAGCAAAGCTCTGCCTCGCGGGCGAGTTTCGCCTCGGGCATCCCGGTCATGCCGATAACGTCCGCGCCCCAGTGTTCGCGGTACATCTTCGATTCCGCGAGGGTGGAAAACTGCGGCCCCTCCATCGCAAGGTAGGTGCCGCCCTCGTGCACGGTGATCCCGGCGTCCTTTGCGGCCTCGGCACAGGCCGCGCCAAGGCGGGGGCAGGTCGGGTGCGCCACAGACACATGCGCAACGCAGCCGGGGCCGAAGAAGGATTTCTCGCGGGCAAAGGTGCGGTCAATATACTGATCCACAATGACAAAATCCCCGGGCGCCATCTGCTCGCGAAAGCTGCCGCAGGCCGAGACGGAGATTACATCCGTGCAGCCCAGCCGTTTGAGCGCGTCGATATTCGCGCGGTAGGGGACGGAGCCGGGGCTGTGCACATGCCCCCGCCCGTGCCGGGGCAGGAAGGCCATCGCCACGCCGTCCAGCGTGCCGGTCAGGATCTGGTCCGACGGCGCGCCCCAAGGCGTATCGACCGAGACCCAATCCGCCCCCTCCAGCCCGTCAATGTCATAAATGCCGGAGCCGCCGATCACGGCGATCTTGGTCTGGGTCATGGGGGCCTCTTTTGTGTTGCAGTGCCAACATGTTGCCGTGCGGGTCGGCCCGCCAGGCCGCGCGCTGACCATATCAGAGCAGCGGGCGCCGCCAAGCCTCTGTTTTGAAAGGGTCGCCACGGTTATTACGCTTGCCACTTCATTAACCCTTTTGCCGCATACCGATGAATACCGTGCATTGCCAAAGGGGCCGGGCTATGTGCCAGTTGCATGGCAGCGTCCCGCTTGCAGCGGTGGCTTTGCTGCGCCGCAGCAGGTAGGTGCGGGGGCTGGATCAGGACAAGGGCACAGGCATGGCGTTTCTCGATGGTCTCTTTGCGAACGGCAAGCTGAAGCACACCCGCTTTGGTGATTTCAGCGTGGCGCCCGGGGACACCAAGCTGGACGGACGGCAGTGGCGGATCGAAATCCTCGCAGGCCTAACCGTCGCGCTCGCGCTGGTGCCCGAGGCGGTGGCCTTTGCCTTTGTCGCCGGTGTGCACCCGCTGGTGGGCCTCTATGCCGCCGTCATCGTTGGCCTGATCACCGCGCTGATCGGCGGGCGGCCCGGCATGATCTCGGGCGCGACGGGTGCTTTGGCGGTTGTGATGGTCGCTTTGGTGGCCGAACACGGGGTCGAATACCTCTTTGCCACCGTCGTCCTGATGGGCGCGATCCAGATCTTTGCGGGCGTGATGCAATGGGGCAAGTTCATCCGCCTCGTCCCGCACCCGGTGATGCTCGGCTTTGTGAACGGCCTCGCTATCGTGATCGGGATGGCGCAGCTGAGCCAGTTCAAGGTGCCCGGCACGATGGAGGCGACAGGACACGGCATGGGCGGCGGAGAATGGCTGTCTGGCGCGCCGCTGTGGATGATGCTGGGCCTTGTGGCGGTGACGATGGCGATCATCTGGGTCATGCCGCGCCTCACCCGTGCGATCCCGGCGCCGCTGGCAGGCATTGGCATCGTGGCGGCTATCGTGATTGCCTTCGGCCTCGACGTGCCGCGCGTGGGCGATCTGGCCAGCATCGAGGGCGGCCTTCCGGCCTTTCATATCCCGATGGTGCCGCTCACCTGGGAAACGCTCCAGATCATCCTGCCCTATGCGGTGATCCTCGCCGCGATTGGCCTCATTGAGTCCCTGCTGACGCTCAACCTCGTCGGCGACATGACGAACCAGCGCGGCGGCGCGTCTCAGGAATGCATCGCCCAAGGCGTCTCCAACACGGTGACCGGCTTTTTCGGCGGCATGGGCGGCTGCGCGATGATCGGCCAGTCGATGATCAACGTGAAATCCGGCGCCCGCACCCGCGTTGCGGGGGTCACCGCGGCGCTGTTCCTGCTGGCCTTCATCCTTGTCGGCTCTTCCCTGATCGAGCTGATCCCGCTCGCCGCCCTGGTCGGTGTGATGTTCATGGTGGTGATCGGCACCTTCGCTTGGAACAGCCTGAAAATCCTGCGCAAAGTGCCCCTGACCGACGCCTTTGTTATCGTTCTGGTGACTGCGGTGACGGTGATGGAAGACCTCGCCGTCGCGGTTGTTGTGGGCGTGATCGTCTCCGCGCTCGCCTATGCGTGGAACAACGCGCGCCGCATCCACGCGAAGACCTACACAACCCCCGAAGGCGCACGGGTCTACCAGGTGCAAGGGCCGCTGTTCTTCGGCTCCTCCTCGGGCTTTATCGAGCTGTTCGATCCCGCAGGCGATCCGGGCCGCGTGATCATCGACTTTGCCGATAGCCGCGTGGTCGATCAATCCGCCCTGCAAGCGATCGAGGCCGTGGCCCTCAAATACGAAGAGGCGGGCAAGGAAATTCAGCTGCGCCACCTGACCCGCGACTGCCACACGCTGCTGAACAAGGCGGGCCACCTGATGATCGACAGCGATGATGATCCGGACTACGCCGTTGCCACGAACTACAACGTGCGCACCGGCATCCTCGGCGGGCACTGACACAGCCGCGCCTTCTTCTCTGTTCCAAAAAATCCCGGGGGGCTTGGGGGGCTGGCCCCCCAATCGACCGCGCCGCTAGAACGCCCGCAGGCGGAAGGGCACTGCGGTTGCCGCCCGCCCGGATTTTTCGAAAAATCCGCGCGCACCTCAATCATCCGGGCGCGTCAGCTCGAACAGCTCGCGCACCACGGTGTAGTCGCGGTAGCCAAGCCGGCTCAGCGGCTGGTAGGTGCGGATGTCAAAGCGGCCATCGACCACGCAATCGTCGCGCAGATGCACGCCCGTGACCTCGCCGAAGACGACGAAATTGCTCGCCCCCTCAATCTTTACGATCTGCGTCATCCGGCATTCCAGCGTGGCCGGGGCGCCTGCCACACGCGGGCAGTCAATGCTCTCGCACGCCGCCATCTCCACCCCGGCTTCGGCAAACTCGTCCGTGCCTGCAGGGAAGGTCGCCGAGGACGCGTTCATCGCATCGCGCGCCGCCGCCTCCACCACGTTCACGCAGAACACGCCCGTCTCGCGGATGTTCGCGACACTGTCCTTCGTGCCGTCCTGATCGTCCTTCACTCCGGTGGACGCGAACATGACCTGGGGCGGCACATAAGCGACCCCGTTGAAGAAGGAATAGGGCGCAAGGTTGGGCACCCCGCCTGCGCCTTTCGTTGAAATCCACGCGATGGGCCGCGGCGTGATGATCGCGTTGAACGGGTTGTGGGGCAGGCCGTGGCCATCCTCGGGGCAGTAGAACATCGCGTTATCCTCTCTGTTTGGCAAAGGCTTAACCCCATGTTACGCCTCGCGCCACTCTATCTGGCCCGCGCATGTACACCCTGACCCCAGAGACAAATGACGACCGCTGGGAGGTCGAAGCCCTCTATGACCTCGCCTTTGCCCCGGGGCGCGAGGCGCTGTCCTCCTACCGGCTGCGCGATGATGTCCCGCCGGTTGCCGCGCTCAGCCTCGCGGCGCGCGATCCGGACGGTATTCTGGCGGGTGCCATCCGCTACTGGCCGGTGCGCGTGGGCGCCGCGCCCGCGCTGCTTCTGGGGCCCGTGGCGGTGCACCCGACCCGGCAGGGCGAGGGGCTGGGCGGCGAGCTGATCGCGACCTCGCTCGCCCGCGCGGCGGGGTGGCACCGGGTGCTGCTGGTTGGGGATGCGCCCTATTACAGCCGCTTTGGCTTTGAACGGCTGCGCGGCGTGATCATGCCGCCGCCCACCAACCCGGACCGCGTTTTGGGCCGGGCGCTGGTACCGGGCGCATGGGACGGCGTGAGGGGGCAAGTGACCCGCTGGGCTTGAAGGCGGGCCGCGCCGTTCCGATGTAAGCACTATGGATGATGTTGTTCTGGCGAGTGTGCCCCACGTCGACACCGAAATCGCCCGCCTTGCGGCGCGCTATCGCGGGGCGGGGGGGCTCGGCATCGACGTGCTGAACGCCATCGGCGCGCAGGCGGACGGGCTGCTTGACCGGCTTCCGGCGCCCGTGCGCACGCAGCTTGATGCGGCCACCGTCGCCGCGCTGACCGAAGCGGCGCGGCTGGCCTCCAGCACCCGCCGCGCGGTCCCGGACCAGAAGCCCTGGGTCAACCGCGCCGTGTCGGCGGCGATGGGCGCGGCGGGGGGCTTTGGCGGGCTGCCCTCGGCGCTGGCCGAACTGCCGGTCACCACGACGCTGCTGCTGCGGGTGATTGAGGCGGAGGCAGCGGCGTTGGGCTTTGACACCGCGGCGGAAAACGTGCGCATTGACTGCATCCAGGTCTTTGCCGCTGCGGGCCCGCTGGAGCATGACGACAGCGCGGATCTTGCCTTTCTCTCGACCCGGATGGCGCTATCGGGCGCCGCGATGCAGGCGCTGATCGCCCGGGTGGCGCCGCGGCTCTCGGTCGTGCTGGGCCAGAAACTGGCGGCGCAGACGGTGCCGGTCCTTGGCGCGGTTGCGGGGGCGGCGGTGAACTACGCCTACACGCGCTACTACGCGGAAATGTCCCACGTGCATTTCAGCCTGCGCCGCCTCGCCATCGATGCAGACCTGCCGCCCGAAGCGGCCCTGCGCCTGCTCCGCGCCGCGCTCTGAGGCGCCGCTCAGTCGGTCCCTGCGGGCCCTCTTCGCGAGGAAGGCCCAGAGGGGCCTGACCGAGCGCGCCGTTTAACTGCCAATCGACATCGGCGCGACGGAGGTGGCTTTGAGCACGGCGAAACACGCCATCCCTTCGCGAAGTTCAAGCTCCCGCACCGCCCGGGCGGTCACCCGCGCCAGGAGCAGCGCCCCGCTCAAGTCCAGCGCCACCGCAGCCCCCGGCCCATCCCCCATCTGGACCGAGCGTATCGTGACATGCAGCACATTCTGCGCCGAAATCCCTGTCGGGCGCGTGCGCGCGAGGATCACATCCTGCGCCAGCACCCGCACCCGCACCCGGGCGCCGGGCGCGGCGGTCACGCCCGGCAGGTGCAGCAGGGCATCGCCCACAGCGATCTGCGCCAGCCCGTCACGCTGGCCCTGCACCACCCCGTCCAGCACCGCACCGGCATCGCGCACGCCCACCAGCGGCACGGCGGCCGGATCGGCCAGAACGTCTTGCAGCCGCCCCGCCGCCGTGACAGTGCCGCCGCGCATCAGCACCAGCGTATCGGCCAGCCGCGCAACCTCGTCCATCGCGTGGCTGACATAGAGGATCGGCAGGCCGGCCCGCGCCTTCAACGCCTCAAGGTAGGGCAGAATTTCCGCCTTGCGCGGCGCATCAAGGCTGGCCAGCGGCTCATCCATCAGCAGCAGCCGCGGCTGCGCGAGCAAAGCGCGGCCCAGCGCAACCCGCTGCGCCTCCCCGCCCGAAAGCGCCGCGGGGCGCCGCGCCAACAGCGTCTCCAGCCCCAGCAGTGCGATCACCTCGTCCCGGGCGATGCCCCCCGCCGCGCCTTGCGCATAGCGGGCGCCGTAATCGAGGTTTCCCGCGACGCTGAGATGCGGGAAAAGTCGCGCTTCCTGAAAGACATAGCCGATCCGGCGCGCATGCGGCGCCAGCCGCTCCAGCGCGGCGCCGTCCAGCGTGATGCGGGCCTGATCCGGTTGCAGCAGGCCTGACACAACGTTCAGCACCGTGCTTTTGCCCGCGCCCGAGCGTCCGAAAAGCGCCGTCACCCCGCGCGGCGCGTGAAAAGCAACGTCGAGGGTAAAATCGCCCTGCCGATGCCGGATCTCAACCTGCAGGCTCATCCCGCCACCCGCGCCGCCATGCGCCGCGCCAGCCATTCGGAGGCCAGCACCGCGAGCACCGCAACCGCGCAGGCCCAAAGCGTGAGCACCGCCGCGCGGGCCTCGCCGCCGGGGACCTGCAACTCGGTATAAATGGCCGAGGGCAGGGTCATCGTCTGGCCGGGGATCGCGGCGACAAAGGTGATCGTCGCACCAAACTCCCCCAGCGCTTTGGCAAAACCAAGCACCGCGCCCGCCAGCACCCCTGGCGCGATCAGGGGCAGCGTGACGGTCGTGAAGACGGACCAGGGCCGCGCGCCCAGCGTCGCGGCGGCGTCCTCCAGCCCCGGCGGGACGGCCTCAAACGCAAGGCGCAGGGCGCGCACCATCAGCGGCAGGGCCATGACACTTGCCGCCAGCACCGCGCCCGTCCAGTTGAAGGCGAGGACAAGGCCAAAGGCGGCCTCCAGCGCGCGGCCCACCGGCCCTGTCCGCCCGAAGGCCAGCAGCAGCAGGTAGCCCGTGACAACGGGGGGCAGCACCAGCGGCAGCAGGATCGCCGCATTCAGCAGCCCTTTGCCCGGGAAGTCGCGCCGCGCAAGCAGCCATGCGAGGCCAAGGGCCACGGGCAGCGCGAGCACCGTCGCCAGCCCCGCCACTCGCAGCGACAGCCGCAGCGCCTCGGCGCCCGCGGGGTCGAGGCCCATCATGGCAGCACCTCGAACCCCGCCGCCTCGAACAGCGGGGCCTGCCCGCGCAGATGCGCCAGAACCGCCGCACCGCGATCTGTCAAGGCGGCGATAGGGTAGCGGATGGGCGGGTGCGCATCCTGCGGCACCTCGTAGATGACCTGCACGCGCGGCTCTGCGAGCGCGTCGGAGGCATAGACAACACCCAAGGGCGCGGCGCTCTGCACGACAAAGGCAAGCGCGGCGCGCACGTCCTGCGCCTCTGCCAGATGCGGCTCCAGCGTGTCCCAGGCGCCGATATGCTCCAGCCACGCGCGGGCGTAGATCCCGGCAGGCACCGCGCGGCGCTGCCCGATGGCGAGCCGTCCGCCGTTCAGCCGTGCACGCAGCGCGTCCGTATTGGCGGCCTTTAGCGGCGGCCCCGCACGCGCCACGACGACAAGCCGCCCGCCCCACAGGGTGTGGGCACCCGTGACATGCCCGCGCTCCGCCAGCCAGCCCATCCAGTCCGGGCTCGCGAGGATCACGAGGTCCGCGGGCGCGCCCCGCGCCATCTGCTGGGCAATCGCACCAGAGCCGCCATAGCTGAGCCGCGGCGCAGGGCTGAGGCCTTCCACCGCGCGCTCCAGCACCCCGCGCAGGGACGCCGCGGCAAAGACAACCGGCCCGTCCGCTCGCAGCGGGGCCGGCAGGAGAAGCAGAGTTACGAGCAGGACGCGGATCACCATGTGGCGACTATCGCGGCGCGGCGCGCGAATGCCAAGCCGCGACAGCGTAACGGAAAATAGGCTTATTCACACCGATCTGGACACCAGATGTAGTTGCAACTGGAATGTTACGTCGATTCCCTATATCGTTTCGGAAACCAGAGGTCGTGGCTGATGACCGCCCCATTGATTAAACAGCTGCCCATTTCGATCCGTGCCAAGTCCAAGTCGGACGTGCGCACGCAATTTGCGGCGCTTTGCTGGCGGTTGGTCGACAAGAAGGTCCAGATCCTGATCATCACCTCCCGGGGCCGCGGGCGCTGGATCATCCCCAAAGGCTGGCCGATGGACGGACAAACCCCGGGTGAGGCCGCGCTTCAGGAAGCGTGGGAAGAGGCCGGGGTGATTGGCCGGGCCGACAGCCGCCCCCTGGGGCTTTATTCCTACACAAAGATCATCCGCGGCGCGCCGGATCTTCCCTGCGTGGCAATGGTGTACGGTGTCCGGGTGAAGTCGCTTGCCAAGTCATGGCCCGAAGCGCGTGAGCGCAAGCGCAAATGGGTCAGCCGCAAAAAGGCCGCGGCGCTGGTGACCGAGCCGGAACTGGCGCGCATCCTGCGCGACTTTGACCCGCGCGGCCTGCGCTAATCCGCCTCTGGCAATTCCGGCAATCCGGGCCATACTGTCATTCCCATGATCAAATACACGCTCAAATGTGCAAATGGCCATGCGTTCGAAAGCTGGTTTGCCTCCGCGGATGCCTATGACAGCCTGCGGGATGCAGGCCACGTGTCCTGCGCCATCTGCGGTAGTGTGCAGGTCGACAAGGCGGTGATGGCGCCGCGCGTGTCCACGGCGGACGACGAGGCACGGAGCCGGGCGCTGCAAAAGATGAAAGCCGAGGTGGAGCAGAACTCCGACTATGTCGGCACGAATTTCGCGCGCGAGGCCCGCGCCATGCATCTGGGCGACGCGCCCGAGCGCAGCATTTGGGGCGAGGCCAAACCGGCGGAGGCCAAGGCGCTGATCGAGGATGGTGTGCCGGTCCTGCCGCTGCCTTTCACTCCCAAATCGAAAGCGAACTAAACACATGACAATCGTGATTACCGGCGCGAGCCGGGGAATTGGTGCTGCGCTTGCGGCGCAGCTTTCCGCGCGCGGCGAGACGGTGATCGGCACCGGGCGCTCGGCCGGGGCGCAGGTGAGCCTCGACGTGACGCGGCCCGCGGATTTTTCGAACCTGACGGATGCGGTGGGCGGCGCGCCGGTGGATTTGCTGGTCTGCAATGCGGGGGTGTACCTCGACAAGGCCGAAGCGCTTGAGGACGGCTATGGCGCGGATATCTGGGCGCAAACCTATGCGGCCAACGTGACCGGCGTGTTCCTGAGCGTGCAAGCGCTCTTGCCCGCTTTGCGCGCGGCGCGGGGCAAAGTGGCGATCATCTCCTCGCAGATGGGCTCGAGCACGCGGGCCAAGGGCACCTCGCTGATCTATCGCACGTCGAAGGCCGCTGTGCTGAACCTCGGCCTGAACCTGGCCTCTGCGCTGAAAGAGGACGGCATCGCAGTGGGCATCTACCACCCTGGCTGGGTGCGCACGGATATGGGCGGGGCGGCTGCGGACATCTCGGTGGAGGAGAGCGCTGCGGGCCTTGTCGCGCGGTTCGATGCACTGAGCCTTGAGACCACGGGCTGTTTCGAGACCTGGGACGGCCGCCCGCACGCGCTCTGAGCGGGGCGCATTTTCTTGGAAGAAAATGTGCCCTTTGGTTGGGGTTGCGCTCGTGCGCTGGTCGGCGGCTAGGTTGCAGCCGGGCCCTCCGGGGGGGATTTTTTTGGAACAGAGAATTTGCAGGCTTACCGGAAACGCTGTGGGTCGGCGTTTCGCCTGCGAATGCGAGGAGTGGTTGGCGTTTCGGAGACGTTCCTGGGGCGCGATTTAGGACATAGTGCGCGGAGTGTTCGGCTTTGCTTTGGCACCCTACGCTGCGGCAGTGGGCCGCTTGCACTGCTCCCGTGGCGCCGTTAGGAGGTGCCGGACTGAGCTTCGGAGGGCGATGTGCCCATTCTTGTGATGAAATTCGGCGGCACGTCCGTCGCCACGCTCGACCGGATCAAGCGCGCGGCCAAGCGGGTCGGCGTTGAGGTGGCCAAGGGCTATGACGTGATCGTCATTGTCTCCGCGATGGCAGGCAAGACCAATGAGCTGGTCGGCTGGGTCGGTGAGACATCGCCTTTTTACGATGCACGCGAGTATGACGCGGTTGTCTCGAGCGGGGAGAACGTGACCGCGGGCCTGATGGCGCTGACCTTGCAGGAGATGGATGTGCCCGCGCGGTCGTGGCAGGGCTGGCAGGTGCCGGTGCAGACGACCTCGGCGCATTCCTCGGCCCGGATCGAGGATATCCCGCCCGCCAATATCATGGCCAAGTTTGCCGAAGGGATGCGCGTCGCGGTTGTCGCAGGATTTCAGGGCGTCAGCCCCGAGGGGCGGATCACCACGCTGGGTCGGGGCGGGTCGGACACCACGGCGGTCGCCTTTGCCGCGGCTTTCGGGGCGGAGCGCTGCGATATCTATACGGACGTGGATGGGGTCTATACCACCGACCCGCGGGTCGAGGCGAAGGCGCGCAAGCTGGACAAGATCGCCTTTGAGGAGATGCTGGAGCTGGCGTCGCTTGGCGCCAAGGTGCTCCAAACGCGCTCCGTGGAACTCGCGATGCGCTACAAGGTCAGGCTGCGGGTGCTGAGCAGTTTCGAGGAACAGTCGGACAATGCAGGCACGCTTGTCTGCGACGAGGAGGACATCATGGAAAGCAATGTCGTGGCCGGTGTGGCCTTTTCGCGCGAAGAGGCAAAAATGACCCTTGTTTCGGTCGCGGACCGGCCGGGGATTGCGGCGACGATCTTTACCGCGCTGTCAGAGGCTGGCGTTCTCGTGGACATGATCGTTCAGAACATTTCCGAAGAGGGGCGCACCGATATGACCTTCTCCTGCCCGACTGATCAGGTCGCGCGGGCGGAAAAAGCGATGGGCGCGGCAAAGGCCGAGGGCATTATCAACTTTGCCGAGATGATTGCCGACACCGATGTCGCCAAGGTTTCGGTCGTTGGCATCGGGATGCGCAGCCACACCGGGGTCGCGGCCAAGATGTTTCAATGCCTGTCGGCTGAAGGCATCAACATTAAGGTGATCACCACCTCGGAAATCAAAATCTCCGTCCTGATCGACCGCAAGTACATGGAGCTGGCCGTGCAGGCGCTGCATGATGCGTTCGAGTTGGACAAAGCGGCTTAAGGCGCCCATCCGCCGCCCTTTTGCCCGTCTTTGCACAGGCTCGCGGCAATGCGGTGCGCATACGCATCCGTATGGCGCTCTTTGCTTTCAATCATTGGGTGATCTCGCGTATAGCCTGACATCAGTGGGGGGCGCGTGCGCATGGCGACAGGCATCGAAACAGAAAGCCGCAAGCTGCTGGTGCGGCTGCGCGATGCGATGGCGGGGGACGATCCCGGGCAGGCGCGGCTGGATAAGATCACGCAGATCATCGCCTGCTCGATGGGGACAGAGGTCTGTTCGGTCTATCTTTTTCGGGATGCGGACACGCTTGAGCTGTGTGCAACCGAAGGTCTGAACCCGGACGCGGTGCACCAGACCCGGATGAAGCTGGGCGAGGGTTTGGTGGGCCGTGTCGCGCGCCGCCGGGTGCCGGTGAACACCGCCAATGCGCCGCAGTCCAAGGGGTTCCGGTTCATGCCGGAGACGGGCGAGGAGGTGTTCTCCAGCTTCTGCGGTGTGCCCATCATGCGGCTGGGCGAGGCGCTGGGCGTGCTGGTGGTGCAGTCGCGCGCGGCGCGGGAGTTTTCCGCCGATGAGGTCTATGCGCTCGAAGTGGTCGCGATGGTTCTGGCAGAGATGACCGAGCTGGGCGCGTTCACCGGCGAGGGCGCGGCGCTGGCGGCGCGCCACACCCAGCCCGCGCTGATCCGCGGCACGGTGGGCCAGGAAGGTGTGGCGACCGGGCATATCTGGCTGCACGAGCCGCGCGTTGTCGTCACCAACCCTATTGCCGAAGACCCCGAGCGCGAGCGCACGCGCCTGCACGCGGCGGTCGACGAGCTGCGCATCGGCGTGGACAAGATGCTGGCGATGGCGGGGGCGGACAAGGAACAGGCACAAGTGCTCGAAGCCTACCGCATGTTTGCCAATTCGCGCAGCTGGATGCACCGAATGGAAGGCGACATCGCGGGCGGCCTGAGCGCCGAGGCGGCGGTGGAGAAGGAACAATCGCTGGCGCGCACCCGCATGAGCCAGGCCGGGGATGCCTATCTGCGGGAACGGCTGAGCGATCTGGACGATCTGAGCAACCGGCTGCTGCGCATCCTGACGGGGCAGGGCAGCCATACGGGCGCGGAGATGCCCGCCGATCCGATCCTCGTGGCGCGCAATATCGGCCCGGCGGAGCTTTTGGACTATGGCCGCAGCCTGCGCGGGATCATCCTTGAGCAAGGCTCCGTCGGCTCGCACGCGGCGATTGTTGCGCGGGCGCTGGCGATCCCCCTGATCATTCATGCGGACCGCATCACCAATGACGCCTTGAACGGCGATCACGTGATGATCGACGGGGAGCAGGGGATCGTGCACCTGCGCCCGGATGACAACGTGGTCAGCGCGTTCCGCGACAAGATCGCGATGGAGGCGGCGGCGCAGGAACGTTATGCCTCGATCCGCGACAAACCGGCGGAAACGCGCTGTGGATCAGTCGTGAGCCTGCACATGAATGCCGGGTTGATGGCTGATCTGCCCTCGCTGCCCTCCTCGGGCGCCGAAGGCGTGGGCCTCTTCCGGACGGAGCTTCAGTTCCTCGTACGCAACCAGATGCCGCGCCGGTCGGAGCTGTCGGCGCTGTATGCCCGGGTGCTGGACGCGGCGCAGGGCAAGCGCGTGGTCTTTCGCACGCTCGACATCGGGTCGGACAAGGTGCTGCCCTACATGAAGCCCAATGATGAGCCGAACCCGGCGCTGGGCTGGCGCGCGATCCGCGTGGGCCTCGACAAGCCGGGTGTGCTGCGGATGCAGCTTCAGGCGCTGATGCGTGCCGCGGGTGGCCGCCCGCTGACGGTGATGTTCCCCTTTGTTGCGCAATACGAGGAATACACCCGCGCCCGCGCGGAGGTCGACAAAGCGCTGGAGCGTGAGTTGAAGCTGGGCCATGTCGTGCCGGAAAGCCTTGAGGTCGGCGCGATGCTGGAGACACCCAGCCTCGCCTTTGCGCCGCGCAAATTCTTCGAAGAGGTCGGCTTTCTGTCCATCGGCGGCAATGACCTGAAACAGTTCTTCTTTGCCGCGGACCGGGAAAACGAGCGGGTGCGGCGGCGCTATGATACGCTGAACGTGTCCTTCCTGTCCTTTGTTGAGCGTATCGTCGAACGCTGCGTCGAAACAAGCACGCCGCTGTCCTTTTGCGGCGAGGATGCGGGCCGCCCGGTGGAGGCGCTGTGCTTTGCGGCTATGGGCCTGCGCACGCTGTCGATGCGCCCGGCCTCAATCGGCCCGGTGAAATCGCTGCTGCGCCGCGCTGACCTCGACGAGGTGCGCAAGGTCATCACAGATGCGCGGCACCGGGGCGAGATGACGGTACGTCCCGCGGTCATGGAGTGGCTGAAAGCGCAAGGTTAGGCGCTAAGCAGGTTCAGCGTCGTCGCTTTGGTCACGGCATGGGTCGTCGTGGTGGCGTCCAGCGCGTCGCGCGCGCTGCGCAGGTGCTTTTCGACCGTTGCCGGGCTGAGGTCCATGATGACGCCGATATCCCGCATCGTCTTGCCTTGGGCAAACCACATCAGGGCCTCGCGTTGCCGCGTTGTCAGGGGGCGGCGCGTGCCGGCCATTGGTAGGCTGGCGATGCGCAGTTGCAGAAGGTTGCTGAGCATTTCGACCTGCGCGCCGGTCCGGGCCCACAGCGCTTCGGTCCCCTCATAATCCAGCAGGTCCGCGGAGCTGATCCCGATCACCCCGTGCATCCCGCGCACCGTGTCGTTGAGCGAGCCGACATAACCCGCCTTGATCCCGTATTGCGCATTCAGTTGCAGAATTTTCAGGTGTTCGGGGCGGGGCTGGCCGCGAAAGCTCTGCGCGGCCTGCGCCCAGGACGTGAAACCGGTATTGTCCGCGGCCCAGTTGTAAGAGGGCGAGTGCAGGTACAGCTCTTCGCCGAGGTACACATCAGCATAGGCTTGCGGGCCGTTCTGCAAGATCATCGCATCGCGCAGGTCGGTGATCCGGCCCTCAGCTGTCGGAACGCGCGTGCCGCCGTAAAGCAGCTTGTCCCAGCCAAGCCCGATCATCGCGCCGACGTAAAGCTGCCAGACCTCTTCGGTCGACTGCGCCTGCACCATGCCTGCGACGAGGGGTTCGATGCTCGGGTTAGGTGTGTTGCTCGATGTCATTGACGCCAGTATGCCGCGAAATCCCAGCGGGGCAAGGTAGGGCTGTCCTTACCTGCCCTTGCCATTTGTGCGCCTGGTCCGGGGCGGCCGCGGCCCTTCGCGCCGGTCAGGACGAGAGAGATGCACGGCCTGCACCGCATCCCGACCCTGCTGCGCCGCGTGGATAAGCGCTGGCGAAGCGGGTGCGCTCACCTCAGGCGCTGCTCTGATCGGGCGTCGAACAGCATCACCCGGCTGGCGTCAAAGCGGACGGCGACGCGATGCCCTTCGTCCAGATCGTCCTCGCCCTTTGTTTCCACCACGAGCCGTTCGCCGGTCGGGCTGGTCAGATAATCATAGCTCACCCCGCCCAGCCGCTCGCGGATATCGAGCGTTGCGGGGCCGTCCCCTGCGCTGAGGCCCATGTCCTGCGGGCGCAGGCCGACGATCACGTCCGCGCCCTCGGCAGGCAGGGCCACGGCGGTGTCCACCCTCGCGCCGCCAAGCGCGGGGATCACAACGCCGCCCGCCGCGACTGTGCCCGTCACGAAATTCATCGCAGGCGCGCCGATGAACCCCGCCACGAACTTGTTGTCCGGATCGTTATAAAGCTGCATCGGGCTGCCCACCTGTTCCACGTGGCCCGCGCGCAGCACCACGATCTTGTCGGCCAGCGTCATCGCTTCCACCTGGTCGTGGGTGACGTAGATCATCGTGGCGCCGATTTCCTTGTGCAGCCGCGCGATCTCCACCCGCATGTCGACGCGCAGTTCCGCGTCAAGGTTGCTCAGCGGCTCATCAAACAGGAACACCTCAGGCCCGCGCACGATGGCCCGCCCGATGGCGACCCGCTGGCGCTGCCCACCGGAAAGGGCGGCGGGCTTGCGGCCCAGGTAATCTTCCAGCTTCAGGATGCGCGCGGCCTCATCGACTTTGGCCTTGATCTCGGGCTTTGGCACCCCGTTCATGCGCAGGCCAAAGCCCATGTTCTGCTCTACCGTCATATGGGGGTAGAGGGCATAGGTTTGGAACACCATCGCCACGCCCCGCTCTGCCGGGTCGAGGCCCGTGACATCGCGGCTGCCGATGGCAATGCGCCCGCCGCTCGTCTCCTCCAGCCCCGCGATCATCCGCAAGAGCGTGGACTTGCCGCAGCCCGACGGGCCGACAAAGACGCAGAACTCCCCATCCTCGATGGCAAGGTCCACGCCGTGGATCACCTGCACCTCGCCATAGCGTTTCACCGCCCCGTTCAGCGTCACCCCGGTCATGCCACAGCCCTCCCTTGCCGTTCGGACATGGTTGACACTCCGGGGGCTGCGATTCAATCCTCTACCCACACGGGCGCACAGAGACACAAAAGGCCCGTTTGGGAGGAAAACATGCTCAACACGCTGAAAACCGCCGCGGCGGTGCTGGCGGCGACGTCGCTGCTGGCCGGAACCGCGCTGGCGCGCGATCTCGTCATCAACTTTGACGACCTGAACCCGGGGCCAAAGGCGGCGTTTGACGCTGCGGTCGCGAAATTTCAGGCCGAAAACCCCGAGATCAATGTGATCGTCAACAACAACGACCGCGAGGCGCATAAATCCGCGATCCGCAATTTCCTGACCGCCGACGCGCCGGATGTGACCAGTTGGTACCCCGGCAACCGCATGGCGCCCTTTGTCGATGCGGGCCTGTTCCTGCCCGTCGATGACGTGTGGGACGCCAACGGCTTCCGCGAAGACCTTGCCGCAATCGAGCCGACGATGACCCGAGATGGCCAGACCTGGGGCGTGCCCTATTCCTACTACCAGTGGGGCATCTACTACCGCGCAGACATCTTCAACCTGCTGAACCTCGAAGAGCCGCAGACCTGGGACGAGCTGCTCGCCGCCTGCGGGGTGATGAAGGAAAACGGCGTGACCCCCTTCACCATCGGCACGAAGTTCCTTTGGACCGCGGCGGGCGTCTTCGACTACATCAACCTGCGCACCAACGGCTATGACGTGCATAACGGCCTGACCGCGGGCGAGATCACGTATACCGACCCGCGCATCGTTGCGACCTTTGAAAACTGGGCGCAGCTGATCGAGGAATGCGGCTTTGTCGACAACCACGCCTCCATGAGCTGGCAGGACGCGCTTGCGCCCTTCGCCAATGGCGACGCGGCGATGTACGTGATGGGTAACTTTGCCGTGGACGGGATGAAGAATGCGGGCCTGACGGGCGATCAGATCGATTATTTCCCGTTCCCCGAAATCACCCCCGGCCTGCCCCGCGCCGAAGAGGCGCCGGCGGATGCGTTCTTTATCCCGACCAACGCAAAGAACCCTGAGGACGCCAAGAAGTTCCTCGCCTTTGTTGCGCGCCCGGACGTGCAGACGGAGTGGAACGCGGCTATGGGGCAGCTGCCGATCAACTCGAAGGCGACTGTGGGCGATGACAAGTTCCTCCAGCAGGGGTTTGAGACGGTTTCTACAGCTGCCGGCCTTGCGCAGTTCTATGACCGCGACGCGCCGGCTGAGATGGCGAAGGCGGGCATGGAGGGCTTTCAGGAGTTCATGCTCGATCCGTCGAAGATGATGGAAATCCTCGAACGGCTCGATACCGTGCAGGCAGACGTCTACGACTAAGTCCCTGGTAGGATGGGCAATATTGCCCATCCTACGCCCCGGAGGCCCGATGCAAAGCTGGCTTGCCCGCAACAAACTGACCCTCGCGCCGTGGCTGTTCCTCGCCCCGGCGCTGGTCTTTTTCGTGGTCTACGTGGTCGGGCCTATTTTTGAGAGCATTGGCCTGTCCTTCTACGCGTGGAACGGCCTTTACACCGCGGACGGGCAAAGCACGGCCCAATGGGTCGGCTTTGAGAATTACGCCAAGCTTTGGGACGATCCGAAGTTCTGGACCTCGCTCGGCAATAACGTCGCGTGGTTGATCCTGTACATGCTGGCTGTGCCCGCGGGGCTGGCCATCGCGCTTTTCCTCAACCAGACAACGCCGGGGATGCGCGTCTACAAGTCCCTGTTTTTCTTTCCTTTCGTGATCTCGCAGGTCGTGGTCGGCCTGATCTTTGGCTGGTTTTACAATCCCGATTTCGGCGTTGTGGGCAGTATTTGGAAAGCGCTCTACTGCACGGAGACCACCAACATCCTCGGCAACACGACCTTCCGCTGCTCCCGCCCCGCGCCCGACATCCTAAGCTCGCCCGAATGGGCCACCTACGGCATCATCGCCGCGGGCCTCTGGCCGCAGATCGCCTATTGCATGATCCTCTACCTCACGGGCCTGAATAACGTGGCCTCAGACCAGATCGAGGCCGCGCGGCTGGACGGGGCAAAAGGCTGGCGGATGCTTTGGCACGTGGTCCTGCCGCAACTGCGCCCCGCGACCTTTATCGCCGTTGTTGTAACCGTCATTGGCGCCCTGCGCAGCTTTGACATGATCGCCATCATGACCCAGGGCGGGCCGTTCGGGTCCACCAACGTGCTGGCCTACTACATGTACGAGGTCGCGATTTCCGAATACGGGGAGCGCTACGGCTACGGCTCTGCCATTGCGACGGTGCTGTTCTTCATCATGCTGATCTACATCAGCTATTTCCTCTTGCGCATGTACCAGGATGAGCGGGGCGGGCGCTGATGTTCCCCCGCCCGCTTGCCCCCTCCAGCCCCCGCGGCATCGCCTATCAGGCGTTCCTGCCGGTCGCGCTGCTGATCTGGCTCCTGCCGCTGATCGCGATTTTCCTGACGTCGATCCGGCCCGGGTCCGACATCAACGCGGGCAACGTGTTCGGCTGGCCCTCGTCCTTCGAGCTGATCGAGAATTACACCGCTGTCTTCACGCAATCCCAAGCGGCGGTGTACCTCATGAATTCCTTCATGATCACCATCCCGGCCACGCTAATCTCTGTCGCACTCGCGTGTCTTGCGGGTTATGCGCTGGCCATCTACCGGTTCCGCGTGGCGCTGCCTCTCTTCTTCCTCTTCGTTGCGGGCAACTTCGTGCCCTTCCAGATTCTCATGGTCCCGGTGCGCGACATGTCCGTGCAGACCGGCCTTTATGACACAATTGCAGGCCAATACCTCTTCCACGCGGCCTTCCAGACGGGGTTCTGTACGCTCTTCATGCGCAACTTCATCAAGGCGCTGCCGTTCGACCTGATCGAATCCGCCCGGATCGAGGGTGTCGCCGAATGGAAAATCTTCTGGTACGTTGTCCTTCCCCTCGTCCGCCCCGCCATCGCGGCGCTCGCCGTGCTGATCTTCACCTTTGTCTGGAACGATTTCTTTTGGGCCAACGTGCTGACGCAAGGCGAAAGCGTGAAACCGATCACCGCCGGGGTGCGGGCACTGAACGGGCAGTTTGTGAACAACTGGCATCTGGTCTCCGCGGCGTCGCTGATGGCGGCGATCCCGCCGGTGCTGATGTTTTTCCTGATGCAGCGGCACTTTATTGCGGGGCTGACGCTGGGAGCGGTGAAATGAAGATCGCGTTTATCGGGGCGGGCAGCACCATTTTCATGCGCAATATCGTGGGCGATTGCCTGCTGACGCCCGCCTTGTCGGAGGCTGAATTCGCGCTGATGGACATCGACGCGCAGCGCCTCGCGCAATCCGAGGCCGTTGCCCGCGCGATGGTCGCGAAAACCGGGGCGGGTGCGCGGGTGACGGCCACGACGGACCGGCGCGCGGCGCTGGATGGGGCGGATTTTGTGGTGACGGCCTTTCAGGTCGGGGGCTACACGCCCTGCACGGTAACGGATTTCGAAATTCCCAAGGCCTACGGCCTGCGCCAGACTATCGGCGACACGCTGGGCGTGGGCGGCATTATGCGGGCGCTGCGCACGGTGCCGGTGCTGTGGGACATCGCGGCGGACATGGCGCAGCTGTGCCCGGGTGCGCTGATGCTGCAATATGTGAACCCGATGGCGATTAATACATGGGCGCTGGCCGAGGCGTTCCCGGCCCTGCGGCAGGTGGGCCTGTGCCATTCGGTGCAGAACACGGTGCAGGAGATCGCGCATGATCTGGACCTCGATCCGTCCGGCATCCGCTACCGCGTTGCGGGGGTGAACCATGTGGCGTTTTTCCTGCGGCTCGAGCGTAACGGTCGCAGCCTCTACCCCGCGCTGCGCGAGGGCTACGCGGCGGGTCGCTTGCCCAAACCGCCGCTCCTGATGCCCCGCTGCGAGAACCGCGTGCGCTATGAGGTGATGGACCAGCTGGGCTATTTCTGCACCGAAAGCTCCGAACACCTCGCCGAATACGTGCCGTGGTTTATCAAGTCGGGGCGCGAGGACCTGATCGACCGCTTCGCGATTCCGCTCGATGAATACCCCAAGCGCTGCGAAGAGCAGGCGGCGGAGTGGCGGGATCTGGACCCGGGCGCGGTGGAGGTCTGCAAGAGCCACGAGTTCGCGGCGGAGATCATGGCCGCCGAGGTGACCAACACGCCTTACGTCTTCTACGGCAACCTGCCCAACAACGGCCAGTTGCCCCAGCTGCCTTTGGGCGCGGCGGTGGAAACGCCCTGCCTGATGGATGCAAACGGGGTGCAGCCAACGGTGGTGGAAGATATCCCGCCCCAGCTGATCGCCCTGATGCGCAGTCAGATCAACGTGCAGGAATTGACCGTGCGGGCGCTGGTGGACCAAGACCGCGAACATATCTACCACGCGGCCATGATGGACCCGCACACGGCGGCCGAACTGGACCTGCGCCAGATCCGCAGTCTTGTGGATGATCTTCTGACCGCCCACGGGGATTGGATCCCCGCTTGGGCCCGAATGGACCGCGCCGCATGAGCTTCGCCACCTTTCACGACCTTGCCGGCACCTCCGTTTTCATCACTGGCGGCGGCAGCGGCATTGGCGCGGCACTGACCGAGGGGTTTCTGGCGCAAGGCGCGCAGGTTGCCTTTGTGCAAAGATCGGATGCTCACAGCTTTTGCGAAGAGATGTTCGAAAAGTACAAGAGCAAGCCGCTTTTTATCCCCTGCGACCTGACCGATGTCGGCGCGCTGAAGGCCGCGATGGGCCAGGCAGCAGAGGCGCACGGGCCCATCACCCGACTTATCAACAACGCCGCAAATGACACGCGGCACAGCATCGACGCCTACAGTGTTGAAGAGTGGGACAAGGGCCAGGCGATCAACCTGCGCCCCCATTTCTTCACTGCGCAAGCGGCGGCGCCGGGAATGAAATCAGCGGGTTACGGGGCGATCGTGAACTTCTCTTCGATCTCTTACATGATGGGGAATGCAGGCTACCCGAGCTATGTTGCGGCGAAGGCAGGCATTACCGGGCTGACCCGAGGCCTCGCGCGGGAGCTTGGCCCGGATGGCATCCGGGTGAACGCGCTCATGCCCGGGTGGGTCCTGACCGAACGGCAGATGGAGCTTTGGGCCACGCCGGAGGGGCTCGAGGAGCATTTGAAACGCCAGTGCATCCCCGAACACCTGGCCCCGCGCGACATCGTTGATGCGACGCTGTTCCTCTGCTCCGAGGCGAGCCGGATGATCACCGGGCAGAGCATCATTGTCGATGGCGGCACCGTATGACGTGGCTGGCGGTGGACTGGGGCACCTCGCGCCTGCGCATCTGGCGCGATGGCGCGGCGGAGGCGCTGACCGAGACCGCGCAGGGCATGAACACGCTTGGCCCAGAAGACTATGGCCCGATCCTTGAACCCTTCGGCGCCGACACGGCGGTGATCTGCGGCATGGCGGGCGCACGGCAGGGCTGGCGCGAGGCGTCCTATGCCGCGGTGCCCTGCGCGCCGTCCCACGCGCCCCTGACCTTTGCCAGCGGTGCGACCACGGTCCACATCCTGCCGGGTCTGAGTCAATCCAGCCCCGCTGACGTCATGCGTGGGGAGGAAACGCAGATCGCCGGGTTCCTTGCGCTGAACGAGGGCTGGGACGGGGTGATCTGCCTGCCCGGAACCCACACCAAATGGGTGCATGTGTCTTCGGGGGAGGTCGTCAGCTTCCAGACCTATCTGACGGGTGAGCTGTTCGCGCTGCTCTCCGAACACTCTGTCCTGCGCCACAGCCTCACCCCCGGCAACGACGCGGACGCCTATCTGGACGCCGTCGAAACGGCCTTGTCCAAACCCGCCGCCCTCGCCGCGCAGCTGTTCCGGCTGCGCGCCGAAAACCTGTTGCACGATCTGGACCCCGTCACGGCCCATGCCCGCGCCTCGGGTCTACTCATCGGGGCGGAGCTGGCGGCGGCAAAGCCCTATTGGCTGGGCCAACAGGTCGCCGTGATTGGCTCCGGGCCGATGGCGGACAATTACGCTGCGGCCCTCACCGCAACAGGCGCCGCGCCCGCCCGCGCGGACGCCACAGATGTCACCCTTGCCGGCCTGACCGCCGCTTACGAGGCTTTTGCATGATCTTTGACGACCGCGTGTGCACCCTTGGCGAAGGCCCGCTTTGGCATCCCGAACGCGAACAGCTTTTGTGGTTCGACATCGTCGGCCAGCGGATGCTGGCGCAGGGGGCCGAATGGTCCTGGGGCGAGTGCGTCTCTGCCGCCGGGTGGATCGACCATGATACGGTCCTGATGGCGTCGGAAACCGCGCTTTGGCAGGTCGACCTGACAACGGGCCAGCGGGAGCATGTCATCGCGCTGGAGGCGGACAACCCCGTCACCCGCTCCAATGACGGGCGCGCGGACCCGCAGGGGGGCTTCTGGATCGGCACGATGGGCAAGAACACGGAAAGCTACGCGGGCGCGATTTATCGCTACTATCGGGGGGAGCTGCGCCAGCTCTTTGACCGGATCACCGTGCCCAACTCCATTTCCTTCGCGCCGGAGGGGGATCTCGCCTATTTCACCGACACCTTTGGCAAGCGCGTGATGCGCGTGCGGCTGGATGCCGATGGCTGGCCGCTGGAGCCGGAGCTGTTCCTCGACCTGCGGGCTGAGGGGCTGAACCCCGATGGCTCGGTTGTCGACGCGGCGGGCAATCTGTGGAACGCGCAATGGGGCGCCGCGCGGGTGGCCTGCTACAGCCCGGATGGCGCCTTGCTGGAAACCGTGACCATCCCCGCGCGGCAGGCGTCGTGCCCAGCCTTTGGCGGGGCGGGCCTCAGCACGCTTTACGTGACCTCCGCCGCGATTGGCCTTGAGGGGCGGCATGAGGGGCTGACCTATGCCGTGGGCACGGCCCACAAAGGCCAGGCCGAGCATAGGGTGATCCTGTGAAGCGCACGCTTGGGGTTTGTTACTACCCCGAACACTGGCCCGAGGATATCTGGGCCCAGGATGCCGCGCGCATGGCCGCGGCGGGCCTGACATGGGTGCGGATCGGTGAGTTTGCGTGGAAGCGGATGGAGCGTGAGCCGGGGCGGCTTGACTGGGGCTGGCTTGACCGGGCGATTGAGACGCTCGGTGCGGCGGGGCTGAAGGTTGTGCTGGGCACGCCGACGGCAACCCCGCCCGCGTGGGTGCTGAAAAAACACCCCGATATGCTGGCCGTCGATGCAGAGGGCCGTCCGCGCGGCTACGGCTCGCGGCGGCATTACTGCTTTTCGCATGCGGGCTACCTGGTGGAAGCGGTGCGCATCACGTCGTTAATGGCAGAGCGCTACGGGCAAAACCCCCATATCGCCGCATGGCAGACGGACAATGAATATGGCTGCCATGACACTGTGCTCAGCTATTCGGACGCGGCGCGGCGCGCTTTTCGGGCATGGCTGCGCGCGCGCTATCCAGGGGCGGGGAATGGCGGGGATATCAATGCCCTGAACGCGGCGTGGGGGAATGTCTTCTGGTCGATGGACTACGACGATTTTGACCAGATCGACCTGCCCAACCTGACCGTGACCGAACCGAACCCGTCGCACAGCCTCGCCTTCCGCCGGTTTTCCTCCGATCAGGTGGTGCGCTGGAACCGCGCGCAGGTGGCGGCGATCCGCGCCCATTCAAACGCGCCGATTGCCCACAACTACATGGGCCGGGTGACCGAATTTGACCATTTCGCGGTGGGCGCGGACCTCGATATCGCAAGCTGGGACAGCTATCCGCTGGGCTTTCTGGAGGACCGCGTCGGCGCAGAGCCGCCGCATCAGCGCGCCTTTGCCCGCCAGGGCGATCCCGACTTTCAGGCGTTCCACCATGACCTGTACCGCGCCGTTGGCCGCGGGAGATGGTGGGTGATGGAGCAGCAGCCGGGCCCGGTGAACTGGGCGCCCTACAATCCCGCGCCGCTGCGCGGGATGGTGCGGGTCTGGGCGTGGGAGGCGTTTGCCCACGGGGCCGAAGCCGTCTGTTTCTTCCGCTGGCGGCAGGCGCCCTTCGCGCAAGAACAGATGCACGCGGGCCTTTTGCGCCCCGACAGCGCGCCCGCGCCGGGGCTGGCCGAGGCACAGCAGGTCGCCGCCGAGATTGCCGCCGCGCCGGAGGTGCCGCAGGTGCAGGCGCCCGTCGCGCTGATCTTCGACTATGACGCGGATGCGGCGTGGCAGGTGCAGCCGCACGGGGCGGGGCTAAGCTATTTCGGGCTGGTCTTCGCGGCCTACCGGGCGCTGCGCCGCGCGGGGCTGTCGATTGACATCCTGCCGCCGGGCACGCGGGATTTTTCGGGGTATAGCGCGGTTTTTGCCCCGGGGCTTATGCACATGGCCGAGGGCTTGACAGCCGCGCTTGCCGCCAGTGGCGTCACCTGCCTGATCGGCCCGCGCAGCGGGGCGCGGGACGGCGATATGGTCATCCCCGTGCCCTTGCCGCCCGCCTTGCCCGGCCTTGATGTGACCGTCGCGCGCACGGAAAGCCTGCGCCCGGACATGCCTGTGCCGCTTGCGGGCGGAGGCGCCGTGACGCTTTTTGCGGAGGCCCTGGAGGGCACGGCCCCCGCATGGCTGCGCACCGAAGGCGGCACCGCTGTCGCCGTGGGAGAGGGCGCGCTGTGCTACCTGGGCGCATGGCTCGATGCGGCGGGCTGGGACCGCGCCGTGGGGGAGATCTGCGCGCGCGCGGGGCTGCGCGCCATGCAGTTGCCGGAGGGTCTGCGCCTGCGCGAGGATGGCCAGACCCGCACCTGGATCAATTACACCGCCGCCCCGCTGCCCTGCGAAGACGGCACTGTCCCCGGCCCTGGCGTGCTGCGCGTGCCTCTCGGCCCGGCACGCTTAGCGCGCAAATCCGCCGAATGACCGCAGCGCAAGCCAACGCTGGTATCAGGCCGCGCGCCCGCACCAACGGGTTTGCTGTATCGGCGGCGTCTACTTGATCACAGGCCCGGACGGGCCGGAGGAGATGGGCCGTCATCTGCCGTTCCTGCATCGGCTCGCGGTCTATCTGCACGCTTATATCACCGAGCTGGGTCCCGCCGCGCATGGCGGGGTGGTCGTGCGCAACACGCGCAACAACCGGCCCCAAGCGGCGCGGCGCCGCAAGCTCAGCCCGCGGGACGTTTCCTGTTTGCGCTGGTGCGCCTTTGGCAAGACTGCGGATTATATCGCGCTGATCGAGGATCTGAGCCCGCACACCAGGCGCGTTCCGACCGCGCCGCGCTGACCGGCTCGGTCGGCAGCTTGGTCGGTCGGGCCGGGTTCCGCGCGCTGCGCGCGACCCAGGCCTATCTGAACGCTGTGCCGGGCTATTTGAGCGAGGTCGCGCGTGCGGCAGAGCTATCGACGCTTAGCGCGGCCCGGATCGAGCTGGGCCGCCAGCTTTTCCGCGACCCGCGCCTGTCAGGGCAGGGCAAGACGTCCTGCGCCACCTGCCACTATCCAGCGCAGGGCTTTACCCTAACCACGCGCGCCCTTCCGAAGGGCGCCCATCCCGGCGCAGGGGCGGAACGCGCCAAACCTGTATGATGTGGCCAGCCGCTTTGCCCTGTTCCGCGACGGGCGCGGCGGGACGCTGCCTGATCAGGTGGAAGCGCCGCTTCTGAACCCGCGGGAGATGGCAAACCCCTCCGTCGCGGCGGTCGCGGCCCGCGTTCGAGCCCTGCCGGACGATGATCGCTTCTTACGCCTCGCCTTTCGGAGGACCCGCGGATGCAAGCCGGATCAAGACCGCGCTCGCGGCTTACCAGGTCACCCGGATCACCGGGCCAAACCGCTTTGACCGCTGGACGTACCAGAGGCGCCCGAACGCCGCCGAAAGACGCACATACGCCGTTCGTGGGCAAGGCGCAATGTGCAAGCTGTCACCAGATCGGTGAGACGTCAGCCAGCTTCACCGACAACGCGTTTCACGACACCGGCTATGCCGCAGCCAAGCCCGCGCCTTCTACAAGCGCCGACCTCGGCCTTTTTGCCGTAACGGACGCTGCGGCAGACCGGTTCGCCTTCCGCACGCCCCGCCTGCGCAACGTCGCTCTGACCGCGCCGTACATGCACGATTGCGGCCTGCGCACGCTTGAGGAGGTTGTGGCCTTTTCAACCTAAGCGGCGCGCTAGGTCTGGATGGATCCGAACAGCAGGACATCGCCGCCTTCCTGAACGCGCTTACGTCGAAAAAGCGCCCCTAGCCGCTGCCGCAGCGAGTGATGCAGGGTTTTTGTGTGAAGGTGCTGGAGGCGAGTACCGGACCCGCTACCATTTTTCTAAGCCACTGGTAGGCTTGAACAATCGAGTGCGAGGTTGAGTTGTGTGTCGCACTTCGTGTCACACTTATGCTGTCTGGGTTGTTTTTCTGTCAACCGCCGGGTGTTGTCTCAGGTGGCCTTCCTATCGTCCTATAGGTGGCCCGAATGCCGCCTTGGCTGTCCCTTCGTCCAATAGTGAGGGCGGTCACGACATGGCGCTTCCTTTCCCCATCAAGTGGCGCGGATGCCGATCACCCGGTGCGTCTTCTGTCCTATGGTGAGGCCGGGTTGCGAGCCGGGGCGTGTCCATGCCTGCGCGGGTGGGGTATGGGGGAAGTTGGTCCGTGGCGATGTATAGATGGGGCCACGAAAAAATGTCCTGAGATTTTACGATGACTGATGAGCCGAAACATCCCTTTGCCCTCAAGGCAGCAGCTTTAGCCGCGAAGCTGCCCAGCCAACTTGCGGATCACTCATGGGCATTTGAACCCTATCTAGTGGCGTCAAACCCCGATGCACAAAACCTTATCGACTTGGCTTTGGATGATGTGTGCGCTGAGTGGACAGCATCATTTGCACGAAAGCCAAGCATCGACAGGCAGCAAGCCTTTACCGACTGCGGCGGTGCCATTCTTGCAAACTTGATGCGTGCGAAGTGCAACAGGTGGCCAACAACAATCGGGATGCGACGCGGTAAGGGCGCTCTGGACCGCGAAAGGCGATACCGCCCTGACTACATGAAAGCGGCGCTGTTCATCACGGCCCAAGACTGGCTTATACAATCCGGCTATGTCGAAATGTTGAAAAGCGGTTTCAACCTTCCGGGCTACAGTCAAACAAGTCGGTTTGCCCTGACAGAAAAGGGCGCGCTGGTACTGGAGACAAGTGAATGGCATTTTGCCGACTTCAAAGTGGACCGGGGCAGAGAAACCATCCGATTGAAGGATGCCGAAGACCGGCTTTGTGGATACGATGACACGCCCGAGACAATGGCGTTGCGGGCACATCTGGGCGAGATCAACGCAAAGCTGGACGCGACCGACATAGACACTGCGCGACCGCTTACCATCCATGACAAAGGGCCGGACTACAAAGGCCGAAAGGCGCGTTTATACCGGGTGTTCAACCGGGGCAGCTTCGACCAAGGGGGCCGGTTCTATGGCGGTTGGTGGCAACAAATAAAAAGCGAGGCACGCCCCAAGATCACCATAGACGGGCAGCACACCATCGAAGCGGACTTCCGGGGTTTCAACCCGGCGGTGCTGTTTGCCGAGGCAGGCCAGCCCATACCGGACGACCCTTATTGTCCAATAGTGGGGGCGAATGCGGACGATGATCTGCGGGACCATGCCAAGGCCACGCTTGCGGCCTTGCTTAACTCCAAGACAGGCACAACCGAAGAACCCCGCGACTTTGACCGCGCCCGGTGGGGCATGACGGCGGAGGACTTCCGCGCCAAGGTGCTGGACGCCTTCCCGATGGTTCCTGCCATGCTGGGCACCGAAAAGGGCCTGACCCTGCAACGGCTGGAAAGCGATCTGGCAGAGGCGATCATGCTGCACTTTGTCAGGCAGGGCCATGCGATCCTGCCCATCCATGATGCCTTCATCGTGCAGGCCCATCTGGAACGGGAACTGGTGCAGGTGATGAAGGACACCTTCAAGGCATGGCTTGGGCAGGTTCCCCCTGTCAAAGTCACCCCGGCTTACGCCCTACGCTGACCTGCCCCTATAAACCCAATGTTCCCATTACCGGGGCAAATAAGGCCGGTGGCCCGTCGCGTCTGGATTTCCCCTGTGCCGTCAGGCACAAAGGGCGAAAAGACCGACACAGGGGCGACCATCCATGCAGAACCTTCTCGATGACCTGACCGCGCTTCTCCAAGCTGAACAGGCGTTCATCTCGGATGGGGCGATCCTCAAGAACGCGGTGATCGAGGCGGCACTGAACATGGACGCGCGGCTGCTGGAACTGCTGATGCAGTCCGAGACGATCAAGGCGCATTTCTTCACCGAGGTTGCGGGGGCGCTGGTCTTCGACAAGGTGAAGTTTCAGGACTTTGTGTCCAACAAAGCCTTCCTGCGCGACAGCTACACCGCCTATCGGAACCGGATCGGGCTGACCGATGGGCGCGGCGACTACCTGAGCCAGTCGCGCGACGTGGTGCTGGCGTGGCCCTACAAGGATTGCGTGCTGGAAGGCGGAATGACGAAAGAGGACCGGGGCCGGAACGAGGTGTTCTGGAACACGACGCTGGCCCCGGACGACATCACGCGGCTGTTTGAACCCAAGGTGCTGACCGGCTGGGAACGCTGGGATGCAGAGGCCGTGGCAGAGGGCAAACCCGAGCCCGTGGGCGAGGTGTCGGAGGACGACAATCTGCTGATCAAGGGCAACAACCTGCTGGCGCTGCATTCGCTGAAAGCGCGATATGCGGGCAAGGTGAAGCTGATCTATATCGACCCGCCCTATAACACTGGCGGCGACGGTTTTCGCTACAACGACCGCTTTAGCCACTCGGGATGGCTGACCTTTATGCGAAGTCGATTGGAAGCCGCACGTGAAATGCTCACTCGCGACGGGGCGATTTTCATCACACTTGATGAGACAGAGGCGCATTACTGTAAAGTGCTGGGTGACGAGGTATTCGGGCGTGAGAACTTTGTAGCCCACATTGCTTGGCAAAAGCGCACTTCTCCAGACAACAGAGTTGTCTTGGGTGATGGTTTTGACAACATTCTCGTTTTTGCGCGTTCCGTTGGTACCACAAAACGTGAAAACGGAACCTTTAAGACTGTGTTTGAAGAAAAGGCCAATCGGCTGCCGCTGACCGAAAAGCAACTCGCAGAGTATTCAAACCCAGACAATGATCCAAAAGGCGACTGGGTACACCGGGACTTCACGGCACAGAATAAGAAGAAGAATGGCGTCTTGGGACGGCAAGACCAAATCTACAAAGTTACCAGCCCGTCTGGTGATGAGCACTGGCCAACGGAAGGGCGCTGTTGGGGTGCTACAGAACCAGAATACCGTAAGCTACTAGAGGACGGTCGTATCTGGTTCGGGGCCAAAGGTACTAATGCGCCGAGAAAAAAGTTATACTTGAAAGAAGAAAAAGGCATTCAATCTTGGACTTGGTGGCCGCACTCCGAGGCGGGTACAAACGAACAAGCCAAGAAAGAGTTGCAGTCGCACATAGGAGCAGATGCCGCTTCCGACTTTACCCCAAAGCCGGAGAAGTTGATTGAACGTATCCTGCACATTGGAACGAATGAAGGGGACATCGTTCTGGATTTCTTCGTTGGTTCCGGCACGACTGCGGCTGTTGCGCACAAAATGGGGCGTAGATGGCTTGCAATAGAGCAAATGGATTACATCAAAGACGTAACAATGCAGCGAATGCAAAATGTCGTTGAAGGCGAACAAAGCGGTATTTCAGAGGATGCAGAGTGGAAAGGTGGCGGATCATTTGTCTATGCCGAACTTGCCGCATCCAACTCAACCTTTGCAGACCGCATAGAAGCCGCTGCTGACCTTGGCACATTGAAAGCAGTACTCGAAGACCTCAAAGCCACAGGCTACTTGCAGCAAAAAGCGGTCGGTTGTCTGCGCTATGACGTGGACGTGAGTAGATTTAATGATGATGACTTCGCGGCCCTTTCACTCGACGTCGCCAAGAGCGTGTTGATGGACTGCCTTGATGCCAACCACCTCTATGTCAATCTCGGCTCCCTTGGCGATGCGGACTTTGACATCTCGGACGAAGACGCCCGCGTGACCCGCTCCTTCTATGGGCTGAACCAATGAGCCAGACGCTCACACAACGCATCGACGCTGCTATCGAGTTTGCAGAACTTGAAACGGTCATCCCGGATGCAATCACGAGCAATCTGGCGAGCAATATCGCTCTGCGGCCCTATCAGCGCACGGCGCTGGAACGCTGGCTGATCTACATCGACAAGTACAAGGCGCGGCCCAAGGCCCCGCACCTTCTGTTCCACATGGCCACGGGCAGCGGCAAGACGGTGCTGATGGCGGCGCTGATCCTGGACCTGTACCGGCGCGGCTTTCGCAACTTCCTGTTCTTCGTGAACTCCGCCCAGATCATCGAGAAGACCAAGGAAAACTTCCTCAACCCCGCATCAGCGAAGCACCTGTTCGCGCCCGCGATCCGCATTGACGACAAGCCCGTGGACATACGCGCGGTGGACACCTTCGACGCGGTGTCAGGCGATGCAATCAACATCCATTTCACCACCATCCAAGGGCTGCACACCCGGATGCAGGCCCCGAAAGAGAATGCCGTCACCATCGAGGACTTCCGCGACTACAAGGTGGTGATGATCTCGGACGAAGCGCACCACCTGAACGCCGAGACCAAGAAGACGCTGACCAAGGGCGAGGCCGAAGACAAGGCCAGTTGGGAAGGCACGGTATCGGAGATTTTCCGCCAGCACCCTGAGAACATGTTGTTGGAGTTTACCGCGACGGTGGACCTGAGCCACGAGGCGATCCGGGCGAAGTATGCCGACAAGATACTTTACGACTATTCCCTGCGGCAGTTTCGGGAAGACGGCTATTCCAAGGACATCGAGTTGCGGCAGGCCGATTTGCCGCCCGAGGCCCGGATGATGCAGGCGATGGTCCTGAGCCAGTACCGCCGCAAGGTGGCCGAGGCGCATGGGCTGCACTGCAAGCCGGTGATCCTGATGAAGTCCAAGACGATCAAAGAAAGCGCCGACAACGAAGCGGCCTTCACGGCGATGGTCGCAGGGCTGACGGGCGAGGCGCTGGACGTGCTCAGAGCGGCCTCTGAGGGCGATGAGACCCTTTCGCGGGCCTTTGCCTTCATCATGGACGAAAGGGCCATGAGCGGCGCGGATTTCGCCCGTGAGCTACAGGGCGATTTCGCCCCCGAGAAGGTGGTGAACGTCAACAACCCCAAGGATTTGGAAAACAGACAGATAGAACTCAACGCCTTGGAGGATCGCGACAATGAGATACGGGTGATCTTTGCCGTCGATAAGCTGAACGAAGGCTGGGACGTGCTCAACCTGTTCGACATTGTGCGCCTGTATGACACCCGCGATGGCAAGGCCAACAAGGTGGGCAAGACCACGATGGCCGAGGCACAGTTGATCGGACGCGGGGCGCGGTACTTTCCGTTCATGGCCCTGGACCAGCCCGACGCGGCACGGGAAAAGCGCAAGTATGACAGCGCGGTGGACCATCCTTTGCGGGTGCTGGAAGAGCTGCACTACCACTGTTCGCACAATCCGAAGTACATCCAAGACATCCGCAATGCCTTGCGGGAAACCGGGATGCTGGACGACACGGCCCGGACAGTGCGCTTGCGGCTCAAGGACAGCTTCAAGCAGTCCTCCCTATATGTGAGTGAATACGTCTGGACGAATGACCGGGTGAGAAACCCGCGCGACGGTGTGGCCGGGCTGGACGCCTACAAGATCGAAGGCCAGTTCACCTATCCCAACCTGATGACAGGCAGGGTGACGGAAGCCTCTGCCTTTGGCGGTGGTCAGTTGACGTTGAAGCCGTCGAGCAAGGAACCCGTGTCCCGCGACTTCAAGCTGGCCGACTTTGGCAGGGCCATTCTGGGCTTCGCGATGGACGCCAACGACTTCTTCCACTTCGCCAACTTGCGGACCTATTTCCCGCAACTCGCCAGCGCCTCGCAGTTTGTGACCTCTGACACCTATCTAGGCGGCGTGACAGTGAGCGTGCGCGGCTTGCCCGATGACTTGGACAACCTGACCGCACGGCAAAAGCTGGACATCGCGCAATACGTTCTGCACCAGATCGAAAGCGGCGTGAAACGCGAAAGCGTCGAGTATATCGGCACCAAAGACTTCAAGCCCTATCCCATCAAGGACCGTTTCACCGACAAGTTGCTAAAACTGCGGATCGAAGGCGAGACGGGCCTGAGTTGGGTGAAAGGTGAAAGCAACGTGCCGGGGCTGGACCAAATCGACCTGAGCGGCAAGGACTGGCACGCCTACGACGACAGCTACGGCACGGATCAGGAAAAGCACTTCATCAAGTACATGCACGATCAGGAAGCCCGGTTGCGCGGTATCTATGAAGACTTCTACCTGCTGCGGAACGAGAAGGCGGTGAAGCTGTATGACTTCGATACCGGACGCGCCTTTGAACCCGACTTCGTTCTGTTTCTGAGGAAGAAGGAGCAAGAGGCCAGCACGATCTTGCAGCTATTCATCGAACCTAAGGGCGACCAGTTGCGCCCTCAAGATGACTGGAAACAGGACTTCCTTGCGCAAGTGAAAGCAAAGGCCAGACTTGAGACGGTATTCCAAGGCCGGGACTATTCCGTTCTTGGATTGCCCTTTTTCAACGAAACAGGGCAGGCCAATACCGACTTCAAAGCCGCGTTCGAGACTGAGGCGCTGGACGCATAGTCCGGTTCTACCTGTCTAAATGTGCGGGATTGGCGGGCCTATAAATGGTTTCTCCCCATTACTGGGGCAAATAAGCCGGGGCTGGAAAAGGCTCAGTCCGACATCTTTGCAAGCCTGCCCACGATCTCGGTAGGATCGAAGCCCAGCACCTCGCCCAGCGTGACCAGTTCCACCACATCCACGCGGCGTTGACCGCTTTCCAGCCGCGCGATGAAGGACTGGTAGACCTTCATCCGCTCCGCAAGTTCCACCTGCTTCAAGCCTGCCTCGCCGCGCTTCTCAATGAGATAGCGGATAAGAGCATCATGCCTGTGATCTCCAAGAGTTTTAGGCATGAACGCCCCATGCTGTTGCACTGGGCGCGTTGACTATATCTTAAATCTAGGTATCTAAAAATCAGATACGCTCAGGAGTTCCTAAGACTATGTTCAGGTACGCCAAACAGACCGCACGCGGGGTAACACTCTCGTTTTGCTCAGCATTTCTCGTGTCCGTTTTTGCTACTAGTGCGAGTGCCGATGAATGGCTATCGGTTCACAACTGGCCTGTACCACCTTCCGACCACCGAACAACCATCGCTATCAGCCAAAATCCAGACGGCTTTATCGCTGGGTTTTACCGTGATGTTGACCGCCGGGTTCGCATTTACTTTGCGCTTCCCGAGGAAAGCCCGGAACGCTTAATAAGTGCGGGCTTGGTAGTCGTGTATCGTGGCAATGATGGTCGCGGCTCAGACATTAAACTGCCTGATACGCTGAGCCCGAGGGAAACAGGCTTCACGGATGGCCGAACCGTCACTGGCAGCATTTGGCACGGCGACGGTCCGACAGCATATGCAGGGACGTTTCGTGACATTCTGAACAGTCAGACGCTTTGCGCTCGGTTTGTCACATTCACCGGTCAGCAAGATGCTTGCTGGGATTTGTCCGATCTGCACACCGCCGTTGAGGATGCCCTGCAAATCACTGCTACCGTGTCACCCGAGGATCAAGCGTGGCATGAGTTGCGAGCCGCTGTTGCGATAGTCGGAATGAACAGGTGCACGCCTGCGAACCACCTTTCTTGCACACCTATTTTCGACCATTGCTTTGCCCGCTTCGACCAGCACAAAAACGTTGCAATATTCAATGATTGCATGGCCGTAGTCGAATAGTCTTGCGCGTCAGATGTAGCTGGCCGCTTTGCCTACACGATGGAAGGGGCCATGCGGGATGGCCCCGACCAGCCGACCGGATAGTTAGCTTGGCAGATGGCGAAGCGGTCAATGTTCTCTTTCAACTGGGTCAACGTGTAGCCTTCCCGATTATAGACCTCTTGCGTGACGCCGGAACGCGCATGACCGACGATGCACTGCACAATGGGTTCGGGCACGTCTGCTTGGCTCAGCCGCGTCACAACGGTGTGCCGCAAGCTGTGAAACACCAGACCCGGCTGTTTGATACCCAGCTTGGGTAAGAAACTCTCATTGCACCAGCGGCCCAAGTTCCGGCCATAGCCGCCGTTTGCGCTGTAGCTGTAGTCAGGGAACAGGCGTGTGCCGTTCCTGCGGCTGTCCACAAAGTCGAGAAAGCCAAGCCGGATCAACTCGGAATGCAGGGGCACCTTACGCCGTCCTGCTTTCGACTTGATGCGCTTATTATCGTCGCCTTCGTCCGTGATATTCAGGAACCATGTACCGCCGTCCTGCTTCACATCGGCAATGTCGAGTTGGCAAATCTCGTTCAAACGCGCCCCGGTGAACATGCCCAAAAGCATCCCCCACTTGTGGCTGTCTTTGCGCACCAGCCCGGACGGGTTTTCCGTCAACTCGGTGTAGATCAGGCGCGCTTGGTCCGGTGTGAAGGGCTTGCGCTCGCTCTCGCTGGCCTTGTCCTTCTTCACCTTCATGCCTTCAAAGAGCGTGTGCGGCGAATGTCCGTGCCGTTCCGCCCAGTCGAAGAACATCTTGAACATCTGGATATGGCTGTTGATCGTCTTGGCCGCGATTTTCTTGTGCCCCGGTTCCTTGATGACCTGCATCAACGGCATGGCCTTCAACTTGGGCTTGGTGTTCCGGCTGGCTGGTAGTGCTTGCAACACCTTCTTGACCTCGCTCGCATCCTGCTTGGTGATCGTGGCAAGCAGTCGATCCGGGCCAAAGTATTCGACAAGGATGTTCAGGTAAGCCCGGTTCTGGCCGATGGTCTTGCCAGCCCATTGGCGGGAATGCTCAGCGATGAAATCATCGACCGCCGCGCCCAAAGGCGATGAGGCTGGCAGAGCGGGCGCAGGAGCGGCAGGAGCGATGGCCGGGGCATCGTCGTAGGAATAATGCTCAAGGCGGTGAGCGGCCTCCAGAACGGCTCTCAGCAAGTCCCGGCGGCCCTTGCGGAGTTCGCGTTGCATCATGGGCTGGCTGGCTTGCCAGTCCTGCGCCGTCAGGCCCGATTTTCTCAGGAACGGCTTGACGGGAAGGTACTGGTCGCTCTCCATCTCCATGTCGAGATAGCTTTCGTGGTCCAGCATTTCGCAGCGAACGTCTTCCAAGGCATTCTTCGACAGGCCGCGCCGGTCCAGCCAGTCAAGGTACTGGTCCAGTTGCGCCTTGAAGTAGGCTTGCACCTTCTCGCGTATCTCGGTTTGTCTCAGTCCCGCCAATGCATTGTTCTCGCGCAGTATTCGTCCGCAGGATGCAAGATGGCGGGCCAAATCACCAGCCCGATCCGGGCAACGTGTCCGCAGGGAGATGCGAACCGTGGTCCGCTTTCCCTCTTGGGACGGAGGGATAGGCCATCGGAAGTAATAAACACCGTGCCGAGAAGGGCTTAGATAGGATGACAGCATCATTGGGCGTGTGTCCCACTTTGTGTCACACCCGACCGTTCAGCCGCTAACCCAATGATTTAGAATGAAATGGAGGCGAGTACCGGAATCGAACCGGTGTACACGGATTTGCAATCCGCTGCGTCACCACTCCGCCAACTCGCCGACCGATGGTGCAGGGCTGTGACTAGCCGCAGATCGGCGGGCTTGCAAGGGGCCGTGTGCCCAGGCGCACCGCGTCGATGGGGCGCGCTGCGCCATGTTGCCGTGCCGCGTTTTCCGTGCGACACCGGACGCAAGATTCTGAACGAGTGAGTTTAGCAGCATGACCGACTTCGCAGAGCGCCGCCGCGTGATGGTTGACACCCAGGTGCGCCCCTCCGATGTGACCAAATTTCCGATCATTGACGCGATGCTCAAGATCCCGCGCGAGGATTTCGTGCCCGCCGCCCGGCGCGAGGCCGCCTATATCGGTGAAAACATTGACCTTGCCCCGGGCCGCTGCGTGCTGGAGCCGCGCACGCTGGCCAAGATGCTGGACGCGCTGGAGCTGCCGGGCGATGCGCTCGTGCTCGATATTGGTGCCGCCTACGGCTATTCCGCCGCGGTGATCGCCCAGATGACGGCTGCCGTCGTCGCGCTGGAAGAGGATGCGGGCATGGCCGCGGAGGCGCAGGATGCGTTGATGGCCGCCGGCGCCGACACTGTCATCGTGCACGAAGGCCCGCTTGCGATCGGCGCAGCACAGCACGGCCCCTATGACGCGATCGTCGTGCAGGGCGCGGTGGAGATGATGCCGCAAGCCATCCTCGACCAGCTCAAGGATGGTGGCCGGATCATCAGCATCTTTACCAACGGGGCGCTGGGCGAAGTGCGGCTTGGCGTGAAATCGGGCGCGCGGGTCTCCTGGCGGGCTGTTTTCAACGCGGGCGCACCGGTTTTGCCGGGTTTTGCTGCAACGCCTGCCTTTTCGCTCTAGGCTGCGTCGGGAATCGGGATCGCGTCCGTTCAAAAGGAGCGGGCTGCCAATGGGGAAGAAAAGATGATCGTGACCACCTTGCGCCGGGGGCTCGCCCGCGGGGCGTTGTCTATGGCCCTGTCATTCGGCGCCGCCGCTGTGTGGGCGGATTCGCTCGCCGACGCCTTGGTGGGGGCCTACACCCATAGTGGCCTGCTCGAGCAGCAGCGCGCCCTTCTGCGGGTGGCAGACGAGGACGTGGCGCAGGCGCAGGCGCTGCTGCGACCGATCGTGAATTATGAGGCGAGCCTGACGCAGCAATTCGGCCGGACCGGGTCGACAACCACGGATCTGCTGGGCCAGACGACATTCAACGAACGCTCGCTGGACAGCCGCGATGTGCAGCTTTCGATCATCGCCTCGTGGCTGGTCTTTGACTTCGGCGCCTCCCGGCTTCGGCAGGAGGCCGCGAAAGAGGCCGTTCTGGCAACCCGCGCGCAGCTTCTGTCGCTGGAACAGCGCGTGCTGATCCGGGCGGTTGTGGCCTATTACGCGGTGCGTCAGGCCACGGAATTTGTTGCCTTGCGCCAAAACAACGTGCGCCTTTTGACCCAGGAACTGCGCGCGGCGCGCGACCGGTTCGATGTGGGCGAGGTTACACGCACGGACGTGGCCCTGGCAGAGGCCGCGCTGGCGCAAGCGCGCAGCGGTCTTGCCGCCGCGCAAGGGGATTTTGTGCAAGCAGAGGCCGAGTATATCTCCGTCACCGGGCGCACGCCCGGCCCTCTGGCCGCACCGCCCGCTTTGCCGCGTCCCAGTGCCGACGTTGACGCTGCAATCGCGCTGGCCATGCGCGTACACCCGGATATGGACGCCGCGCAGCGCCAGGTCGCGCAACTGGACTTGCTCGTGAACGCGGCAACCGCCGATCTTGACCCTACCGTCTCGCTCACCAGCCGGTTGTCGGTCACGGAACGGTTTAACTCCGATAATTTCACCCGCTCCGGCAGTATCGGGGTGACGGTGGGCGGGCCGATCTACCAGGGCGGGCGGCTCAGCTCTGTGATCCGCCGCACAATGGCACAGCGGGACGCGGCGCGCGGCGGTTTGCATGACACGCGCCACGTGATCGCGCAGAACGTGCGCAACGCCTACGCCGATCTGGACGCGGCCACCGCGCAGATCGAAGCGTCGCAGCGCCAAATTCGTGCGGCCCGTGTGGCCTTTCAGGGCGTGCGCGAAGAGGCGACCCTGGGCGCGCGGACCACGCTTGACGTGCTTGACGCCGAACAGGAACTGCTGGACGCGCAAGCCAGCCTGATCTCCGCCCAGGCAACGCAGGCGGTTGCGGCCTATTCCGTGCTGCAGGCGACCGGGCGGCTGACGGCCAAGGATTTGCGCCTCAACGTGACGATCTACGACGCGGAGGCGTACTATAACCTCGTCAAAGATGGGCCGGCGCTGCGCTCAGAGCAGGGCAGGGCGCTGGACCGGGTGCTGCGCAAACTCAACAAAGACTGATCTTTTTCCGCGATCTCACGCACATGTTGTGAGAATCTTAGGGGGGCTGTAAGATACCCCCCGAGGTGAGAGTGGAAAAATATGTCAGAACCCGTGCAAAACAGCAATGTTGAGGACGTTCTGTCGTCGATCCGGCGACTGGTGTCCGAAGAAGACCGGCCCGCAGCCAAAGCGCCTGACCCGGAGCCGTCGGACCGGCTTGTTCTGACGCCGTCGCTGCGCGTCGCCGAACCGGCCATGCCGGACGTGCTCGTAGAAGAGGACGCCCCAGAGACCGCTTTTGAAGCAGCGCCGGATGCGCTCTGCCAAGATGATGACGCGCCGCAGGCCGAAGCGCAGGGTGAAGATGGTATTCCGCACTATGAAGTGCGGGCGGAAGAGGCCTTCGGGCGCGCTGAAGCGGATGCTGAAGACGCGCATGCCGGGGATGTCGAGGAGCCCGAGGAGGGACAGGGCGTCTTTGACGAAGGACAGCGCGTCTTTGACGCGGGTCACGAAGGCGCGGCGGATCACGCCACGGCATCAGAACAAGACGCCGCGGCGGACACCGACGCCGAAGCAGATATCCCGGACGAAATCGCCGCAGAACCCGAAGCGAAACCAGAGCCTGACGCCGCAGCGTCCTTTGCCACGCCCCAATCCCTGTCGGCCAAGATCGCCGCGCTTGAGGAAGTGATCGCACGCCGCGACGATCAGTGGGAGCCGGATACGGCTGGCGCGGATGCGTATGCAGGCACCGAAGACGCCGATATGGCGTGGGAAGATGCGGGCGCAGACACGTTTGAAGATGACCCGGCGGGCCCGGAAGTCTTCGCCGTGGACGAAGATGTGCTGGACGAGGATGCCTTGCGCGACCTCGTCGCTGACATCGTCCGCGAAGAGCTTCAGGGCGCGCTGGGCGAGCGGATCACCCGCAACGTGCGCAAGCTGGTGCGCCGCGAAATCCACCGGGCATTGGCCGCGCAAGAGCTGGACTAAGCCGCTCTACCGCGCCAGCGACAGCAGCCTGTCTAAATCCATGTGCGCCTCCAAGTGATCGGCGAGCGCATCCAATGCGCCCTCAATCCCGGCTTCGAAATCGACCTCTGCCGTGCCACCAAACTGGCCGAGGAACGCCGCGCGGAACGTGTCCGAGGCGAATAGGCCGTGCAGATAGGTGCCGCGCACCCGGCCCTGCGCGGATGCCGCCCCGTCCATACGCGTTTGCAACTGCACCCAGGCCCGGGCCGTGTCCGGCCCGGTGGTCCGTCCCATGTGGATTTCGTATCCCTGCAGCGGCGCGCCGCTATGGGCATCGCGCCCGTGTGACAGCTCCAGGGTTTTGACCGGTTCCAGCACCGTTTCCACGTCCAGCAGGCCCAGGCCTTCCGCCGTGCCCGCGCGCCCCTCAATCCCGTCCGGGTCGGCAATGCTGCGGCCCAGCATCTGGTAACCGCCGCACAGGCCCATAACATGCCCGCCGCGCCGCACATGGGCGGCGATGTCGATATCCCAGCCCGCAGCCCGCAGATCGGCAAGGTCCGCCAGCGTTGCCTTGCTGCCGCAAAGCAGGACAAGGTCCGCGTCCCCAGGCAGCGCGCGGCCCCGCTGTACCAGCTCAAGCGTAACGCCGGGTTCAGCCGCCAAAGGGTCGAGATCGTCGAAATTCGCGATCCGGGGCAGGACTGGCACAACAACCTTGATCGCCCCGCCACTGCCGCCCGCCCGTGCGGGCAGGTCCAGCGCGTCTTCGGCGGGCAGGCGATGGGCGCTGTCGAACCACGGCACCACGCCAAGCGCGGGCAGCCCCGTGCGCGCCACGATATCCCTCAGGCCAGCGTCAAAGAGCGACACGTCGCCGCGAAACTTGTTGATCACAAAAGCGCGGATCATCGCGGCATCGCCTGCGTCCAGCACGGCCTGCGTGCCAACGATCTGCGCAATGACCCCGCCCCGGTCGATATCGCCCGCCAGCACCACCGGCACATCCGCCGCGCGGGCAAAGCCCATATTGGCGATGTCGCCCTTGCGCAGGTTCGTCTCTGCCGGGCTGCCCGCCCCTTCGACCAGCACAAGGTCTGCGTCCGCGCGCAGGCGGTTGAAGCTTTCCAGCACCGGGGTCAGGAGCGCGCCGCGTTTGCCGAAAAACGCGCGCGCCTCTTCAAAGCCCAGCACCTGCCCCTGAAGGACCACCTGCGCCCCGCTTTCGCTCTGCGGCTTCAGGAGCACGGGGTTCATGTCGACATGCGGGTCCACGCCCGCCGCGCGGGCCTGCAGCGCTTGCGCGCGCCCGATCTCACCCCCGCCGGGGCAGACGGCGGCGTTGTTGGACATGTTCTGCGGCTTGAAGGGGCGCACGCGCAGACCGCGCCGGCCAAAGGCCCGCGCCAGCCCCGCGACAAGCATCGACTTGCCCACATTGCTGCCCGTGCCCTGGATCATGATCGCTTTGCTCATGGCCAGCGCGTGCCATGTGCGCCATGCTGGCGCAAGGGAGAGCGCGATGAACACGCCTGCACATTTGCTGATCGGCGGCGCGGTGGCCGGGCGCCGCACCCCGCGCCTCGTGGCCTGGGCGATGCTGGGCGGGCTGCTGCCGGACCTGTCGCTTTACGTGCTGGCGGGGGTGTCGCTCTTTGTTCTGCGCATCCCGCCAACGATCGTTTTTGATGAGCTGTATTTCTCGCCTGCGTGGCAGACAGTCTTTGCCATCGACAATTCACTACTTGTCTGGGGCCTCGCGCTGGCGCTTGCGCTCTGGACCCGGCGGGCCGGGGCCATTGCGCTGTGCCTTGCCGCGCTCTTGCACATCCTGCTTGACCTTCCGCTGCACGCAGGTGACGGGCGGGCGCATTTCTGGCCGCTGTCGGACTGGGTCTATGACAGCCCGTTCAGCTATTGGGACCGGGCGCATGGCGCGGCGCGGATCGCGCCGATAGAGGCGCTGTTCAGCGGCCTAGCAGCGGTCTGGCTGTGGTCCGTGCGGGGCTGGGTCCGCTGGGCCGCGCTGGCGCTTTTGCTGGCAGAGCTTTGGGTGGTGCGCCAGTGGCTCTTTGTGTTCGGGCAATGAAAAACGCGCCCCCGGCGGGCCGGAGGCGCGTTTTTTGCAGCGCGGCAGGGATCAGGCGGCTTCGGCCTGTTGGGCCGCGTTGCGGCGCTCCGATTCCTCGCGGCTGAGCGCAACGGAGGTGCGCACGCCCTTGCCCACGAATTCCATCAGCCCTTCCACCACGCGCTCGTTCGGGTCGATGCCCGCGCAGCTGAGGACTTCACGCCCATCACGCGAGCGCGCCCAGCGGGCAATCTGCTCAGGGCCGTTGCCATATTTCTTGTCATCGGCGATGGCATCGTCGAGTGCGGCCAGTACGACGGCCGCGAAAAGTTTGCGCGCACGGTTGCCTTGCTCATGGTTGAAGGCGGTTGCGTCAACGAAGTCTTTCATTCGTCGTTCATCCTTGTTCTTGCTCTTGTGTTTTTGGCGTGACGGTCGTTATGACCGAAGTTCTGCGATTCGGATACCCCATTTTTGCAAGGCTCCTATGCGCTGGACGCATAGATTGCTGTGCCTGTAACACGAGATATGGGTCTGTTGCAGGGGCGTTGCAGGCAAGATATAGGGACGCTCAACTTTTCATCAACCTTTTGACAAGGTTTTGCCACAATGCCGAAAATCAACGGAAATGAGATCCGCCCCGGGAACGTGCTGGAGCATAATGACGGGCTATGGGCGGCTGTGAAGGTCGACCATGTGAAGCCCGGCAAGGGCGGCGCCTTTGCCCAGGTCGAGCTGCGCAACCTGCGCAACGGCTCCAAGCTGAACGAACGCTTCCGCTCTGCCGACAAGGTCGAGCGGGTGCGGCTGGAGCAGAAGGATCAGCAGTTCCTGTACGAGGATGACGGCCAGCTGATCGTCATGGACACAGAGACCTATGAGCAGGTGCAGCTGCCCGCCGAGCTGTTGGGTGAGCGGCGCCCGTTCCTGCAGGACGGCATGACCATCGTGGTGGAGTTCTACGAGGAAGAGGCGCTGAACGCACAGCTGCCGCAGAAGGTGACCTGCACCGTGGCGGAGACCGAGCCGGTCGTGAAAGGCCAGACCGCCGCAAACTCGTTCAAGCCCGCAATCCTCGATAACGGCGTGAAGATCACCGTGCCGCCTTTCGTGGGGCAGGACGAGGCGATTGTGGTGAACACCGAGACGTTTGAATATGTCGAGCGGGCCTAGTTTCGGCGCCTGATTGGCGCCGACGGGTGCGAGGGGCCAGCCCCTCGCGCTCCCCGGGATATTTGAAACCCAAAGAAGGGGAGGGTGGGTGCCAACCCACCGTGCCTCAGCGGCCCCTGATCTTGGGGTTGAACGCGTCGTTCAGGCCGTCGCCGACCAGGGAGACTGCAAACACCGTCGCGAAAATCGCCAGCCCTGGAAACGTCACTGGCCACCACGCGTCGAGGATATATTCCCGGTTCGCGCCGATCATCAAGCCCCAGCTCATCACATTCGGATCGCCGAGGCCGAGGAAGCTCAGACCCGCTTCGAACAGGATCGCAACGCCGATTGTAAGGGTCGCCGACACGATCAGAGGCGGCGCGGCGTTCGGGAGGATGAAGCGCCACATGATGCGCCAAGTGCGCGTGCCGCTGGCCCGCGCGGCGGTGATGTATTCCAGCTCGCGGATTTTCATGAACTCGGCGCGGCAGAGGCGCGCGGTTTGTGGCCAGCTGACAACGCCGATGGCAAAGGCGATCACGGCGAGCGACGGGGAAAAGAGCGTGACCAGCACCATCGCAAAGAGCAGCGCCGGAAGGACCTGGAAGAACTCGGTGATGCGCATCAGCAGGTTATCGGCCCATCCGCCGAAATAGCCCGAGGTGGCGCCCACAAGCAGGCCGATCAGCATGGTGAGCGCCGCGGCGGCTGCGCCCACAGCAAGGGTCGGCCCGCCGCCCGAGAGGATGCCGGCGACGATGTCGCGGCCCAAGTAGTCCGTGCCGAGCGGAAAGTCGGGGTTCACGAAAGGCGGCTCGTGCGGGGCCCAGACAATCTCGTAGGGATCGCCATCAAAGATCAGCGTGCCGTAGAGCGTCAGCCCCACGATCACGATCAGCAGGGCGAGGCCGAACATCGCGGCGATGTTGCCGCGGAACATGCGCCAGGCGTCCTGCATGGGCGAGCGGGGCACGACTGTGACGCCGTGGTCGGGGTCCGTCAGGGCGCCGGTGAAATTGGTGGTGTTGTCGGGGTTGGCCATCAGGTCTCGCTCTTCATGCGCGGGTCGGCAAGGCGATAGGCGAAGTCGGTCACGAGGTTTGCGATCACGACCATTGCGGAGGCGAAGAACAGCACGCCGAGGATCGTCGGGTAGTCGCGCCGCAGGATGCTGTCGAAGGCAAGCCGCCCCATACCGGGCCAGTTGAACACCGTCTCCACCAGCAGCGCGCCGGAGATGAGGTTGCCAAATTGCAGGCCCGCAACGGTGATGATGGGCAGCATTGCGTTGCGCAGCGCGTGGCTGAAGACCACGATCCGTTCGCTCAGCCCCTTGGCGCGGGCGGTGCGGATGTAATCGTCGCTCAGCGCGTCGAGCATGGAGGCGCGGGTGAGGCGAGCGTATTGCGCCAGGTAGATGATGGCGAGCGTGAAGGCGGGCAGCACGAGGTGGTGCGCGATATCAATGCTGCGCGCGATGGGGCCCGCGTCGCGCATGCGGACCGATGACATCCCCTCGACCGGGAAGATGGGGATGACAGAAGCAAAGAGGATGATCAGCATGATGCCCGTCCAGAAGACAGGCACGGCGTAGCCGACCGTTGCAAAGACGGAGACAAAAGCGCTGAGCGGGCCGCGCGGTTTGCGCGCGGCAATCGCGCCCAGAAAGACGCCAACGATGATCGACAGGATCAGCGCGCTCAGCACCAGAAGGATGGTCGGCCCGATCCGCTGGGCGATCAGGCCCGCGACAGGCTGGTTAAAAAAGAACGACTCGCCCAAGTCCCCAGTTGCCACGCCCGAGACGTAAATCCACAGCTGCGTGAGCAGCGGCTCGTTCAGTCCGTATTCCTGCCGGATGCTTTCCAGCATCTCTTCGGTCGCGCCGCCCATCTCGCCTGCGATGACGAGCGCCGGATCACCCGGGGCCAGACGGATCAGCAGGAAGTTCAAAACGACCACGCCAAGCATGAGCAGGAGGCCGTAGAGAAGGCGGCGCAGGAGGTAGGAGAGGCTCATTGGGGCGGTGCCTCGTTTTCATATTGTGCGTCGGTGGCTGAGTTGGGGAGCCTCCGGCGGGGATTTTTTTTGAACAGAGAAGAGGGGACGGTTGCGCGCCCCCTCCGAGGTCAGGCGTGTTTGATCACTCGCCCCACTCGACCATGTCCATCGGGTGCATGGTGCCCCAGATGCCGGTCGGCACGTTTTGCAGGCGCGCGTTGTAAGCGGTGTGATAGGGCAGCGCATTGATCCAGTAGACCGGCAGGTCTTGGGCCACCTGCTGCTGGAACTGGGCGTAGAGATCGGCGCGCTTGGCCGGGTCCAGCTCGACCGCGGCGGCGTTCAGCAGCTCATCCACCGTCTCATTGGTGTACTGCTGAGTGTTGGACCAGATCACACCTTGCCGGATGTTGGAGCTGAGGTATGTGCGGTGCACGCCGATCACCGGGTCACCCCAGTTGAACACCACGTCCATGCTCAGCTCGAAATCGTGCCCGCCAACGCGGCCCGCCCATGTCGGGAAGTCAGGCGCGGCGCGCACGGTTACATCGATGCCGATCTTGCCAAGCTGGGATTTGAGGTATTCGGCGACCGTTTGCTGTTGCTCCTTGGGGCCGGGGATGTAGTCGATGGTTAGCTCCATCCCGTCGCCAAAGCCTGCTTCTTCCAGCAGCGCCTTGGCTGTGTCGAGGTCCACGTCATAGGTCGGGATCGTCTCGTCAAAAAAGGGCGAGCTTTCGATAATCGGGCCGCGCTGCGGGGTGGAGGTGCCGCGGTGCAGCGCCTTGGTGATGAACTCCCGGTCGGTGGCGTAGGCGATGGCCTGGCGCACGCGCACATCCGACAGTTTGGGCGAAGCGGTGTTGAACGCCAGCCAGTTGATCGGGCCAACAGCGGCGTAGCCATCCGTGGTCAGCGACAAGTCATCCACATCCCCCAAGCGGCGGATGGAGGTTGAGGAGGCCATAAACGGGTACATGTCCGCCTCGCCATTCTCCATCGCGATCAGCAGGGCCGATTCATCCCGGATGATGCGGATCACGATCTCGTCCAGCTTGGGCCGACCCTCAAGGAAGAAATTCGGGTTTTTCTTCAGGATGATCTGTTCACCGGGCGTGAAGTCTTCGAGCATGAACGGGCCGGAGCCGACAGGCGCAGAGTTCGCCGGGTGGCTCTTGGGGTCTTGCCCGTCGCCGTAGATGTGCTTGGGCAGCACGGGCGCCAGCGCGGGCGAGAGCGCCAGCAGCAGGGCCGGGTGCGGCTGGTCGAGGTTGATCACGACCGTGGTTGCGTCCGGCGTGTCGATGGTGGAGACCGGCGCGAACATCGACGCAAACGGGTGGTTGTCCTTCGTGTTCATGATTGAAAATGCCACGTCTTCGGAGGTGATCGGCATGCCGTCATGGAAGGTCGCGCCTTCCACAAGGTTCAGCGTGACCGACCGGCCATCCTCGGCCACTTCCCAGCTTTCGGCGAGGTAGGGCTGCGGCTCCCAATTGCTGTCATAGCGCAGCGGGGAGGCGAAGATTTGCGTGGATGGGACCGCCGTTGCGGTGCCCGACTGGACCGAGCCATTCAAGTGGCGCGGCACCTGCGTGGAGGCGATCACCAGCGTGCCGCCTTCGGCCCATGCCGCCGCCGCGGTGGACGCCATCAGCGCGGCCGTCACCGCGATACGTTTGAAAAATGTCATGTGAGGCTCCCTTTTTTCATGATTGGGCGTCACGGTAGGCAGGGATTTCCGTTGGGGAAAGAAAAATCTTCTTGGCCAGCTGGCCGGAGGGCCGTGAGGGGTCAGGTGACTGTTTGTCGGGCGAAAAGAGGTCTGACGATAGACTCGTCGGTGCCGGACGCGATGCAGACCGCCGTGCGCGAAGGGCGCATTCCGGCCGTAGGGGATGCCTCCGGCGGTGATCCGTGGGGCGCGGTGGCACGCAATGACCGGTTGGTTGATTCTGTGCTGAGGCCCGGTCTGGTTGAAGCTCACGCGCATATGATGGCCGCGCCTGAGGCGATGGCGGAAAAGGCTCTGCGCCTTGGCGCGGTGAAGCTGATGACAGTCGGGTCGATCCAGGGCTGAACCACGCGCCAGCGTTGCCCGCGAGGCGCTGCACTCGGTATGTGGCTGACGCCGGAATCATGGTCAACGATTTCAGCGTTATCAACATCAACGCGCCGCGGATCACGCGCGAGACTCAAAACATGGTGGCTCTGTCCAAAGGCTGCGTTCGCTTCACGACGGGCGCGGACCTTTTCAGGGCCATCGGCGATGTGCGCGACTACAAGCCGTGGCCCGACACGGGGTGATCAAAGCCTCTGGCGTGGCCGATCCGGCCGCCGTTGCGCAGGCAAGTGGAGGTGGCCTTCGTGCTGGTGTCCAAAAGCCCGCTACCCGCGGCGCTCAGTCGGCCCCTGCGGGCCCTCTTCGCGAGCAAGGCCCGCAAGGGGCCTGACCGAGCGCCGGGTCACGCAATCCGCCGGACAACAGCGTCCCCGGCGCGCATCTCACCTTGCACCCGGTCAAACCGCAGGTACGCAATCGCTCTGTCGCCCACGCGCGTGTGCAGCGTGCCGGCGACCTTGCCATGCGCCACAATCTCCGCGCCCGGCTCGGCCCGCCCCTCGATCTCGACCCGGGCAAGGCCTTTGCGCAGCTCGGTCTTGTGCTTCATGCGCGCGGTCACTTCCTGCCCGACGTAGCAGCCCTTGCGGAAATCCACGCCGTTCAGGCGCTCGAACCCGGCCTCGAGGATAAACGTGTCACCATGTAGCTCCACGCCTGATTGCGGGACAAGATGCTCGACGTAAAGCCCATCCCAATCCACGTCATCCGCGCTGCCGGCCTCTTCGCGCCACGCGCGCCAGCCAAGGCCCGGGTGGCGGGGGTCGGTCCAGCCGTCCCCGGGTGCCGCGCCAAGGCCCCGGTGCAGGAACAGGCCCGCCTCCTCAACGGTCACATTTGCGCGCAGCTTGTACATCGAGAGCCGCTGCGCCAGACTAGGCGCTTGCGATGCATCCGCATCCAACCCGATGGCATCCTCCATCGCAAAGAGGAAGAAATCTGCAATATATTTCCCTTGCGGCGTCAGCAGCGCCGCGTAGACGGGGCCGTCCCCTAACCTGCTGACATCATTGGTCACAAGGCCCTGAAGAAAGCTCACGCGGTCCGCGCCGGAAATCTTCAGAAGGGTGCGTTCGGTCATGCTTGGCTCCGCTGCGTCTTCGATTACATATAGCGCCGACAAACGCTTCCAAAAGGGCCCCATGCGCGCACCAATCTCCATCATCATCCCCACGCTCAACGCAGCTTCCGCTCTGCCGGGGTGCCTTGCCGCGCTGATGGAGGGGCTTGAGGCGGGGCTGATCCGCGAGCTGATCGTCGTCGACGGCGGCTCTAGCGATGACACGCAAGCCATCGCGCGGGCCTGGGGCGCGACCCTGCTGCAAAGCCCGCCCTCCCGCGGCGGGCAGTTGCGTGCAGGCTGCGCCGCGGCACGGGGAGACTGGCTGCTGATCCTGCACGCCGACACGCAGCTTGCCCCGGGCTGGACCGGCCCCGTACGCGCGCACCTGTCGACTGGGCAAGCGGGCTGGTTCCATCTGCGCTTTGACCGCGGCGGGGGGCTGGTGGCGGGCTGGGCCAACCTGCGCAGCCGCCTTTTTGGCCTGCCTTACGGGGATCAGGGCCTGCTGCTGCCCAAAGCGCTGTATGCGCGTACGGGCGGCTACCCCAATCAGCCGCTCATGGAAGACGTCGCGCTTGCCCGCGCGCTGAGCGGCCAGCTGCGCCCCATCGGGACGGTCGCCACGACCTCCGCCGCCCGTTACCGCAAGGCGGGCTGGCTGCGCCGCGGGGCGCGCAACCTGCTGACGCTGGCGCGCTACTTCGCAGGTACAGACCCCGAAGTGCTCGCCCGCGCTTACCGTCGGTAACGAAGGCCCGCGCGCTACCCGAAAATCCGCGCCGCCACCCGCGCCAGAAGCCCCCGCTTGGCCGCGCCGCCCGCATCCCAACGGTCTGCAATTGCCTCGGCCCGCGCCGCGTCGATCACCTGTTTGCCGTCCTGGAATTGCAGCCGGTAGAGGTCCGCATAGATCCCGCCACGGGCCAGAAGCGCCTCATGCGTGCCTTCGTCCACAACCTGCCCGCGGTCCATCACGGCGATCTTGTCCGCGCCGATGATCGTCGACAGCCGGTGCGCGATCACAAGCGTCGTACGCCCCTTGGCAAGCCTGTCCAGCGCCTGCTGCACCACCTTCTCCGACGCGGCATCGAGCGCACTCGTCGCCTCATCGAGCAGCAGCACCGGCGTGTCGCGCAACAGCGCCCGTGCGATCACGACCCGCTGGCGCTGCCCCCCCGACAGGGCAGAGCCGCGCGGGCCGACGGGCGTGTCCAGCCCCTCGGGCAGGTTCGCGGCAAAGTCTGACACATGCGCGGCGTCCAGCACTTCTTGCAGGCGGTCGTCGCTCACATCCGTGCGGCCCAGCAGGATGTTCTCGCGCAGCGTCTCGTCAAACAGCAGCGCCTCTTGCGTGACCACGGAAAAAAGCCCGCGCAGATCGTCAAGGCTCAGGTCGGTCGTCGCCACACCGCCAATCCGCACCGTGCCCTCTTGCGGGTCCACCAGCCGGGTCAGCAGGTTGAAGAGGGTCGATTTGCCCGCGCCCGAGGCGCCCACCAGCGCGGTGGTCTTGCCCGGCTCCGCCACCAGCGACAGGCCGCGGATGACCTGCGCGTCGCCATAGCTCAGATGCACGTCCTCCATCGCGATCTCCGGCACGCCTCTGGGCGCCGGGGCCGGCTCCGCCGCCGAGGCGAGCGTGACCGGCGCATCCAGCAGCGCCTTGATCCGCTCAATCGCGGCTGCCGCGACCTGCCAAAGCCCCGCAATTGCGCCCAGGCGCCGCAGCGGATCAAAGGCAAAGCCCATCGCGGTGAAGAAGGTCATGAACTGGCCGATGGTCTTCTCGCCCGCGATAATCTCCGCCCCGCCGTAAAGGATCACCGCCATGAACCCGAGGCCCGACATGATGTCGATCATCGCCGGGATCGCTGCGCCGCCAAAGGCCGCGCGCACCTCTGTCCGGACAAAACGGCGGGTCAGCCCGTGGTACTGGCGCGCCTGGTACTGCTCCAGCGCGTTCAGCTTGACCTGCACAATGCCGTGAAACACCTCGTCCAGCCGCGTGGACAGGGTCGCGCCCAGATCGCGCGCCTCCCGCGCCTGCCGCCGGACGTAGCGCTGGGCAAGCGCCGCGGGCAGAACCAGCAGCGGAATGCCGACCCCCGCCAAAAGCGCCCACACCGGATCGACCGAGACCGCAACCCCGATGAGCACCAGGAGGCCGACAAAATCGCGCCCCGCGCCAAGGATCACGGCTTTCCAGACATCCGCCACCGCGTTCACATCGCTTTGCACCCGTTGGATCAGGAACCCCGGCGGGTGCGCCTGGTGAAAGCCGCCATCAAGGCGCATCACATGGGCCAGCATGTCCTCGCGGATCGCGGCGCAGGTCCGCTGCGCGATCATCGTCAGCAGCACCTTCTGCGTGACGGAACTGACCGCGCGCACGACGAAAATGCCAACGACCAGCGCGCAGACCCAGTACAGCGTGCTGATCTGGCCCTGGGTGAAGACATCGTCGAACATCGGCTGCATCAACCACGACAGCGCGCCCAGCATGGACCCTTCAAGGATCATAAAAAACCCGGCCACGAGCATCAGCGGCACGTGTTTGCGCAGGTAGCCATGCCAGAGCCACGCCAGCAGGTGGCGGCTTTCATAGCCGTCCTGTTCCGCTGTGGGGATGTCGGGGGGAGTGCTCAAGAACTGTCCTCGGCGTGCAGCGCCCCTTCCTAGCTTCGCTGCGCGCATGGGGCAAGCGTTGACGCGACAGCTTTGCTGCGCGCACGGGGTAAGTTGACGCGGCAGCTTTGCTGCGCGCACGGGGTAAGTTGATGCGCCAGCTTTGTTGCGCGCAGAGGGTAAGTTGACGCGGCGCGGGGCGGCGCTAACCTGCGTCGCACGACAAAGGAATCCCGCCCATGACACAGCCGCCCCGCGCCGCCGCAGGCCGCGCCTACCTTGCCATTCCCGGCCCCTCGGTGATGCCGGACGCGGTGCTGCGTGCGATGCACCAAGCCGCGCCGAATATCTATGAGGGCGCGCTGATCGACACGACCGCCTCGCTCATCCCCGACCTGCGCCGTGTCGCGCGGACCGAAGGGCACGTTGCCATCTACATCGGCAACGGCCACGCCGCGTGGGAGGCGGCGCTGGCCAACGTGATCGCCCCTGGCGACACGGTGCTGGTGCCCGCAACGGGCCGCTTTGGACACGGCTGGGGCGACATGGCCGAAGGGCTGGGGGCCGAGGTGCAGACCATCGATTTTGGCAAGCAAAGCCCGATGGACATGGACCGCATCGCGGACGCCCTGCGCGCCGATACGGAGCGCAAGATCAAGGCGGTTCTGGCGGTGCACGTGGATACCTCCACATCGATCCTCAACGATATCAAAGCTCTGCGGGATGCTCTTGACGCAGTGGATCACCCGGCGCTCCTGATGGCGGACTGTATCGCCTCGCTCGGCTGTGACGTGTTCGAGATGGACGCATGGGGCGTCGATGTGATGGTCACGGGTTGCCAGAAGGGGCTGATGGTGCCCCCTGGCGTGGCCTTTGTCTTCTTCAACGATAAGGCCGATGCGCAGCGGCCGGAGCGGGTCTCCCGCTACTGGGACTGGCGCCCACGCGCGCGGCCCGACTACTTCTTTCAATACTGGAACGGCACCGCCCCGACGCAGCATATCCACGGCCTGCGCGCCGCGCTCGACATCATCCACGACGAAGGGATGGAGAACGTCTGGGCCCGCCACGACCTGCTCGCCCGTGCCATCTGGTCCGCGTGCGAGGTCTGGGCAGAGGGCGCGCTGCATCTGAACGTCGCGGACCGCGCGCACCGCAGCACCGCCGTCACCGCCCTGCGCCTGCCCAGCCCGCAGGGCACCGCCCTTCGGCAATGGACGGAACGCGAGCTGGGCCTGACCCTTGGCATCGGCCTTGGGATGGCGGAACCGGATGATCCGGCATGGCACGGCTTTTTCCGGCTGGGGCATATGGGTCATGTCAGCGGGCACATGGTGATGGGGCTGCTCGGCGGGATCGAGGCAGGGCTGACAGCGCTCGACATTCCGCACGGGACAGGCGCGCTCGCCGCGGCCTCAGAGGTTATCGCAAAGGGGTAGGGTGGGGTTCTACCCCACCACTCACCCGCGCCGCCGCTCCAGCCAGATCAGCCAGCGGTTCACGGCCCAGGCCAGCGCACCGGCACCCAGCAGACCCCAGATCGCCCAGATCGCAAAGAAAATCCACGCAAGGTTCACGCCGAACATGACGACGCAAGCGGCCTTGTAATCGGGGGCGGAGCGCATGTTGTGATCATCCATGCCAAGGACTATAGCCCCGCGCATGCGCCCGTCACCTCAAATCTGTGACAAGGTGTCTGCCAAGGCCAGCTCAAAGGCGGCGAGGTCATTTTTTGTGCCGCAGCTGACCCGGATGCAGCGGTTTTGCGGCGCTGCAAAGGGCATCCGCACAAAGACATCGCGCGCGATCAGCCCGTCCAGAACGGCCTTGGCATAAGCCCCGTCCTGGCCACAGTCGATGGCGACGAAATTCGCCGCTGATGGCAGCGCCGTCAGCCCATGCGCCGCCGCAATCTGCCCGATCCGCGCGCGCGATGCAGCGATATTCGCGACCACAGCGCGCAGGTAGGGCTGATCCTCCAACGCGGCCAAGGCGCCCGCCTGCGCCGCCCGGTTCATGCCAAAATGGTTGCGCACCTTATCAAAAGCCCGGATCAGGTCAGGGTGCCCCAGCGCATAGCCTACCCGCGCGCCCGCAAGGCCATACGCCTTTGAAAACGTGCGCATCCGAATAAGGCGCGGGTCGTCCCAGGGCAGGGCGGGCGCGGTGCCCTCGGGGGCGCAGTCGATATAGGCCTCGTCCAGCACCAAGAGCGTGCCCTCCGGCAGCGCCTCCATCGCGTTGGTCAGCGTGGCCCCATCATGCCACGTGCCCATCGGATTGTCCGGGTTGGCAAGGTACACCAGCTTCGCGCCCACCTCCGCCGCCTTGGCAAACAGCGCGGCGGGGTCTTCGTGGTCATCGCTATAGGGCACGGTGTGCAGCACCCCGCCAAAGCCCGCGACATGGTAGTTGAACGTCGGATAGGCCCCGAGCGAGGTCACCACCGCATCCCCCGGCCCGACGCAGAGCCGCACGAGGTAGCCGAGCAGCCCGTCAATGCCTTCGCCCACCACGATATGCGCGGGCGTGGTCCCGTCATGCGCGGCCAGTGCGGCCTTCAGCGCAAAGCTCTCTGGGTCGCCATACATCCACGGCTCCGCCGCCGCCATCGCGGCCAGCGCCTTGGGGGAGGGGCCAAAGACGCTTTCATTCGCGCCGATGCGCGCGGCAAAACTGCGCCCGCGCGCCCGCTCCTGCGCCTCAGGGCCAACGAAGGGAACGGTGGAGGGCAACGCCTCGGCCAGCTGGGTCAGTCTCGCATGTGTCATATCTGACGATTACCGGTGGAAGTTCCCCGTGAAAAGCCCCGCGCGGTGCCGCATCCTGCGCGCCGCCAAGAGGAGAAAGCCATGAAGCTGACCCGCCGCACCTTCCTTGCCACAAGTGCCGCCGCCGCTGGCGCCCGTCTGGTGCCCGCGCTGCGCGGCCGCCGCGTGCTGACGCTGGTCTATGACAAATCCATCGGCGCAATGCGCGCGATCGACCGGTTCGTGCCTTGAGGCGCCGCCGATCCATCTTCACTTGGCAAAGTAAACCTCCGGGGTCTGGGGCAGAGCCCCAGTCCGACAGTCTTCGAGCGCGTCATGGTCGAAATTTGGGCGCCTGAGTTGCGTTGGTGCCTATGGAAAAATGCACAAAACGTTATCTGGGGGCGTCAGGAAACGTACAAAACGTGACATTTACCCTCAGCCCAGTTCCGCCAACCGATCCAGCGCATCCTGCAACTTGTCCCGCTCTTCGGTCCGCGCGGCGAGGTTATCGCGTGCTTCCTCGACCACTTCAGGCGGCGCGGACTCCGCGAATTTCGGGTTTTTCAACCGACCTTCCAGCCCAGCGATTTCCTTGTTCAGCTTGGCGATGGATTTCTCTAGACGCGCTTTTTCCTCTGCAACATCAATGACGTCCGCAAGGGGCAGGCCGAACGAGCCACCCGGAATGCCCAGCGTCACGGTCCCCTTGGGGAAGGCCTCGACCTCCTCCAGGCGCTCGATCCGAGCCAGCCGCTTGATCATCGTCTCATTGGCGTCATAGACCGCGCGGGCGCGGGGCGTAAACCCTTGAACAACCATAGGAATATACGCCCCGGCCGGCACGTGCATCTGCGCCCGGGCCGAGCGCGTCGCTTCGATAATAGCAATGACCCAGCCCAGCTCGGCATCCGCATCCTCATCCACCAACTCGGCCCCATATTCCGGCCAAGCCTCTAGGATCAAATGGTTTTTCCGCTCCGCCAGGCCGCCCCACAGCTCTTCGGTGATGAAGGGCATCATGGGGTGCAGCAGGATCAGACACTGGTCGATGACCCAGGCCATAACCTCTTGAGTTTCGTTCTTTAATGCGGCGTCCTCGCCCTGCAGCAGGGGTTTGGACAGCTCCAGATACCAGTCGCAGACCCGGCCCCAGACAAAGGCATAAAGGCTGAGCGCCGCATCGTTGAAGCGGTATTCGGTCAACGCCTTTTGCACATCCGCCGCCGCGCGGCCCGTCTCCCCGATAATCCATTTGTTTACAGCGGCTTGCGCAGTTGGGATGTCGCCCTGACGCTGAGCATATGCCTCATTCATCTCCGCAAAGCGCGCCGCATTCCACAGCTTCGTGCCAAAGTTCCGGTAGCCCTTGATCCGCTCCACATCCAGCTTGAGCGTCCCGCCCAGAGAGGCCATCGCTGCCGAGGCAAAGCGCAACGCATCCGCGCCAAACTCGTCAATCAAATCAAGCGGATCGACAACATTTCCGACCGATTTGGACATCTTTTTGCCCTTCGCGTCGCGCACCAGCCCGTGCAGGTAGACGGTGTCGAAGGGCACCTCGCCCACGACCGCGAGCTGCATCATCATCATCCGCGCGACCCAGAAGAACAGGATGTCCTGCCCGGTGATCAGGTCCGAGGTGGGGAAATACCGTTGCAGTTCAGGCGTGTCCTCCGGCCAGCCGAGCGTCCCGATCGGCCAGAGGCCGGAGGAGAACCAGGTGTCGAGCACGTCAGGGTCGCGCCAGACCGGATAGATCACAGCTGTTGGGTCTTGCTCCGCTGCGTAATCCGCAAGGCTTTTGGCAAAGGTTTCAATGGCTTCCGCCCGGCTGCCGACCTCGATGACCCGCGCCTGCGCAATCGGTGTCGGCGTGTCTGCATTGGCCTCGACGAAAGACGGCACGACGCCTGCGAAAGCTTCGGCACAAAAGCGCAGCTCGCCGGATTTCACCATCGTGTCGCCGGTCAGGAGCCGGCCCAGTTCAACCGGATCCAGCGCCCCGTCGCCCTCGTCGTCGCGAAATTCGGGTGCGGACAGATCCAGCCCATACCAAACCGGGATCTGATGCCCCCACCACAGCTGGCGCGAGATACACCAGGGCTCGATATTCTCAAGCCAATGGTAATACACCTTCTCCCCGCTTTCCGGGATGATCTTCGTCGTGCCATCCCGCACCGCGTCCAGCGCGGGGCCGACGATCTTGGCCGTGTCGACAAACCACTGATCGGTCAGCATCGGCTCGATCACCACTTTGGAGCGGTCGCCGAAGGGCTGCATGATGGGTTTGGCCTCCACCATCGGGATGGTGGGGTGTAACCCCACCCTACCGTCGTCGTCCGCTGCGTCCCATTCGGGGTTGGGGACCGTCACGGATAGGCCTTCTTCGGTGATCTGCGCGACCACCGCCTTGCGCGCCTCGAACCGGTCCAGCCCGCGCAGGTCGTCGGGGATGAGGTTGACGGTGTCGGTCTCTGCCTCGGTCAGGGTGCGCGCGCCCTTGGCCACGACCATCGCGATTTCGGCCGCCTCGGCATAGGGTGCGCCGTCGCTGCGCATCGCGCCTTTGGTGTCCATCAGGCGGTAGCAGGGGATGTTCCCGCGCTTCGCCACTTCGTAGTCGTTAAAGTCATGCGCGCCGGTGATCTTCACCGCGCCGGAGCCGAAATCGGGGTCCGGGTATTCGTCGGTGATAATCGGGATCAGGCGGCGATGCTCTTTCGGGCCCACCGGAATTTCGCAGAGCTTTCCGACGATTGGCGCGTAACGCTCATCAGACGGGTGAACGGCCACCGCGCCGTCGCCCAGCATGGTCTCGGGACGGGTCGTGGCGATGGAGATATAGTCGCGCGTCTCGCGCAGCGTCTCGTTGCCGTCCTCATCCTTCTCGACATACTCATAAGTCGCGCCGCCCGCGAGCGGGTATTTGAAGTGCCACATGTGGCCGGGGGTCTCGACATTCTCGACCTCCAGATCGGAAATCGCCGTCTCGAAATGCGGGTCCCAGTTGACCAGCCGCTTGCCGCGGTAAATCAGGCCCTTCTCAAACATCTCCACGAAGACTTTGATGACCGCGTCATGAAAATTGCCCTCTTCGCCCTCGGGCGCAGAGGGCGCGCCGGACATGGTGAACGCCTCGCGCGACCAGTCGGCAGAGGCGCCGAGCCGCTTCAATTGGCCGATGATGGTAGAACGAGAGCGCTGTTTTTGCTCCCAAACCCGTTCGACAAATCGTTCCCGCCCCATCTCTGCGCGGGTCATGTCGGTCTCTTTCGCCATCTCCCGCTCGGTCACCATCTGCGTGGCGATGCCCGCGTGGTCCGTCCCCGGCTGCCAGAGCGTGTCGTGCCCCTGCATCCGGTGCCAGCGCACCATGATGTCCTGCAGCGTGTTGTTGAACGCGTGGCCCATGTGCAGGTCGCCGGTCACATTGGGCGGCGGGATCATCACGCAGTAGGTCGCGGCCCCGGTGCGCGCGCCCGCGCCGGCCTTGAAGGCACCGGCCTTCTCCCAGGCGGCGTAGATGCGGGCTTCGGCCTCCGCAGGGTCGAATGATTTGGCGAGCGGCATGAGAACTCTCCCGGGCAAGTGTCCCGGGGCAAGTAGCAAGCGCGCGCGAGAAGGGAAAGGCTTAGTGCAGAACGGCCAGCGGCGCGTTCGGGCCGAGGGCAGGGCGTGCGCGCAGGGCGCGGTGTGCTTGCCGGGCTTTGCCTTGTCGGAGCAGGACGTTCGCCCAGGTCAGCTCGAGCAGGTCACGTTGCGCGCGGCTGCCGCCGAGCCGGGCGTGGTGGGCCATGACCGGCTGCAAGGCGGCCTCCGCTTCGGCCCAGTCCTGCCGCGCGATATGTCCCCATGCGGCGGCGGCGGGGCGCACGAGGTCAGCGGCAAAACCGTTCTGCGCCTCGGCCAGCCGCGCCAGCCGTGCGCCTTGCCCCGCCATTGCATGGGCGAGCGCGGCGTGCAGGTCTGCAAAGCTCTGCCCCGGATTTGCAAACCGTGCCGCAGCATAGTCTGACAGCGCGGCCCAGCGGGCGGGGTCCACGGCATGTCCGGCCAGCTCCGCCCGGTGGTAAATCGCGGCGGTGTCGGTCAGGGCGTTGAGCGGCAGGCTGCTGGACGCTTTGGGGGTCACGCCGTCGTCCACAGCGGCCCACATCGCATCCGCGTCCCCGGCGTGCAGCGCCCAAAGCGCCTCGTGCCAGCGCAGGTGGCCGTGGATGAGCGACCGGCGGTCATAGCCCTGCATCCAAGCCGCGAGGTAGGCACGCCCGGCGCCCGTTTCTCCCATCTCATAGAGGGTATGTGCCTTGAAATGCGCAGCCTGACTGTTGCGCGGGTTTAGCGCCAAAGACGCTTCGATCAGCTGAAGCGCCGGCTCAAGCTGGCCGGTTTCGCAAAGGGAGACTCCGTGGGCGGACATCATCCACCACTCCTCCCCGTAATGCGGCACGAGGGCGGCGGTATAGGCCAACTGGTCTACTTCGCGGGCGGTACACCCCGAAAACCCGATCAGGCCAAAGACACTGACGCAAAGCTGCGCGACCAAAGCGTCACGGGGGGCGTCTGCAACATGCGCCTCAGCAGCCCGCCGCGCCTCGGGCGCGCGGCCTGCGAGCAACAGCGCAAAGATGTCCGCCGCGGGGTCTCCGCCCAAACGCTGCGCCTCCGCAAGGGCCGCCTGGGCACCGGCCATGTCGCCGCCCATCATGCGCGCCCGGCCCAGCGCGGACCAGCCGCGGGCAAAGCGCGCATCCTCCGCCAACGCCGCTTCAAACGCCTCTACCGCGCCGAAGTTGGCGCCAAGGAACAGGTCGAGCCCCTCGCCATACGCGTCCGCCGCAGGGCCAGATGTTGCCAGCTTATTTCCAAACCGGTCCTGTCTCATGCTGGCCTCCCAAATCCGCCTCCCGCCAGCATTGCACGCATAGCCCCCAAGCGCGAAGCCTTGCTGCTTCTCTGTTCCAAAAAATCCCGGGGTCTGGGGCAGAGCCCCAGTCCGCACATATGGACAAGCGCAAACCCCCGGCTAATGTCCCCCCAAACAGCCTCGCCACCAAAAGGAAGCACAGCATGGAAAAGTTCGGCAAGAGCCAGCCCGCAAAACGCGTCGAAGATGTCCGCTTTCTGACCGGGGCGGGCCGCTATGTGGATGACATTGCGCCTGCGGGTGCGCTCTATGGCTACGTCTTCCGCTCGCCCGTGGCGCACGGGGTGATCACGTCGCTGAATGTGGAGGAGGCGCAGGAAGCCGAGGGGGTACACCTCGTTGTGACGCATGACCGTATGGTCGCTGCGGGCGTAAAGACGGAGATGGCGGGAGCGCTGGTTGAGAACCGCGACGGCACCAAGGGCGCAGCGCCCGCGCGGCACATTCTGAGCGATGGCAAGCTGGTCTATGTTGGCCAGCCCGTCGCAATGATTTTTGCCGACACGCTGGCGCAGGCGCGCGACGCCGCAGAGTTGATCGAGCTGGACTATGACGAGCTGCCCGCCAAGATGGACCTCGCCCGCGGGGGCGCGACGATCCATGCGGAGGCCCCTGACAACCTCGCCTTTGACTGGGGCATGGGGGACGAGGCGGCGACAGATGCCGCCTTTGCCGCCGCCGCTCGCACCGTCAGCCTTGAGGTTGGCGACAACCGCGTGATCGTCAATGCGATGGAGCCGCGCGGCGTCTATGCGGAGCTGGAGGATGGCCGCCTGCACGTCGCGATCAACGGGCAGGGGGTGTGGGTGCCGAAACGCGCGCTCGCTGCGGCCTTCAGCCTTGAAGAGGACGATCTGCGCGTGACCAACCCTGATGTCGGCGGCGGGTTCGGCATGAAGGCGATGGGATACCCCGAGAACTTCATAGTAGCCCATGCCGCGCGCACGCTGGGCCGCCCCTGTCGCTGGATGTCGGAGCGGACGGAGGCGATGCTGTCCGACAATGGCGGGCGCGACCTGACCTCGCTTGCGGAGCTGGCCTTCGACGAAAACCACCGGATCACCGCCTACCGGGTGCGGACAAAATGCAATCTCGGCGCGTTCAACAGCCAGTTTGGTCAGCCGATCCAGACGCAGCTTTTTTCCCGCGTGCTGATGGGCTGTTACGATGTGCAAACCACCTGGCTTCAGGTCGAGGGCTATTACACCAACACCGTGCAGGTGGACGCCTACCGCGGTGCGGGGCGGCCCGAGGCGATCTATGTGCTGGAACGGGTGATGGACCGCGCGGCGCGCGAGCTGGGCGTGGACCCGCTGGAGCTGCGCCGGATCAACTTCATCAAGCCGGACCAGTTCCCCTACACAACCGCGACGGGCGAGACCTACGATGTCGGCGACTTTTCACGCGTGCTGGGCCGCGGCGCGGCAGAGGCCGACTGGAACGGCTTTGAGGCGCGCCGCACCGCGGACGCCGCGCGGGGGCTGCTGCGGGGCCGGGGTCTGTGTTACTATATCGAAAGCATCCTGGGCGATCCGTCGGAGGGGGCCAAGGTGGAGTTCAACGATGATGGCACAGTCAACATCTATGTCGGCACCCAGTCGAACGGGCAGGGGCACGAGACGGTCTATGCCAAGTTCCTCTCTGATCAGACGGGCATTCCGATGGACGTGATCTCTGTCATTCAGGGCGACTCGGACAAGATCAAGCAGGGCGGCGGCACGGGCGGTTCCCGCTCGGTCACGGTGCAGAACAATGCAACACTGGCGACCGTTGACGTCATGCTGACGGCGATGAAGGACTTTCTGGCGTCGCATATGGGCACCGACCAGATCGCGTTTGACGATGAACGCTTCCGTGCCGAAGGCTCCAACCTCACGCCCACCGTGCTGGAGGTGGCGGACATGGCGCGCGCGGCGGGGCGCGAGGACCTTTTGGCGTTCGAATCCCGCGCCAAGCTGGAGGCGCGCAGCTTCCCCAATGGCGCCCACCTCACGGAGGTTGTGATCGACCCGGACACCGGGGTGACGGCGGTCGACCGCTACACGGTCGTTGACGATTTTGGAAACCTTATCAACCCCATGCTGGCCGAAGGGCAGGTGCATGGCGGGGTGGTGCAGGGCATCGGGCAGGCCATCACCGAACATGTTGTTTATGACGACGATGGCCAGTTGCTCACGGCAACGTTCATGGATTACGCCCTGCCGCGCGCCGATGACGTCCCCTATATCGGGTTCACGTCCGAGCCTGTCCCCTCCACAGCCAACATCATGGGCATGAAGGGCTGCGGGGAGGCGGGCACGGTCGGCGCGCTGGCGGCGGTCGCCAACGCGGTGCAGGATGCCCTGTGGGAGCACGGCGTGCGCCAGGCGGACATGCCCTTTACCCCGCACAAGGTCTGGGAGCTTTTGAACGGTGAACCTGTCGCGGCTGAATAAGCGCATCGCCAGCTGGCTCGTCGCCCGGTTCGGGGCGCGCGGGCCAGCCCAGCCGCCGCCCCGCCGCGGACCAACCCTTCATGTCGTGATCCTTGACGGCACGATGTCCTCGCTTGAACCGGGGGAAGAGACCAACGCCGGACAGGCGATGAAGCTGCTGCGCGAGGTGGGCAGCCCGGTGTCGGTCTATTACGAGCCGGGGCTGCAATGGTCTCACTGGCGCCGCGCGGGGGACGTCATGTTCGGGCGCGGCATCAACCGGCAAATCCGGCGCGCCTATGGCTACCTCGCCTCACGCTGGAAACCGGGCGACACGATCTACTTCCTCGGGTTCTCGCGCGGGGCCTACGCGGTGCGCAGCCTTGCCGGTGTGATCGACATGGTGGGCCTGGTGCGGGCCGAACACGCGACGGAGCGCAACATCCGCCAAGCCTATCGCCACTACGAATGCACCCCATCCTCGGACGTGGCGCGCGCCTTTGCCGCCGCCTATTGCCATGATGAGGTACCGATCGAGATGGTCGGCGCCTGGGACACGGTCAAAAGCCTTGGCATCAATGCGCCCGTGCTCTGGCGGCTCTCCGCGCCGCGCCATGCGTTTCATAACCACCACCTCGGCCCGTCGGTCAAACGCGGAATCCATGCGCTGGCCCGGAACGAGACCCGCATGGCCTATAGCCCGGTGATGTGGGACACGGACCCGAGCTGGCACGGTGAGCTGGTTCAGATGTGGTTTCGCGGCACGCATGGGGATGTGGGCGGCCAGCTGGGCGGTTTCCACGCGGCGCGGCCTTTGTCGAACATCCCCTTCGTGTGGGTGATGGAACAGGCGGAGGACGCGGGCCTGCCCTTGCCCGAAGGCTGGAAGGCACGCTATCCGCGCGACGCCTCCGCCCCCTCGACCGGCACCTGGCGCGGCTGGGCCGGCCTGTTCCCCTCGCGCCGGGCGCGCCGCGTGGGCCATGACCCGTCCGAACGGGTGCACCCTTCGGTCAGCGCTACGCCGCAGGTTTCCTGGAACTGGCCCGTTTTCGGCGCCAAGCCGGAGGCGTGATTACACCTTCTTCTGGCCCAAAATATGCTGGGGGGTTTGGGGGGCAAAGCCCCCCATCAGCAAAATGAAGTCGAATCCGCCGCAGGCGGGCAATCGGATCACTTCGCCTGCAGCACAATACAGGTGGTCGAACCGGTGGCATACAGCTTGCCGTCTTCCACGCCCCTGATCTCCCCGCTCGCCACGCCAGTTGACCGGCCCACATGGTCCGCCGTGCCGATGCAGTCCACCATCATGCCCAGCGGGATGGAGCGCAGGATGTTGATCTTGTATTCCAGCGTCGTGTAGCCCGCGCCCTTGGGCACCAGCGTTTGCACCGCGCAGGCCATCGCGCTGTCGAGCAGTGTGCCGTACCAGCCGCCATGCACGGTGCCGAGCGGGTTGGTCACGTTGAATTCAGGTGCACCGCGAAAGACAACGCGGCCCGCTTCGACCGCGTGCAGCCCATAGCCCAAGGTCTGCGCGATGGGCGGACCGGCAATGTTCCCGTCCTGCATGCCCTGTATGAATGCGAGGCCCGAAAGCTGCATCAGCTCTTCCTGGCTCAGCAAATCCTCGGGGCTTTCGGCGATACGGCGGGTCATGCGCACGCTCCTTGCAGTGACGGGGTCACGCTAGGATGGCGCGCGGCACGCGGGAAGGGTTACGCGACGTCCCGCAGGCCCACTTCGCCAAGGCTCAGCGCCGCACAGATGTCACGGGTCAGTTCGGGCCGGTTGAGCGTGTAGAAATGCAGGTGCTCCACCCCCTCGGCGATCAGCACTTCGGCCATTTCGCAGGCATGGGCCAGCGCCATCAACCGGGTGCGCCCGTCACGCGTCGCGGCGGCAAATCCGCGGGCCAGTTCAAGCGGCGGGGTGCAGCCCACCCGGGCCGCAAAGCGGGCGGCCTGATCCCAGTTGGTGATCGGCATGAGGCCGGGGATCAGCGGCGCGGTGAGGCCTGCGGCAGCACAGGCATCGCGGAAGCGCAAGAAGGTCTCGGGCTCAAAGAAGAACTGGGTGATCGCGCTAGTTGCGCCCGCGTCGAGCTTGACTTTGAGCCAGTCGATATTTTGCGCTGCGCTTGCGCTGTCGGGGTGCGCTTCGGGATAGGCCGCAACGCGGATTTTGAACTGGCCCGTTTTGGCCAGCGCCGCGACCATGTCGACGCTGCTGGCAAATCCGTCCTGGTGGGCGCGCCAATCCTGGCCCGCCGCCGCATCGCCGCGCAGCGCGAGGATGTCGCGAATACCGGCGGCGTGCAGGGCTTCCGCGGCGCTGAGCACCTCCGCGCGGGATTGCCCAACCATCGTCAGATGCGCCATGACGGGCGCGCCGAACCGGCGCGCGATTGCTTTGCTCGCGTCGCGGGTGAGCGCGTGCGTCGCTGTCCCGCTGCCCGCACCGCAGGTGACCGAAAAGAAGGCCGGCTCCAGCGGCGCCAGCATCTGGCCGGTGCGCCACAGGTCAAAGGACGCATCAACGCTGCGCGGCGGGAAGACTTCAAAGCTGATGCAGGTCATGGTGGCCTCTCTTGCTTGTTCCAGTTGTATGCTGCAGCGCGTTATGAGACAAACTCATATCTCTCACGAAGATCATGAGGACGGCATGTATCTGGAGTTCCGGCACCTGCGCACAATCAAAGCGATCCATGAGGCGGGCGGGCTTGGCCGTGCGGCTGATCTGCTCGGCATCACGCAGTCAGCGCTCAGCCATCAGGTCAAAGGGCTGGAGGATCAGGCCGGCACGGCGCTGTTTGTGCGCCGGTCCAAGCCTCTGAAGCTGTCTGCGGCAGGTCAGCGTTTGCTCAGGCTGGCCGAGCAGGTTTTGCCGCAGGTGGAGGCGCTTCAGGCCGAATTTGCGGGCTTGCGTGCGGGCCACGCGGGCCGGATGCACATCGCGATCGAGTGTCACGCCTGTTTCGAGTGGCTGTTCCCGGTGCTGGAAAGTTTTCGCCGGGACTGGGCGGATGTGGACGTCGACATTCGCCCGGGGCTGGCCTTTGACGCGCTGCCTGCGCTGCAGAAGGAGGAGGTGGACCTCGTTGTATCCTCTGACCCGGAGGAGTTGCCGGGGGTGGAGTTTGTGGAGCTTTTTGACTACACGCCGGTTTTTGTGGCGTCCAAGGACCACCCGCTGGCGACCAAACCCTTTGTGGAGGCTGCGGATTTTCGCGGTGAGACGCTGATCACCTACCCGGTGGAGCGCGCGCGGCTGGATGTGTTCAGCCAGCTGTTGACGCCTGCCAAAGTGGAGCCCGAAGCGGTGCGGCAGGCGGAACTGACGGCGGTGATCTTGCTGCTGGTGGCGTCCAACCGCGGGGTTGCGGTGCTGCCCGATTGGGTGGTGCGGGAGGTGAAGTATTCGTCGGACTATGTCACCCGTCCGCTGACGGAGGCGGGCCTGACCCGGCGGCTTTATGCGGCGGTGCGCAGTGATGAGCGGGACAAGCCCTATATGCAGCGGCTGATCGAACTGGCCCGCACCGAGGCGCGTAAGTTGCAGGCGGTCTAGGCTCAGGACGCATTAGTCCTGCAGCGCTGGCGCCAAAATCGCGAAATCTCAGTGGTTTGGGACGCGCCGGTAATAGTGGTTCTATTTTCAAGCGGCCCAAGCCGCTGAGATGAAGCGATTTTGGCGTCTTCGATGGGCCGGGTCTTCTGACTGGACGTTGTCGCAGGTCGTTGAAATAGAACCACTATTCTCGCCGCCCTGCTCCTAGCCAGGCAGAAGACCCGACCCACCAGCACCGCAGGACTAATGCGACCTGAGCCTTGCGACGCAAGGTCAGGCTTGCTGGCGCGGCGGTGCGCCCGCACCGTCAGCGCAAAGGAGCCTGCCCATGAACGTCACCGACGCTATTACCTCGCGCCGCTCGATCCGCGGATTTCTGGACAAACCCGTGCCGCGCACGCTGCTGGAAGAGATCATCACGGTGGCGGCGCGCGCGCCGTCCTCAATGAACACCCAGCCTTGGCACATGCATGTGCTGACCGGCGCGGTGCTGGAGCAGGTGCGCCGCGGCAATTCGGAGCGGATGCGCGCGGGCGTGCCGCCCAGCCGGGAGATTGACGATCACGGCGCCTATGCGGGCGTGCATCGGGACCGGCAGGTGGGCATCGCCAAGCAGCTTTTTGCAGAGATGGGGATCGCGCGGCACGACGCCGAGGCGCGGCAGGACTGGGTCATGCGCGGCTTTCGCCAGTTCGATGCGCCCGTCTCGGTGGTCATGTGCTACGACCGCAGCATGGAGCCGGGCGGAACGATCGCCCATTTCGACATGGGCGCGGTGACCTTCGGACTGGTTCTCGCGGCGTGGGAGCGCGGCCTTGGCGCCGTGATCAACGGGCAGGGCATCATGCAGTCCCCCGTTGTGCGGGAGGCGGCCGGGATCCCCGAGGATCAGGTGATCCTGACCTGTGTCGCGCTGGGCTGGCCTGACGACAGTTTCCCCGCAAACCGGGTTGTCTCCACCCGCCGCGCGCCAGAGGACGTGGCGCGGTTCGTTGGGTTTGATTGAGCGGTTTTTTCCCGGGCGGCAGATTATTTGAAATAATCTGGGCGGTGGCCGGGGCGTTTTGCTGACGTAAAACGGGCGCACAGCTGCAAGCGGTGGGCGTGAATGGGTTGTGTTGCAGGGCTTCGGGTCTCACCAAAACCAGGAATTCGGAGCCGCCCTCGCATGATCTCTGACGTGACAGGCGGTGCCGTCCCGCTCAAGGAAAATAGCCGTATCCCCTCCTTCGGGGGGCCCCTCGGCGATTTGCCTTGATCGTGCCGCCCCCGCCTGTCCCTTTGAGCTCAAGCGAGGGCGGCTCCGAAACCAGGGTTCGGCTCAGGCAACCTTCACGATCAGTTTGCCCTGGTTCTTGCCTTCGAGCAGGCCCATGAACGCCTCAGGTGCGTTCTCAAGCCCTTCAACGATGTCTTCGACCACCTTGATCTCGCCGCTGGCGACCCTTGGGCCGATCTCGTTCAGGAAGGCCGGGTACCGGTCCCAGTGGTTGGAGATGATGAAGCCGTTTACGCTCAGGAAGTTCACCAGGATCGGGCGCCAGAGCTGCGGGGCGCCCATTGCCGCGTCGGCGCCAGCGCCGAGCCCGCCCGCGTTGTACCACGAGATCATGCCGCAGACCGGGATGCGTCCGAAGCGGTTCATCAGGGGCATCACGGCCTCCAGCACCTTGCCGCCGACGTTTTCGAAGTAGATGTCGATGCCGTCCGGGCACGCGTCTTTGAGGGCGGCGCGCAGGGATTTGGCGTCGGCATGGGCGCGGTGGTCGAGGCAGGCGTCGAAGCCGAAGGTGCCCGTTGCCATGTTGCACTTGTCCGCGCCCCCCGCGATGCCGACCGTGCGCAGGCCCATCGCCTTGGCAACCTGGCCGACCATTGAGCCGACCGGGCCGGTTGCGGCGGCGACGACAAGCGTTTCACCAGCCTTGGGGCGGCCATATTCCGTGAGGCCAAACCAGCCTGTGAAGCCGGGCATTCCGAGCACGCCGAGCGCGGCGGTCACGGGGCCGTGGGACGGGTCCAGTTTGCGGCACATTTTTGCATCAGCGACAGCATGGGTGGTCCAGCCGAACATGCCGAAGGCCATGTCGCCGGGGGCGAAGGCGGGGTCTTCGGAGGCGATCACCTCGCCCACCGCGCCGCCTTCCATCGTGCCGCCGATTGGCACGGGGGCGGCGTAGCTTTTGGCGTCGTCCATGCGCCCGCGCATGTAGGGATCGAGCGACATGTAGTGCACTTTCACCGCGATCTGGCCGGGGCCGGGGCTGGGGATATCGCCCGTCTCGAGGCTGAAATTGTCGTGGCTGGGCGCGCCGGTGGGGCGGCTGGCCAGTGCGATGCGCTGCATGTGGTCTGTCATATTGTGATCCTCCCTGTGCAGCAGCGTAGCCGCGCATGGCGGCCATGCAAGCCGTGACGCTGCGGAGGCTTGGCAAGGCGCGGGGCCGCAGCTATACGCGCGGCCTGACCGAACCGGGAGTGACCAATGGCCTTCAGTGCGAATATGAACATCATGCTCAAGGCGGCGCGCAAGGCGGGCCGGGCGCTGGTCAAGGACTTCCGGGAGGTGGAGAACCTTCAGGTGTCGATGAAGGGCGCGGGCGATTTCGTGTCGCGTGCGGATATCCGGGCCGAAGAGATCCTGAAGGAAGAGCTGCGCACGGCGCGCCCGTCTTATGGCTGGCTGGCGGAAGAGGGCGGGGAGGAAGACGGCGAAGACCCCACCCGGCGCTGGATCGTGGATCCGCTTGATGGCACCACCAACTTTCTGCACGGGCTGCCGCATTGGGCGGTATCGGTCGCGTTGGAGCATAAGGGGCAGGTCGTGGCCGGCTGCGTCTATGACGCGGCCAAGGACGAGATGTTTTTGGCGGAAAAAGGCGCGGGCGCCTGGCTGAACGAGAGCCGCTTGCGGGTGTCGGGGCGCACACGGATGATCGAGGCGATTTTTGCCACGGGCCTGCCCTTCGGCGGGCGCTCTGACCTGCCTGAGACGTTGCAAGACCTTGCGCGGCTGCTTCCGGCTTGTGCCGGGGTGCGGCGCTGGGGGTCGGCGGCGCTCGACCTCGCTTACGTGGCGGCGGGGCGCTATGACGGGTTTTGGGAGCGGCGGCTGAACGCGTGGGATCTGGCGGCAGGCCTGATCATCGTGCGCGAGGCGGGCGGGCTGGCCCAAGGGATCGACAAAGAGGCCAGCATTCTGGATAGCGGCGCGGTCATTGCGGCGAACCAGGGCCTGTTTGATCCGCTCGCGAAGGTGATCCGCGGCTAGTCGCGCATCTCGTCGTTCCAGGGCAGCGGCTCTAGCTCCCAGACGTTGACGCCGTCGATGGCGCCTGCGTTCACGCCGATCTCGGTCGGGTCGGAGTAGCGGCGGTGGTGCGTGTAGATCCCGCAGGTGCCGCAGAAATAATGCTCAGCCGTGCACGTGCCGAATTGTTAAAGGCGCAGGGCGTCCGCCCCTTTTTCAACGCGCAAGCTGCTGTAATCGCAGGACACGTTGGCCGCTTGTCTGCGGCGGCAGAAGGAGCAGGTGCAGCGGGCCGCTTCGGCAATAGGCACGCGCAGTACGGCGCTGATCCTAACCGCGCCGCAGTGGCAGGAGGCAGTGATCCGGGTGCCCGGGCTCATCGGCCCCGCCGGATTTTCGGGATGGAGGACGCGGTGTAGGTCGCCTCTGGGTGCGGCGGGTGCCCTTCGGTGCGGTGCCAGAACCCGGGCCCGCCACGGCGGAGCCACAGGGGCACGATCATCACAAGCCCCGCGACAAAGCCCCCGGCATGGGCCCAGTAGGCGACGCCGCCCTCATCCGAAACCGCGGCAAGGCCGCCAAAGAACTGCATCCCAAACCAGAGCATCAGCATGATCCACGCCGGGATCGGGAAGATGCGGAAGAAGATGATGAAGAAGATAAAGATATCGACCCGTGCCTTGGGAAACATCAGCAGGTACGCGCCCATGACCCCGGCGATGGCGCCCGAGGCGCCGACCATCGGCACCGGGCTGAGCGGCTCGAACGCGTATTGCGCAAAGGCAGCGGCGACACCGGCCAGAAGGTAGAAGATCAGGAAGCCGATATGGCCCATCTCTTCTTCGATATTGTCGCCGAATATCCACAAAAACAGCATGTTACCGGCAAGGTGCAGCCAGCCGCCATGCAGGAATTGCGAGGTGATCAGCGTCTCGTACCCGATCCCGGCGGTCAGCTTGACCGGCGTCATCGCGTAGGCATCAAAGACAGCGTTGATCGCGCGGTAATCTGGCTCAATCCCCCAATAGGCGAGGAAAATCAAGATGTTGGCCGCCATCAAAAGGTAGGTGACATAGGGCGTGCGCCCCGACGGATTGTGATCGCGGATCGGTAACATGGACCATAGGTGGCGCAGCGGCGCGGGGCCGTCAACGGGGCATGTGTGGGGCTAGGACGTCTGCGCCAGCAGCGCCGCGTTTCCGCCTGACGCGGTCGTGTCGATGCAGATGTGCCGTTCGGTCAGGACGTGGGCGGCGTCCGGCAGCGTGCGGATCAGGGGGATGATCGGGCCGTGGCGCGCGGCGAGGGCGGCCTCATACGGGGCTGGCGTGTCGCCCCAGTAGAGCACGGCTTTCCAGTCCGGGCCTTGGCCGAGGTCTTCGGGCGCGATCTCTCCGGATGCCTCCACGGCGTGGCCCCCAAGGGCGCGGACGGCCTCCGCCTGGGCGCGGGCGGTCTCCGGTCCGGGGCCGAGGCAGAGGACGGGGCGCCCGGACCAGAGGCTCAGTCGGTTTGACTCGCCCGTTGGGCCGGGCAGAGTGACTTCGCTGATTTGGGTGAAAGAGGTGCCGGCATCGGGCAGCTTGGCGCGGCTGTCCCACGCGCCGCCGCTTGGGGCAGGTATGGGCGCCGTGAATCGCGGCACGTATTGCGGCCCGCCCGCCTTTGGCCCGGTGCCCGACAGGCCCGTGCCGCCAAAGGGCTGGCTGCCCACAATGGCGCCGATCTGGTTGCGGTTCACATAGACATTTCCCGCGCTGATCCGGTCCGCGACGTGCTGCACGCGGTCATCGATGCGGGTGTGCAAGCCAAAGGTGAGGCCGTAGCCGGTGGCGTTGATCGCCGCGATCACCTTGTCCAGATCTTGCGCCTTGAAGCGGGCGATGTGCAGGACAGGGCCGAAGATTTCCCGCTCCAGCGCCTCGATCCCCGGGACCTCGATCAGAGTCGGGGCGATGTATGTGCCGCTCGGCGGGGCCTCCAGCGCGTGCAGCACGTCTGAGCGCGCGATGTGGTCAGCGATGGCCTGCCGCGCGGCGTCGTCGATCACCGGGCCGATGTCGGTCGAAAGCTGCCAGGGATCGCCGATGTTCAGCGTGTCCATCGCGCCCATCAGCATTTCGGTAAAGCTGTCTGCGATGTCCTCCTGCACGTAAAGACAGCGCAAGGCAGAACAGCGCTGGCCCGCCGATTGGAAGGCGCTTTCGATCACGCTTTGGATGGCCTGTTCGGGCAGGGCGGTGCTGTCCACGATCATCGCGTTCAGCCCGCCGGTTTCCGCGATCAGGGGCGTTCCGGGGGTGGGCAGGGCGCGGCGGATGGCCTGCGCCGTCGCGGTGGAGCCGGTGAAGGCGACGCCGTCCGGGCCCTTGGCCGTCAGCAGGGCGCCAGTCGCGCCGTCCCCGGGCAGCAGTTGGACCGCGGCCCGGGGCACGCCCGCCGCGTGGAGCAGCTGAACGGCGCGGTAGGCGATCAGCGGGGTTTGCTCGGCTGGTTTGGCCAGAACGGCGTTGCCCGCGGCAAGCGCGGCGGCGATCTGCCCGGTGAAGATGGCGAGCGGGAAATTCCAGGGGGAGATGCACACGAGCCTTCCCAGGGGGGCTGCATCGGTCGCTTGAGCGGCGTAATAGCGCAGGAAATCAATCGCTTCGCGCAGCTCGGCCACCGCGTCAGGCAGGGTTTTCCCAGCCTCGCGCGCGAGCAGGGCAAAGAGTTCACCATAGGTGTCTTCATAGGCATCCGCCGCCGCATTGAGCGCCGCGGCACGCTGGGTCGCGGGCGCTTGCCACGGCTCCGCTGCGGCCCACGCGACCTCCACCGCTAGCTCATCCGCAATTCTGACCGTTCCGACGAGGCTGCCATCGGCCGGCGCGGTCACGGCCTGCTGTGCCCCGCCCGGGGCGTCGCTGGCGATCAGCGGGTACGCATCCCACTGTGCGGTAGCGTATGGTATACGGGCCTCTTCAATCGCCTGCAGCGTTGGGGTGTGGTGCAGATCAAAGCCCCTGGAATTCGCGCGCTCGGGCCGGAAAAGGTCCGGCCCTGCCGGGATCTGTGGCCCGCCTTCCGCCTCGAACGGGTCGGCGGCAACGGCCTCTGGCGACACATCTGTATCCACGATCTGGTTGACGAAAGACGAGTTTGCGCCGTTCTCCAGCAGGCGCCGGACGAGGTAGGCGAGCAGATCGCGATGGGCGCCGACGGGCGCGTAGATGCGGCATCGTGTGTGCGCATCCGCCTTGATCAGATCGTGCAGGGCCTCGCCCATGCCATGCAGGCGCTGGAACTCATAGGTCTCCGGGTCGGCTTGCATTGCGAGGATCGCGCAGACGGTGTGCGCGTTATGGGTGGCGAACTGGGGATAGATGCGGTCCGTCATGCCCAGCAGGCGGCGCGCATTGGCGATAAAGCTGATGTCGGTGTGATGCTTGGCGGTGAACACGGGAAAGCCCGGGGCGCCCAGCTCTTGCGCGCGTTTGATCTCCGTATCCCAGTAGGCGCCTTTGACGAGGCGCACCATGATGCGGCGGCCCTCTGCCATCTCATACAGCGCGTCAATCACCGCGCCCGCGCGGGGCGCGTAGGCCTGCACCACGACGCCAAGGCCGTCCCAGCCCGCCAGCGCCTCGTCCTGCAAAAGTGCGGCGATCAGTTCAAGCGAGAGCGACAGCCGATCGGCTTCTTCCGCGTCGATGTTCAGGCCCATGCCTGCCGATTTCGCCAGCAGGCACAGAGACCGCAGGCGCGGCAGCAGGTCCGTCATAACCGCCTCCCGCTGCGCGACCTCATAGCGGCGGTGCAGGGCGCTGAGCTTGACCGAAAGCCCCGGGTTGCGGCGGATATCGCCATGCGTGCAGGCCTCTGCCACCGCCGCGATGGCCCGCGAATAGGCAAGGTGATAGCGGCGGGCATCCGCATCCGTACGGGCGGCCTCGCCCAGCATGTCGTAGCTGTAGGTATAGCCCTGCGCCTCCATCCCCGCCGCGCGCTGCATGGCGCCTGCGATGGTCTCGCCCAGTACGAATTGGCGGCCCATTTCCTTCATCGCGCGCAGGGCGGCGGCGCGGATCACCGGCTCGCCCAGCCGTTTGATCGCCCCGCGCAGGGCGCCGATGGGGCCGGGGGCTTCGTCGTCAAGCACGCGCCCCGTTAGCAGCAGCGCCCAGGTGGAGGCGTTGACCAGCGGGGAGGTGGACTGGCCCAGATGCGCGCCCCAGTCGGAGGGGGCGATCTTGTCCTCGATCAGCGCGTCGATGGTGGCCGGATCCGGCACGCGCAGCAGGGCTTCGGCCAGGCACATCAGCGCGATGCCTTCGTCCGTGGACAGGCCATATTCGCCGAGGAATTGCTCCATCAGCCCGGGGTTGTCCTGCGCGCGGATGCGCCGGACGAGGTCCGCGGCCTGGGCGGTGATGGCGGCCCGCTGCGCCGGAGACAGGTCCGCGCGGGCGCGCAGATCGTCCATTATGGCGTCGTGGCCCGTGTAGGTCTGGGCGTCGAGGGTGAGCATCCGGTCCGTCCACATGGGCGCTATCTCCGCTTGGGTGCGGGCAGTATATCAGGCAACCTGCGGGCAGGTTGACTGAAGGAGAGCTAAATGATGGTCGATTCGACTGAAACCACCGAAGGATTTGACCGTTTCGATCATGCGATCCTCGATGTGCTTGCCGGGGACGGGCGGGTCAGCGTGACGGAGCTTGCCGCCCGGATCGGCCTGAGCAAAAGCCCCACGCAGGCGCGGCTGCGGCGGCTTGAGGCGCGCGGGGTGATCCTCGGTTACGCGGCGCTGATTGATCCGATCCGGCTGGGCCGCGCCCATGTCGCCTTTGTCGAGGTGCGGCTGGAGGATACGCGCGAGGCCGCCTTGTGCGCGTTCAACACGGCGGTGCGCGGCGTGGCGCAGATCGAACAAGCTCATATGATCGCGGGCAATTTCGATTACCTGCTCAAGGTGCGCTGCGCCGACATGACCGATTACCGGCGTATCCTGGGCGAGGTGATCTCGGCGCTGCCCCATGTCGCGGCGACCTCGACCTACGTCGCGATGGAGGCGGTGAAGGAGGCGGTGACTTGACCCCGCCCGTAGCGGCGCCACCATATCGCGTATGAGACATCTTGCCCTGATCTTTGCCCTGTTTGCCACCCCAGCCGCCGCGGACTGCCCGCCGGGGCGAGACAAGACGCCGGAGCTGCAAGCGCTGGTAGACAAGGCCAACGCGGCACAGAGCGAGGCCGCCGCGCGCGGAGTTGCCGGAGAGATGTGGGCGGTCCTGCTGCGCGCCCCGGACGGGACAGCGCAGGACCTGCTCGACCGTGCCCTCAGCCGCCGCGACAGCTATGATTTCCGCGGCGCGCGGTCGGAGCTGGACAAGCTGATCGCTTACTGCCCGGCCTATGCCGAGGGGTATAACCAGCGGGCCTATATTGCTTTCCTGCGGGGCGAGTTTGAAGCTGCGCTGCCAGACCTTGACGCAGCCTTGCGGCTTCAGCCATTGCACGTTGGGGCGCAGTCGGGCCGTGCGCTGACGCTCATGAACCTTGGCCGTATCGCAGAGGCCCGCCGCCAGATGCTGGCCGCGCTTGAGAACAATCCGTGGCTGTCCGAACGCGCCCTGCTGAGCCCCGGCGCACCGCTGGGCCCGCAAGGCGAAGACATCTGAATTGCCGTTGCACGTCCCGCGCCTGCGCCGTAGCCTCGGGCGCGATGCGGGCGTGATGGAATGGTAGACATATCGGACTTAAAATCCGAAGGGGGTGACCCCGTGTGGGTTCGAGTCCCACCGCCCGTACCAGTCATTTTGCTAATAGGCGCGCAGCAGCGGCCGCGATAATACCGCGCGTGCCGGTGACGGCCGCGGCCATGCGCAGGGCGATGTCTTTTGCCTTGGGCCGGGTGCAGGTCAGGAGTGCAGTCTTAGGCGCCTGCGCGGCCCGTCCGTTAACATAGCCGACGATGCCTTTGTGCAAATAGCAGGTATGCGTGTGCAGCGTCGCCGCCTATGTGGTGGCTTCTATAACGGGCAGGTGGCCGTGCCCGGCACGGGGCACGTTGCACGCCGCGCGCCAAGGAATGGGCCGCGGAGGGCCCATCGCAGGGGTGTTTCGACGGGTGGGCGTGCGCGGCCCGCCGGTGGCTTAGGGGGGAAGATACCCCGCGCAATCTGGCTTCGGTCCAATTTTAAGCAATTCCGCGCGGTTTGCGGGCGTCACCGGGGATGCATTTTTCTGAGCATTAAACCTCTCGTAATGCCTGCATGCTAAGCCTGCGGTGAGGGCGCGCGTTGCGTTTGATTATTTGTCCTGAGGAAACGAGCATGTTGAAGTCGAGCGTTTTTGGCCTGTCCGCGGAAGTACTGCGCAGCCTTTTGTTCAAATTGCTGCTGGGGGTGGGGCTCTGTGTGTTGACGACGGGGGCGCTGACCCTCTGGATGAGCCATACGGCAAAGGTCGGACTGGTGCATGATGGGATCGGCGTTCGCGCGGAAGAAGTCACACGGCTGATCGCGATGCAGAGCGGGGGCTCAATCAAATTCGGGAATGAGGTGGCCCTTGCCGAAATCGTTGGCAGTTCGATTGAAGCCGCCGCGCCTGATGCGCTTGCCGGGTTGGTTCTAAACGCCGCGGGCGACCTAATGCACATCGCCGCACCCGAGGGGTTTGATGCAACCCTGGCCAAAACCGTCGGGCGCGAGGCGTTAGAGACTGGCGCGCGGGCTGCGTCCGCAGATGGTTTGGTTGTGGCGGTGCCGTCCGTCTTTGGTGACAGTGATGCCATCGCGGGTGTCGTCGTGACCACGTGGACAACTGCCCCTGCTTTGACACTGATGAACGCAGAAGCACGCACAACGATGGTGTTGATCGCGGCGCTTTTTGTTGTCACGACGACGGCGCTTGGTGCGCTTCTCTATTTCTACATGTCGCGCCCGCTGCGTCAGCTGACGGCTGCGATGAAGGGCGTGGCGTCCAAGGACTTTGACACTGCCGTGCCGTTTACGGGGCGCGGGGATGAAGTTGGCACGATGGCGCTCCAGCTCGACCAGTTTCGGGCGGCCCTTGCCGATGCGGCCAGCGCCCAGCGCGAAAGCGCCTTTAAGGAGGCTGCGTTCGAGGGATCTTCGGCACCTATGATGACCGTCGACGAAGACTTTGTTGTCAAATACGTGAACCCGTCTCTCACGGCGATGCTGGAAGATCTTGCGCCGCAACTGAAGGATCGTTGGCACGGATTGCAGCCGGGGACATGGCGCGGTGCCCATTTGTCGCGCATGACCGATCTGAGCGCGATCGCCAAGGCGGTTGGCGATACCGGGGCCAGCGCGCTTCCCGCAACTGTGCATGTCCAACTGGGCGAGCGGCACATTCGCATCACGGTCAATGCCGCGCTGGACAACGAAGGCACCATGATCGGCGCCGTCGCCGAGTGGATGGACGAAACCGACAGCCAGCACAATGCCGCTGTTTTGCGGGCCATCGATGCAAACCAGCTGCGGCTCGAATTCGATGCGGAAGGCCGCTTTGTCGCCGCAAACGCGTTTGCGCAATCCCAGCTGGGATTGCCAGAGGGCGGCACCGGGCCAGGTCTGTCCGGGCTGTTCCCGGCAGACGCGCAAGGCGATTCCGTGCCGGAGGGTTTCCATGCGACGGTACTGGGCGGGACGGCGCTTCAGGGGCAGTTTGCCGCACGGCATACTGCAAGCGGTACCCAGGCTCTGCTGGACGGCGCATTCTCTGCGGTTCTGTCTGCAGATGGGCGCGCGGAGCGCTGCTTGTTCCTGGGCACCGATGTGACCGAAGCCCAGGGCAAGATCCGCGCGCAGGAACAGGAGCGGGCACGGGTCGCCACCGAACAAGAACAGATCGTGACGGCTTTGGGCGACGCGTTGCGCGGTCTTGCCGAAGGTGACCTCACGGGTGAGATCGAGGTGTCTTTCCCGTCAGAATACGAAGCGTTGCGCCACGACTACAACGCAGCCGTTGTCGCCCTGCGCAATGCGATCGGCGGCGTGATGCAGAACGCCGAATCGATCCGTCACGAAACCACGGAGATCACCAGCGCAGCAGATGACCTGTCCCGCCGGACGGAGCGTCAGGCGGCAACGCTGGAGGAGACTGCCGCGGCGCTGGACGAGCTGACGTCTTCGGTCCGTTCGGCGGCTGAAAGCGCGGATGCAGCCTCCAAGATGTCCGCCGATGCACAGCGCAACGCCGAACAAGGCGGCGATGTGGCCCGGGAGGCCGTGAAGGCAATGGACGGGATCAAGACCAGCTCGCAGCAAATCTCTAAGATCACGTCCGTGATTGACGACATCGCCTTCCAGACCAACCTGCTAGCTTTGAATGCCGGCGTCGAGGCTGCGCGGGCAGGTGAGGCCGGGCGGGGCTTCGCCGTTGTTGCGACCGAGGTGCGGGCCCTTGCGCAACGCTCGTCGGATGCGGCGCGTGAGATCAATGAGCTAATCTCTTCGTCGGGCGAGCAAGTCCGAGAGGGCGTCGACCTTGTTGACCGGACCGGCTCCGCTCTTGCGGCCATCGTCCGCTCCGTCGCCGAGATTTCCGAAAGTGTGTCGGCCATCGCAACATCCGCGCGCGAGCAATCGAACGGGCTGGGCGAGGTGAACACGGCCGTGAATGAGCTTGATCACGTGACCCAGCAGAACGCGGCCATGTTCGAAGAAACAACCGCGGCCAGCCATGCGCTGACGGCCGAAGCCGACGCCCTCGCCGCTGCTGTCGCGGCCTTCCGGCTTGGTAACGCGATTACAACGCGTCGGCCAGACACTGCGGCCAAGGCCGCTGTTGCTCCGACGCCGCCAGCTGTTGCGCCCACCGTGCCATCAACCGCGGGCACGCTCGCGCTTGCAAGTGAGCCGGAGGAGCAGGATGAGGGCTGGGAGGAATTCTAGACCGGCGTCGCGCCTTTCTGTCCTGCCACCTACGGGGCGTGGTCCGCCTTGGCAGGGCACAATCAGTTGAGAAAGCCGCGTCCGTCAGGCGCGGCTTTGTCTTTGCGGCAGACCGTGCTGCGAGCGGTCAGGGCGCGCCCAACGCGTGCCGGGCTGGCAAGCTAGCGTGCGGACCCGGCGAACCTGTCCTCCCAGCCCGCGCAGTCTTCATCCGTGATCTTGGCGAACAGGTTGTCCGGTGTTTTGAACGACGCACCGGGCGCAAGCTGGGCGATGGCGTCTTCGGCACGGTTCGGCCAGTCAAGCGGCGTGCCCCCCATTGCGGCGCTCATCGCGGCGGCTGCGTCCGGAATGAAGGGGGCCGAAACTGCAGCATAAAAGGGAATAAGCCCCAAGGCTAGCCTGATCGGTGCAGCCGCCTGATCCGGGTCGGTCTTGAAGACCGTCCAGGGCGCTGCCGATTGCAGATATTCGTTCCCGGCCACCCAGATCGCGCGCAGCTCAGCCGCCGCTTTACGGATGTCCATCGCCTCCATGTGCTGCGCGAGCCGGACCAGACGCGCCTCGAGGTCCGCGATCAGCTGCGCCTCGGCGGGCCCAAACGTGCCAGCTTCGGGCACCGTTTCACCAAACTTGGAACGGCAGAACTTGGTGACGCGGCTGACAAAATTGCCCAGCACGTCGGCCAGATCTTTGTTTACCCCTTGCTGGAATTGCCCCCAGGTGAACTCCGCATCGGACGTCTCGGGGCAGTTCGACAACAGCCACCAGCGCCAATAGTCCGCCGGCAAAATCTCCAGCGCGTCGTCCATGAACACGCCCCGCCCCAGTGAGGTCGAGAACTGCCCGCCATTATAATTGAGGTAATTGAACGACTTCAGGTGATCGACCATCTTCCACGGCTCGCCGGAGCCCAGCAGCGTGGCCGGGAAGCTGAGCGTATGGAAAGGCACGTTATCTTTGCCCATGAACTGGGTGTAGCGGACATCCTCCGCGCCCTTGTCGGTGCGCCACCAACGCTCCCAGTCGGCGCCGCCCTGCGCCTCGGCCCATTCGGCGGCACAGGCGATGTATTCGATGGGGGCGTCGAACCAGACATAGAAGACTTTGCCTTCCATCCCGGGCCAATCATCGTCCCCGCGGCGCACGGCAATGCCCCAGTCCAGATCGCGCGTGATGCCGCGGTCTTGCAGGCCGTCGCCGTCATGCAGCCATTTCTTGGCGATAGAGGTCGTCAGGATCGGCCAATCGGTCTTGCTGTCGATCCACGCGTCCAGCTCGTCCTTCATGGCCGACTGGCGCAGGTACAGGTGCTTGGTCGCGCGCACCTCCAGATCGGTGGAGCCGGAGATGGCGGAGCGCGGGTTGATCAGGTCGGTCGGGTCCAGCAGCTTGGTGCAGTTTTCGCACTGGTCGCCCCGGGCGCGGTCATAGCCGCAGTTCGGGCACGTGCCCTCGATGTACCGGTCGGGCAAGAAACGCCCATCGGCATGGGAATAGACCTGCCGCTCGGTCACTTCGCGGATCAGGCCAGCCTCGGCAAGGCGGCCCGCGAAATGCTGGGTCAGCGCGTGGTTCTGGGGCGAGGAAGAGCGGCCATAATGGTCGAAGGACAGCCGGAACCCCTCGGCCAGCCGCGCCTGTACCGCGTGCATGTCGGCGCAGTAGTCGGCCACCTCCATCCCGGCCTTGGCGGCGGCCAGCTCGGCGGGCGCGCCATGCTCGTCCGTGGCGCAGAGGAACAGCACTTCGTGCCCGCGCGCACGCTGGTAGCGGGCGTAAAGGTCGGCGGGCAGCTGGCTGCCGATGAGCGTGCCGAGGTGCTTGACGCCGTTGATATAAGGCAGGGCGGAGGTGATCAGGTGGCGGGTCATGAGGCGCGTCCAAAAGGGGTTGCGCGGGCGTCTTACCAGCGCGGCGGGGGGGATAAAAGCCTAGGCGCCCCGATCCCGCGAACGCGCGGTCATCCAGCCGGTGATGAAGGATGTGCGCGGCAGCCAGATATAGCGGGTGCGGGCGTCGCGCGTGGGACGGGCGCGCATCCGCGTCAGGCCAAAGACGATCAGGACCGCATGGGCCGCGGCGATCATCACAAACATCGCGTCTGGGCCAAAGGCGCCCATGACCGCAGCGGCGGCGACCGGCGCGGCGATCGCCCCGAGGGCGAAGAAGAACATGAGCGCGGCAGAGAGCTCAACCCGCTCCGGATCGCTCGCAAAGTCGTGCGCGTGAGCGGCCGCGACGGAGTAGATCGGAAAGCTGGTCAGGCCAAAGAGGCCTGCCGCCAGAAGGATGCCGGAGGTGCCCAGCCCCGCGGACATCATCGACACGCCGCAGCTGAGGATGGCCGCGCCCGACAGCCAGATCAGCACCCAGCGCCGATCGAACTTGTCGGCGAGCCAGCCAGCCGGGTACTGCGCGACCGCGCCGCCAAGGACAAAGACGGCGAGGAAGCTGCCAATTTGAGCCGGGCTCAAACCGACCTCATCGCCATAGACCGGCCCGATCATGCGGAAGGACGCGCCGCTGATCGCGGCGACGACGACGCCTGCCGCAGCCAGCGGGGACCGGGTCACGGCGAGGCGCGGGCGCAGGCGCGGCGCGTCTGGCGTTTCGGGCTGGCGTGCGGTGCTAAGGGTCAGCGGCAGGATTGCGGCGCAGCAGATGATCGCGAGGAGGTTGTAGGAGACGTAGCTGGCCGGCTCCAACAGGCCGATCATCAGCTGCGCGGCAAGCGAGGCGGTCATGTCCACAACCCGGTAGACGCCCATCGTGCGCCCACGGGTCTCGTTTGTGACTTTCGATTGCAGCCACGCCTCAATCACCGTGTAGCAGCCCGCCACGCACATGCCCGACGCGATGCGCATCACCGCCCAGGCATAGGCATCAACGATCAGCATGTGGGCCAGCATCCCGATGGCACCCGCGGCCGTGAAGGTGGCGAAAGCGCGGGAATGGCCGATGGACCCCATCAACCGTGGCGCCCACCAGCAGCCGATGAAGAACCCCAGAAAGTGCGCCGAGCCCAGCAGGCCGATCTGTTCCCGGGTGAAATCAAGCGCGAGGCCCGACAGCGCATCAAGCGGGCCCATCGCGCCCGAGCTGAGCTGCAAGAGGGCAACCGACAGGAAGAGGGCGGCAAAGGAAATGAGCGTGCGCATGGGCCGCTTGTGGCACGGCCGTGCGCGGCGTGCTGGCGGCAAGGCGACGCGGCTGCGTCGGAAACGGGCGGTTTACGCGGGCGTGGGCAGCGCGGTGCCGGGCGGGCGGTGCAGCGTCCAGGACTTGACCGGCGCGGTGCGCGCGCGCAGCCGCTCCAGCGTCCAGTGGCTGGTGCCGCCCTGATGCGCCTGGTCCAGCCGCCAGCGGCTTTCGACCCCGGGTGCGCCGCCGGTCTGCCCCGGTGTTAGCAGCACCCCAAGGGGCGGCGCACTACCGCCCTCTGCCGCCAGATGCATCCGCCGCACCTGGGTCAGGCTGGGCAGGCCGGGCAGGTCGGCGACGATCAACGGGACGATGCCTGCGCGCAGGGCTTCCTCCATGCTCCACAGCAGGTCTTCGGGCCGTTTGGGCCGCACCAGCAGCAGCCGCGCGGGGTCGAGGAAAGGCACGATCCCGCAGGGGTTCAGCGCCTCGGGCTCCCACGCGGGCGCAATCCACAGCACCGGCCCCCGCATCTGCGCCGCAAGCCAAAGCGCGAGGCTGCGCCGTGCCCCGCCGCACATCTCGTGCACGCGGCCCAGCGTCAGCTCTGGCCCGCCGGGGATCAGCGGGACAGTGGGCGCCGTATGGGCCGGGGCGCGGGAGAGGAGGGCGTGCGACATGCCGTAAATATAGTTTGTTCATTAAATGTTCTCAACTCTTATCTATCACCCCACCGCTTGCCCCCGGGGCCCCGATGGCTAGTGTCTGCGGGGACGCGACGGAAGGATAACATGATGAAGATGAACCCGCTTGGCCGCACCGGGATCGCGGTGTCGGAGCTGTGCCTCGGCTCGATGACCTGGGGCACTCAGAACAATGCCGAAGAGGGCCATGCCCAGATCGACAGGGCGCGGGACGCGGGCATCAACTTTGTCGACACCGCAGAGATGTACCCGGTCAACCCCGTCAGCGCGGAGACGATTGGCCGGACAGAGCGGATCATCGGCCTGTGGTTTGAGGACCGGGGGCGGCGCGATGACATGGTTTTGGCGACAAAGCACTCTGGTGAAGGCCTCGCCCATGTACGCGATGGTGCCCCCATCACGCCCGAGACGATCCCGGAGGCGGTCGAAGGCTCCTTGCGGCGGCTGAAAACCGATTACATCGATCTTTACCAGTTTCACTGGCCCAACCGGGGCAGCTACATGTTCCGGCAGAACTGGCGTTACGATCCGTCCGCGCAGGACCGCGCCGCGACGATCCAAAACATGGAAGACTGCCTTGGCGCGCTTGGCCGCGAGGTGGAGCGGGGCACAATCCGCGCCTTTGGCCTGTCGAATGAGAGCGCATGGGGCACCACACAGTGGCTTGAGGCGCAGGGCCGTGTGGGCGGGCCGCGGGTCGCCTCCGTGCAGAACGAATATTCGCTGATGTGCCGCCTTTACGACACCGACATGGCAGAAATGAGCGTGAACGAAGACGTGGGCCTGCTGGCGTTCTCCCCGCTTGCGGCGGGGCTGCTGACGGGCAAGTATCAGGACGGCGCCGTGCCGGACGGCAGCCGCATGTCGCTTTCTCCCGAGATGGGCGGGCGCAAGACGCGGCGGGCCTTCGCGGCGGTGGATGCCTATCACGAGATCGCGGGCTGGCATGGGCTCGACCCGGTGCAGATGGCGCTGGCCTGGTGCGCGGCGCGGCCTTTCATGACCTCGGTGATCTTTGGCGCAACAACGATGGCGCAGCTGGAGGTCGCGCTGGGCGCGGCAGATCTTGAGCTGCCGGACCAGGTCATGGAAGAGCTGGACGACGCCCACCGGAACCATCCGATGCCGTATTGAGCAAAGCTGTCGCTTTCGGGCTGGCAGGCGCGCGGCGCATTTGCCAGTGTCGCGGCAAATGACCGGAGGACGCCCATGCCGCTCGCCATGAATCGCGACGTTTTCATCACCTGTGCCGTGACCGGGTCGGGCGGCACGCAGGACCGCAGCCCGCACGTGCCCCGCTCGCCCCAGCAGATTGCCGACAGCGCGATTGCGGCGGCCAAGGCGGGGGCGGCGGTGGTGCATTGCCATGTGCGCGATCCGGAGACGGGCGCGCCCTCGCGGCGATTGGATTACTACCGCGAAGTAACGGACCGCATCCGCGACGCGGAGGTAGATGTGGTGCTGAACCTGACCGCGGGCATGGGCGGTGACATTGTGTTTGGCGGGGTGGAAAGCCCGCTGCCCGTAGCTAACGGGACAGACATGATCGGCGCGGCGGAACGCGTCGCGCATGTGGCCGCCTGCTTGCCGGAGATCTGCACGCTCGATTGCGGCACGATGAACTTTGCCGAAGCCGATTACGTGATGACCAACACGCCGGGGATGCTGACTGCGATGGGCGGCATGATGACAAAGCTGGGCGTGAAGCCGGAGATCGAAGCCTTTGATACCGGGCATCTGTGGTACGCCAAGCAGTTGGTTGCCGATGGCGTGCTGGAGCCGAACGCGCTTGTGCAGCTGTGCATGGGCGTGCCGTGGGGCGCGCCGGACGATCTGAACACGTTTATGGCGATGGTGAACAACGTGCCGGACGACTGGACATTCTCCGCCTTTGCGCTGGGGCGCAATCAGATGGCCTATGTCGCCGCCGCGGTGCTGGCGGGCGGCAATGTGCGCGTCGGGCTGGAGGATAACCTGTGGCTGGGCAAAGGCGCGCTGGCGCAGAACTGGCAGCTGGTGGAGCGCGCGGGCACCATCATCGAGAACATGGGCGCCCGCGTCATCGGCCCTGCGGAGGTGCGCGAAAAGCTGGGCCTGACCAAGCGCGCGCCCCAGAGCTGACATGAGCGAGGGGATGTATGCCTGCGCGCTGTTCTGCGCGGCGGTCTGGCTGGGGCTGTTCCTGGCCAAGAAGAAAGTGCTGAACGGCATCTGGCGCGACACGTGGGGGATCGGCGCAGGGCTGTTCGCGGCGCTCGGCCTCGTGTTTTCGGGGATCGGGTGGTGATGTGGCGAGGTCAAAAACCGGCAGCGTTTCGCGCTCTTCGCGGTGCGCTTGCTTGCGCTGCCATTTGCGGGCTGGTTGCCTGTTCGGAGCCCCCCCCTCAAGTTGCCGCATGGGTGCCTGATTTCGACGAAGATCGGTTCCTTGCCACGTGGCGGGTCCGCTTTGCCAGCGACCCGCCCGAGGCGCCCAAATGGTTGAGTGTTGGCATTTTGACGTCCGATTACAGTTTCGCAGTTGCGCAAGCCTTTGATGATTGCAAACCGGGACGGGCGGACTGCGATCCACTGGCCCGTCAGATTTTTGCCGGACGGGCCCAAGCGCCCGGCATCTATGGTTTGCGTTCTGGCGCTGAGGCGATGGACTTTGCGGTCGTCTGGGTTGACCCGAGTTACAATACCGCGGCGGTCGCTGCGCTTGACGGTGCGTACCTGTGGCTACTGGACCGCGACGTCACGGGCGGCGGTGTTCGGTTGGCGCAGGCCCGTTCGGCCTTGGCTGCGGCAGGGTTTGACACGACACGATTGGAGGAAAATCCATGACACATGCAGAGATCGGGTGGTGAGGCAGGTGGGGTGAAACCCCACCCTACGCGGTAGGGTGGGTGCCAACCCACCACAAACGGGGAAAATCACATGAAAACAGCAGCAATTATCGGCGGCGGTGTGATCGGCGGCGGCTGGGCGGCGCGGTTCCTGCTGAACGGCTGGGATGTGCGGGTGTTCGACCCGGACCCGGAGGCGCAGCGCAAGATCGGCGAGGTGCTGGACAATGCGCGGCGGTCCTTGCCGGGGCTGATGGATGTGGCCTTGCCGGAGGAAGGCACGCTGAGTTTTCACGGCACGATTGCCGAGGCGGTGGAGGGCGCCGCCTGGGTGCAGGAAAGCGTGCCTGAGCGGCTGGAGATTAAGCACAGTGTCTTTGCGGAGGTACAGGCGGCGCTGGACGGCGAAGCGGTGATCGGCTCCTCCACCTCCGGATTCAAACCGTCAGAGCTGCAGGCAGGGGCGAAAGACCCCGGCCAGATCGTCGTCGCGCACCCGTTCAACCCGGTCTACCTCTTGCCGCTGGTCGAGCTGGTGCCGGGGCCGGACACGCGCGCCGTGGGATACGCGCAAGAGGTGTTGACCGGCCTTGGCATGTACCCCCTGCTGGTCCGCAAGGAGATCGACGCGCATATCGCGGACCGGTTCCTTGAGGCCGTGTGGCGCGAGGCGCTGTGGCTGGTCAAGGACGGTATCGCCACCACGCACGAGATTGACGAGGCGATCCGCATGGGGTTCGGCCTGCGCTGGGCGCAGATGGGCCTGTTTGACACCTACCGCGTGGCGGGGGGCGAGGCGGGGATGAAGCACTTCATGGCGCAGTTCGGCCCCGCGCTGAAGTGGCCGTGGACCAAGCTGATGGATGTGCCGGAATTTGACGACGCGCTGGTGGACCTGATCGCGGGGCAGTCGGACGCGCAATCGGGGCATATGAGCATCCGCGAGATGGAACGCACCCGCGACACCAACCTCGTCAGCATTTTGCGCGCGCTCAAAGCGCAGAATTGGGGCGCGGGCGCTCTGCTGAACGCGGCGGAGCCTGCAGCGCCGGAGTTCGATCTGGACGCGGCGGCGCCTTTGGTCACTGTGCGGCGCGCCGTGCCGCTCGATTGGACGGATTATAACGGCCACATGAACGAGGCGCGGTATCTTGAGGCGTTCTGCGCCGCGACCGACCGGCTGATGGAGATGATCGGCTGCGATGCGGACTATATCGCGCGCGGTGGCAGCTATTTCACGGCTGAGACGCATATCCGCCACGTGGACGAGGCACTTGCCGGGGCAAAGATCGAGGTGCGCAGCCAGGTCCTGATGGGGCAGGGCAAGAAGCTGCATGTCTGGCACGAGATGTTTGAAGGCGCGCGGCTGCTGGCAACGGGCGAGCATTTCCTGCTGCATGTTGATCTGGCAACGCGGCGTCCTTCGGAGCCGGGGCCGGCTGTTTTGCAACGGTTGGCGCGGGTGGCTGATGCGCATGGCGGATTGCCGCGGCCCGAGGGGGCAGGGCGCGCCGTGGGACAGAGGCCCTGACCGCTACCTGAGCGTGGCGCGCAGGCGGGCGAGGTGGCCCGGAATGTCGCGCGCCGTGTAGCTGGATTGCCGGATCAGCGCGTCGAACTGGGTTGTCAGGGCTTCGATCCGCACCCGGTCGCGAAAGGCCATGTAGTGCGCGCCGGTGTAGACCACGGCCAGCAGCGGGCCGAAGATCGTGAGCGGCGCAGAATAGAGCGCGCGGGCGTCGAACAGATAGACACGGGTACGCGGATAAAGCTGATCGGTCAGCTCCATCAGTTGGTCGAGTTGCGCCGCGCGCAGGTCAGCCGGCAGGCCCTCGTAATAGCCGGTGCCGGCGGCAAAACTGTCCAGCTCGTAGATTGGCAAGGCGATTTCGTAGTCCGATTGCGCGCCCCGCATCCAGTCCAGCCGGTCGCGGGACGCGCCGATGGCTTGCTTCGTCGTCCGCCCCAGATGCGGCCCGTATTCCCATGTAAGCAGCGCGTCGGTTTTGAACATGTCGGGCAGGGCGGCAGGGACATGGCGAATCTTGTAGCCTTGCGCTTCGCGGTGCCATGCGAAGATTTGCTCGTCGATCAGGGCGCGCGGCGCCTCGGTCAGCTCCAGCGCGGCGGCAGTCAGGTCCGCGACGTTCTCGGAGCGGTCCGACAGGCCCAGCAGCCAGTCGGCGGAAACGCCAAGCGCCTCCGCGCACCCTGCCACAAGGTGCGCGCCCGGCATTCGCGCGCCGCCATCCGACAGCGCCTGGCTGATGGTGGACCGGTCCACACCGGCAGCGCGGGCCAGCCCGCTTTGGGTCGCGCCCGCCTCGCGCATCGCGCGGGCAAGGCGGGTTCGGAACTGCTCCGCGCGGGCAAGTCTTGTGACCTTTTCACTCATGTGGTGACAAATATCACATTTGAGGCGGGATGTTAACAATTCCCGGAATTGCCGAATGCGCCGCCTCTGCGTAACGATTTTGTGACTGTGCGCCCCGAGAGACCATGACGGACCTGAACCAGACCCCGCCCCCCACCAAACGCCTTCCGCACCGCCTGCCGCTGCAATGGGAGTGGCCGACGCTTGGGCTGTTTATCGCCTGTTGCGCGGGTCTTGCCGCCGGGGTGGTCTGGCTGCCGACCTTTTCGATGCCGCTGGCCTTTGTGGTGAGCACCTTCGCGCTGGTCCTGCACGCCTCGCTCAGCCACGAGATCCTGCACGGGCACCCCTTTCCAAACCGGCGGGCGTCCGAATTGCTTGGTCACATCAACCCTGGCCTCGCGATCCCTTATCTGCGCTTTCGCGACACGCATCTGGCACATCATCAGGACGCCAACCTGACCGATCCCTATGACGATCCGGAAACAAATTACCTCGACCCGGCGCATTGGGCGCGGATGCCGCGGTGGCTCAAGCTGCTGCGGGATGTGAACAACACGCTGGCGGGGCGGATGCTGATCGGTCCGGTCATTGCGCAAGTGGTGTTCATGGCTGATGACTGGCGCCGGATCCGGCGGGGCGATGGGCAGGTCGCGCTGGGCTGGGCGCTGCATATCCCGGGCGCGGCGCTGGTGATCTGGGCGGTGTTGCAATCGCCCATGCCGCTGTGGCTGTACCTGTGCGCTTGTTACGCGGCGATTTCCGTGCTGAAAATCCGCACCTTCCTTGAACACCAGGCCCATGAGAAGGCGCGGGGGCGCACGGTGGTGATCGAAGACCGCGGCCTGCTCGCCTTTCTTTTCCTGAACAACAACCTGCACATGGTGCATCACATGCATCCGCGGGTGGCGTGGTACCGGCTGCCGGGGCTATACGCGTCCAATCGGGACCGCTACCTGCGCCGCAATGACGGCTATGTCTACCGCTCCTATGGCGAGATTTTCCGGCGCTATTTCTGGCGTGCGAAAGACCCGGTTGCGCATCCGCTCTGGCCTTCGGGAGGCACGCCGCGCTAGGGGCGTGGCATGAGCCTCTGGATCCCTGTCACCATCGCTGCCGCGTTGTTTCAGACGCTGCGCTTCGTGCTGCAAAAGACCCTCGCGACCAGCACGCTGAGCGCGGCGGGGGCGACCTTTGCCCGGTTTGTCTACTCCGCGCCTTTGGTGGCCCTGCTGCTGGCCGTGTACCTCAACGCGACGGGGCAGGCGTTGCCCGCGCTGAACGCGGCCTTTTGGGGCTATGGCGCGCTGGGCGGGCTGGCGCAGGTTCTGGCGACGGTCTGCGTTGTACTTCTGTTCAAGGCGCGCAACTTTGCCGTGGGTATCACTTTTAAGAAGACCGAGACGATCCTGTCGGTCGCGGTGGGCCTCGTGCTGCTGGGCGAGGGGGTCAGCTGGATCGGCTTTGCGGCGATCTGCCTGGGCGTGGTCGGTGTCCTTCTGCTGAGCGCGCCGCCTGAGGCCGCGTGGCGCCTGCGCGATCTGGGCAACCGGGCGACAGGGCTGGGCCTTGCCTCGGGGCTGCTTTTTGCGATCTCGGCTGTGAGCTACCGCGCCGCCTCGCTTGAGCTCTCTGCAACCGACCCGCTGGCGCGCGCGGGCACCACGCTGGCCGCCGTCACGGCGATGCAGATGGTCGGCATGGCGCTTTGGCTGCGCTGGCGCGAGGCGGGGCAGATCCGCGCCGTCTGGGCCGCGCGGCGCGTGGCCGTCTGGGTTGGGCTGATGTCGATGGGCGGCTCGTTCTGCTGGTTTCTCGCCTTCACCTTGCAGACGGCCGCCTATGTCAAAGCGCTGGGTCAGGTGGAGCTGATCTTTTCCGCGCTGGTCACGGTGCTGTTCTTCCGCGAGCGGGTCGCGCCGCGCGAATGGGTCGGGATCGCGGTGCTGAGCGCGTCGATTGTCGCGCTGGTGCTGGTGATTTGACGCACGGTGCTGGGGCAGGCGGAAACTTGGTAAGTTTCCGGTCCGTTTTCTGAGTAAGAAAACGCGCTTAGTCCTCGTCGGGGTGCGGGATGCGGTGGCCGCGCAGCCGTAAAAAGAGGTTTTCCTCATCCGAGTTCTTGAAATAGGGCACGGAGGCCGGCGGCGCGGTGTCCTTGGCCCGCGCCTGCACCTCGGCCAGCACCACTTCGGTGATGAACGGCATGTCGAGCGCGCGCACCTCGTCAAGGCGCACCCATTGCAAATGGCTCAGCTCGTCCGAGGCGGCGCCGAAATCGTCCGGGTCGGTGGCCAACGCGTCCGCATCGACAAGAAAGAACCGCGCGTCGAACCGGCGCGGGCGGCCCGGCGGGGTCAGCGCGCGAAAGATGAATTGCAGCGGGCGCGCGTCGGGCAGGAAACCTGCGGCAGCAAAGCCCTGCCAGTCGGCGGGCGCATCGGGCCAGGTGCCGGCCGCGCCCAATATCTGCCCGGTCTCCTCCCACAATTCGCGGATTGCTGCGGCGGCGAGCGCGGTGCTGATGTCTGCGGGGCAGTCATCCGCCAGCCGCGCCGCGCAGCCCTCGGGCAGGCGCCCCGCCAGCGGGATGTCATGGTCACTCGCATCGACGGCACCGCCCGGGAAGACAAATTTCGAGGGCATAAACGCAGCTTTCGCCCCGCGCTGGCCCATCAGGATACGCGGCGCGTCCGAAAAGCGGTCGCGCAAAAGGACCACGGTGGATGCGTTGCGCACCTGGCTTTTGTCGATTTCCGTCATCTCTGCCCCCGGTACGCGGGGTCTAGACCGTCGGCTCTGGCTCCGCCCGGACCCACTTGAAGCCGATGATCGCCCCTTTGAACTTCGGCAGAAGGTAGAGGGACAAGGCCACGCAGCCAACCGCAAAGATGGTAAAAAGCACCAGCGGGTCAGGCCGGAACGCCACGAAAACAATATGCAGCAGCGGCGCCATCAGGTGCCCGACCAGCAAAATGGTCAGGTAGGCGGGGCCATCGTCGGCCTTGTGCACGGCCAGTGGCTCCCGGCAGACGGTGCAATGGTCGTGCACCGTAAGATAGCCGCGAAAGACGGGGCCGGACCCGCATTTGGGACACCGCCCGCGCCAACCGCGGAACAGGGCGGCACGTGTGGTAACGGCAAGTGGGGACTGCTCTGACATGACTCACGATGTGGTTTTCGGCGCGTGACACAAGCTTGGGCGCTGTGCGTTGCGGGCGACATTGCGCGAAATGACCCTGCGCCCGGATGTCGCGTGGCGTTTGTCGCGACGGAAGGCGCGCGTCGCCGCGTTAGACGGTCAGAACGGCGACGAGATGGCGCGTGGCCGGCACAACAAGAAGGAAAAGTTCATGAAACGGTTTCTGGTGACGATGATGCTGATTGGCGGCGCGCTCAGCCTTGGCGCGCAGGCCGCGCTGGCCGAGGGGCGCGCGCAGCCCAGCTTTGCGCAGCTTGACGCGGACGGGAATGGCGAAGTGACCCAGGAGGAGATGCGGGCTTTTGGCGCGGATCGCTTTGCGGGCGCGGATACGGACGGGAACGGTGCGCTGAGCCGGGCAGAGCTGGAGGCGCAAGCAAGCCGCATGGCTCAGCGCCGGATCGAGCGGATGATGACGCGCCTCGACAGCGATGGCGACGGGGTGCTCAGCTCGTCGGAACTGGCCGCGCAGGACATGCCGCGCCGTGCAGGCCGGATGTTTAAGCGGGCCGACACCGACGGTTCTGGTGGGCTCAGCGAAGCGGAATTCGATGCGGCGCGCGCGAAGATGCAAGCGCGGCGCGCGAACAAGGGCTGACGCAGGCGTGCGGCCCGGATTGCGTGCCGAGCCGCACGCGTTAAGCTGTGGATGATGGCGATGCCGCTGGATGAAGAACGTGGGCCGGATGAGGCCGAATTGCTGGCGGCCTATGCGCGCGGTGATGTGGCCGCGGCGCGCATCTTGACGGCGCAGCTGGCGCCCCGCGTCTACGCGCAGGCGTACCGGATGCTGGGCGATACCGCAGAGGCCGAAGATGTTGCGCAAGAGGCCATGATGCGCCTTTGGCGTGTGGCCCCAGACTGGCGGGCGGGGGAGGCGAAAGTGTCAACCTGGCTTTACCGCGTCGCGGCGAACCTATGTACCGACCGGCTGCGCAGGCGGCGCCGCGCCGTGCCGGGGCTCGACGCCGTGCCGGAGCCCGCGGACCCCGCGCCAAGCGCGGAGGCGGGTCTGCAAGCCGCGGCGAGGACCGATGCGCTGAGCCGCGCGCTTGCCGCGCTGCCCGAACGGCAGCGGCTTGCGGTGGTGCTGCGCCATATCGAGGGGCTGGCCAACCCGGAGATCGCGCAGATCATGGAAATCGGCGTGGAGGCGGTTGAAAGCCTGACCGCGCGCGGCAAACGCGCCCTGCGGGCGGCGCTGGCGCCACAGCGGCAGGCTTTGGGCTTTGAGGATGATGCGATATGAATTTTGAGGATCACAAAGGCGGGACCGGAATGGACGATCTGGACATGCTGCTCGCGCGGGCGCGGGACGTGGACGTGCCGACGGGCCTGATGGGCCGGGTGCTGGAGGATGCGCTGGCCGCGCAGCCTGTGCCGCGCGCCGCCCCGGTGTCGCTTTGGCGGCGGCTGGGTGAGGCGCTGGGCGGCTGGCAGGGCCTGGGCGGGCTCGCGCTGGCAACCTGCGCGGGGTTCTGGATCGGGATCGCGCCGCCCGCCTATCTGCCGGAGACGGCGCAATCCCTTCTTGGCGCGAGCACGGCTCAGGCGGAGTACGCCGGGGCCTTCGGCTGGACGCTGGAGGAGCTGGAATGAGCGCCGAGGCCCCCCGCCGCCGCACGCCTCTGTGGCTGCGGATCACCCTTGCGGTGTCGCTAGCGTTGAACCTGCTGATCGTGGGCATGGTTGTGGGCGTCTTCGTGCGCTTTGGCGGCGGCCCGCCGCCCCGGGCCGCGGTCGATTTCGCGGTGCCTTACGTGCGCGCGCTGGCGCCTGCGCAGCGGCGGGCGGTGTTCCGCGACGTGCGCGCGCGGGGGGAGGACGCCCCGATGCGCCGTGCGGCGCGCGCGCGCAGCTATGCTACGGTGGTCGAGGCGCTGCGGGCGCAGCCCTTTGACCCCGCGGCCTTGAAGGCCCTCGTCCGCGCGCAGGCCGAAGGCGCGGCGCAGCTTCAGCGGACCGCGCAGGCGGCATGGCTAGGGCTGGTGGCGCAGATGAGCGATGCGGAGCGCGCGGCTTACGCGGACCGGGTGGCCGAGTTCGCGCAGCGCCCGCGGAAACACAAAAGCGGGGATTAAGCCGCAGGCCGGCTGAGCCGCACGCAGTTGCGCCCACGGTTCTTAGCCCCGTAAAGCGCCTGGTCCGCCTTGTCGACGAGGCTGCGCGTATAGGCGTCGACTGGCGCATCGCCCGATTGCGCCCCGCCCCCAAGCGCCAGCCCGATGGAGATCGTTGCGCGCAGGCTTTGGCCGCTTTCCGTCTGGAAGGGCGTGTCGGAGATCAGGCGGCACAGGCGTTTGGCCGCCGCGCGCGCATGGGGCAGGCCCACACCCGGCATCACGATCAGGAACTCCTCCCCGCCGATGCGGGCGACCATGTCCGCGCCGCGCAGGTTCTCGCGCAGACGGCGCGCGGTCTCGACCAACACCGCATCGCCCGCGGCGTGCCCGTAGGTGTCATTGACGCCTTTGAAATGGTCCAGATCAGCGACCATCACGGCAAAGCTCTTGCCCTGCGCGCGGGCGCGTTCGGCCACTTTGGCGAGGTGCGGCATCGCGTATCGGCGGTTGTGCAGCCCCGTCAGCGGGTCCGAAACCGCCGCCTTCAACCCGGACTTAAAGGTGCTGCGCAGCTGGTCCGCCATCTGTTTGCGGCGCGCAAGGCGGCTGATCCGCAGCGACAGCTCCGCTGCGTCGAACTGTGCCTGCATCACCGCATCGGCGCCCAGATCCAGCGCGCGCGCGGCCGCGGCATCGTCGGCGCGGTCCTGCAACATCAAGATCGCAGCGTGGCGCGTGCCGGTTTGGGACCGCAGACTGGACAGGAGCGACAGCGCGATGTCGGGCGTTTCCCGCTCCAGCGCGATGACAAAAATATCGGTGTTGCACTCGGCGTGTGTCGCATCCTGCGGCAGGGCGGTGCTCAGCCGCGCGCCTGTTCGGGGGGCAAGCGCCGCGCGCCAGCGTGCGGTTGTGAGCGGATCGGTCGCCACGAGGCGCACGCAAGGTGCAACGTCAAACGCCGCAGCCGCTTCGCCAAGGCCCAGCGCCCGCGCGGTATCGTCCCGGATCGACCACTCGCTGGCCGCGGCCTGCGCCCGAAGAAGCCCGCGCACCTGCGCCATCAGCAGCGCGTCCGACAGGGGCTGTGCAATCACCTCATCGATTCCGGCACCCAGCAGGCGCACGCGCTCATCCGCCGACAGGCCCGGGGCCTGCACGAGGATCGGCACCGATCCGCCTGTCATGCGCGTCATCAACCGCCGCGCCAGCCGGATGCAGTCGCCATCAGCAAATTGCGGCGCAGCGATGATCAGATCAGGCCGCTGCGCCGCGGCCGCTGCCTCGGCTTCGGTCACTGATCCGGCCTGTATCACGGTGTAATAGGCCGCCGACAGCTTCACCTTGAGCGCGATCCGGTTGGTCGGAATCGCGTCCACGATCAGAATTTTGCCATGCATGTCGCGCCTCTTTGCCAGATATGACTTGTCAGGACCGATGGCTTCAGTCTTTGTTCAAGGAGGTTAACAAACCGTTTCGGATTTTCAGAAAACCCGCATGAACGGCGCCCTGACATGGCCATGACGCAAGATTCCGCCGAAATCATCGGCCTTCAGGCGCTCGGCTGGCTGGCGGGGCACGAGGAGCTGTTACCCGTCTTCCTCGGCTCCAGCGGCGCGTCGGAGGCGGACCTGAAGGCGCGCGCAGCCGATCCGGCCTTCCTCGGCGCGGTTCTGGATTTCGTGATGATGGATGACGCTTGGGTCGTGGCGTTTTGCGACACGCATGGGCTTGATTACACGGTGCCGATGGCGGCGCGGGCCGCATTGCCCGGGGGCGAGCAGGTCAACTGGACATGACAGACCTCGGCGGGATCCTGTTCGACAAGGACGGGACGCTTTTTGATTTCAGGGCCACATGGGAGGCTTGGGCGGCTGCGTTCCTGTTGCGTGCAGCCGAAGGGGACGCTGCGATGGCCTCGCGGCTGGGCGACCGCATCGGCTATGATTTCGAACGGCAAAGCTTCGCACCCGGAAGCATCGTCATTGCAGGCACTCCGGGGGACATTGCGGAGGCTCTGACTGGCGCGCTGGACCTGTCCGTGCCGCAGATCGTCGCCCTGCTGAACGAAGAGGCCAGCCGCGCGCCCCAGCGCGAGGCAGTGCCGCTCGCGCCGTTCCTAAACGGGCTGGCGGCGCGGGGTCTGAAACTGGGCGTGGCGACCAACGATGCTGAAGCGCCTGCGCGGGCGCATCTGAATGCGGCAGGTGTGCTTGCGCGCTTTGATTTCATTGCCGGGTTCGATAGCGGCTTTGGGGGCAAGCCCGCGCCGGGGCAGCTGAACGCGTTCTGCATGGCGACCGGGCTTGATGCGGCGCGCGTCGCGATGGTGGGCGACAGCACCCATGACCTGATCGCGGGCAAGGCGGCAGGCATGATGCGGATTGCCGTGCTGACGGGCATGGCCCATGCGGACACGCTGCGCCCGCACGCCGATGTGGTCCTCGACCATATCGGGCAAATCCCCGATTGGCTGGACAGGCAGGGCTGACCCGGCTTCAGCCGCATACCTTCCGTGAAAACGACAGGGAACGTCGCAAACGGGACGGCGATGGCCGCCGCTGCACGCTGTTGTAGGTCTCGCGCAGCAAGGGAGGCGGACATGGCGGATACCAAACGCAGGGCACGTGGCGGCGGCCGGGCCGGTGCAGCAGCACGGCGCGGCGCCGAAGTGATCGAGCAGATGCCGTGGAACCCGCCCAAATTGATCGACCCGCCGGTTGAGCCGCTCCGCCCCGAGGGCGTCGAGGCGATCCATGATGGCGCGATGCGCATCCTCGAAGAGATCGGGATCGAGTTCTACAACACCGAGGCGCGCGATATCCTGCACAAGGCGGGCGCGACGGTGAACGGCGACACCGTCCGCATGGGCCGCGACATGGTGATGGCGTACATCGCCAAAGCCCCGTCCGAATGGACCATCACACCGCGCAACCCGGAGCGGCAGATCACCATCGGCGGCAATCACCTGAATTTTGGCAACGTCTCCAGCCCGCCAAACTACTGGGACATGGAGCTGGGCCGCAAGACCCCCGGCACGCGCGCGCAATGCGCGAACCTGTTGAAACTCAGCCAGTATTTCAACTGTATCCACTTTGTGGGCGGCTACCCGGTGGAGCCGGTGGACGTGCACGCAAGCGTGCGGCACCTCGATGTGCTCTATGACAAGCTGACGCTGACCGACAAGGTCGCACACGCCTATTCGCTGGGCGCCGAGCGGGTCGAGGACGTGATGGAGATGGTGCGCATCGCGGGTGGCCACAGCCACGAAGAGTTCGATACGGGCCCCAAGATGTATACCAACATCAATTCCACCAGCCCGCTGAAACACGACATCCCGATGCTGGATGGCTGGATGCGGCTGGCGCGGCGCAATCAGGGCCTTGTGGTCACGCCCTTTACGCTGGCGGGTGCAATGGCGCCCGTGACGATGGCGGGCGCGGTGGCGCAAAGCCTGGCCGAAGGGCTGATCGCCATCGTGCTGGCGCAGGTCATCCGCCCGGGCGCGGCCTGCGCGATTGGCACCTTTACCTCCAATGTGGACATGAAATCGGGCGCGCCCGCCTTTGGCACGCCCGAATACATGCGCGCCACGCAGATGACGGGCCAGATGGCGCGGTATTATGGCTTGCCGATGCGGTCCTCCGGGGTGTGCGCGGCGAACGTGCCGGACGGGCAGGCGATGTGGGAGACCTCCCACAGCCTCTGGGCGGCGGTGCAGTCGGGCACGAACATGGTCTACCATGCGGCGGGCTGGCTGGAGGGCGGGCTTATCGCCAGCCCCGAGAAGTTCATTATGGACTGCGAGATTCTTCAGCAGATCCAGCGCTACCTGGACCCGGCGATCTGTGCGACCGGCCCGGATGAAATTGCGCTTGATGCGATCAAATCGGTGGGCAATGACGGCCACTTCTTTGGCATCCAGCACACGCAGGACCGCTATACCACCGCCTTCTACCAGCCCTTCCTGAGCGATTGGCGCAACTATGAAGGCTGGGAGGTCGCGGGCGGCGTCTGGACGCCAGAGCGCGCGCACATGATGTTCAAGCGCATCATCGAGGGGTTTGAGGCGCCCCCGATGGATGCGGCGATCCGCGAGGAACTTGCCGCCTTCGTGGCAAAGCGCAAAGAAGAGGGCGGCGCGCCGACGGATTTCTGAGCGGGTCAGATTTATCTGCAATTTGAGTTGTTGAGCATTAATTAAAGCCTTCGCGCGATGGTGGCCTGGATTGAATGCGTAATCGGGGTGCCTCATGCATGGGCTGGTAAATCGGGCGATTGAACGCTTCGTGACGGACATCTACGGGCGCGCCCAGTGGGATGCCATCGTGCGCACGGCAGAATCGCCCGTGACCACGTTCGAGCCGATGATGATCTATGATGACGAGATCACGATGCGGGTGCTTGAGGCCACCTGCGCGGTGATGGGGCACGCGCGCGGCGATATGCTGGAGGATTTCGGCACCTACCTCGTCTCTCACCCCAACATGGAAACGGTCCGGCGGCTGCTCCGCTTTGGCGGCGTAACCTTGGTGGAATTCCTGCATTCGCTGGATGATCTGCCCGACCGTGTGCGCCTTGCGATCCCCGATCTGCATCTGCCGCGGATCGAATTGCGGGAATGGACGGCGTCGGATTACGTGCTGATTTGCGAGGCCGCTTTGGACGGGTTTGGCCACGTGATGATCGGCGTGCTGCGCAGCCTCGCCGATGATTACGGCGCCCTCGCCCTGCTCACCCATGAGGGGCGCAGCGGGGATGTCGAAAGCGTTTCGATCTCGCTGGTGGAAACCGAGTTTGCCGAAGGGCGCCGGTTTGAACTGGGGGCGCGGGCTTCGTGAAGGATCTTCCGGACACACCAAAGATGCTGGATGTGCTGTGCCCCATGCATCTTGTCCTGAACAAGACCGGGCATGTGACCCATGCGGGGCCGACCCTGGCCAAGCTCTTTGACGACGGCCCGCTCAAAGGGCGCCGGTTCCTTGAAATGTTCGAGCTGAAGCGGCCCCACCGTATTCAGACAATGGCCGATCTGCGCCGCAGCGCGGGGGTGAAGCTTCACCTGCAGATGCGCCAAGGCGCGCGGCTTGAGGTGAAGGGCGTCGCGGCGCTCGGCCCCGAGGAGGGCAGCCTCGTTCTGAACCTCGGCTTTGGCATCGGCATCGCGGAGGCGGTGCGCAGTTTTGAGCTCACGGGCGGCGATTTCGCGCCAACGGACCTGACGATCGAAATGCTCTACCTGCTGGAGGCGAAATCGGCCGCGATGGACGCGCTGAAAAAGCTGAATGGCAACCTCGCATCGTCGGTGGAGGAGGCCGAAGAACAGGCACTGTCGGACGGGCTGACGGGGCTGCGCAACCGCCGCGCGATGGATCACGTGATGGGCCGCCTGATTGAATGGGACCGGCCCTTTGCGGTGATGCAGGTGGATCTCGATTTCTTTAAGAAGGTCAATGACACGCTGGGCCATGCCGCGGGCGATCATGTGCTGAAGGTTGTCGCGGGGATTTTCACCGAGCTGACCCGGGACGATGACGTGGTTGCGCGGGTTGGCGGCGACGAATTTGTCATCCTGCTGCCCGGTGAGCCGCGCAAGGATGGGCTTGACCGGATGGGCAAGCGCATCATCGCACGCCTCGAAGAGCCGATCCCGTTTGAGGATCAGACCTGCCGCATCTCCGGCTCCATCGGGACGTCGTTTTTCAAGCCGGGGTCGGGCCAGACGCAAGCCGCGCTTATGGATGACGTCGATGTCGCGCTTTACGCGTCCAAGCGGGCGGGGCGCGGTCGGCAGACGTTCTATGACCCTGCGCTGCGCGCGGCTGGTGATTGAAGCCGACAGAGCTGCAGAGATCCGAGGGTCGGCGAACGCTGTGCCCCGCGCAGGTTGATACGAAGAACGACGGTATCGCTTCGTCGGTCAGGGCGCGCCCGTGCCATCTGGACCCGGATCAAACGCGCCGCGTATCACCGCCGCAGAAAGACATGCGACCTCTTCGGATAGGGGTCTGTCCACGGGGCCGAGTGCCGCGGACAGCGCCCGCACGCGGCGATAGCAGCCATGCAGAAACGGGCCCAGGTCTTCTGTGCAGCCGCGCATGTCGATGGCTTGCGCCGCAACCATGAATTCAATGGCGGTCAGGTCTGCCGCATGGTCTGCGATGCGCATCAGCGCGCGTGCCGCAATCGGGGCGGTTGTGAGCGTGTCCTCGATCCCATGCGCGCTCAGGCTGGGCCAGATGGCGGGGGGCTGCGCGGCGTGGGCGATCTCTGCGGTCAGAGCCTCAACCGTCTTGATCAGGGGCGCGAACCCGTTTGCGGTGGCCGTCTCGTGCGCGAGGAAAGACGGCAGGTCGCTGGTGCGCGGGTCCAGCAGCCGCACGATCCGCGCGGCCTGCGCCATCGCTGCGCCGACCATCGCGCGGCACATGCTTTCGCAGACAAGCGCCAGCTCCGCGGTGTAATACGCACCTGTCGGGACGATATCGCCGGTCGCAACATCGACGATCGGATTGTCACTCGCGCTGTTGATCTCAATTGTCACGATGCGCTGCGCTGTCTCCAACGCGTGCCACACCGCGCCGTGGATCTGAGCGACATGGCGCAGCGACAAAGGGTCCTGCAGCCGGCGCGCAGTGCCCTTGTCCCACAGCCGGCTGCCGCGCAGCCGGTCTGTCAACTGCTGCGCCGCGCCGGATTGCCCGGGCAGGGGCTTGGCCGCAAGCGCGCGCGGGTCAAGCGGGGCGATGTTGGCCCGAAAGCCCTCCAGCGACAGCGCTGCGGCGCTTTGGGCGGCGCCGTAAACCGCGCGCGTCCTGGCAAGCGCCAAAGCCGCTGACCCGGCCGACGCACAGCTGTGCCCGGCCAGCGCCAGCCCGTCCCGCGGGCCAAGCCGCAGGGGTGTCAGCCCATGCCGTGCCAGCATGTCATGCGCGGGGCCCGTGCCGTCCCGTCCCTCCATGCGCCCTTCGCCGGTCAACGCCAGCCCAACTGTTGCGTTCACAACCAGATCGGAAGGCCCGACTGACCCGATTTGCCCGGTCACGGGGGTCAGGTCCGCGTTCAGGCACGCCGCGAGGTGATCGGCGACCGCGGGAGACGCGCCGCTGAGGCCGGACAGCAGTGTGTTCAGCCGCACGATCATGCCCGCGCGCACGATCTGCGGCGCCTCTTGCGGGCCGGTGGCCTGCGCCCGCCCGCGCAGCGTCTGATAGGAGAATGCGGCGAGGGCCTCGGCATCCAGCGCTTCGCTGGCACGGGCGCCAAGCCCTGTCGTCACGCCGTAGATCGGGCGGCGCTCCGCGATGGCCGTTTCAATGATCGCGCGGGCGGCCTGCATCCGGCGGCGCCCTTCGGGCGCGATCACAACGCGCGCGCCCGACGCCGCAGCGACCAGCTGCGCCACGCTCAGCGCGCCGCCATCCAGCGTGATCGCCACCTGATCCATTGCACTCTTATCCATCGCGGTACAGCAAGTCCTGGACCAGTCCCATCTTGCGCGCTTTGTCGAGGATGGCCGCGCCCAGGGCGATGTCGCCGGTCGACATGCCGCGGTGCCAAAAAAGGATCGTTTCGCCCTCGCGTTCGCGCCCGGGTTTAAGGCCGGCGGCAATCTCGCCAATCTCGGCGTGAAAGCTGTCTTCGGTGATCAGCCCGGCGTCGATCTGGGGCCTGAGCGCGCCAAGATGGCCTGCGCGCATCTGCCCCAGATCGTCCATGATCAGCTTGTCGATCCCATCGAGGAAGTGAAGCGGCAAAGTGCTCATGGTGCCGTAGGGCACGACCAGCGCGCCGGGCTTCAGCCACGCCCGCTCGAACAGCGGATCCGGCGCGCGGAGGCGGGACGCCTCAACCAGGATATCCGCGCCATCAAGGCAGTCCTTCCAGTTATCGGTGACGATGATGGGCTTGCCGAGATCCTGCTCCAGTCGCGCGCCAAAGGCATCCCGGCTTTCGGGACGGCGCGAGTGGACTCGGATTTCGTCGAAGTCGAACAGGTGATCGAGCAGCCGCACGTTCCAGTAGGACGTGCCCCGCGCGCCGATATGGCCGAGAATCTTTGGGTTCTTTGGTGCCAGCCACTTGGCCCCCAGCGCGGTCAGCGCGCCCGTGCGCATGTCGGTGATCCCGGCGGCGTCGATCACGGCACGCGGCGCGCCGGTTTTCGGACAAAAGAGGTTCAGCAGCGCCAGTTCCGACGGCAGGCCCTGTTTGTAATTGTCGACAAAGTCGCCCACGACCTTGACCCCGGCATAGCCCAGCGGCGCGACATAGCCGCGAAGCACATTGAAATGGCCGTCGACATCCGGGTCCGGCGTTAGGTGCATCCGTGGCTCGATCACGGTTTGGCCGCGCCCCGCGGCGATCAACCCTGCCTCGATAGCCTCCAGAATTTCGTCATTGGTCAAGTCCAGACGGTCGATCTCGGGCTTTCCAAGGTACGCGATATGCAGTGCTGTCATGACGTCTCCGGTGATCTTTGTGGGTTGGGTGGGCAGCCCTTGGGTGATCTAAAGCGTGGTCGTTATGCGGTGGCCGGGAGCATAAAGCAGCTGCACCCGCGTGATTGCGGCGCTGCCGTCCCATGTGGTTCGGTCAAGGCCCAGCAGCGCATGGCCCTCCGGGCAGGACAGATCCGCGGCGGCCTCAGCCGCGGCGGTTTGGGCAAAAAAGGCGATTTCACCGTGTGTGTAGGGGACATTGGCCAGCAGCCAGGCATTTCCGCTGATCTGTTCAAACGGGGCGGTCCGGGCGGCGGGCACTTGGGCGAGGTTGATCCAGCGGTCTTCAAGCGCATAGGGGCGTCCATCTGCGCTGTGCAACGCGCGCAGGTGCAGTTGCTGCGCGGCGGGCATGAGCGCGTGAATATGCGCAGGCGGGGCGGCCTCCGCACAGCGCAGCAGGCGGTAGCCGTACGCCTGCCCGCGGGCCGTCACCTCGTCCTGAAGGGCGGCGATCGTCAGCGTCGCACGCGCCGCCGGGTGCAGCGCCACACGGGTGCCGGCCTTGCGCCGCCGGTCCAGCAGGCCCGCCTCCGCAAGGCTTTGCAAGGCCCGGTTGACGGTTGTGCGGGCACAGCCGAATTCCGCGGCAAGGTCCACCTCGTTGGGGATTGTACTGCCCGGGGCCCAGTCGCGCGCGTGGATCCGGCGCCGGACTTCATCCCGGACGCTTTGCCAGTTATGTCGCGCCGCGACTGTCATAGCGCGTCTTGCAGCGCGGTGATCGCGCGGCGGTAGGCAGCGGTGATGGCGGCCCGCGCCACGTGCTGCCCGTCCTTCACCATGTGCCGCCCCGCAGACCAGACATCGCGCACCAGGGTGTCATCCCCGGCAAAGATCCAAGTGTCCAGGAGCGTGTCGCCGCGGCGCCCCCAGAGCGTTTCATCCGCCGAATCCAGTGTCAGCATGTCGGCCCAGAGGCCTGCGCGCAACGCACCCGTCTTGCGGCCTGCGGCCTGCGCCCCGCCCGCGAGCGCCGCCTCAAAAAGACGGCGGCCGGTGGACTGTTCGGGCGTCGCTAGTGCGGCCCGTGTGCCATCCCGCAGGCGCTGGCTGTAGTCTAGCGTACGCAGCTCCTCAGATAGTGCGACGCGGATGTTGCTGTCCGAGCCGATGGCGATGCGCCCGCCCGCGCCCATCCAGCGCACCGCGTCAAAAATGCCGTCGCCAAGGCTGCTTTCGGTGATGGGGCAAAGCCCCGCTACCGCGCCGGTCGCAGCCAGCGCCGTTGTTTCTTCCGGGATCATCTGCGTGCAGTGGATCAGGCTCCAACGCGCGTCGAGCGGCAAAGCGTCCAGCGCCCACGCCACGGGCCGTGCGCCCCAGGTTGCCTGCACCTCTGCCACCTCGGCGCGCTGCTCGGCGAGGTGTATGTGCACAGGGCCGTCCGGGTAGGCGTCGGCCCAACCGCGCAAGGTGTCTTGGCCAACGGCCCGCAGCGAATGCGGTGCGCTGCCCAGCATGTGGTCCGCGGGCAGATGACGCAAGGCGGCCGCCGCGCGCGCGTGCAGGTCTGCAAAGCCGTCGGCGCGGGTGAAAAAGCGGATCTGTCCGGGGCCAAGGGGCCGTCCATCGCAGCCGCCAAACTGGTAATGCACCGGCAGCAGGGTCAGTCCGATGCCGGTTTGATGCGCCGCGGCGGCAATGCGGGCCGAGAGTTCCGCGGGGTCGTCATAGGGCGCCCCGCCCGGCTGGTTGTGCAAATAGTGGAACTCCACGCTGGCGCCATATCCGGCCTCCAGCATTTCCATCTGCACAAAGGCGGTGATCGCCTGCACCTGCTCCGGCGTCAGCCGGTCGAGGAAGCGGAACATGAGCTGCCGCCAGGTCCAAAAGCTGTCCTGCGGATCGGGCCCCCGCGCCTCTGTCAGGCCAGCCATCGCACGCTGGAAGGCGTGCGAATGGGCGTTGACCGGCGCGGGCAGCAGGACGCCCGCCCGGTGCGCGGTCGGCGCGGGGGATGCCCCGGGCGTGACGCCCGCAATGCGCCCGTCCGGGCCGATGCGCAGGGTGACGTCCCTGGCCCACCCACCCGGTAGCAATGCCGCCTTTGCCCAGATTTCGGTCATGGTGCCCCGCTTGACAGGTATATTATGTGCATACATAAAAATCGTATCGAGATGCAAGATCACATGAGGCGCGGCCATGATCCTGACAGGGGCGACCCTTGCCACATTGACCGAGCCAGGCAGCTTCGGCGTTGTGCCGGACGGGGCGGTGGTCATTGACGGCGCCGATATCGCCTGGCTCGGCGCGGCCGCAGACCTGCCGGAGGCGTATCGCGGCGCTGCGGTTCAAGACCTTGGCGGGCGGCTTGTCACGCCGGGCCTGATCGAGTGCCACACGCATCTGGTTTTTGGCGGCAACCGCGCGGCCGAGTTCGAGCAGCGGCTGAACGGCGCCAGTTATACCGAGATCGCGCAAGCCGGGGGCGGTATCGTGTCGACGGTCCGAGCCACGCGGGCCGCGTCCGAAGCGGCGCTGCTGAAAGATGCGTTGACCCGGGTTGATGCGATGATCGCCGAGGGCGTGACAACGCTTGAGGTCAAATCGGGTTACGGGCTCGACATCGACACAGAGCTGAAGATGCTGCGCGTGGCGCGGGCCATCGGCTCAGAGCGGGATATCACCGTGCGCACGAGTTTTCTGGGGGCCCACGCGGTGCCGCCCGAATATGCGGGCCGCGCGGATGCTTATATCGGCGAGGTTTGCCTTCCGGCCCTGCGCGCGGCGCATGCGGCGGGCCTTGTCGATGCGGTGGACGGGTTCTGTGAGAGTATCGCGTTCGACACCGTTCAGATCCGGCGCGTATTTGATCTTGCACAGGCGTTGGGCCTGCCGGTCAAGCTTCATGCCGAACAGTTGTCGCATATGGGCGGCGCGCAGTTGGCGGCGGCAGCAGGGGCGCTTTCGGCCGATCACCTTGAATACGCGACAGCAGCAGATGCGCGCGCGATGGCAGAGGCCGGGACCGTGGCCACGATCCTTCCCGGTGCGTTCTACACATTGCGCGAGACGCAGGCGCCGCCCCTTGACGCGTTCCGTTCGGCTGGCGTGGGCATGGCCCTGTCGACCGATTGCAACCCCGGCTCCTCACCGCTGGCTTCACCGCTTTTGGCGATGAACATGGGGTGCACGCTTTTCGGGATGACCCCGCTTGAAGCGCTGCGCGGGGTGACGGCTGAAGCCGCGCGGGCGTTGGGTCTGACGGACCGGGGCACGCTGGCGGCGGGGATGCGCGCGGATCTGTGCATCTGGGACGTGGCGCACCCGGCAGAGCTGGCCTACAGGATCGGGTTCAACCCCCTGGTGCGGCGCGTGCGCGGAGCGGCGGCATGACCGTCACGCTCACCCCCGGCGCGGCGCGCTTGTCGCAGTTGCATCGCATCTGGGCGGAGGGCGCGGCGGCACGGCTGGACCCGTCCGCGCGGCCCGGGGTTGAGGCGGCCGCGGCGCTTGTCGCGCAGGCCGCGGCGGCGGAATACGCCGTCTACGGCGTCAATACCGGCTTTGGCAAGCTGGCTTCGGTCAAGATTGCAGCGGCGGATTGCGCGCAGCTTCAGCGCAACTTGATCCTGTCCCATTGCTGCGGCGTCGGAGAGCCGCTCGACCTGCCGGCCACCCGGCTGATGATGGCGCTCAAGCTGCTGTCGGTCGGGCGTGGGGCGTCGGGCGTGGCGCTTGGCACCGTCGCGCTGATCGAAGAAATGCTGGCCCGCGGGGTCACCCCAGTGGTGCCCGTGCAAGGCTCCGTCGGGGCGTCGGGCGATCTTGCCCCGCTGGCCCATATGGCGGCGGCGATGATCGGGGAGGGCGAGGCGGTCTTTGAGGGCGCGCGGATGCCCGCCGCCACGGCGCTGGCCCGTGCGGGTCTGGCGCCGATCACGCTAGGGGCGAAAGAGGGGCTGGCGCTGATCAATGGCACGCAGTTTTCGACCGCCTGCGCGTTGACGGGGCTTTGGGGTGCGTTCGCCAATGCAGCGGCCTGCGTGCTGACCTGCGCGCTGTCCACCGATGCCATCATGGGCTCGACCGCGCCGCTGCACGCGGCCATCCACACCTTGCGCGGCCACCGCGGCCAGATCGAGGTGGCCCGCGCCCAGCGGGCGCTCATGGAGGGCTCGGAAATTCGCGAGAGCCACCGGGAGGCCGACACCCGCGTGCAGGATCCCTATTGCATCCGCTGTCAGCCGCAGGTGACGGGCGCAGCCTATGACCTGCTGCACGCCGCCGCCGCGACGCTGGAGGTTGAAGCGAACGCGGTGACCGACAACCCGCTGGTGCTGGTGAACGAGGGCGTGATCGTCTCGGGCGGCAATTTCCATGCCGAGCCTGTGGGCTTTGCCGCGGACCAGATTGCCCTTGCTCTGTCGGAAATCGGCGCCATCGTGCAGCGCCGCGTGGCGTTGATGGTTGATCCCACTCTCAGTTTCGATCTGCCGCCATTCCTGACGCCGGTGCCGGGGTTGAATTCGGGTTTCATGATTGCCGAGGTCACAACCGCCGCGCTGATGAGCGAGAACAAACACCTGGCCAACCCGTGCACGACCGACAGCACGCCGACCTCTGCCAATCAAGAGGATCACGTCAGCATGGCTGCGCACGCGGCGCGGCGCCTGGCACGGATGAATGAGAACCTGTCGGTGATCCTTGGGGTGGAGGCGATGTGCGCCGCGCAAGGGATCGAATTTCGCGCTCCGCTGCAAACCAGCGCGCCCCTGCGCCGCGCGATCGCGGTGCTGCGCGCCGAGATCCCCGCGCTGGCAGAGGATCGCTACATGGCGCCGGATATTGAGGCCGCCGCACAGCTGGTGCGGGGCGGGGCGCTTGCCGATAGCGTGGCGCTGCCGCCCTTCATTCGGCGGGCGGCGGCATGACGCCGGTGGAGGTGACACGCGGGGATGGGCCGGTTGTGCTCGGTATCCCGCATACGGGTACGTATGTTCCAAAGCACATTGCGGCGCGGCTGAACGCAGTGGGCCGTACGCTGGCGGATACAGATTGGCACGTGCACACGCTTTATGACGGGCTTTTGGAGGGCGCGACCATCGTGCGCGCAACCTTCCACCGCTATGTCATTGATCCTAATCGCGATCCCGCGGGCACCAGCCTCTACCCCGGGCAGAACACCACGGGCCTTGTACCGCGCACGGATTTCGATGGCCGCCCGATCTGGAACACGCCGCCGGAGGCAGCCGAGATTGAGGCGCGACGCGCCGGCTACCACGCGCCCTACCACGCGGCGCTGGAGGCGGAGATGGCGCGCGTTCACGCGCTGCACGGGTGCGCGGTGCTTTACGATTGCCATTCGATCCGCGGCGCGATCCCGTTTCTGTTCGAGGGCAGGCTACCCGATTTGAACATCGGCACCGCAGACGGCACCAGCTGCGCGCCGTGCTTTGAGACCGCCGTGCACGCACTGTGCCGCGCCGCTTCGGGGTACAGCACGGTGCTCAACGGCCGTTTCAAAGGGGGGTGGACCACCCGGCACTACGGGCGGCCCGGGCAGGGCTGGCACGCCCTCCAGATGGAACTGGCGCAATCCACCTATCTATCCACCGAAGCGCCGCCGTGGGGCTATGACACGGCCCGGGCTGCTGCGCTTCGCCCCCTTCTGGCGCGTATTCTTGAAACCCTGGCGCAACGCGCCCTGACCGGAGACCCGACATGACCGATCCACGGCACAACCAGCGCGATGTCTACCCGCCCACTGGCCCGGACATCAGCGCAAAAAGCTGGCTGACCGAGGCGCCGATGCGGATGTTGATGAACAACCTGCATCCCGCCGTGGCCGAGAACCCGCATGAGTTGGTCGTCTACGGAGGCATCGGGCGGGCGGCGCGCACATGGGAGGATTTCGACGCCATCGTGTCCAGCCTCCAGGAGCTTGAAGCAGATCAGACGCTGCTGGTGCAATCGGGCAAGCCGGTGGGCATCTTCCGCACCCATGCCGATGCGCCGCGTGTGCTGATCGCCAATTCCAACCTCGTGCCGAACTGGGCCAATTGGGACCATTTCAATGAGTTGGATAAGCGCGGACTGGCCATGTATGGCCAGATGACAGCGGGGTCGTGGATTTATATCGGCACGCAGGGCATCGTCCAGGGCACCTATGAGACCTTCATGGAGGCGGGGCGCCAACACTACGGCGGCGACCTGAAAGGCCGCTGGATCCTGACCGGGGGTCTTGGCGGGATGGGCGGTGCACAGCCGCTCGCGGCGGTGATGGCCGGGGCCTGCTGCCTGGCCGTTGAATGTGACGAGACGCGGGCCGACTTCCGCCTGCGCACACGCTATGTCGATGAAAAGACGCATGATCTGGACGCGGCGCTTGCCATGATCGACGCGTGGACCAAGGCGGGCGCGGCCAAATCCGTCGCCTTGATTGGCAATGCGGCGGATGTGTTTCCCGAACTGGTCCGCCGAGGCGTGAAGCCCGATATCGTAACCGACCAGACCTCGGCCCACGATCCGATCCACGGCTATCTTCCGCAAGGCTGGACCGTTGCCGAATGGCGCGCAAAGCAGGAAAGCGCGCCCAAAGCGGTGGAGGCCGCCGCGCGCGCGAGCATGAAGACCCATGTCGCGGCGATGGTCGATTTCTGGAACGCGGGCGTGCCCACGCTCGATTATGGCAACAACATCCGCCAGGTCGCGCTGGAGGAGGGGCTTGAGAACGCCTTTGCCTTCCCGGGCTTCGTGCCGGCCTATATCCGCCCGCTGTTTTGCCGCGGCGTTGGCCCGTTTCGCTGGTGCGCGCTGTCGGGCGATCCGGAGGATATCTACAAGACCGACGCCAAGGTGAAGGAGTTGGTGGACGACCCACACCTGCACAACTGGCTCGATATGGCGCGCGCGCGGATCAGCTTTCAGGGGTTGCCCGCGCGGATCTGCTGGGTTGGGCTGGGTGTGCGGGACAAGCTGGGGCTGGCCTTCAACCAGATGGTGCGAACAGGCGAGCTGTCCGCGCCGGTGGTCATCGGGCGCGATCATCTCGATTCCGGCTCGGTCGCGAGTCCCAACCGCGAGACCGAGGCCATGAAAGACGGCAGCGACGCGGTGTCCGACTGGCCGCTGCTCAACGCGATGCTGAACGTCGCATCAGGAGCGACGTGGGTTTCGCTGCACCACGGGGGCGGTGTTGGCATGGGCTTTTCCCAGCATTCGGGCATGGTTATTTGCTGTGACGGGACCGAGGATGCGGACCGGCGCATCGCCAACGTCCTGTGGAACGACCCGGCAACGGGTGTCATGCGCCACGCCGATGCGGGGTACGAGGATGCGCTGGACTGTGCCCGGCAACAGGGTTTGAATTTGCCCGGAATCCTTGGGTGAGGGGCTGCTGCTGGACAGGAGGACGGCGCAAGGCCTGATCCGTCCAAGCCTCGTGGAACTGGCGCTGAACTGTTGCTAGTCCTGCGCTTTGTTTGATCAAACAGGGGCCACCTAGGCCGCTAAGGCGCCTGGTGCGCGACCGCAAGCAACGACAACACTCCTGCCATCGCGGAAGGAGGCTAGCTTGCAATGGATTGGTGGAGAAGGTGGTACCCCGTAGGGGCATTCAGGCCAGAGATCACTTTTTCTCATAGTAAACATGTGGTTGTGGGCGCTTACGAAAATTTTTGGGCCAAAAACCACTTGAACCATACATACCCATAGTAGCGCGTGCATTGCGGTGGTGTAAAAGGTGGTTTTTGAGCGCTGATATTGTTCGGTTTCTGGTTTCGACGTTTGAAAAAATATAAGGTAGGCAATATGGTGGACTAGAAAAACGTCGAAGGGTGGGCCTGAGATGGCAAAAGTTAGTTCCCTTGTTCGGTTCCCTTTTTCGCGCGGAGGTTGCCGAGTTGACCAACATCAATGTCTTAACCCAGATGCGCGCCAAGGCGCTTGGCCCAGGCAAGCATTTTGATGGCCAGGGTCTCATGCTGGTGAAGCGCAGCAAAGCGACCGGCAATTGGATTTTGCGTCTGGTACACGAGGGCCGTCGTCGGGAGATGGGTCTGGGTCGATGGCCCGACGTGACCATTGCGGAGGCCAGAGAGCGCGCGGCGATGGCGCGATTCAAGGTGCGCGACGGGATTGATCCGATTGCCTTGCGAAAAGCAGCGCGGCGACGAGCCAATCGCCTCACCGTCGAAGAAGCCATAAAGCAGTGCTACGAGGCCAAACAAGCCGAGCTAAAAAACGATGGTGTGGGTGGCCGCTGGCTCTCACCTCTGAACGTGCACGTCATTCCCAAGATCGGAAAGATGGCGATCGAAGACGTCGATCAGCATGTGCTCAAGAAAAACCTTGGGCCGATCTGGCACACCAAAGCCGACACAGCGCGCAAAGCGATGAACCGGATGAACCTCACGCTAAAGCACGCCGCCGCCCTCGGGCTGGACGTCGATTTGCAAGCCGTGATGAAGGCGCAAGCGTTGCTAGGAAAACGGCGGCATGAGGTGAAGCACATCCCCTCACTCCCCTACCAAGAAGCCCCGGCATTTTATCACCATCTGGCGACGCAGAACTATCCGTCCGCCTATGCTCTGCGGTTCATGATCCTGACGGTTACGCGCACGAGCGAAGTGCGGTTTGCGACCGAAGAAGAAATCGAAGGAGACGTTTGGACGCTCGACAGCAAGCGAACAAAAACCGGCGCGCGACACCGTGTTCCGCTTAGTGCGGAAACTCTGAAAGTTGTCTCCGACCGCCCGATCATTGCCGGTGCCGAGTATCTGTTCCCTTCCCCGAGCGGCGTCGCCATGAGTGACGCGGCGATGGCAAGACTGATGGATCGCGAGAAATTGAAAGCTCGACCGCACGGGTTTCGCGCGACGTTTCGGACGTGGGTCGAAGAGCAAACCGATACCCCTTATGAGGTGAAAGAGACCGCGCTCGGGCACTAGGTTGGTAGCGAGGTTGAGCGTGCGTATCAGCGTAGCGACTTGCTCGAAAAGCGGCGGGTGCTGTTGGATCAGTGGGCGGAGTTTCTGACCGGACAGAGCTAAAGCCGCTTTCCCGTGGTAGACTGAACCACATATGAATACGCCGACAAACCACACCGGTACGCACCTTTCCGAACCGGTGCGAACCCCTGAAAACCCCTTAGAATATGAGTGGCTGACCGTCGATGAGGCGGTTGCCTTCTGTGCGGATCGCGGCCTCTCGCGCACGCCCAAGACACTGCGCAAATGGGCTGAACGTTCCTACAACAAAGAAGATGCTGACATCATTGTGCGCCGTGAAGACACGATGTGGAGCTACCGGTGGAAGATCGAGAAGGCTTCCCTCGCCCGCAAGGTCGATCAGGAATTGTCCCTGTCTGGTGCGAACACGTCCGAACTGGTGCGCACCGTTTCTGTTCAAGATGACAAGCAAGACTTGGCGAACACGTCCGAACCCGTTCGCACGGGTGCGACCACCTCACAAGCGACTTCCGTTTCTGAAACTGAAGAACAACAAAGCGAACCGAGTGCGGATATGTCCGAACCGGTGCGCACCGGTGCGCACGAAGCCCGGAAGCTGGAGGTGTCGTCGAATGTCCTCGAAGAAGTGCGCGAGCGGCTGAGAGACAGGGACGAAGAGATCGCATTCTTGCGTGACCAACTCAGTAAAGCGCAGGCCGAGGTCGAGCGGCGCGCTACGTCAACCGATGAGGCGCTGAAGACCATCGACCGGGTTGTGCGGAGCTTCGAGTTGCAGGCCGAGGCGAACAAAGCATTGGCCCTAGGCGGGGTAGTGATCCGTGATCAAGATGCTGAGCCGGTGCGATATGCAGAGACGCAAGCGCCTACGCAAACCGAAGAACCTGCACCGCAGAAGTCCACCGAAACCCACAGCTATCAACAACCGCGCCGCACGTGGGGTGGGGTATAATTCTTAGATATGGCATCGATGGAAGAGCTCATGAAGGCGCGCACCGTGCGCTTCAAAAAAGCCAACCCGCTTCTGGCGAGCGGCTTTGCTCAGTTGCCGCGCGTCGTGATCCGCGCGGGCAAGCGTATCTCTCCGATGGCGAAGATCACCTTTGCAACTTTGCTCGACTACGCGTGGCAGGATGGTTTCTGCTTTCCGGCGCAAGAGAGACTGGCGCGCGACATCGGCACCAATGAAAAATCGATCCGCAAGTATTTGGCGGAGCTACAAGACCTGGGCATGATCGAGGTGAAGAAGCAGGGGCGTGGGTTGCACAACATCTACGTCATCAACGACGAAGCACCGGTGTTGAAAGAGGTGCAAAAGGAGCTGGAGCGAGAACAGGCCGACGCTGCCTAGGGCGCGAACGTTCCAGACCAGACCGGTAAGAATTACCGTTCTAGATCGGTAAGAATGGGACACCCAGTTCGGTAAGATTTACCGTTGCAGGCCGGTAAGGTTTACCGACTACTATAAGCAAGTACTAAGACGCTGAGACTAAAACAAAAACAGATAAACAAATTCTCGAATAAAAATTCGGAAAGGCTTGGTCTGGTGCGGTGGTTAAAGATGGGCCGAACAGCGATGAAAACACCCGCCCAGAGGCCTAAAATACCACGCTACGCCCTTTTCCAACCAAAAACGAAGTAACCCCCACCTTTGCTGAACACGCGGCTAAGAATGGCACACAGCGCGTCATGGCGAAGCCGCTAGGGCTGCCCGCCGCTTGCCTGACAAATTCGGCTTTCTATGCTAGAATTCCGACACTTATGAACACGTCAATCATCAGTGATCTAGCAACGCGAGCCGATGTAAATATGGTTCGAACGGATGTTCTGGAACTGCGAGCCGACATGTACCGCGCTTTCGTCATCCACGACTTCACCACCGTTGGAGCGATCCTAGTGGCTGCGTTTGGGGTAGCAGCCTTTCTTGGATAGGTATGGATACAACATTCGCACAAGCTGTGGCCAAGATCATCGAAATGCCCGTGGGCACACAGCGCATCATCGGCGAAGCCCTGCTCGACGGGGGAGCGCAACCTGACTTGCCGGTCATTGAGTTCACCGCCGAGGAAAACGCCAAGATCGATGAAGCCCTCGAGGAGATCGCAGACGGACAAGTTGTCTCGCACGAAGAGATGACCGTTTTCTTTGATCGCCTGCGCGCCCAATGACAAAACCGGCGCTTTATGCTATCTTTTATGCATATGAACGCCGTCACCATCGACACGCACAAAACCATTCAAAACCTGCAATCCAGGGGCTTTTCCGTGGAACAAGCCGAAGGAATTGTTGATGCGCTCACTGAAAGCGAACTGCTCACCAAACAAGATTTGCGCGTCGCTATCACAGAGCTCAAATCTGACCTGAAGGTCTGGGTGGCCACCGCGTTACTTGCGCAAGCGGCTTTGGTGGTGACCCTGCAAAGCCTCCTAGGCTAGCGCCCGTCCTTGACGGATACTCTCAACACTAGAACATTACCCCCGCCTAGGTTTCGCAACCGGGGTGATCGCGATTGCTCCTTAATCGGAGTATTCGTGATGACTAGACTACTGAGCAAGAAGCAGGTTCGGGAGATCGTGGGGTTCAGCTTTGCCCACATCGATCGCATGGAATGCGATGAGGCATACACGCATTTGGGTTTCCCAAAGCGGGTGCAGATCGGGTTCCGGGTCTTTTGGGTGGAAGAGGAAATCCACACCTGGGTCGCTGCGCAGATAGCTAAGCGCGAGCCCTCCTAGCGGGGCAGGGGGGCGGGTCCAACCGTCCCCCAATTCGCGTGGGCGTTGCTGAAAGCGGGATTTGTGGTATCTTTGCACTATGAACAAGCTGGTAGAACCCACAACGCAGCCGCGCATGACTTCTGAGGACGAAGCTCGCATGGTGGCGCGTGCACAGGCAGGCCTGGCCGACGTGGCTGCCGGTCGTACCTTGTCCGTTGAAGAAGCGCTGGCGCAGATCGAAGCCACGCCTGTGAACACGCGGGTTGCTGACTAAGACATCATGCGCCGCCGAGAAGTGACTGAAACCGCTTTGGCGGACATACTGCACAACCGAGATTTCCTGAGCCAACGGGCTCCACACGTCGCAACGCTTTACTACCAAAAAGTGCTCCAGACCTTCATGGAGTTTCCTGATGATGTCTGGCTGCCGCATCGGGCGTCAGACGACCTGCCTGAATTCGTGCGGGTCATGTATCCGCCAAGTCCGTTTCGGCAGTATCCGATCTGGGTCGCCTTTACAGAAGACGCTCTGTATTTAGTCGCCGCCTTTGCACCTGGCCTTACCGAGGAGCAGCAGATTGACCGAAGCCAAAGTGGGCTCGATGAAATCCATGACTGACGGTTCAGAGGAGACGAAATCCGGCTTGAGTGCTGAGCAGCGGAAGGTTCTGGCCGCACGGCTCGAGCGACGGTTTGAGTTCGCCACCTCGGAAAGTATGACAGCGCTATTTCAAAGATACTGAGCACTCCGTCGTCGCTCTACCGATGCGCCCGAATGGTCGGGCGTGTCGCGAGAGCGAGGACACGATGCCAGACAGTGAAACCAACATCATTCAAACGGCCAACGACGGGTTTAGAAGGGGAGAGCCGGGCATCCCTGGTCAATGGGTGATGACCCAGGGAATTGCCGGAACGATCGAGGAGGCCGGAGCTGCGACATTTGATGTCATCGGGATCGTGCGAGACTTCGACATTTTTACCGAGGACAATGACCCGTACGGCACCCACGAGTTCGGATCGTTCCAATTCGCTGGCGAGACCTGTTTCTGGAAGATTGACCTCTACGACAACGACCTTCAGTGCGGCTCACCAGACCCGACCGACCTCACCAAGACGACGCGCGTCATGACCATCATGCTCGCGTCCGAATACTGATCTTTCCAGCCCCCTGGTTGCAAGCCAGGGGGTTTTTCTGTCTCAAGGACAGGGCCTCATCTGGTACAATTACCGGTACAACCGGCCTGACTTCGGACATGGAAACAGGCATTGAACCTGTTTCCATGTCCGAAGCAACACCCCGAGGCCGCACATACGACCTCATACAACACTATTCCGCATCAACTGGTCGTCAGGCATGCGCCATGACCCAATACCCTTTAGGGTCAAAAATTCCCCCACAGCCCACAGGGTAAAGCGTATTGGGTCATGGCGCAGCCGCGCCAGACGACACAGTTGAGCGGACACTGGTACCGTTTATCTACCTCTCAACATTCCTTTAGGTTTCCATCATCTTTCGAGATTGCAGGACTGATACACTTCAGCCCAGATGTTCCTTAACGGTAGCGTGCTTTGCAGCCCCCAACTGGTCACCGCACACGGGGTGGGGGACTGGTACGCTACCGTTATGGCTCATCACCATCGGCACATCATCGGCCAACCAAAGACCGGGAAGACGGCTTTATTGGCCGAGCTGATCGCTTATGACCAAACGCCCGGACGGTGCATCATCGACACGTCGGGCGACTTGGACGTGCCGCATGACTTCCTCTTCGATCCAGCGGTCACGCGGTGGAACCCGCTCTCTGAGCCGATTGATCCCAACCTCGTGCCGCGCTTCTTTGCTGAGACGGTCAAAGACGCGTTTGGGTACGACGACCTATCGACGCCGGTCATGTCGATGTACCTATCGTTTGTCTCGGCAGCGCTGATCGAGAACCGATACAACCTCACCGACGCGCCAAAGCTGCTGACTGATCCCGAATTTTTGGCCGGATGCCACTTTGACAATGCACTGGTACAGCAGTTCTGGGACAGCTTCGCGGCTCTCTCCGAGCGCGACCGGCGAGCTGAGACAGCTAGTACGCTGAACAAGTTCCTCGGGCTCTTGCTCGACGGGCGCGCACACCGGATGTTTTCGGTTAACCGCTCTGGGTTGTCGCTCCAGAGCTTGGCCGACAAAACCACACTGGTACGGCTACCCCTCCACTTGTACGGCAACGATACGGTGACACTGATCGGCTCGCTGCTGCTTGCATACCTTTCGCAGCTCATCACCACGCCCTTCGCCATCTATATCGAGGACGCCGATCGCTTCGCCAAGGGCACGCTGACCACGTTGCTCACACGCGGGTCAATCTCGCTCACGCTCAGCCACCAATATCTCGGCCAACTAGATCAGGAGAAGCTGCTGCCCGCCGTGATGGGCAATTGCGTGGAGCGGCATGTGTTTCGCGTTTCAAAAGCGGACGCGGATTTCTTGGCGCGTGACCTGCCGCCGATGTCCTCAAAACTCAACCTAGACGAGTTGCCTGCCTTCACATACCGTTCGTTCCCATACGACCGACTGATCCCCGACGGGGTCACCATTCCACTGGAGAATTTGCATTGAAAGTACGAGTTGAAGAGCAGAAGCGGAAAGCAGGATTGCTGGGCGGCAAAGTCGAATGGCAAACCACGATGACCATAACGGCGTCCGAAGAAGAGAAAGCGATCATTGCTGACGGGGTGATTGGTGGATTTCGCGTCCTGGAAATCTCCCCTTTCGATAAGGCTGATCCCCAAGAATACACCATCGACGAGCTGCTTTCTAAGCCTCTTGTGGTGACTACTGTTACCAAATGGCACGCCAATCAAGCAGCTCAGAAAATGAAAGGTGCGGCTTCAACAATCAAAACGTCGATTGAAGAAACCCTGTTAGACGAAACCGGCGACTTTGAGCTGTGATGGATGACGCCCTCGGGCTGACACTCGCCGCTGCTGCGTTTGTGACGGTGATCTTTGCTGTTGTCTTTGCCAGTACCATTATGGCGGCGGTCGCGATCCCAGGTGCTATTGGCTATGCCATCTATTGGCACCAGGTGAAATCGCCAAGGGCGCTCGAACGTCAGGCGCATGAGCGCACATGGCAGCTTTATCGCAGCGTTAAGCGGCGCTTCACTGCCATCGATATTCCGCACTTCCTGTCCCGCCATCTAGATACCGACGAGGGCGATGATCACAACGTCGAACTGGCGCTTGAGATCGCCGCCCGTCTGGTCGGGAGCGAAGGTCTAAACGACTATCCGCCGGAACCACCGGAGCTCTGCAACACGATTGAAGGAGGCCGGTATCGGGACTTCCTGAACCAAGTCTCGCCCGACGACTTTGAGGCGCGGCTGGAGCATATCTGCCGGGTGGCCGAGCTCTGCAAACTGCCGCCGACCCAGGACAACGTGGCCAACGTGATCTACACCGCCGTCGATAAGTTCGATGACGACCGCCCGATCCTGCCGTGGCTCACCAAGCGCCTCAATGACAACTACGCGGCGCAAAAAGAGGTCGGGCCGGATGAGTACAAAGGCGACGACATCATTGGTGCTTACCTGCGCCGCACGCCGCTCGAGCTCATGGCCGAGATGATCCATGACGACAGCATTGAGATACCGGACGCGCTGCGCACTCAGCACCATATGATTGTCGCGGGCACGGGCCACGGCAAGACCCAGGCCTTGCAACAGATGCTGCTCACCGACTTCGAAGATGAAAGCGCCTGCGTGATCGTGATCGACAGCCAAGGCTCGATGCTCGAGAAGCTGCTGCACGTCGTGTCCTGGGATCGGATTATGTATCTCGACGGCGGCAACATAGAGACGCCGCTGGCGCTATCCGCGTTCTCAATTGGCCGGACGGATCGTCCCGAAGATGAGCCCAAAATCCGCACGGCGGTCGCGCTCTACGAGCACATGTTTGCGGCGCGGGAGACGGCGCTGACCACGACGCAATCCACGCTCTATCGTTTCCTCTCACGCTTTCTGATGGTCATACCCGGCGCGAACTTCGATACCGCCCTGACCATCCTGCAAGACGGATACGAAGACTTCGCCGAGCATGTCGAGAAGCTCGACGAGACTTCACAGACGTTTGTCACAACGCAGCTTTGCAGCCCAAGGGACAAAAGCGCCGGCCAATCATACCGCACCACGCGGCAAGAGGTGGCGCGCCGCCTCTTTACCCTTATGGAAAGCCGGACGCTCAAAGGCATGTTCAACGCGCCCGAGAGCAAAGTGGACATCGCCCAAGCAATCCGCGACCGGCAGATCATCCTGATCAACACGGCGCAAGCGGTGCTCGGCGACGAAGGCGCGCAGCTCTTTGGCAAGTACTGCTTCGCGCAGATCGCAATCGAAGTGCTGGCCCGACCCGAAACCCGCGACCGGGTGTATCTGTACCTCGATGAAGCCCAGGAGACCCTGTCCGATACCCCGATCATCCGCCGCCTCTACGAGCAAGGGCGCAAACGCGGCTTGGCAATGGTCACAGCCTGCCAGGACATCGACCAACTCGAGCGGGCTGGGATCGACCGGATGCTGTTCTCGCTCACATCGATCAAGTTTGCGGGCGGGGTGAGCGCGCAAGCGGCGTCCAAGCTGGCGCGGGAGATGGACACCGAAGCTGAGACCATCCGGTCAGTCCCGCCTTTGTCCTTCGCGGCGTGGCTGAAGCACAACGGTACCGGGACGTACCGCGTCCAGGCTGGTCTGCTCGAAGACCGGATCAAGGAAGAACCTGAAGACATCGAAACGCTGAAGGAAATGATGATCGCCGCCTACCACTATGATCCAAGCGGGCCAAGCGATGAAGCGGGCGAAGAGCAAGACGAGCACACCGAAGAGGACACACCCGAGGTGGAAGGCGATGAGCCTGACAAGGACATCGACTTCGATACCTATTGGCAGGACTTGGAGCCCGATGAGAAATCAAAGAAGCCCAAAAAGCCGGACGATCCAGACGATCCGATCGATCCCGACGCCCCGCAAAACTTAGACTGATCAATTTGCTATACTGCATGCATGCGCATCGCGCTCACCGCGATCCATGCCGCCCATGCCCACCTTTGACGAGACCATCGCCGCGCCCCACAACGAGGCCATGCGCAAGCCTCGGTTCAAACGTGTCCGGCCCACAACCCCGCTGAACATCACCCCGTCAATGTTCGAGGTGCTGGAGCTGATCTACCAGTTCAAAGCCCTGCGCTCGCACCACATCGCCATGCACCTGCCGCACCGGCACGACAAAGGCCTGCGCCATTCGCTGCGGCTCATGTTCGATCACGGGCTGTTGGATAAGCGGCTCTGCGGCCTCTATGAGAATGACACGTACCTGCTCACGGGGAAGGGGAGCGACGCTTTGGCAGGGCGCGATCTGCCGCCCCGGTTCCTGTTCCTTGAGGGCGGGTTCGAAGTGCGGCTCGGCAGCGAGTTCGAGCATTCGATGATGACGATCGACCTGCTCTCGAACTTGGTGGCTGGGGCAAGGGCGGAGGGTGCGCGCCCGATTTCCGCCGAAGAGATATTTTGGGGCGCGACGAGTATGGAACCGTTCGTACTGCCCAGGTTCACCACCTACCGAGAACGCAAGACCGGCGTGAAAAAACCATACACCCTGATCGCCGATGGTATGATCGGCTTTGAGTACCCCGACCAAAAGCGCGCCTTCTTCACGATTGAGGCCGAGCACAACAAGGCCAACAGCCGTTTTGATGATGACGATCCCAGCTCACGGCAAAGCTCAACCCGCAAGAAGATCGCCCACTACCGCGACATCGACTGGCGACAGGTCTACAGCAACCTGAACATCCGCAACTGCCGCGTCATGGTTGCCGCACCGACGCCGACGCAGATCAAAAACAAGTTCCAAGTGGCGCGTAGTGTTGTGAAGGAAAGCCACCTATTCCTAGGTCAAGCCGTCCCAATCGTGGCCGGTGCTGACGTGCCGATCCTACCGGGTTTGTTCAACGCACCGTGGCTTCGCATTGGCCTGCCGCCAGAGCGGATCAACAGCTCGACGCTGCGGGGGTAGCGGCGGGCAGCATGGTACAATTACGCACGGAGTTCTTTCTTGAAAGGAGGCCGTGGTGCCCAAATCCAACTTCATCGACTTCGAGGAGGTCAAAGCCCAAAACCCGATCGCTGACGTGGCACAGCAACTGGGTCTGGAACTAAAGAAGGCCGGAAACGCCCTGCGCGGCCCGTGCCCATCGGGAGAGGGTGGAGAACGCGGCTTGGTGATCACACCCAGCAAAGGCGTCTGGTACAGCTTCCCGCTTCAGAAAGGCGGTGATGTGCTCGCCCTCGTGCAACTGATCAAGGATTGCTCGACCAAGGAAGCCGCACAGTTCCTGTCGGGCACAGCGCCACTGGAGAAGGCCAAACGGCCCTCGCCAGGAGAGGGGAGTGAAGCCCGTGGTGGCTTCGCCCCCCTCACATATCTGGAGCACGATCACTTAGCGGTTTCGGCGCTGGGGCTCGAGCCCGAAGACGCACAAGCCCTGGGCATCGGCTACGCCCCGCGTGGCACCATGCGCGGCACCGTGGCCGTGCCGATCCGCACTGAGGACGGCACACTCGCCGGATACATCGGGATCACAGAGGCGAAACTGCCGCCGAAGTGGGAGGTGTAGCGATCCGGAGCGATCATCCAAAAACACTGAAATGACCCAAGCGCGGGTCATTTTCTTTTGGTTGGTTCGACATGATCAGGATGGTCGATATGAAATTCTGTACATAAAATCAGTGATTTGCCAGCCTTCGAGTGTCGCCGAAAGAAGGAGAGACGACGATGTTTGGAAGCAAGCCAAAGGCCAAGAAGAAGCAGAAATCGACGTTCAAGAAGGATATGAAGGATGTCGGAACCGGAGTGGCGAAGGAGCTACCTTTGGTAGGCTTGTACGGCGTTCAGGAGCTGACTGGCGCGGACATGCATACGAAGCCGAAGAAGGCGAAGCAGCCGTGGCAGAAGAAGTGGGGTGAGCGGTAGATCGCGAGCCATCCGAAAAAGATCGTTAGGACGGCGCACAAAACGCTGGTATCGTTTATACTTACAGGGTAAACTTAACAAAGATAAGTTAAATGTCCGATGTCAAACCAGTTTAACATCCTTTCGGATCAACCGCCTGGAACTTCGTCATACATAACTCGAGAAAAAACGTCTCGAGATGGATTTGACCCAGTCACAGCTCATGGGGACTTTGACCAAAGGCGAAAAGTCGCAAATACTGCATACACGAATGGCGATGCCCAGGCTTGGCTTGCGGCATTGCCTGAATATATGTATGTAAAACGAAATTTTCGCACTAACCGCTTTGACCATTTCTCTCGATCGGTTGGGATGCCGATAGTATCTCCAGAGTTTCGCGATATAGTAGCTGAGCATGCTGGAAGCTCAGTCTATTTTAAGAAATTAGAATTGAGAAACCCAGCCGATCCAAGTGAAATACGAGAGCACTTTTGGATGCTGCCGCCTAAGTTGCGCGTTATTGATGTTCAAAAATCAAGTGGTGTCGGGGAAAGCCCAGCGGGTAATCAGATAGCAATTTTTACTCTCAAGAGAAATTGTATGGTCATATTAGACCCAGCTGTGCCTCTTCCTGAGCTATTTTGGGATGAGCGTTGTTACTCGGAGCTTATCGTCTCTGGAAAAATATATTCTGCTTTGAAACGACTAAAGCCAGCACTAAGACTTTGGGACTGCGAGGTTCGTCAAGATGGCAGTTGATAACTCAGCATTAACCGCAAAATTCGATCTCTCTAATCAGAGCGCTAACTTTCAAGTTCATCATATAATTCCGCAAGAGTTGTGCGACACCGAGAGCTTCGCACTACTTATGCAGCGCGCCGGTTTCGATATTGATGGCGTTGAGAACGGTTTGCCTCTTCCAACTGAAGCTGATGTCGCATCCAGTATGGGCTCCGCCAAGCATTACGGCAGCCACTTAAGTAGTTATTCCGAAAGCTGGAGAGCGCACTTCAACTCTTTGGGCATGAAGTATGGCTTTGATCCTCTGAATGTTGATAGCGTTAACGCGCTTTCGCAAGATGTGCTAGATGATATCGGCTCAGATTTTCATTCTCTGACTGCGTCGTACCGTGAAAGCCTTTCGCCAAATTTCAAGGTGGTATTTGATCCGGATGCAGACGAGAAAGCAACGCTTGAAATAATAGAGAACAAGAAGTTTGTAGCTGCCTCGACTTTTCTACAAAACAATGATCCTGAGCTTGAGCGTCAGATCGAAGCTAGATTTCCCGATGTTGAGAAATTTACTCCGGGGCAAAATTACACTGCGGCCTGGCTTCGCGCACGTGACGAGGTCCTTAGCGATTTGGGCGAATTAAATTCATTTCAAAATAGAATTTCCCAAGCCAATATCCATATTGACTACTCAGTTCAGTCCAAGTTTGGAAGAATATTCTTAGATGGTGGGCCAATTGATGGTATTAGATCAAATAGTTTTGAAAAGGCAGCGCAAGTTACATCAGTAGTAGCCCTTTTCAAATTGACATCGGACGCACTCGGAAAGTCTGCGGATGATCTTGATGCTGACGGTTTGGTTGAATTCCTTTCCAAGACCGATTTCAACATCGATACACAAATTATTAAATCTTTAGCTGGCGAGATTGGCCCCGGCCTCCTAATCGATGTTGCCTTGGATATCTTTTTGGCTCAAGCGCAAAAGATGGGTGCAGCTGGCTTAGTTGGAGCGGCCATAGGTTCCGCCTTTTCACCAGGCTTTGGTACAATAGCTGGTGCTGCCGTTGCGGGCGCGCTGACAGGGGCCCAACTGCTTAACGCCGCTGCCGAGTTGAAAGCTGCGGCAGAGCTTTTGTTGATAGCCTTCCCAGAAGAGGCGAGCCGGATTAACGATGCGTTGACTGAACTTGGCGTCGATTTAGTCATTGAGACGGTTGGTTCTGAAGCAAGCGACGAGCCACTGGCAGAAGACGTCCTGGTTGCTCTTGTGAATTCAGTTGACGCAGACCGAGGATCTGAAACGTCTGTCGAAGCTTTGGAGTTAGTTGAAGACGCTTGGAGCACCAGTGCGGCCGCGTTCACTAAAACAGGTGTCGGCACCCCTACACCAAACGGACTAACATACAGTTTTGAGGTATTCTACCCTAACGGTTCGGGATATATTGATGAGCCACAAGCTGGGGAAGCTATTGAGCTTCGTTTTTCCGTCGTTCGGAGTGGTTCTAATCTGATCGCGCAAACCTTATACGTGAGCACATTACCAGGTGATGGATATGACCTTTACGATACCGCTTCCGCAGCTGAAGGTGACTACCTTGGTCTGATCGGGTCGTCTGAAATCGTATTGAACTTCGCGGTCGGCCAGTCTGAACTTTCAGGCGGGCTCACAATCCTGAATGACGGCTCAAATGATAAAGCCCTTGAGGCCTTTCGAGTTATGCTTCGCGACGATCAAAGCAACATCTCGCAAGGTGCGTTTGCAATACAAGAAGTGTTTATTCGTTCAGACACAGATGATGATACTTCTGATCCTGGTGATGGCGGAGGAGATGAACCTGGCGACGACATACTTCCTGGTGACAGCGGCTCCAGCGGTGACCCTGATTATCAAATTGTCTTTGCCAACTTGTCCGATACCACGGTCGAATATAACCAAGAGTTCACTATTACCTATTCCGCAGTTAACAGTGGTGGCGACGCTGAAAGAAACCAAACAGAAACAGGCTTCATCCTGTCTCGTGATCAGCGGTATGGCGACAAAGACGATCTCTTCATTACAACTGACGGGTTGCAAAACCTGTCCGCTGGCGAAACTGAGAGTAACTTCCAGCGAATAACACTGTCCGATTACTTCTCAGCAGATCAATTAGAGAACCGCGACTACTACGCTTTTGTAATCCTTGATTATGAGGAGGACGAGGCTGAACAGAACTATTTTGATAACTTGAGCGATCCAATACGCCTAACTGTGTCCGGTGTACCTGAACCAGAGCTTCCCGTCGTAACCCTATCGTTGCAGCGTTCTGATCTTGATCCCGCGGGAGAAGGCGTCGAAGGCCGCAACCAATGGTTTGACATCATATCGACGGGCGCGCTGAAACGACCAATAAGTGTTTCCTGGCTCGTTGAGCCTGTTGAACAGAATTCAGTTGATGAGAGTGATTTTTCTGCCTCTGCTTATCCAAGTGGCACCGTGACGCTAAGCTCGAGTGGAGCTGTTACCGGGTTTGGCTTCCAACTCAACGATGATGGCTTAGAGGAAGGCATTGAAAGCTATCGCATAAGCATCACGGTGCTCGAAGCAGACAGAGATGTTGCGGTCGTGGGCGAAGCGGGATCGCTGGTTGCAACCATCCAGGCGAACGACGCACCAACTGAACCGGAACCACCCAACCCCGAACCACCAACTACAAGTCCGCCGACGCCCCAGCCTGGAGGCGAGGATATTACTATTTCTGAATTCGAACGGATTTTGGAATATGACGGAGATGGGTTCGACGCGACCCGCGTGTTTGCAGCCACTGTGGTTGATGCCCCGGCAAATTCGCCGAGTATATCGAATTATCTGCTTTATGGTGGGTTGCCGTTTGGCAACAGCATGTCCGTTGGCCTAGCCACTTCGAGTGATAACGCAAGTTACGAGCGAACCAGTAACACGCCGCTCCTTGATCCGACTGCATCGACGGACCTTACGAGTTATCGGATCATTCCTGAACGAGTTTTGTATGACGAAGCGGCTGAAAACTGGAGGCTGTATTTTCATGGGAACAACCGAAATCTGAGCACTGATGCGGGCCATGTTCAAGGTATGGGTATGGCAACCACCACAGACTTCAGTACGTGGACTTTTGAACCAGAACCGTTGTTGAGCCAAGCCGGATCAGGACAGGGCATCGGTTTGGAAGAGGTTGTGCGCGTAAACGGTGAGTACATTGCGTACCTTATTCAAAGCGTTGGTGCCAATCCAACTGCAACTCCATCGATTTCCCGATCCAACGATGGGTTGGCATTCTCAGCACCAGTGATCGCACCCTGGAGCCGTGAAGAAAGGCTACTCTCAGCGGTCGAGTACGGCGATGGTATGATAGCTGTGTTTGCGACAGATGATCCAACGGTCTTTGCAACCGGCTTCTCTGTGAATGGGACTGAGTTTACACCCGGTGGATCGATAACCGCGCAAGCAATGAACATTGATGAGCTCATTATTCGCGACGATCAGGTTGAGGTTTGGGGATCGACGGGTGTCGGGGATGTAAATTGGAGTTTTGGAAACGTTGTCATTGAGCGCTTTGTAGTTCCACTCGCCACCTTTCTGCAGAACCCGCCTGTTTGGAGCGGAGAACCATCCGCCGATACGCGTGTCGGAGGACCAGGCGATGACACGATTTTTGCTGACGACGAGGCCGCCATCTACTTTGGAACAGAGGTCGCCAATCAAGTCTACCGTCTCTACCAAGCAACCCTGGATCGGGCTCCGGATGTAACTGGCCACTACAATTGGACGTCACGTCTCGCAAGCGGCGAACGTACTCTTGAGGATGTGGCCAGTGGATTTGTTGGCTCACCAGAGTTCACAGCTCGCTTTTCAACAGACTTATCAAACGTAGAATTCGTCACTCTGCTTTATAGCAATGTGCTGGGTACGGAACCCGACGACAGCGGATTGGCGCGCTGGATCGGAGAGCTGGAAGCGGGATCAAGCCGTGCGCAGGTTTTGCTCGGTTTCTCCAATAGCCCGCAATTCAAAAGTGAAACGAATGCTGCTGCGACGCGATATGCTAAGGATAGTGTGGCCGCTAACTGGAGCGACGATGTGTTCCGCCTCTACCAAGCCACACTCGACCGCGCGCCAGATCAACCAGGACTGCATCGCTGGACGAGCGAGCTAGCCGATGGGACGAGTACGCTTACTGACGTAGCGGGAGGCTTTGTTGGATCGCCGGAGTTCACCTCCCGCTTCCCAACTTCAACAAACGAAGCGTTTGTTACCCTCTTGTATAACAACGTGTTAGGCACACAACCGGATGTTAATGGCTTAGCGCGCTGGACAGGAGAGATGTCAGCGGGGGCAAGCAGGGCAGACGTCGTACTGGGCTTTTCCCAAAGCCCGCAGTTTACCGCACAACAGGAGGCCTCCATTAAGTTTTGGATGCGTGAACAGGGGCTTCACGATCGCATCGAACCAGGTGCAGGTACTAATGTTGTTGCGGGAGGTCAGTATGCCGATGTGTTCGAGTTCAATTCTGGAGAAGCAGGAGAGACAACGATCCTCGATTTCCAAGATTGGGACTACTTGCAGCTTAATGGTTTTGGTTACGCCAACTTAGCGCAAGTAAAAGCACAAATGGCCCAAGACGGTGCTGATGTGCGATTTTCTGATAATGAGGTCTCGATTGTTCTAAAGAACATTAGCCTGACAGACCTCCAGAGTGATAACTTCATCGATACATTCTTGATTGCCTAAGCCACGCAGTGCCGCGTATCCGCACTTCTCTTGAGCATTCCAAGCATGGCCGCTTCTGTATAGGTTCGGCCATGTTTTGCGGTTTGTCACGGTAGTGAGGTGTGGGCGACGCCCGCTTACATCTTGCCCCGAGGCGTGTTTTCGGCAGAGTTTACGGAACGGTGCTGCGGGGGCGAAAATGTGTGTTCAGCTTGGGTATACCCAAGGTGAACAGTCGAGTGAACACCAAACACCAGTGTGATTGCGTTCAGTTTGGGTAGGTTCTGATATACTGAACACATATGCCACGCAGCACACCCAAAGTGGACAAGTCACCGACGCGCATAGGCTACGCACGCACGTCAACCACTGATCAGAACCTAGATGCTCAAATCGCTGCACTTGAAGCAGCCGGGTGCACGATGATCCGTCAGGAGCAGAAGAGCGGTTCGAAACTGGAGGGTCGTGTTGAGCTGCAAACGATCCTAGACTTCATCCACGAAGGTGAAACCTTGGTGGTGACACGGATCGACCGTCTTGCCCGCTCCCTGCGCGACCTTCAGATCATCGCTGACAGGTTGAAGGTGAAGGGCGCACACCTGATGGCGACTGAGCAACCGGTAGACACTACGACCGCCGCAGGGAAAGCGTTCTTTGACATGTTGGGCGTCTTCGCAGAGTTTGAGACCAACTTACGTCGCGAGCGGCAAGCGGAGGGCATCGCTAACGCCAAGGCAAAGGGCATCTATAAAGGGCGACCGGCCAAAATTGACAGAGAAGAAATTCGAAGGCGATTGGCTTTAGGTGAGCGACCATCCGATATTGCCCGCGAGATTGGTGTGTCGCGAACAACCGTATACAAGTCGCGTACTCCGTTGGGCCGAAAAACCCCCCAAACGGAACAGCTCTGAAGTTTGGTGCTTCGGAGTTGCCTATGAAACCAACAGTTTACTTCTTTCCACCGCCGCCCCGGCTCGGGGGAGATTTTGGAGCGCCGCTTCCTGTTGAGGGTTGGTGGCCCGCACCCGGTCCGCTCGGTTGGTATCCTCGTTCAATTGGGTCTTTGCTAGGAGGTCGGGGGGCAGGCCTAGGCGGCGTTGGTTTTCGATCAGTCATGATGCGTATCCTTCGTCTTCAACCGGGAAAAATTCGATTGTTTTGATTTCAGATGCGTTGATCCAAAGTCCGTGAACGCCGTCATCGAGCCACGCATCATCTTCGCCCCAAGCATATATTTTTTCGACGTACAGGTCTCTTTCACTGGGGTCAGATGACATGAATGAGGCTGGGCCGCAGTATCCAGGAAACTTCGTGCCGTCTTTTAACGTCACAAGAACAAGCTGCTCCTTCATGCCTCCAAATTTCCAATCCCAAGCTGTGGGAACTGCATGAACTGGATTAATACCACAATATTTGAGTAGCCGTCGTACTGCATCAGTGCGGGCTGAGTACCCCAGCAAAATACCTACGATCGCGGGGCCAATAAAAACCAAAGCCACCCAGTAAAATGTACGTGCGGTTTGGTTAGCTCCGCCATCCACCAACCCATCGAAAGCTGGTAAAATCATCGCGCCATACAAAGCAGAAAGAGCTAGATAGCTTAGTATGGCGTCAGAATGACTTTGCATTCGTCCAGTTGTGAACTGAGAGCGGAAATATGTAATAACGAGGCCAGGAACAACGAAAGCAAAGGTCAAGTATATCGTCGTCGCATCGCTAAGTTCAACCACTAGATAACTCCGTCGTTCAGAAGCTTCCAGTAGTGCTCCCCCAACACTGTTAGCTTGCAAGACTTGGAATTCATTGCTGCATAATACATATGCGTCTCGCCGTGTGGGCGCACTAAGTTGACTTTTACCATTTCCTGCAGATCGGCAAAAATTGCTGTCTTTTCCTCGTCTGGCGACGAGCTTTCCGGCTCGTAACTTGGATCAAGGCTATGTTCGCTGCCCGGGGCTTCAAAATAATCTCGCAGCTTCTTTAGTGTATCTAGCGATATTGGCGGCTGCACACGTTTCAAGGAGGTAAAGGTTGACACGTTCGTCTTGAACATTGGGCGCTGATCCCAAGGCCCTAGCGATTGGTCTATATGGGCATATACTGATCCGGGCGTTACGTCGCCTAACAGGTTCGCCGCTCCACCGTTTAACGCGTCAACCAAAAGCGAGGTGAATAGTCCCGAGCCGTTTGCCTCTGCCGCATATTGTTTTTGTGTTGACGCAGTCAGGATCGTTACGCCGATGTTTATAGTTGTGTGTTCTTCACCCGGCTTTGCGTTTCCTGCGATGCCGGAGTGACAGCTGTCGAGGATGATTATGCGGCTCTTGGCTTTTGCGTCATTTGCCATGACAACCAGTTCGTGAAGCGATAGCCCGTCGTTTCCGTCTAAGCTGTCAGAGCAGATTAGGTATCCGCCGACTTGCTCGATGTAGCCGTGTCCAGCAAAGTAAAAGAGTGCAACGTCGCCATCTCCGGAAAACAGCTCTTGAGCGGCGGCGCGAACATCCCTTCGGTTAACTGGACTGTCTTCGCTGGTACCTGTGAGAATTCTTGTTGCGAAATTGACTGTGCCATCTGCGTTGCGCTCAATGGCGGAACTTACCGCATAGGCGTCATTGACGCATCCAAACAGATTGCTGGAATGAGAGTAGTGATCTATACCTACAATCAGAGCTTTGCGTGACACCTTAGAAAAGTTCCCTGACCGCATCAGCGAGGGATTTGCCGTTCCACTTCACGATCTTGTCGGCTGCGTCTTTGACCACCTTTGAAGTCTTCTCCGATCCCCATGGTTCCACGGCGATGATCGGTTTGTCGTAGTTGCCAGAGATATCAATTTCAGCGTTGATCCACTTACTGTAGTTTGCGTACACGCCAGCCAAGATTATTACACCGCTGCAGCCCTTGATCTTTGCGTCAATGGCTTCGCGCAGTTGTTTGTCCGTTCCATTGGTGTGTACCGGATCATCTTTTGGTACAGAGTGATCATAGTATGAGATACCCTGCTCATCCAAGAACGAGATCATCTTGCCGTAGGCGTCACCATACTTCCATGAGTGGCTGATAAACAAACGGTATGTCTTCGACATAAACTTGACTTCCGTACTAGTTGTGCTGTTTTGGCGGGCGGCAGCCCCAATATATGGAGTACCGCCTGCCATATCAACCGAGGCGTGCAGTTTGTTTGGGGCGTCCAAGTCTCGCTACTTGAGCCGTTGGGGGATGATGAAGAACGTTGTCAGCCAGTCCTTCTATAGTCATAAAGCCGGTCTCGACTTGTGAGACATATTCTAAAGCATTGTAAAGAATATATAAAACAGAGCACGCTTGCTCCGTGTGGGCGGCTTGAACTTAGTGAAGTAGGGCTGGGTGGATTAAACGGTGGGTGAGCAACCGTCGTCCAAAAAATACTGATATTCTTCAGAAGCTTGGGAGAAACGGTGGTACCCCGTAGGGGAATCGAACCCCTCTTTCCAGGTTGAAAACCTGGCGTCCTAACCGATAGACGAACGGGGCATAGCCCAACCGTGAGCCGGTATCTAGGCAAAGCGCCGGGGCGGTGCAAGCAGAAAAACGCATTTCCCGCGTCAGGCGGGTGCCGCGTCTTCGAGCCGAAGCTGTGCGCTGCGCCGTCCTTGCCAGGTGTTGATTTCAACGCGTCCAGCAAGGTGAAACCGGCGCCCGCCATGTGCGTGCAGGGCGGCCAATGGTCCTTCCATCGCTGAAAAGGCAATCGCATCAAGGCGTGGTCCAGTGCTGTCGCCAAAGCTGATCTTGAGATGGCTCTCCCCGACGATGCGGGCGTTGAAAATCTGCATGTCAGCAAAGGCATAGCGGGGGGCGGGGGCGCCTGCGCCGAAGGGTCCCGCAGCTTCAATCGCGTCCACCAGTTCAGGCGTGGCCGCCCCCGGCATCATCATCCCGTCAAGGCGCAGATCGCGGGGGCCAATCCGATCTGCGCCCTGCCGCGCGAGCAGCTCCGCCAGCCGCTCCATTGCGGGTGCGATCATGTCTTCGGCCACGGTCAGGCCAGCCGCCATCTTGTGCCCGCCGCCCTTGATCAGCAGCCCCTCGGCGGCAAGGCGCTGGATCGGCGCGCCCAGATCGATGCCCGAGACCGACCGGCCCGACCCTTTGCCGATCCCGTCTTCAACCCCGATCACGATCGAAGGGCGGTTGGCGGTTTCTTTCAGGCGGGACGCTACGATGCCGACGACCCCGGGGTGCCAGCCCGGCCCCGCGGCCCAGGCCAGCGGTGCGTCCAGACCGCGCGCCTCCGCCTGGGTGAGGGCGGCAGCGCGCACTGCAGCTTCCACATCGCGCCGCTCGGTGTTGAGTGTATCGAGCCGCTCTGCCAGCGCCGCGGCCTCGTTCGGATCGGCGGTGGCCAGCAGCCGCGCACCGAGGTCCGCCTGCCCAATCCGCCCTCCCGCGTTGATGCGCGGGCCCAGCACATAACCGAGGTGATAGGCGACAGGCGCCGTGTCGAGGCGGGCCACATCCGCCAGCGCGGCAAGGCCGGGGCGGTCGCGGCGCGCCATCACGCGCAGGCCCTGCCGGACAAAGGCGCGGTTCACACCGACAAGCGGGGCGACATCGGCGACAGTGGCCAGCGCGACAAGGTCCAGCATCGCCATCAGGTCCGGGCCCTGCCGTCTGGCCACGCGCAACTGGCGGCCCGCTTCGACCAAGCACAGGAAGACGACCGCGGCGGCACACAGGTGCGCCAGCGCGCCGTCCTCGTCCTGCCGGTTTGGATTCACCACGGCCAGCACATTTGGCAGGGTCTCGCCGCCCAGATGATGGTCCAGCACGACGATGTCGGCGGCGGACCCTGCGGCCAGCGCCTCAAAGCTGAGCGTGCCGCAATCGACGCAGAGGATCAGGTCGTGATCGGCCGCAAGGACCGAGATCGCCTCCGGGTTCGGGCCATAGCCTTCATCGATCCGGTCCGGCACATAAAGCGTCGCGCGCGCGCCCTGCTGGCGCAGCCAGTCGATCAGCAGCGCGGCAGAGCTGCCACCGTCCACGTCATAATCGGCGAAGATCGCGATGCGCTCGCGGCCAGCCACCGCCGCGTTGAGCCTCTGGGCGGCGGCCTCCATATCCCGCAAGCCGCGCGGATCGGGCAGCAGATCGCGCAAGGATGGCGCCAGAAAACCGCCCGCTTCCTCGGGTGCAACGCCCCTGCGGGCGAGCACCTGCGCCACCGGCCCGGGCAGGTCCGCGCGCTGTGCCAGCATGTCTGCGGCGCGCTGATGCTCCGGGTCCGGCCCAATCCACCGCCGCCCGGTCAGCGACGCGTCAACGTTTAGAAAGCCCGACATCTGGGGTACACCATCCATGATGCCACATTATCTGGGCAAACAGTCCCCGCCAAGGCTTGTGATCGCGTTGCCCACAGGTCAGACGCGCCACATTCGTGCGGTTGTCAGACTGGGGTGCGGTAGTGCAGGCGCCGCACCGAGCCGGTTTTGGAGCGCATCAGCAGCGTCTCGCAGGTCATCCAGCCCGGCTCGCGCTGAACGGCCGGCAGGATGGAGCCTGCGGTCACCCCGGTCGCGGCAAAAATCACGTCCGATGTGACCATGTCGTCGCGGCTGTAGATGCGGTCGAAATCGGTGATGCCCGCCTTGGTCGCGCGGCCGCGTTCGTCATCGTTGCGAAACAGCAAGCGGCCAAAGATCTGCCCGCCCATACATTTCAGCGCGGCGGCAGCCAGAACGCCCTCGGGCGCTCCGCCCGATCCCATATACATGTCGATGCCGGTGCCCGGTTCTGCGCAGTGCATGACGCCCGCCACATCTCCATCGGTGATCAGGCGGATGCCCGCGCCGGTGGCGCGCACCGCTTCAATCATCTCGACGTGGCGGGGGCGTTCGAGGATGCAGACGGTGATGTCGGACGCGGCGCAGCCTTTGGCCGCGGCCAGCGCGGTAACCCGTGCCGCCGGGTCCATGTCCAGCGTCACGACGCCTTCGGGTAGGCCGGGGCCAACGGCCAGCTTGTCCATGTAGACGTCCGGCGCGTGCAGCATCGACCCGCGCGGCCCCATCGCGATCACGGTGATGGCGTTGGGCATATCCTTCGCGGTCAGCGTGGTGCCTTCGAGCGGGTCAAGCGCGATGTCCACGCCCGGGCCGGTCCCGGTGCCAACCTCTTCGCCGATATAGAGCATCGGCGCCTCGTCCCGTTCGCCTTCGCCGATCACGACAACGCCCGCGATGTCGAGCTTATTCAGCTGTTCGCGCATAGCGTTCACCGCGGCCTGGTCGGCGGCTTTTTCGTCGCCGCGGCCCACATGGGAGGCGGAGGCGAGGGCGGCGGCTTCGGACACGCGGGCAAGGCCCAGTGAAAGCATACGGTCATTGAAATCGGTAGGGGTGGCCATGTGTGCGGTCCTTTGGTCTTAAATCCTGTCCCGTCTAGCCGGGGCGGCGCTTGTGCTCAAGGCTTGTCCTGTCGCACGGTGGTGATGGTGGCGCGGGCACATGTGGCCGTTTAGAGCCCCGACAGGCGCCGCATGCGGAACGTGCCGCGGCTCGCCCGCATCAGACCGCCTCGATCCGCAGGGTCACGGGCGGGGTGACAAGAACTCCGGTGCCCTCCATCGCGGCAATGGCGCGGTCCAGATCGGCGCGCGTGGTCTTGTGCGTGACAATCAGGACGGGCGCGTCGTCGCCGTCGTGGTCGCGCTGGCGCATCCGATCGATGGACACGCCCGCCTCGCCCAGCACGGTGGCGATCTTGGCCAGCGCGCCGGGTTTGTCCACCAGCGCCATGCGCAGGTAGTAGGGCGCGGGCAGGACGGAGCGTGCGGGCGTCATCGCCTCCAGCGTCGCCGCAGGTTGGCCAAAGACCGGCAAGCGCAAGCCGCGCGCGATATCACAGACGTCCCCCATCACCGCAGACGCGGTGGGGCCCGCGCCCGCGCCGGGGCCGCGCAGTACGATCTGTTCGACCGCGTCACCTTCCAGCACCACCATATTCGTGCCGCCCTGCAACTGGCCCAGCGGGGAGGCCGCGGGCACGAGGCAGGGCATCATGCGCTGTTCCAGCCCCCGGCCTGTCTTCTGCGCCACGCCCAAAAGCTTGATCTTGAAGCCCATATCGGCAGCAGCGCGGATGTCTTCGATGGCGACGCGTTGAATGCCTTCCAGCTCGATCCCGTCAAAATCAGGCTGCGCGCCAAAGGCGATGGCCGACAGCAGCGCCAGCTTGTGCGCGGCATCAATGCCGCCCACGTCGAGGTTCGGGTCCGCCTCCAGATAACCCAGCCCGTCCGCCTCGGCAAAGACCTCTTCATAGCTCAGGCCCGCGTCCTGCATCCGCGTCAGGATGTAGTTGCAAGAGCCGTTCATGACGCCCATCACGCGGGTGATCTCGTTCCCGGCGAGCCCCTCGGTCAGGGCCTTGATCACGGGGATGCCGCCCGCGACAGCGGCCTCATAGCGCAGGGCGAGACCGCGCTTCTCTGCAGCTTCGGCGAGGGATTGGCCGTGGATGGCGAGCATCGCCTTATTCGCGGTGACCACATCCTTGCCCGCGGCAAGCGCCGCTTCGACGGAGGCTTTGGCGGGGCCATCGGTGCCGCCCATCAACTCCACGTAGACGTCCACATCGCCCCGGGTCGCGAGCGCGACGGGGTCGTCCTCCCAGGCGTAGCTGGTCAGCGGCACGCCGCGATCCTTGGCGCGGTCCCGCGCGCTGACGGCGGTGATCTGGATGGGGCGCCCGGTGCGGGCCTCAAGCAAAGCGGCCTGCTGGCGGACGATGCGCACCACGCCGGCACCAACGGTGCCCAGACCTGCAATGCCAAGGCGGAGGGGGTCGGTCATGTTCGGAGCCTTTCGCGCGTTACGTGCGCGGGGTGTAGCCCAGCGCGGAAGGGGGGTCTAGCCCGCGCCGCGCGCCATGCGCCGCCGCGTTGCGCTGTCGATCACGGGGCGGGATCGCAGCCGCGCCGCGCGGGCGCGCAGGGCGGTGACGCGGCTTTCTGCATCGGCAGCGGGGGGCGGGGCCGCGGCGCTCCGGCGGTTTGCAAGAAGCGGCTCCAGCGGGACGAGGGCAGGGTAGTCCGCCGCTTCGGCCCGGGCCGATGTCGCGCCGTCCAGTTCGGGAAACTGGGTGCAGGCCGCAAGGCAAAGCGGCAACAGAGGCAGAAGGCGAGCGCGGCGCATAGCCGATAGATGCAGCAGCGCGCCGCGCCTTGCAAGCGGCAGGGTTGATTTGAACATGCGTTCAGTTAATCCTGCGGACATGGCAAGGACAGCAGGATCGCATTCAGATATCACCGGTCCCCGGGTGCGGGACGCCGCGATGCGTCTTTTCGCGCAATCGGGCTATTCGGCGGTGTCGATGCGTCAGATCGCGTCGGCGGTGGGGGTGCAGGCCGGGGCGCTGTATAATTATACGGCCGACAAGCAGACGCTGCTGTTCGACCTGATGCAGGCCCATATGGACGAGTTGCTGGACGCGCTGCCGCCGCGCGCGGGCGACCCGATGGCAGATCTTGAAACCTTCGTGCGCTTTCACATCGCCCACCACCACGCGCGGCCCGAGGCGGTGTTCATCAGCTATATGGAGCTGCGCAGCCTCAAGCCGGAGAATTTTGCCCGTATCGAAGAGCTGCGGAAACGCTACGAGGATCACCTGGAGGCGATCTTGCGGGACGGGGTGGCCGCGGGTGTGTTCAGCGTGGAGGACGCCAAGGTGTCGGCGATGGCGGTGATCGCGATGCTGACGGGGGTGAACACGTGGTTCCGGCAAGGCGGGCGGCTGAGCCTTGCGGATGTGCAGGATATTTACTGGGATATGGTTAAAGGCGTTGCGACCTGAGCCGGGGTAGGATGGGCAATATTGCCCATCCTACGTTTTGCGTCTGCGCGTTTAGTGCGCGGGCTTGATACGCCGCGCACAGGCAAAAGTGGGTACCGGTTTTGCCGATCAGTGCGCGGGCTTTATAAACGTGCCGTTACGCAGCTCTTTCATCGCCTGCATCAGCTCTTCTTGGGTGTTCATCACGATCGGCCCGTGCCAAGCGACCGGCTCGTCAATCGGCGCGCCCGAGATCAGCAGGAAGCGCACGCCGTCCGGGCCCGCCTGCACCGTGACCTCATCGCCTGTGCCAAAGCGCACCAGCGTGCGGTCGCCCGAAAGGTCGCGGATGTTGACCTCTTCGCCCGCGACCTCCTTTTCCAGCAGCACGCCGGTGGGCTGCGAGGCGTCGGCAAAGGCCGCGCTGCCTTCGAAGATATAGGCAAAAGCACGGCGGTAGGTGTCGATCCGAAACGTCTTGCGCACCCCCGCAGGCACCGCCACATCAAGGTATTGCGGATCGGCGGCGATGCCGTCGACCGGGCCGGTCTGGCCCCAGAACTCCCCCGTGATGACACGCACGGTCGTGCCGTCATCATCGGTGACCACGGGAATGTCCTTGGCCTGCACGTCCTGATAGCGCGGCGCGGTCATCTTCTGGCTGGCGGGCAGGTTGCCCCAAAGCTGGAAGCCGTGCATCTGGCCCTTCGCGTTCCCGTGCGGCATTTCCTGGTGCAGGATGCCGCTGCCCGCGGTCATCCATTGCACGTCGCCCGCGCCAAGCGCGCCGGTATTGCCGAGGCTGTCGGCGTGATCGACTGTGCCCGCGAGGACATAGGTGATCGTCTCGATCCCGCGGTGGGGGTGCCAGGGAAAACCCTTGGCGTAATGCGCGGGGTCGTCGTTGCGAAAGTCGTCAAAAAGCAGGAACGGGTCCAGCTCGGACGGGTCCTGGAACCCAAACGCGCGGTGCAGGTGCACCCCGGCGCCTTCCATCGTGGGAACGGCGCGGCGGGTCTCAACTGTGGGACGAAGGGACATTTAAGCCTCCTGATATGCTCAAGTTGGACCGCAGGTAGGCTTTGCACATCCGCACGGCAATGCGCAGTTCTGCGCGGTTTCTGTGCAGCGGTGCGAAGGTGTGGCGGGAACCACCGCAGACGTTTGGTCTGAATTCCCGAGGACCTGTATATACAGGTGGGCGCCAGGTAGACGAACCAGGATCCGACCAGAGCCAGCTCCCTCGGATTTGCTTAAGGCCACCGGAATTTACCGTAGACGGAAAGGGCAGAACCCGCCGAAAGCTTAGGTAGGTGCGTGGCGTGCTTTTGGCAAGGTGCGGGAGCGAGGGGCCAGCCCCTCGCGCTCCCCGGGATATTTGGGACCCAAAGAAGGTTATTCGTCTGTGATCAGGCGGTATTCTTCGAGTTCTTGGGGCAGCAGGACGTAGATTTCGTCCGGTGGGGTTGCCATCGCGTGCTGCATGACCATCGGGTCGATGCCCATCTCGTTAAGGTAGGCCATCACGCGGGCCTGGCCGCGCTGGATATCCTCGACGGCAAAGGCGGCGGGCAGGATCGTGCTTTGGTCGAAATAGTGCTGGTGCACGCCGACGCTTGCGCTGTCTGCCACGGTGCGGGCCGCGCCCGCCGCCAGCAGGTAGGGGCAGGCGGAGTAGCAGATCGCGCCCTCCGAGATTACCGTGGCGATGCCGCGCGCACGGATGGTGCGCCCCAGATCGAGCGCGTCATGCACCGACCCGCCGGGGCTTTGCAGGCGCAGCGCCTCTACCGGCGGGCTGGCCGCCGCCAATAGACCCGCGATGCGCAGGGCGTCGCCTGCCGCGATGGCACCCGTCAGGGTGTAGATGCCGCCCTCCGCCTGCTCCAGCACCAGCCGGTTGGGCAGTGCGGTGTTCGGCGCTTGCGGCAGCGGGCGGCGCGGGTTGAAGGTGCGGCGCTGGTCGCCGGGGCGGACGGGCTGGGTCAGCTCCGGCGCGCCGGGGCCGAAGGTGGGCAGGGACAGGCCCGCGCCGCGGATATCGCCAATCACCAGCAGCACGCCGATGCCGATCTGGAAGAACAGCACCCCCGCGAGGATGCGCGACACGCCCGGCCAGCCGGTCATTCGGCGGCCTTGATGGGGCGCGGTTTCTGCGCGTCCGGCATGTCATTCATCGCCTGTTCGACGTCCCGGATCGCGGCGAGGGCCGCGCGCAACTCGGCCAGCGTCATCGTGTCCTCAGGCCCGGTGCCCTCGCGGCTGCCGCGGATGGCGGCTTGGGTGATAGCAAGGATAAAGACCAGCACGGCGGGCAGCAGGTCAATCGCGATGGCGCCCGCCCAGCTCGGCACGAAGTTGCGGGCGTAGAGGATGACCGCGTCGGCGGCACTGATCGGCGTGTAGGTCACGTCCGTTGGCGGGGTCAGGGCCATGACCGACTGCGCCGCCATCTCCAGCGTTTCGGCGCGCTGGGTCAGGACCTCCAGCACGGAGCCGATGGTAGCGGTCTGGTCCGCGCGGTTTTCCGCCGTCCGCCCGTCCAGCTCCGGCAGGACAACCGAGGCGGCGAGGTCTTGCGCCGCACGCTCGACCAGCGGGGCAACTGTAAGCTGGCGCATTTGCGTGATCAGGCCGGCAAGGCGCACCGCGGCCTCGGAGAACTCGACCGAGCGGGCCTCCACCGGGCCTTGTTCGACCGTGAGCGCGCGCATCCGGCTGAGGATCTGGTTGCCTTCGTCGAAGGCGGCATCCACCAGCGGGGTTTGCGCGGCGATCTGCGTCTCTAGCGCGGCCAGCTCCGCCGATTTCTGGCGCAGCACGCGGAAGACCGCGCCGCGCCCCGCAAGGCCCGAAAGGGTGCCTTCGGCCTCAAGCTCGCTCAGGTCTTCGAAGGACTGGCGCACGCGGGCGACGTCGCGTTCGAGGCTCTGGCCGGTCAGCGCGATCTCGTGCGTATCCTCCAGCGCCTTCTGGTAGTCCTGCACGGTCTTGGCGAGGTGCTGTTCGACCGCCGCCGATCCGGCCAGCGCGGCGGCGTTCAGCCAGCTGGACATCGCCACGATGGCGACCGAGCCCAGCGCCATCGACAGCATCAACCCCACACGCGCCTGCGCGGTGCGCACGGCGGGAAAAAGGCGCAGCATGTAGGACCAGAAGACGAAGATGCCGACCGAGACCGCGACCGAATAGGCGATGGCGGCAAAGACGCTCATCGCGCCGTTTTCGTCCAGCAGGGAGGACACGCCAAGGTAGGTGTAGATGCCCGAGGCGACGGACAGCACCCCAAGCGCCGTGCCCGAGAACGTGCCAAGCCACGTGACATGGCCTTCGAGTTCACGGGCATGGCGGACGGCGCGGGCTTCGGCTTCCGTCAGGGGGGAATCGGTCATGGCGGGCCTTTGTCCTTGCGCTTTGGGCAAGATAGGCACCGTGCGGGGTATCGCCAAGTCTGGACAAATGTTCCGCTAATGTTCATGAATTGGACATGGTGGAAACGGCGCAGACCCCTTTGGCCCCCGGTCAGCTGCTGGCCCGCGGGGTGTCGCGGCATCTGGCGCATCTGGGCATGGCCTGTGTGGAGGAACTGGCGCCCGTCCGCGGCCTGCGGGTGGACGTGATGGCGCTGGGCCGCAAGGGCGAGGTTTGGGTGGTCGAGTGCAAGTCGAGCCGCGCGGATTTTATGTCTGACGGCAAGTGGCAGGGATACCTGGAGTGGTGCGATCGGTTTTTCTGGGCCGTGGATGCGGATTTTCCGGTTGATTTGCTGCCTGAAGGTACGGGGCTGATCATCGCGGATGCTTATGACGCGGAACTGGTGCGCATGGCGCCGGAGGACAAGCTGGCGCCCGCGCGGCGCAAGGCGGTGATTCAGAACTTTGCCCAGGTGGCGGCGCGGCGGCTTCAGGGGCTGCGCGATCCGGGGGCTGGGTTGGTGCTTTAGAGCGCGTTCATGCCAGCGCTGCGTTTAAGGCGCGGGCAATGACGTTCCGGCTGTCTTCGGGCAATATGACCGTGTCGAACTCCAAAAGGCTGGCCGCGTTCAGGGCGGAGCCGCGGTCATACATCGCAGCCAGCAGGCGGCCCTCTTCGGCCTGCCGGTCTGCGGGGTCTGCGATGGCCTCAAGCCGTGCGCGGTAGCCGAGCTTGACCGCGCCTTCGAGGCCCATCGCGCCGATCTCGGCGGTGGGCCAGCCTGCGGTGAGGATCGGGCGCGCGAGTGAGCCGCCTGCCATCGCCATCGCACCCAGCCCGTAGGCCTTGCGCAGGATCAGCGCGACCCACGGGCCACGGAAGGCCGCGCCTGCGCGGAAGAGGGCGGCGGTGGCGCCGACCTGGCCGGTCGCTTCGGTGCCTGGCCCGACCATGAAGCCGGGCGTGTCGATCAGGCTCAGGAGGGGCAGGTTCAGCTGGCCCGCGAGGGTGATGAAGGCGGCGCCCTTGGATGCAGCCTCTGCGTCGATTGCCCCGCCGAGATGCAGTGGGTTGTTGGCCATGAGCGCGATGGCGCGGCCTTGGATGCGGGCGATGCCGGTGATCATGCCCGGAGCGTGGTCGCTTTTCAGCTCGAGAAAGCTGTCGGTGAGCGCAGCGATGGCTTCGCGCATGTCATAAGCTTCGCCGCGGTCCGCGGGCACGACACTGGCAAGCGGGGCCGGGTCGTGTGCGGGGGCAGGTTCCGGCGTGAGGGTCAGGAGCGCCCGGGCCTGCGCGGTGGCCTCCGCTTCATCCTCTGCCAGCAAGTCCAATGTGCCGATGCGGGCGTGCACCGCGGCGGGGCCAATGTCTTGCGGGGCGACGGTGCCCAGCCCGCCCCCTTCGATCATCGCAGGCCCGCCCATGCCGATATTCGCGCCTTGGGTCGCGATGCGGATGTCGCACACGCCCCAAAGCGCCGCGTTGCCGGCAAAGCAGTAGCCCGCCGCGATGCCGATCTTGAGGCCCCGATGCGCGGCGAAGTTGGCAAAGCTGTGCAGGTTGAGACCAGCGGCGACCAGCGGGTCTGCGTCCACGTCGCCCGGGCGCCCGCCGCCGCCTTCGGCGTAAAGGACAAGCGGGAGGCCCGTGGCGGCCTCCAGCAGCCGGTCGATCTTGCGGTGGTGGAAATAGCCCTGGGTGCCCGCGAGCACGGTGTAGTCGACGGCCATAACCCCAACCGGGGTGCCGCCGACCGTGCAGGTGCCGGTGATGATGCCGTCGGCGGGGGTTCTGGCGGCGAGGTCTTCGGCGGTACGCGCGGTGCGCTGGGCGGCCAGCGCGTGCGCGCCGTATTCGGTAAAGCTGCCCGGATCGGCGAGGTCCAGGACGTTTTCGCGGGCGGTGCGCAGGCCCTTGGCGTGGCGCTTGGCAGCGGCCTCGGGGCGGGTTTCGATCGCTTTGAGGCGCTCTGTGAGGCGGGTGCGTTCGGGGCGTTCGGTTGGTTTTGCTTCGGCGGTGTGCACGGGCGCCTCCGCCGGGGCAAGGGTCATCAGGCGCTGCCCCGCCTCCAGCGCGTCACCCGGGGCGACGTGGATGGCCTCAACGCGGCACGGGGCGAGCGCGCGCAGAATGTGGGACATCTTCATCAGCTCGGTCGTGAGCAGCGGCGCGCCCGCGGCTACCCTCTCGCCGGGCGCGACGTGGATGACAGCGACAAGGGCGGCGGCGGGGGCGGTCAGGTCTTGCATCGGGCGACGGTGGCAGGGCCGCAGGCTTGGCGCAAGGGGCGGTGCACCGTGTCCCGGGTTGCGGTGGGGTGCCCCACCCTACCGTAGGGCTTCGGCGGCCTTCGCGGCAGCGAGGATTTCCTCGGCAATCTCGCGCGCTTCATCCGGGTCGAAATCCATCGGGATTTCAGCCGTGCCCGCTTCAACATAGATGCGGACCATGCCCTTGTCGGTCGGGCCGATCTGGAGGTTTGCCTCGATATCGCGTTCGGAATTGATGCCCATGCCGCCGTCTAGCGGCGGGCGGCTTGAAAGGCAAGCTGGTGCGCGGCACGGTGGGGATATGGAACGGATACGCAGTTTTGACGCTGATGACCTTGACTGGCTGGTGGAGCGGCACGGCACGCTCTACGCAGCAGAAGAAGGGTTTGATGACAGCTTTGGGCCGCTGGTGCGCTCGATCCTGGAGGATTTTGTGGCTGGTAACGATCCCGCGCGGGAACGGGGGTGGATTGCCGAGGATGGCGCGCAGCGGTTTGGGTCGATCTTTTGCGTGCAGGGGCCGGAGGATCTGGCCAAGCTGCGCCTGTTCCTTCTGGTGCCGGAGGCGCGGGGGCGGGGCTTGGGCCTCCGGCTTTTGCAGACCTGCCTCGGGTTTGCGCGGCAGGCGGGCTATGCCGGTTTGACGCTGTGGACGCATGAGAGCCACCGGGCCGCTTGCGCGCTTTATGCGCGCTCCGGCTTTGCGCTCGAGCGGTCGGAGCCTGTGCACGCTTTTGGCCAAAACCTTGTGGAGCAGACGTGGACCTTGCGCTTCTGACCGCTTGCAATCCCTTTTTGGTGTTTGTATCTGGACACCAGTGCCGCCGTAGCTCAGTTGGTTAGAGCGCCTGATTGTGGATCAGGAGGTCCCCCGTTCGAGCCGGGGCGGTGGTACCATCGTTTTCCGCGCAAGGGCGCGGAAAACGGGTGGCAAGGAACGGGGCGCGCAGAGGCATGTTCAGCCACAGCCCTGATCCGCTGGGAACCAGCCACCGCGCGCTTCGATCCGGCACCAGATTATCGGAAATAATCTGACGAAGAGGGAGGCGCTTCGCTGCGCGAAGCGGGGGCGCCCTGCTGTTGCGTCTGTGTTTGGTGGCAAGTGTTGCTGCGCTTCGGGCTCACCAGAGCCAAGACCTGGGCGCCTGATCCGCCCTCACATGATCTCTGGCGTGACAGGAGGGTGCGGCCGCGTCCAGCAGAAATACGGTTTCCTCTTTCAGGGAGCCTCCGCATTTCAACTGGACCCGTCCGCCCCCTCCTGCCTCTTGGAGCTCAAGCGAGGGCGGCTCCGGAGCCAAGGTCAGGCCAGGGTTAGGGCAGGGTTAGGGCAGCATCAGGCTTTGCAGGTGGGTGCCGGTGCTGCGGTCGTGGATGTGCACTGTGCCCGCGTCGTCAATCAGAAGGATGCGAGTTTGCGTGAGGGTAATTGCCTCTGGCGCGCTGCCGTCCGGCAGGCTCAGACCCTCTGGCAGGCTGAGCGGGGCGGGGGCCGTGTTCAGGCGGATGACAAGCAGCGTCACGATCAGTAGAACGCCGAGGATCATGGTGGCCGTCAGCACGGTCACGAGGCGGCGCAGGAAGGTCAGGTTGTGAGAGGTCTCAGGGTCCGTCATGGGTGAAATCCTGACTTTTGTCATTGGCGCGGCGCCGCCGCCCCGGCTTGATAAGGCGCTGGTGCGGGATGTGCCAGAGGCGGCGGCGCTGTCGCGCACGCGGCTGGCGCGGCTGATCGCGGAGGGCGCGGTCCGCGTGCGCGGCGCCGTGCAGGTGGATGCGAAGGCGCGTGTGGCCGAGGGTGACGTGGTGGAGATTGCCCTGGCCCCCGCCGAAGAAAGCCATATCGGGCCGGAGGATATCCCGCTCGACGTGGTGTTCGAGGATGACGCGCTGATCGTGGTGAACAAGCCCGCGGGCATGGTGGTGCATCCGGCCCCCGGCACGCCCTGTGGCACGTTGGTGAACGCCTTGCTGGCCCATTGCGGCGCGGCGCTGTCGGGGGTGGGCGGAGTCAAGCGGCCTGGGATCGTGCACCGGATCGACAAGGATACGAGCGGTTTGCTGGTCGTGGCCAAAAGCGATGCGGCCCATCACGGCCTCGCGGCGCAGTTCGCGCAGCACAGCGTGGAACGGGAATACCGCGCGGTCGTCTACGGCGTGCCGGACGCGGGCGATCCGCGGCTGCGCGGCGTGCGGGGCGTGTCCTTTGAAGGGGCCGTTCTAAAGCTGACGACGCAGCTGGCGCGGCACCGGACGGACCGCCAGCGGCAAGCGGTGCTGTTCGAGGGCGGCAAGCACGCGGTGACGCGGGCGCGGGTGCTGGAGGCTTTTGGCGGGGTCTGTTCCCTTGTTGCCTGCTGGCTTGAGACCGGGCGGACGCATCAGATCCGGGTGCATCTGGCCCATGCGGGGCATGGGCTGATTGGCGATCCGGTCTATGGCGGGGCGCGCAAACTGTCCGAAGCGGCGCTGGGGCCGGCGGGCGCAGCGGCGGTGCGGGGCTTTGACCGGCAGGCGCTTCATGCGGCGGTTCTGGGCTTTGAACATCCCCTGAGCGGCGAAATGTTACGGTTCGAGGCCGATTTGCCGCCCGATATGGGCGCTCTGTTACAGGCGCTGCGCGGTTAAAGCCGCTTATGCGCACGGGCGGGCACGAAGCCGTGAGCGGGCTGCCCGTGCCGCACGACACGGCATATCTTTTGTTGGGAACAGGGCTTGCAGTGCCTTACGCCGCACCACATATCGCATGTTAACCGCCGTAACATACGGCCCACGACAAGGGGGACATCATGGCCAATTACGCAAATTTGCCAGCACCGACGCCGGAAGGCGGGCTGAACCGCTACATGCAGGAGATCCGCAAGTTCCCGCTGCTGGAGCCCGAAGAGGAATACATGCTGGCCAAGCGCTGGGTCGAAGAACAGGACACTGAGGCTGCGCACAAGATGGTCACCAGCCACCTGCGCCTCGCCGCGAAGATCGCGATGGGATACCGGGGTTACGGCCTGCCGCAGGCGGAGGTGATCTCCGAGGCCAACGTGGGCCTGATGCAGGCGGTCAAGCGGTTCGACCCCGAAAAAGGCTTTCGCCTTGCGACCTACGCGATGTGGTGGATCCGCGCCTCGATCCAGGAATACATCCTGCGGTCCTGGAGCCTTGTGAAGCTGGGCACGACATCTGCGCAAAAGAAGCTGTTCTTCAACCTGCGCAAGGCCAAGGCCCGCATCGGCGCGCTGGAGGAGGGTGACATGCGGCCCGAGAACGTCGCGCGCATCGCGACCGATCTGGGCGTGACGGAGACGGAGGTAATCTCCATGAACCGGCGCCTGTCGGGCGGGGATGCGTCGCTGAACGCGACGGTCGGCTCCGAAGGCGAAGGCACGATGCAGTGGCAGGACTGGCTGGAAGATGAAGACGCAGACCAGGCGGGCGATTATGCGGAGCGGGACGAGCTTGAGGTGCGCCGGGAGATGCTGGCCGCAGCGCTGGACGTGCTGAACGAGCGGGAAAAGGACATCCTGACCCAGCGCCGCCTGTCGGACGAAGCGGTGACGCTGGAAGATCTGAGCGGGCAATACGGCGTGAGCCGCGAGCGTATCCGCCAGATCGAGGTGCGCGCCTTTGAAAAGCTGCAGAAACGGATGCGGGACCTGGCGAAGGAAAAGGGGCTTTTGAGCGCCTGACCTTTCGTTTCTCGCGGCCTTTGTCTAGCCTCGCCCTGAATTGGGCGGGGCTATTTCGTGGTGGCAGATCGACCCTCCGGGGGGGATTTTTTGGAAACAGAGAAGGGGCTGGTGTTCCATGTGCCGCGGTCGTGGCTCGGCCCGTTCGGGTCGGGGCTCTTGCCGTTTTACGCGACACTGACGGCGGGGCTTACCGCGCGCGGTGCGGCCTATGAGCTGCGGGCGCTCGACCGGGAGACGCTGCTGGACCAGGTGGCGGCGGATGAGGCCTTTCACATCGTGAACCACGGCCGGTTTCGGCATCCACGGGTATTGAATGCCGGCATCGCGTATATCTATCCGTTCTGGAACCTCGACCCTTTTGGCATCAGGGCGTTTTCTTCGATTGGCGCGGCGCGGTTTGATCCGCGGCGCATTGATGCCGAGGTCGCGCGGCCGTTTTTTCGCCGGCTCAAGGGCCGGATCGTGGGCGGGCGGGCGTCGCGATATGAACAGCCCGCTGATGTCGCCGAAGTGCCGGAGGGCTGCGTGGCGGTATTTTTGCAATCCGAGGCGCATCGCGGGGTGGGCGAGACGATGTGGCTGGATCGCCGCGCGATGGTGGCAGCCGCGCTGGAGGCGAATGTGGGCCCTGTCGTCGTCAAGCCGCATCCGCGTGATGCGGACCCTGAGACTCGGGCGTGGCTGGCGGGGCTGCCGGTCACGGTGTCGGAGGGGAACATTCACGACCTGATCGCCGCCAGTGCCCGGGTTGTGACGATCAATTCGGCGGTCGGGATCGAGGCGTATCTGCACCGCAAGCCCGTGGTGCTATGTGGGCGCGCCGATTTTCACCACATCGCGGATGAGGCGCGATCGGCGGAGGATGTGGCGCGGGTGCTGCGCTCTGAGCCGCGGAGGCGGGCCTATGACAAGTACGTCTGGTGGTATTTTGCGGACAGGTGTCTGAGCACCACAGCGCCGGACCTCGTGGACCGGTTCCTTTCGCGGGTGGCGGCGGGCGGCGCCGGGGCACCGCCCGTGGACGGTTAGCCGTCCTCGGCGAAGGCGGCGGCCTCGGCGAGGAAGTCGTTGGTGCGCGCCTCCAGCCGCTTGCCCTCACGCCACGCGAGGAAGACGGCAGGCAGCGCCAAAAGCACACCCAGGAATGGCATCGCGATGGCACTGCCGACAAGAAAGGCGATGACAGCGATCACGCCCACCAGCGCAGCGATGCCAAGCTTGAACGAATGGCCCGCGATGGTTTGCGCCCGTTTGGTGCCGGGATACACCTTCGTGTCGCCCATCGAATGGTTGCGCACGATGGTCAGGGCCATCTTGCCCTTGAGGTGTGGTGCCGCGGTGAAGACAAGGGACAGCTTTTGGCCGTTGCGCACGGGCGTTGCGTTCGCATCAAGCAAGATAAACGTCTCCGTCCCGTCCTCTCGCGTGTACCAAACCTCGTTGGTGTGGGTGGTCCAGGAATTGATGGTGACCGGCGCGATGTGGCCGGACACGTTGCCGCCGGTTGTCATGATCATGCCGCCGCCACCGCCCCCGCGCACATGGGTCTCTGAGCGGCGTTCGACCCGGTCGGCAGTAAAGGTGTAACGGACCAGTTCGGCGGGCCGGCCCGCCTCCGCGCTGTCGACGGCCAGCGCATCGGTGCCGCCACCGCCCGCGCCGCCGCTGCCGCCCAGGGCAAATGCGGTGAGCGAAACGGCGCGGCGCGGCGCCTTGGGGCGAAAGCGCGCTTCGGTTGGCATGTCGTCCCCGCCCTTGGCGTATGTGCGGGGCAGGCCAAGGTGATCTTCGAGCAGCGTGAGGTTCTTGCGGTTGGCCTTCCAGACCACATCGAACAGATCGCCCGCGACCGGCACGGCCGCGCCCGCCAGAACGTCCCCGCCCAGGTTGAGGGCCATCTTGCCCATCTTCTCCGGCGGGACTTTGTGCTTGGCGGCGTCGACCAGGATGTAGGCGCCGGCCGCGCCTGTGATCAGGTCACCAATAACCGGCACAACGCCCAAGATGCCGTCGAGCCCAATGGCAAAGCCCGTGCCGGGGATCTTGATCGTGCTGTCCATCAGCTGTGCAATGTAGCGCGAGGTTGAAATATCAGGCTCGGGGCCTGTCTGTGCGGTATCCGTCATGGCAATCTCTTTGGTTGAAAAAACAATTTTCCAAGGCGAATGTTACGGCGCCCGCACGACGCTTGAATGAAACAAAATAAAAAAAACCCCGGCGCGCGGCGGCGGGCCGGGGTTTGGTGCCTAGAGAATGGGCGCAGTTTAGGCTTCCATCGCCTCCAACTCGTCAATGAAGCCTTCGATCATGCTCAGCCCCTTGTCCCAGAACGCGGGGTCTGAGGCGTCAAGGCCAAAGGGGGCGAGCAGGTCTTTGTGGTGCTTCGAGCCGCCCGCCTTGAGCATGTCGAAATACTTCTCCTCGAAGTCCTCCGCGCCGCTGGCATAGACCGAATACAGCGCATTCACGAGGCCGTCGCCGAAGGCATAGGCGTAGACGTAGAAGGGCGAGTGCACGAAGTGCGGGATATAGGCCCAGAAGCTTTCATACCCCTCCATGAATTCAAACGCGGGGCCGAGGCTTTCGCCCTGCACCGACATCCAGAGCGCGCCGATGTCTTCGGGCGTCAGCTCCCCGCCGCGGCGGGCGTCGTGCAGTTTGCACTCGAAATCGTAAAAGGCGATCTGGCGCACAACCGTGTTGATCATGTCCTCCACCTTGCCCGCCAGCAGGACCTTGCGCTGCGCGGGCGTGTCCGCCGCGTCCAGCATCTTGCGGAAGGTCAGCATTTCGCCAAAGACGCTCGCCGTCTCTGCCAGCGTCAGCGGGGTGGAGGACAGCATCTCGCCCTGGCCCGCGGCCAGCACCTGATGCACGCCGTGGCCTAATTCATGGGCCAGTGTCATCACGTCCCGCGGTTTGCCAAGGTAGTTCAGCATCACGTAAGGGTGCACGTCCGTCACGGTGGGGTGAGCAAAGGCGCCCGGGGCCTTGCCCGGCTTCACGCCCGCGTCGATCCATCCATCGGTAAAGAACGGCTTGGCGATCTCTGCCATGCGCGGATCGAAGGCCGCGTAGGCATCCATCACCGTACTTTGCGCCTGATCCCAACTGACCAGCGCCGGGTCTTCCAGCGGCAGCGGCGCGTTGCGGTCCCAGACCTGCATCGTCTCCAGCCCCAGCCATTTGGCCTTCAGCTTGTAGTAGCGGTGGCTAAGGCGCGGGTAGGCGTTGACGACGGCCTTGCGCAGGGCCTCGACCACCTCCGGCTCCACGTGATTGGACAGGTGGCGGCCCGTCTGCGGGGTTGGCATCCCGCGCCAGCGGTCGAGGATTTCTTTTTCCTTGGCTTGGGTGTTGTGCACCCGGGCGAAGGTCTTGATGTTGGCCTGGAAAACGCGGGCCAGCTCCTCGGCGGCCTGTTGGCGCAGGGCGCGGTCCGGGTCGGTCAGCAGGTTCAGCGTGCCTTCGATGTTGCGCGTCTCACCCGCGACGTTGAATTCCAGCCCCGCGATCGTCTCATCAAACAGACGCTCCCACGCGTCGCCGACCACGCCCAGATCGTGCAGGAACTTCTCCAACTCGTCGCTAAGCTGGTAGGGCTTCATCGCGCGGATGCGGTCGAGCACGGGTTTGTACCGCGCGAGGTCTTCGCTTGCGGCAAGGCGCTGGGCGAGGTGGTCGTCTTCCAGCGTGTTCAGCTCAAGCGTGAAGAAAACCAGCGGCGTGGTGAAGTTGGTGATCTTTTCCTGCAGGTCCGCCATGAACTTGGCCCGGCCCGCATCAGTCGTCTGCTGATAATACCGCAAGCCCGCAAACGACATGATGCGCCCCGCGATGCCGTTGATGCGCTCCTGCCGCTGGATACAGTCCAGAAGGCCCGCCGCATCCAGCGAGGCCAGCTGACCCTCGTAGTCGGCCGCAAAGCTTTTGCAGGCACCCTCCAGCCAGTCCAGATCGCGTTTCAGCTCCGGCGCGTCTTCCCCGGAATAAAGGTCGTCGAGGTTCCATTCGGGCAGGTTGCCAAGCGGCTCGGACCCGGAGGCGGCGGCATCGCGGACGGGGAAGGGCAGGTGGAGCATGTGGGATCCTTTTGTGATTGCGACGTAGCTAATGGCTGCGCGCGCCTTGGGCAATGTCGCGGCTATGCAAAGAAGAGCGCGTGGGGTGTATCCGTGAACACAAGCTGCCGTTCCTCGGGCGTGGTCAGGCTGCCAACCTGATCGAGCAGGTCCGCCGCGTGCGGCATCTCGGCCCCGTTCAGCATGACGTGGGGCCAGTCGGAGCCCCAGAGGCAGCGTTCGGGCGTGGCATCGAGATAGCGGCGGATCAGGGCGCTTGCCGGCTCGTAAGGCGCACTTACCATTCGGTAAGGCGCGCTGAGTTTCATGTGGATGTGCCCTTCGCCCATCAGGGCGCAGGCGGTGGTGATGCCGGGGCCACTTACCGAAAGGTCAGTGGAGGGCCAGCCAAGGTGATCGATGACCAGCGGGACCGGCAGGCGTTCAATGTCCTTTGCCAGATCATCAAGGTGCTGGTCCGCGTGCAGCAGCATCTGGATGTGCATCCCCTGATCGGCCAAAAGGCCCGCCATCGTCTTCGCCCCGTCCCATGACAGCACGCCGCCGTGCACGTAGTTCAGGCGCACCGCCTTGATGCCATTGCCGGCCAGCGCGCGCACCTCTGCGCGGGTGGCGCCATCGGGCAAGAGGCCAACGCCCTTGAAGCCTTGTCCAAGCGTCTCCAGCGTGCGCAGGGTCACGGTGTTGTCTGTCCCATAGAAGATCGAATGCACGATCACGCCGCGGGAAAGGCAAAGCGTATCAAGATGTTCGTGATACATCTTGATCCAGGAGTCGAAGTTGATCCCCTCCGCCGGGTTTTCAACGCGGCCTTCCCAAAGCGGGAAATCATCCACGCCCCCCATCAGATGCACATGGGCGTCGCACGCGCCCTCGGGCAGCTGCGTTTCGGGGGTGCGGGGCGCGGGCGGTGGCGGTGCGAAGGGCTTATCCATAGGTGGCCAGCATCTCTTTCAAATCGTCCATCGTGTTTGCCTCTTGCACGGGTTTGTCATGGCGCCAGCGGGACATGCGCGGAAAGCGCAGCGCAACGCCGGACTTGTGCCGCGTGCTGGCCTGGATGCCTTCAAAGGCGATCTCGAACACATGCTCGGGCGTGACTTGCCGGACGGGGCCAAAGCGTTGCAGGGTGTTCTTGCGCACCCATGCGGTGATCTGGCGGAACTCCGCGTCGGTCAGGCCGGAATAGGCCTTGGTGAAGGGCACCAGCGCGTTCCCATTCCAAACGGCGAAGGTGAAATCGGTGAACAGGTTTGCGCGGCGCCCCGAGCCTGCTTGGGCATAGATCATCACCGCGTCGATGGTCAGCGGGTCGAGCTTCCACTTCCACCAATCACCCTTCTTGCGGCCCACGAGATAGGGGCTGCCCGCGCGCTTCAGCATGAGCCCTTCGGCCTGCGCCTCACGGGCTGTTGCGCGCGTTTTAGCCAGCACTTGCCAATCGGTAAGTGGCAGCTGCGGCGACAGTTTCACCGGCGCCTCGGGCGGTAACCCGGCACAGAGCGCCTCAAGCCGCGCGCGGCGGGTCGCAAAGGGCAGGGGGCGAGTGTCCGCACCGTCCTCTTCAAGCAGGTCATAGGCGTGCAGGATGACCGGCGCTTCGGCCAGCAGCTTTTTCGGCACCGTCTTGCGCCCGATCCGCTTTTGCAGCGCGTTGAAGGACATCGGCCCGTCCTGCCAGGCCAGGATTTCCCCGTCCAGCACCGTGCCCATCGGCAGGAAATCCTTGGCCGCGGCGAGTTCAGGGAAACGATCTGTCATCAACTCCTCGCCGCGGGACCAGACAAAATGCGCCCCCTCGCGCAGGATCAACTGGCCGCGGATGCCGTCCCATTTCCATTCGGCGCGCCAGTCTGCCGGGTCACCAAGGCTTTCGGGGCCGTCTTCGAGCGCGTGCGCGAGATAGAACGGGTAGGGGCGCGCGGCGTCTGCGCTTGCGTCCTCCGCTTCGATCAGGCTGTGCCAGGTGACATCATCCGGCGTCCAGTTGCCCATCAGCCGGTGGGCGAGGTCCGCCTCGTCCCGGCCCGTCGCCTGCGCCAGGGCGCGCGTCATCAGCTTTTGGCTGACGCCCACGCGAAAGCCGCCCGTGATCAGCTTGTTGAACAGAAACCGCTCCGCCCCGCCGAGCCTGTCCCACGCGTCCAGCACAAAGACTTTACGCGCGGCCTCGTCCACACGGGCCAGCCCGCGCAGGTCGGTGATCCACTGCGCAAGGGTGCGATCCGCGGCCCCGTCCGGGTCCGGCAACACGAGCGAGATCGTCTCCGACAAATCGCCCACGATGGGGTAGCATTCCTCGAACAGCCACAGGGGGATGCCCGCCCGCTCCGCCGCCCATGCGCGCAGCTGCGTGGTGGTGACCGCGCGCTTGGGCCTGCGGCCCGAGAACATCGCGATGCACCAGAGCCGATCGGCCTCGTCCGCCGTCTCGAAATACCGGGCGAGGGCGGCCGTTTTTACGGTGGTCTTCGTGCTTTGGTCCAGCGCGGCAAAGAGGTCTGCGAAATCCTTCATGCGGCCTCGGGCGCGTCGTCTTCCTCGCCGCCAAACTCGGTGGGCACCACGCGGGCGTTCCAGCCGTTTTCATTCAGGTAGCGCGTAAAGATATCTGTGTAACCATGCGTCACGTATATGTTTTCAGCGCCAGTATCGGTGATCGCCTGCAAGAGGCCGTCCCAATCCGCGTGGTCCGAGATGACAAAGCCCCGGTCCCCCGCACGGCGCCGCCGGATGCCGCGGATCGCCATCCAGCCGGAGGCGAAGGCCGTTTGGCGGCTGCCCCAGCGGGCCGCCCATTTTGCATCAGTGGCGGAGGGCGGCGCGATCAGAATGGCGCCGGGATGGTCCTTCACCGGCGTGTCCAGCGTGCAGCGCACCGTGTCTGGCAGCGCAAAGCCCTGCGCCCGCAGGATCGCATTGGTGTTCTCGACCGACGCGTGGGTCATGATCGGCCCAATCCCGGGGTCCAGCATCGACAACAGCCGCTGCGCTTTGCCCAGCGCGTAGGCCCCCAGCACCGCCGTTTGCCCTGCATCCCGGCACCCGCGCCACCAGTCGTTGATCTGCGCGGCGACCTGCGCCTGCGGCGCCCAGCGGAAGACGGGCAGGCCAAAGGTGGATTCGGTGATGAAATGGTGGCAGCGCACCGGCTCAAACGGGGCGCTCAGCCCATCGTCGACAGCTTTGTAATCGCCCGACACCACCCAGACCTCGCCGCCCTGTTCCACGCGCACCTGCGCAGATCCGGGCACGTGGCCTGCCGGGTGGAAGGACAGGGAGACGCCGTTCAGGTCCAGAACCTCACCATAGCGGGCGGTTTGCACGTCAATTGCGCCAAGGCGGTGGCGCATGACGGGCGCGCAGCCGTCTGTGCACAGGTAATGGCCCATGCCGGGGCGCGCGTGATCGGCATGGCCGTGGGTGATGACGGCGCGCGGCACGGGCCGCCACGGGTCGATGTAGAAGTCCCCGGCCGCGCAATAGATGCCGGCTTGCGTGAATTCGAGCAGTGCCATGCGGGCTAAGCTAGGGCCGCGGGGGCGCTCAGGCCACCGCGCTCTGCTCGGCCCCTTCGAAATGGGCGACAACCTCGTCCAGGATGGCACCGCGCACCGCGGGGCCTTCCATCAGCACCTCATGCTCGCCCCCCGCAATCAGGCGCAGGGTGCCGTTTGGCCAGCGCGCCATCTGGTCCGCGATGCGGCCCGTGTGCACGATGCGTTCATTGGTGCCCTGAAAGACGATGCAGGGCACGGACGGCGCAGGCAACCGGGCCAGCGCATTGCACTCCATCAGCGCCTGATGCAGCCAGATGTAGCTGGGCCCGCCCAGCTGCAGCTCGGGATGGGCGCGCAGGTGGTTGCCCATCATGTCCCACATCTCCCGGTCGCGGGTCAGCAGGTTATTCTCGAACGGGTCGGCCAGCACGTAGCTTTGGATCTTGGTGCTGGGGGGCAAGCTGTGGCCCTGACCGATGGCGGGCATCAGGCGGCCCAGAACCCACGCCAGCGGCTGCATGTGCTGGGGGATGCGGATGCCCCACATCGGGCCAGTGAAGGCAGCAGCTGCGACGGGCAGCCCTTCGTGCAGGGCGCGCAGGCCGATGCAGCCGCCCATAGAATGGCCCATGAGGAAAAACGGCTCCGGCAGGGACAATGCGCGCGCGGCGTCCAGCATCGCGGCAATGTCGGTCTGGTAATCCATGAAGCTTTCGACATGGCCCACACGCGGCTCGTCCAGCATCCGGCTCGCAAGGCCCTGACCGCGCCAGTCGATGGTCAGCGTAGCATAGCCGCGTTCCAAGAGCGCGCCCGCAACCAGCGCGTATTTCTCAACATATTCGGTGCGCCCGGGGAAAAACAGGACGGTGCCCTTCGCCCCCTCCGGCACGCCCCAATGGCCCAAGCGGATGCGCAGGCCATCGGACGTGGTTGCCCAATAGGCCGCACGCGCGTCCGGCCCCGGCATAACGTCGGTAAAGAGCGGTGCAGCCTCAAGCGTCATGGCTTAGCCCAATACTGTGCCAAGCTTCATCGCCATGCCCATGTCGCCATCGACCTTGAGCTTGCCGGTCATAAAGGCGGCGGTGGGGTTCGTGTCGCCCGAAAGGATGGACTGAAACGTCTCTGCATCAGCGGTCATGGTTACGTCGGCAGCGTCATCGCCCGCGCGCGCGCCGTCCGCGTCGATGATGATCGCGCCTTCGCCTTCGATCTCGAACTTGGCGGTGCCGTCAAAGCTGCCAGCCATCTTTTCGTTCAGTACGGCCACGGCCTGGTTCACAACGTCGCTCATTTTTGGTCCCTTGGGTCTGGAGGTGCGCAGGGCCGATTGATTATGGCCCGCACGCTGTTACATCTGCGTTATGGATATCAAAACATATCTTCGCCAGTGTGTCGTTACGGTAATCACCTGTGTGGTCTGGTTTTCGCTGCCTGCAGCGGCACAAGAGGCGCGGCTGGGCGATCTGATGGCGCAATTGCGGGAGGCCGAGCCTGCCGCCGCCACCCGCCTGACCCGCGAGATTGAACTTGAATGGTCTCGGTCGGGCTCTGCGTCGCTGAACATGCTGCTGGAGCGGGGGCGCGAGGCGCTGGAGCGGGAAGAGTACCGCACCGCCGTGGGTCATCTGACCGCGCTGACGGACCATGCGCCGGATTTTGCCGAAGGCTGGCACAGCCGGGCGCGGGCTTACTTCGCGCTGGACCTATATGGCCCTGCCATTGAAGACCTGGGCCAGGCGCTGCGGCTCAACCCCGATCATTTCCAGGCACTGTTCGGTCTTGGCGTGATGTTCCAGGAACTGGGCGACACGCGCCGCGCGGCGGAGGCGTTTCAGCGTGCTTTGGACTTGCATCCAAACTTTGAAGAGGCACAAGAGGCGCTCAAACGGCTGGAACGCACGGGCATCGGCCGCACCTTGTAAATTTTGGGGGCCGTCATGGCGAGGGCAGGCCGCGTCGTCGCCGTTCTGGGGCCGACCAATACCGGCAAAACCACCTACGCGATCGAGCGGATGCTGGCCCATCGCAGCGGCATCATCGGGCTACCCCTGCGCCTGCTCGCGCGCGAGGTCTATGACCGCATCGTCGCGCTGCGCGGCCCCTCAGTGGTCGCGCTGGTCACCGGGGAAGAGCGGATCGTGCCGCCGCGCACGCAATACTGGGTCTGCACGGTGGAGGCGATGCCGGAGGGCATGGGCGTCGATTTCCTCGCCGTGGACGAGATTCAGCTTTGCGCCGATCCCGAACGGGGACACGTCTTTACCGACCGCCTGCTGCGCGCCCGCGGCCTACACGAGACGCAGTTCCTGGGCGCCGCCACCATGCGCGGCCCAATTGCGGCGCTGGTCCCCGGGGTGGAGTTCATCAGCCGCGAGCGGATGAGCCAGCTGGCCTATTCAGGTCCGAAAAAGATAAGCCGAATGCGGCCGCGCAGCGCGATTGTCGGCTTTTCGGTTGAAAATGTATATGCGATTGCAGAGCTGCTGCGCCGCCAGAAAGGCGGTGCGGCGGTGGTCATGGGCGCCCTTAGCCCCCGCACGCGCAACGCGCAGGTGGAGATGTACCAGTCGGGGGAGGTCGACTATCTTGTGGCGACGGATGCCATCGGGATGGGCCTGAACCTCGATGTGGATCACGTTGCGTTTTCCTCGCTCATCAAGTTCGACGGGCGGCGGATGCGCCCGCTGGCGCCAAACGAGCTTGCCCAGATCGCAGGCCGCGCGGGCCGGGGCACGAAGAACGGCACGTTTGGCGTCACCGGCGATGCCCGCCCGCTGGAGGATGAAGTGGCCCGCGCCATCGTCGACCACCGCTTCACCCCGCTGAAGAAGCTGAACTGGCGCAACCACGCGCTGCAATTCGGCTCCATCGACGCGTTGATCCGTTCGCTCGAAAAGCCCCCCGAGGATGAGATGCTGGCCCGCGCGCGCGAGGCCGATGATCTGGCGGCGCTGCGCGCCCTTGGCCAAGTGGCGGAGGTCTTTGCGCGCTGCACCGATGCGCAATCCGTGCGCCTGCTCTGGGATGTGTGCCGGGTGCCGGATTTCCGCGGCATTGGGCCTGCCGAACATGCGGGCCTTCTTGAGGTTATCTTCAACTACCTGCACCAGCGTGGGAGCCTCCCGGATGAGTGGCTGGGCCGCCAGATCAAACGCATCGACCGGACGGATGGTGATATCGACGCGATCTCCAAGCGGCTCGCCTTCGTGCGGACCTGGACCTACGTCGCGCAGCGCGCGGGCTGGACGAACGATATAGACCATTGGCGCGCAGAGACGCGGCATGTAGAAGACCGCTTGTCAGACGCCTTGCACAGCGCGCTGACAGCAAGATTTGTAGACCGGCGGACCTCTGTGTTGCTTCGCCGGCTAGGCCAGAAGGAGGCCATCGTGGCCGAAGTGAACGACGATGGGCAGGTGACTGTCGAAGGGCAACCCGTGGGCAAGCTGGAAGGCTTTCGCTTTTCCCAGGAAAAGGGCGCGGGGCAAGCCGAGGACAAGGCGATCAAGTCCGCCTCGCTTCAGGCGCTGGCCCCGCATTTCCACCTGCGCGCGGACCGCTTCTATAACGCGCCCGATACGGAGATGGACTTCACCGAACAGGGCGGCCTGATGTGGGGCAGCTCTGCGGTGGGCAAGCTGGTGGCGGGGGATGATCCGCTCAAACCCCGCGTGCAGGCGTTTGTGGATGATGTGGCCGGCCCGGATGTGGCAGAGAAGGTCACGCGCCGGCTGCAACACTTCATCGACCGCAAGGTCGCGGCGCTGTTCGAGCCGCTGATGGCGCTGAAAAATGACGAGACGCTGACCGGGCTGGCGCGCGGCTTTGCCTTCCAGATGGTCGAGCATTTCGGTGTGGTGCCGCGCAGCGTCGTGGCCGACGAGGTCAAGGCGCTCGATCAGGACGCGCGCGCGCTCTTGCGCAAGCATGGCGTGCGCTTTGGCCAGTTCACGATCTTCATGCCGCTGCTGCTGAAACCGGCGGCAACGCGGCTGCGGCTGGTGCTGTGGTCACTGTCAAAGGGCCTCGATGTCTTTCCCGAGGCACCGCCGCCGGGGTTGGTGACGATCCCGGTGCCGGGCGGGGCGGAGCCGGGGGCGGACACGATGTCCGGCTACCGGATCGCGGGGGATCGCGCGATCCGCATCGACATGCTGGAGCGTCTGGCCGACATGCTGCGCGCCGAGGACACCCGCGGCGGGTTCGAGGCGAAGGCCGACATGCTGTCGATCACCGGCATGACGCTGGAGCAGTTCGCGGGGCTGATGGAAGGGCTGGGCTACAAGGCCGAGCGGGGCGAGCGGGCGAAGGTGAAAGCGGTGGAAGCCGCGCCGGAGGCTGAGGCCGAAGCGCCGAAGGCTGAGGCTGAGGCCGATGCGCCCGCAGAGGCGAAAGGAACTGATGCGCCCGCAGAGGCGACAGCCCCCGCCGAGCCGGTGGCCGAGGCAGAGGCCGCGCCTGTTGACGCACCGGATGGGGCCACCACAGACCCCGAAGCACCGGCGGAAATGGAGGTCTTCTACACCTTCACCTGGGGCCGCCAGCCGCGCCCGCGCCAAGGCGGCGGCCCGCGCAACTCCGGCGCGCCGCAGGGCAAGGGCCGGGGCAAGCCACAAAAGGGCAAGGGGTCGAAAGGGCCCAAGGGCGGCAAGGCCCAGAATTTCTCCGCCCGCCCGCCGCGCAAGGAAAAGGCCATCGACCCGGACAACCCCTTTGCTGCGCTTGCTGCGCTGAAGGACAAGTCCTAGTTTCAAGGATGGAGTGTTTTGGAGGCCCCGATGGGTGAAGCGCAAAAATCCGAGTTGTCCGCCGAACAAGCGATTGAAGTCGCGTTTGACCTGTTTCGCAAATACGTTGAGCGCGGCAACCCCCTCCCAAACGTTCTGCTTGAAGAACTTGAGCCGCTCGACGGCGGTTGGCTTGTATCGATTGGGTTTGATGGGGACAGGACAGAAAAGTCAGAGCCCAACCGCACAGGCGCGTTGGCTTTTTTAGGTAGCGAGGTCAAAACTGTGACGGTGCGCGAGGTCAGGAGTTTTCATCTGGATGCCGATGGCAACTTCCAACGCATGAGTTGACCCCTGCGACGCGTCCTTCTCGATGCTGGTCCTCTTGTTTTGTTCATCGGGGGCTCGGTTAGCCCTGAAAGCGTCGGGGATCGAAAGAAGCTCAAAAACTATACGAGGCCCCAATTTCTGCATCTGATCACCGAGCTAAACGGTGAGGTTGCGCACGTATCTACGCCAAACATCCTAACCGAAGGTTCCAACCATATAGGGTCAGGTGGGCAAGAACTTGCACCGGGCACGGCGTCCGCCTTGGCGCTCTACACGCAGTCGTTGGAAGAAATCTATGTCGCCAGCTCCGAGATTTCCCTGACAGACGTGTATCACCGGTTTGGCCTTGCCGACGCTTCCATCTTTTCCATCGCGCCGCGCCTGATCCAGGATCGTGTTACTGTCTTCACTCAGGATTTTGCGCTGTATGGGAAACTGAATTCTATAGGTGTGGACGCGGTGAATATTAGGCATTGGAACACCGCAGCGCGCGGGGCTGGACTTTGACCGCGCCGCGGGAGAAGCTGCGGCTCGACAAGTGGCTTTGGCACGCGCGATTTTTCAAGACCCGCTCGCTTGCCGCTGCAAAGGTGACTGAGGGCGCGATCCGGGTGAACGCGGAGCGTGTGGAAAAGCGCAGCACCACCATCGGCCCCGGCGACATGCTGACCTTTGCGCAGGGCCGCGCCGTCCGGGTGGTCGAGGTGCTGGCCATCGGCGCACGGCGTGGCCCCGCCGCCGAGGCACAAACGCTCTACGCCGATCACTCCCCGCCGCCGCCCCCGCGGGAGGTGGTTCCTGAAAACCCCGCCTTTGAGGGAAAAGGGCGCCCGACCAAGCGCGACCGGCGGAAGGGTGATCTTTACCGCGCGATTCCCGGGTCTGGTGATCTTGAATGATCCCGTCGCGCCCGCTAGCTAGACGGCTGAGGCAAAAGGGAATGCTGCATGACCTATATCGTCAATGACGCCTGCATTGGCTGCAAATACACCGATTGTGTGGAAGTCTGCCCGGTGGACTGCTTCTACGAGGGTGAGAACATGCTGGTGATTCATCCCGACGAATGCATCGATTGCGGCGTCTGCGAGCCGGAATGCCCCGCCGACGCGATCCGCCCCGACACCGAGCCGGACATGGAAAAGTGGGTCGAGTTCAACCGCAAATATTCCGAGATGTGGCCCGTCATCATCACCAAGAAAGACCCGCTGCCCGACGCAGAAGCGCGCGATGGCGAGACGGGCAAGCTGGAGAAATACTTCTCTGAAGCGCCGGGCGAGGGTGGCTGAGCGAATCGGCGCAGGCCGCCTTTGTCTCGCTCTCAGGATGAGGGTGGGCGCCTAAAACCTTGATTTGTCGTGGTTACAGGCCGCTTTCCGCAAGGTAAACTTCATTGCGGTTCATTTTTGTGTTACACTTCATGAGATTGCAACGACGCAGCTGCGTTCCCATGTCGGCTCCCAACACGCCGGCGGACATATAGGACAAAACAGATCAAACGGGACGAAGCCTTGGCTTCGCCACCGTCTTTTTGCTCCGAAAATTGCGGCGCCGAACATAAGGAAACAGAATGACCAAGACCAAGAAACCCGACTTTCGCCCGAATGAGTTTGTCGTCTATCCCGCGCATGGTGTCGGGCAGATCGTCTCGATCGAAGAGCAGGAAGTGGCCGGGATTTCTTTGGAGCTGTTTGTCATCTCCTTCGAGAAGGACAAAATGACCTTGCGCGTGCCGACGCACAAGGCGACGGAGATCGGGATGCGCGCGCTGTCGAGCCCCGATGTGATTGCCCATGCAATGAAGACGCTGAAGGGCAAGGCGAAGGTGAAGCGCGCGATGTGGTCGCGCCGCGCGCAGGAATATGAGCAGAAGATCAATTCCGGCGATCTGATCGCCATCGCAGAGGTCGTGCGCGACCTGCACCGCTCCGATGACCAGCGCGAGCAGAGCTATTCCGAACGCCAGCTTTATGAGGCGGCGCTGGAGCGGCTGACGCGCGAGGTGGCAGCCGTGTCCGGCGGGGACGAGATGGCCGCGTCGAAAGAAATCGGCGATGTGCTGACCAGCCGCGCCGCGGCGGCCTAAGCCACCAGAACGATCAGGATCGCGGTCTCGCTCAGCTGCTGGACCGCGCCCAGCACGTCCCCAGTCTGCCCGCCGATCTTGCGGTGGGCAATCCAGGCGACGGTCCCTGCGATAAGCGCGGCGGCAAGCAAGGCCTTGAGGGCCGGGGCGCCGAGTATCACAAGTGCGATCAGGGCGCTGAGGGCAATCGCCGCGGTGGCGGGCGCGGCCCCCGGCGTGCCAACGCTGCGCGACAGCCCGTCCGCCCGCGCGTGCGGCATCCAGGCCATTAGCGCGGGCATTGCACCGCGCGAGAGGCACGCCGCCACGATCAGCGCGGGCAGGCCAGCCGCGGCGATGGCCGCAAAGCGCAGCCCGGTCACGAGGATCAGGGCCAGCACGCCATAAGCGCCGATGCGGCTGTCTTTCATGATCTCCAGCCGCCGTTCCTTGGTCTGCCCGCCCCAGAACCCGTCCGCCATGTCGGCCAGACCGTCTTCGTGCAGCGCGCCCGTCATCAGCGCCATCACCACCAGCGCGAGGCCCGCGCCAATCGCCGGGGTCGGGCCGAGCGCGGCTGCCAGCGCTGCAACGCCTCCGACGATCAGCCCCACCAGCGGAAAGGCCCACACCGCGCGCGCCTGCTGCGCAAAAGCGGCATCCGGCAGCCGCGGCAGGGGCAAGCGGGTCAGCAGGGCAAGGGCAACGGCCGCATCCCAAAGCGGTGACGTGTCGGAAGGGCGCAGTCGCATGGCGCTTTTTTTCCTTTTGGGGCGCGGTGTTAATGGGTAGGCAAGCTGGGACGATCCCGCAAGATGGAATGCACACATGTTCTCATCCCTCGCTGAATTTGAAGCTGCCCTGCGCGATGCGCACAGCCCGGACACAGCAGCACGGGAGGCGGCAGAGGCCCGCAACGGCCAGCTGACAAAGCCCCCCGGCGCGCTGGGACGGCTCGAGGCAGCCGCGATCTGGTATGCGGGCTGGCGCGGCACGGCGACACCGCGCATCGACTCGCCGCAGGTCATCGTCTTTGCGGGCAATCATGGGGTTGCCGCGCGGGGCGTGTCGGCCTTCCCGGCGGAGGTCACCGCGCAGATGGTCGCCAATTTCGAAGCGGGCGGCGCGGCGGTGAACCAGCTGGCGCAGGCGGCGGGCGCGCGGCTCGATGTTCATGCGCTGGACTTGGACCGGCCCACGGGCGATTTCACCCAAGGGCACGCGCTGCCGGAGCCAGAGCTGCTCGCCGCGCTGAACAGCGGCTGGGCGGCGGTGGACCCTGCGGCGGACCTGCTGGTTGTGGGCGAGATGGGCATCGGCAACACCACCGCGGCGGCGGCCATCGCGGCGGCGCTTTACGGCGGCGGGGCCGAACTGTGGGTCGGGCGCGGCACGGGCGTGGATGACGCCGGTTTGGCGCGTAAGCTGGAGGTGGTGAACGAAGGGCTCGCGCGCCACGTTCCGGCACGGGGTCTGGCAGCGCTTGGCGCTTTTGCGGGGCGCGAGATGGCGGCGATGGCGGGCGCGGTGGCCCATGCGCGCGCGCTGCATATCCCGGTGATCCTTGACGGGTTTATCGCGTGTGCGGCCTGTGCGCCGCTGGCTGACCTGTCGGATAGCGCGCTGGATCACACCATCGCGGGCCACCAGAGCGCCGAGGCCGCGCATCTGTCCCTTCTGGAGGCGATGGGCAAAGCGCCCGCCTTGCTCAGCCTCGGGATGCGGCTGGGCGAGGGGTCGGGCGGGGCGCTGGCGATCCCGGTCCTGCGCGGCGCGGTGGCGTGCCTGAGCGGCATGGCGACCTTTGCCGAAGCCGGTGTGGCGGGCGGTTAGGCGCTTTTGCGCTCGTCCTCGGCGCGGCTGAGCAGCTCCGTCTCCAGGTCTTTCTGAAGCTCCTTTGCGCGGGCGACATAGGCCGCGTTCTTGGCCGCGGGGATCGCCGGGTCCCACAGCTCAGCCAGCTGGCGCACCGTGTCCCGGTCGTGCTGGTAGAACACTTTTTCGGCGGCCGCGGCCTCGTATTCGCTGAGCCCCACATTCTCCAGCACGTAGCGGCCCGCGCGCAGGGAGCTGTCGAACATCTCACGCACGATGTCATTCGCGCCCGCGCGGTACAGGCGGTACACCGCCGTGCGGTCATAGGCGCGCGCGATGATGTGCAGGTCCGGCCGCTGTTTGCGGGCATAGGCGGTGACCTGGATGGCGGCCTCCGGATCGTCGAGTGCGACGACCAGCACGCGCGCCTTGTTGAGGCCTGCCGCGTGCAGGATATCGGGCCGCTGCGGATCGCCGAGGAAACCGCGAAAACCAAAGCGGCGCATCAGCTGGATCGTCTCCATGTTGTTGTCCAGCACCACGGTCTCAAACCCCGCGCCGCGCACCAGCCGGTTCACGATCTGGCCAAAGCGGCCAATGCCCGCGATGATCACGGGGCCGGACGTGTCGATCTCGTCCGGTTCGGGCAGCTCGCCCACGTCTTCCAGCCGCTTGGCCAGCGCCTCATAAAGGAGGAACAAAAGGGGCGTGATAAGCATTGAGAGCGCAATGACGAGCAGCAGTTCGTCCCCGATCCGCCCCGGCAGCACGTTCTGACCGACCGAGAAACTGATCAGCACAAAGCCGAACTCGCCCGCTTGCGCAAGGCTGAGCGCGTAAAGCCATTTGTGCCGTCCGCGCAGCCCAAACGCGCGCCCCAGCGGCCAGAGGATGACACCTTTGATCAGGATCAGCAGCAGCGCCATCGAGAGGATGGCCTCGGGCTTGGAAAACAGCAGCTCGAAATTGATGCCCGCGCCGACAGTGATAAAAAAGAGGCCCAAAAGCAGGCCCTTAAACGGCTCAAGGTCTGATTCCATCTCGTGCCGAAACTCGGAACTGGCCAGCACCACCCCCGCAAGGAACGCGCCAAGCGCGGGGGACAGGCCAACGAGCATCATCAGGAAGGAGATGCCGACAACGATCAGCAGGGCGAGCGCGGTATACATCTCCCGCAGGTTGGCCTGGTCGATGAACCGAAAGAGGGGGCGGACGAGGAACACACCCAGCGCGACCACAAAGGCGATGGCGGCCAGCGTCACCAGTGTGACGCCCCATCCCGGCAGGCCGTCGACAAGGCTCAGGCTGTGCTCTTGGTAATGGCCGCCGTGGGCCGCGTCCGAGGGCCGTTCAATCGCGCCGTTCTCGCTGATCTGGATGCCGGGGCTGATCGCGAGCAGCGGCAGCAGCGCCAGCATCGGGATCACCGCGATGTCCTGCGTCAGCAAGGTGGAAAAGACGGATCGGCCCCCGGTGCTTTGCATCAGCCCCTTTTCGGACAGGGTTTGCAGCACAATCGCGGTGGAGGAGAGCGACAGGCTCAGCCCAATGGCCAGCGCCGCGGGCCACGCCTGACCGTAGGCCATCGCCACGCCCATGATCGCCGCCGTACTGAGCGTGACCTGCAGCCCGCCCAGCCCCACCAGCTTCTCGCGCATCGCCCACAGCGCGCGCGGCTCCAGCTCCAGCCCGATGATAAAGAGCATCATCACGACGCCAAATTCGGCGAAATGCTGCAAATCTTCCGTCTCTGCCCCGACAAGGCCAAGGACCGGGCCGATCAGGATCCCCGCCGCCAGATAGCCCAGCACCGACCCAAAGCCGAGCCGCGCAGCAATGGGCACCGCGATGACCGCGGCGGCGAGGTAGATCGTGGCTTGGTAAAGAAAACCTTCCATGCGGCAAGTCTAGTCCGGGCTTGTGAAAATTACATGTGGCATCATGTGGGCAGCGGCGCGTCGCGCTTGATCTGGTCCATCACGATCTGGCTGTGCACCCGCGCGACCGAAGGGTGGGGCAGCAACACCTCGTGCACGAGGCGGTTGAGCGCCGCAAGGTCTTCGCAATAGACCCGCAGCAGGTAGTCCGCATCGCCGGTCATCGTCCAGGCCGACACGATCTGCGGCGTGGTGCGGACAAGGCGGGCGAAGGCCGCGCTGTTTTCCGGCCCGTGGCTGGCGAGGTGCACCTGAATGAAGGTTTGCACGTCGAGGCCCAGCCTGGATGCATCAAGCCGGGCCGCGTAGTGCTGAATGTAGCCCTCGGCCTCCAGCCGCTGACGGCGGCGGCCCACCTGGCTGGCGCTGAGGTGCAAAAGGTCCGCCAGCTCCTGCGCGGTGGCGGCGCCATTGGTTTGCAAGGCCGCCAGAAGGCGGGTGTCCGTGTCATCAAGCATGTGCGGGTTTTTCGCGTGGTTCCTCTTAACGATGCGTGAAAATCGCGCAAAATGCCAGGGTTCACCCGCATTATGCGCGGAATTCGCACGGCTCCGTGCGTAACTTTGCAGCATCAGAGGAGGATGACGCATGGGACCGTTCCCGCACACCGCACCGAAGTCCACGATCACGCCTGAAAACCCCGCCGGCACGGACGGGTTCGAATTTGTCGAGTTTGCGTCCCCGGACCCGGACGCCCTGCGGGAGAGCTTTGCGCGCATGGGCTACCAGAAGGTCGCCCATCACAAGACCAAGCAGATCGAACTGTGGCAGCAGGGCGATGTCACCTACGTGCTGACCTATGACCCGGACAGCTTCGCCGCCGGTTTCGTCGAAGCGCACGGCCCCTGCGCGCCCTCGATGGGCTGGCGCGTGGCGGATGCGCAAGCGGCGTTTGATCACGCGGTGTCCAAGGGCGCCACGCCCTACGAGGGTGCGGGCCGCGTGCTGGACGTGCCCGCGATCTACGGGATCGGCGGCAGCCTGATCTACTTTGTCGATCAGTACTACGAGACGTCGCCTTATAATGACGAATACGAGTGGCTCGCGCAGTCCAAGCCGCGCGGGGTCGGGTTCTTCTACCTCGATCACCTGACGCATAATGTGTTCAAGGGGAACATGGACACGTGGTTCCGGTTTTACGGCGACCTCTTCAACTTCAAGGAAATCCGGTTCTTTGACATCGAGGGCAAGTTCACCGGCCTTTTCTCCCGCGCGCTGACCTCGCCTTGCGGGCGCATCCGCATCCCGATCAACGAGGACCGGGGCGAGACGGGGCAGATCGTGGCCTATCTGAAGAAGTACAACGGCGAAGGGATCCAGCACATCGCAGTCGGCTCGGACGCGCTGTACGACTCGGTGGATACAATTTCCCAGAACGGCGTGACCTTCATGCCCGGCCCGCCCGAGGCCTACTATGACCTGTCCAGAACCCGGGTTGCAGGCCATGACGAGCCGATTGACCGGATGAAAAAGCACGGCATCCTGATTGACGGCGAAGGCGTCGTCGATGGCGGGGAGACGAAGATCTTGCTCCAGATTTTCTCCAAGACCGTCATCGGGCCGATCTTCTTCGAGTTCATCCAGCGCAAGGGGGATGACGGGTTTGGCGAGGGCAACTTCAAGGCGCTGTTCGAGAGCATCGAGGCGGAGCAGATCGCTAATGGAGAGATTGCCGCGGAATAGGCCAGCGCTGGCGGTGCGCAGTGAATGCGCACCCCACGAGGCCATGCGTAGGGTTGGTTTCCAACCCACCACCCAACAAACGAAACCCGGTGTCCCGCGGCACCGGGTATTTTCGTGTTGCGGTGGGTTGGCACCCACCCTACGTGTTATAATATAACGCGAGCCACATATCCGGAGCCCGACATGCCAGACACTCAACACGACTCCCGCCTTCCCGTCACCGTCCTTTCCGGCTTTCTTGGCGCGGGCAAGACGACCCTGCTGAACCGCGTGCTGAACAACCGCGAGGGCAAGCGCGTCGCGGTGATCGTGAACGACATGTCCGAGGTGAACATCGACGCGGACCTCGTGCGCGCGGATACGGAGCTGAGCCGCACGGACGAGACGCTGGTCGAGATGTCGAATGGCTGCATCTGCTGCACCCTGCGCGACGACCTGCTGGAGGAGGTGCGGCGCCTCTCCGAAGAGGGGCGGTTTGACTACCTGCTGATCGAGTCGACCGGCATTTCGGAGCCGCTGCCGGTCGCGGCAACCTTCGAGTTTCGGGACGAGGAAGGGACAAGCCTCGACGATGTCGCCCGGCTCGACACGATGGTGACGGTGGTGGACGCGGTGAACCTTCTGAACGACTATTCCAGCCACGACTTCCTTGCCGACCGGGGGGAGACGCTGGGCGAGGAAGACGACCGCACGCTGGTCCACCTGCTGACCGACCAGATCGAGTTTGCGGATGTGGTCGTGCTGAACAAGGTCTCCGACGCAGGCCCACAAAAAACGGATGCGGCGCGCAAGATCATCCGCAGCCTCAACGCGGACGCCAAAATCATTGAGACGAACCATTCGGACGTGCCTGCGGACCGCATCATGGGCACGGGCCTGTTCGATTTCGAGCAGGCGCATGAGCACCCGATGTGGGCCAAAGAGCTGTATGGTTTTGCCGATCACACGCCGGAGACGGAAGAATATGGCGTCACCAGCTTTGTCTACCGTGCGCGGCGCCCCTTCGTGCCGCAGGCGATCATGGACACGCTGAACGGCGATCTGCCGGGGGTGATCCGCGCGAAGGGCCATTTCTGGATCGCGACTCGGCCCGACTGGGTGGCGGAGTTTTCGCTGGCCGGGGCGCTGTCGAGCGTCAAGCCGCTTGGCACCTGGTGGGCGAGCGTGCCCGAAGAGCGCTGGCCGGAGCATGACAGCGCGCGGCAGTACCTCAAAGAGCACTGGCAGGAGCCGTGGGGCGACCGCCGTCAGGAGATCGTGTTCATCGGCGCGGGCATCGACTGGCCCGCGATGAAGGCGAAGCTGGACGCGGCGCTGGTGCCGGAAGGCGAAGCGACGGGGCCGTCCGACCTGCCCGATTACCCCGACCCATTCCCGGGCTGGCGCCGGATGGAAGCGGCGGAATGATCGCGCTTCAGGCCGCGGTGCGTGTCCAGCCCGATGCGCTGGCGGTGCTGGGCCTGGACGATTGCGCAGCGGCGGTCTGGGATCGCGCGGCGCCAGACGGTGTAACAGCGTGGCTTGAGGGTCTCGCGCCCGGCCTGCTGCCGCATGGCCGGGTCGTCGTGCGCCCGGGTGATGTTTCCTGGGCCGTGCAGGACATGTGCGCAGAGGCCGGCACGCCCGAAGGCGCGGCGCGGGATGCGTTTGTGCGGGACGTGGCGGCGCTGGCTGCAGGTTTCGCGGCGGCGATGGACGCGGAGTGGCTGCGCGTGCGGCTGGACGTGGTCACAACCAATGCCTGCCGCAAGTTCCATATCGACGCGCTGCGGGCGCGGCTCGTCTGCACCTATCGCGGCACCGGCACGCAATATGGGCTGGCCGCGCGTGGCACCGACCCGGATGAGGTCCATACGGTAGAGACGGGCGTGCCCATCCTGCTGCGCGGCACCCTCTGGCCCGCGCCGCACGCGGCCTCGCTTTTGCACCGCTCCCCACCTATCGAGGGAACGGGCGAGGTGCGTCTTGTTCTGGTGCTGGACCCGGTGAATTCGGCGAAGGGCTAGGGCCTCAGCCCCGCGGCATCTTCAGGACAAGGTTGCGCCCGCCTTTGCGGTAGCGCAGCTCGCTCTCACCAATCGCGGAGACCTGGCCGCCGTCGATCCGGTCCCCGACCTGCACCTTGCGGTAGCGCCCGTTGGACAGGCGCACCAGCGCACGGCGGGCCGAAGGCGTGCCGTAGACCCCGATCAGGTTCACGCGGTTTAGGTTGATCGCGTTGCGGATCGTCGCCTCCCGCGCGACGGAGGCCGAGGACGGAATACGCGGCGTGACCGTGCGCGGCGCGACGGCAGCGGTGCGGGTCGGCTCTGGCGCGGCGGGGGTGGCGCGCTCCACGATGCGCGCAAAGTTGCGGGGCCGCGCGCTGGGCCGGTAGCTGGTCGCAGTAGCGAGCGCGGAGACGGGTGCGCCCGTCTCTTCGGCAGCGGCTTCTTCTTCTTCTTTACCCGTGTCAGGGCGCAGCTGTGGGCGGATCGCGGCCAACTCGGATCGGGTCAGGCCGCCAAGGTTCGCGCGCTCAGTCTGTTCAATAAGATCGGCGGGGCGCGCCTGTGGGCGGAACGCGGCAAGTCGCGCCGTGTCATCCACCACGCCCGGGGCGTTTTCGGAACGGTCCGGGTAGACGGGCGGCTCGACCGGGGGACGTCCCGCAAAAAGCATGTGCCCGTCAGGTGTCAAAACGCCGTCCGGGGTTGGGATCACCCGGCCTTGCGCATCGCGCGCAAACTGCGTGCCTGCCGGGGCCGGGGAGGCGCGGGCGGTCAACGGGCTGTCGGTGTCAAGACCCGCCCGCGCAGGCAGCAGCACCGCATCCTGCGCGGGGCTGACCCGGTCAATCGAGGCGATGTAGAGGTCGCCAAGATCGACCCGCGGCGGTGTGTCGAGGGCCACAGGCGCCAGCGGCCAGATGCCGGTGACGGCATAGCGCGCCTCGGCTTCGGCGATGGACGGTTCGGGCAAGGCCGCTTCGGGTTCTGGCTCGGGGTCTGGTTCCGGGCGGGGGTCTTGCAGCGCCTCCAGCACCGCCGCGTCCTCCGCGGTCAGCCCGCTGTCGAGGGCAGCAACCTCGATGCCCTCCGGCTCCGGCTCCGGCTCCGATGCTGGCATCTCCGCGGGACGGGGCAGCGCTTCGGTCGGCAGGGCCGCGACCGGCTCTACCGAGCGCGGCGTCAGGCGTGCCACGCTGCTGTCGAGGAAGACGGACGCCCAGGCGGCAATCCCGGCGAGGAAGACCAGCAGCACCGCAGTGAGGATCAGGCCCAGAAAGCGCGGCTTGCCACCGACCACGTCCGCGCCCGCGGGCTGGCGCGCGCCAAAGACGGTCATGCGGCGCGCTTCGTCCTTGTGAGCGCTGCGCGGGGCATCGGCCACCGTCGCCGCCGCCGCGGGCGCCTCCGCAGCCGGGGCGGTGCGCCGCGACAGGAAACCGCGCGTGCCGCCGGTCCGGCGCGACATGAAGCCGCCAGCGGGCGCGGGTGGCTCGGGCTGAGGCTGCGCCGCCACGAGCGATGCGGCGGCATCGGCCTGCAGGTTTGGCACCCGGGCCGGTTTCGGCACCGCAGGTGCCGGTGCGCTGAGCCGCGGCGCGCGCACGATCGGCGCCTCCCGCTCTGCGCCGCCCAGCGGCTTGCGCGCGCTGGCAAATCCCGGTTCGGGCTCTGGTACGGGTTCTGCTTCCGGCTCTGGTTCGCGCACCGGTTCGGGTTCAGCCGCCGGTACGGCCTTTGCTTCGGCTTCGGGCGCGCCAACCACTTCAATGGGTTCGTCTGCCGCGTCTGCTTCTGGCCCTTCTGCTGCGGCGCCCTCCGCATCCGAAAGCGGCATGTCCACGTCACCGATCACAACCACGGCGATGCCGTCCGGCTCGACCATATCGCCCGGCTCCAGCAGCGCCTCAGAGCGCTGGGTCACGCCAAAGAACGGCTCGCCCAGAAATGCGGCGCCCTCGGGGATCGATACAAAGCTCAGAGGCTCGAAGCTGTGCAGGCGGGCGAAGGCTTCGGCCTCCTCCAACGTTTCCTGCGCCGCGGCAGCCACATGGGTCTGCGCGCCATCCTCGCAGACGTCAAATACCAGCTCGTCCACCGCGTAGGGCGTTGCCCCGTCCAGCGCAGCGCGCGCCGCATCGAGGCGCGCCGGGGTGCTGACCGCGCCGGTCTCCAGCGTCAGGTACTTGATCTGGTCATTCGGGATGATCAGCTTGCAGCGCACATCGCCGCCAGACAGCCGCGCGGCCCGCGCCCGCAGCGCCGCCAGATCACCCGCAAGGTCCACGCTGGTCAGGGCCACCGCGCCGACGCGCCGCCAGCCCCCTGCCGCGCGGTGCAGCAGGACGATACCGTCAACGGACAGGGACAGCGCGAAATCTGGCGTCATGATGTGCCTATACACGGGTCTGTCTGGGCCGCCGACGGCCCGGGTGCGTGATCACAAGAATAGAGCAGGAAGTTGCCGATGCAAAGAGCCTGCCCTTGCGGGTGGGTGCGGCATCGCGCTGTTTTGCGCGCAAGCGAAGGAGAGCGTGATGCGACACTGGATGATGATGATCTGTGCCCTGGCCTGCCTCGGCTGGGCGGGGGCTGCGCAGGCGGCGGGCGGCGTGGTTGAAGTGACGGGCGTGGGGGAGGTGTCCGCCGTGCCGGACATGGCCGCCCTGCAGGTTGGCGTCGCGGTAGAGGCCGCGCAGGCCGAGGTGGCCGTGCGCCAGATGGCACAGCGGCAGGGCGAGGTGCTGGCCCGGATCGAAGGCCTGGGCCTTGCGCCGCGGGACATTCAGACCAGCCAGATGACGCTCAGCCCGGTCTGGGACCAGGGGCAAGGCACGCCGCGCGCCGTGCGGGGCTATATCGCCAGGTCGGTGGTGACGGTGCGGGTGCGCGATCTGCAGGTGCTGGGCACGCTGCTGGACGTGGCCGTGCGCGACGGGGCAACGGAGTTTGGCGGGCTGCGCTTTATGCTGGCCGATCCGGCCCCGGCCAAGGCTGCGGCGCGCGCTGCGGCGGTGCGCGATGCGGCGGAAAAGGCGGGCCAGATGGCGGCGGCGGCTGGGCTGTCGCTTGGGCCGGTGCAGCGGCTGGTGGAGCACGGCGGCGGTGGCCGCGGGCCCGGAGATGATGGCCGCACGCGCCGCGATGGATGTGCCGATGGCCCCCGGCGAAGTCACCGTGCGCGTGGAGGTTGGCGCCGTCTACGGCCTGAAGTAGCGCTCGCTCAGGCCCCTACGGGCCTTCCTCGCGAAGAGGGCCCGCAGGGTCCGGCTGAGCGGCGCGTCAGCTGACGGCTTTGCTCAGCGCCTGGTCGAGGTCGGCGATCAGGTCGTCCGCGTTTTCGATCCCGATGGACACGCGCACCACTTCGGGTGCCGCCCCCGCCGCGCGCTGCTGGTCCGCGGTCAGCTGGCGGTGGGTGGTCGAGGCTGCGTGGATGATGAGAGAGCGCGCATCGCCGAGGTTCGCGACGTGGCTGAAGATTTCCAGCGCGTTCACCAGCTTCACGCAGGCATCATAGCCGCCCTTCACCGCAAAGGTGAAAAGCCCGCCCGCCCCGCGCGGACAGATCTTTTCCACGCGCCCGTAGTAGGGCGAGCTTTCAAGCCCCGCATAGGTGACGTAGTCGACGCGGTCATCCTGCTCCAGCCAGGCCGCGATCTTCATCGCGTTTTCCACGTGGCGCTCCATCCGCAGGGACAGGGTCTCGATCCCCATCAGCGTGTAATGCGCCGCCTGCGGGTTCATCGTCATGCCCAGATCGCGCAGGCCGATGGCAATGCCGTGGAAGGTGAAGGCGAGCGCGCCGAAGGTCTCGTGAAACTTCAGCCCGTGATAGGCCGGCTCAGCTGCCGACAGGGACGGGAACTTGTCCGAGGCGGACCAGTCGAACGTGCCGCTGTCGACCACGCAGCCGCCCGTGACGGTCCCGTTGCCGGTCAGGTACTTGGTGGTCGAATGCACGACCAGCGTCGCGCCGTGCTCGATCGGGCGGCAGAGGTAGGGCGTGGCGGAGGTGTTATCGACCACCAGCGGCACGCCGACCTTGTCGGCGATGGCTGCGATGGCGTCGAGGTCCGTGATGTAACCGCCAGGGTTCGCGATGGCCTCGCAGAAGACCGCACGGGTGTTCTCGTCACAGGCGGCCTCAACCGCGTCCAGATCGTCGAAATCGACGAACTTGGCCTCCCAGCCGAAGCGTTTGATCGTCTGGCTGAACTGGGTGATCGTGCCACCGTAAAGCCGGGTGGAGACGACGACGTTCAGACCCGGCGCCATCAGCGGGAATAGCGCCATGATCTGCGCCGCGTGCCCCGACGAGCAGCAGACCGCGCCCACGCCGCCCTCAAGCGTGGCGATGCGTTCCTGCAGCACCGCGACCGTGGGGTTGGTCAGGCGCGAATAGATGTAGCCGACTTCCTGCAGGTTGAAGAGCGCGGCGGCGTGATCGGCATCGCGGAAGACATAGGCGGTGGACTGGTAGATCGGCGTCTGCCGTGCGCCCGTTGCCGGGTCGGGCCGGGCGCCCGCGTGAATCTGGAGGGTGTCAAAACCGTAGGTGGGGCCGTCGCTCATCGGTCTGTCCTTTGCATTGCAGGGATACGGGTGTCCTAGGCCAAGCCCGTTCGGGCTGCAACCTCACCGGGCGAGCGGCAGCCGCTCGACAATGGCCGGGAAGGCGAAGTTGACGTAGTTGACCATCTCGATCATCGTCTCATCCGGGCGGTCCGGGTGGCGCAGCACGTATTCGGCCCGAACAGTCGCGACCCGCGCCCCGGCCTTGCTGTGATAGTCCCAGTCGACCCAAACCTTCTGCATCGGTCCCCTTGGCAACTCGACCGCGACGACGTGCGCATCAAGACTGTGCACCCCGTACTCGCGCAACCCTTGGTACATGATCTCCATTGCCTCTTGCGCGATCTCTGGGCTGCCCAGCACCATAAGCGCGTCTTCCATGTAGACCGGCGTCGGTGTCATAAACCGCGATGCCACGCGCCACGTGTCCCCTGCCATCAGCGCAGCCCCAAGTCTGTTTAGAAATCGCGCGGCGTCCGGCGCCCGCATTGCCGAGATCTCTTCAGGGGTGAATTCTACCATAGGGTGAATCTCGCGTTGCTGCGCGGCAAAAGTATGGCGTTGCGTTTGGTAAGCAATAGCCACCTAATGTTCTTGATTTTCTGAGCCATGCGCCGAGAACGGCATCTGGTTTGCGAGGTCTGTGAAGTCGGTCTGAATGTAGTGAACCAGGTGAACCTGCGGGCACGCTTCAAATGGGCGAAGCCCGAGGACATAGCGCACCTTTGATCGGCCGATCACGGCACCGTTTGTGTCGGTATAGGTCCATGTGGCGTAAAGGCTTTGCTGCTGCGACACCGGCAATTCCACCGCATCAATCGTGGCGCGGACTTGGGCCATGTTTTGGGCTGTCACCATCGCGCGGAGATGCCCTAGAGCCTCTGCCGCGACGTCCCGGCTGCCCAGCACCATCAGACTGCCCCCCAGGTAGACAGGCAGGGGCATCACGCAATGCGCGGCAAGGCTTTGCAAATCGCCGGCTTCAAAAAAGGCGGCGAGGCGGTCAAGAAAGCTCGAAAAATCGTATCCCAAGATCGGGTCCTCCATGTGAAAAACGGGGAACACGGTCACTGGTAAAGGCAAGGACGGAACGTACAGGGCCGCCCAAACAGGGTACGCGACGGCTTTGGCTTTTTGGCGCCCGGACCCGCCGGTTCGGTCCGCCCGGCACACACCTCAAGAAAGACACGGCTGCCGAAGGCGGTCAACTACCGCAGCCAAAAACCTTCTGATTTTATGCGGTTACGGATCGCCTGTTCCCGCCTAGGCAGGTTGTCCTGGTCAAACAGCGCGCGCACCTTGGCGCCGCGCCCCTGATAGACCATGCGCTTGATCGGCTCGGAGCCTTTGAGCACTTTCTTGAGCTTGTTCGGGGCGGCCACCGTCTCCAGCGTGTCGATCACGTGCTGTGCCTCGCGCGCATAAAGCAGGGGCAGGACGCGGTAGTGGCACGTCACGCTGCCATCAAGCAGGCCGGGAGGCAGGGCATCGCGCCGCCCGCCAAAGGAATGGATGACAAGCGGCAAGGCGACCTGGTCCAGCCACGGGTCCAGGTCCTGACAAGCCAGCGCTTCGGGCGGGTCGCTCTTTATGCGCAGCGCATAGTCAAGAAAGCGCTGCCCAAAGACCCGCGGACAGCTGTAGTAGAAATAGCCCGCATTGAAGTAGAGGTAGCGCGCCCAGTACTCATCAGGCTCCGACAGGTCGAGCGAGCTTTCAAAATCGAGGCCAAACTGGTCATAGAGCGATTTCCAGATGCCCGCATAGCCCGGCCCGTAAAGCTCGGGCTTGGGCCAGGTGCCTGTCCGCCGCAGGGACGCCGACGGGACGGAAAAGTCGAAAGGCACGGCGGTGATGTCCCCGGTGACCAGCGTGTCGGTGTCGAAGAACACGAAATTCTCGCCCTCGGGCAGGGCGGCCAGCATCTCGATCTTATTGCCATAGGGGTAGGCCGCGCCGAAATGGGTGGTCTCAAAGGGGATGATCTCTGCGCCCATCTCCTCCAGCGCGCTGCGCACCGGCAGCGTCAGACGCGGATCATTTGGCCAAAGGGGGCCGGGCTGCGGCTCCGCCACAAGCAGGCGGCCGTCAAATCCGGGGCTGTGGTGGCGCAGGGAGGCCGCAAACAGCAGCGCCTCATAGCCCAGCCGCCCGGCCTGGCCGACAATGGCAATGTTGAAAGCCTGTTTGGACGCCTTTTTTCGTGGCATGGTACGCGTGCTCGACCCGTTGGTTTTACGCGCAGTATAGGCGCGTGCGGCGGGGCGGCGAAAGGGATGCATTTCAAAGAATGGGATATTGTTCATGCTGGATGTGATTGTGGCGCTGATCGCGCTAAGCGGGGGTGGTGAGGGCAGCGCCGCGTCGCAGCAGGCTGGTGCGGACGCGGCCGCCGCGCCAGAGCAGGCCGCGCCTGCCCTGGTGGCCGAGCCGCAGGTCGCTACGGGCCAGTTCACCACCGCGCTTGAGGTGCGGCCCATTTTGAACGCCACAAAAGGCAACTGGGTCGCGGTGCGGGAATTCAACGGGCAGGACCTCGTCTATGTCACGCACCTCTGGGCGTGGCGCTGCGGGCTGGCGCAGATCGAGTTTTCGGTGAACGGCGCCCCTCTGGAGGCATGGCCGATGCCGCCCTGCCATCTGGGCACGGCCATGCCAAATGCGGTGACGGGCGAGGATGGTCTGCCCTACCGCGCCTTTGCGCTTGGCTCCGTGGGGTCCGTGTCGGTGCGGATCACCTATGACGATCTGGGCGTTGAAGAGGCGAGCTGGCAGAGGGCGCAGGTGTTGATGCCGTGACGCCTGCGCTCGGTCAGGCCCTGTGCGGGCCTTCCTCGCGAAGAGGGCCCGCATGGGACCGATTGAGCGGCCCGTGTCAGGTGTTCACGTAGCCTGCCACCACCTGCAGCAGCTTGAACGCGGTGGAGGCGTCATGCTCGACCACGGCAAGGAACTCCTCGGAGCCGAGGCGCAAGCATTTGAGCGTGCCCTTGGCGCGCATGTCGAGCGCGCGCGGCTCCGCCCGGATCAGGCCCAACTCGCCCACCAGCGCGCCCGGCCCGACAGTGGCAATCAGCTTGTCCTCGCCGTCCTGCGGCAAAAGCAGATCCGCCTCGCCCTCGGTGATCAGGTAGGCGCCATCATCGGGCGGGTCGTTCTTGTGAAAGACGTAGGCGCCAGCGTCAGCATCATACCAGCGCGCGCCAAAGGCCAAAAGGCGCAGCTGCTTGCGCGAGACGCCGGAAAAAAGGCTTGTCGCCTCAAGCGCGGCCACCTTTCGCGCGAGGTCTGCGGAGGCCGCGCTGTCCTGCCCGCCATCCCCGCGCACCGCGGCGCCGACAAACCGGCCCCCCGCCAGCTCCACCACCTCGTCGAACCCCGCGCGCTCTTGAAGCGTGGGGGCGATCACCACCAGTGTCGTTCCGGGCAGCAACTTGCGCAGATTGGCATAAAGCGCGCTGCGCGTTTGCGCATCATAAGAGGCCAGCGCGTCCTCAAGGATCAGCAGGTCCGGCCGTTTCACCGCGGCGCGGGCGACCGCCATCGGTTCGGCAAAAAGCGTCGGCAGGCCCTGACCGCCGATGGCGACAGGCATGTCGAAGATCAGCTCCAGCACCGGGCGGGTTAGGCCCGCGCTGTCCATATGCGCGGCGATCAGCGCGCGCATTTCGTCCCCTTTGGAGCCCGCGCTTTCCGAAATCTTACCGAAAAGCGCGTTTTCAAGGACGGTCATGCCCTCCACCGCCGCGCCCTCTTCGATCGGGGCAAAGAGGTCGCCCAGCGTTGCGCGAAGGGCTTCGGCATGGGTGCCGCGCATCTCCAGCACGCGCGATTTGATGTCTGATGGAAAGCCCGCGCCGACCTGCTCGGCGGTGATCAGGAAGGGGATTGTCAGCAGCAGCGCCGTGCCTTGCGCGTCAGGCGCCTTGCCGCCGCGCTGCGCGGCGATCAGGTCCACCGCCTGTTCAAAAACCGCCGCATCGAGGTTCAGCTTGCGAAAGAGCGGATGGTCGGTCCCGTCCACGCCAAAAATTTGGCGCAGCAGGTCGATGATGTCCCGGCTGAGCGCCATCAGGTCGTCGTCAAGGCCAAGCGTGCGCAGGGCGCCGAGGAACTCCGTTTGTTCCGCGATCAGGGCCGGGGTGATCGGCACGCGCGCCGTGGCGAACAGCAGGTTTTCGGCCACGGGCAGGGCGCTGTTATACATGTCCCGCTTGAAAAGCAGCGCGTGGCGGCGCAGGCCCGCATCCTTGATCGCCTGGCGCAGAGTGGGGCGCAGCGCCACCAGTTCGGCAGCTAATTTGGGGTGCTTCGCGGCGTCCAGCTTCTGCTCGAGCGCGCGGCGGAAGAGGGCCGGGGAGGCGCCCATGCCCTCCAGCAGCGACAGACCCCACGCGGCAAGGCTGGCGTCATCGGTGGTGCCTGCGCGGGCATAGTCGAGCCAGGGCGCATCCAGCATGTCGCCCGCGTTGCCCGCGCGCCGCGCCTCGGCGGCAAAGGCGGCGTCCAGCCCATCCCCCTGCGGCGCAGCTTTCAGCGGCAAAAGGACGTTGTCCGCGACCGATCCAAGAAACAGTACGGGGCGCGACGTGGCATGCCCGATCCGCGCGGCAATTGTGCCCTGGTGCAACTCGCGCAAGACATGCGTCCCGATGCGCACGCTGCCCGAGGTCGCCAGCACCTCCCGCGTCAGCAAGGCGGCAAGGGCGCGGCGGTCTTCCTCCGACGGGGCGGCGATGCCGATAAGGCTGCCCGCAGGCACCGTCAGGTCAAGGTCTTCCAGCACCGCGTTGCCATCGGCGTTGCGCACCGTGACCCCGTCCAGCACCAAGTCCCCCGCCAGTGAGACATCGCCCGGGCCGCGCCCCTCAAACAGGGCCTCGTCAATCATGCCCGCGGGCACGAAGCGTTCGGTGATCGTCTCCCAGCGCAGCTGCATGTCAGAGGACTGGTTGTAATAGGCCAGCAGCTCTTTCCAGGGGCTCGACAGGTCTTTGTAGGCCGCAAGCGCGGCGACCAGCGCGCCAAGGCTGACCTCGCCGCGGATCACCAGCAGCCCGCCAAAGGCATAGAACAGGAACGGCGTCAGCTGGGTGATGAAGTTGTTGATGAACTTCATGAAGAATTTCTTCTGGAAGATCTCGAACCGGATCTCGAACAGGCGGCCCAGCCGGTCGGTGATCTGCGCCAGCCGGTAAGGCCAGCCGCCCGAGACGCGCAAGGTCGCGGCCCCTGCCGCGCTTTCGCCGATCTCACCCGCGAGCGCGCGGACCTGAAGCGCGCGCTTCTTGTTCAGCAGGTTTATCTGGCGTTGCAGTTTCGGGATCAGCCAGGCCTGAAGCGGGATCAGCGCGCAGGCCGCAAGCCCGAACGCCCAGCTTTGCGCGAAAAGGAAAAACAGGATGGTCAGCATCTGCCCCGCTTGCAGCACGGGCTGCGCGACCGCATCCCCCATCAGCCCGCCCATCGGCTCGCTTTCTGAGGTCACCATCGAGACCAGCTCGCCCTGGCTCGTGCGCTCGAAATAAGGCGCCGGAAAGCGCAGCACGCGGGCAATGAGGCTGTAGCGGAAGCGGCGCAGCAGGCGCTCGGCCAGCACGCCCTTCATCGTGTTGATCCGCATCTTCATCAGCCCGTGCGCGATCACCGCGAGCAGGAACAGACCACACAGCAGAAAAAGAAACTGAATTTGCGGGAGCTGGAAGCCATAGACGTCCACGATGGGGCGCGGCGCGGCAATCGCATCGTTGATGATCCGCTTAGGCAGCTCAAGCGTCAGGTAAAGCAGCGGAAACAGCGTCAATGTCACGGCCAGCAGCACCAGCTGATCGCGCTTTGAATGCTTCCAGATGAAGCCGAAGATGGTCCGGTCCATCACCCTATCCCCATGTTTTCCGCACGCTAGACCGCGCGGCAGGGTCCGGCAATGCCCGCGCGCCTTTCGGCGGGTAAGAATTGCACCCCGGCGGATCGGTCATTAGGCTGGCCCCATGCGCGAAAGGGACACAATACGGTGACAGAAACCCTCGGAGCGGCGCTGGTGCTGCTGATCCTTTTGCAGATCAAGCACATGGTCGCCGATTTCTACCTTCAGACGCCGATTATGCTGCGCAATCGCGGCGCATATCTGCACCTTGGGCGCGCCTTGCACGCGGGCGAGCATATGATCGGCAGCGCCCTCATGCTGGCGGTGATGGGCATGGGCTGGGCGGCGCTTTTGGTGGTCGCCCTTCTGGAGTGGATTGCCCATTACCACATCGACTGGGGCAAGGGGCGCTGGTCCGACATGACGGGGCACACGCCCGCCGATGCGGGGTTCTGGCGGGCGATCGGCTTTGACCAGATGCTGCACCAGATGACCTATGTGGCGATGATCTGGGGCTGGGCGGTCTATGGCTAGATCGGGTTTTCCGACGCGGAAAACCGGGTTCGTGGCAAGACCGTCGGCAGGGCTCCGGAAACCGCGTCGGTTTCCTTTTTGTCAGGCACGCGCGACCGAGAAAGCAGGCACCGGCTCCGCATAACCCTTGAGCGGGATCGGCTCCAGCGCGTCGAAGGTCAGGCCCGCCTCCGTACTCGCGGCCCGGGTCGCCTTATCCGCCAGCACTTGGCCCGGATCCGCCTTGGAACAGAGCCGTGCGGCCAGGTTCACCGTGGAGCCCAGCACGGTGAAATCCATCCGGTCCTTCGCCCCCATCGCGCCCATCACCGCCTCGCCCGAGGCAACGCCCAGGCCAACATGCAGGTTGTAGTCGGGGTATCTCTCTAGCATCCCCGCCATCGCCTCGGCGATCTCCACGCAGCATGCGGCGGCCTTGCGCTCCATGTCTTCGCCCGACCAGACCGCAACGAGCGCATCGCCGATGAATTTGTCGATATCGCCACCATGCGCGGTCACGATATCGCTTTGCACGTCGAAATAGGCGTTCAGCGCCTCAATCACCGTCTCGGGCGGGTGCGCCTCGGAAAACTCGGTGTAACCGCGGATGTCGGTAAACACGACCGAGATGCGCTGGCGCGTGCCGCCGCGGGCCATCCCGGATTCCGCCTGTTTGATGGCCGACACGGTCCCGGCGGAGACGAATTTCATCAGCTCCAACCGCTCGGCCAGCTCGCCCGTCATCTTGTTGAACCGGCTCGCGAGCAGCCCCAGCTCATCCCGGCGGCCCAGCTCGCGCACGCGGGCGCTGAAATCGCCCGAGCGGACGGCTTCGGCGGCCTCTGCAATGTCGAGGATCGGGCGGGTCAGGCGGCGGGCAAAGATCAGCGCCCCGACGGAGGCGATGGCAAAGCCGATGCCGCCGATGATCAGGATCTGCTCGGTTATCGCGTTGACGACGCCGTAGGCGCTGTCCTCGCTCAGTTCTGTGATGACGGCCCAGGGGTACCAATCGGGAAAGGCGTAGGCGCCCAGCATCGGCGTGCCATCCGGGCGGGTGTAGCTTTGCAGCGCGTCCGCCCGCGCGCCGGCCACGATCAGGGGCAGCGCCGATTGCACGATGTCCCGTTCGATCAATTGCGTGCGGGACGCGCCCAGCACCGTGCGCCCGGCTTGGTCGATCACCGTGATCTCCCCGCGCTGGGCGAAGGGGTGGCGCTGCACCATCTGGGCGAGCGAGCTGAGCTCGATCTTGGCCGCGAGCGTCACGCCGCGCCCCGCGATCTGGGTGCGCAGGGGCAGGGCGAGCGTGGCGATCCAATCGCCTGTCACCGGGTCTTGCGCGATCAGCGGGCGGCCAAACTGGCCCGTGGCCGCGATGTTGGTCAGCACCTCGCCCGGGGTCGTCAGCGTCGCCACCGGGTCCAGCCCCGCCGCCGCGAGCCGTTCCGAATAGGCCTGATCGGTGGCCATGATCGGCAGGTTTGTCCCCTCGATGGCCAGTTGCAGGGCCACGACATCGGGCAGCTCCTGCAGGCCCAGCGTCAGCAGCGAGGCTTTTTGCGGCACGCCCAGCTCTTCGCTGTCGATCCCGTTGCGGATCACCATCAGCGGCGACAGCCAGCGGCCCTGAAAGCGGTTGTCGAACTCGGTGCGCAGCTGCGCGGCAACGGTGGTCAGGTCCTCATTCGCGGCCGAGACCAGCTCGTCGCGCGTCAGCTGGGTCAGGTTCTGGCCGACAATGGCCAGGGGCGCGACCGCCAGCAGCGTGGCAAAGACGAAGAACTTGAGCCGAAGCGGGAACCACATGGGGCGAGCCTAGCCGCGATTGCACGTCAAAGCGATGTCAATCGCGCGCCACGGCAGTGATTGTTGCGGTATCAGACCCAATCCCGCAGGCCAGGCCCGTCGGGTCGGAGGCCTGAACCGTCACGGTATAGGTGCCCGGAACCGCATAGCGGTGCCGCGCGATGGACCCGCTGGCGGCGCTGCCGTCGCCAAAGTCCCACGCGGTGCGCAGCCCGTGGCCATCCGCGTCGCTGGCGGCAGAGGCGTCAAAGCGCACCACGTCATGGGCCGCGCCCACGGGCACCGTCAAATCCGGGCCTGCATCGACCTGCGGCGTGGCATTCACGAGGATCTGCGCCAAGTCCGTCCCAATCGCGCAGGCCGAGCCGCTGTCGTCTGTCACGGTCAGGGTCACCTCTACCGGCCCCGCGCTGTCAAAACTCCGCGTGGCCTGCGCGCCGCGCAGCTCCACCCCGTCGGAGAAAGTCCAGAGGTAGTCGGTCAGCGCGCCGTCCAGATCGCCCGACGCGCCCGCGTCAAAGACGATCTCTTGGCCTGGGCAGACGATCCGGTCCGGTCCTGCAAGCGCTGTTGGCGCAGAGTTCACGCGGACATAAACCTCTTCGCGGCGCACCGCGTTGGCAAGGCCCGTGCCATCGTCAAGCAGCGCCGTGACAGGGTAAAGCCCGGGCTCCGCAAAGCTGTGCGTGACCTCCGGCCCGCTGCCCCCCGGCGCGCCGTCAAAGAGCCACTCGACGGTCGTGCCCGCGGGCGCGTTCACCGACCACGGGGTGGGGGACGCGGGGCAGACCTGACCGCGAAGCGCAAGGCCCACAGCCGGGGCGGGGTTCACGACCACCTGCTGCGTCACGCGCTGCACCGAATTGCCGACCCCGGCATCATCGGTCACCGCCAGCGTCACGTCATAGGTGCCGGGCTGGCGGAACGTATGCGCGACCAGCACGCCGTCGGCCATGCCGCCATCGCCGAAATCCCAGGCAAAGCCTGTCAGTGCGCCGTCATCATCCGCCGAATTGCCCGCGTCGAAGACCACGGCCTCGCCCACGGCCACAGCGGCGGGTGCGTCCATCGCGGCCATCGGCGGGGCGTTCACGATCACATTGCGGCGCGTCTCGATCACGTCGCAGCCCGCATTGCCGCCCGCAAGCTGGGTGGTCAGGGTGATGAAAAACTCACCCGCTTCGGCAAAGGTGTGCGTCGCCTCCGCGCCTGTGGCCGTTCCGCCATCGGAGAATTCCCACGACTGCGACACGATGCTGGCCCCGCCCAGATCGCCCAGCTCTGCCCGGAAGGTGGCGGGCATTCCCGCCGCGGCGCGCTCGGAGCCTGCGATGTCCTGGCTTGGCGCGGCCAAGACCTCCACGTTGACCGTGTCGGTGTCCAGCGGGGAGCAGGCCGCGATGGCCTCGCCTTGGATCGTCAGGGTCACGGCGTAGTTGCCGGGTGTCTTGAAGCGGTATTCGGGCCGCTCCCCGCTGGCGATGCCGCCATCGCCAAAGGTCCAGGAAAACGCGTTGACCGCCCCGTCCGCGTCCGTCGAGCCGGAGCCGTCAAAGCGCACCGGCTGGTTGGTGCAGACGGTCATGTCGGGGCCTGCGTCCGCGATGGGGCCTTCACGGACCAGCGCGGCGATACGCGCGATGTCGCTGCCCCATTCGGTGCCGCTGCCGTTCTGCACGCGCAGGGTTACGGGATAGGCGCCGGGGGTCTCGTAAATCTTGGTCGGGTTCACCAGATCGGACATCGTCCCGTCGCCAAAATCCCACTCATACAGCAATAGCCCCCCATCGGGATCGACGGAGGCGGAGGCGTCAAAGAGGATGCTCTCGCCCGAGCAGACCTCGCGGTTGGTGCCCGCATCTGCCACGGGCCGCGCGGCGAGGGTTACGACGGTTGCATCCCGCGCCGTGGCGTTTGCCATGCCGGTGCCGTCATCGACAAAGAGCGTGACGGGGAACTTGCCCGCGCGCGGGTAGGTGTGGGTGATGGTCTGGCCCATCAGCGGGGCCGACCCGTCGCCCATGTCCCAGCGGTAGATCAGCGCGTCGCCATCCGCGTCCGAAGAGCCGGAGGCATCCAGCGTGACCTGAAGCACATCGCCGCGGATCTCGGGCCCGGCTTCGGCCACCGGCGTGTGGTTCACGCGGATCGTGATGCTGTCGGAGGCGGTCGCGTTCAACACGCCGCTGTTATCGGTCACGACCAGCTGGGCCGAATAGACGCCGGGGGCGTCGAAGGTGCGCGTCAGGTACGGCTCGGCGCTGCTGCTGCCGTCTTCGAACTCCCACAGCCACGCGGTGATCAGCCCGTCAGGATCATAGGACTGGCCAGCGTCAAAGATCACCGGCTCGCCCGGGGCGACCAGCACATCCGCGCCTGCTTCGGCGACGGGCTGGGCGTTCACGGTGATGAAGGTCTCCGCCTCGTCCGTTGCCGCCCCGCCTGTGAAGTTATCGGCCACGGTCAGGCCCATGCGGTAGGTGCCCGGCTCCGTCAGGCTGAGCGCGACGCGTTCGCCTTCCATCGGGCCAGCGGGCGTGTCCCACATGATGTCCGCGATGGCGCCGTCCGGATCGACGGAGGCGCGGGCGGACAGGGTGATCGGGTCACCCGGCGCGACCACCTGCGACGGGCCTGCGTCCGCGATGGGCGCGGCGTTGATGACAAGGCGCATCGTGTCCCGGTGCACGTTCAGCGGCGCGGTGCTGTCGTCGCGCACGGTCAGGGCGACCTCGTAGATGCCGGGGCGGGCATAGGCGTGGCTGGGGGTCGGGCCGGTGCCGGTTGCGCCGTCGCCAAACGCCCAGATGTACTCGGTGATCTCCCCTTCAGCGTCCGTGCTGCCGGTGCCGTCGAAATTCACGACGGAGGCGGTCACAAACTGGTCCGGTCCGGCCTCCGCCACCGGGGCGGCGTCGATCACGATGCGCTGCACGATCTTTTGCTCGGCGCTTTGGGTGCCGGAATTGTCGATCACGGTCAGGGTCACGTCAAAGGTGCCGGGCTGGGTCCAGGCGTAGTTCACGACCTGCCCGTCGCCTGTGCGCCCGTCGCCGAAATCCCACAAGTAGGACAGGATCACCCCGTCGGCATCGGTGGAGGCCGAGGCGTCCAGCGTGGCGACTTCAGAGACCGACACGGGCCGCGGCGGGATCGCGATTTGCGGCACGGGCGGGCTGTTCACCTCCACCCGCATCGTGTCCACCGCCGTATTGTTCGCCACGCCCGAGCTGTCGGTGACCGTCAGCGCAACGGTATACGTGCTGGAGGCTTGGAATGCATGGCTGACCTGCGGGCCGTCCAGCACGGTGCCGTCGCCCATGTCCCAGCGCCACGCGGTCACGGCGCCATCCACGTCATAGCTTGCCGCGCCGTCAAAGGTGACAGTCTGGCCGAGGATCGCGCTTTGCCCCGTGCCCGCTTCGGCGACGGGGGGGTAGTTCACCGTGACTTCCCGCGTGGCCACGCCAAAGTTGCAGGGGTGCAGGCTGTCATCTTCCACGCGCAGGATCGCGCGGTAAAGGCCGGGGGTCGCGTAGGCTTTCTGTGCCGCGATACCATCCGCCACCGTACCGTCCCCAAAGGCCCAGCGGTAGCGCGCGATGGGGCTGTCCGAAGGCTCTGAGGCGCTGGCGTCAAAGCTAACGGCGGTGCCGGGGGCGACCACGATGGGATCACCCGGCATCGCGGTGGGAGCATTACGGACATGAACCGGCACCTCCAGCTGCGCGCCGCGCCCGGGGCGGTCCCCCGGCTCCAGCACGCGCAGGCGGGCGGTGTAGCGGCCCGGTTCGGCATAGCGGTGGGCGATCACGTTCTCTGCCCCTGAATTACCGTCGCCAAAGTCCCATTCATAGCTCAGCGGCGTGCGCCCCAGGCTGCCCGCGCCGTCAAAAGCGACCGAGCGGCAATCGGCCAGCGGGCGCGCGGTGCCGATGGCCGTAGGGCGGGCCGGGTCCGGCGCACGGCTGGGCGGCAGGCTGAGCGGGACGGGGTTACCCTCCCGGTCAAAGATGCTGATCGTGACATCGTTGGGCGTCTCGAACCCTTGCGCCAGCGACAGGGCGAGCGGGCCTTCGGGCGCCGCCACCACATCGATCGCCCAGAAGTCCTGACCGGATGAGCGCACGGGCAAATCTTCGTAATCGCTCACGATAAAGAGATCGCCGTTCGCCGCGTCAAAGCTTTGCACGGTGTAGGGCCCGCCCGCATTCGGGCCAAAACCCAGCCGCGTTGCGCCGCCCGGGGCGGTCCAGCGGATCGTCGGCTGCCATGCAAAAAGCTGAAGGCCCTCCGGCGGGCGGGAGCGGTCGCGGGCAAGGCTGACGTCCACGAGATAGCCGTTGCCGTCATTGCCGCGCGTGCCCTCGATATCGAGCCGGAACCAGACGCGCCCGTCCACGACCTCGCCCTGGCGCGGGCGCACGGCGCCCAGCACGGCCCAGCGCCCGTCGGTCGCCCGGTCCGAGCCCCAGGCCCGCGACAGGATCTCGCGCCCCGGCCCGGTAATTGGAAAGTCGGGGCGCGTGCGCGGCGGGCGCGCGCGGTCTTCCTGCATCGCGGGCACTTCGGCGGCCGTGTAGGCGCCGTCGCCGCCAAAAATGCGGTAGGTCGTCTCGCTATCGGCGGCCCCGCCATAGGTGAAATCCTGGCTGCCGCGCGTCTCCGGGTCGAAGATGCGCACGTAAAGGCGGGAGGCCGCGCCCTCGGGGACTGAGAAGAAGATCTGCTCGCGCCGGTCCACGTCGCCCTCGCGGGTCGCAGCCGACTGGCCGTAGATCACCATCAGACCTTCGGGCGCGGTCTGGGCATGGGCCAAGGGCGCAAGAAGGATCAGGGCAAGGATCAGGAAGCGAAACATGGCAGTCTTTCCAGCATCTTGTCAGTTGAACGCGGCATTGCCGGCGTAGTCTTCGATGACGATTTCGATCAGCCGCAGGTCACCGGCTTCCGCGGGCAGTGTCGCGGTGCATAGGCCCGTCGCGTTGTCGCAGCGCAGCCAGCCCTCCCGCTCGGTCCCGCCAATCTCGATCACGTAAGAGGCAGCTTGGCGCAGGCCCGATGCGTCCGTGGCCTCCGCCTCGATCACGATGGGGCCGGAGGCGCCCGAGGGGCGGCGGGCGTCGGCGGACAGGATCTCCGGCGGGTCGATGTCGTAGAGCGTGGCAAGGCGCGTGGCGGCCACGTTGCCGACGATGTCGGAGGCGATCAGGTCAAAGCTGTTCTCCCCCGGCTCAAGGCGCAGGGTCACTTGGAACCGGCCCCCGGACAGCGGCACGTCCGTCCCGTTCAGCGTCAGCGTGTTCGCGTCCCCGGCATCTCCGCTTAGCACCACCTCATCGAGGTCAATGGCATTTGGCAGCGGCGCGTCGAGCGTCAGGGTGGGCGGGGTCTGATCTCGGATCACGGTCACGGGCGCGCGCCCCTCCACCGCACCGGTGGGCGACAGGACGGTGATCTCGTACGTGGCCGGTTCCGTGCTTGCGGGAAGGGTAAAGCTGATGTCACCCGCAGGCCCCACCACGGTCTCTGCCGCCAGCGCACCGCCTGCGCCGCGCACCTCGACCCGCGCGCCAGGCGCGGCGGAGGACGCGGCGGAGAGGGTCAGCTCTGTAGTGCGGCTGGCCAATGCGTCCCCAACACGGGGAATGGTCGGCGCCAGCGTGATCGTCACATCCACCTGTGGCCGGTAAATCACCGCCTGCGCCGCGTCAGAGCGGTTGCCGGCCAGATCCACCGCCTCCAGCCGGATCAGGTTCTGACCGGGGGTGAGGGTGACGACCTCAATAAAGGAGCCATCCGCGCCAAGGGTGAGGGGCGCCCCGTTCAGCAGCACCTGCGCATCCGGCTCAGACGCGCCAAAGACCTCAACCTGCGCCGCGGCAGAGACGAGGTTGGGCTCGGGGCTCAGGAGGGCAAGGAAGGGCGGGGTGGTGTCCACCCGCACGGTGAACGGCTGCGCCTTGGACCACTGCCCCGGTAGGCCCAGCGCGTCGAGCGCGGCCACGCGCCAATGATAGACCCGCGGCGGCAGCTCGGGCGTTTCAAACCCCGTGCCCTCGATCCCCCATTCGGAAACCTGCATGTCGTTAAATCCGGGATCGGTCGCCACCTCAACCCAATAGGCCCGCGCGCCTTCGAATTCCTGCCAGCCCAGCTGCGCGCGCGCGGTGTAGATCACGGCGTCCAGCGCGGGCGTGACCATCTGCGGCGCGTCCAGCACCTGCGCCCGTTCAACCCCGCGCGCGGTCAGCACGACGCCTTCATTCTCTTGCACCAGCGTGGTTGCACCATCCGCGACAACCTCCAAAGCGGGCGTGTCGTAATTCACGAAGCGGGCGCCGGTCTGGTCATTCTTGATCCAGAAATCGGCGGAATTGGTCGTCGTCTCCACCCCCGGCACGTCTACCTCAAAGCTGGTCTTGTCCGAAAGCTGGTTCAGCAGCGCGTAGAAATCGCCATTCACGAGCGACACCTTGGTGACCTCGCCCCCCGTCAGCGGGTCCGAGCGCATCCGCTGGATCGTCGCGTTGGAATTGGCGTTCAGCCGCAAGCGGCTGAGGTCGCGGAAGGTGATCTGTGTCGTGCTGCCGGACAGGGTCCGCACACGCTCGAACTCCACAAGAATGTCATTGAGCCCGCGCCCGGACCAGCGGGCGTCGGCCGGGGCGCGCCCCTCCACCGCGCCTTGCACGTCCGACACCACCGCTTCGGCGCTGCGGTCGCGTTCGGCGATGGCAATCTCCAGCGCTTCGGCGGCAAGGACCGCCGCGATGTCGCTCAGATCGACCGAGGCCGCAAACGCGCCGGTCTCGCGGTTGGTGATCGCGCCCTCGCGGCTTTCGATCGCCTCGCCGATCTTGACGGGGGCAAAGACCTGCGCGCCTTCGGCATTGGCCTGCTGGATCGCCTGAAGCGACCGGGCGAGCGCCTCATCCGCGGCGGCGACCTGCTGCACGGGCAGCTCGAACACCTGCCCCGGCGCGACATCCGCGGGGGAGGCGATGTTGTTGAGTTGCAGCACATAGGGCCACAGGTCCGGATCATTCAGATGCTCGGCGACAAAGCCGCGCAGGGTCTGCTCCGGACCGATGGCGATCCGATCAAGCGGCGCGCGCAAGCGCGCATCCTGCGCCAAACCCGTGGTGCCAATGAGGGCGGCGCACAGAAAAAGAAGCAGGGCGCCCCATCTGGGCGCATTAAAAAGACCAAATACAATCACAGGTCGTCCCCTGACCATGACCGGCCCCCAGAGGCGCGGTTTCTGAAGTGTCCGCAGGTCCAGGCAATCAGGCAAGAGAAATTCACCTGTTCATTCTGGATTCGCGCTCTGATTGTCGCGACTTCAGTGACAGCCTCGCCCGATCCGCGCGAATTGTTACCCGAACCCGCTGCTCGCGTGACTGTGCGTTAACCATACGCGCGAGTTAGGTGTGGAAAACCTGACCCAGCGCGCCGCCCAGGGCGGCGCGCGTCGCCCCGGCAGCATGCCGGCGTGCGGGAAGGGCCAGCGTTTGACCTAACGTTCAGACGGAAACCGCCAGCGCTTGCCTACACGTCCGCAGCGATCTGAAACAGCGCATCGCCGCGTTCTGTCCGCCCCAACGCGCGCAGGGCCAGCACGACCCCGTCATGAGGGGAGATCATCGGAACAGGCGCCGCGCCGGGTGTGGATGGGTCATGCACATAGCCAATCCGCTCGCCTTCGTGCACCGGGTCCAGCAGGGCTTTGCAAGGTTCGAACACCCCTGCCGCCACCGCATAGATGGACCCGCGGACATGAAGCGCACGTGTGCCGCGCGTTGCGTCCGGCGTGTAACCCGGCAGCATCCCGAGTGCGGCCAGAACGCGGCGCAGCCCGCGCCGCGTCCAGTTCAGAGTGTCACGCTGTACTGCTGCGCCGCCACCAAGTTCAGCCATCACGTTGATCACCCCCTTGCGGTTCGCCGCCCCCATCGCCGTACGCGCGGTGCTGTGCCGCCCGCCGCCCGACGTGAAGACCCATGCGACCGGCAAATCAAACGCCTCGGTCAAAAGCGCGAGGCCTGCCTCTTCGTCCGCGCTGTGGCTGGGCCCGCGCAGAAGCGTCGCGGGGTAGAGCAGGGAGGCCCCGCCGGCGTGCAGATCCACCGCGTGGGACGCGCGGGGCAGAATGACCTCTTCGTGGTAATGCGCGATCATCTGGCTGGGCGTGCCATGCGGATCGCCGGGGTAAAGGCGGTTCAGGTTGCCGCCGTCCACTGGTGACACGCGCCGCCCGGCCAGCGCCGCGGGCGGGTTCATCATCGGCAGCAGGATCAACCGGCCTCGGATATCCTCCGGCGCCAGCTCCCGCGCGAGTTCCGATACGGCGATCTGCCCTTCGTATTCGTCCCCGTGCACCGCCGCCGACAGCACCAGCGTGGGGCCAATGCCATGTGCGATGACGGTGATCGGCACCCCGATCCAGCCATAGGCGGAGCGGTCGGTTGAATGCGGCACGCGCAGGAACCCGGCCTGCTTGCCTTGCGCGTCGAGGGAGACGTCGGAGGTGATGAGACTGCGTGTCATGTCGCCGTCATAACACGTCTGTTTGCAGCCCGCCTCGTTAAGGCTGTGCCGCCTGCGTCTCACCTAACCAAAAGACGGGGAAATGGTGGGCGACCCTGGAATCGAACCAGGCGTGCGTCTCCGCGAGGGAGTTACAGTCCCCTGCCACACCTTGCGGCCTGTCGCCCACTACGCCAATACAGCGTGGGCGGTGTACTACGAGCGGCCCGTGGCAGGGTCAAGAGCCAAAAGCGCCGAGGAGAGCCGCAGATGAAAAAGCCCAAATGGGTGGTCGAAAAAGAGCGCGCCAAGCGCGCCGCCGCCGCCGAAACCGTCTGGCTTTTTGGGCTGCACGCGGTGCGCGATGCGCTGCACAATCCGGCCCGCGAGAAGCTGCGCCTTGTCGTGACGCTGAATGCGCAGGCCAAGCTGGCCGAGGCCATTGCAGAGGCCGGTCTGGAGGCGGAGGTCGTGGATGCGCGCCGCTTTGACGTGCCGATTGATCCCGGCTCGGTGCATCAGGGGGCGGCGCTGGAGGTCAAGCCGCTCGACTGGGGGCGTCTGGAAGACGTGGCGATCGGGGCGGCGGCGCCGCGCCTGATCTTGCTGGACCGGGTGACGGACCCGCATAACGTGGGCGCGATCCTGCGCTCGGCCGAGGTGCTGGGCGCCTCCGCGGTGATCGGCACGCGCCATCACGGCGCGCCTGAGACGGGCGCGCTGGCCAAGACCGCCTCCGGCGCGCTGGAGCGGCAACCCTACCTGCGGGTGCGCAACCTGGCGGAGACGATTGAGGCGCTGCAGGCGATGGGCTACCTCGTGCTCGGCCTTGACGGTGACGGAACGCAGACGGTCGAAGAGGCCGTGGCGGGCCGTATGGACGGGCCAGTGGCCCTTGTGCTTGGGGCTGAAGGGCCGGGCCTGCGCCAGAAAACGCGCGAGACGGTCGATGCCCTGGTGCGAATCGAGGCGGCGGGGGCGTTTGGCTCGCTCAATGTCTCAAATGCTGCTGCACTTGCCCTATATGCCTCCCGAAAGGGGATTTGATGGGCTATCCGGCGAAGATCACAACCTGCTGCTATTGCGGCACGCGCGCGGCGCTGGTGCTGGGCAAAGACCGGCACGAGTTGACCTGTTCGAATTGCGGTGCGCCGCTGCATGACCTCAAGCGCCTGCCGAAATCCCGCGAGGGGGACCGCGAACTGGTGCGGCCCAGCGCGGTGCGCAGCGTAAAGCCGGTGAAAGTAAAGAAAAAGAAGAAACCGAAACGCAAATGGCGGCTCAAGGACGTGTTCGAGGAGGCGTTCGACCTCATCGAAGACATCCTGGACTGACCGGCGGGAAACCGCTTGGTGTTTACCTATCGTTCACAGTTTGGCGACATCCTCTTTGTGAACGCTGCCTGCATACCTAGCTTTTGGGTCAGGTGCGCGGCTTTGGAACTGGCCGCGTCCGTTCACTGTCCCTCGTTCCATGCCTGCGCCCCGAGGTCTTTGACTTCGGGGCGTTTTTTTTGTTCAGGTGCGGTATGGCGTACTCCGACAAACATTTGCGCAGCGTTCTGACCCGCACCCGCGTGATCGCGGTGGTCGGCGTGTCTGCGAATCCGGTGCGCCCCTCGAACTTCGTGGCCCGCTATCTGGGTTTGCGCGGGTACAGGGTGATCGGTGTCAATCCCATCGCCGTAGGGCAAGACCTATACGGTGCCCCGATCCGGGCCGGTTTGGCGGATGTGCCGGAGGCCGACATGGTGGACATCTTCCGCCGGCCAGACGCGGTGCCGGAGATTGTCGAGCAGGCGCTAGAGGTTTGTCCCGAGTTGCAAACGATCTGGATGCAAATCGGCGTGACCCATGCCGCGGGGGCGGCGCGGGCCGAGGCGCGGGGCCTCACCGTCATTCAAGACCGCTGCCCGAAGATCGAGCACCAGCGTCTGTTTGGTGAGCTGCGCAAGGGCGGGTTTGCGACGGGGATCATCAGCTCGAAGCTTTGAGCGGGGGGCAGATTTTTGGAAAAATCTGACGAAGAGGGGGGCGTTTTGCTGGCGCAAAACGGGGGCGCTGCTGCGGGCGTATGGATAGGGTGGTTGGCGTTGCTGGCTTCGGGTCTCACCAAAGCTGAAACGCTTCGCACCCGCCCTCGATTGATCTCTGGCGTGACAGGAGGGGGCGGCCGCGTCCAGCAGAAATACGGTTTCCACTTGCAGGGAGCCTCCGCATTTCAGCTGGACCCGTCCGCCCCCTCCTGTCCCTTTGAGCTCAAGCGAGGGCGGCTCCGAAGCTGAAGCAGGTTAGGTCAATCCTGGCGCGCCGCCTTCTCGTCGAGGCCCGAGGTGCCCTGGCGGCGGGCCAGCTCGCTCAGGACCGCGTCCAGCGTGACATCGCGCGCGGCGAGCATCACAAGCAGGTGGTAGAGCACGTCGGCGGCCTCCGATGTGAGCGCGTCGGTGTCGCCTTTGACTGCTTCGATGATGGCCTCGATCGCCTCTTCGCCGAATTTCTCCGCGCATTTCTCCGGGCCTTTGGAGAGCAGTTTTGCCGTCCAAGAGCTGTCCGGGTCTGCGCCCTTGCGGGCTTCAATCGTGGCAAAAAGCTCGTTTAAGGTCATGTCAGCCGCACCGGCACGCCTGCCGCGGCCATGTGGGCCTTCGCCTGGGCAATCGTGAAGGTGCCGAAGTGGAAGATCGAAGCGGCGAGGACCGCGCTGGCGCCGCCCTGCGTGACGCCTTCGACGAGGTGATCGAGCGTGCCGACGCCGCCGCTCGCGATCACGGGGACGGGCACCGCGTCGGCAATGGCGCGTGTCAGCGCGAGGTTGAAGCCCGCCTTTGTCCCGTCGCGGTCCATCGAGGTCAGCAGTATCTCGCCCGCACCCTTGGCGGCGGCGGTGCGGGCAAACTGAACCGCGTCAATGCCGGTGGGCTTGCGCCCCCCGTGGGTGAAGATTTCCCATTTGCCGGCCGCAACTGTCTTCGCGTCGATGGCGCAAACAATGCACTGGCTGCCGAACCGGTCGGCGGCGCGGCTGAGCACATCGGGGTCCGCCACGGCCGCCGAGTTGAACGAGACCTTGTCCGCGCCCGCCAGCAGCAGGTCCCGCACGTCCTCGGGGGTGCGCACGCCGCCGCCAACGGTCAGGGGGATGAAGCATTCCTCCGCCGTGCGGCGCACCACATCATGCATCGTGCCGCGGTTTTCGTGGGTGGCGTGGATGTCGAGAAAGCACAGCTCATCCGCGCCTGCGGCGTCATAGGCGCGAGCGGCGTCCACCGGATCGCCTGCGTCGACGAGGTCGACAAAGTTGATGCCTTTCACGACGCGCCCGTCCGCAACGTCAAGGCAGGGGATGATGCGGGTTTTCAGCATAGGGGCCTCTTAACGCTCCGGATGGCGCTGTCCTAGACCCTATTTGCGGCGCTGGTGCCAGATGAGAGCCACTGCCGCGGCAATGCCGACTGCCGCGGGCCTGCCGGTGGTGATGCGAGCGAAGGCGGGAAGGGAGGCGTTTGCAAACGGACCGGGCATGATGTGGCGGCCGCGATAGCGCAAGAGCGCAGTGCCGTCGCAGGCGCCCTTGCTGATGCCGATGAAGAGAGCGACGGCCCGCGCGCGCGAGGCGCACCTGTGTGTTGTTGTTTTCAGTCGCTGGTCGCGCGCACCGCACTCATGGCCCGCAAGTCCGACAAACATCCGCCAGACCGACGCGCAGAACGCGGGTCAGCACACGCGCGTCCATCCGGGGTGCTACGCCAAGGCTGCAAGCGCCGCAGTCAGGTCAATCGCGCCGTCATAAAGCGCGCGGCCCGAGATTGCGCCAGAGATCACCCCGGTGTCCTTCAAAGCCGTCAGGTCCGCCAGCGATGACACACCGCCCGAGGCGATCACCGGGATGGAGACGGCGCGGGCCAGCGCCTCGGTCGCGTGCACGTTCGGGCCCTGCATGGCGCCATCGCGGTTGATGTCGGTGTAGATGAGCGCGGCAACGCCCGCGTCTTCAAAGCTGCGGGCGAGGTCGGTGGCGTCCACATCTGTGTCCTCGGCCCAGCCCTTGGTGGCGACCTTGCCGCCCCGCGCGTCGATGCCGACGGCCACCTGGCCCGGGAAGGCGGCAGCGGCTTCGCGCACCAGCGCGGGGTTTTCGACCGCAACCGTGCCCAGGATCACGCGGGCAAGGCCTTTGTCCAGCCACGCCGCGATGGTCGCCATGTCACGGATGCCGCCGCCCAGCTGGGCGGGCACGGGGCAGGCCTTGAGGATCGCCTCAACCGGTGCGGCGTTCACGGGCGTGCCGGCGAAAGCGCCGTTCAGGTCCACAAGGTGCAGCCATTCGCAGCCCGCCGCGACAAAGGCGCGGGCCTGCGCCGCGGGGTCTTGGTTAAAGACGGTGGCGCTGTTCATCTCTCCATGCACAAGGCGCACGGCGGCGCCGTCTTTGAGGTCAATGGCGGGGTAGAGGATCATGGGGCTGCCCTTCGCGTTTTTGGCCCTGTGCCACGGGCGCGCGCGCGATGCAACGCGACCCGAGGTCAGGCTTGCCAGAGCGGGGGCGGCTGGCCCAAGCTGGGCGCGGCATTTTTGGGAGGATGACATGAAACAGCTGATGCTTGGCGCGGCACTTGCGCTTGGGTTTGCGGCGGGCGCTGCGGCGGACCCGGTTGCGGGGACGTGGAAGACGGAAACGGGCGAGACGGGCGGTTATCTGCACGTCGACATCGCGCCGTGCGGCGCGTCGATCTGCGGCACCATCGCGAAGGTCCTTGGTAACGCAAACACGTCTATCGTGGGCGAGCGGATCATCTGGGACATGCAGGCCAAGGGCAATGGCGCCTATTCCGGTGGCCGCATCTGGGCGCCTGATGTGGACAAAACCTACCGCTCGAAAATGCAGCTGCGCGGCGCCGCGCTCAAGGTCTCGGGCTGTGTCGGGCCGATCTGCCGGTCGCAAAGCTGGACGCGGGTGAAATAGGTCGAAAAAGTCCCGTCTTTTTCGACCCGTGGCAAGGCGCGTGCCGCGCAGCGGGATGCGCAGCCACACGGTTGATCCATCGCGCGATAGGCTTGCAACAGCCCCGTATGTTGCAACCGGTGGCGAGGCACGTGCTGCGCGGTGGGATTTGCAGCTGCGCCACTGATCTGCTGGGTGGGCAGATTATTTGAAATAATCTGGCTTGGAGGGGGGCGTTTTGCTGTCGCAAAACGGGCGCTCTGCTGCCGGTGTTGGTCATGAGTGGTCAGCGTTGCTGGCTTCGGGTCTCACCAAAACCAAGGTCTCGAACCCACCCTCGATTGATCTCTGGCGTGACAGGAGGGGTCGGCCACGTCCAGCAGAAATACGGTTTCCAGGTCGTTCGAGCAACGGCGAGGACGACCGGCGGCAAGGCGCGTTTCGCGTAGCGAGATGCGCAGCCGCACCCCCGACATTCCGGGTGCTACGTCCAAATACGCTCCGCGCCTGCTCGGCTGAAACGCTCCCCCGGAGCGTTTCCGAGACGCCTCGCAGCCTCCGCATTTCAGCTGGACCCGTCCGCCCCCTCCTGTCTCTTTGAGATCAAGCGAGGGCGGCTCCGAAACCAAAGTGTTGAAAAGCCCCGCCCCTTGGGTGCGGGCGGTATAGGGCGTCCGGCGGCTCAGGGGGTCCAGCGCAGGAAGTTGGCGATCAGGCGCAGGCCGACCTGCTGGCTTTTTTCCGGGTGGAACTGGGTGCCGATCATGTTGCCGGTGCCGACAATCGCGGTGACATCGCCGCCATAGGAGACGTGGGCGATGCGCTGCTGTGGGGCGTGCATCTGCATCTGGTAGGAGTGCACGAAATAGGCGTGATCGCCTGTCGTCAGCCCCTTCAGCACCGGGTGCGATTGCGTGATGATCAGATCGTTCCAGCCCATATGCGGGATCTTCAGCGCATCGTCTTCGGGCACGATATGCACCACCTCGCCGTCGATCCAGCCCAGGCCCGGGGTGTCCACGTATTCCCGGCCCAGCTGCGCCATCAGCTGCATCCCGACGCAGATACCGAGGAAAGGCGTGCCGCGGGCCTCGACAGCGCTGCGCAGCGCCTCCAGCGTGCCGGAGGCCCGCAAGGCTGCCATGCAGGCGGGAAAGGCGCCGTCGCCCGGCAGGACGATCCGGTCGGCCTTGGCGACGATGTCCGCATTTGCCGTCACGATCACCTCGCCGCCCGTCTCGCGCGCCATGCGTTCAAACGCTTTGGCCGCGGAATGCAGGTTGCCGCTTTCGTAGTCTATCAGGACCGTGCGCCCGCTCACAGCGTGCCCTTTGTCGAAGGGATGTCGCCTGATTTGCGCGGGTCTGTCTCAAGCGCGTCGCGCAGGGCGCGGGCGACGGATTTGAAGACCGCTTCGGCGATGTGGTGGCTGTTGAGGCCGTGCAGCATGTCCACGTGCAGCGTGATGCCCCCGTGGGTGCTGAACGCCTGGAAGAACTCGCGCACGAGTTCAGTGTCGAACGTGCCGATCTTGGGCGTGGGCAGGGCCACGTTCCACACCAGGAAAGGCCGGCCCGACAGGTCCAGCGCGCAGCGCACCAACGCGTCGTCCATCGGCAGAAGGCACGCGCCGTAGCGGACAATGCCGCGCTTGTCGCCCATCGCCTCGCTCAGGGCGCGGCCCAGCGCGATGCCCACATCCTCCACGGTGTGGTGATCGTCGATGTGCACGTCCCCAGTGCAGCGCACTTTCATGTCGATCAGCGCGTGGCGTGCCAACTGGTCCAGCATGTGGTCGAAAAAGCCGACCCCGGTCTGGTTGTCATAGGTGCCGGTGCCGTCGAGGTCGATCTCGACCCGGATGTCGGTTTCCGCGGTGGCGCGGGTGATGGTTGCGGTGCGCATCGGCGCCTCCCTGAAGCTCGGGCGCCTTATAGGCGCGCGGCGCGGGCAGGCCAAGCCATTGCGCCGCGGGCGGCGCTGTGACAAGCATGTGTCATGACGACGTGCGTTTTTGTCCAGATCCGCTGCCGCCCCGGGACCACTTACAAGGTGGCCGAAGAGATCGCCCTGCGGGAGCTGCATTCGGAGCTTTATTCGACCTCGGGCGAATATGACCTGCTGATGAAACTGTATATCCCGGAGGGCGCGGATGTGGGCAAGTTCATCAACGATGAATTGCTGACGATCGAGGGGATCGAACGCTCGCTCACCACGATGACGTTCAAGGCGTTCTAGGCACCGTCAGACGGCGCGCCGCGCAGGTGGGTCGTTCTGCGGGCAGGGGTGGTTTTGATCTTGATCAGCACGCGCAGCGCAGTACGGCTCTTGTGTCCCAGGCTGCTTGGGGATGCGGGGCAGCACCGCGATGCGCACAAAACTCGCGTGTGCAGGCGAAGCCATTGAGTCTTTTGAGGCGTTTCATCCGCGAGGGCCGTGGTGTCTTACCGCGATTTCACCAAACCAGAAGGGATTTAACGCCAGCACTTTTTTGCCCGCCGAAGAAGCGCAATGCGCACGTTGGATCAGCGCCCGAGGTGGCCGATACCTGCCGCGCCGCCCTCCTGGATGATGAGACCGCGCCTGCCAGCGCGTCTGGTCGGTCGCCCGCGCTTGGGCAGGGCCGCGTCGCAATCCTCGCGCCGACGCGCGCAGTCCGACCTTGCCTTTTCTGGATCGCCGCGCGCGCGTGCGCGCAAGAACGGCCCATAGCTGGCGTTCGGCGAAAGGCCGGAATGCTGCAGCGGCACCAAACAGTGCCAACATGCGCCGCGCATGCAAAGCCGAGGCGATGGCGATTAGGCCGTATGCGAACGAAACGGACGTCCGAGGCAAGCTCGGGCGTCACGAAGGCTCTTGCATCAACCCACGATCAACATGGCCGTGTAGCCACCTGTACGCAGACCGCCTAGGTATTGTGCAATATCAAAGGCATAGACGCTGCCGGCGGCGTCGTTTCCGGGTATGACCGCTTGGAAGTGCAGATCACGCTGTTCGAACGCCTTTAGCGCGGTGTCGATGACGATCACAGGCTCGCCCGGCTCCTTCGCTGGGTCTTGCGCCTCTTTCGCTTGCATCAGCCGGGCAAAGGTTTCCGCCTCGTGGCGCAGAAACATCGCCTCTTCCGACAGCTCCGCCTTGACCGGGAGCGGCAGCCGACCGGGGCGGAACTCAGCGGCACCTTTGATCTGCATGGCCCTGGCTTGGGCCAAAGCCAGCTCTCCGGGCAGCGCGCGCACCACAATCCGCGCTTCCTGCGCGAAGCGGCTGATGTTGAGGATCTTCACCACCATCTGCATTTCCGCGCCGGGCGGCAGCAACACGACATTGGTGTTGCGCTGGGCCGAGTGGCGGTCGTTTATCGGGTCCAGCACCGGCTCGTAGGGCGGGGTATTCGGGTCAATTCCCGGCGCCCAGGCTTTCACCAGCAGGCATTGATGGGCGATCTTTTCAGGAAACCAGTCCACGGGGCATTGGACCATCACGGCGCTGTCCTGCCCCGGCCCCGCAGGGGACGGGATGTAAACGCCGGTTGCCGTTGCCGCCGCCGGGTCACCACCGATCGGCGTGACGTTTGCATCGGTGATCGCGGCGGAGGGGTCAGCCCAATAAAAGCGCACGTTGACATTGAGTGCGTCCATCAACCCGGCATTGTGGACCCGGGCAAAAATCTGGTTTGGCTTGCCCTCCTCGGGCTGGTTGATCCCCAGCGAACTGGTCACCCAGATATCGGGTGACAGCCAGAACGGACTGCCCGGCACGTTTGGATCCTCATGGTTGAGGAACAGATAGGGCGTATAGACAGGATGATCGTCATCGCCCTTGCCATGAATTCGGTAATCCGGAAGCGGGAAGGGCCAAGGTGTGTAGGGAACGGGCGGCACCTTGCCGTCCCACTCTTCCTTGCCCTCGTCTTTGCCCTCGTCCCTGGGATCCTCGCGCTCCCGCTCCTTGGTGTCCTCCATTGAGCTCTTGCGGCCCGAATAGAGGCCGGGTTTTTCAGTGTCTTTGCCAGAGTTGTCATCGTCGCGGCGTTTCATTCCGGAACCTCCTGAACGGGCTGCGTCGCATCGGCGGGGGCGCTTCCCAGTTTTGGTCGCCACGTCTTCCAGCCATAGCCGCGATCGCCATCGAGATTGTAGCTTGACAGGCCCTGCGCGCCGTTGCGGATGATATCCAACGCGTTCTCCAGCGCGCCGCCGAAATCCTGGTCGCGCGTGGGGAACAGGCCGAGATCTGTCATCATGCCGCCATTGGCAAGCCCCGCGCCATCGATGATGTTATCCGCATAGCTGCCCTGCGCGAAAAGCGAGCGGGTCGGCGGCAGTTCCGGCGCGTCTGTGGGGTCGCGCAGATAGCCTCCATCGGGCGGCAGGGCCGGTTGGCCGCCCTGCGGCGGCAGGCCCTGCATGCGGAAAGGATAGCGGCCTTCGCGGCTGCGCGTCAGCGCGACGCCATCCTGATCGGTCACTGGCTGCCAGGGATCGTTGGGACCGGCGGGCGCAGTGCCGAGGCGGATGGGTTGGGGGTAGCCCAGCCCGCCGGTTACCAGCGCATCCTGCAACGCGATCAGCGCCTGCTGGAGCTGCATGCGCATCCAGTAGATGTTGGTGCGCACCTCCTCCCATTCCGGCCCGCCAGGCCCGATGGCAAAGAGGATGATGGCCACAATCGCCGCGGCCGCGGCAGCGGCGGCGAGGATGAGGCTTGCAAAAACGATCGCCAGCACTGCGAGGATCGCGGCGACAATCGCCGTCACCGTGGCCGCGACGGTCGTACCGCTTGGGCCGCCGCCGCCGCCGGGGCTGGGATTGGACGGCGTCGTTCCCGACCCACCGGAGCCATACCAGTCCGGCGGGGTCTCGGACCCCGGCGGGGGAGGGCCGAGCGGTGTGAAACAAAGCGGCGAGTCTCCGGTCATGAAATGCAGCACGGAGAGCAGGCCGACATATGCTTCGCGCAGCGCCGCCTCATCGCTGATTTCCTCCGGCGGAGCTTGGAGTTGTCCAAACCCGCCATACACGTTCGCGACCGAGTTTTTGAGGAGGTTCGCCACCTTGTCGAACCCAGGGGTCGCAGGCATTGCGTTGTTGATCACTGCATCGACGGCGTCCTTGCCGGTGATGCCGTCAATGTCGACCAATTTGTCGAGCGTCGCGCCGCAGAGGCTTGTCCAATCCGCATAGGGCGGTGTTGGCGTGTCGCCAGCCATTGTCGCAGGGGTTTGGTAGCGGCCGTGGGTCCACGCGTCGACATGGTTGCGGACATATTTGTTGCGCCACCAATGCGTTCTATAGGGGCCCCCGGTTATGGAATTGCAGAACGGCTCGCCGATGGCCGCGCCGCCGACATGGGTCATGTAGCCGTAGGCATAGGCACGCAGCTGATCGTCGCCCAAAGCATCCGCTTGTTTGAGAAGATCCGCGGCAAAGTCACCGGTCGTTTTCCAGCGCATGTATTCCCATGTGCGCCATGTCGCCGCCGGCAGCGACGGCTGCGCCTGGATCGGGGGAAGCCCCCCAACCGCGCCCAGAGCCCCGGCCGCGTAGGTCTTGGTGATAGCGTCGGTCAGCCCCTGCAGGTTCTGGAACTTTGCCTGCAGCCCTTCGGCGTCGGATTGCAGTGCCTGCAACGCGTTCACATCTTCATTGTCCGCCGCGGTCGCGAGGTCGGCCAGCGTTTGCTGGATCTCCGTGATTTCGCTGTAAAACGGCAGGATCTGCCGAAAGGCAACCGCGTAGGCCGCCATCTCGGGGTTGGGGAAAACCGCCTGGATCACCGCCTCTTGGTCGGCTTGGGGCAGGCTACTCAAATCCGCGGTCTCAATCGTGTCGACCGCGTCCTTTGCAATCGGGCGATAGCGCAGCATCTCGGTCCCGATTGCGCCCAGCGCTGCGAATTCGCGATGGTCGTTCATTGTCTTGGCGATGGCCTGATCAGCGGCCGATCCGCTGGATAAAGCGTCTATGGACAGATCGAGCAATGTTAAATGGAATGCAGCTCCAGGCATCGGAAATCCCCTGTTTGAAAACAACAATTGGTTCAGAAAAATGCAGTACTACTGGAGGTAGCATACCTCACGCAGGGTGAGTCGGTCCATCCCCAAGTGGGAGCGGCATGCGCCGAACACAAAGCCGCGGGAGAAAATCCCGACTGCATGTCGGAGACTGGCAGCGATGTATTCACCAGTACGATGTGCAGCACGTGTTGATATGGCGGCGTGGCGGCAGCGGGCGCAAAGCGGACCTCGGAGGGGACGCCGCATGCTGCGATGGACGGGGTCAGGCCCGTCCGGCCCAAAACGCCTAACAGCCGTTCGCGTCTATACACATTTGTATGGAGGACCCAATTGGAGCGGGCGAGGCGATTCGAACGCCCGACCCTTACCTTGGCAAGGTAATGCTCTACCCCTGAGCTACGCCCGCTTCCTTTTGGTGAGCGGTATCTACAAATGCCGCGGCGGGGCTGCAAGGGGAAAATACTGCCGCGCAGATATATTTCAGCGCGCCGCGACGGAAGCGGCGAAGCAGCACGTAACAACAGAACGACGCCGCAGACAGGGGAGGGTCCAATGGCACGCCACCACTCACTTCGGATTGCTCTGCTTGGGCTCGCCCTTTCGCTGGGATGGTGGGCGCAGATCTGCGCGCTGCTCGCCTGAGGCGGGGCAGGCCGGGGCCTTCGCGCGCGGCCTGCCTTTCCAAGCCTGCGCCGCTGGGCTACGCCCGGGGCATGGACCGTGTCATTCGTGTCACCTTGATCGTTACCGCGATCTCAAGCGTTGTCGGCGCGCTGATCGGGCTGATCCAGTCCGATGATGCGCCGGGGTGGAGCATCCTTGCCGGCGCGCTGACCGGCAGCAGCATCGCTTTCGGCTGCACGGTGGTAGAGATGGGCGTGCTGTCCAACAGCGCGCTGCGCCTTGTGCGGCGGCTCCCGCCGCTCGTCATCGTTGGGCTGCGCGGCATCCTCTATAGCTTCGTGATCCTGGGGGGCATGTCGCTTCAGTTCCTTGTGCTTAGCGCGCCGCCCCCCTGGGCGCATGACGGGTTCAACGCGCAGTTCCTGATGTCCTGCGCGGTTGCTGCCATCTTCTCCATCGGGATCGAAGTGGTGCGCTTTCTCGGCACCGAGGCGAGCCTGTCGCTGATCTCTACCCGCTATACCGAGCCGCGGCTGGAAGAGCGGGTGGTGCTTTTTGCCGATGTGGTCGGCTCCACCGCGCTTGGCGAGGCGCTGGGCGCGCTGGGCTTTCACCGCTTTTTGTCGGAGGTCGCGCTTGATCTGGCGGGGCCGATCAACGCGGCGGGCGGGACGGTGCACCGCTATGTCGGGGATGCGGTGATCGTGACATGGCCCGCGGCGCACGGGCTGCGGGACGGCGCATGCCTTGCCTGCGCGCAGCAGATGCATGCGGTGCTGGCGCGGGCCGCGCCGCGGTATGAAAAGCGCTTTGGCGCCGCGCCGAAGGTGCGCGTGGCGGTGCATGTGGGCGTGCTGGCCGTGGGAGAGATGGGCGATTGGAAGAAGGAAATCGCGCTGCTGGGTGATCTGATGAACACCGCCGCAAGGATCGAGGCCGCGGCCAAGCAGTTTGATGCGCCAACCGTGTTGTCAGACGCGCTGGTGCAGCAGCTGGAGCCTGAAGCACGCGCAGAGTTGACGCAGCTGCCACAAACGGTGCTTGACGGCAAGGCGGATGCGCTTGTCCTCTGGCGCGACGGCTAGCCTGCGGGCTGGAGCAAGTCCCAACGATTGCCAAACGGGTCGCGGAAGACGGCGACGGTGCCGTATGGCTCGTGCCGCGGGTCCTCTTCAAACACGACACCCGCATCCAGCAGCCGCGCGTGCTCCGCGTCAAAGTCATCGGTCTCAAGAAACAGCCACACGCGCCCGCCGCCTTGGTTGCCAATCGCGGCCCGCTGCGCCGCACCCTCCGCCCGCGCCAGCACAAACCGCGCGCCGCCCCCTTGCGGGCGCACCTCCACCCAGCGTTTGCGGCCCTGATCCGCGTCCGCGATCAGGTCAAACCCCATCACGCCGCAGTAAAAGGCGATCCCGCGCTCATAATCGGGCACGATCAGGCTGAGCGCGCGCAGGCGCATTTAGTCCAGCTCGACCAGCAAATCTTTGGCGTCGATCTGGCCCCCCGGCGCGACGTGCACGGCTTTGACCACCGCGTCCCGCTCGGCGTGGATGCCCGTCTCCATCTTCATCGCCTCGATGGTCAGCAAGAGGTCCCCCGCTGTCACCTTTTGCCCCGCCTGCGCCGCGACCGATGCCACGACGCCCGGCATTGGCGCGCCGATGTGGCCTGGGTTGCCCGCCTCGGCCTTGGGCCGCGCGGCTGCGGAGGCTTTGACCTTGCGGTCGGGCACGCGGATCACCCGCGGCTGGCCGTTTAGCTCAAAGAAGATGCGCGCCTCGCCATCCTCGCCCGTCTCTCCAATGGCTTGAAGGCGGATTTCGAGGATCTTACCGGGGTCGATCTCCACGCTGATTTCGTCCCCCGGCTCCATCCCGTAAAAGAAAACGTCCGTCGGCAGGGTCCGTACGGGTCCGTATGTTCGGTGGCGGCCCATGTAGTCGAGGAAGACCTTCGGATACATCAGGTAGCCTGACAGGTCCTCGTCATCGACGCGCTTGCCTTCGAGCTGTTCGGACAGGTCCGCACGCACGGCTTCAAGATCGACCGGCGCCAGCGAGGCGCCGGGGCGCTCGGTCAGCGGGGCCTCGCCCTTCAGCACCTTGTTCTGGATGCCGGTGGGGAAGCCGCCCGGGGGCTGGCCGAGGTTTCCTTTCATCATGTCGATGACCGAGTCCGGGAACGCCACTTCAACGCTCGGGTCTTCGACCTGCGCGCGCGTGAGGCCCTGAGAGACCATCATCAGCGCCATGTCGCCCACCACCTTCGACGACGGCGTCACCTTCACGATATCACCGAACATCTGGTTCACATCCGCATAGGTGCGGGCGACCTCGGGCCAGCGGTCTTCCAGCCCAAGCGAGGCCGCCTGCGCCTTGAGGTTGGTGAACTGCCCGCCGGGCATTTCGTGCAGGTACACTTCGGAGGAGGGGGCCTGCATCCCCGTTTCAAACGCGCGGTAATGGGCGCGCACATCTTCCCAGTAGTCCGAAATTCCGCGCACCGCGTCCATGTCGATGCCGGTGTCGCGCGGCGTGCCCTTGAGCGCCTCGACAACCGAGCCGAAGGTCGCTTGCGACGTGTTGCCCGACAGCGCGTCCATCGCCACATCCGCGGCGTCCACGCCCGCGTCCGCGGCAGCGAGGATCGTGGCCGACGCAATCCCCGCCGTGTCGTGGGTGTGGAAGTGGATCGGCAGGCCGACCTCCTGCTTCAGCGCGGTAATCAGCGTGCGCGCCGCGGCAGGCTTCAAAAGCCCCGCCATGTCTTTCAGCCCCAGCACATGCGCGCCCGCATCCGCCAGCTGCTTGCCCATGTCGACATAGTATTTCAGGTCGTATTTGCTGCGCTCCGGGTCGTTCAGATCGCCCGTGTAACAGATCGTCCCTTCACAGACCTTCTCCGCCGCGATCACCGCGTCCATCGCGACGCGCATGTTTTCCACCCAGTTGAGCGAGTCGAACACGCGGAAAACATCGACGCCCGTCTTTGCCGCAACGCGCACGAACTCCTGAACCACGTTGTCCGGGTAATTGGTGTAGCCCACCCCGTTGGAGGCGCGCAGGAGCATTTGCGTCATCACGTTGGGCATCGCGGCGCGCAGATCGCGCAGGCGCTGCCAGGGACATTCCTGCAAAAAACGGTAGGCCACGTCGAAGGTCGCACCGCCCCAGCATTCGACGCTGAACAGCTGCGGCAGCTGCGCGGCGTAACTGGGCGCGACCCGGATCATGTCGATGGACCGCATCCGCGTGGCGAGCAGCGATTGGTGCCCGTCGCGCATCGTCGTGTCGGTCAGCAGCAGCTGCGGCTGCGCTTTCATCCAGTCGGCAACGGCCTGCGGCCCCTTCTGCTCCAGCAGGTTGCGCGTGCCATAGGCCGGGTTCTCCGCCACACGCAGGGGCGGGAGCGGCGTGCGCACATTTGCAGGCGGGCGCGGCTTGTCCTTGGTTTCGGGGTGCCCGTTCACGCTCACATCAGCGATATAGGTCAGCACCTTGGTGCCCCGGTCCTGCCGCTTGCGGAACTGGAACAGGTCCGGCGTCTCGTCGATGAACTTCGTGCTGTATTCATCGCTCAGGAAGGTCGGGTGCTTCAGCAGGTTTTCGACAAAGGCGATGTTGGTGGAAACGCCGCGAATACGGAACTCGCGCAGGGCGCGGTCCATCCGGGCAATCGCCTTTTGCGGGGTGGGCGCCCAGGCCGTCACTTTGGTCAGCAAGCTGTCATAGTACCGCGTGATGACGCCGCCCGAATAGGCTGTCCCGCCGTCCAGGCGGATGCCCATGCCCGTCGCCTCGCGGTAGGCGGTGATGCGGCCATAGTCGGGGATGAAGTTGTTCTGCGGGTCTTCTGTCGTCACCCGCGTCTGCAAGGCGTGCCCGTTCAGGCGGATGTCGTCCTGCGCGGCCTTGCCGGTGGCCTCCGCAATCGTCTTGCCCTCGGCAATCAGGATCTGCGCCTGCACGATGTCGATGCCGGTGACTTCCTCGGTCACGGTATGTTCGACCTGCACGCGGGGGTTCACCTCAATGAAGTAGAATTTGCCGGTCTCCATATCCATCAGGAATTCGACCGTGCCCGCGCATTCGTAGTTCACATGCTTGCAGATCTTGTAGCCAAGCTCGCAAATCTCGGCCCGCTGCGCATCGGTCAGGTACGGGGCAGGGGCGCGTTCCACGACCTTCTGGTTGCGCCGCTGGACGGAGCAATCGCGCTCGAACAGGTGGTACATCCCGCCATGTTTGTCGCCCAGGATCTGAACCTCGACGTGGCGGGCGCGGGTGATCATCTTTTCCAGATAGCCCTCGCCGTTGCCAAAGGCCGCTTCGGCCTCGCGCCGGCCTTCCAGCACCTTCTCCTCGATCTCGTCTTCGCCCATGATGGGCCGCATCCCGCGCCCGCCGCCGCCCCAGGAGGCTTTCAGCATCAGCGGATAGCCGATCTCTGCCGCCTCCGCCTTGATCGCTTCCATGTCATCGCCCAAAACCTCGGTCGCCGGGATCACCGGCACGCCTGCCGCGACGGCCACCCGGCGGGCAGAAGCCTTGTCACCCAGCGCGCGCATCGTCTCCGCTTTGGGGCCGATAAAGGTGATGCCCGCGGCGCTGCACGCCTCCACCAACTCGGGGTTTTCGGACAGCAGGCCATAGCCCGGGTGGATCGCATCCGCCCCGGACATGCGGGCGACGCGGATGATCTCATCAATGCTCAGGTAGGCCGCAACTGGCCCCATCCCCTCGCCAATCCGGTAGGCCTCATCCGCCTTGAACCGGTGCAGGCCCAGCTTGTCTTCCTCTGCAAAGACCGCGACCGTTTTCTTGCCCATCTCGTTGGCCGCCCGCATGATACGGATTGCGATCTCCCCGCGGTTGGCAACGAGGATTTTCTTGAACTCGGGCATGAAGGCTTCCCCTTTGGCGTCATGGGCGCGGTCTATGACGTTTATGTAAACCGGTAAACACGTAGTTCTGGGTAGCGTAGGATTGTTTGCGCCATCACGGGAAGTGCGGCCTGCGCGTCATCCCCGCTTACGTTAACGTCACTGTCCGCGGCAGGCTCGCCAGATCTCGCGCGCCCAACTGGCCCATGTTGGCCTTCATGTCCTCGCTCAGGATGTGCACGAGATGCGCTGGTCCCGCCTCGGGCCCCAGCGCGGCGAGCGCGATGTGCCATGCGCGGCCCAGCATCACGTGGTCGGCCCCCAGCGCAAAGGCGCGTAGGATGTCGAGGCCGGTCTCAAACCCGCTGTCGACGATCAGGGGCAGGGTGGTTGCCTTGCGCAGTGCAGGCAGCAGCGCGATCGTGGCAGGGGCCGCGTCGAACTGGCGCCCTGCATGGCTGGAGACCCAGATCGCGTCCACGCCCTCCGCCTCCAGCTTGCGCGCATCTGCGGCGCGCAGCACGCCCTTCACAATGAACGGTCCGCGCCACGCGTCGCGCAGCCAGCGCAGGTAGTCCCAGTCCGGCGCCGCCCGCAGCAGGTAGCCAACATGGGCATTGGGCGGCAGCCCCTTTTGTGCCTCGTCAATATAGGGGTCCAGCGTGCGCATCCGCGGCCGCCCCGCCCGCAGCGTCTCAAACGACCAGCGGGGCCGCAGCGCGCATTGCAGCGCCAGCCGCGGGGTCAGCACCGGGGGGGAGGTCAGGCCCGAGCGTGTCTGCCGTTCCCGCCGCGAGGGGGCCGGGACATCAACCGTCAGCACCAGCGTGCCAAAGCCTGCGTGCTTGGCCCGGCGCAGCATGTCCGCGCGCATCTCCGGATCGCGCGGCGGATACAGCTGGAACCACGCGTGCGGGCCAAGCTCTGGCGCCACATCCTCGGGGCTGGCGGCGGCCACCGTGGACAGGCAATAAGGCAGACCGGCCTTAGCCGCCGCCCGCGCCAGCGCCCGCTCCGCCCCCGGCCAGATCAGGCCCGACATGCCCACCGGCGCCACGCCAAAGGGAAGGGCCAGCGTTTCGGAGAAAAGCTGTGTCGCCAGCTGCGGCGTCACCTCGCCATGCAGGACCGAGGGCAGGAACCCGATCCGGTCCAGCGCCGCGCGGCTGCGCGCCTGCGTCGTCTCAGCGCCCGTCGCGCTGTCGAGGTACTCCCACACGAATTTCGGAACGCGGCGCCGCGCCTTTCTGCGCAGATCGGTGAGCGAGGGATATGCAGCATCCAGTGACATCGCGCGCACCATCGAAGGCTGCTTCGTGCTTGTCCAGACTGCGCTGCACTTAAGACAAATTTAAAGACATCTGATGCAAGCTGCGACTCGCACACAGAGGAGAACAAAGATGCAACTGCTGGTAATCGACCGGGACATGGTCCGACTGGAACGCGCGGTTATGGTGGGGCTTGGTCAGGGCTTTTTTGCCACCGGTACCGGCAGTTTGCGCGTTGCCGAAGAGGTGCTGACGCGCATGCCGGTCGACCTGCTCATGGCCGAGGCTGAAACGATGGAGGACGCGCTGGGCGACCTGCTCGGCCTCGCCGAAGAGCGGAATGAAGGTCTGCGCAGCGTGCTTCTCAGTCAGTCGGTCGCGCGCCACCACGATGAGCTGGCCGACGCCTTCGGCAGCCTTGTCGCGGTGCTGGATTCCAGCATCGATCCGGCCGTGGCGCTCAAGATGGCTCTGCCACGCGCCTCGGCGCTGCGGGTGCGCGCGGCGCCGCTGATGCTGCGGCCCGATGATCAACTCTGGCGCAGCCAGCGGTCCACGACGCTGGAGGTCGCCGCCTGACGCGAACACAGCGGGAACATCTTTTACTCGGGCCGCAGGCGCGCTAGTCTTCACGCATGAGCAGCTTTGACGACTCGGACGCCTTTGAAGGGGCAGCTTCGCTTTCCGCGCGCGCGATGGCCGCGCGGCCAGCGCCCTACCTTGATGGCTTGAATGACGCGCAGCGCGAGGCGGTGGAACAGCTGGACGGTCCCGTCCTGATGCTAGCCGGCGCGGGCACGGGCAAGACGCGGGCGCTGACAGCGCGCATTGTGCACCTTCTGACGATGGGGCGGGCGCGGCCCAATGAAATCCTCGCCGTGACCTTCACCAACAAGGCCGCGCGCGAGATGAAGAACCGCGTGGGCCAGATGCTGGGCCAGCCGGTCGAAGGGATGCCGTGGCTCGGCACCTTTCATGCGATTTGCGTAAAGCTGCTGCGCCGTCATGCGGAACTGGTCGGGCTGAAGTCGAACTTCACCATCCTCGACACGGATGACCAGCTGCGGCTCCTGAAACAACTGATCAGCGCGGCCAATATCGACGACAAACGCTGGCCCGCGCGGATGCTGTCCTCGATCATCGACGACTGGAAGAACCGCGCGTTGACCCCGGACAAGGTGCCCGCCGCCGATGCGGGCGCCTATAACCACAAGGGCGTGGAGCTTTATGCCCAATACCAGCAGCGCCTGAAAGAGCTGAACGCCTGCGACTTTGGCGATCTTCTGTTGCACATGGTGCGCATCTTCCAGACGCATGAGGACGTGCTGGCCCAATACCAGCGCTGGTTCGCCTACATCCTCGTGGACGAATACCAGGACACAAACGTCGCCCAGTATCTCTGGCTGCGCCTGCTCGCGGGCGGGCACAAGAACATCTGCTGCGTGGGCGATGATGACCAGTCGATCTATGGCTGGCGCGGCGCCGAAGTGGGCAACATCCTGCGGTTCGAAAAGGATTTTCCGGGCGCGCATGTCGTCCGGCTCGAACAAAACTACCGCTCCACGCCCCACATCCTTGCCGCTGCCTCGGGCGTGATCCGCGGCAACCAAGGCCGCCTCGGCAAGGAGCTGTGGACCGACCGCAACGATGGCGAAAAGCTGCGGCTCATTGGCCATTGGGACGGGGAGGAAGAGGCCCGCTGGATCGGCGAAGAGATCGAGGCGGCGCAGGGCGGCACCCGCGGCGTGCGGCCCATGAACCTCGAAGACATGGCGATCCTCGTGCGCGCCTCGCACCAAATGCGCGCCTTCGAAGACCGGTTCCTGACCATCGGTCTGCCCTACCGGGTCATTGGCGGGCCGCGGTTTTATGAACGGATGGAGATCCGGGACGCGATGGCCTATTTCCGCGTCGTCGTCTCCCCCGATGACGATCTGGCGTTCGAGCGGATCGTGAACACCCCCAAACGCGGCCTTGGCGACAAGGCGCAACAGACGATCCAGCGCATGGCGCGCAGCAACAACGTGCCGCTGGTCGAAGGCGCGCGCCTCGCCGTGCAGACCGGGGAGATCAAGGGCAAGGGCGGCACCGAACTGCGCAAGCTGGTGGAGGATCTGGCCCGCTGGTCCCGGCTTGTGGGCGACATGGCGCATACCGACCTGGCGGAAATGATCCTGGATGAGAGCGGCTACACCGCGCATTGGCAAAACGACAAGACGCCGGAGGCGCCGGGGCGGCTGGAGAACCTGAAGGAACTTGTGAAAGCGCTGGAGGGGTTCGAAAACCTCGAAGGGTTTCTGGAACATGTCAGCCTCGTGATGGACAACGCCTCCGAAGATGCGGATGCGAAGGTCTCCATCATGACCCTGCACGCGGCGAAGGGTCTGGAATTTCCGATGGTTTTCCTGCCCGGGTGGGAGGATGGGCTGTTCCCCTCACAACGCAGCATGGACGAGAGCGGGATCAAGGGGCTGGAGGAGGAACGGCGGCTCGCCTATGTCGGCATCACCCGGGCGGAGGAGATTTGCACCATCTCCTTTGCTGCGAACCGCCGGGTGTTCGGGCAGTGGCAATCGTCCCTGCCGTCCCGCTTTATTGACGAGCTGCCGGATGCGCATGTGGATGTGCTGACCCCGCCGGGCCTTTACGGCGGCGGCTACGGGGCGGCGGCGCCCGCGCCTTCGGGGTTGGAGCAGCGCGTGCAAGAGGCGAACGTCTACAACTCCCCCGGCTGGAAGCGCCTTCAGGCCCGCGCCACCGAACGCCCCGTCAGCCAACCGCGCGAAAGCCGCAACACCGTGATCGACCTCAACGCGGTCAGCAGCTTCACCGTGGGTGAGCGGGTGTTCCACCAGAAATTTGGCTACGGCACGGTGCTGGCCATCGAAGGCGACAAGCTGGAGATTGCGTTTGAGAAGGCGGGCACCAAGAAGGTGGTGGCCAAATTCATCTCCGGCGCGGATGACATCCCGTTTTAGGCCAATGATGTAGGGTGGGTGCAAACCCACCACCCCGCAAATAAAAAAGCGGCGATACCAGGGAGGAGGAGGTATCGCCGCTAAAGCACAGGCGCCCTAGGGAGGAGGACGGACGCCTGATCTCGGTATGTCAGGTGCGCTTACTTTGGCACGGCGGCATAGGCCGCTTCACGTGCGATGCGCGAAATATGTGTGCGGGCCAGGCCCAAATCTGCGAGCTCGCGGTTGCTCAGCCCGGCCAGTTCGGAATAGGTCATGCGATAAACCCGGCGGCGGGCGGCGTGGATGCGGGCCGCATCGGCCAAGCGCGCGACCGCGGCAAAGAACCGCTCGGTCAGCGTGTTGTTCTGTGAATTGCCGGTTGCGTAAGCCATTCGAACGCCTCGTTAATCTGCTCTCTTGTCCCTAACATATAGCGACATGCTGCAGCTGCACAATAGGCAAGATTTCAATGCTGCTATGCAGCAATTGCATATGACGATCGGCGCGATTGTGGGCAATCGGGTCTGAAAAACCGGCAATGCGGCCCGTGCCTCTTGCCCTTCGGGCTTCGATTGCCACTTAAATCAGCAAAGGGAGGAAAGACGCGCCATGACCGTGACGAAAGAGGATGTGCTGGCCCAGCTTGGCAAGCTGCAATTGCCGGATGGGGGCACGCTGGTCAGCCGCGATATGGTGCGCGCGCTGCGGGTGGAGGCCGGACAGGCCAGCTTCGTGATCGAAGCGCCGGACACAGACAACGCGCAGCGCATGGGGCCCTTGCGCGATGCGGCCCAGCGCGCCGTGGAGGCGCTCGGCCTCAAGGCCCAAGTGGCCCTGACCGCGCCCACAACTGACAAAAAACCGCCCAGCCTCAAGGTTGGCGGGCACCCGCAGCCCCAGCAGGGCAAGATGAAACCCTCCGGCGTTGCGCGCATCGTTGCCATCGGCTCGGGCAAAGGCGGGGTGGGCAAGTCGACCGTGTCCTCCAACCTCGCGGTGGCTTTGGCGCGGCAGGGGCGGCGGGTCGGCCTGCTTGATGCGGATATCTACGGCCCGTCCCAGCCCCGCATGATGGGCGTGAACAAGCGCCCCGCCAGCCCGGACGGCAAAACGATCATCCCGCTACACGCGCACGGCGTCACCCTGATGTCCATCGGCCTGATGATGGAGGAAGGCAAGGCCGTCGTCTGGCGCGGTCCGATGCTGATGGGCGCGCTGCAACAGATGATCGGGCAGGTGGAATGGGGCGATTTGGATGTGCTGCTGGTGGACCTGCCGCCCGGTACCGGCGATGTGCAGATGACCCTGGCGCAGCGCTCGGAGCTGTCCGGCGCCATCATCGTCTCCACCCCGCAGGACGTCGCGTTGATTGATGCGCGCAAGGCAATTGATGCCTTTGCCACGCTGAAAACGCCGATCTTCGGCCTGATTGAGAATATGTCCTTCTTTACCTGCCCCGATTGCGGCAGCACCCATGACATCTTTGGCACCGGCGGTGTGAAGGCCGAGGCGGAGAAAATGGGCGTGCCGCTTTTGGGCGCGTTGCCGATTGATCTGGACACGCGGCTGGCCGGGGATTCCGGCACACCGATCGCGGCGGGGGACGGCCCGATGGCCGAGGCGTATGCCCAGCTGGCGCGCGGCCTGATGAGAGGCGGCATCGCATGAGCTGCCTTGCGACCTATGGCTCGCTGATGCCCGGCAAGGGCGCGGCGCGCGCGCTTGAGGCGCTGGGCGGGACCTGGTCGCGCGGGATCGTGCATGGCCATCTGATCGGCCAGGGGCGCGATCTGAACATCACGCTCGACCCGGACGGCCCGCCGGTTCCGGTGTACCTCTTTACCTCGGACGAGCTGAACACCCTGTGGGACACGCTCGACGCGCAGGAGCCGCCGGGCTTCTTGCGCCGCAAGGTGCAGGTGGAGACCGAGGCCGGGCCGGTGTCTGCCTTCATCTATATCTGCGAAGATTAAGCCGCGTTTCGACATGGGAAAGCATGGGACGCATCCCCGGGTGTGGCCCGAGTGATTCGTGGAAAATGCAGGATTTTCGGCCAATTCGCGAATCCTGTCTTGAAACAAAATAAGAACATGCGGTAAAAGCGCCAAAGTCACGCATTTTTTTTGGGATTGCATGGGGCGTGGTGGTACTGCGCGATGGCCCACAACATGTTGTTGCTGTCTTCGCTTTATTCCCGAGATGTGTACAATCCATTATCTGAATTGCGGTTTGTTTCCGCTATTTTGGGCCGGTGATAGTCTGTTCTACGCATTCATCCCAAAGAAAACCGTAGACGCCCATGATTTCCCATGTCATCCATAGTGCATCGGACGAAAACGAGCCGGGGCGACAAAGACCCCAAGCACAAAAACAAAACCGAGGCAGGTTTCTACAGGCACCTCGCTTTCAACCGACCAAGAGATCCGGCGCGCGGGCGAGCAGACATCCCCCCAGGTGGCGCGCGCAGCTGGAACTCCCGCTTCGGCGGGACAGGCGGATCGGTCAGTGGCAGCAGACCGATCCGCCTTTTCACTTTCAAGCCGGGGTGCGGGGCAAAAAGACAAGAGGGCCACAGCGTTGGCACGCAGGTTCAGAGGCGAAAGCGACCACAAGGTCGACACGAAGGGGCGGGTCAGCATTCCGGCCCCGTATCGCCGTGTAATCGAGGCCTGCGATCCCGACTGGACCGAGGGTCTGCCGCCCCGCCTCATCATCGTCTATGGCGGTGACACTCGCGACTACCTCGAAGGCTTTACTATTGAGGCGATGGACGAGGTGGACGAGAAGATCGCGAAATTCCCGCGCGGCTCGGCCAAGCGAAAAGCGATGGAGCGGCTGTACTCGGCGCAAAGCATCGAGGCCGAGGTCGACAACACCGGCCGCATCGTTCTGCCCGCCAAGCTGCGCGAAAAGATCGGCCTGACGGGCATGGCGCGCTTTGTCTCCTCGGGTGATACGTTCGAGATCTGGAACCCAGACACCTATGACGCCTCCGTGGCGGCGCTGGATGAGGACGGGTTCGACCCATCGCTCGACCCATCGGTCTACCTTGACTGATATGGGGCAGGGGGGGCCGCATATTCCGGTTCTCATCGGTGCAATCATCGACGCCTGCGCGCCGATTGCGGGGCGCTGGCTGGATGGCACCTTTGGTGCGGGCGGCTATACCCGTGCTTTGCTTGAGGCGGGCGCCGATCACGTCACCGCGGTGGACCGCGACCCGCTGGCCTTTGAACTGGCCGCTTCCTGGCTGAAGGATTTCGCGGGCCGGATCACGCCTGTGCCCGGGGTCTTCTCGAAAATGGACGAATACGCGGAGGGGCTCGACGGTGTCGTGCTCGATCTTGGCGTCTCTTCCATGCAGCTTGACCGGGCCGAGCGGGGTTTTTCCTTCATGAAAGACGGCCCGCTCGATATGCGCATGGGGCAGGCGGGGCCGTCGGCGGCGGACCTGGTGAACGAATTGCCTGAGGCGGAGCTGGCCGAGATCCTGTGGCTTTATGGCGAAGAGCGCGCCAGCCGCCGCATCGCCCGCGCGATTCTTGCCGCGCGCCCCCTGACCCGCACGCTGGAGCTGGCACAACTGATCGAGCGGAACCTGCCGCGCACCAAGCCCGGGCAAAGCCACGCGGCAACGCGCAGCTTTCAGGCCCTGCGCATCGCGGTGAACGACGAATATGGTGAGCTGCACCGCGGGCTTATGGCGGCAGAGCGGGCGTTGAAACCCGGCGGCGCGCTGGCCGTGGTGACCTTCCATTCGGTGGAGGACCGGATGGTCAAACGGTTTCTCACGGCCCGCTCGGGCGGGGGCGGCAATGCCAACCGGTACGCGCCCGAACAGCACGAAACCCCCACCCAGTTCCGCCTGACCCCGCGCAAAGCGATTCCACCAAGTGCCGAAGAGATCGCCGCAAACCCCCGCGCCCGCTCCGCCCGCCTGCGCGTCGCGCGCCGGACGGAAGCGCCCGCGGGCACCATTGACCCAAGCGCAATTGCCATGCCCCAGCGCAAGGAGGCCCGACGCTGATGCGTACGATCCTGTTCATCCTCACCGTGACCTGTGTGATCTCCCTCGCCTTCTGGGCTTACCGCGAGAACTACGCGACCAAGGCCTCGCTTGACCGAACGGACGCGCTGCACCGCGACATCCGCACCGCCCACGCGCGGCTTGCGGTCCTGAAGGCCGAATGGGCCTACCTGAACCGCCCCGACCGGCTGCGCGATCTGGCAGAGCTGAACTTTGATCGGCTTGGCCTTCTGCCGCTGACGCCCGCGCAGTTCGGACTGATCGACCAGGTGGCGTATCCGGCGCCGAAAATCCCGCTGATCGACATCAGCCGCGGCGTCGATGTTTCATCCCGGGAGGCCGGAGAATGAGCGCCCGCACCCCCCTGCGCCCATTGGCCCGTATCCTGCGCGCGCGCGCCGTCGGTGACAACCCGGACGCGATCGAGCGGGAAAACCTTGCCCGGCGGCATGAGGACATGCAGGCCCGGGCGCGCAGCCGTGCCGAAAGCCGCCTTTTGGTGCTGGGCCTGCTGTTCTTTGCGGCCTTTGGTGTGATCGCTCTGCGCATGGGCATGCTGGCGACAGCTGAGCCGGTGGAGCCGCGCGCTTCCGCCCCCGGTGCGGCCATCTCTGCCGCCCGCGCTGACATCGTGGACCGGCACGGCCGTCTTCTGGCCACCAATCTGGAGACGCACGCGCTTTATGCCCAGCCGCCCCAGATGATCGACCCCGCGCGCGCGGCAACCGAACTGGCCAAGGTGTTTCCCGATCTGGAGGCAAAGGAGCTGCTGGAAGACTTCACCGGCACGCGCAAGTTCCTGTGGATCAAACGGAAAATCAGCCCCGAGCAGATGCAGGCCGTGCACGAGATTGGCGAGCCGGGGCTGCTCTTTGGCCCGCGCGAGATGCGCCTTTACCCCAATGGCAGCCTTGCCGCGCACGTCCTCGGCGGCGCGTCTTTCGGCACCGAGGGTGTGAGCGCCGCGGAGGTGATCGGCGTGGCTGGGGTGGAAAAACAGTTCGACGCCCGCCTGCGCGATCCCGCCCGCGCGGCGGAGCCGCTGGAACTGAGCCTTGATCTGACGGTGCAGGCCGCAGCCGAGCGGGTGCTCTACGGCGGCATAAAGCTGATGAACGCCAAGGGCGCGACCTCCGTGTTGATGGATGTGCACACGGGCGAGGTGATCTCGGTCGTGTCGCTGCCGCATTTCGACCCCAACCAGCGCCCGCCGTCCCTCACCGAAGGCGATGCCTCGGACAGCCCGCTGTTCAACCGCTCGGTGCAAGGCGTGTACGAGCTTGGCTCGGTCTTCAAAATCTTCACCGCCGCGCAGGCGATTGATCTGGGCCTCGTGAACGCCAGCACGATGATCAATACTGCTGGCCCGATGAAGATCGGCGGCTTCACCATTGGCGAGTTCCGGAACAAGAATTACGGCACGATCAGCGTCGCGGACGTGATCGTAAAGTCCTCCAACCGGGGCACCGGGCGTCTTGCCTTGCAGATCGGAGTGGAGCGGCAGCAGGACTTCCTCAAATCGCTCGGCTTTTTTGAGCCGACCCCGTTTGAGATTGTCGAGGCGACGGGCGGGCGGCCGCTTTTGCCCAAACGCTGGACGGAGCTGAGCGCGGTGACGATTTCCTATGGCCACGGGCTTAGCTCTTCGCCGATGCACCTTGCGGCGGGCTATGCGGCGATTGCCAATGGCGGGATGCGCGTGAACCCGACGATCCTGAAACAGGACGCGCCGGCCCTCGGCCCCCGTGTCATGAGCCCCGAGGCCGCTGCCGCGGCCCGCGCGATGCTGCGCAAGGTGGTCAGTGACGGCACCGCCAGCTTTGGCGAGGTCGAAGGCTACGCCGTGGGCGGCAAGACCGGCACCGCAGACAAACCGCGCCGCACGGGCGGCTATTACGAAGACAAGACCATCGCGACCTTTGCCACGATCTTCCCCGCGCACGATCCCAAATACGTGCTGGTCGTGACCCTGGACGAGCCGGTTGAGACCTCGGGCGACAAACCGCGCCGCACTGCGGGCTGGACAGCGACGCCTGTCGCCGCGGAAATGATCCGCCGCGTTGCGCCGCTTTTGGGCCTGCGTCCGACCGTTGAACCCGGATCGCTGCCTGATATAACGCGGGTGCGCAGCAACTAGGCATTCCCACATATGAGCGATCAGGCGAAATCCCTTTCCGATCTTGGCCTGACCGCGCGCGGCGGCGCGAACCCGGCGATCACCGGGCTGGCCGTCGACAGCCGCGCGGTAAAGCCCGGCTTTCTCTTTGCCGCGCTGCCGGGGACACAGGTTCACGGGGCCGAGTTTATCGAATACGCGGTGCGGCAGGGGGCGGCGGCGGTGCTGACGGACCCCGCAGGTGCCGCGCTGGCCGAAGACTGGCTTGGGGATGTGGCGCTGATCACCGCCGATCCCGCGCGCGAGGCACTGGCCCGCGCCGCCGCGCTCTATTTCGGGGCGCAGCCGCACACGGTTGTTGCTGTCACTGGCACGAATGGCAAGACCTCGGTGTCGACCTTTGTGCGGCAGATCTGGATGGCGATGGGCCTGCCTGCGGTCAACCTTGGCACCACCGGGGTGGAAGGCGCGTTTCACATGCCGCTGGCCCATACCACGCCCGAACCGATCACCCTGCACCGGACCCTCGCGGCTATCGCCGCAGCGGAGGTCACCCATGTGGCGATGGAAGCCTCTAGCCACGGGCTGGATCAGTACCGCCTCGACGGCGTGGTGCTGCGCGCGGCGGGGTTCACCAACCTGACGCAAGATCACCTCGACTATCACGGCACGATGGAGGCTTATGCGGACGCCAAGGCGCAGCTTTTCACCCGTGTGCTGCCCGAAGATGGCGTCGCGGTGATTAATATCGACGACGCCTACGGGCCACAGATGGCGGCGCGCGCCCGCGCACGGGGCGCCTCCGTGCTGACGACCGGGCGCAGCGACGGGGCGGACCTGCGCCTCGCGGGCCAGCGGATGGACGCAACCGGGCAGGAGGTGCGCTTTGACTATGGCGGGCGGTCCTTCATGGCGCGGCTGGATCTGATTGGCGATTTTCAGGCCGACAATGTTGCCGTAGCCGCGGGCCTCGTGATCGCTTGCGGCGCAGCGCCGGGCGACGTGATGGCGGCGCTGCCGCAGCTTAGCACCGTGCGGGGGCGTATGGAGCTCGCCGCGCGGCGGGCGGGCGGCGCGGCGGTCTTTGTGGACTATGCCCACACGCCTGATGCGGTGGCGACCGCGCTCAAGGCGATGCGCCCCCATGTGATGGGGCGGCTGGTGGCCGTGATCGGCGCCGGCGGCGACCGGGACCGGACCAAGCGCCCGCTGATGGGGCAGGCGGCGGCGGACCACGCGGATGTCGTCTTTGTCACCGACGACAACCCCCGCACCGAAGACCCCGCCACCATCCGCGCCGCCGTGATGCAGGGCTGCCCCGAGGCCACCGAGGTTGCCGACCGGGCCGAGGCGATCCTGCGCGCGGTCGACAGCCTGCAAGACGGCGACGCCCTCCTGATCGCGGGCAAGGGGCACGAGACGGGGCAGATTGTCGGAACGGACGTGCTGCCTTTTGACGACGCGGAACAGGCCAGCATTGCGGTGGCCGCGCTGGAAGGACGGCTGACATGACCCTTTGGACCGCCGCAGACGCCGCCGCCGCCACAGGCGGGCGCGCAACCACGGATTGGCAGGCGGAGGGCGTTTCCATCGACACGCGCACGCTGCAACCGGGTGATCTGTTTGTCGCTTTGAAGGCCGCCCGCGACGGCCACGACTTTGTCGCCCAGGCGCTGGAAAAAGGCGCCGCGGCCGCGCTTGTCTCCCGCATCCCCGAAGGCGTGCCCGAAGACGCCCCGCTGCTGATCGTGGAGGATGTGCAGACGGGGTTGGAGGCGCTGGGCCGCGCGGGGCGCGACCGGACGGACGCGCGCGTCGTCGCGATCACCGGCAGCGTCGGCAAAACCTCCACGAAGGAAATGCTGCGCGCGATGCTCGGCGCCCAGGGCCGCACCCATGCCTCTGTTGCCAGCTACAACAACCACTGGGGCGTGCCGCTGACCCTTGCGCGGATGCCGCAGGACACGGAATTTGCCGTGATCGAGATTGGCATGAACGCGCCCGGAGAGATCGCGCCGCTCAGCCGCATGGCCCGCCCCCATGTCGCGCTGATCACCACCGTCGCCGCTGTGCATCTGGAGGCGTTCGAGAATGTCGCAGGCATCGCGGTTGAAAAGGCGTCCATCATCGACGGGCTGGAATATGGCGGCGCCGCCATCCTCAACAACGATGTAGAGACGGCGGCGATCCTGCAGGCCAAAGCCCATGACGCGAAACGCAAGGATGTCGGCTTTGGCTGGCACGGGTTTGACTACAAGCTCAGGGACGTGTCGGTGCAGGACGATGTGACGATCGTGCAGGCCAGCCATGACGAGACGCCCTTTGTCTTCAAGCTGAACTCGCCGGGGCAGCATTTCGCGATGAACGGTCTGGGCGCGCTGGCCGCTTGCGTTGAGCTGGGCGCGGACCTTGCCCTGTCTGCCGCGGCGCTAGGGCGCTGGGTGCCCGCGAACGGGCGCGGCGCGCGGGAGGTGATCTACCTCGACCCGGTGGACGAGCGGCTGCGCCTGACCCTGATCGACGACAGCTACAACGCCAATCCGACGTCGGTCGCCGCGGCGCTGGCCGTGCTGGCCGCGGCAGAGGTCACCGACGACACCGGCCGCGTGCAAAAGGGGCGCCGCATCGCGTTTCTGGGGGACATGAAAGAGCTGGGCACGGACGCGGTGGAGATGCACAAAATGCTCTTTGAGCCTCTGAAAAATGTACAAAACGTGACAATTCACGGCATCGGCCCCCTGATGCGCCACCTTTTTGACGATTTGCCGGACCCGATGCGCGGGCGCTGGACGGAAACCTCCGAAGAGATGGTCGCCCTGCTGCCGCGCCTTCTCGACAGCGGCGACGTGGTGCTGGCCAAGGGCTCGCTCAGCATGAAACTGGGCCTGATCGTTGACGCAATCCGAAAAATGGGCCATCCCGGGCCGGAGGCGGGCAGCTAGACCTGCCACAAGATATCGAGTTGGGACGCGATTTATGCTCTACTGGTTGACGTTACTGTCCGACGGGGGGGATTTTTTCAATCTTTTCCGCTACATCACATTTCGGGCAGGCGGGGCATTCCTGACGGCGCTGGTGTTCGGCTTTCTTTTTGGCCGCCCGCTGATCGCGGTGCTACGCAAACGTCAGGGCAAGGGCCAGCCGATCCGCGATGACGGCCCCGAAGGGCATTTTGCCAAGGCCGGCACACCCACGATGGGCGGCCTGTTGATCGTGGGTGCTTTGCTGACGTCGACGCTGCTTTGGGCGCGGCTGGACAACGGGTTCATCTGGATCGTGCTCTTTGTCACGATGGCCTTTGCCGCCATCGGGTTTGCCGACGATTACGCGAAGGTCTCCAAGCAGACGACCGCTGGCGTGCCCGGTAAGGTGCGGCTTTTGCTGGGTTTTCTGATCGCGGCGATTGCAGCCTTTGGTGCCATGCTGCTCCATCCCGAAGCCCTTCAAAACCAGCTGGCCTTCCCCGTCTTCAAAGAGCTTTTGCTGAACCTGGGCGTGCTCTTCATCCCTTTCGCGATCATCGTGATCGTGGGCGCAGCCAATGCGGTGAACCTGACCGATGGCCTTGACGGCCTCGCCATTATGCCGGTGATGATCGCCGCGATGACCCTTGGCATCATCGCCTACGCGGTGGGCCGGGTGGACTTTACCGAATATCTTGACGTGCATTACGTCCCCGGCACCGGCGAGATCCTCATCTTTTGCGCGGGCCTCTTTGGTGGCGGCCTTGGCTTTTTGTGGTACAACGCCCCGCCCGCCGCTGTCTTCATGGGCGACACGGGCAGCCTTGCCTTGGGCGGTGCCCTCGGCGCCATCTCTGTGGCGACCAAGCATGAGCTTGTCCTCGCCATTGTCGGCGGCGTTTTTGTGGTCGAAGCGCTGAGCGTGATTATCCAGGTCCTGTACTACAAACGCACGGGCAAGCGCGTTTTCCTTATGGCGCCGATCCACCACCACTATGAAAAGAAGGGCTGGGCCGAGCCGCAGATCGTGATCCGTTTCTGGATCATTTCGCTCATCCTCGCGATGATCGGCCTTGCCACGCTGAAAGTGCGCTAGTGTGAGGCATGCCGCGTCCCCTCTTCTCTGTTCAAGAAAAATCCCGGGGGTGTGGGGGCTGGCCCCCACGAGGGCGCTGCAATGATCCCCGTTCTTGGCCTTCAGGGCGCGCGCGTCGCGGTCCTCGGCCTTGGCCGCTCGGGCCTGTCGGCTGCAAAGGCGCTAATCGCAGGTGGGGCGGAGGCGCTCTGCTGGGATGACAGCGATGGCGCGCGGGACCGGGCCGCCGGCGAAGGCCTTACCCTGCACGATCTGCACAAGGCGGATTGGTCCCGGATCGACCGGCTGATCGTTTCCCCGGGCATCCCGCATCTTTACCCCGCGCCAAACCCGGTGGTGGCTGCGGCGCAGGCCGCGGGTGTGGCGGTGGACAACGACATCGGCCTGTTCTTCCAATCCGTTGCGGCGACGGGTTGGGCGCGGATGGACACGGTGCCGCGGGTGGTGGCGGTCACCGGCTCGAACGGGAAATCGACCACGTCCGCCCTGATCCACCACATCCTTGAAGCCGCAGGCCGGGAAAGCCAGCTCGCGGGCAATATTGGCCGCGGCGTGCTGGATATCGACCCACCGGGCGATGGGGGCGTCGTGGTGCTGGAGCTGAGCTCTTACCAGACTGAGCTTGCCCGCAGCCTGACGCCGGATGTGGCCGTCTTTACCAACCTGACGCCCGATCACCTTGACAGGCACGGCGGCATGGGGGGCTATTTCGCGGCGAAGCGGCGGCTTTTTGCCGAAGGCGGGCCGGACCGCGCAGTGATCGGCGTGGACGAGGCGGAGGGGCGGTTTCTGGCCGGTCAGCTCTCCGAAGGCATGTCTGATGACCGGGTGATCCGCGTGTCCGTCACCACCAAGCCCTCCGGCCCCGGCTGGCAGGTCGCGGCGCGTAAAGGGTTCCTCGCCGAGTGGCGCAAGGGGCGGCAGGTTTCAGATATCGACCTGCGCGCGATCGCGGGTCTGCCGGGCGCACATAACCACCAAAACGCCTGTGCCGCTTTTGCCGCCTGCCGCGCGCTGGGCCTTGCGCCGCGGGTGATCGAGGCGGGGCTGCGCAGCTATCCCGGCCTGCCGCATCGCAGCCAACAGATCGCGGAGGCAAACGGGGTGCGGTACGTGAACGACAGCAAGGCCACAAATGTGGACAGCGCGGTCAAGGCGCTTCAAGCCTTTGACGCGGTCCGCTGGATCTGCGGCGGCTTGCAAAAGGAAGGCAGCCTTGCCCCGCTGAACGCGGCCTCCGGTTCGGTGCGCAAAGCCTATGTGATCGGGCGCGAGGCGGCAGGCTTTGCCATGCAGCTTGAGGCGGATACGCAGGTCTGCGGCGATATGGACAGCGCCGTGGCCGCGGCGATGAGGGATGCGGAGCCGGGCGATGTGGTGCTGCTGGCCCCGGCGGCGGCGAGCTTTGACCAATACGACAATTTCGAACAGCGGGGCGAGGCGTTTATCTCCGCAGTCCGCGCACGGCTTTGACCTCGCGCGGGGCAGATTATTGGAAATAATCTGACGTAGAGGGGGGGCGTTTTGCTGGCGCAAAACGGGCGCGCTGCGGCGGGCGGTGGTTGAGGATGGTTGGGGTGGTTGCGCTTCGGGTCTCACCAAACCTAAAGCGGTTCGGAGCCGTCCTCGATTGATCTGCTGCGTGCCCTGAGGGGGCGGCCGCATCCAGCAGAAATACGGTTTCCACTTGCAGGGACCCTCCGCATTTCAGCTGGACCCGTCCGCCCCCTCAGGGCTCTTGCACGCTCAAGCGAGGGCGGCTCCGAACCTAAGGATTGGCTGTGGAACCTGGTAGCGCGCGGGCGCAGGCCATGCCGGAGGCCCAGGCCCACTGGAAGTTATACCCGCCCAGCCATCCGGTCACGTCCACCGCCTCGCCGATGGCATAAAGGCCGGGGACGTCCCGCGCTTCCATCGTGGTTGAGGACAGCCCGTCGGTGTCGATGCCGCCCAGCGTGACTTCGGCGGTGCGGTACCCTTCGGTCCCCGTCGGGGTCATCTGCCAGTCGCGCAGCCGTGCCTCAAGCGTTTCAAGACGGGCGCCGGATTGATCGGCCAGCGTGCCGGACATCGCCTCGTCCGCCAGAAATCCGACCAGCCGCGCGGGCAGGTGCTGGCCCAGCTCGGTTGTCAGCTGGCGGCGGCCCTGCACCTGCCGCTGCGCCTTCAGCGCGGGGATGATTGTGCCGCCTGGGTCCAGATCGACCGTGATTGGCGCGCCCTCGGTCCAGTAAGAGGAGGCTTGAAGGACAGCAGGCCCCGACAGCCCGCGGTGGGTAAAGAGGATCGCCTCGTCAAAGCTGGTCTCGCCCGCGCGCACCCGGCTCGGGGCGCTGATGCCGGAGATGTCCTTGAACCGCCCGTCCGAGAAGGTGAAGGGCACCAACGCGGGCCGCGTTTCCGTCACTTTCAGCCCGAATTGCCGCGCGAGATCATAGGCGAGGCCCGTCGCGCCCATCTTCGGGATGGATTTGCCGCCCGTGGCGAGGACCAGCGACGTGCAAGTGACCTGGGCGCGGCTCCCGTCCCGCTCAAGCGCGACCGTGAACCCCGCGGCATCGCGCGTCACCGCCCGGGGGCTGGTCTTCAGCCACAGCTCCGCCCCGTTCTCCTGCATCATCCGGCGCAGCATCGCGACCACTTGCGTCGACGGCCCGTCGCAAAAAAGCTGCCCCAGCGTCTTTTCGTGCCATGCGATGCCCGCGCGGTCGATGAGGTCAATGAAATCCCACTGGCTGTAGCGGGCCAGCGCCGATTTGGCGAAATGCGGGTTGGCGGACAGGAACGCTTCGGGCCGGGCATAAAGGTTAGTGAAATTGCACCGCCCGCCGCCGGAGATGCGGATCTTCTCCCCCGGGGCCTTGGCATGGTCCACGATCAGCACCCGGCCCGGCGCGTAGGCGGCGCACATCATGCCAGCCGCGCCGGCGCCAAGGATCAGCGTGTCATAGTGCATGGCCTGGGCCTTGCCGCAGTCGGGCAGGGGGGTCAAGCGGGCTTTGCAAAAGGGCCATTCGCGCTTTGCAAACCTCTTGTCGCGATAAGTCTGGCCACGGGGCGCGGCCCGCGATATAATGAAGCCCGTTGATCCGGGACAACCCGGACACCTGATGCCCCGGCACGATAACGGGGCGCCTGAGGCAGAGATGAACGGGACCCGATGACAGAGATGGTCTATGGTGCAGTGGCGCCTCGCGATGGCGAGCCGATCCTGCCCAAATGGTGGCGCACGATCGACAAGTGGTCGATGACCTGTGTGCTGCTTCTGTTTGCGATTGGTTTGCTGCTGGGGCTGGCCGCCTCGCCCCCCTTGGCAGAGAAAAACGGCCTTGTGCCCTTTCACTACGTGCAGCGGCAGGCGTTTTTTGGCGGCGTTGCGCTGGTGGTGATGCTGCTCACCTCGATGATGTCGCCCACGCTCGTGCGGCGGCTGGCCACGCTGGCGTTCATCTTTTGCTTTATCGCGATTGCGCTGCTGCCTTGGTTCGGCACCGATTTCGGCAAGGGCGCGACGCGCTGGTATTCGCTGGGTTTTGCTGCGGTGCAGCCTTCCGAATTCCTCAAGCCCGGTTTCGTTGTCGTGGCGGCATGGTTGCTGGCCGCGTCCCAGCAGATCGGCGGGCCGCCGGGCAAGCTCTGGTCTTTTGCGCTTTGCATCAGCCTCGTGCTGATGTTGGCGCTGCAGCCTGATTTCGGGCAGGCGAGCCTTGTGCTTTTTGCCTGGGGCGTGATGTATTTCGTCGCCGGTGCGCCGATGCTGCTGCTGGTAGGCATGGCAGGGGCGGTCTTTGCCGCGGGCGCCTTGGCCTACGCCAATTCCCAGCACTTCGCCCGCCGGATCGACGGGTTCCTCAGCTCTGAGGTCGACCCGACGACCCAGCTTGGCTACGCCACCAACGCGATCCGCGAGGGAGGGCTGTTCGGCGTTGGCGTCGGCGGGGGCGAGGTGAAATGGTCGCTGCCCGATGCCCATACCGACTTCATCATCGCGGTCGCGGCCGAGGAGTATGGCCTGATCCTCGTTCTGGTCATCATCGCGCTCTATTGCTCCATCGTTGTGCGGTCCCTCCTGCGGCTGGTGCGCGAACGGGACCCGTTCATCCGCCTTGCGGGCACGGGGCTCGCGTGCATGTTCGCGGTGCAGGCGATGATCAACATGGGCGTGGCAGTTCGGCTGCTGCCCGCCAAGGGCATGACCTTGCCCTTTGTCTCTTACGGTGGCAGTTCGGTGATCGCATCCGGCATTGCGGTCGGGATGCTCTTGGCCTTCACGCGCGCCCGCGCGCAGGGCGGGATTTCGGACGTTCTGGGGCGCGGCAACCGGCAGGCAAAATGACACAGCCTCTTATGATCATCGCGGCAGGCGGCACTGGCGGGCATATGTTCCCCGCGCAGGCGCTGGCCGAGGTGATGCTGGCGCGCGGCTGGCGCGTTGTTTTGACAACGGATGCGCGCGGGGCGCGTTACGTGGGCGGCTTTCCGCATTCGGTGGAGATTCGCAAAGTGTCCAGCGCGACCTTTGCCCGGGGCGGGGTGCTGGCCAAGCTGATGGTGCCCCTGCGCATTGCGGGCGGCGTGCTGTCGATGGTGCGGCAGATGCGCCGGGACCGGCCCGCGGTGGTTATCGGCTTTGGCGGCTACCCGTCGATTCCAGCGATGGGGGCGGCTTACTTGCTGGGCCTGCCGCGGCTGATCCATGAACAGAACGGCGTTTTAGGCCGGGTGAACCGCCTTTTGGCGCGGCGAGTCGATCTTGTTGCCTGCGGCACATGGCCGACGGACCTGCCCGAGGGGACCGAAGCGCAGCATGTCGGCAACCCGGTGCGCCGCGCCGTGCTGGAGCGGGCCGGGGCGGCCTATATCGCGCCGGGCGATTACCCGATGGAGCTGCTTGTGATTGGCGGCAGCCAGGGCGCGCGCGTGCTTTCGGATGTGGTGCCCGCAGCCATCGCCGCACTGCCCGAGGCGCTGCGCAACCGCCTGCGCGTCAGCCACCAGGCCCGGGCCGAGGATGAAGCCCGCGTGATCGACGCCTATGCGCAAGCCGGCGTGAGCGCAGAGGTGCAACCCTTCTTTCAGGATGTGCCGCGCCGGATATCAGAGGCGCAGCTTGTGATCTCCCGCTCCGGCGCCTCTTCTGTGGCCGATATTTCGGTCATTGGTCGCCCCGCGATCCTGATCCCCTTTGCCCTCGCCACTGGCGATCACCAGACGGCCAATGCGCGCGGCTTAACAGATGCGGGCGCGGCGATCCTCGTGCCCGAGGATGCGGCCACGCCCGAGGCCATTGCGCAGAACATCGCGCTGGTGCTGGAAAACCCCGGCGGCGCGGTCCAGATGGCCGCGGCGGCACTGGGGCACGGCAAGCCTACCGCGGCCGAGGACCTCGCCGATATCGCCCAATCCCGCGCCCAGAAAGGATAGCCCATGAGCCCTGCAACCAAGCTTCCCGGTGATGTTGGCCCCATCCACTTTGTCGGCATTGGCGGGATCGGGATGTCTGGCATCGCGGAGGTGCTGCTGAACCACGGCTATGTCGTGCAGGGCTCTGACCTGAAATCGACGCCGATCACGCAGCGGCTCGCCAGCCTTGGCGCGCATATCTTCGAAGGGCAGGTGGCCGAGAACGTGGCCGAGGCGGAAGTTGTCGTGATCTCCTCCGCGATCAAGCCCGGCAACGCGGAGCTGGACGCCGCGCGCGCTCGCGGGCTACCCATCGTGCGCCGGGCCGAGATGCTGGCTGAGCTCATGCGCCTGCGCTCGAACATCGCGGTGGCGGGCACGCACGGCAAGACGACGACAACCACGATGGTCGCGGCCCTGCTGGACGAGGGCAAGTTTGACCCGACGGTCGTGAACGGCGGGATCATCCACGCCTACGGCTCCAACGCGCGCAAAGGCGATGGCGAGTGGATGGTCGTGGAGGCGGACGAGAGCGACGGCACCTTCAACCGCTTGCCCGCGACCATTGCCATCGTGACCAATATCGACCCCGAACATATGGAGCATTGGGGCACCGAAGAGGCGCTGCACAAGGGCTTTTACGAGTTTGTCTCCAACATCCCGTTCTACGGCCTCGCGGTATGCTGCACGGACGATTCGGACGTGCAGGCGCTTGTGGGCAAGATCACTGACCGGCGCGTGACGACCTACGGCTTTAACGCGCAGGCGGATGTGCGGGCGCTGAACCTCAGCTACAAGGCCGGGGTCGCCCATTTCGACATCGCGCTTCAGGCGGAGGACAAGGTGATCGAAGGCTGTTCGCTGCCCATGCCGGGGGATCACAACGTCTCCAACGCGCTGAGCGCCGTGGCCGTCGCGCGGCACTTGGGCATGACCGGGGAGGAGATCCGCACCGCGCTCGCGAAATTCGGCGGGGTGAACCGGCGCTTTACCAAGGTGGGCGAGGCCCACGGCGTGACCATCATCGACGATTACGGCCACCACCCGACCGAAATTGCCGCGGTGCTGAAGGCCGCGCGGCAGGCAAGCGAGGGGCGTGTGATCGCGGTGCATCAGCCGCACCGGTACACGCGTCTGTCCCACCATTTTGAGGACTTCTGTTCCTGCTTCAACGACGCGGACGTGGTTGGCATCGCAGAGGTTTTTGCCGCCGGGGAAGCGCCGATCGAGGGCGCGAGCCGCGATGACCTGGTCGCGGGCCTGATCCGCCACGGGCACCGCCATGCCCGTTCGGTCATGGATGAGAATGACCTTGAACGCCTCGTGCGCGAACAGGCGCGTCCGGGTGATATGGTGGTTTGCCTTGGCGCGGGCACGATCAGCGCTTGGGCCAACGGCTTGCCAGACCGGCTGATGAAAGGCGCGGCGTGATTGAGACGGTTCTTCTCGGCATCCTGATCGGCCTTGTGGCCGTGCTCGCGGGGCTGGTCTGGGCCGGTATTGCACGGGCTTGGCGGGCCTACTTTGGGCTGCTTTGGGCTGGGACTGCGGCCGTCTGGATCACCGCGCTGGGTGCGTCTCGCGCATTGCACCTTCGAAAGTCGGCGCTGGAGGCGGAGGGCAACCCTTTTGCAGGCATGTTCGTTGACAGCTTTACCAACATGCTGATCGGCATCGCGGTTGCGCTCAGCGTGGTCTTCGGGCTGCTTGGCCTATTGGGCCGCTGGCTGCGGCGCCGCGCGGAGGTATCGGCATGATCCTTCTGTGGGCGTGTCTGGCGTGGGTCTTTGCCTCTACCATCGTGGCGCTGCTGCCCATGCGGATGCAGTATGTGCCGGGGGTTGCTTTGCTGATTGCGGCGCCCTTGCTGATCCTCTGGGTCGGTCTCGACGTGGCGTGGTGGGCGGGCCTGCTGGCGCTGGCCGCCTTTGTGTCCATGTTCCGCAACCCGCTGCGGTATCTTTGGGCCAAGGCGCGCGGGCAAAACCCCCAACTGCCGCGGGAGATGCAGAAATGAGCCCCGTAAAATGAGTCTCGGTGCGATCCTTGCCTGCCTCTGGTTTGTCGCCGCCAATATCGGCGCGATGCTGCCCAGCCGGGACCACCACTGGCGCTTTGCCTATCTGATGATCGCGCTGGGTGTGCCGGTGCTGGGGTTGGTGACATGGGCGCATGGGCCGTGGATCGGCCTTTTGGTGCTGGTCGCGGGGATGAGCGTGCTGCGCTGGCCGGTCATCTACCTCGTGCGCTGGCTGCGCGGAAAGGTGCGGCCATGATCATCCCGGCCCTGCTTGGCGCCCTTTCCCTGGCGCTTGGCCTTTTCCTTGGTTTGCGCTGGGTCCGGGCACGGCGCTGGGGCCGCTTTGGCCTGATCTTCGTGCTTGGGGCGGTCGTGTTTGCCTGGGCGGTGATCGCTGTGCAGGGGCGCGAGAACCGGTCGGGCTTTGACGGGGTGGCGGAGATTGCGCTGGCCTTCCTGTTTGCCGCGCCGCTGAGCCTTGGCGCGCTGATCGGGGGCGCAATTGCACTCTGGCAGGCGCGCGGCTGATGGCGGGCACGGCGAGCCTTGTCTTTGCCCTTGGCATGGTGGCGGGTCTGATGCTGCTGCGCCGGGGCTGGACGCTGACCTTTCTGGCGCTGCTGCTGGCGTGCCTGTTCATCATTGCGATCGTGCTTCTGGGCATTTTTCCAAGCGCGCTGTTTGAAACCGCCCCCACGCTTGCCGGCGCCATTATCCTGACGCCCTGGCCGCTGGGCGCGGGCCTTTTGTGCGGCGCGCTCACGGCGTGGCTGCTCCGCCGGGTGAACGGGGCTTGACGGGGGCAGGGCAGGGGGCCATCCACGCGCCATGACCGATATGCCCCCCGTGCGCGGCGCGCTGACGCGTGACAAAGAGCTTTCCAGCCTGACCTGGCTGCGCGTGGGCGGGCCCGCTGATTGGCTGTTCCAGCCCGCCGATCTGCGCGATCTGCAGGGTTTCCTCGCCGCGCTTGACCCGGGCGTGCAGGTCTTCCCGATGGGTGTCGGCAGTAATCTGATCGTCCGCGATGGCGGCTTGCGAGCGGTTGTGATCCGGCTGGGCCGGGGCTTCAACGGGATCGAGACCCGCGGCCAGACCGTCACCGCGGGCGCTGCCGCCCTCGACGCCCATGTCGCCCGCCGCGCAGCCGCGGCTGGGGTCGACCTGACCTTCCTGCGCACGATCCCTGGCACCATCGGCGGCGCGGTACGGATGAACGCGGGCTGCTATGGCAGCTATACCGCGGATGTGTTTGTCTGCGCGGACGCGGTCCTGCGCGACGGCACACAGGTCACGCTTGGTCCGGCCGATCTGTCCTTTTCCTACCGCCAGTCCACCCTGCCCGAAGGCGCGATCCTCACCTCCGTCACCCTGCAAGGCCCCGCGGGGGACCCGGACGCACTGGAGGCGCGCATGGCAGACCAAATTGCCAAGCGCGACGCGACCCAGCCGACAAAGGACCGCAGCGCAGGCAGCACCTTTCGCAACCCCGCCGGGTTCTCCTCAACGGGCCGGGCCGATGACGTGCATGACCTCAAGGCGTGGAAGCTGATTGACGATGCGGGCCTGCGCGGCGCGCGGCGGGGCGGGGCGCAGATGAGCGAAAAGCACTCCAACTTCCTGATCAACACCGGGGACGCCACCGCCGCCGACCTTGAAGGTCTTGGCGAAGAGGTGCGAAAAAAGGTTTACGATTCCAGCGGTCTGACGTTAGAATGGGAAATCATGCGCATCGGTGATCCCGCATAGCGGGCACGGCGCGCGAACAGGCAGAATGACGAACCAGAGGCGCAGCAAAAAAGCGCCCGGGACATGAGGCAAGACAGTGGGTAGCCCCGAGCAGGCAGATCCCAAGGTTGCGGTGTTACTTGGTGGCCCATCGGCCGAGCGAGAGGTTTCGCTTGCCACAGGACGCCCCTGCGCAGCCGCGCTGCGGGAAGAAGGGTTTGAAGTGGTCGAGGTCGATGCGGACCCCGACCTTGCTTCCGTTCTGCAAGCGGAAAAGCCCGGCGCCGTTCTGAACTGCCTGCATGGCCGCTGGGGCGAGGATGGCTGCGTGCAGGGTATCCTCGAATGGCTCGGCATTCCCTATTCCCATTCCGGCGTTCTGGCCTCGGCCCTCGCGATGGACAAGCAGCGCTGCAAGGACGTCTACCGCGCCCACGGCCTGCCCGTGGTGGACAGCGTGATCGCGCCCAAGACGGAGGTGATGGCCGCCCATGTGATGGCGCCGCCCTACGTGGTGAAGCCGAACAACGAAGGCTCTTCCGTCGGCGTGTACCTGGTGCATGAAGATGCCAATGGCCCGCCGCAGCTGTCCGCGGATATGCCGGATCACGTGATGGTCGAGGCCTTTGCGCCGGGGCGGGAGCTGACCGTGTCCGTGATGGGTGACCGGCCCCTGATCGTGACCGATATTCTGACCGATGGCTGGTACGACTACGATGCAAAGTATAAGCCCGGCGGCTCGCGCCACGTGGTGCCCGCGGACCTGCCGACTGAGATAACGGACGCCTGCCTCGACTACGCGCTGCGCGCGCATCGGGCGCTGGGCTGCCGCGGCATCAGCCGCACCGATTTCCGCTGGGACGCGCCGCGCGGGCTGGACGGCCTGATCCTGCTGGAGACGAACACGCAGCCGGGGATGACGCCCACCTCGCTGACCCCTGAACAGGCGGAGGCGGTCGGCATTTCCTTTGGCACGCTCTGCCGCTGGATGGTGGAGGACGCCTCGTGCAACCGGTGACGCCCAAATCGCGCCGCGCCGATCCCGCGCCCTCCCGCTGGGCGTGGCGGCTGGAGCGGTTGATGCTGACGCCCACCTTCCGGCTGGGCCTGCGCGTGGGCCTGCCGTTTTCGCTGGCGCTGGCCGTCGGGACGTGGTGGCTTTCCGATCCGGTGCGCCAGCAGGCGATCACCGACAGCATCGCAGAAACCCGCGCCGCCATTCAGGAACGCCCGGAATTCATGGTGCAGATGATGGCCATCGACGGCGCGCCGCAGCCGATTGCCCGTGCCATCCGCGAGGTTCTGCCGCTCGATTTCCCCACCAGCTCTTTCGATCTGGACCTGCCTGCCTTGCGCGCGACGGTGCTCGAACTGCCTCCGGTGAAGGACGCGACCATACGGGTGCGTCCGGGCGGTGTGCTGCAGATCGACATCACGCCGCGCGTGCCGGTGGCGATCTGGCGCACCGCCGAAGGGCTGTCGCTGGTCGATGAGACCGGCGCCTTTGTTGCGCAGCTGCCCCGCCGCAGCTTGCGGCCCGATTTGCCCCTTATTGCGGGCGCGGGGGCGGATGCGGCCGTGATCGAAGGGCTGACGCTGACAGTGGCCGCGGCGCCGCTGGGCAACCGGCTGCGCGGCCTGGTGCGCATGGGCGCGCGGCGCTGGGACGTGGTTCTGGACCGGGACCAGCGCATCCTGCTGCCCGAGGTGGGCGCGCTTCAGGCGCTGGAGCGGGTTATCGCGCTGGAGGCCGCAGATGATGTGCTGAGCCGGGACGTGGCGCGTGTGGACATGCGCCTTGCGGCGCGGCCCACCGTGCAGATGAACCCAGCGGCGACCGAAGAATGGCGCCGGATAAAAATGTTGGAACGAGGCGGGCAATGACGGACCTTTACGACAGCCAACGGGCCATGCGGCACATGCGCAAGCTCGCGATGCAGCGCGGGGTGGTGGCGATCCTCGATGTGGGCAGCTCCAAGATCGCCTGCCTTGTGCTACGCTTTGACGGCACCTCCAAACTGGGTGAGGAGGGCGAGATTGGCAGCCTCGCGGGCCAGTCCGGTTTTCGGGTAATCGGCGCTGCCACGACCCGCTCGCGCGGGGTCCGCTTTGGCGAGATTGCCGCGATGGGCGAGACGGAGCGCGCCATTCGCACCGCGTTGCAGGCGGCGCAGAAGATGGCGGGGATCCGGGTGGATCACGTGATCGCGTGCTTCTCGGGGGCCGAGCCGCGCAGCTATGGCCTGGACGCGCAGCTGGAGCTCGACGGTCAGGTCGTGACGGAGGATGATGTCGCACGGGTTCTGGCCCGCTGCGACGTGCCGGACTATGGCGCGGACCGCGAAGTGATGCACGCGCAGCCGGTGAACTTTGCGCTTGATCACCGCTCGGGCCTGTCGGACCCGCGTGGCCAGCTGGGCAATGAACTCAGCGTGGACATGCATATGCTGACCGTGGACGGCGCGGCGGTGCAGCACCTGGCCCATTGCGTGAAGCGCTGCGATCTGGAACTGGCGGGGATTGCTTCGTCGGCCTATGCCGCAGGGATTTCGGCGCTCGTGGAGGATGAGCAGGAGCTGGGTGCGGCGTGCATCGACATGGGCGGTGGATCGACCGGCATTTCGATCTTTATCAAAAAGCATATGATCTATGCCGACGCGGTGCGGATGGGCGGGGATCACGTGACCTCTGACATCTCGATGGGCCTGCAGGTGCCGATGGCCAATGCCGAACGGATCAAGACCTTCTATGGCGGGGTGCACGCCACTGGCATGGACGACCGCGAGATGATCGAGATCGACCGGGAGACCGGCGACTATGAACATGACCGCCGCACCGCGTCGCGGGCAGAGTTGATTGGTATCATGAAGCCGCGGGTCGAAGAGATCCTCGAAGAAGTGCGCGCGCGGCTGGATGCGGCGGGCTTTGATCATCTGCCCAGCCAGCAGATCGTGCTCACGGGCGGCGGCAGCCAGATCCCCGGCCTTGACGGGCTGGCGTCGAAAATACTGGGCCAGCAGGTGCGCCTTGGCCGTCCGCTGCGCGTGCACGGGCTGCCGCAAGCGGCGACCGGGCCGTCGTTCAGCGCGGCGGTGGGGCTTGCGCTTTTTGCGGCGCACCCGCAAGACGAGTGGTGGGATTTCGCCCTGCCGATGGACAGCTACCCGTCGCGGTCTTTGCGCCGCGCCGTGCGCTGGTTCCGCGACAATTGGTAAGGCTGCTTGCCCTCCTTGGCCTGTTGATGGCCGCGCCCGCCGCGGCGCAGGAGCGGATCACGCCGGAGGCGTTCCTGTCTCAGGTCGTGGGCAAGACGGTGTCCTTTTATTCGCGCGCGTCAGGTGTGCTTGTCGGGGTTGAACAGTTCCTGTCGCCGACGCTCAGCGTCTGGCGCGGGCAGGAAAACAAATGTGTCTACGGCGAGATCACCGCGCCGGACGGGCAGGTTTGCTTTCTTTACCGCGATCTGGGGCACACGCAGCCGGTCTGCTGGTATCCGTTTGCGATGGACGGGCAGCTGCTGGTGCTGCACGCCGAGTTGAACCGGGGCGAGGTGCAAGTGGCGGAGTTTGAAGACCGCGATCTGGGATGCCCTGAAACGCCGCTGAGTTGAGCCAGAAAAAGCTTGCACGGCGGGGTGTTATCCCCCACCTTTTCCACAGGGCGCGCAAGACGCCCCGGCGTGCAACGACGCGCGAGGCAGACCAAAGGCACACCCGAGCAGGTTGCCGAAATGTGAAGTGAGTGCCGCGAACCTTGGTTGCGTGGCCCGTTGACGTGTTGTGTCTATTTGTGAATTAATCGCAATATCTGGCGCGGTCGGCGAAATCTCGCAGATATCCACAAGAAAATCTCTTTATTTTGTGGTCAAGTTGCAGAATTGGGGTGACGCAGCGGGGCCAAAGCCGTAATATTGCTCCGCATAGTTATAAGAATGACCCCGCGAGGGCGGACTCAGGCACAGGCGGACCCGACATGACACTGAACCTTTCGATGCCCGGTCAGGATGACCTCAAGCCCCGGATCACCGTATTTGGTGTTGGCGGCGCGGGCGGCAACGCGGTCGACAACATGATCGACAAGGCGCTGGACGGCGTTGACTTTGTGGTGGCCAACACCGACGCGCAAGCCCTGCAACAATCAACCGCGGGCAACCGCGTGCAGCTGGGCATCAAAGTGACCGAAGGGCTGGGCGCCGGGGCGCGCGCCACCGTGGGGGCCGCCGCCGCCGAAGAAAGCATCGAGCAGATCGTCGATCACCTCGCCGGGGCGCATATGTGCTTTATCACCGCGGGTATGGGCGGGGGCACCGGCACCGGGGCTGCGCCGATCATCGCGCAGGCCGCCCGCGAGCTGGGCGTGCTGACCGTGGGCGTTGTGACCAAACCCTTCCAGTTTGAAGGCGCCAAGCGGATGCGGCAGGCCGAGGCGGGCGTTGAAGCCCTGCAAAAGGTTGTGGACACGCTGATCATCATCCCGAACCAGAACCTCTTCCGCCTCGCGAACGAAAAGACGACCTTTACGGAGGCGTTCTCGATGGCCGACGACGTGCTTTATCAGGGCGTCAAAGGTGTGACCGACCTGATGGTGCGCCCGGGCCTGATCAACCTCGACTTTGCGGATGTGCGCGCCGTGATGGACGAGATGGGCAAGGCGATGATGGGGACCGGCGAGGCCGATGGCGAAGACCGCGCCATCTCTGCCGCCGAGGCGGCGATTGCCAACCCGCTCTTGGATGAAATTTCGCTCAGGGGCGCGAAGGGCGTGCTGATCAACATCACCGGCAGCCACGATCTGACCCTGTTCGAGCTGGACGAGGCGGCCAACCGCATTCGCGAGGAAGTGGACCCGGAGGCGAATATCATCGTCGGCTCGACGCTGGACACGGACATGCAGGGCATGATGCGCGTCAGCGTGGTCGCGACGGGCATCGATGCTTCGGACGTGAACACCGAAATCCCGGTCCCGCGCCGGTCCATGTCCGCACCGCTCGCGCCGCAGGCCGCGCCGGCACCTGCCCCCGCGCCGGAACCGGTGCCGATGCCGGAGCCCGCATCGGCCCCCTTGGCCGCTGCCGCCGAAGCGCCGTCGCTTTTTGAAGGGCTGGATGTAGAGCAGGTTGCCGCGCAGGATCAGGCCGAGGACATCTTTGGCGCCGAGGCGGATGACGATCTGCCGCCCCCGGCCTACCAGCCCGCGCCCGAAGCGCCCGCCTACGAGCCGCAGGTCGCCGCGTTCGAGCCGCAGCCGGAACCGGACCTGCCGGCCGCGGAGGCGTTTGTCGCCCCGCGCGCACCCGCGCCCGGCACCCCGTCGCCCGAAGCGCTTGACCGCCTGCGCGCCGCGGCGCAAAAGGCGAGCCCGGCACCGCAGCAGCAGGCCGCCTCCGCAGCGTCCGCTGCGGACAAGCCACGCTTTGGCATCAACTCGCTGATCGGCCGCATGACCGGGCAGGGCGAAGGCGGACAGCCGCAGCCTGCCCCCCGCGCGCAGCCGCCCGTGCAGACGCCCGCCGCCGCACCGCAAAGCGCGGCGGCCCCGGCGCCAAAGCCTGCGGACAACCCGGATGCGGAGCGGATCGAAATCCCTGCCTTCCTGCGCCGCCAGGCGAACTAAGCCCACACAAATCCACCACAGGCGGGCCGCATCACGCGGCCCGTTTTCGTTTTAGAACAGGGACCTAGCGGGAAAAAGGCGCATTGTCGCCGACCCGCCCCGGTCATGTTTCAGTCCGTTACAAAGAGTTAGTTGTGCCGCAACACGCCACGCAATAGCTCTGGGTTGGGGATAAGACACTAGGGGCACCACCGTGCAGACGACGCTTAAATCGCAGATCAGTTTCCGCGGGATCGGGCTTCACTCCGGTCAGCCTGCGACGCTGACCTTGCGGCCCGCGTCTGCCGAGCATGGCATCTGGTTCACCCGCACCGACATCGACGCGCCCGACACGCTGATCCCGGCGCGCTGGGACGCGGTCAACCGCTCGCCCCTGTGTACCCGGCTGGAAAATGCTGCGGGCGTCTCCGTATCAACGGTCGAGCATGTGATGGCCGCCCTTGCGGGCTGCGGCGTGCACAATGCACTGGTTGAGGTGGACGGGCCCGAGGTGCCGGTCCTTGACGGCTCCGCCGTGCCCTTCGTGCGCGGGATCATGCAGCGCGGCCTGCGCCGCCTAACGGCGCCGGTGCGGGCCTTTGAGGTGTGCCGCGACGTGACAGTGCGCGACGGGGATGCCGCCGCAACGCTGGCCCCCGCGGATGAAATGCGCATCGATTTCGAGATCGACTTTGACGAGGCCGCCATCGGACGCCAGCGCCTGTCGCTGAACATGGCCAACGGCTCTTTCGCGCGCGAACTGTGCGACAGCCGCACCTTCTGCATGGACAAGGACGTGGAGGCGATGCAGGCAAACGGCCTTGCCTTGGGCGGTGCGCCCGGGGTCAATGCGGTCGTCTTTGGCGCGGGCCGCGTGCTGAGCCCCGGCGGGCTGCGCCGCCGCGATGAGCCGGTGCGCCACAAGATGCTGGATGCGCTGGGGGATCTTGCCCTTGCCGGTGCGCCGATCATTGGCCAGTACACCGGCGTGCGCGCGGGCCACAGCCTGACGAACACGCTTTTGCGCACCGCCTTCGCCACGCCGGGCGCCCTGCGCATGGTCGTCTGCACCGAGGCGCAGGCGTCGCGCCTGCCGGGCTACGGCCTTGTCTGGGACGAAATTCCGGCCGTTGCCTAAGCCCGCCGATGCCGCCAAAACGGCATTTTCTCTGCCCTTGTACATGTGTTAAGAACACGGCAATGACGGCTCTGCAAAGGGCGCGGCTAGCTTGGGGGTAGCAGCAATGCGAGTGTTGAAAGGTCGAGCGCTGGGTGCTCTCGTTCTTGTCGCCGCGCTTTGTGCGTGCGGCGGGCCCGACCGGCCACAGCAGGGCAGCATTTTCAACCGCGAAGACGTACCGCTCGAAACCTTCACCGCCCAGCAAATCTTTGAGCGTGGCGAGTTCGAGCTGGAGCGCCGCCGCCCCGAAGAGGCTGCGTTCTATTTCGGTGAGATCGAGCGGCTTTATCCCTACTCTGAATGGGCCAAGCGCGCGCTGATCATGCAGGCCTTTGCCCATCACCGGGACCAGGACTATCCCAATTCCCGCTCCGCCGCGCAGCGTTTCATCGACTTCTACCCCGACGATGACGACGCGGCCTATGCGCAGTACCTGCTTGCGCTCAGCTATTACGACCAGATTGACGAGGTGGGGCGCGATCAGGGCCTCACATTTCAGGCGCTGCAAAGCCTGCGCGACGTGATCGAGCGCTACCCGGACAGCGAATATGCCAAATCCTCTGTGCTCAAATTCGACCTCGCCTTTGACCATCTTGCGGGCAAAGAGATGGAGATCGGGCGCTACTATCTGAAGCGCAAGAACTACGCCGCCTCTATCAACCGCTTTCGTGTGGTGGTGGAGGATTTCCAGACGACCTCCCACACCGCCGAAGCGCTGCACCGGCTGGTGGAGGCGTACCTGTCGCTTGGCCTGACGGACGAGGCGCAGACCGCGGGCGCGATCCTTGGCTACAACTACCAAAGCTCGGATTGGTACGAGGACAGCTTCAAGCTGCTGACGGGGCAGGGGCTGGAGCCGCGGGTGATCGGCACCAATTGGCTCAGCTCGATCTACCGCCAGATGATCCGGGGCCGTTGGCTCTGATCACGTCCCAGGAACAGGTGTGACGCGGTGCTGCGCGGGCTCGACATCTCCGATATTTTGATCATTGACCGGCTGGAGCTGTCGTTCCAGCCCGGGCTCAACGTGCTGACCGGCGAGACCGGCGCGGGCAAGTCGATCTTGCTCGATGCGCTGGGCTTTGTGCTGGGCTGGCGCGGGCGCGCCGATCTGGTCCGGCAGGGCGCAGCGCAGGGCGAGGTGACGGCGTGGTTCGATCTGCCGCCCGGCCATCCGGCCCATGCGGTGCTGGCGGAGGCGGGCCTGCCCGGGGGCGAGGAGCTGATCCTGCGCCGGGTAAACACCGCCGAGGGCCGCAAGACCGCGTGGATCAATGACCGGCGGGCGAGCGGCGAGGCGCTGCGTGCGCTGTCGAACGTGCTGGTCGAGCTGCATGGGCAGCATGACGACCGGGGCCTGCTGAACCCGCGGGGCCATCGCGACATCCTCGACGCCTATGCCGGCGCCGCGCCGCAGCTTGCCGCGGTGCGGGGCGCATGGCGTAAGGTGCAGGAGGCGCGGCGCGCTTTGGCCGAGGCCGAGGCGCGCATGGCAGCGATCCGCTCCGAAGAAGAGTTCCTGCGCCACGCCGCCGAAGAGCTTGAGGCGCTCGCGCCCGAGCCGGGGGAGGAAGGGGCGCTGGATACCGCCCGCCGCCTGATGCAAGCGGCGGAAAAGATCCGCTCGGATGTGGTCAAAGCCTATGACGCGCTGGGCTATGACGGGGCCGAAGGGGCAATGGGCAACGCGATGCGCTGGCTCGAAGGGGCGGCCGACAAGGCCGAAGGCACGCTGGACGCGCCGCTTGCCGCGCTCAGCCGTGCGCTGGCCGAACTGGACGAGGCGCAGCAGGGCGTGGTCTCGGCCATCGATGGGCTGTCCTTCAACCCCCATGAGCTGGAAGAGACCGAAGAGCGCCTCTTTGCCCTGCGCGCGCTGGCGCGCAAGCACGAGGTGCTGCCGGATGAGCTGGCGACGCTCGCTGAAACGCTGCGCACCAAGCTGGACGCGCTGGAGGCGGGGGATGCGGACCTTGCCCGCTTGAAGGCAGAAGTGGCGGGAGCGGAGGCCGCCTATGACGCTGCTGCCGCTGATCTGCGCGCCGTGCGGTCCGAGGCGGCGGGGCGGCTTGATGCGGCGATGCGTGCAGAGCTGGCCCCGCTGAAGATGGAGCGCGCAACCTTCGCCACCCAGATCACCAGCGACACCCCCGGACCCGAGGGCACGGACGCCGTGGCCTTCACCGTCGCCACCAATCCCGGCGCGCCCGCCGGCCCGCTGGGCAAGATCGCCTCTGGCGGGGAGCTCAGCCGCTTTCTGCTCGCCCTGAAGGTCTGCCTTGCGCAGGGGCAAGCGGGGCTGACGATGATCTTCGACGAGATTGACCGCGGCGTCGGCGGCGCAACCGCCGATGCGGTGGGGCGGCGGCTCAAGGCGCTCGCCGCCGAGGGGCAGGTGCTGGTCGTTACCCATAGCCCGCAGGTCGCGGCCCTTGGCGGCAGCCATATGCGCGTCGAAAAGCATGTCGCGGATGGCATGACCACCTCCACGGTTGTCCCGCTTGCTGCGCCCGACCGGGTGGATGAGCTGGCGCGGATGCTGTCGGGCGACACGATCACCGATGCCGCCCGCGAGGCCGCCCGCGCCCTGCTTGCAGGCTAAGCCCTTCTCTGTTCCAAAAAATCCCGGGGGGCCGTAAGGCTGCCCCGCCCGTCAGGCGCTTTGCCTTGCAAAGCTGCCGTAAGGGGGCAGCGCCCCCTCCACCCCTTTCAGCCCGCGCGCCGCTCCGATTGACCGCACCCCGCGCCCCTTTCCAGCGTGCAAAAAGCGGCGTAACCCTATGGCAGACCCGCGTAACTTCACGGCCCGATGCCACAGACCCGTTCCACCATAGGCGCCCAGCTTGAAACCGTTGTCACCGCCTGCAAGGACGGCTGGTACGTGCTGCGCCATCGCGGCCCATCCGCGATCCAGTTCTGGTTCATCGCGCTGGCCATCGGCATCGCCGCCGGGTTCGCGGCGCTGTTCTTCCGCAAGGGTGTGAATGCGCTGCAAAGCTTGCTGTATGGCACGGATCAGCCGCAATACATCCACACCTTTGCCGAAAGCCTGCCGTGGTACCTGATCCTGATCATCCCTATTGGCGGCGGGCTGGTGACTGGCCTCATCCTGCACCTGTTTACCCGCGACGGGCGCGCGCGGTCGGTTGCCGACGTGATCGAGGGCGCCGCCCTGCGCGAGGGGCAGGTGGAGACGCGGGCGGGCCTTGCCTCCGCGCTGGCCTCGATGATCACGCTGGGCACGGGCGGCTCCACCGGGCGGGAGGGGCCGGTTGTGCACCTCGCCGCCGTGATTTCCACCAAAGTGAACCGCTGGATCGCTGCGGATGGCATCACTGGGCGCGACCTGCTGGGCTGCGCCGTGGCCGCTGCTGTTTCTGCCAGTTTCAACGCGCCTATCGCGGGCGCGCTCTTTGCGCTTGAGGTGGTCTTGCGCCATTTCGCCGTGCACGCCTTTGCGCCCATCGTCATCGCTTCGGTGGCGGGCACGGTGATCAACCGGCTGGAGTTCGGCGACGTGACCGAGTTTGCTTTGCCGACCGCCAACCAGCTCGACTTCTACCAGGAACTGCCCGCCTTTCTGATCCTCGGCTTGATGAGCGGCCTTATTGCGGTGGTGCTGATGCGGGCGATTTTCTGGACCGATGACCTTGGCACCGCGCTGCAACAGCGCACCGGGTTGCCCCGCTGGCTGCGCCCGGCGATGGCAGGCGCGATGTTGGGCGGGATCGCGATTTTCTACCCGCATATCATCGGGGTTGGGTACGAAACCACGTCGCGCGCGCTGACCGGATCGCTCCTGCTGCACGAGGCGGTTGTCTTTTGTGTGATCAAGGTCGCCGCGGTTGCGATCACGATGGCGGGGCGCATGGGCGGGGGCGTTTTCTCCCCCTCGCTGATGGTCGGTGGGCTCTTTGGCCTTGCCTTCGGGCTTGTGGCGACGGGGCTGTTCCCGGACGTGTCGGGCTCTGTCACGCTCTATGCCCTCGCCGGTATGGGCGCGGTTGCCGCCGCGGTGCTGGGCGCGCCCATCTCCACCACGCTGATCGTGTTCGAGCTGACGGGCGACTGGCAAACAGCGATGGCGGTGATGGTCGCGGTGTCGCTTTCCACCGCGGTCAGTTCAAACCTTGTGGACCGCTCGTTCTTCCTCACCCAGTTGGAACGACGCGGCATCCACCTTGCCGCGGGCCCGCAGGCCTACTTGCTGGCTATGTTCCGCGTGGGCCAGGTGATGCGCGGGCCGGATCATGCCGCCGCGGCGAACGAGGCCGCCTGCTGGGACATGATCGGCGAGGGCATCTACGTGGACGCCAACGCCACGCTTGAGACCGCCATGCCCGCCTTCGACCGCGCCGCGATCCCCTTCATATTCATACCGGTCGTGACGCTGACCGGAGAGAACGCCGCGCCCGAGTTGCAAGGCGCGCTCTTCCACGTTGATGCGCTGAAGGCTTACAACCGCGCGCTCGCGGCCACAGCAGCCGAAGAGCATTCCTAGCCGTCCAGCACCTTTGCGGTGGCCACAATCTCGATCAGGTATCCATCGTCCAGCCCCACCCCAAGGCAGGCCTGCTGCGGCCAATGCGCCGCCGCCCCGATCCACGGGGTCCAGACCGTATCCATACGCGGCTTGAGATGAATATCGGCGAGGTAGACTGTCACTTGCAGCAGGCCTGCGCGCCCACTGCCTGCCGCGCTCAGAACGCGTTCCAGCTCGGCCAGGGCGCCCGCCGTCTGCGCTTCGATCGTGCCGCCGGGCTGCGGCGCATTGACCACCGCATAGACCAGCCCGTCCGACACCACCGCTTCGCAGCGACCGGGCACGGTGCCGGGAAACCGGGTGATCGGCACGGCTCAGATCGCCTCAACCGTCACCGTATCGGACGGGTAAAACGCCACGTGATCCTTGATCCGCGCGACATCTTCCTTTGGGTTTTCATAGCTCCACGCCGCATTCTCCAGCGTCGTGGACTTCGTCACGACGGAGAAATAGGAGGCGTCCCCCTTATGCGGGCAGTGGGTGCTGTGGTCGGTGGCGTCCAGAAAGGCCATCGCGATATCGGCGCGCGGGAAGTAAATGACGCTCGGGTAGTCGCCCTCGCTCAGCTCAAGTGCCGCTGCGCTTTCGGCAATCACTGCGCCGCCTGCGCGCACGGTCCAGGTGCCCGGAGCGGTCCGGATGGTAATGTGATTGGTCATGTCTGCCCCCTTATGGTTCTGTTGTCGATGAGGGACAGGCGTAACAGGATCGTGACAGCCTGCCTAGAGCGGGGCGCAGGCCGTGTCCAGCCAACGCTGCGCGGGCTCTGACACCCGGGGGCGGATCTTTGCCAGCACTTCGGCGTGATAGGCATTGAGCCAATTTCGCGCATCCGCATCCAGCAAGGCAGGGTCGATCAAGCGCCGGTCGATGGGCACGAAGGTCAGCGTGCGCCAGCACAGCATATCGCGGTGCGCGTCGCCCCCCGGCGGGGCCTCTGCAGGCTCCACCACGATCAGGTTCTCGATCCGGATGCCAAAAGCCCCCTCGCGGTAATAGCCGGGCTCGTTCGACAGGATCATCCCCGGCTGAAGCGGCACGGTGGAGGTGCGTGAAAGCCGTTGCGGCCCCTCATGCACGCTCAGATAGGCGCCAACCCCGTGGCCCAGCCCGTGGTCAAAATCCTGATGCGCATACCAAAGCGGCGCGCGCCCGATCGCCTCGATATCGCGCCCCGCAAGACCCTTGGGCCAGCGCAGGCGCGACATCGCGATCATGCCCGCCAAAACGCGGGTGAAGGCGGCCTTTGCTTCGGGCTGCGGCGCGCCAATGGCAATCGTCCGGGTGATGTCGGTGGTCCCGTCAAGGTACTGCCCCCCGGAATCGAGGACCAGAAGATGCCCGTCTTCGAGCGTCGAATCCGTCTCCTCCGTCACCCGGTAATGCATGATCGCGCCATTTGGACCCGTGCCGGAGATCGTCTCGAAACTGATATCCCGCAGCGCGTTATCCGCGCGCCGGTGCGCCTCAAGCCGGCTGACGACCTGTGTTTCCGTCACGGTGCCGGGGGCCTGCGCATCAAGCCAAGCGAGGGTTTCTACCACGGCCGCCGCATCGCGCAGGTGCGCCGCGGCGCTGCCCGCGATCTCGGCTGCGTTTTTGCAGGCCTTGGGGATGGCGCAAGGCTCGTCGCCCCAGACGGGGGCCTGTGCCGCCTCCGCCACGACGAAGGGGACCGAGGTTTTGTCCATAAGCACCGGCCCTTCCAGCGCGGCAACGGCACCTAGCAGGGCCTCCGGGGCATGGATGCGCACATCGGGGCCAAGATGCTCCGAAAGCCCCTCTAGCTTGCCCGCGTCCATGAACAGATCGACCGAGGCATCGGGGTGCAGGATCGCAAAGCCCTGCACAACCGGGTTGCGCGGGATGTCCGCCCCGCGGATGTTCAAAAGCCAGCAGAGCGAATCCGGCAGGGTGATGACAGCGGGGCCTTTCAGCCCTTTTGCCAACCGCGCGCGTTTATCTTCGTGGCTTTCCCCTGCATACTCAATGGGATGGGCAAAGGCGGGCTCTGCCGCAGGCCCCGGCTGATCGGGCCAGACCTGATCCACGAGGTTCCCCACTGCCCGCATTTCAACGCCGGAGCCGTCCAGGGCCCCGCGCAGCGCCTCGATCTGGCCCGCCGTGTGCAGCCACGGATCAAAGCCAACCACGCCGCCTTGCGAAAGCTGCTCCTGAAGCCAATCGGCAAGGCCCACCTCCGGCCATGGCACTGGGGTAAATTCCTCCGCAACCTGTGCTTTCACCTGCGTGCGATAGCGCCCGTCAATGAACACGCCCGCCACACCGCGCAGCACCGCACAAAACCCGGCGGAGCCGGTAAATCCTGTCAGCCACGCCAGCCGCTCATCCCGGGCCGAGACATACTCGCCCTGATGCGCATCCGCCCGCGGGACAAGGAACCCGTCCAGCCCCTCAGCCGCCATCACCCCGCGCAGCGCAGCCAGTCGGGGCGGCCCCTGCTCGGGCCGTGCGGTCACCTCGAATGACTGAAACATACCGCATTCCTTCTTCTGGCAAAAAATATGCCGGGGAGCGCGAGGGGCTGGCCCCTCGCCGGATTTTTCAAAAATCCGCGCCCGCGTCAGCTCGCCCGTTTTATCCCCATCACCCGGGCCCGTGCGCGCGGATCGGCGTCAAAAAGTGCCGCGAGCTGTTCGGTCATCGCGCCGGCCAACTGGTCCACATCCGTGATCGTCACCGCCCGGTCATAGTAGCGCGTCACGTCATGGCCGATGCCGATGGCCAGAAGCTCCACCTGCTTCTTGCGCTCGACCATCGCGATCACGTCGCGCAGGTGCTTTTCAAGGTAGTTCGCCGGGTTCACCGACAGCGTGCTGTCATCCACCGGCGCCCCGTCCGAGATCACCATCAGGATCTTGCGCGCCTCGGGCCGCGCAGTCATGCGCCGGTGCGCCCATTCCAGCGCCTCACCGTCGATGTTTTCCTTCAAGAGCCCCTCTTTCATCATCAGCCCCAGATTGGGCCGCGTCCGCCGCCACGGGGCATCGGCGCTTTTGTAGATGATGTGGCGCAGATCGTTCAAACGGCCAGGCTGCTGCGGGCGCCCTTCGTTCAGCCAGCCTTCGCGCGCTTGCCCGCCTTTCCACGCGCGGGTGGTAAAGCCAAGGATCTCGACCTTCACGTTGCACCGCTCCAGCGTGCGGGCCAGAACGTCCGCGCAGATCGCCGCGATCGAAATTGGGCGACCCCGCATGGAGCCGGAATTGTCCAAAAGCAGCGTCACGCAGGTGTCGCGAAATTCCGTGTCCTTCTCCACCTTGAACGACAGCGGGGTCGTGGGGTTGGCCACCACGCGGGCAAGGCGGCCCGCGTCCAGCATGCCTTCCTCGCGGTCGAACTCCCAGCTGCGGTTCTGCTGCGCTTGCAGGCGGCGCTGCAGCTTGTTGGCCAGCCGGCTCACCGCGCCTTTCAAAGGCTCCAGCTGCTGGTCGAGATAGGCGCGCAGGCGCTCCAGCTCTATTGGCTCGGCCAGATCCTCTGCCGCGATCTCCTCGTCAAACGCATCGAGGTAGACCTGGTAGTCGGGGTCGGCCTCGGACACCGGTTGCGGGGCAGGGGGCTCAAGCGGGGCCTCCCCTTCCGGCATCTCTGTCTCTTCGCCCATCTCCTCGTCGGCCATGTCATCCATCGAGACCTGGGCCTGGGCGGCGTCTTGCTGCTCTTCCTGGCTCGATTCGGGGGAGGCGTCCGCCTCTTCCTCGTCTTGCTCATCGTTGCCGGTGCTGTCGGGGTCCTGCTGCTCCTCGCCGGTTTCCTCGCCGCCCTCGTCGTCATCCTCATCCAGCTGGTCGGGGTCGTCGCCCAGCTGATCGCCATAGCCCAGATCCTTGATGACCTGCCGCGCGAATTTGGCAAAGGCGGCCTGATCGTTCAGGCAGGCATCTAGATCGTCAAAGGCAACGCCCGCCTGATCTTCGATAAACCCGCGCCACAGCTCCATCGCGTTGGCCGCCCCGGCGGGCAGGTCGCGCCCCGTAGCTAAATGCCGGACGAGGTAGCCCGCGGCTTGTGCCAGCGGCACATCGCTGGCTTGCTTGGCTTGGTCATAGCCCTTGCGCATCGTCTCGTTGGCAATCTTGGCGTCGATGTTCCCGGCCGTGCCCGGCATATCACGCGCGCCCATCGCCTCGCAGCGCGCGGTCTCCATCGCCTCGTACAGATCCCGCGCTATCTCGCCCTGCGGCACGTAGCGGCTATGGGTTTCCCCGTTGTGATAGCGCCGGTGCAGCGCCAGCGCGTCCGCCGTACCGCGCGCGAGCAGCACCTCGTCGCGCGTCATGCGGCGGCTGACCTGCGGCAGGCGCATGTTGTCGCCAGAGACGCCCGAGGGGTCGACCGAGTAGCTGACATTCAGCTCCGGATCGTCCGCCATGACTTTGGTGGCCTCAGCCAGCGCCTTCTTGAACGGATCCGCGGGGTTGTCGTTGGATTGCTTCATGTCAGTACCCTAGCACATCGGCGCAGGCGGCCCCCCACCCCACTGCAGCGCGCTCGCCCCGCATGATCACCCCAAGCTCGTGCTGGCCGCGCTTTCGGGCAGTTCCTCGTCGAACAGGCGCTGGTAGAATTCCGCCACCGTCTGACGCTCCAGCTCGTCGCATTTGTTCAAAAAGCTCAGGCGAAAGGCGTAGCCGACATTGCGGAAAATCTCCGCGTTCTGGGCCCAGGCGATGACTGTGCGGGGCGACATCACGGTGCTCAGATCGCCGTTCATAAACGCCGTGCGGGTCAGGTCGGCCACCGTCACCATCTGCTTGATCGTCTTGCGGCCACTTTCCGTGTTGTAATGCGGGTTCTTGGCCAGCACGATCGCCGTCTCCGCGTCGATGCTCAGGTAGTTGAGCGTCGCGACAAGGCTCCAGCGGTCCATCTGGCCCTGGTTGATCTGCTGCGTGCCGTGGTAAAGGCCTGTTGTGTCGCCAAGGCCCACCGTGTTCGCCGTTGCAAAGATGCGAAAGTAGGGGTGCGGGTTGATCACCTGGTTCTGGTCCAGCAGCGTCAGCTTGCCATCCACCTCAAGCACCCGCTGGATCACGAACATCACGTCCGCGCGGCCCGCGTCATATTCGTCAAAGACGATGGCGGTCGGGTTGCGCAGGGCCCAGGGCAGGATACCCTCCTGGAAATCGGTGACCTGCTTGCCGTCCTTCAGCTTGATCGCGTCCTTGCCGATCAGGTCGATCCGGCTGATGTGGCTGTCGAGGTTCACGCGGACCGCGGGCCAGTTCAGGCGGGCGGCGACCTGTTCGATATGGGTCGACTTGCCCGTGCCGTGATAGCCTTGGATCATGACGCGGCGGTTGTGGCTGAAGCCCGCAAGAATGGCGAGCGTCGTGTCCGGATCGAACTTGTAGGTCGCGTCAAGCTCGGGCACGCGGTCGCTGGCCTCGGCAAAGCCGCGGACCTTCATATCCGTGTCGATCCCGAAGACTTCGCGGACCGAGATGTCCTGATCCGGTTTTGCGTTCAGGTCCATGCCGCCATCCGCCATTCTGCTCTCCTGCTTCTTCACCGTGCGCGCGCCGCGCGACTGATCTGTGCGCGGCACCGCGCACCGCAATCGGTGGTGCAACATATCGCGGACAAGGGCAAGGGGAAGGGCGCGGTTTCGGCAGGGCGGTATCCTGCATCTGGCGCAAGGCCTATGCGGCCCTGTGCGCTGGCCCCAGAGCGTCGGCCAGATCCCTGCGGTCAAAGGGTTTGGGCAGCACCTGCGCGACGCCCATCGCCTGCACCACCGCCGCGCTTGCGGGGAATGTCAGGCTGCCGGTCATCACCACGATCCTTGGCACGGGATCAAGGCAAAACGCAGCATCGCACAGATCAAAAGCCGTCCCGTCAGGCAGCGCATAATCGCACAGCAGCGTATCAAAGGGCTGACCATCCAGCGCCTGCCGCGCCCGGCACAGCGTTTCGGCCACCGCAACGTCATGGCCCATCTGGCACATCACACGAAACAGCATCCGGCTGAGCACCGGGTCATCCTCGACCAAAAGGCATTTCACGGCGCGCGTCCTCTGCTGGCTCTCCTCCGCCACGTTTGTGACCGTCAGAGCCAAACAAAGGCTTAACCACGCGGCGCCGACGTTGCGTCAGTCCTTAAAGTTGCGGCTGTCCTTCAGCTGATCCCAGGCCCAGACGACCTCTTGCAGCTGCTCTTCCTGGCTGCGGTCGCCGCCGTTCATGTCCGGGTGCAGCACCTTGATCAGCGCTTTGTACGCTTTGCGGATCTCTTTCTTGGTGGCGTCCGCCTTGACCTCAAGAATCTCTGCCGCGCGCTTTTCGGTGGGCGGCAGGCGCCGCGCGGCGGCATCACCGCCCCGGCCCGGGTTCTGCGTCGCGTTCTTGCCCAGCACCTGGTGCGGGTCTTCGATGCCCAGCCGCGCCCAGGCCCGCGCTTCGGGATCGCCCAGCGGCTTGGTCGGGCGGTCCCAGACGCGGTCCTTGGAGGCCTGCGCGTTCATCTCCGCCTCGGTTGTGCCGTCAAAAAAGTTCCAGCGCAGGTTATATTCCCGCACATGCTCCTGGCAGAACCAGTAGAAGTCATCCAACACATCCGGCGCCTTGGGCGCACGGTAGAGCCCGGGCTTGTTGCAGCCCTCCTTGTCGCAAATACGCGTCGACGTCTCCGACGCGCCGGACATGCCCCGGCGGCCACGCGGGTTCTTCTTTTTTGCCGACGACACCGACATATCGAATCCGAACGGATCAGGCTTGGTCATGGTCTGCACCTTTTCGACTCAGGCGCTCAAGTCTAGGCTCTCTGTCAGATAGGTGAAGGGGGTTGACGTGAAAAAAGCCCGCGGAATCGCCGCAGCCGGAAAAGGAGCAGGCCCATGCGCAAAGCAGACCGGATCGCTGAAAAGCTGAAACAGGCGTTTGCGCCGCGCGAGTTGGAGGTCGTGGACGACAGCGCCGCCCATGCAGGCCACGCCGGCGCGCCTGAAGGTGGGGAAAGTCATTTTAACCTGCGGATCCGGGCGGAGGCGTTTGCCGGGCAGTCCCGCGTCGCGCGTCACCGGGCGATACACGCAGCCATCGGCGCCGATCTGATTGGCGAAATCCACGCGCTGGCAATTGATGTGGATGTTTAAGGTCGCGCTTTAGTCGACTGAATTTTTGGGTACTTCCGGCTCGGAAGACTCTTGCTCCGGCGGGGGCAGCAGCGTTGGCGCCTCCTCCTGCGCAATCTCCCGCCGAAACACCAGGAGGTGCCGCCATTCAGTGGTCGTGCTGGTCAGGCCGGCACGCTCCTGCGAGGGCAGCATCTCTGCCCGCTGGTACTCCCAGCCCTCCGCCGCCTCAGCGTTGATCTGGGTCTGCACGGCAAAGGCAAAACGCGCCTCTGCGCCCTTGATGCCTTTTTCCTTCAGGCCGCGCGTTGCGGCGGGGATGACCTTGTATTCATAGCGCATCATATCGTTATGCCTCTACCGGCGCCTTGCGGGCGATCCCGATCTTGCGTCCGGCGCGCGCCGGCCACGGCAGCCCGGCATGGTCCGCGTGCATCGCGGCGATCTTGGCCTGAATGTCCGCGGGCATCGGCGCCACGCGCGGCCCCGACTGGTCCACGTGCAGCGTCAGCGCCTCCCCCGTCGCGGCCAGCCAGCCATCTTCGTGGTAGAGCTCCTGGTACATGTGAAACCGTTTTTCATCATGGTCCAGCAGCTGGATGGTCCCGTAAACCCGGTCTCCCTCGTGCAACTCGCGCACGTAACAGATGTGAAATTCGGCCACATAGGTCGTGCAGCCCGTGCGTTCGAGGTAGTCTGGCCCAAAGCCCAGCGCGGGGTAGGCCTCATCGGCGGTTTGGTCCATCAGGACGGAATAATAAGCCATGTTGAGGTGGCCGTTATAGTCGATCCATTCAGGCAGAACGGTCAGCAGCGGGGAGCGAAACGGGGTCATGCGGCGTGTTTGAAGGATCGTCCCCGCAAAGGCAAGAAGGGCGCCGGTTTACCGCAGAAGCGCCGCGACCTGCGCATTGAAGGCAGCCAGCGCGCCCTCGTACCGGCCAAAACTCATCTGCGTCTGCGCGCCGCTGTCGATGCTGGCCTGCTGCGCCGCGTTCAGGGTGAAATCCTCCATCAGCGTGGTCTTGGTGATCGCGTGGTTTTTCGCCCAATGCTCCGCCGTGCCCGCGCCGTTCGGGGCCAGCGTGTTCATCCGCAGGCGGGTGCTGTTATGGGCCAGCGGTTCGGCGTCGATCCACGCGATGTGGTCCTGCAAGACAAGGAACTGGCCCAGCGGGATGCAGGTGTAAAGGACGTTGGCGTGATCGCGCAGGGTCCAGGTGTCCTGTTCCGTTTCAGTGAGGTGCGGCAAGGTCGTGCGCGGCAGAACGGAGCGCAGGTGCGGTCCGAGCCGCGCGTAGCTCGACAGGTTGTCCATGAAATGCGGTCCAATCGTGTTCTTATGCGCCACCTTGAAATGGTAAGCCTCCAGCCCGCCCTCGATCAGCAGCTTCCAGTTTGCCGCGATGGTGATCTCTTCGGAATGCACTGTTACGGCATCCGGCAGGCCAGCCCAGATGAAATCCTGTTGCAGCGGCGCTGCGGCGGCTTCGACGTCGACATCCGCATGTGCCGCAGACCAGATCAGCCCCGCGCTCTCATAGACGGGCAAGCGGTGCAGGCCGTTGGCCGCTTTATCGAGGTCCGGGAAACCGGAAGCCGCATGAGGAATGGCGCGTAAGTCACCGGAATTGCTGTAGGTCCAGGCGTGGTAGGGGCAGGTAAACCGCGTGGCGCAGCCTTGCGGCTGCGTAACAAGCCGGGCGCCTCTGTGCCGGCAGGCGTTGATCAGCACATGGGCCGCGCCGTCGATCCCGCGCGTGACGATGACGGGCAGACCCGCGAGATCGCGAGTGATGAAGTCCCCCGGCTTTGCCAGATCACCGCTAAGCGCCACCGGGCGGGCGGTGCGCGCGAGCATCGCCTGTTCTCGCGCGAAATGCGCGGGGCCGTAATTGGTTACGTCAACTTGTGTCATGCTGTCGTCCAGAAAGAAAAGGCCGCTGTCGCTGAGCCCCTGCAATTCTTCGATCAGGGCGATTTCCAGTGCGTGGTCCATTGTAGTCCCCTTCACTTACCAATTGGTAAGCGTCGTACTTTACGACTGGTAAGTCTGTCAATCTCTGGTATGCTGCGCGGATGTCAGACCCCGCACAAAAATTCGTGGATGTGTCCAAAGACCTCTTTGCAAGCCGCGGCTTGCATGGGGTGTCCCTGTCGGATGTGGCGCGGGAGTTGGGGCTGACGAAGCAATCGGTGCTCTATCACTTCAAGACCAAACAGGCGCTGTTTGGCGCGGTGCTCGGCGATGTGGCGGCGCGGCTGAACGGGATGCTGGACGAGGTGCGGGGCGCGGGGGTGAGCGATGCGGACCGGGTGAGCGTATTGATCGACGCGCTGCACATGCAGCTGATGACGCACCCGCAGGATGCACGAATCATCGCGCGAGAGCTTGCAGACAACCCGGGCCGGATCGAGGGGGCCAAGTCCTTGCCCCTGCACGATTTTGTTGAGGATGTCACCGCGATCCTCGCCGCGCACCCGGCGGCACTGGGCCTGAGTGACGCGCGCATCGCAGCCGCGAGCTACCAGCTGATCGGCGCGATCCTGTTCTTTGCTGTGTCCGAGCCCACGCTGCGCACGATGTGGGGCGCAGACCGGATGAAGTCCGTCAGCGACGTTTTTCTGCCCGTGCTGAAGGAGGCTTGGGGGGCGTGATAGGGTGTCTTACCGGTTGGTAAGTCCTCGGGGAAGGTGGGTTTCACCCACCCAACAATCCCAGCTTCGCTGCCACCAGCTCGTTCACCGCCTTGGGGTTGGCCTTGCCGCCTGTGGCCTTCATCACCTGACCCACAAACCAGCCCGCCAGCTTCGGGTTGGCCGCCGCCTTTTCGACCTGCGCGGGGTTTGCGGCGATGATCTCATCAAGCGCGGCTTCGATCGCGCCGGTGTCGGTGACCTGCTTGAGGCCGTCCGTCTCCACGATCTCTTCGGGCATCCGGCCCGTGGTGTAGGCGGTGTCGAAGACCTGTTTGGCGATTTTGCCGGAAATTACGTCCGATTTGATCAGCTTGATGATCTGGGCAATCGCCTCCGCGCCAAGCGGCGTGTCCTCGAGGGCCTTGCCCTCTTTGTTCAGGCGGCCAAACAGCTCGTTCAGGATCCAGTTCGCGGCCATCTTCCCGTCACCGGCCGCGCCTGCGACCTCTTCGAAGAAATCAGCCGCGCTAACCTCGGCGGTCAGCACGCTGGCGTCATAGTCGCTCAGCCCGAAATCGCTGATAAAGCGCGCTTTCTTGGCATCGGGCAGCTCGGGCAGGGCGGCGGCGATGTCATCGACCCAGGCCTGTTCAATCTCCAGCGGCAGCAGGTCGGGGTCGGGGAAATAACGGTAATCATGCGCCTCTTCCTTGGAGCGCATGGAGCGGGTTTCCTGCTTGTCCGGGTCAAACAGGCGCGTTTCCTGCATCACCTCACCACCCCCTTCGACAATGGCGATCTGGCGGCGGGCCTCGACCTCGATGGCCTGCTGGATAAAGCGCATGGAGTTCATGTTTTTGATCTCGCAGCGGGTGCCGAGATGGGAAAAGTCCTGTGACTCCGCATACTTCTCATACTGGCCTGGGCGGCAGATCGACACGTTCACATCCGCGCGCAGGTTGCCGTTTTGCATGTTGCCATCGCAGGTTCCGAGATAGCGCATGATCTGGCGCAGCTTCGCGATGTAGGCGGCGGCCTCCTCCGGCCCGCGAATGTCGGGGCGGGAGACAATCTCCATCAGACAGACGCCGGTGCGGTTCAGGTCCACGAAGGACATTGCCGGGTCCATGTCGTGAATGCTCTTGCCGGCGTCCTGTTCCATGTGGATGCGCTCAATCCGCACCACGCGCGCGGTGCCGGGCTGGCCGGAATCGGGGCCCATCTCAACGAGCACCTCGCCCTCGCCGACGATGGGCGCGTAAAGCTGGCTGATCTGATAGCCCTGCGGCAGGTCCGGGTAGAAGTAGTTCTTGCGGTCAAACGCGCTGGTCAGGTTGATCGCTGCCTTCAGGCCCAGCCCCGTGCGCACCGCCTGCTCGACGCAGAATTCGTTGATGACCGGCAGCATCCCCGGCATTGCGGCGTCGACAAAGGCGACGTTGGCGTTCGGCTCTGCCCCGAAGGTGGTGGAGGCGCCCGAGAAAAGCTTCGCGTTCGAAGCAACCTGCGCGTGCACTTCCATGCCGATGACAAGCTCCCAATCGTGCTTCGCGCCCGCGATCACTTTCGGTTTCGGCATCTCAAAGGTCAGATCGAGCATCGGGCCCTTCCTTCTGTCACATAAGACTGCTGTTATGGTTTTGCAGGCGGGCTCGCAAGGGGGTGTGGCATGGCAGTGACGGAGATTGAGGTGCCGGACGGCAGTTTGCTGACCCCGCTTGCACGGGCCGAGGATGTCTATGTGGACGCGTTCGAGGTGCCTTGCAGCGGCGCGGACCTCAGCGCTGTTATCACCGCGTTCTATAGCCAGCCCTTGATGCGGGCGGAGCGGGTTCTGCTGGCTGTGGCAGGGATGCCGAGCGGCGCGGCGGATGTGGCGGCGTTGGCGGCAGGGCAGACTGCGCGCTTTGCGGCATGGGACGTAGAGGCGCGGCGCGCGGATGAGCTTCTGCTTCGGGACCGGAGCGGGCGCACGCTCAGCTGGCTGATGGCGGCGCCGGGGGCGGTGCGCTTTGGCTCTGCTGTTGTCAGCATCGGTCCGGTGGTGCGCACGCTGATCGGGCCGCATCGGCTTTATTCGCGGATGCTTTTGGCCGGGGCGGCGCGGCGGCTTTAGGCGGGTGGTGGGGTGAAACCCCACCCTACGCGGGGATGGCCTCGGGCCGGGGTGGTGGGTTTGTACCCGCCCTACGTCGGCAAGGCCTCGGGGCCGGTTTCGGTGAAAACGATCCGCTGACCCGCGGCAATCTCGCGGCGGAACAGGTCCGCGAGGATGCGGTGCGCATCCGCAAGGCCCGCGGCGGCAAAGCGGTCCATGCAGCGAATGCGCAGGGCCTGGTCGAAACCGCGCGCGGCATGGGCCCAGATCATCGGGTGCAGCTCGGTCAACCGCCCGCGCACGATCCAGCCCGCGCAATCGGCGATCTGGGCCCGCACCAGCGCCGCCTCGTCCGAGCTGTCAACTTGCGTGCCCATCGTGTTGGCGCAATAGGCGGCCAGCAGGTTGACCACGTGCTGGTCCTGCAAACGCTCCAGGATGTCGTGCAGCCCGTCGGTGAAAAAGGGCACGTCCAGAGCGGCGCAGGCGGCATCGTCGCAGGCAATCGCGTCCAGCATGACCCAGGTATAGCCGCCCGCACCCCAGGTGGCGTGGGTGCGGGCGGCCATGCGCCGGGCATGCAGCTCGAGCGCGTCGAGGCGGCCTCCCCAGCGTGGCAGGAGCCTAAGCCCCATCGCGCGGAAGGTGCGCGCGTTGGAGGGATCGAGCGAGATCAGGCGCTCAAAGGCTGCGGCGGTGGTATCGGGGTCGCTGTGCGCGCCGTGACCTGTGGCGCAGGCGACAGCGGCAACAAAGGGCGAGGTTTGGGCCGCGTGCGGGTGCGCGGCAACGATGGTCGCGGCGCGGTCGAGGTGTGCGTCAAAGGCGGCGCGGTTGCGGCGGGGCACCTCGGCGAGCCGCGCGCTGCCGCGCCAGGCCCAGCCGATATCCAGATGCGCCTGCGCGACGATGGCGGCGATCATGGCATCATCCGGATGGGCGGCCAAGACCTCTTCGAGCTGGGCAATGCCGTCCAGCAGCGGTGCGCCCGGGGCGGGCGTGCCGGTCAGCAGGGCGTGTTCGGCGGCCTGCACCACGTCCGCGCGGGCGCCAAAGGCCAAGAGTTCCGCAACGGGCATCCCGCCCGGGGTTGCACGGCGCGCGTCATCCGCTTCGGCCATCAGGGCCGTTAGGGCCCTCCAGTCTTCCTGCCGGGCGAGGCGCTGGCCGCGGGCCTGATGCCGGTCGCGGCGGCGTTCCTCGGCCGTGGGGTCGGGGCAGGCAATGCTGAGCGCGGGGGGCGCCCCCGCGGCGCTAGGCTTTGCGGGGCGGCGGGCACACATCTCGTCAAAGGGGACGAGCGTTCCGTCTTCGTCTTCCACCGGGGCCGGTGCCTGACGGGTCAGGCGGGTCTTGAGGCGGGTCAGGATTTGGGGGAGCGAAGGCATCAGGGCAGGGTACCGGGGTTACTCGTTATCAACTCCGGAATGTTTGCCCAGACAATCAGGCCAAACGGAGGCGGGTTTGCGAAATTTGGACGGGTTTTCAATGCCTTTTCCCGCATGGGTGGTCGCATACGTTAACGCAGGGTTAACCACAAGTTGAACCGACTGAAGGGTCAGCCCAGAAGAGAGAAATGGTGACGCCGGACCTCGGCCCCGTGCGCGCGTAGCGCGGCCTCGAAATCTTCAGCCGGGGGCGTGGTATCAATCGGCAGGCGCAGCTTGCGCCCCGAAGGCAGGATCAGCGTCGTGCGCACGGAAAAATCGAGCCGCGTGTCGAGGCGGATGCGGTCGATCTCGTCCCAGCCAAGCGCCCCTTCGCGGCGACCGGATGCCCAGCTGACCCCTTCGGCGCTGACCCGCATCCGCGAGGTGCGCCCGGTTACCAGATCGGCGAGGGCGGGCAGGGTAAACAGGACAATCACCCAGACCACCCAGATCGAGGCATCCATGAAGATATAAGCGGCGGCAAGGAGCGCCCAGATGGCGCCGACGGTGATGGCCGCGCCGCGCGAGCGGCCCGACCGGGACCATGCGTAAGGCGCAGGCACGCTCATGTGATGTGGAAGGCGCGGCGGATGTCCTCCAGCGCGTCCGACTGGCGGCGGCTCAGCGTGTCCTCGGCAATGCCGGTCAGGATGGCCATTAGGGAGGGCAGGCTGGCGCCCTTGTCCATACGGTAGAGCTTGCGTGCAAGCCGCGAGATCGCTGGCTGCGGCCCGCCGCATTCGCGCACGAACCAGGCCCCGAGTGTTGTAAGTTCTTCGGCCTCGGCCTCCGTCAGGCGCAATTGATCGCGCAGGGCCGCGTCCATCCTTTCGCGCCCTTCACGCGTGGGCAGATCGTCCAGCTCCAGAAAACCCGCCGCCAGCCCCGCAATGGCGAGGCGCGGGTCCTCGATTGCCTCGACCGGGTGCACATCCGTGCGCCGCTTGAAGTTCCAGCGCCGCGCGGCCGCGCGCGCCTCTGCGGGCAGCTGCGCAAGGTCGTTGGCAATGTCAGCGGCTGCCCGGGCGCGGCCGGCCCAGACATAGGCGGCAATCGCGATGCCGATGATCCCTAGCAGAAAGTGCATCAGCGCCCTCCGGTGATGTCGATCGAGGTGCCGGTGATATAACCTGCCGCGTCGCTTGCAAGCCAGAGGGTCAGCGCCGCAACCTCGTCCGCGGTGCCTGCGCGGCGCAGGGGGATCGACGGGGTGATCTGCTCCACCCGTTCAGCGGCGTGGGCCTTGGCGTGGATGTCGGTGACGATGATGCCGGGGCGGATGGCAAGCACGCGGATGCCGCGTGGCGCGACCTCGTCGCTCAGGCCCTTGGTGAAGGTGTCGATTGCGGCTTTGGAGGCAGCGTAGTCGATGAAGCTGCCGCCGCTGCCGAGGCGCGCCGCCGCGCTGCCCATGTTGATGATGGTGCTGCCCGCGCCCATGCGGGGCAGGGCGCCTTTCGCCATCAGCATGGTGCCGATCACGTTCACATCGAACATCCGGCGCAGGCGGGCATGGTCCATATCCTGCAGCGTGCCGACCGGGGCCACGATGCCCGCGTTGTTGATGAGCAGGTCGAGGGTTTCGAAATGCTGGTCGAAGGCCTGATAAGTCTTGGCGATGTCATCCGGCTCCGCCACGTCCGCTTGGACAATGTGGACCTGTGCCCCGAGAGCCCGCGCGGCTTTGGCCGTGCTTTCGGCACCGCTTTGATCACTGCGGTAGGTCAGCAGCAGGTCGTAGTCCTTGGCAGCCCGCAGGGCGCAGGCCGCGCCGATCCCTGCGGACGCGCCGGTGATGAGGCAGGTTTTGCGTATGGTCATCGTTTTTTGTCTTTGCTGTTTCGGGCCGGTGTCCCGGCCCGACCGGCTGGGGGGCCAGCCCCACCGCACGCCAAAGGCGTGCAGATGACAAGTAAAGGCGCGCCTCTGGCGCGACACCCCCCGGGATATTTGAGACCCAAAGAAGGGCTATGCATTGCGGATGCGGGTGATCATCTCAAGCATGTCACGGCTGAGGTTGGGGGTTTCCGCGATGCGGGTGAGTTCCTTTTGCACGAGGCTTTGGCGGATCGCATCGTAGCGGCGCCAGGTCTGGAAGGCGGCGGCCATGCGCGCGGCGGTCTGCGGGTTCTTCGCATCGAGCGCGACAAGGTGGTCCGCCAGCATCGTGTAGCCTGAGCCGTCCTTGGCGTGAAAGCCCGCGTGATGGGCGGCAAGGCTGCCCAGCACCGCGCGGAAACGGTTGGGGTTGGCGCTGGTGAAGGCGCTGTGGCGGGTGAGCGCCTTGGCGGTGTCGACTGCGTCGTCGGGTTTGGCTTCGATGACCTGCAGGCCAAACCATTTGTCCATCACCAGCCGGTCGTGGGACCATTGCGCCTCGAAGCTGGCGAGGGCTGCATCGCCTTTGCCCGCGCGGATCAAGCAGGCGAGCGCGGCGAGCTGCTGGGTCATGTTGGTGGCCGCGTCATACTGGGCCTGCGCTTGCGCGCCGTCGTCTAGCCGGGTGAGCAGAGCAAGGACCGCGTTGCCGAGGGCGCGGCGGCCAGCCTGATCGGCGTCCGGCGCGTAAGGCGCGGTTACCTGGTGCGCGTCGTAGAGGCCCTGCAGCTGGTCCGAGAGGCGCTGTGCCACCGCCTTGCCCATGCCCTGAACAGCCGCGTAAATCGCATCGGGGTCCGGCGTGTCGCCCTCTTGCGCCAGCGCGGCGGCCAGTTCGGACTGCCCCGGCAGGCCGAGCATCAGCGCGCGGAAGGCCGGGTCTTGGGTGTCGTCGGTGATGACCGCGGCCAGACCGTCCAGATAGGCCGCATCGGGCGCCGCGCCGGTGCGGATGGTGTCCAGCAGGGACGCCTTGGCCAGCGTGCGCGCGGCTTCCCAGCGGTTGAACGGGTCGGTGTCATGGGCCAGCAGGTGCGCGTGATCGACCTGCGCGTCGAGGGTCACGGGCGCGGAAAAGCCGCGCAGGATCGACGGGACGGGACGCGCAGCAAGGCCGGGGAAGGAAAAGCTCTGCTGCGCCTCGGTCAGCTCCAGCACCTGCGTCGGCATCACCTCTGCCCCGTCCGGGCCAATGAGGCCCAGCGCAATGGGGATCACGTGCGGCTGCGGCGCCGGGGTCGCGGCGGTGGGTTTGGTCTCCTGCTCAAAGGTCAGCGTCAGCGTGCCGTCCTTCCACGCTTCGGTGACGCGAACGCGCGGGGTGCCCGCCTGACTGTACCAGCGTTTGAACTGGCCCAGATCGCGCCCGGTGGCGTTCTCAAAGACCTCAAGCCAGTCCTCGATCGTGGCCGCGTCCCCGTCATGGCGCTCAAAGTAGAGCTGCAGGGCGGCATCATAGGCCTCCGCGCCGACCAGCGTGCGCAGCATCGCGATGACCTCTGCACCTTTCTCGTACACTGTTGCGGTGTAGAAGTTGTTGATTTCCTGAAAACTCTCTGGCCGCACCGGGTGGGCGAGCGGGCCCGCGTCCTCGGGAAACTGGCGCGCGCGCAGGTCGATCACATCCGTAATCCGCTTGACCGGCGCGCTGCGCATGTCTGCGGTGAACTGGGCGTCGCGAAAAACGGTCAGCCCTTCCTTCAGGCACAGCTGGAACCAGTCGCGGCAGGTGATGCGGTTGCCGGTCCAGTTGTGGAAATACTCGTGCGCGATGATCGCCTCGATCCGTTCGAAATTCCCGTCGGTGGAGGTCTCGGGCGAGGCGAGGACGGCGGCGGAGTTGAAGATGTTGAGGCCTTTGTTCTCCATCGCGCCCATGTTGAAATCGTCCACTGCGACGATGTTGAAAACGTCGAGGTCATAAGCCCGCTTGTAGACCCGTTCGTCCCACGCCATTGACGCCTTGAGCGCCTGCATCCCGAAGGCGCATTTGCCCGCATCTTCGGGGCGCACATAGAGGGCAAGGTCGACCTTGCGCCCCTCCATCGTCGTAAAACTGTCCCGGTGCGCGACCAATTCTCCGGCAACAAGCGCAAAGAGGTAGGCCGGTTTGGGCCACGGGTCGTGCCATTCGGCCCAGCCTTCGCCGGATGCGGTGGGGTTGCCGTTGGACAGCAGCACGGGGTGCGGGCCGTTGATGCGCACGGTAAAGGTGGACATCACATCGGGGCGGTCGGGATAGTAGGTTATTTTGCGGAAGCCCTCGGCCTCGCACTGGGTGCAGTACATGCCATTGGACAGGTACAGCCCCTCGAGCGCCGTGTTGCCCGCCGGGTCAATCTGCACCTCCGCCTCCCAGGTAAAGGGGACATTGGGCACGTCGCAGGTCAGTCCGCCGTCGGTGAGCGTGGGAGATACCTTCTCCCCATCGATCTTGGCCGACAGCAGTTTCAGGTTTTCACCATGCAGAAAGAACGTATCGTCCGTCGCCTCGGGGTTCGGGGCAAAGCGGATACGGGAGGTTACGCGCGTGGCCGTGGGGGCAAGATCGAACGTCAGGTGCACCTCCTTCACGGTATAGCCAAACGGGGTGTAGTCCTTGAGGTAGATCGTCTGGGGGCCGGCGTCGCGCATGTGGGTCTCCTGCGGTTCAGCCGGACGGTAGCCCGGGGGTGAGGCGGCTTCAAGCGAAGGGCCGCACCCGATCCACCTTCATTCGGCCAGATAAACTCCCCCCGGAGGGCCGGTTTGGGGCGGGGCGCTACGCTGGGGTGTTGCGCCGCACTTGCCGCTGCGGGATCAAAAAATACCTTTCCGCCATGTGCGTAATCGTCTGGTTCAAACGGGATTTGCGGGTGACGGACCATCCGGCGCTGGCCCATGCGGCTGCGCTGGGGCCGGTCGTGCCGCTGTTTATCCACGAGCCGGGGTTTTGGGCGCAACGGGATGTCTCGGGGCGCCAGTGGGATTTCGTGCAGGAAAGCGTTGCGGATCTGCGGCGGCAGCTGTCTGGGTTGGGCCTGACGCTGGTGGAGCGGGTCGGCGCAGCCGCAGAGGTGCTGGAGGCCGTGCGCGCCGAGGCAGACGCGACGCGCCTTGTCAGCCATGAAGAGACAGGGTCCGGCTGGACCTATGCGCGCGATCTGTCGGTGGCGGCGTGGGCGCGCGGGGCGGGCGTCGTCTGGGAAGAGCTGGCGCAGTCCGGTGTCGTGCGGCGGCTGAACGGGCGCGATGGCTGGGCGGCGCGGCGCAATGCGTTTCTGCGCCAGCCGCAGGTGGAGCCGCAGGGACTGCGCGCGGGGCCGGTTTTGGCTTCGGACGCGGTGCCGCGGCTTTTGGCCGAGGATCATTGCCCCGAGCGGCAGGTTGGCGGGCGCAGTATGGCGCTGACGCTGCTAGGGTCATTCCTGACAGAGCGGGGGCGGACCTATCGGTCGGCCATGTCCTCGCCTTTGGAGGGGGAATGGGCGTGCTCGCGTCTGTCGCCGCATCTGGCGTGGGGCACGCTGTCGGGGCGCGAGGCCGCGCAGGCCGGGGCGGCGCGGCAGCGGGAGGTCAAGGGAACACGCGAGGGCTGGGGCGGGTCGCTCAAGTCCTTTCAAGCGCGGCTCGCCTGGCGCGATCACTTCATGCAGAAGCTGGAGGACGAGCCCGCGCTGGAGGCGCGCTGTCTGCACTCGGCCTATGAGGGGCTGCGCGGGGATGACCTGGCCCGCCGTACCGCGTGGGAGAAGGGCGAGACAGGGCTGCCCTTTGTCGATGCCTGTATGCGGATGCTGGCCGCGACCGGCTGGATGAACTTTCGGATGCGCTCCATGCTGATGGCGGTCGCGTCCTATCACCTTTGGCTCGACTGGCGCAGCACAGGCCCGCATCTGGCGCGGCAGTTCACGGATTTCGAAGCGGGCATCCACTGGCCGCAGGTGCAGATGCAGTCAGGCACGACGGGCATGAACACGGTGCGCATCTATAACCCGGTCAAGCAGGGGCTTGATCAGGACCCGGAGGGCGTTTTTACCCGCCGCTGGTGCCCCGAATTGGCGGATGTGCCGCTCAAACATCTGCAAAGCCCGTGGGACTGGGACGGGGCGGGTGGCCTTTTGGGCCGTTCCTATCCCGAACCTATCGTCGATGTGAAAGCCGCGGCTGCAGCCGCCCGCGATGCGATCTGGGGCGCCCGCAAAGGGCAGGCGTTCCGGGCCGAGGCGGGGCGGATTGTGCACAAACACGCCTCTCGCAAGGACAGCGCGGGCCATTTCGTGCAGGACCGCGACCGCGGCCAGGCCCGCGCCCGGCGGCAGGCGCGGGCGGGCAAGGACGACCGGCAGGGGAGCTTTGATTTCTGATGGCCCGCCCGTCCCGAAAGATGCGCAAAAAAGCCGACCTGCCGGTCAAGACCTGCGCCACCTGCGGGCTGCCGTTCACCTGGCGCAAGAAGTGGGAAAAGGTCTGGGACGACGTGAAATACTGCTCTGACCGGTGCAGGCGCGCGAAATCAAACCGTTAGCGCCCTGGGGGTGGCGTCGCAGTGAGGGGCCAGCCCCTCACACGCCCCGACATATTGATAGCCAGAAGAAAGCCAGTGCTGCTTTTGGGAGCAGGCAGTGAGTTTTGGTAAGAAAATCTGACCACGGGGTTTACGATAGGAAACTTGCGCTCTAAACCGGGGAAAACCGGCAAGGAGGGTGCAATGGCGTATCAGGATCGTGCAGGGCTACAAGTGGCCGAGGAGATGGCGGCGTTTGTCGAGGCGAAGGTGCTGCCCGGAACCGGCCTTGCGCCGGATGCGTTCTGGGCGGGGTTTGCAACGCTGGTGGCGGCGTTTGACCCCAAGGTCCGGGACGCGCTGGCAGAGCGGACCCGCCTTCAGAGCCTGATCGACGATTGGCACCGCGCGCGGGTGGGGCAGGGCCATGATGCGGACGCCTATCGTGCGTTTCTGGAAGAGATCGGTTATCTCGTCCCCGAAGGCCCTGATTTCCAGATCGGGACGGAAAACGTCGATCCAGAGATCGCGCAAATCCCCGGCCCGCAGCTTGTGGTGCCGATTTCCAACGCCCGCTTTGCGCTGAACGCGGCCAACGCGCGCTGGGGGAACCTCTATGATGCGCTGTACGGCACCGATGCGCTGGGCGATCTGCCCGCCGCGGGGGGCTATGATGAAGCGCGCGGGGCGCGGGTGATTGCTTGGGCCAAGTCTTTCCTCGATGAAGCGGTGCCGCTGGAGGGTGCGCGCTGGGCGGAGGTGACGGAGATTGGCGTTGACGGACATGACCTGCGCCTGCGCGCGGGGGACCGGGCCATCACACTCGCCGATCCCGCGCACTATGCCGGCCACGCCGAGACCGATGGCTGGCAGATGGTGCTGCTCAAGCACAACGGGCTGGGCATCGAGCTGGCCGTGAATCGCGCCATCCCGATTGGCGCCTCGGACCCGGCGGGCCTTGCGGCGGTGAACCTTGAGGCGGCGCTGTCGACCATCATGGATTGCGAGGACAGCGTCGCGGCGGTGGATGCCGCGGACAAGGTGGCCGCTTATCGTAACTGGCTGGGCCTGATGAAAGGCGATCTGAGCGCGACCTTCCAAAAGGGCGGCGAGACGGTCACGCGGCAGATGTATGAGGACTTCACCTATACGGCGCCGGATGGCTCGGACCTGCTTGTGAAATGCCGCAGCCTCATGCTGGTGCGCAATGTCGGCCACTTGATGACCACGCCCGCGGTGCTGGATGCCAGCGGTGCGGAAGTTGGCGAGGGGCTCATGGACGCGATGTTGACCGTGACCATCGCACTGCACGATCTGCAAAAGACCTCCGGGAAGCGCAATTCCGTGCATGGGTCCGTCTACGTGGTGAAGCCCAAGATGCACGGGCCGGACGAGGTCGCGCTGAGCGATGCGATCTTTGCGCATGTTGAAGACGTGCTCGGCCTGCCGCGCCATACGGTGAAGATCGGCATCATGGATGAGGAGCGGCGGACGTCGGCAAATCTCAAAGAGTGCATCCGCGCCGCAAAGCACCGGGTGGCCTTCATCAATACGGGCTTCCTCGACCGGACGGGGGATGAGATCCATACCTCGATGGAGGCGGGGCCGATGATCCCCAAAGGAGAGATGAAAGGCGCGGCGTGGATCGGCGCTTATGAGGACCGGAACGTGGATATCGGCCTTGCCTGCGGGCTGCGGGGCCGCGCGCAGATCGGCAAGGGCATGTGGGCGATGCCCGACCGTATGGGAGAGATGCTGGAGGCCAAGGTGGGCCACCCGATGTCGGGCGCGACCTGCGCCTGGGTGCCATCGCCCACCGCCGCGACGCTGCACGCGGTGCATTATCACCGCGTGGATGTGCTGGCCCGGCAGGACGCGCTGGCCGCGGGCGGGCCGCGCGGCACGCTCGAAGACCTGTTGACGATCCCGGTCGCGACGGGCCGCAACTTCTCCCCCGAACAGATCGCGGCGGAGTTGGAGAACAACGCGCAGGGTATTCTGGGCTACGTGGTGCGCTGGGTCGATCAGGGCGTCGGCTGCTCCAAGGTGCCGGACATCAACGATGTGGGCCTGATGGAGGACCGGGCGACCTGCCGGATTTCCTCGCAAGCCCTTGCTAATTGGCTGCATCACGGGGTGGTGAAGGAAGACCAGGTGATGGAGGCCTTGCGCAAGATGGCCGCGCGGGTGGATGCGCAGAACGCAAGCGATCCTTTCTATGTGCCGATGGCCCCGGGTTTTGACGGCGCGGCTTTCCGTGCGGCGCGCGATCTGGTGCTGAAGGGGCGGGCGCAGCCTTCGGGCTATACCGAGCCGTTGCTGCACGCCGCGCGGCTGGAGAAGAAGGCGGGCTGACCGGTTCGCAAAAGTGTTTCGAGCCGGGACCCCGGCTCGACCGGGGGGGGGGGGGGGGGGGGGGGCGCCCCCCCCCCCCCCCCCGCCGCGGCCGGGGCGGGGGAGGGGGGGGGGGG
>JBCBVY010000003.1:0-498141 GCA_039817385.1 Pseudomonadota bacterium | reverse complement strand
GTAAACGGCGGCCGTAACTATAACGGTCCTAAGGTAGCGAAATTCCTTGTCGGGTAAGTTCCGACCTGCACGAATGGCGTAACGACTTCCCCGCTGTCTCCAACATCGACTCAGCGAAATTGAATTACCTGTCAAGATGCAGGTTTCCCGCGGTTAGACGGAAAGACCCCGTGCACCTTTACTACAGCTTCACACTGGCATTAGGCCATGCATGTGCAGGATAGGTGGTAGGCTTTGAAGCAGGAACGCCAGTTTCTGTGGAGCCACCCTTGAGATACCACCCTTGCATTGCCTGATGTCTAACCGCGGTCCGTTATCCGGATCCGGGACCCTGTGTGGCGGGTAGTTTGACTGGGGCGGTCGCCTCCTAAAGCGTAACGGAGGCGCGCGAAGGTTGGCTCAGAGCGGTCGGAAATCGCTCGTTGAGTGCAATGGCAGAAGCCAGCCTGACTGCGAGACTGACAAGTCGAGCAGAGTCGAAAGACGGCCATAGTGATCCGGTGGTTCCGAGTGGAAGGGCCATCGCTCAACGGATAAAAGGTACGCCGGGGATAACAGGCTGATACTGCCCAAGAGTCCATATCGACGGCAGTGTTTGGCACCTCGATGTCGGCTCATCTCATCCTGGGGCTGGAGCAGGTCCCAAGGGTATGGCTGTTCGCCATTTAAAGAGGTACGTGAGCTGGGTTTAGAACGTCGTGAGACAGTTCGGTCCCTATCTTCCGTGGGTGTAGGATACTTGAGAGGAGTTGCCCCTAGTACGAGAGGACCGGGGTGAACGTTCCACTGGTGGACCAGTTGTCGTGCCAACGGCAGTGCTGGGTAGCTATGAACGGACAGGATAACCGCTGAAGGCATCTAAGCGGGAAGCCCCCCTCAAAACAAGGTATCCCTGAGGGCCGAGGTAGACCACCTCGTCGATAGGCCGGAGGTGTAAGCGCAGCAATGCGTTCAGCTGACCGGTACTAATTGCCCGATAGGCTTGATTTGATCCAGTAGAAGCTAGACTTCTGCGATCTGATCGAAAGCATACGTCGCACCTTGTGTACATGACTTGGATATCGCCCTGCGCCAGCAGGGCCGCGAAGGGTTCCTTCGGTTTGGTGATCATAGCGCAAGCAAAACACCCAGCCCCATCCCGAACCTGGCAGTTAAGTGCTGTAGCGCCGATGGTACTGCGTCTTAAGGCGTGGGAGAGTAGGTCGTCGCCAAACCTAACGAGCCCTTCACGTTGATGTCTCTCTGAAACGATGATCCAAAACCCTGTCCGAGACACGCTTTGGCGCGGGATGGAGCAGCCCGGTAGCTCGTCAGGCTCATAACCTGAAGGTCGTAGGTTCAAATCCTACTCCCGCAACCAAGCCCCTCGTTTACAAGGGGCGTAGGCTGGTAGCACATTTGGAAAATGCGCGAAAAGCCAAGCTTTAGCCGCCCTTTCCGGGCGGCTTTTTTGCGTCTAGAAGGCAGTTGAAGGGAATGCGCATGACCAAAATCGTACTGTCCAGTGACCACGCCGCAATCGAACTGCGCCAAGTGATTGCGCAACATGTTGAAGCCCGCGGTTTCTCCGCGCTCGATATCGGTCCAACCACCCCCGAAAGCACCCACTACCCCGAACACGGCGCTGCAGCCGCACGCAAAGTGGCTGCGGGAGAGGCCGATCTAGGCATTATCCTTTGCGGCACGGGCCAGGGCATTATGATGGCGGCGAACAAGATCGCCGGCATCCGCTGCGGTGTCTGTTCCGATACGTTCAGCGCCGCGATGATCCGGGCGCATAATGACGCCAACATGCTGTCAATCGGCGCCCGCGTTGTCGGCGAGGGCCTCGCGCTCGCCATCGTCGACGCTTTCCTTGACACTGAATTCGAAGGCGGCCGTCACGGCACCCGCGTTGACATGATCAAGGCATTAGACGCCTAACCGCAGCTGATCTCCACCCTTCGATTCAGGGACCGTCCGGCTTCGTTGTCATTTGTCGCAATGGGCTCATCCTCGCCCTTGCCGGCTGCAGACATTTGACCCGGTGGCAGGCCCAATGCCGCCAGCGCGGCCACAACAGCCTCAGCGCGGCGCTGAGACAGCGCACGGTTGTACGCGGCGCTGCCCTCCGATGATGAATGACCCGTGATGGTGATCTGCCCCTGGGCCGATTTCAGGCCGTCGTGCAGCTCTGTCAAAAGCGCCTCTGACCCGGGCCGAATTGCGGCGCTGTCAAATTCGAAGCTGATACCGTGCACGATGGACCCGCAGCCAAGGCTTGGTGCCTCGGGCGCCGTGCAGGTGGGCGTCCGCCCTGAGGGCGCGCCATTATAGGCGCGGAACGGCGCGCCGTTGCTAGAGCGCAAGCCGCGAAAGCCTGCCTCTCCATCCGCGACCAGGATGAACTGCGCCGGGATGCCCGCCGGGTCCTGCCCCAGCGCGCGCAACACGTTTCCGGACACTGTGCCCTCCAGCGTGCCGCCGGCATCGTAACAGCCGGAGACAACTGCGCCGTCCTGCGCCAGTTCAAGCTTGACCCCGCGGCCGCCCCAGACCCCGCCGAAACTCGTGACCAGCGCCGCGCGGTCCTGCACCCCGTTGCCGATGATCTCGGAGAATTCAAAAAACGTCGCATCCCGTTGGATGTCGAGCCCGCCCGACAGGCGCAGCATGACATGGGTGACGCCGGGCGCATCTGCGGGCACGGGCAGTTCGATCATCTCGGCCTCGGTCAATGTGCCGCTGGCAAGCGGTGTGAACGGCCCGCCCTCTGCCGCCGCGCCAAGGATTTCGACCTGCGCGAAAAACGTTTGTGACGGGCTCGGTGTTTCTGAGACAGCCGGCACGGCAAAGCGGTCGAACCGGGTTGGTGCGGGCAGGGCATAGGTGATTTCGATCACGTCATCTGCGGCTGCCGGTTTGCGCAGGACACCAAATTTCTGTGCCGATCCGTCAATGAGTGCGGTCGCAAGATCCATATCGACCCGTAGCGCTTCGGCACGTGCGCCGATGGCCACGGGCAGCGCCCCTTGGGCAAAGGACAATAGGTCAAGACGTTCCGGCGTTTCGGCAAAAACCGGGGCTGCCAGAAGGGACAAAAGAGGGGCAAGGCGCATCGGAAGGGTCCTAATGATTGGTGTTAAATGACGACAGCCTAAGCCCGAATCATTCGGCGACGCAAAATCGGCAATCCGGGTTGACTTCGCACGCCTGCGGCGGTGTATCTGCGCCGGATCATGACCCTAGAGGGGACCCCACCATGCACGCCTACCGCACCCATTCCTGCGCCGATCTGACCTCTGCCAATGTCGGCGATACGGTGCGCCTGTCGGGCTGGGTGCACCGCATCCGCGATCACGGCGGCGTCCTGTTCATCGACCTGCGCGATCACTTTGGCATGACCCAGGTGCTGTGTGACCCGGACAGCCCGGTGTTCGCTGAGGTCGAAAAGGTCCGCAGCGAGTGGTGTATCCGCATCGACGGCAACGTGAAGGCGCGCGATGCGGCGCTGGTGAACCCGAAGATCCCTACGGGCGAGGTCGAGGTGTTCATCCGCGATATGGAAGTGCTGGGCAGCGCCGCCGAGCTGCCGCTGATGGTCTTTGGCGATCAGGAATATCCCGAAGAAACTCGCCTGCGGTATCGCTACCTCGACCTCCGGCGCGAGAAGATGCAGCGGAACATGACGCTGCGCTCCGACGTGGTCGCCAGCATGCGCAAGCGTATGTGGGACAAAGGCTTCAAGGAATACCAGACGCCGATCATCACGGCCTCCTCCCCCGAAGGCGCGCGCGATTTCCTCGTGCCGTCGCGCCTGCATCCCGGCAAGTTCTATGCGTTGCCGCAAGCGCCGCAGCAGTTCAAGCAGCTGCTCATGGTGTCGGGCTTTGACAAGTATTTCCAGATCGCGCCCTGTTTCCGCGATGAAGACCCGCGCGCGGACCGCTCGCCCACCGATTTCTACCAGCTGGACATGGAGATGTCGTTTGTCACTCAGCAGGACGTGTTTGACACGATCAGCCCGGTGATTGCGGGCGTCTTCGAAGAGTTCGGCGGGGGCCGCAAGGTGGACGCGGCAGAGACGTGGGCGCAGATTTCCTACCGTGACGCCGCACTGTGGTACGGCACCGACAAGCCGGACCTGCGCAACCCGATCAAGATGCAGGTTGTGAGCGAGCATTTCGCGGGTTCCGGCTTTGCGATCTTTGCCAAGCTCTTGGAGCAGGAGGGCACCGAAGTCCGCGCGATCCCGGCCCCGACGGGCGGCAGCCGCAAGTTCTGTGACCGGATGGACAAGTTCGCCCGGGCCGAGGGGCTGCCGGGGATGGGGTACATCTTTTGGCGCGACCAGGGGAGCGGCATGGAAGCCGCCGGCCCGCTGGCCAAGAACATCGGGCCGGAGCGGACGGAAGCCATCCGCCAGCAGCTTGGCCTCGGCGTCGGCGATGCGGCCTTCTTCCTCGCCGGTAAGCCGAAATCCTTTGAGACGGTCGCTGGCAAGGCCCGCACGGTTATCGGGAACGAGCTGGGCCTGACGGACACGGACCGCTTTGCCTTTGCGTGGATCGTGGATTTTCCGATTTACGAGGCAGACGAGGAAACCGGCAAGATCGACTTTGAGCACAACCCGTTCTCCATGCCGCAGGGCGGGATGGAGGCGCTGGAGGGTGACCCGCTCGCGGTGAAGGGCTTCCAGTATGACCTGGCCTGCAACGGCTACGAGCTGGTGTCCGGCGCGATCCGGAACCACAAGCCGGAGATCATGTTCAAGGCGTTTGAAATCGCCGGCTACGGCGCGGATGAGGTCCGCAAGCGGTTTGGCGGCATGGTGAACGCGTTTCAATACGGCGCCCCGCCCCACGGGGGCTGCGCGGCGGGCATCGACCGGATCGTCATGCTGCTCGCGGACGAGCAGAACATCCGCGAGGTGATCCTCTTCCCGATGAACCAGCGGGCCGAAGACCTGATGATGGACGCCCCGTCCGAGCCTGCGCCCGAGCAGCTGATGGAGCTGAACCTGCGGGTGCTGCCTCAGGACTAGGCGGGTCTTTGCGCTCCGTCTGAAAATCAACTGTGCCCCGGTGAAACGGGGCCAGCCTCTTGCTATGTTCAGCTAAGCGAGAGGGAGACAGATGCGCCAGTTCGATCCCGAATTTGCCGAGATGCGCTTTGGCAGCGGTCTGTCGCCGCTGCTGGCCCCGCCACGCGACGTGTCCGACCTGCTGGAGCGTTTGCGCGCGCCTGACACGATGGCGGCGCAGTTTCCCATCGAAGGGTTCGACGTCTTTCGCAGCCGGATGCTGGAATACCAACGTCTGCGCCGGGTGCGACGTGATAACCGCGGCACGGAAACCGGGCAAAAGGCCGACAAAGCGGCGCGATTGGTTCAGAAAGCCGCACGGCAGGACATGGTCCGCTGGCTGGGCCGGTCGATGCTGCGCCGGGCGCATACGCAGTCGGGCTTTTTTGAACGGCTGGTGTTTTTCTGGGCCGACCATTTTGCCGCCCGGGGCAAGGCCGGTGTCATGCGCCGCGCGACCTCGCCCTATATCGAGGATGCGATCCGGCCAAACGTCACGGGGCGTTTTGCCGACCTGCTGCGCAGCGCGGTGACCCATCCGGTGATGCTGGAGTTTCTTGATCAGCATCGCTCGCACGGGCCGAACAGCAACCGTGCGATGCAATCAAACGGCCGTCTCGGACTGAACGAAAACCTCGCCCGCGAAATCCTGGAGCTGCACACGCTGGGTGTGGATGGGCCCTACAGTCAGGACGATGTGGCGCAACTGGCCGAGCTTTTGACCGGCCTGAGCTTCAATGCCAAGCAAGGGTTTCGGTATGTGAAGGCGATGGCTGAGCCGGGCGCAGAGACGGTGCTTGGGACCACCTATTCGGACAAATCCACACTGGCGCCGATCACTGCGGTACTCGAAGACCTTGCTGCACACCCGGCGACCGCGCAGCACCTTGCATCGAAGCTGGCGGTGCATTTTGTGTCAGACACGCCCGATCCGGCGCTGATCGATCACCTTGCGGCGCGGTACAGCCAAAGCGGAGGCGATTTGATGCAGGTCTATGCCGCGCTGCTGGGGCATCCTGCGGCATGGGAGTCACGCGGCGCAAATATCAAAACGCCGGTCGAATTTGTCGGCTCCGCGATGCGCGCGCTTGCGGTGCAGCCAGAGCAGATCGAGGCCCTGAACGAAGGCCAGATGCGCAACCGGGTGCTGACGCCGATGGCGATCATGGGGCAGACCTGGCAGAAATTTCCGGGGCCCGATGGCTGGGCCGAAGAGGATGAGAACTGGATTTCCCCGGCGGGTCTGGCAGGGCGCGTGCAATGGGCGATGGGCGCGCCGATCCATTTGGTCGAGGCGCTGCCCGACCCGCGCGCCTTTGTGCACACGGCGCTGGGTCGTTTCGCGAGCGATGACGTGATCTTTGCCGCGGGCGCGGCGGAGAGCCGGGCCGAGGCGATTGGCCTTGTGCTTATGGCGCCCGCGTTCCAGCGGCGCTGAGGAGGACATAATGACCCTATCCAGACGCTCTTTTCTGTCCGGTGCTGTGGGCTGCTCGCTCGCGGCCAGCCCGCTGGTCACCCCCGTCGCCTTTGCCGCCGCACCCTGGGATACCCGGCTTGTGGTGATCATCTTGCGCGGCGGTGCGGACGGGCTGGACATCGTGCAGCCTTATGGGGACCCGAACCTCGCAGGGCTGCGCCGTTCCCTCTCGGTTGGGCCGGAGGGCGGGGCGCTGGACCTTGACGGGTTTTTCGCGCTGCACCCGGCGCTGGCGCCGCTCATGCCGATGTGGCAGCGGGGGCAGCTGGGCTTTGCCCATGCTGTCTCCACGCCCTACCGGGACAAGCGCAGCCATTTTGACGGGCAAGACATGCTGGAGGCGGGCACCGACACGCTGGACGGCGGGGTGCGCGATGGCTGGCTGAACCGGATGTTGCAGGTGCTGCCGGGGGTGGAGGCGGACACCGCCTACGCCATTGGGCAAGGGCAGCTGCAGGTGCTGCACGGGGCGGCGCCGGTGGCCAATTGGGCGCCCGAGGCGGACCTGACCCTCAGCCCGCAAGCGATCAAGCTGCTGGATCTGGTGATGGAGCGTGACCCGGAGTTGCACGCGGCGCTGGCCGAGGCGCGGATGCTGGATGAAGACCGCGGCGACATGGGCAATTTCAATGCGCAGATGCGCAAGCTGCGCCGGGGCGGCGCGCAGCATGTTCAGGTCGCCGAATTCGCGGCCAAGCGCCTGCGGGCGGATGCGCGCATCGCGGCCTTCTCGCTCAATGGTTGGGACACCCACCGCTTTCAGGAGGGTGGTTTGAACAAGGCGCTGGCGCGGCTGGCGGACACGCTTGTGTCGCTTGAGACGGGGTTGGCGGAGACGTGGAAACGCACCGCCGTGATCGCAATGACGGAGTTTGGCCGCACGGCGCGGGAAAACGGCACGCGCGGGACCGACCACGGGACCGGAGGGTTGATGATCATGGCGGGCGGCGCGGTGCGCGGCGGTCGGGTCATCGGCGCGTGGCCTGGGCTGGCAGAAGCGGACCTTTACCAGCGCCGCGATCTGATGCCGACGCGCGATGTGCGCGCCCATGCGGCGTGGATGATGCGGGCGGCCACGGGGCTGGAGCGGTCCGTGCTGGAGCGAACGGTCTTTCCCGGTCTCGATATGGGCCGTGACCCGGGGCTGCTGCTCTAGCTGGACATTCTGCGCGCGGTGCCTAGGCTCGCGCCATGACACGAGACACGACCCTTGGAACGCCGGTTCTGGACTGGACGCCGCCGCCCACCCCTGATGGCACGGATATGGTGGGCGATTACGCAGCGCTGACCCGGCTTTCTGCCGACAAGCACGCGGCGCTCCTGTTTCGGGAGTATTCCGGGCACGATCACCTGTTTGACTACCTGCCGGATGGTCCGTTCGCGTCCGCGTCGCAATTTCACCGCTGGGCGCGGGATGCAGAACGCAGCGAAGACATGCTGTTTTACGCCGTAAAGGACCGCAGCACGGGGCGTTATGTCGGGCTATTGAGCTATCTGCGGATCAACCCGGCGGCCGGGTCGATCGAAGTGGGCAACATCAACTTCAGCCCCGCGCTGCAACGCACGCGGGCCGCGACGGAGGCGATTTACCTGACGATGGCCTGGGCGTTTGAGGCGGGCTACCGCCGGTTCGAGTGGAAGTGCAATGCGCTCAACATGCCGTCGCGGCGCGCGGCCCAGCGGTTTGGGCTCAGCTTTGAGGGTATTTTTCGTCAGGCGTTGGTCGTTAAGGGGCGCAACCGGGACACCGCGTGGTTCGCGGCCATTGATGCGGAATGGCCCGCCTTGCAGGAAGCCTACCGCGTTTGGCTTGCGCCCGAGAATTTCGATGCGGACGGGCGCCAGATCGAAAGCCTTGCGGACCTGACGCGGTTGGTGCGCGTGGCGGACGATCCCGTGCTTTAGATCGCGATCCGCTGGTTCAGCCGGTCCTGAACCATCCCGGCAAGCACCGCCGTTTCCGACGCTGCGGCCCCGCCATTCGCGCGCGTCTTGGCGAGCGCAATCGCCGCTTGTTCGAGCGGGCTGTCCTGCGCGCTGCGCGCGACGCCCCTCAGGAACTGCGCGATGTAATCGAGCATCTGCGGGTCACCCAGCTCGTCCAGCACATCCGCCACATGGGCCATGTCGTCCTGAAAAGCGATGGGGTCAGGGTGGACCGTTTCCTGGGGCGTGTCCCGCGGGCCAAGCGGTCGGCGTTCGGGCGGCAGCTGCGCGAGGATCGTTTCCTGGAACACAGCGAGCGAGGTGACAGGCTTTGCAAGGAACGTGTCGGCGCCTGCTTTCATCGCGGCCGCGTCCATCCCGTCGTCCCCGGATGTGCCGACGATCACATCGGGTCGTGGGCACGCTTCGACAAGTGTGCTGATCAGCTCAAGCCCGGAGCCATCTGGCAGGCCAATATCCACGATCACGACGGACGGGCGGTAGACCCGCAGGTGCCGCCGCGCCGCCCGCAGGCTGTCTGCGCGCCTGATCCGCGCGCCGGAGCGCAAGCACAAGAGCCGCATCGCCTCGCACGCAAAGCGGCTGTCTTCGATCACAAGCACCGTCAGCCCAAGCAGGGGCCGCACCGCGCTGGGCCGCGGCATGTGGGTATCAAAGGGGTCCGTGTCCATTCTGGTTTCCCTCCAAGTAATGATTCGAGCCTAGCCAGCCTTGCCTAACGAGGGGTTAACGCGTGTCCGGTTTCCCTTGCCTCGAACCCTCGCAGTCAGCATAACCGCCCAAACAATTGCCAAGGAGACCCGTCATGATCGGCCGCCTGAACCACGTCGCAATCGCCGTTCCCGACCTTGAGGCCGCGTCCGCGCAGTACCGCGATGCGCTGGGCGCCAAGGTGGGCGCGCCGCAGGACGAGCCGGACCACGGCGTCACGGTTGTTTTTATCGAACTGCCGAACACCAAGATCGAGCTGCTCTATCCGCTGGGCGAGAACTCTCCGATCCAGGGCTTTCTTGATAAGAACCCCTCGGGCGGCATTCACCATGTCTGCTACGAGGTTGAGGACATCATCGCCGCGCGCGACCATCTGAAAGCCACCGGCCTGCGCGTGCTGGGCAATGGCGAGCCGAAGATCGGCGCGCATGGCAAGCCGGTTCTGTTCCTACATCCCAAGGATATGAACGGCACCTTGACGGAGCTGGAGCAGGTCTGATGGGTGTCACCTCTGCGATTGTCCTCTTCGCAGTGATCTGGTTCCTGACCTTCCTGATCGTCCTGCCCTTCCGGATCGAAACGCAGGGCGACCGGGGCGAGATCGTGCCGGGAACCCACGCGGGCGCGCCAGAACAGCATCATCTCAAGCGCAAGGCGTGGATCACGACCGCAATCACCTTTGTGGTGTGGGCGATCATCTCCGGCATTATTGTATCGGGCGCGATCGAGGTGCGCGATTTCGATTGGTTCGGGCGGATGGGCCCGCGGGGCTAGCGGCTGTCTTACACAAGCCATGCATCGACGGGCCGCGGTATGGCGCGCCAACGGCACTTCTTCTGCGCTTTATGGTTGCCCGGTCATCTTCGCTCTGAGCGGACCGCTGACGTCGACAGATCGCCGTGCCGGGGGGCGGCCCGTCGATGCGCGGCGGCCTTCGGCCTTGATTCCGCGCCGGGGCATCCGGAGAAGGCTAGCGCTGTTCCAACCGGTGGAACAAATGCGTGAAGGTGGCCGCCCCGATGATCGGGATGGCGAGGTTCACAATCGGCACCGTCAGCGGCATCGCCATCAGCACCCCTGCCAGCCAGATCGTGCCGGAATGCTTTGCGCGCAAGCGCTTTGCCTCCACCCGCCCGACGCGGCGCATTGCGGCCAGCGTGTAGTATTCCCGCCCCAGCAGGAACCCGTTGAGCGCCCAGAAGATGAAGATCGCCGCAAAAGGCAAAAAGACGTAGGCAAAAAGCGCCACGATATTTGCCGCGATCAGCACGCCAAGGAAGTTTATCGTATCGCGCAACGCGTCGCTGAACGGCACCGGCTGCACGGGCGGAAGGTGGCGGTAGTGCGCGTCTTCCACCGCATGTGCCACCGTCTCAAGAAACATTGACGTGATCGCGGAGGCGACGGGGACCATAAGGAACACCGACAGCGCCAGCATCGTGAAGACACCCGCAAAGCTGAGGATATCGTCCAGCCACGTGATCTCGCCCACGATGGGCGCGTCGATACTGTCGGCCGTCATCCAGTCGATCAGCGCAAGCAGGCCCGCTGTGGCACCGACCAGCAGGGCAATCGTCAGGCCAATCCCGAGCAGCAGAACCCGGCGAAAACGTGGGTCGCTGATCTGGCCGAGGGCGGCAAAGAAGCTGGAAAGGATCATAGGAACGTCGTAATCGCTTCGACATCCGGGCGCGGGCGCTCAGGCGGGGCATTGGTTTGTGTCGCGATGTGGATGAACCCTGCGATGCGCTCGTTGTCCGCAAGGCCTATCACGTCCATAAAGCCCCGGTCATGGCTGGGCCAGCCGCTCAGCCAGTTTGCGCCCCAGCCTGCTGCGAGGGCCGCGTTGAGCAGGGCAAGGCAGACGGCGCCGGCGGAATAGGTCTGTTCCAGCGCGGGGATCTTCTCCGACGGTTTTTGCACCTCGATCACGGCGACGGCCAAAATACCGCGGTCAAACTGGTCGCGCCCCTTGGCAATGTCTTCGGGCGATTTGCCAAGCGCCTCTCCGGCGGTTTGCACGGCCTGGGCCAGCCGCGGCATGGCCGCCTGATCGATCACCACAAAGCGCCACGGCTCCAGCTTGCCATGATCGGGCGTGCGCGCCGCCGCGGTCAGAAGCTGCATCAGCGTCGCCTTGTCCGGGCCGGGGGCCTGAAGCGTCTTTGCGGGGCGCGAGCGGCGGGTGAGGAGAAACTCAAGCGCGGCGGGGTTCGGGGTCTGCATATGTTACGCCTTTTTACATCTGAGGGTCATGTCGTGGCGTAAGGCTGCGACGTCAAGGGTTAGAGGCCGAGTTCGCCCGCCATATAGTCAATCTCCCCCCTAAGGAACGTATCGAAACGCGGGCGTGGCTGGCGGATGATGAAGGCTTCGCCGAAGGGGTCGGGGGCGACCGTGTTGGAACCCGCCAGCGCCTCGATGGCCGCATGGGCGCAAAAGGGCACATAGGCTTCGGAATAGCCGCCTTCATGCACCAGCACCAGTTTGCCGCCGCAAAGGCGCGCCGCGAGGTCTTTGATCTTGAGCGTCATCTGCCGGAACGTGTCGGCGGTTGCCAGCATCCGAGCGAGCGGGTCGATCACGGAGGCGTCGAACCCGGCGGCGACGATGATCAGGTCGGGCTGGAAGCCCTCAAGCGCCGGGATCGCCACCCGGTCCATCGCGTGCAAATAGGCGGTATGGCCCGCGCCCGCGGGCAGGGGCAGGTTGATGTTGTAGCCTTCCCCCGCACCTGTGCCCCGGTCGGACAGGTCCCCGGAATCAAGCGGGTAATTGCCTTCCTGGTGGAAGGAGATCGTCAGCACATCGGCCCGGTCATAAAAGATCGCCTCGGTCCCGTTGCCGTGATGCACGTCCCAGTCCAGCACCGCGACCTTGAGGTCCGGGCGGGCGACTTTCGCCGCCTCGATGGCAATCGCGATGTTCGCCATCAGGCAAAAGCCGTTCGGGAAATCGGGCAGGCAGTGGTGCCCGGGCGGGCGGGAAAGGGCATAGGCGTTCTCCACCGTGCCGTTCAGCACGGCCTTAACCGCGGCGACGGACAGGCCCGCAGACAACGCCGCAATCTCATACCCGCCCTGGGCAAAGGGGGTGCGACGGCCAAGCTCTCCGCCCCCCGTATCGGAGAGGGATTTGAACTCATCGAGGTAAGCGGCGGGATGCACCGCCTCCAGCTGGCTGCGCGTGGCCTCGGGCGCGGAAGACACCGCAAGCTCGCCCATCAGGCCCGTCACGTTCATCAGGTTCACAAGCCGCCGCTTTGTCTCCGGACTTTCGGGCAGCCCGCCCGCGGCAAGGGGCTGGACCAGCCCGCCAATGGGCAGGGTAAAGGCATAATTCCCGCCCGCGTGCCACAATGTGCGTTCGTCGTGATAAAATCCGGTTGTCATGGGCCCCTCCGTTCCCGGTCAGGTAAGCGGATTTGCGCGGCGGGTGCAACGCACCGAACCTGTGCGGCGCAGCGGGAATGCGCCGGGCCTGCGCGATGTGGCTTTGCGCGGCTGCGGCGGCTTGTTAGGCTTGCGGCAAAGCCCAAAGAGGTGAGCAGATGATCGACAGACGAACAGTTTTGACAGGGTTTAGCGCGTTGGCGTTGGCCGGGTGCGGCGCTGGTGCACGTGTGACGGCGCCGCCCGCGCGGCCCAGCGGCTTGCCTGCGGACCTGCGCCCCACGCCCAACGCAGGTTGGGACGCGTGGGTCGCCGCCTTTCAGGGGCGCGCGGCATCTCAGGGGCTCGACCCGGCGACGCTCCGCGCAGGTTTTCGCGGTGCAGGCTACCTGCCCGGCGTCGTGCGGCGCGACCGCAACCAGACGGAGTTCACCCGCACGCTGGAGGATTACCTCGCCATCGCCGCCTCGGACGAGCGGGTGTCAAAGGGCCGCGCGGCCTTTGCCCGCCACCGCAGCACCCTGCAGGCGATTGAGGCGCGCTACGGCGTGCCAGCAGAGATCGTGACGGCCATCTGGGGCCTCGAGAGCTTCTACGGCGAGCGGAAGGGCGATGTGCCGGTCATCTCCGCCACCTCGACGCTGGCCTATGACGGGCGGCGCGGGGCATTCTTTGAAAAGCAGCTTGTCGCGGCGCTGAAGATCATCCAGTCGGGCGATATCTCCGCATCCCGCATGACCGGGTCCTGGGCCGGGGCGATGGGGCATACGCAGTTCATACCCACGTCATACCAGGCTTTTGCGGTGGATTTCACCGGCGACGGGCGGCGCGACATCTGGTCGAACGACCCAAGCGATGCGCTGGCCTCCGCCGCGGCTTATCTGGACCGCAACGGCTGGAGCCGGGGTGTGCGCTGGGGGCAGGAAGGCGCAGGCGCCGGGCGGTCCCTGACGCCGCAGCCGGGGGGGCCGACCTTTAGCGTGACCAGCAATTTCAACGTGATCAAGCGCTACAACAACTCGGACAGCTACGCGATTGGCGTGGGTCACCTCGCAGACCGGATCGCAGGGGGCGGGCCGTTGAAAGGGACGTTCCCGCCGGACAAGTTCGGGCTGACCAAGGACGACCGCGTGGCGTTGCAGACGGGGCTGAACCGTGCGGGGTTCGATTCGGGCAAGGCCGATGGCGTTGTTGGGTCCGGCACCCGCGCAGCAATCGAGGCGTATCAACGCGCAAACGGGCTGCCGGTGACGGGGGATCCGTCGCCTGCGCTTTTGGCTGCCTTGCGCTGAAGATCAAACCTTCGCACATCGAAGCGGTTTGCCGGTGAACAACCTTGTGAAAAGCCTCGTGAAAAGCCCTGTGAAATACGCGTTAAACCCTCCTTAAATCCAGTATGTTAGCCCTCCCCCGGTGCTTTGGTAGCAGTGAGAGGGCACGGGTGTGGCAATACTGACAGTCGGTGCGAGCGGGACTTATGCGACGCTCTCGGATGCCCTCGCTGCGGCGGGTGACGGGGATACAATTGTCCTTGAGGCGGGCACGTATACCGAAAATGTTACGATCACCCAGTCGAACCTGACGATCATGGGCGATCCGGCGGCGCCCGGCGGGCCGGATAGCGTCCTGTTCGAGGGCATGATGGACGTGAATGCCAACGACCTGAGCCTGCAGGGCTTCTCCATGCAGACGTGGTGGCAGGGCAGCGGGCCAAACGACAACATCATCGACGCTCGGGACGGATCGGGCCTGTCACTGGACAACATGACGGTCTCCGCCGGGTTCAACAAGGCGGGTGAGCTGCAGCGGGCGATCTATTCGAAGGGCGATTTGTCCGTCACCAACACGGTCATTACGCGCGTGGGCAATGTCGGCGATACAGGCGCAAGCCGCGAGCTGATCCGGGTGGAGAATACGGACAACGTCAACATCGATGGCAACGACATATCGGGCGGCTTTGTCCGGATTTTCGGTGCCGATAACGGGACGCTGCCCGGCCCTCAGATCAATGTGACAAACAACGCGCTGGATCCGTTGGCCGATGGGGACGCCGTGCAGATCTTTGGCCCCGGTTGGGGGCCGCTGCCCGCCTCTTTTTCCCCCGTTTCCAGCACGATCAACCTGTCTGGGAACACGGCGCCCGATGGCAGCGGGTACGCCGTTCAGGGAACGAATAGCGACGATTACCTCGCCGGGGCCTCATCGGGCGGGAATGACAGCATCAACGCACATAGCGGCAACGATACGCTGGATGGCGGGGCGGGCAATGACACGTTGACCGGCGGCGCTGGCGACGACGTCTTCGTGATCTCGTCCGGGGCGGACACGATCACCGATTTCGACATCGGAGATAGTGACGGCAACGGGTCTACCAACGACCAGCTCGACGTCTCTAACCTGACCGACGCGGGTGGCAAAGCGGTCAATGACTGGGATGTCGTGGTCAGCGATGATGGCAGCGGCAACGCCCTTCTGACTTTTCCGAATGGCGAGACGGTCGTTCTTCAGGGGGTTACCCCGGCGCAGGCCACGGGTTCGGCGGCGCTCAGATCGCTGGGCATCCCATGCTTTACGACGGGCACGCTGATCCAGACGCCAGCGGGCGACAGGCCAATCGAGGCTTTGCGGGTTGGTGACCTCGTCGTGACGCGCGACAATGGGCCACGGCCCATTCGCTGGATCGGGTCCCGCGACTTGACCGTAGACGATCTGCGCCACAACGAAAAACTCAGACCCGTTCTGATTGAGGCCGGTGCGTTCGGCAACAGCTGTCCGACGCTGGTGTCGCCGCAGCACGGGGTGTTGGTGGCCGATCCGGCTTGTGGCGGCGACGAGAAGATGGCGCGCGCCGTTCATCTCGCGCGGGTTTCGGGCAGCGGTGTCCGCATGGCGGCTGCGCTGCGCCCGGTAACCTACGTGCACCTGATGTTCGATCAGCACGAGGTCGTCCAATCAAACGGCATGTGGTCAGAAAGTTTTTATCCCGGAAAATGGGGTTTTGCCGCGCTCGCGCCGCCTCAACGGCATGAGTTGATGCGCCTGTTTCCCGGGCTGGGCTGGCAAGACCCGCAAAAGGCCTACGGGGCGACGGTGCGGGCCTTCCTGCGGTTCCGCGATTTTAGGCGGGCTGCCAGCGCCCCGTACCCTGCGGCGACGTGACGGGCGCGACGGCTAGCGCACCATCCCGACAATCTCGTAGGTTTTGGCCAGGATCGGCGCGGTGATTTCCCGCGCCTGCCGGGCACCTTGTGCAAGGATCGCATCGATCTGGGCCGGATCGTCCATCAGCCGTGACATCTCGCCCGAGATTGGCGCGAGCTTCTCCACCGCCAGTTCGATCAGCGCAGGCTTGAAGGCCCCAAACTGCGCGCCGCCATGATCGGTCAGCACCTGATCCACGCTCGTGTCGGCCAGAGCGGCGTAGATGTTCACGAGGTTGCGCGCCTCTGGGCGATCCTCCAGCCCCTTGGCCTCGGACGGAAGCGCGTCCGCGTCGGTTTTGGCCTTGCGGATCTTCTTGGCAATCGTGTCCGCGTCGTCGGTCATGTTGATGCGGCTCGCATCTGACGGGTCGGATTTCGACATTTTCTTCGACCCATCACGGAGAGACATCACGCGCGTCGCCGCCCCTTCGATCACCGGCTCGGTCAGGGGGAAGAAGTCGACGCCGTAATCGTGGTTGAACTTGGTCGCAATGTCGCGCGTCAGCTCAAGGTGCTGTTTCTGATCCTCGCCCACCGGCACATGGGTCGCATGGTAGACCAGGATGTCGGCCGCCATCAGCGCCGGGTAGCCGAACAGGCCCAGCGACGCGGCCTGCGCGTTCTTGCCGGCCTTGTCCTTGAACTGCGTCATCCGCTGCATCCAGCCCATCCGTGCGACACAGTTGAAGACCCAGCCAAGCTGCGCGTGTTCGGGCACTTGGCTCTGGTTGATCAGGATCGACTTCTGCGGGTCGAGGCCGGACGCGATGAAGCCCGCCGCCAGCTCGCGCGTGTTACGGCGCAGCGCCTCGGGGTCCTGCCAGACGGTGATCGCGTGCAGGTCGACCATGCAGTAGACGGTCTGGTACGTCCCCTCATCCTGCATTTCGACAAAGCGTTTGATCGCGCCGAGGTAGTTGCCGAGCGTCAGACCGCCCGAGGGCTGGATGCCGGAAAAGACGCGGGGGGTGAAACTGGCTTCGGACATCGGTGACGGGCCTCTGGGCTTTTGCGCTGGGCTGGATTACCGAGGGGGGGATATGCCGTCAAGGAGGGCGCCATGCACCCGTCGGATCAATCCCCCGTGAACCCACTTCCGCCCATCGTCTGGGTGCTGTTTCTGGCCGTTGTGGTGCCCGAAGCGCTGTTCAGCCTGGGTGAGGCGGGCCTGCTTGGCGGTGCGGGTGCCATCGGCTGGCGCGTTGCGGCAATCCAGGATTACGGGTTCAGCGGGATTGCCTTTGACTGGATGCTGCGCAACGGGCAGATGCCGTTGGAGCATTCGATCCGCGTGCTCACTTATACATATGTGCATCAGGCGTTCACCTCGACCCTTTTTGCCGCGGTGCTGCTGCTGGCGCTGGGCAAGCTGGTGGGCGAGGTGATGGGGCAGCTTGCGGTAGCGGTTGTCTTTGTCTTCTCGGGCGTCTTTGGGGCGCTGGCCTATGGCCTGCTTACGGACGGGCAATGGCTGATCGGGGCCTTTCCGGCAGTTTACGGCCTGATCGGCTGCTACACCTTCCTGATGTGGCAGCGTTTTGACCAGATGGGCGAGGGCCCGCTCAGGGCGTTTTCGCTGATCGGGATATTGATGGGCGTACAGATCCTCTTTTCGCTGGTGTTTGGCGCGCTGTCCTGGGTGGCGGACCTGGCCGGGTTTGCCTGTGGTCTTGGGTTGTCGCTCATTGTGGTGCCGGGCGGGATGGGGCGGCTGCGGCGGTTGGTGCAGCGACGCTAGGCGGGCGCTCTTCAAGCCCTTGGGGCTTTCATCGCTGTCCCGAAGAAGGCCCGCAGGGGCCTGAGTGAGGGCCCGGGTTAACCCCGGCGCACCGCGCGTTTGAGCTCCGATAATTTAAGCGCCCCAGTCCACTGGCCGATGAGCGCAAAGGACACCATCCCAAGCGCGACCAGCACCGCAAGCGCAGCGTAGCGGACATATGGCAGGCCCAAAGCGGGGCCAAGCAGGATCATCCCGGCATAGAGCACTGCGCCCATCAGGGCGGAGGCCAGCACGATGCGCGGCAGGCGGCGGCGCAGCTGCGCGTCAAAGCGGGCCGCATCGCCCATGCCGCGCGTGCCCCACCACAAAAGGCCCAGCATCGCCCAGCCCGCAAGCGTGGTGGCAATGGCCGGGGCGAGCCAGCCGAGGCTGGGGGCCAGGCCGATGGCGACCGCTGCGTTCACCACCATCGCCACAAGCGCATAGTGGAACGGGCGGCGCGTGTCGCCGCGCGCGAAGTAAAGCGGCTGCACCACCTTTTGCAGCACAAAGGCGGGTAGACCGAGGCCGTAGATGGCGACTGCAGCGGCGATGGCGGCGACATCATCCGCGCCCGTCTCACCCCGGCCAAAAAGGACAGAGACAAGCGGCAGCGGGATTACCACAAGCGCAATCGCAGAGGGCAGCGTCAGCACCATCGACACTTCTGCCGCGCGCGACAGGGCGCTTTGCGCCCCCTGCGTGTCATCTGCTGCAAGGCGGCGGGCCAGATCAGGCAGCAGCACGATGCCAACCGCGATACCGACCACCCCGAGGGGCAGCTGATAAAGACGGTCGGCGGCGAACAGCCAGCTGACCGCATCGTCAAACCGGGAGGCGACAAGCTGGCCGACGACGAGGTTGACCTGCATCACCCCCGTGGCGAGCGCCGCCGGGATCGCCGTGCGCAGAAGCGCGCCCATCTCGGGCGAGGGGCGGGGCAGGCGCGGCATCAGCGCAAAGCCTGCGCGGCTGGCCGCCACCCAGGTCAGCACGAGCTGCGCCACACCGGCCACCGGGATCGCCCAGACAAGCCAGGTGATCGCCACCCCGCCCGTGGCCCACGCAGCTGTAAGTGCGGCGATGACAAAAACGTTTAGCAGCACCGGCGCTGCTGCGGCGGCGGCAAAGCGGCCCGTGGCGTTCAGCACGCCGGAGAACAGCGCCGAAAGCGACATGAAGAAGATGTAGGGAAAGACGATGCGCCCGAACTCGGTTGTCATGGAAAAGCGCGCGGCGTCGAACCCGCCCGCCGTCGCCCAGACCAGCGCGGGCATGAACACCAGCGCGAGGCCGGTCAGCGCGAGCGTCAGCAGGGCCAGCCAGCTGAGCGCTTCGGCCCCGAACCGGGCCGCGCCCTCCCCGTTTTCCAGGCGCTTGGAGAACATCGGCACAAAGGCGGCATTGAACGCCCCTTCGGCGAAGAAGCGGCGGAACATGTTGGGCAGGCGGAAAGCGGCGACAAAGGCGTCCATCAGCGGGCCGGGGCCGATCAGGGCGAGGATCATGACCTCGCGGACAAAGCCGAGCACGCGGCTGGCGAGCGTCCAGACGCCGACGGTCAGAAAGCCGGAGATGAGGCGGATGGGTTTCAAGATGCGCTGCCCTTTTCCTGGGGGCTTAGCGGGTGTGGTGGCCTGCGCGCAAGTTCAGCAGGGGGCGTGCATGGCTGATCGGCCCTTCCCTTCCTGCGGCAAAGCCGCCTATCGGGCAGTGGGGCAGGATTTTTTTGAAACAGAGAAGGGGCGGGGTGCTAGGCATTAGGGAAAGCGGTTTGGAGGAATGATGATGCTGCTAGATACGCCGGTTTGTGACTTTGGGGCGCGCGCGCCCGCGTTTGTGTTGCGTGATCCGGGCGCTGCGGAGGCCGGGGTGCCGATGAGCGCAGGGGACAAGGGGCTGCTGGTGGCGTTCATCTGCAACCATTGCCCTTATGTGCTGGGCATTGCGGAGCGGCTGGCGTCGGATCTGAACAGCCTCTTGGACGAGGGCTTTGGCGTGTTGGCGGTGATGAGCAACGATTACGCCGCCTACCCAGCGGATGCGCCGGACCGGATGGCCGCATTTGCGAAGGCGCACGGGTTCCGGTTTCCCTACCTTGTGGATGAGGATCAGGCGGTGGCGCGCGCCTATGGGGCGGTCTGCACGCCGGATTTCTTTGGCTACAATGCCGCGCTGGAGCTTCAGTACCGCGGGCGGCTGGATGATGCGGGCCGGGGCGCGGCGGCAACGCGCGTGCCGGAGCTTCTGAACGCCATGCGCCAGATCGGGGCGACCGGGCAAGGGCCGCGGGATCAGGTGGCGAGCATGGGCTGTTCGATCAAGTGGCGCTGAGAGCGCCGCTTGTCTGATCAGTCCGCCGCGCGTTCTGCCCCTTCCTGGATCGCCTGACGCAGGCGTTTTTCCAGCGTGCGTTGTTTCGACGGCATCTGATATTTTAGCCCGAACATATCTTTGACATAGAACGTGTCGACGGCCTGCTCCCCATAGGTCGCGATGACTGCGTTGGCGATATAGACGTTGGAGGCGGCCAGCGTGCGGGTCAGATCGTGCAGCAGGCCGGGGCGGTCGCGGGTGTCAACCTCAATGATCGTGTAGATGTCCGAGCCTTCGTTGTCGAACGTGATATGCGTGGGCACCTTGAACGCCCGCTCGCGGCGTTTGACTTTGTCGCGGTCCTTGATCGCCTCACGGGCGACGACCTCACCGGCGAGCGTGCGTTCGATCATCTGGCGCAGGCGCGGCAGGCGGTCCGCGTCATAGGGATTGCCATCGGCGTCCTGGATCCAGAACGTGTCCGTCACGTAGCCGTCCTTGGTGGTGTAGCTGCGCGCATCGACCACATTGGCCCCCACCAGCGCCAGCGCCCCGGTCAGGCGGGCAAAGATGCCCGGATGGTCTTCCATTGCAAAGCAGGCGCGCGTCGCGTCGCGGTCATCATCCGGGTGTAGGTCGATGGCAATGCTGCCCGGCTCCAGATCGCGGAGCAGGTGGGCAAAGACGACATGCGCTGTCAGGTGAAGGTTCTGCCAGTAGGGATCGTAATGACGCTGGATCTCGCGGGTGACATCCGCGCGCGGCCAATCGGACAGCGCCTGACGCAGGGCCTTTTGCGCCTCTGCCCCGCGGTTCTCGCGGTTGAGCGCCTCCATCCCGTCCTCGAGCGCACGGCGTGTTTGGCGGTAGAGCGCACGGATCAGCACCGCTTTCCAGTTGTTCCACGTGTCCGGGCCAACCCCGCGAATGTCGCAGACGGTCAGCACGCACAGCAGGTCCAGCCGTTCCACCGTGCGCACCGCCTTGGCAAAGTCGCGCACCGTGCGCGGGTCGGCAATGTCGCGCTTTTGTGCCATGTCGGACATCAGCAGATGATAGCGCACCAGCCATTCGACCGTGTCGACCTCGTCCGGCTTCAGCCCGAGCCGGGGCGCAACGGTGCGCGCGATCTGCGCGCCGATCATTGCGTGATCCGCGGGTCGCCCTTTGCCGATATCGTGCAACAGCAGCGCAACGTAGAGAACGCGGCGGTTCAGGCCGCCGTCCGACAGGATCGAGGAGGCGACGGGCAAGTCCTCGCCCAGCTCCCCCTTTTCGATTAGGGCCAGCTGCGCGATGCACTGAATGGTATGCTCGTCCACGGTATAGCTGTGGTACATGTTGAACTGCATCATCGCGACAATGTGTTCAAACTCGGGGATAAAGGCCGAGAGCACACCAAGCTCGTTCATCCGCCGCAGCGCGCGTTCGGGATTGCCGTGTTTCAGCAGCAGGTCGAGGAACAGGCGCTGCGCTTCTGGCTCGGCGCGCAGGGTCGCGTCGATCAGATGCAGGTTCGATTTGACCAGTCGCATCGCATCCGGATGGATCAGCGCACCGGTACGCAGGGCCTCTTCGAACAGGCGCAAGATGTTCAGCGGGTCCGCAAGGAAAGCGGCATCATCCGCGATGGCCAGCCGGTTCTGGATCATCTTGTAACCCGCGCGGGCCCGCGGTTTGCGTTTGAACAGCCGCTCCAGCAGCGGCTCGTCCTTGAGGTGGTCCGCCTCCAGCGCAGTGAGGAAGATGCGGGTCAGATCGCCAACCTCGGTTGCGTGGCGAAAGAAATCCTGCATGAAAATCTCCACGCCCCGCCGCCCTGCCGTGTCGGCATAGCCCATCGCATCGGCAACCTGGACCTGCATGTCAAAGGACAGCAGCTCGGTCGCGCGCCCGGTTGCCAGATGCAGGTGGCAGCGCACGGCCCAGAGGAATTCTTCGGCGGCCACGAAGGCGCGAAACTCTTCCGGTTGGAAAACATCTAGGTCCACAAGCGCGGCGGCATCCTGTACGCCGTGGATGTGTTTTGCGATCCAGAACAGCGATTGCAGGTCGCGCAGGCCGCCCTTGCCTTCCTTGACATTCGGCTCAACGATATAGCGCTGACCCTGCCGCGTGTGGCGTTTGTCCCGTTCGGCCAGCTTGGCCGCGATGAACGCCTTTGCGTTGCCGGAAAACAGGCGGCCCCGCAGCGCGGTGCCCAGCTCTTCGGCCAGCGGCGCGTCCCCCGTGATCCAGCGATGCTCAAGCAGAGCGGTCTGGATGGTGAAATCCTCCGCGCCCAAGCGAACGCATTCATCGACGGTGCGGGAGGCGTGGCCGACCTTCAGCTTAAGATCCCACAGGATATAAAGCATCGCCTCGATCACGGTCTCGGCCCAGGCGGTGATTTTGTAAGGCGTGAGGAACAGCAGGTCGACGTCCGAGAATGGCGCCATCTCACCGCGGCCATAGCCGCCGACCGCGATGACCGAAAGGCGCTCGGCCGCGGTCGGCGCGGCCATCGGGTGCAGGATCAACGCCACGTCGAGCGCAGCGCGCACGGTGCAGTCGGTCAGGTGCGCGTAAGCTGTCGTTGTCTCGCGCGCAGCAAAGGGGCGGGCCGCAAGCGCAGCCGCGATACGTGTGCGCCCGGCCTTTTGTGTGGCCCTGAGGTGCGCGACAGCCGCCGCGCGCAGCTCTGACGGCGCGGTGTGCAGCACCGCTGCCCAGGCCGCAGTGTCAAAGATGTCTTCGGCGGGGCAAATGAGCCGCTCCGCCGCGGACGCACCCGCGGCAGTCACGTCAGGTGTCGTGCGCAGCTGGGTCAGGAGCCAAAGCCCCCGAAGCCCTGCGGCGCGGCGTCAATCACGACAACCTGGCCGCCGCGCACGGTGGCAATCGCAAGCCCGCGCTCATTTGTGCCGTCGGCCCGCAAGCGAAAGACGCCGGTCGCGCCCTGAAAGCCCGCGCCCTGGGTCAGCGCCGACGCGGTCAATGCGTCCGACCGGCCCCGGCTGGCCAACGCTGTGACGGCGGCGATGCCATCAAATGCGATACCGGCGAGCGGATGCGGGGCTTTGCCATATGCCGCCTCGAACCGGGACCGGAATTCAGTACTGCGTGCTGGGTCGGGCAGGGCGAACCAACCGCCCTGAACCCCCGGGAGCTCCAGCGTTTGGGGCGGGATGTCCCAGCGGGTCAGGCCGATATACTGGGTCACGGCGGGGTCAATGCCCTGCTCGGGCATCAACTGCGCCAGCAGGGGCAGGGCCCCTGCGCTGGACGCTGTCATAAAGACCGCATCAGCGCCCGCCGACTGGACTGCGCTGCGAATGCGCGGGACGGCAGCGACCACGCCCTGCTGGCTGAGCGGGTAGTCGACCGTGCCCGCAACCGTCGCACCGGAGCGCGCAATCGCAGCCTGGATCGCATTGCGACCGATCTGCCCTGCAACGTCCTGACCGTGGACCACAACGATGCTGTTTTTGCCCTGACGGGCCGCAAAGGAGACGAGGCGGTTCGCCGTGTTGTCGAACGTATTGCCGAGGACAAAGACGTTCCCGCCCGCGATGGTCGGATTGTTGGAGAAGGCCAGCACATTAACGCCCGCCTGGGCGGCGGCAACACCGGCGGCGTTTGCAGCCTCGGCGTAAAGCGGCCCGATGATGATCTTCGCCCCGTCGGCAACGGCCAGCGCTGCTTGACTGCCCGCGGTGGCGGCATTGCCTGCGGTGCCGTAAACGCGCAGGTCGATTTGCGCGTCCTCCGCGCTGGCGATGGCCAGACGCGCCGCGTTTTCCAGATCAGTGGCAAGCAGGTTGTCCGTCGCAGTGCCGCCACGCGGCACCAGCAGCGCGACCGGGATCGGTTCGGACGTATCGATCCGCTGACCGGTCCCGATACCGCCCAACTCAAACGCACCGGGATCACAGGCGGCGAGGCCGACCAGCGCAAGCGGGGCGAGAGCCCGGACCAGCGCCTTGCGGGCAGAGGTGAAAAACGCGAACATAACCAGATACTCCTTGCGATGCCGACCGCCCCGAACCCAAACGCCGGGCGGGTGCTGCGGCGGATAATAGAGATGGCCAAAGGCGGGTCTAGTTTGAATTTCGACAAACGCAAGCTGCAGGCGGGTTTGTACCTTGTCGGCGTGCCAATCGGCACGGCGCGGGATATCACGCTGCGCGCGCTTGATACGCTGGCGAGTGCGGACGTGCTGGCCGCAGAAGACACGCGCAGCCTGCGCAAACTGATGGATATCCACGGCGTGCCGCTTGAGGGGCGGCGCATCCGGGCGCTGCATGACCATAGCGGGCAAGGCCAGGTCGCGGCGTTGGTGGAAGACGCGCGCACCCGTGCGGTGGCTTACGCGTCAGAGGCCGGAATGCCGCTGATCGCGGATCCGGGGTTCGAGCTGGTCCGCGCGGCGCAGGCGGCGGGCGTGGCGGTGACAAGCGCGCCGGGGCCGTCCGCGGTGACCACGGCGCTGGCCCTTGCGGGACTGCCCACCGATGCGTTCTTTTTCGCGGGCTTTTTGCCACCGGGGCAAAGCGCACGGCGCAACATGTTGGAAGGCCACGCGGAAATCCCCGGCACGCTGTGCTATTATGAGAGCCCGAAACGCCTCGCAAAGATGCTGCGCGACGCGGCAGAGGTTCTGGGCGGGGGGCGGACCGCCGTGATCTGCCGTGAGCTCACGAAGCGGTTTGAGGAGGTTCGGCACGGGACGCTGGAGGAACTGGCCGACGAGATGGCGGGTGCGACAGTGAAGGGCGAAATTTGCGTGTTGGTCGGGAAAGGTTCACCGAAAATTAGCGAAGTTGATGTTGAACTGGTGCTGAAAGATGCGCTCGGGCAGATGTCGTTGCGCGACGCGGTGGATCATGTCGCCGCCGCACATAACATGCCGCGCCGCAAGGTGTATCAGGCCGCTTTGCGCCTGACCAAGGAGGGCCAGTAATGGCGGTTCAGCTGTCATTCGATTTCAATTCCGCGCCGCCAAAGCCTGCGCAAACGGCAGAGACCGCGCGGCGTCTGCGGGGCCGCACCGCCTTCTTGGCGGGGGAAGCGGCAGAATGCCGGATCGCCGATGACTATGCGCGGCGCGGCTACACGCTGCTGCACCGCCGCTGGCGCGGCGCAGCGGGCGAAATCGACATTGTCCTCGAAGGCGCAGGCGGCCTTGTGTTTGTCGAGGTCAAGAAAAGCCGTTGTTTTGACCGCGCCCTTTCCAGCCTGTCGCCGCGGCAGCTGGCCCGCATTTATCGCGCCGCCGAAGAGTTTGCCGGGCAGCGCCCCGCCGGGTCGCTGACGGACATGCGTCTTGACGTGGCTCTCATGAACGAACGTGGTGAGGTGCAGGTCATGGAAAACGTGGCGGCCGCCTACTAACCCATTGAACAGCCGTGTGCCTGGGGGCATTTATGGCGCAGACAAGGAGCTGCGCCATGAAAATTGCTTTTCAGATGGACCCGATCGGGGCCGTGGATATCGATGCGGACAGCTCGTTCCGACTGGCCGAGGAGGCGCAGGGCCGGGGCCATGATCTGTTTTTCTACACCCCCGATCACCTTGCCTATCAGGAAGGCCGCATCACCGCGCGCGGGCATGACCTGACCGTCCAGCGCGCCCAGGGCGATCACGCGCATCTGGGGCCCGTGCGCGAGGTTGATTTGGCGGAGTTCGATGTCGTGTGGCTGCGGCAGGATCCGCCCTTTGACATGCACTACATCACGTCCACCCATCTGCTCGACCGTCTGGCGGGGCAGACGCTTGTCGTGAACAACCCCTTCTGGGTGCGCAATTACCCGGAAAAGCTGCTGGTCCTCGATTTCCCGGACCTCACCCCGCCCACGACCATTGCGCGTGACCTCGACACGATTCGCGCCTTTAAGGCCAAGCATGGGGACATCATCCTCAAACCGCTCTATGGTAATGGCGGCGCGGGCGTGTTCCGGTTGGATGAAAACGACCGCAACTTGTCCAGCCTGTACGAGCTGTTCACCGGGTTTTCGCGGGAGCCGTTGATCGTGCAGAAATTCCTGCCCGACGTGGCGGCAGGGGACAAGCGCGTGATCCTTGTTGACGGCGCGCCCATCGGCGCGATCAACCGCGTCCCGGCCAAGGGCGAGACGCGGTCCAACATGCATGTGGGCGGGCGCCCGGAAAAGACTGGCCTGACAGATCGCGACCGTGAGATTTGCGCCGCCATCGGCCCGCTTCTGCGCGAGAAAGGGCAGATTTTTGTTGGCATCGACGTGATCGGCACGCATCTGACGGAGATCAACGTGACCTCCCCCACCGGCATTCAGGAGTTGGAGCGTTTTGACGGCATCAACGTGGCCGGCGCGATCTGGGACGCGATCGAGGCAAGGCTGGCCTAACCCGGGAGCGCGGACGGCGCGCGGAAGCTGACCGCTTCGGCGACGTGGGTTTTGCGCACCTCGGTTGACGCATCAAGGTCTGCAATCGTGCGCGCCAGCCGCATCACGCGGTGGTATCCGCGCGCCGACAGCTTGAACCGCTCCGCCGCCTTGCGCAGCAGCGCACGGCCTTCATCATCCGGCGTCGCCGCCGCCTCCAGCGCGTCTCCGCTCAGGTCGGCATTGGTTTTGCCGGGCGCCCCGTCAAACCGCTCTGACTGGATCAGCCGCGCGGCCTGCACGCGGGTGGCGACCTCGGCGGAGCCTTCGCCTGCGGGGGGCAGGTCAAGGTCGGTGAAGCTGACAGGCGGGACTTCAACACGGATGTCGAACCGGTCCAGCAAGGGGCCAGAAAGGCGCGCCATGTAGTCCTGCCCGCAGATCGGGGCGCGCCCGCAGGCGCGGGCGGGGTCCGTCATGTAGCCGCATTTGCAGGGGTTTGCAGCAGCGACCAGCATGAATTTGCAGGGATATTTCACGTGGTTGTTCGCGCGGGCGACCATGACCTCACCTGTCTCGATGGGCTGGCGGATCGTCTCCAGCACCTGGCGGGGAAATTCGGGCATCTCATCCATGAACAGCACACCGTTATGGGCGAGCGAGACTTCTCCCGGCTTGGCGCCGCGCCCCCCGCCGATGATCGCCGCCATCGATGCGGTATGATGCGGCTCGCGAAAGGGGCGCGCGCGGCAGATGCCGCCCGCGTCCAGCAGGCCCGACAGCGAGTGGATCATCGACGTCTCGAGCGCCTCATAGGGCGTGAGTGGCGGCAAGACCCCCGGAAGCCGCGCTGCCAGCATCGATTTGCCAGACCCGGGCGGGCCGGTCAGCAACATGTGGTGGCGCCCCGCCGCGGCGATCTCCAGCGCGCGTTTCGCGCGTTCCTGCCCCTTGACCTCGCGCAGGTCGGGCAGGTCGGGCAGAGTGGGCGCTGCTCCTGGCTCTGCCGCGGCGAGGGGGGATTGCCCGGTGAAATGGCGCACCACGTCGCCCAGCGTTGCCGCGGCGATGACGTTGGCGCGGTCGACCCAGGCGGCTTCCGCGCCCGAGCCCGCAGGGCAAAGCAGCGTCATGTTGCCCGCGCCCGCGCTCATCGCAGCGGGCAACGCGCCGGGGACGGGCACGAGGGAGCTGTCGAGCGCCAGCTCACCCATCGCGACCACGCCGGAAATGGCATCCTTCGGCAGGATCTCGATCGCCGCCAGCAGGGACAGGGCAATCGGCAGGTCGAAATGCGCGCCTTCCTTCGGCAGGTCCGCGGGCGACAGGTTCACCGTAATGCGCCGCGCGGGCAGAGCGATTGACATTGCGTGCAGGGCGGAGCGCACGCGTTCCCGCGCCTCGCTCACGGCCTTGTCGGGCAGACCGACGATGGAAAACGCAGGCAGGCCGGGGGAGACCGCGCATTGCACGTCGACGGGCACCGCTTCGATACCCTGAAAGGTGATGGACAAAGCGCTCGCAAGCATAGGAAAACCGCATGGTTAAGGTTGGTTAACCATATCCAGCTTGGTCTTACCGATTGGTTAACGCCTTACACTGGCCAATCGCGGCTCGGCAGGCCGAGGTCGTAGGGCATCGGGTCATAGCGCATTTTGATACCTTTCGCGCGCCACGCCTGCAGAGACGGGTGCGCGAGGCTTTGCAGCGCATAGTCCCGCGCGCTGGGCGAGATTGGCAAATTGTACCCGATCATCCGGGCCGCGACGGGGGCGTAGAAGACATCGGCCAGCGAGTAGGCGCCAAAGAGCCAATCGCCTGTCGTTTTGAATGTCGCGGCGTGGCGCCAGAGTGTCTCAACGCGGGCAACATCCGCCATGACGGCGTCCGAGGGCGCAAAGCCGTCCCAAACCCGGAAAAGCTGCATCGGGCATTCCCCGCGCAGGGCCGAAAAGCCGCCCACCATCTCGGCGCAGAGCCAACGTGCGGTCGCCCGTGCGGCGGGGTCTTGCGGCCAAAGGCCGGCCTCGGGGTGCCGCTCTGCCAGGGTTTCTGCCATCGCAAGGCTTTCGCCTACCACGGTGCCCTCGCGCGTGCGCAGGGCAGGCACGAGCCGCGCGGGGGCGAGCGGTTTCATGTCTTCCGCCATCGTGCCAGCGTAAAGGCCGATCAGGTGTTCGGTATAAGGCAGCCCAAATGCGTCGAGCATGAGAAAGCCGCGGAGCGACCAGCTGGAAAAGGCGCGATCGCCGATGTAAAGCTCGTAAGTCATACACGCAGGATACGGGGCACGGAGCCTGCGGAATAGTGATGGTTTGTGAGGCAGAAGATCACGGGAGGTGATTGATCTGCTGAACCCGGTCCTCGGGCTGATCCCAGTGGATCGTCGTCACCGACAGGTTGTCGATCTTATACGCGAGCGCTTGTTCGGGCCGCCACGCCCGCGCCCTCTGCACCTGTGTCAGGATCACGCCGATATGCGCAACGGCGATGATGTCCCGGCCAGGATGGCGCCGGATCAGGGCCTCAACGGCGTGCGCCACCCGATCCGCCGCTGCGTTCCAGCTTTCGCCGCCGGGCGGCGCCGGGGTGCCGGGACGTTCCCAATAGGGACGACTTTGGCTTTCAGGAATCTGAGAGAAATGCACGCCGTCCCACGCGCCAAAGTGGAACTCGCGCAGGCCCGGCATATGCGGCAGGCGGGTGCGCCCGGCGGTAATAGAATCGGCCGTCGCAACAGAGCGTCTGAGGTCCGAAGACACAACCAGCGCGCCCTCTGGCAGATACGCAGACAGGCGGCCAATCTGATCGGTATCCGACAAATCCGCGGGTACATCGCGCCAGCCGACGAAGTTTTTCTGGTGAGTCGGGCCGTGGCGGACCCAGTGAAACGTGGTCATGGCAATGTGCCTTTCAAAACGTTGGGCAGCCCGGCAACCACCTGCACGGCACAGTCTGCCCGTGCTGCAAGCGCGATGTTCAGCCGCCCCTGCGCCTCCCTAAAGGCACGTGTATCTGCGTCCATCGGAACGATGCCCTGCCCGATTTCATTGCTGACAATGATCACCGGCACGGGCGCTGCCGCCAATGCGCGCAAAAGCCGGTCCTGCGCTGCGGCGAGGTCGCTGGCGTCCATCACGTGGTTGGTCAGCCACATCGTGGCGCAGTCGATCAGTACAGCCTGACCCGCCACAAGGCCGCGCAGCGCCGCGTCCAGCTCCAGCGGTGCCTCGATATTGAGCCATTCCGCCCCGCGCCGCGATTTGTGCACCCGCACCTTTTCCCCGATTTCATCGTCCCAGATTCGGGATGTGGCGAGATAGACTGGGCTTAAACCGCTGTTAATCAACAGCTCTTCCGCGAAGGAGGACTTGCCCGAGGCGGCGCCGCCTAGGACGAATGTCAGGGAAAGCAACTTTTTGTGCATAGCCAAGTGAACCGTTTTGGGGTCTCCTCCGTAACACTTCCAGTGCGCGCAACAAAGACAACGGCTGCGATAGGGGAAGTATAATGGCTTTGGACAATATCCGCGACATGTCGATATCGCGTGTTGCGATGAAGGCGGAGCTGCTGGACGCTGAGACGGAACTGAAACTGGCCTACGCGTGGCGTGATGAGCGTTGCGAGAAAAGCCTGCACCGTTTGATCACCGCCTATATGCGGCTTGCCATCTCGATGGCTGCGAAATTCAAGCGCTACGGCGCCCCGATGAATGATCTGATCCAGGAAGCGGGCCTGGGCCTGATGAAAGCGGCGGACAAGTTCGACCCAGACCGCGGCGTGCGCTTTTCGACCTATGCGGTGTGGTGGATCAAGGCGTCTATCCAGGATTATGTGATGCGCAACTGGTCGATGGTGCGGACCGGATCGACCTCGTCCCAGAAATCCCTGTTCTTCAACATGCGCCGAGTTCAGGCACGGCTGGAGCGTGAGAGCGCGGCGGCGGGCGAGGTGCTGGACAAGCACCAGCTGCGCCAGATGATCTCGACCGAGATCGGTGTGCCGCTGCACGATGTGGAGATGATGGAAGGCCGCCTGTCCGGCTCTGACTATTCGCTGAACGCCACGCAGTCTGTCGATGATGAGGGACGCGAGTGGATCGACGCGCTGGAGGATGACAGCGAACAGGCGGCGGAGCATGTCGAGCATCAGCACGACACCGAACAGCTGCGCGAATGGCTCTTGTCCGCGCTGGGCGCGTTGAATGAGCGGGAGCGGTTCATCGTGCGCGAGCGCAAGCTGCGCGAAGACCCGCGGACGCTGGAAAGCCTTGGTCAGGAGCTGAGCCTGTCAAAGGAGCGAGTGCGCCAGCTTGAGGCTGCGGCGTTTGCCAAGATGCGCAAGTCGCTTGAAGGGCAAAGCAAGGAAGTGCACCATTTCCTCGCATGATGCGCTTGGTTCACAGTTTTCTCCTTTGGGCCGCTCTTGCCGGGGCGGCCCTTGCCTTTGATACAACCGATTTCGAAGGCGCCGACATCGTGATCCTGGGCGAGCGGCATGACAACCCGGCGCATCATGTGGTGCAGGCGCGCGCGGTTGCGCTGATCTCTCCTTCGGCCATCGTATGGGAGATGATGTCGCCCGATCAGGCGGCGCGCGTTGACCCTGAACTTGGCGCAGATGCGCTCAGCGCGGTGATGGAGTGGGAGGCGTCCGGCTGGCCGGATTTCGCGATGTACCACCCGATCATCGCCTCGGCCCCGCAGGCGCGCCATTACGGCGCTGCAGTTCCGCGGACGCTTGCCCGCAGCATCCTCGAAGGCGATCTGGCCACCGCCTTCCCAGAGCCGATCCTTTACGGTCTCGACCGCGATCTGCCCACGGACGAACAGGCCGCGCGCAACCAGCTGCAATTCGACGCCCATTGCGAGATGCTGCCCGCCGATATCATCCCCGGCATGGTCAACGTGCAGCGGCTGCGCGATGCAACCCTTGCAAAGACCGCGATTGAGGCGTGGCGCGAAACAGGCGGGCCGGTGGTGATCATCACAGGCAATGGCCACGCGCGGGGCGATTGGGGCATTCCGCGGTTCTTGCGGCGTGCCGCGCCAGATGCGGTGGTCGTTACGCTTGGACAGGGCGAGGGCGGCGTGATGCCCGAGGGCGGCTTTGACATTCTGCGCGACGCGCCGGTTGTGGAACGGCCCGACCCTTGCGCGGCCCTGCGCTAGGCCCTCATCAGGCCCGTTGGCCTTCTTCGGGCGATGAAGGCCGTCTGGCCTGAAGAGCCCCCGTTGCGGGGCTCCGCGGTTCCGCCTAGTCTCGCGCCATGTTGGCAGACAAATCCATATTGCTGATCATTGGCGGCGGAATCGCAGCGTATAAATCGCTCGATCTGATCCGGCGGCTGCGGGAGCGTGGCGCCCAAGTGACGCCTGTGCTGACACGTGCGGGGCACGAATTTGTCTCGCCGTTGTCGGTCTCTTCGCTCGCAGGGTCCAAAATCTATACCGAGCTGTTCGATCTGACGGACGAGGCGGAGATGGGGCATATCCGGCTCAGCCGCGTGGCAGACCTTGTCGTTGTGGCCCCTGCAACGGCTGATCTGATGGCCAAGGCCGCGCAGGGTCATGCGAACGATCTGGCCACGACGCTGTTGCTGGCCACCGACACGCCCGTGCTAATGGCCCCCGCGATGAATGTCCGCATGTGGCAGCACCAAGCGACCCAGCGCAATCTGGAAACGCTGCGCAGCGACGGGGTCAGCTTTGTTGGCCCGAATGATGGCGACATGGCCTGCGGTGAGTTTGGCCCGGGCCGCATGGCCGAGCCGCTTGAGATTGTGGAGGCCGTGACGGCGCGGCTCAGCGCCGGGCCGCTGAGCGGCAAACGGGTGCTGGTCACCTCCGGGCCCACGCATGAACCGATTGACCCGGTCCGCTATATCGCGAACCGCTCGTCCGGGGCGCAGGGCACGGCGCTTGGTGCTGCGCTGCGCGATCTGGGGGCGGAGGTGCATTTCATTACCGGCCCAGCCGATGTGCCGCCGCCCGCTAGCGTTGTCCTGCACCGCGTAGAAACAGCGCAGCAGATGCGCGACGCGGTCCACACGGCGCTGCCCTGCGATGCGGCGATTTTTGCCGCCGCCGTGGCAGACTGGCGCGTGGCCAGCGCCTCGGATCGGAAGTTGAAGAAAACCAAGGGTGGGATGCCATCGCTGGAGTTTGCAGAGAACCCGGACATCCTCGCTGAAGTGTCCAAGATGACTCAAGGGCGGCCCCGCCTGGTCGTCGGCTTTGCGGCGGAAACCGATGACGTGATTGCCAACGCCACCGCCAAACGCGCCCGCAAGGGGTGCGACTGGATCGTGGCCAATGACGTCTCGCCCGAAACCGGGATCATGGGCGGCAGCCAGAACGCGGTGCATCTTATCACCGACGGCGCCGCCGAGGACTGGCCGCGCATGGACAAGGACGAGGTGGCGCGCCGCCTTGCCGCACGTGTCGCCGCGGCCCTCGCGGGCTAGGTCCCCGCGGGAAGGGAGCATCCATGAAGATCAAAGTGACCTGGGCGGAGGGCGCGGACACTGCGCTGGGCCTGCCTGCCTATGAAAGCGCAGGCGCGGCGGGGGCCGATGTGCGCGCGAATTTGCCGGATCGAGGAGAGTTTGTGCTGGCCCCGGGTGCGCGCGCTCTGGTGCCAACAGGGCTGTGCATGGCGATCCCGGAAGGCGCGGAAGTTCAGGTGCGGCCCCGCTCCGGCCTCGCGCTTAAACATGGGGTCACGCTCGTCAACAGCCCCGGCACCATCGACAGCGATTACCGGGGGGAGGTCGGCGTGATCCTGATCAACCTCGGGCAGGACGCCTTTACCGTCACCCACGGAATGCGGATTGCCCAGATGGTGGCAGCGCCGGTCGTGCAGGCGCAGTTGGAGCTTGTGAACAGCCTGGATGAGACCCCGCGCGGGGCGGGCGGCTTTGGCAGCACGGGAGCGGGCTGATGTTTGTAGTGTTCGTGATGGCGGCGGTGATGTGGGGCATTGGCGCGGCGATGGGCGCCCCGCGCGCCGCCCGCCTGAACATGATCGGCCTGCTGTTTGTCGGGGTACTGACGGCGCATATCCTGCTGCCCGATGGCCACCCCTTGCGGGAGGCGACCGGGGGCGAGCCGGAGTTCTGGCTGCTGATCCTTGGCTTTGTGCTTGTCATCCTCGCCTACCGTTATGGGCTGAGCCTTTTGCGCAGCCGTGCGGGCGCGGAAGAGGCGCGGCGCGCCGAGGCGGACGCCCCCCCGCAAGGCCCGCTGTCGGAGACGGAGCTGAACCGTTACGCCCGTCATGTGGTGCTGCGCGAGATTGGCGGGCCGGGGCAGGTCGCGCTGAAGAAGGCAAAGGTGCTGGTCGTGGGCGCGGGGGGGCTTGGGTCCCCCGTTTTGCAGTATCTGGCGGCTGCCGGGGTTGGCACAATTGGCGTGATCGACCCGGACACCGTCGATGGCAGCAACCTGCAACGGCAGGTGATCCACACCGATGCGCGGATCGGGATGCCCAAGGTCTTCTCCGCCGAGGCGGCGATGAAGGCGCAGAACCCCTTTGTGGAGGTCCGCCCCTACCACCGCGCGCTGACGGCGGACATGGCAGATGATCTGGTAGCAGACTACGACGTCGTTCTGGACGGCACCGACGATGCGCAGACGCGCTATGCCGTGAATGCGGCCTGCGTTGCCGCTGGCGTGCCGCTCGTCTCTGGCGCGCTGAGCCAGTGGGAAGGGCAGCTGAGTGTCTTTGACCCGGCCAACGGTGCGCCCTGCTATCGCTGTGTCTTCGACCAGCCTGCCGCGGCGGGTCTGGCCCCGACTTGCGCAGAGGCAGGCGTGCTTGGCCCGTTGCCCGGTGTGGTCGGCGCGATGATGGCCGCTGAGGCGGTGAAGATCATCACGGGCGCGGGTCAGCCCTTGCGCGGTCAGATGCTGATCTTCGATGCGCTCTGGGGCGAAAACCGCCAGATTGCGATCACCCCGCGCGCCGCGTGCCCGGTGTGCGGAGGACTGCACTAGCCACCATCCCGCCCCAGGTGGCAAAGGTGCCAGCGCAAGCCGCGCTGGTCACAGCACGCGGGCCAGATCGGCGATCAGGTCGTCCGGGTCCTCAAGGCCGACAGACAGGCGGAATATCCCGTCCCCCGCATAGGCGCGGTAGCTCTCCGCCGCTTTGCCCGACAGGGCAAAGGAGGACGACATCAGCGCCTCTGTCTCCATCCAGAACACAAGGCTGCGGTGATGGCCCAGCGATACAGCGTAGTGGATCAGCTGCAACCGGTCGATCATCGCCTGCGCGATGGCCTCCCCCTTGGCCACGTCGCCCACCTGAAAGGACACCATGCCAGAGGTGTTCTTCATTTGCGCCTCCGCAAGCCCGTGTTGCGGGTGCGAGGCAAGGCCCGGATGCATCACGCGGGTCACGGACTGCTGCGCTTCCAGCCATTCCGCCACGGCCAGCGCGCCGCTTTGGTGCGCGCGCATCCGCAAAGGCAGGGTCGCCATGCCGCGCGCGATCAGCCACGCGTTGAAAGGCGACAGGATCCCGCCGTGGTGAATGCCCGCCTCCAGCCGCAGCTGCTTGATCAGCTCGGTGCGCCCGCAGACCGCACCGCCGACCGCATCGCCGTGCCCGCCGATATACTTGGTGGTCGAGTGCATGACGAGGTCGATGCCAAGCGCCTCGGTATCGAGGCCCAGCGGCGAGGCAAAGGTTGCGTCCGTCGACACCAGCGCCCCGGCTTCATGGGCAAGCTGTGCCACTGCCGCCAGATCGGTCAGGCGCAGGATTGGGTTGGCGGGGCTTTCGCAATGCACCAGCTTGGTGTTGGGGCGCAGGGCGTTCGCGACCTCTGCCGGGTCCGACATATCGACCGGCGTGACCTCGATCCCCATGCGCGGCAACGTCTCGCGCGCCAGCTCGGCGACCCCGGCATAGCTGACATCCGAGATGACAAGGTGATCGCCCGAGGACAGCAGGCTCAACAGGATTGCCGAAGCCGCGGCCATACCGGAGGCGGTGCAGAGGCAATCCTCGGTCCCTTGCAGCGCGGCAATCTTCCGCTCTAGCATCTGCACGGACGGGTTGGCCCAGCGCGCATAGGCAAAGGGGCTTTCATCCGTCAGATCGTGCGCGGAAAACCCGGACACATCGTGGCTGACAAAGGTCGAGGACATGTGGATGGGCGGCGCGGAGGCGCCAGTGGTGGGGTCGGGCGCTTCGCCGGCATGGATCGCGCGGGTCATCTCGCCCATATGGTTCGTTTTGCTCATGGGGCGGAGCCTTTGTCAGCGCGCCCGCATTTGCAAGTCCCGGCGCGGCGATTAGGTTGAGAGCAAAGGAGACACCCATGACAAATCCGCTGCTTGCTGACTGGACCACGCCGTTTGAGATCGCGCCGTTCGATGCCATTTCCGATGATGATTTCGCCCCGGCGCTGGAGGAAGCACTGGCGCGGCACAACGCCGAGATTGACGCGATTGCGGCCGCTAGCGCGCCCGTGACCTTCGACAACGTGATCGGCGCGCTGGAGACGGCGGGCAAGGATATGTCCAAAGTGCTGGGCACGTTCTTCACCGTTGCGGGGTCCGACAGCAACCCGGCGCGCGAGGCGCTCCAGCGGGAGTTTTCGCCCAAGATCGCGGCCCATTACGCCGACATCACCGCCAATACGGCGCTCTTTGCCCGGGTCGCGGCCCTGTGGGAGGCGCGGGCGGATCATGACCTGACGGAGGAGCAGGCGCGGGTGCTGATGCTGAGCCATCGCGGTTTTGTCCGCGCGGGCGCCGCGCTGACCGGGGAGGCCGCGGCCCGGATGAAGGAGATCAAGGGACGGCTCGCGACGCTGGGCACGGCCTTTACCCAGAACCTTCTGGCGGATGAGCGCGACTGGTTCATGGAACTATCAGAAGACGATCTGGTGGGCCTTCCGGGTTTTGTCGTGGCTGCTGCGCGCGCAGCGGGTGAGGAGAAGGGCGCGGAGGGGCCGGTGGTGACGCTCTCGCGCTCGCTCATCGTGCCGTTCCTGCAATTCTCGCCCCGCCGCGAGCTGCGCCAGAAGGCTTACGCGGCCTGGGCTGCGCGCGGTGCAAACGGGGGGGAGACGGACAACCGCGCAATCGCCGCCGAAATCCTCGCCCTGCGCGAGGAGCGGGCCGAGCTGCTGGGGTATGCAGACTTCGCCTCCTACAAGCTGGAGACAGAGATGGCGGGCACGCCCGAGGCGGTGCGCGGCCTGCTGATGGAGGTCTGGGGCCCGGCCAAAGCAGCGGCAGAGGCCGACGGCTGGATTCTTGGCCAGATGATGCAGGCCGATGGGGTGAACGGAGACTTGCAGCCCTGGGACTGGCGCTACTACGCGGAAAAGCGGCGCAAGGAGCTGCACGACCTCGATGAGGCGGAGCTGAAGCCCTATTTCCAGCTCGACCGGATGATCGAGGCCGCGTTTGACTGCGCGGCGCGGCTCTTTGGCCTGTCTTTCGTGCCGCTTGATGTGCCGCTCTACCACCCCGATTGCCGCGCATGGGAAGTGCGCCGGGACGGGGCGCATGTGGCGGTCTTTATCGGCGACTATTTTGCCCGGGGCGGCAAGCGGTCCGGTGCGTGGTGTTCGGCGATGCGGTCCCAGGCGAAATACCCGGAGGTGCAAACGCCCGTGGTCATCAACGTGTGCAACTTTGCCAAAGGGGCGCCCGCGCTGCTGAGCTATGATGACGCGCGCACGCTGTTTCATGAGTTTGGCCACGCGTTGCACCAGATGCTGTCGGATGTGAACTATGAAAGCGTGTCGGGCACGTCCGTCGCGCGGGACTTCGTGGAGCTGCCCAGCCAGCTCTACGAGCACTGGCTGGAGGTGCCGGAGGTCCTGGCGGCCCACGCTGTGCACGCAGAGACGGGCGCCATCATCCCGCGCGTGTTGCTGGACAAGGTGCTGGCGGCGGCGACTTATGACATGGGGTTCCAGACGGTGGAGTATGTTGCCTCCGCGCTTGTGGATTTGGCGTTTCACGCGGGCGCGGCGCCCGAGGATCCGATGGCGAAACAGGCAGAGGTGCTGGCAGAAATCGGGATGCCCGGCGCCATCGGGATGCGCCACGCCACCCCGCATTTTGCCCATGTCTTTGCCGGGGATGGCTATAGCGCGGGCTATTACAGCTACATGTGGTCGGAGGTGATGGACGCGGACGCCTTCGCCGCCTTTGAGGAGGCAGGCAGTGCCTTCGATGCGAGCACGGCAAAGGCGCTGGAGACGCACATCCTGTCCTCTGGCGGATCGCGCGACGCGGCAGAGCTTTACACCGCGTTTCGGGGCCGTTTGCCGGGGGTTGAGGCCTTGCTGAAGGGCCGGGGTCTGGCGCCAGAGGCCGGGAGCGCGCCCGCGCCAACGTAGACGCGTTTTGAGCAAGTTGCACAGCTGTTTGAGGGCGGTTTGTGCAACTTGCGCAGCAAGGGGCGCGTGGGTTTCGCGCCCCTCGGCGGTTTCAACGGTCAAGTGCGGCGGAAGCGGCGTCCCAGGCCAAGCGCGCCGAGGCCGGTCAGCAGGAGCCATGCGCCTGCCGGGAGCGGGATCGGGTCGATCGTGACGGAGCTGCCGACGGTGAGGCTGGAGATGCCGTAGCCGTCGGCATCGATGCCATCGGGACCTATGACGACGCGGTCAAAGCCCAGGGAGTCGGTGATCGAGAACTCGGTCGACGCGTCGTAGAGGCCCGTGAACGCTTCGTTCAGCAACTCGGTGCCGCCGGCGAAGACCTGCACGACGAGCGGGTTGATGAACGAGCTGCTGGTGTCGGCGATGCGGAACCCGAACCCGTCGACCAGACCAGCGAAGGCGATGGTGAAGGTCGGTGAGCCGAAGTCGAGGGTTGTTCCCTCCTCGACGAGGATCAGCTCGCCATCTTCGGTGTTGAAGAGGGCATCCCCGGCACCGAAGGTGGAGCCGGGATTGTAAAACTCGTTGTTCGATGAGGGTCGGTCATCGACAGTGATGGAGGCGATGCCGGCGTTGGTGAATGCGCTGTCGCTTGTGTTGATGGGGGTGATGCTGCCCGGTGTCGACGCGGTCAGGCCGGAGAAATCCACGGCTGTGCCGCCGGAGAGGCCCACGGTTTGCAGCGTGGCCGCGCCTGCGGCAGAGGTGAGGCTGAGCCCTGCGATGAGGGCGATTGAAAGACGTTTCATTTACTTCCCTTTCCCAAAATACATCCTGCGGTAGAGAATTTGTGGCAGAATCACGCATTTGCGTAGGCTGAAATGACAGAGGTGCCGTGTAACGGTTTTATGACAGTCTTCGCTGGCTTGCGGTGTTTTGAAGCGGGTCGCGTGTAGGGTGTTTCGGGGATTTGAAACAGGAGCGCTGCGCGCATTCGATTTTACTTTGCTGACGAGGGGCTCTGCCCCTCGAGCTCCCCGGGATATTTTCAACCCAAAGAAAGTCAGTAGCCCAGCGTGCGGTTGACTTGGTGGAGGAGGGGTTGACCGGCTTGGTCGCGGGCGATGTTTTCCGCGATGGTCTGGCTGGAGTAGGCGGCGCGGGTCTCGCTCGCGATGTGCGGTGTGACGGTCACGTTCGGGTGGTGCCAGTAGGGGTGATCCTTGGGCAGCGGTTCGACCCGGAACGTGTCCAGCGTGGCGTGGCCGATCTGCCCGCTGTCCAGCGCGGCGAGCAGGGCGTCGTCGTCGATCAGCGGGCCGCGGCCGGGGTTCAGGATGATGGCGCCTTGGGGCAGCTGGGCGAGGGTCTCTTCGTTCAGGATGTTCGTTGTGGCGGTGGTGTCGGGCAGCAGGAGCACGAGGATCTGGGCGTCCTTCAGCGCGGCGGTGAGGCCCGCGTCGCCAGCGTGGCAGGTGACGCCGCTGAGGTCTTTCTGCGTGCGGCTCCACCCAGTGACCGGAAAACCGATGCCCCGCAGCATCTGGGCGCAGGCGGTTCCCAACTCTCCGAGGCCGAGGATCGTCACGGGGCGGTCCCATGACATTGGCGGCGCCTTGGGCGCCCAGGTTCCGGGTTCGGCAGTGATGTGCGCGTCAATTCCAAGGTGGTGGCGCAGCACGTGGCCGGTGACCCATTCGGCCATGCCTTGGGTCAGGGCCGGATCGACCATACGGCACAGCGGGACCTTTAGCGTCTGGTTGCCAGCAACCATTTCCACCCCGGCCCAAAGGTTCAGAACGGCTCTGAGCCGGGTGTAGGGGGTGAAGTCTTGCACGTCTGAATTGGGGGCGTAGACGATGTAATCGACGTCCTCCGGCGCATGGTTGCGTGCGAGGTTCACATCGAGGCCGCGTTTGGCAAACGCGTCTCGAAGCGGCGCCTCGTAATGGGGCCAGCGCGCGTCGCTGGCGGCGAAAAGAACGTTGAGCATGGTTTTATCGTGGCCTGTGGACGTGGGCGCTTTGGATCAGGCCAAAGGCGATCATCAGGACCAGCATGGCCGACCCGCCATAGCTGACCAGCGGCAGGGGCACGCCGACGACGGGTGCCAGACCCATCACCATCGACATGTTCACCGCGAAGAACAAAAAGAAGTTCAGCGCGATGCCGAGGATCAGCAGGGATGAAAAACGGTCCCGGTTCGCCAGCGCCGAGATCACGCAAAAGAGGATGATCAGCGCATAGAGGACCAGAAGCGACAGCGCGCCGATAAAGCCGAACTCTTCGGCGAGCGTGGTGAAGATGAAATCGGTGTGCTTTTCGGGCAGAAAGTTCAGCCGGCTTTGCGTGCCTTGCATGAAGCCGCGCCCGGTCCACCCCCCAGAGCCAAGCGCGATCTTGGATTGGGTAATGTGATAGCCCGCACCAAGCGGGTCAGAGGCGGGGTCAAGGAACGTGTCGATGCGGCGGTACTGGTAGTCCTGCAGCAGCTGCCAGGACGTGCCGCGCGACTGGAAGACGGCGGTCACCAGCCCGACGCCCGCGGTGATCACGGCAGCGAAATAGGCCCAGTGCACCCCGGCGAGGAACATCAGCCCACCCCCCGCCGCGAGCAGCAGGATGGAGGTGCCAAGGTCCGGCTGGCGCAGGACCATTCCCGTCGGTACAAGGATCAGCACCACGGGCAACAGAACCCATAGCGGTTGCGATTTCCGCGCGGCGGGCAGCCAATCGTAATAAGCGGCGAGCACCATGACGAGCGTGATCTTCATCAGCTCGGACGGTTGCAGGCGCATGAAGCCAAGGTCGATCCAGCGCTGCGCGCCCATCCCGACGGAGCCGAAGAATTCCACCGCGATCAGCAGCAACATGGTCGCGCCATAGGCCACCGCGGACACCGACCGCCAGAACCAGATCGGCACCATCGCCACGGCGAACATCAGCACAAGGCCTATTGCGAAGCGCTTCATTTGCGGTTCGGCCCAGCGGCCAAGATCCCCGCCCGCGACCGAGTAGAGCATCAGAAAGCCAATGCAGGCGACCGCAATCAGCAAAACCGCGAGCGGCCAGTTCAGGAACAGCACCTTGCGCAGCCCGGTCGGCGTGTGTTTGACGCTGTACTCAAGATAGCTCATGCCTGATCCGCCGTGCCCGTATTGGCGACCGGCCGCACGTCTCGCAGGGCCGCCTGCTGCGCGCGGATGCGGGCGCGGTCCTTGGTTGGATAGGCGTCAAGCGGCGGCTCACCACCATAGAGCGCTTGCAGGGTGATGTCCCGCGCGATGGGCGCCGCCGCGGTAGAGCCGCCGCCGCCATGTTCGACCACGACCGCCACGGCGTATTTCGGGGTCTCATAGGGCGCAAAGTTCACAAAAAGCGCATGGTCGCGCCGCTCCCACGGCAGGTCTTCGTTGCGGGTCACGCCCGCGGCACGTTCCGCGGCAGAGATGTTGCGCACCTGGCTCGTGCCGGTCTTGCCCGCCATGCGCATCCCGTCGGCGATGATGCGGCTGCCATAGGCGGTGCCCTTGCGGTCATTCACGACGTCGTACATGGCGCGCTGCATCTTTCGCAGGTTGTTGCGACTAAGGCCCATGTCGGTACCCGGCGCGCCGGGCTGTTCCACCCCATTTATGGTTTTGATCAGACGCGGTGACACGTCGCGCCCGGTGGCAAGCCGTGCGGCCATCACCGCCAGTTGCAAGGGCGAGGACAACAAGTAACCCTGCCCGATGGAGACGTTCACCGTGTCGCCAATGCGCCAGTCCTGGCCATGCACCTCGCGCTTCCAGTCCCGGTCGGGGGCAAGGCCGCGTGCGACCGCGGACATGGGCACGTTGTGGCGCACCCCAAGGCCGAACCGGCGCGCCATTGCCGAGATTTTGTCGATCCCGACCTTGAGCGCGAGGTCGTAGTAATAGACGTCGCAGCTTTCCTTCAGGCTGTCGGCCAAATTCACATGGCCATGCCCGCCCCGTTTCCAGCAGTGGAACTTGCGGTCTGCGACTTCGAGGTGGCCGGGGCAGTAGACCGTCTCGTCCGGGCCGACAAGGCCGTCTTCGAGCGCAGCCAGGGCCGTGATCATCTTGAACGTGGATCCGGGTGGGTAGGTGCCCTGCACCGATTTGGAGGCGAGCGGGCGGTACTTGTTGTCCGTCAGCGCCGAATAGTCCGCGACCGAGATGCCGCGGACAAAGAGGTTTGGATCGAAAGTGGGCGAGGAGCCGATGGCGACCAGATCGCCGGTTTCGACATCCATGACCACGGCGCTTGCCGATTGCTCGCCCAGGCGCGCTTGCACATAGCTTTGCAGCTTGGCGTCGATGGTCAGCTGAAGGTCCGCCCCTGCGCGCCCCTCTTGGCGGGACAGCTCGCGCATAACGCGGCCCGTGGCATTCACTTCGACCCGCTTGGTACCGGCCCGGCCGCGCAGCTCGGCCTCGTGCTTGGCCTCGACCCCGACCTTGCCGATCTGAAAGCGCGGGATGCGCAGCAGCGGGTCCGGGTCTTCGATGCGCGACAGGTCAAAGTCGCTGACCGGGCCGACATAGCCCAGCACGTGCGCATAGTCCGAGCCCAGCGGGTAGACGCGGGTCAGCCCCACTTCGGGCGAGATGCCCGGAAGCGCAGGCGCGTTCACGGAAACGGCGGCAAGGTCATCCCACTCCACATTCTCGGCCACCGCGACGGGGACAAAGGGGGCGGACCGGCGGCTGTCTTCCAGCGCCTTGGCCTTTGCCGCATCGTCCAGCGGAATGACGCGGGCCAGACGGTTCAGGGTTTCCTCCAGATCGCCCGCATTCTCGCGCACCAGCACAACGCGGTAAGAGGGCACGTTGCGCGCCAATGCGATGCCGTTGCGGTCAAAGACCTCACCGCGGGCGGGCGGGATCAGGTGGATGTTGATCCGGTTCTCTTCGGCCAGCAGGCGAAACTCATCCGCCTGTTCCACCTGCAGATAGCGCATCCGCGCGCCCAGCCCGAGGATGAAAAGCCCTTGCACGCCCGCAAAAAGGGCCGCGCGCCGGGTCAGGCGGCGATGAGAGGCTTCGACATCTGCGCGGGGGCGCCTCATGGGGTGGCCTCCAGATCACCGGGGGTGCCTTTGCGCACGCGCATCAGAACGTGGGTCAGGAACACGACAAAGGGATAAGCGATCACCGAGGTCAACGCCTGGCTTGCGGTCAGCCACAGGTTAATCCCGTCGATCAGCAAAATTGCGAGCGTCAGCTGGTAGGCGATGGAAATGCCGACCATCAGAAGGCTCACCTCAAGAATTTCGGCCACCAGCGTCGTATCACGCAGCACCAGCGCCCGCGCCTTCAGCCGCTCTGCCGCAAGGAAGGCCAGCAGCGCCCACAGGCCCGGGGGGCGGGCCAGCAGCAGGTCGGCCAAAAGCAGGAGCAGACCCAAAAGGATCGTCGGCACCAGATCGGGCCGCCTGACCGCCCAGGCAAACGCAAAGAGCGTCACCCATTCCGGTCCTGCCCAGCGACGCGGCACCGTTTGCAAGGGCAGCAGGTGAAAGAAGATGATGGCCAGGACCAGCAGGACAAACGCCCCGCGTTTCAGCCACAGCCCTGTCTGGGACGCTTCAGTCATCGCGCGCCTCCAGCCCCGCCTCAAGCGCGCCGGGGGTGATCACACGCGCCGTGTCGGGCACCTCTTCGATGCCGTAATGGCGCAGCACGCGCAGGAATTCGAGCCGCTCGTAATCCGCCGCGAGCCGCACGCGCAAACGCCCGCCGGGGTCTTCGGCCACCGTCCCGATCAGCTGACCTGCCGGGAACACCCCGCCATCGCCCGAGCTGAAGACCTGATCGCCGGGGCGCACAAGGCTGCGGTTTTCCAGAAAATCGATGGGCGGCGCGGCGGTGTTGTCGCCCGCCACAATCACCCGCTGGCCCGAGGGCTGCACAACCGCCGGAATGCGGCTGGACGCATCGGTGAGCAGGATCACCCGGCTGGTATTGCGCGCCACGCCCGACACCCGCCCGACCAGGCCGAGGCCGTCCATCGTGGCCCAGCCATCTACGACGCCGTCCTTCGCGCCGACGTTGATCAGCACCGATTGCCGGAAGGGCGATCCGCTATCGGCAAGCACAACACCGGTCACATGGGTCAGCCGGGGGTCAAGCCGCACGTTGTTCAGGTCCATCAGCCGCGCGTTCTCCTGCCGCAACTGCACGGCCGCCTCTTTCCACGCGCGCATCCGGCGCAGCTCGCGCCGCAACTCTTCGTTCTGCTCGGCCAGCGCGCGGTAGCTTTGCGCATTGCGGATCAGCTGCACGGTGCCGTTCACCGGCGCCATCGCCCAGTCGAAATTTGGGATGATCCGGTCCGTCACAGCGGCGCGGAACCGTTCGACCCGCGGGCTGTCGATGCGCCAGATCAGGAAGGTCCCGCCCAGCAAGGCGACCATCACCGCCAGCAGCAAACGCCGCAGCGGCCCGGAAAAGTCCTGTGTCGTGGAACGGTCTTTTGCCAAGTCGTGCCCCTTGGTTACCCGTCAGGCGGTGCGCGGAGTCTGGTCTGTTTGCCGCCCGCGCGCAAGCGGCGCGTCGTTCAACAGATACGGAGCGCGCGCCCCTAGCTGTCGTAGTCGATGGCGTGGCGCAGCTGTTTTTCGTATTCCAGCGCCTTGCCGGTCCCCAACGCCACGCAGTTCAGCGACTCGTCCGCGATCGAGACGGCAAGACCCGTCTGCTCGCGCAGAGCAAGGTCCAGATCGCCCAAAAGCGCACCGCCACCCGTCAGCATCACGCCGCGGTCTACGATGTCCGCGGCAAGGTCCGGCGGCGTTGTCTCCAGCGCGGTCATGACCGCCTCGCAAATCTGCTGGACCGGTTCGGCCAGCGCTTCGGCCACCTGGGCCTGGGTAATCTCGATCTCTTTCGGTACACCGTTCAGCAGGTCGCGGCCCCGGATCTGTATCGAGGTGCCGCGCCCGTCATCCGGCATCCGCGCGGTGCCGATGGAGGTCTTGATCCGCTCTGCTGTGGTTTCACCCACCAAAAGATTCTGCTGGCGGCGCAGGTAGCTGATGATCGCCTCATCCATGCGGTCACCGCCCACCCGGACGGAGCGGGCGTAGACAATGTCGCCCAGGCTCAGCACCGCAACTTCGGTCGTGCCGCCGCCGATGTCGACAACCATGTTGCCGGTCGGATCGGTAATGGGCATTCCGGCGCCGATGGCCGCCGCGATAGGCTCTGCAATCAGGCCCGCGCGGCGGGCGCCTGCGGAAAGGACCGATTGGCGGATCGCGCGTTTTTCCACCGGGGTCGCCCCGTGGGGGACGCAGACGATGATTTTGGGCTTGGAGAAGGTCGAGCGCTTGTGGACCTTGCGGATGAAGTGCTTGATCATCTCTTCGGCGGTGTCAAAATCGGCGATGACCCCTTCCCGCATGGGCCGGATCGCCTCGATGCTGCCGGGGGTCCGGCCCAGCATCAGCTTGGCATCCTCGCCCACGGCCAGCACCTTTTTGACCCCGTCCTTGACATGGTAGGCGACCACTGATGGCTCGCTCAGGATAACGCCGCGGCCTTTGACATAGACCAGCGTGTTCGCGGTGCCGAGGTCAATGGCCATGTCCGAAGAGAACAGACCGCCCAGATTTCCGAATACCGACATTGCCCCAGGGCCCCATGAGTTATCGCGCCGCGACTCGCGCGCAGCGCTTTGGCCGTGACCTATATCGCCGCGCCAAGGCGGTTGAAAGCCCGCGGCGGTTCCGAATCTCGGCGCAATTTGGCCGATCAGCCGTGCGCGGCCTCCAGGAAGGCACGCAGGCCAGCCACATCGCCCGGTTTGGTAAGGAACGCCACGTATTGGTCGGGGCGGACAAGCACGGCGGCGCCGTCTGGCGCAATGCCGCGTGCTTCAAAGATGTCGCGCGCGGGGTCCGGGCAGAACACCCGTTCGTAGTCGCGCAGGTTCAGGTCGCCCATGAGGGGGAAGCGCGCCGGGTCCAGGCTCGTCTCACGGTGCAGGGTGCGCAGCACGATGTTGGACCGGGTGTTGGGCAAAGGCTCGGACAGGTGCACAAGCGCGTCATCCGCGTCGCCCGCCGCAAAGACGTAAAGCTGCCAGCGCCCTGACAGGTCGGCGACATGGCCAAGTTGCACCGGTTTCGCATCGGCCCAGCGGATTACGGGCGCAGAGTGAAAACGCATCCCGAGGGTGAGGCCGTTGGCGAGGGTCTGGTCCGCGGTCGCGGTCAAGATCGACGGAGCATAGCGGGTGGCCACACCCGCGGTATAGCGGCCCTGCTTCTGGAAATAGCTTTGGAACGCGGCATCCGTCGCGCCGGATTTGGCTGCGATTTTCTTGGCAAAGACCTTGTCAAAGTCGATCAGTTCCTGCGCGATGGCCTGCCGCTCGGCGGAATAGGAATGCAGTAGGGCGGGCCCGCCGCGGCCCTCTATGGCCGCTTGCAGCTTCCAGCCGAGGTTCCACGCGTCCTGCATCGACACGTTCATGCCCTGACCGGCCTTGGGCGAATGGGTGTGGCATGCGTCCCCCGCGATAAACACGCGCGGGGCAGCCCCGCCGGGGGCCGTGTCGGCAAACTGGTGCGCGGTGCGCTGGCCGATTTCGTAGACGGACCACCACGCAACCTGCCGCACATCAAGCGTATAGGGCGCAAGAATGCGCTGGGCGGCGGCGATCAGGTGATCCTCGGTGACGTCGCGGTCCGCAACGCGTTCGGACGAGTCCAGCTTGTCCAACTCGATATAGAGGCGGACCATGTGCCCGCCCTCGCGCGGGATGATCAGCAAGGCGCCCTGCTCGGCGCTCTGGATCGCGCATTTCAGGCGGATGTCGGGAAAGTCGGTCACAGCGAGCACGTCCATCACCCCCCATGCGGCATTCGCCGCCTCGCCGTGCAGGGGGATGCCCAGCGCGTGCCGCACCGCGCTGCGCGCCCCGTCGCAGCCGACGACAAAGCGGGCCTTTGCCAGCTCGCCGGTGGACAGGGTGACCTCAACTGGGGCTTCTGGATCGGCAGGAACCTGCAGCCCCTCCACCGACACACCATATTCCGGCACCAGCCGCGTCGGCGCGTTTTCCATGCAGCGGAGGTAGAATTCCTGCACCCGCGCCTGCCCGAGGATGACATGGGGCATCTCGCTCAGGCCCGGCTCCACATCTTCGATCCGGCCCGTGCGGGTGATGCGCCCGGCCTGCGGACCCCAGAACGCCGTCTCGTTCACCCAATACGCCTCGCGCAGCACGTCATGGGCAAAGCCGTAGGCCTGAAACATCTCCATCGTCCGGCAGGCGATGCCGTCCGCCTGCCCAACCGCCAGCGGGCCGTCCCGGCGTTCGATGAGGCGCGTGTGGATGTGCGGGAACTGGGCGAGGTAGGCGGCAAGGGTCAGCCCCGCAGGGCCTGCACCGACGATCAGAACGTCCGCAACCGGCTTGATGCGCACATCGCGCGCCGCACGGCCCGGATCGCCCGGGCGAAAGCCGTTCTCATGGTACTGCATATGCCCCCCTGCGCGTGCAGCCTAACCCACTGTTTGGGTTGAGAGAAGAGATCTTGCTCACGCTTTCGCAGAGCGGGCCCCAGCGAAAGCAGCGGCGCAGGTAATCGGAAATGTCCGATGATCCAGAAAAGTCTGGCCGACCGGCCTGACACCCAAGGTAGCCGAGGACGGCCGCGGCTCACTCATCAATGGCACAAGCGTGTTCGCGCTCATCGCGCGTCTGGCGCATAGTGTTGCGGCGTACACAACGCCTTGGCCCGGCTAAGGGCTGATCTTGGCGCTTTGGTCAGTCGAAGATGTCCATGAGGTTGTCAAAGATGCTGTCCCGCTTTCGGCGGCGCGGGCGGTCTTCGCGCGTTTGATAGCGCGGCTCTTCGTACTCTTCCGCATAGGTGGCGGTGGGCGGGGGTGGTGGCGCCTGTTCCTCCAGCGCTTCCTGCCGGATCATCATGATGATCTTCTCCAGCTCCCCCTTGTCGAGCCAAATGCCCCCCGAGGTCGGGCAGATGTCGATCTTGACGCCGTAGCGTTCAACCTCGCGCATCGGGGATCCGTCGATGGGGGAACTCATGAGGGGCATGGGGCATCTCCTTTGCAAGGTGTAGCCAAAAGGTGGGATGACCCGCAGTTATTGCAAGTGGAAGGCCCGGGCCGTCTTCAGGCCCCTGCGGGCCTTCATCCGATGAAAGCCCGACGGGGCTTGAAGAGGGCGTCCCGGCAGAATTGCGCGGGGTGGGTTGGCACCCACCCTACGCTGTTCGCCTCGTTCAGCTGACGTCTTTGTAGCTGATCTCCGCCCGGTCGGTGCCAGCCTTCTCGCGCCGGACCAGCAGGCGGTTGAGGGCGTGGACATACGCCTTGGCGCTGGCCACAACCGTGTCGGTGTCCGCCGATTGTCCGGTCACGATGCGGCCGTCTTCTTCCATGCGGACGGTGACGGTGGCCTGTGCGTCCGTGCCTTCGGTCACGGCGTGGACCTGGTAGAGTTGCAGGCGGGCGTTGTGGGAAAACAGCGCCTTGACCGCGTTGAAGGTCGCATCCACCGGGCCGTCGCCGGTTTGGGTGGTGCTGTGCGCTGCGCCGTCGATCTCCATCGTCAGGTCGGCCTGCTGCGGCCCTTCCGTGCCGCACTGCACGCGCAGGGAGGTGATCTTGAGCCGTGCGGCCTCCGGGTCTTCGGAGGTGCGCATGAGCGCGATCAGATCGTCGTCGAAGACTTCTTTCTTGCGGTCGGCGAGTTCCTTGAACCGCACAAAAACGTCGCGCAGCTGGTTGTCGCCAACTTCAAAGCCCAGCTCTTCAAGCTTGGCGCGCAGGGCGGCACGGCCCGAGTGTTTGCCAAGCGGCAAGGACGTGCCGGAAAGACCCACGTCTTCGGGGCGCATGATCTCGAATGTCTCGGCGTTCTTGAGCATGCCGTCCTGATGGATGCCGCTCTCGTGCGCGAAGGCATTCTTGCCGACGATTGCCTTGTTGAACTGCACCGGGAAGCCTGACACGGCAGCCACCCGGCGGGAGATGTTCATCAGGCGGGTAGTATCGACGCCGGTGGCATAGGGCATGATGTCGTGGCGCACCTTGAGCGCCATAACGACCTCTTCGAGCGCGGTGTTGCCCGCCCGTTCGCCCAGCCCGTTGATCGTGCATTCGATCTGGCGCGCGCCGGCTTCTACGGCGGCGAGCGAGTTGGCCGTCGCCATGCCCAGATCATTATGGCAGTGGGTGGCAAAGATCACCTCGTCCGCGCCGGGGACGCGGTCGATCAGCATCGCGATAAGTTCGGCGGATTCGCGCGGGGCGGTGTAGCCAACCGTGTCCGGAATGTTGATCGTTGTGGCGCCGGCCTTGATCGCGATTTCTACCACGCGGCAGAGATAGTCGTGTTCGGTGCGCGTGGCATCCATTGGCGACCATTGCACGTTGTCGCAGAGGTTGCGGGCGTGGGTGACCGTTTCGTGGATGCGCTCCGCCATCTCGTCTTGCGTCAGGTTCGGGATGGCGCGGTGCAGGGGTGAGGTGCCGATGAACGTGTGGATGCGCGGTTTCTTCGCGTGTTTCACCGCCTCCCAGCAGCGGTCGATATCGGGCAGTTGCGCGCGCGCGAGGCCGCAGATGGTGGCGCTTTGCGCGTTCTTGGCGATCTCTGACACGGCGGCGAAATCGCCTTCTGAAGCGATCGGGAAGCCTGCCTCGATGATGTCGACGCCCATCTCGTCCAGCAGCTGCGCAATCTCGAGCTTTTCGGCGTGGGTCATCGTCGCGCCGGGGGATTGTTCGCCGTCGCGGAGGGTGGTGTCGAAGATGACGACACGGTTGTCTTGGGTCATGTCTTGAAGTCCTTGGTCCTGCTGTGATGGCGCGCTGGCGTACCTCTGAGCGGGCGCGCCAAGTATGGCACGCTCAGAGGCGGATTAGCAGCAGGGTGCGCAGGTTGATCATGGCGCGCACTATGGCGAGGGTTTTCGCGTTTGGCTAGGGGCGGGAGCCTCCGGCGGGGATTTTTTGGAACAGAGAAGGGGCGGTGTGGCGCTTGAAGTGGGAAGGGTGCGCGATAGCTAGCACGCATGGTTGATGCTTTGGTGATAGGCGCCTCTGGCGGGATTGGCCGTGCGGTGGCGGACGCGATGGAAGCGCGGGGCGGCTCCGTCACGCGGCTTTCGCGCCGCGCGGATGGGCTGGATGTGACGGATGCCGCGACAGTGGACCGGGTTTTGGGTGCGCTGGAGGGCCCGTTCAGGACGGTTTTTGTGGCCGTTGGGATCTTGGCGCCGGATGGGGCGCGGCCAGAGAAGCAGCTGAGCGATATTGATGCAGGGGCAATGGCGCGGGTGCTGGCCGTGAACACGGTTGGTGTGGCCAATGTGCTGCGGCACTTGCCCCGGCTTTTGCCGCGCACGGGCCGCTCTGTGACAGGCGTGTTGACGGCGCGGGTCGGCTCGATTGGCGATAACCGGATCGGCGGGTGGTATTCGTACCGCGCATCCAAGGCCGCGGCGAACCAGTTGGTGCACGGGGCTGGGGTCGAGCTGGGGCGGACCCACAAGGACGCGATCATTGCAGCCCTGCATCCCGGGACGGTAGAGACGGCCTTTACCGCAGGTTATCCGGGCCACAAGAAGGTGGCAGCCGCGCAGGCGGCGGAGAACCTTCTGGACGTGATGGCGGGCTTGCGGCGCGACCAGTCGGGCCGGTTCTTTGACTATGCCGGTGCCGAGGTGCCGTGGTGACCCGGTTGGTTCTGGTTCTTGGCGATCAGCTGTCGGATGGGCTTTCGGCGCTGAAGGCGGCGGACAAGGCGTGCGATGTCGTGGTCATGGCCGAGGTGCGCGAGGAAGGCACCTACGCCCCGCATCACCCCAAGAAGATCGCGCTGATCTTGGCCGCGATGCGCAAGTTTGCCGCGAAGTTGCGGGAAGACGGCTGGACGGTCGATTATTCGGAACTGGATGACAGTGAGAATGCACAGTCCATCGTGGGTGAACTGCTGCGCCGGGCAGACCAGCGCGGCGCCTCTGAGGTGCTTGCGACAGAGCCGGGGGAGTACCGTCTGATCAAGGCGCTTGAGGGCGCGCCGCTGAAGGTGCGCGTTCTGGATGATGACCGTTTCATCGCGTCTCATGCTGAGTTCGAGGATTGGGCCAAGGGCCGCAAGGCGCTGCGGATGGAGTATTTCTACCGCGAGATGCGGCGCAAGACGGGCCTGATGATGGACGGGGATCAGCCTGCGGGTGGCCAGTGGAACTACGACGCGGAGAATCGCAAGCCGCCGCCGGAGGGGATCGACTTTGGCGGGCCGATGCAGTTCACCCCGGACGCGGTGACGGAGGACGTTCTGGCGCTGGTCGCGCGGGAATATGGTAACCACTTCGGTGATCTGCGCCCGTTCTGGTTCGCGACCGATCAGGAGCAGGCGCGCCGGGCGCTGTCGCATTTCGTGCGCCATGCGCTGCCAAAGTTCGGCGACTTTCAGGACGCGATGATGGACAGCAACCGCTTCCTTTATCACAGCCTTGTGTCAGCCTATATCAACATCGGCCTTTTGGACCCTTTGGAGGTCTGCCGCGCTGTCGAGGCGGCTTGGAAAGCCGGGGATGCGCCGATCAACGCCGCGGAGGGGTTTATTCGGCAGATCATCGGCTGGCGCGAGTACATGCGCGGCATCTATTTCCATGAAGGTCCGGAGTACCCGCAGCGCAACGGGCTGGGCCACACCCGCAAGCTGCCCGACTTCTATTGGGGCGGTGAGACGAAGATGCGCTGCATCGCCAAAGCGGTGGAGCAGACGCGGGAGTACGCCTACGCGCACCATATTCAGCGGCTGATGGTGACCGGGAATTTTGCGCTGCTCGCGGGGCTGGACCCGCAGGAGGTCTCCGAATGGTACCTCGCCGTCTACATGGACGCCTTTGAATGGGTGGAGGCCCCCAACGTGGTCGGCATGAGCCTGTTCGCCGATGGCGGGGTGATCGCGTCAAAGCCTTACGTGTCGTCCGGCGCCTATATCAACCGGATGTCGGACCACTGCAAACCCTGCGCCTACCGGGTGCAGGACAAGACGGGGGAGAACGCGTGCCCGTTCAACCTGCTCTACTGGCACTTCCTGAACCGGCACCGGGACCGGTTTTCGAACAATCCGCGCATGGGCAACATGTACCGGACCTGGGACAGGATGGATGAGGACCGGCGGGCGACGGTTCTGGCCGAAGGCGATGCGCTGCTGGCGCGGATGGATGCGGGGGATCTGGTGTAGCGTACGGGCGGCTGACTTGCCAAATACGGGTCTGCGCGTTTACCTCACCCCATGACAAATCCGCTTTATGATCAGATGTTCGGGCGCTTTGCGGGCTCGAAAAAGACATTCCTTCACGTGGCGGGCGGCGCGCTAAGCTATGATGGTTTTCTGAGGCTATCCGCGCGCCTCGCCCATGCGCTGGTTGGGGCGGGGCTGGCGCCAGGGGACCGGCTGGCGTTGCAGGTCGACAAAAGCGCGGAGGCGCTGGCGGTTTACGCGGCCTGCGTGCAGGCGGGCATCGTCTTTCTGCCGCTGAACACGGCCTACACCGCGGCGGAGGTTCAGTATTTCGTTGAGAACTCGGGCGCGCGGGTCTTTGTCTGCGATCCGGCGCGCGCGGCGGAGATGCGTAGGGTTGCCGGAGAAGCGGCGCTGCTGACCCTGGGCGGGGATGGGTCCGGGACGCTCATAGAGCGTGCGAAGGATATGCCAGAGACCTTTGAAACCGTGCCGCGCGGCGAAGACGATCTGGCGGCTTTCCTTTACACCTCCGGCACGACGGGGCGGTCGAAGGGTGCGATGCTGACCCAGCGCAACCTCATGTCCAACGCGGCGACGCTCACAGAGCTGTGGCAGTTCACCGAAGATGACGTGCTGCTGCACGCGCTGCCGATCTTTCACACCCACGGGCTGTTTGTGGCGACAAACGTGATCCTGCGCGCGGGCGGGTCGATGATTTTCCTCCCGAAATTCGATCAGGACGCCGTGATTGACGCCTTGCCGCGCGCCACGTCGATGATGGGGGTGCCGACCTTCTATACCCGCCTGCTGGAGGATGCCCGTTTCGACAAGGCGCGGGCCGCGCATATGCGCCTTTTTATCTCCGGCTCTGCGCCGCTGCTGGCCGCCACGCATGAGGCGTTTGAGGCGCGGACCGGGCACCGCATTCTTGAGCGCTATGGCATGACCGAGACAAACATGAACACCTCCAACCCCTATGACGGCGACCGGCGAGCGGGCACGGTGGGTCTGCCCCTGCCGGATGTGGAGCTGAAGGTTTGTGACGATCAAGGCCGCGAGTTACCCCGTGGAGAGATCGGCGTGATCGAGGTGCGCGGGCCAAACGTCTTCAAGGGCTATTGGCAGATGCCTGAGAAGACCGCGGAAGAGCTACGCGGCAACGGGTTCTTTATCACCGGCGATCTGGGGGTGCAGGCGGCGGACGGCTATGTCTCCATCGTCGGGCGGGGCAAGGACCTGATCATCTCCGGCGGGTACAACATTTATCCCAAAGAGATTGAGCTGGTGCTGGACGCGGTACCAGGTGTCGTGGAAAGCGCCGTGATCGGCGTGCCGCATCCCGACTTTGGCGAGACGCCTGTCGGGGTGCTGGTGGCCGAGCCGGGCCTCGACCTCGCTGCGGCGCAGGAGGCGGTCGCGGGATCGCTCGCCCGCTTCAAACACCCACGCAAACTGGTGGTCGTCGAGGCCTTGCCGCGCAACACGATGGGCAAGGTCCAAAAGAACGTGCTGCGGGACAGCTACGCGGGGCTTTTTGGCTAATTCTTGTGCAATTGCGCAGCTTTGACGTGACATACTGATCCAGTCGCATGCGTGACTTGATGCATGCAGGGCGCGCCATCGCTACCCACGTTTCGTGGACACAAACACGCATATCCTTGTCGTAGAGCCGGACCGCGACCGCGCTATCAGCATTATCGAGGCGCTGAAGGATGGCGGCTGGGAAAATCTGACGGTCCTTGGGGACATGACCGGCCTCGCGCGCAAGCTGGCGGAGGCCAACCCCGACATCGTGCTGATCGACCTTGCGAACCCCTCGCGCGATATGCTCGAACAGGTGTCCGCGGCGTCTGACGCGCAGGGGCGGCCAGTGGCGATGTTCGTGGACCAGTCGGACGACGACATGACCGAGGCCGCCGTTGCCGCCGGCCTGAGCGCCTATGTGGTTGGTGAGCTTCAGCCGGACCGCATTCGCCCGATTCTTGCCACCGCCATCGCGCGGTTTCAGGTCATGGCCAAGATGCGGACTGAATTGCAGGCGGCGAAACAGGCGTTGTCCGATCGCAAGACCATCGACCGCGCCAAGGGCATGTTGATGCGGGCGCAGGGCATAAACGAGGATGAGGCCTACGCCCTGCTGCGCCGCAAGGCGATGGAAAGCGGGCGCAAGGTGATCGACGTGGCCGATGCGCTGCTGACTGCGGCGGACCTTTTGGGATGACCCGCCGCGTTCTCAATTGTGGCTACCTCCCGCTCGCAGACAGCGCGCCGTTGATCGTTGCGCAAGAGCTTGGCTATGCCGCCGATGAAGGGCTTGAGCTAAACCTGCTGCGCCAGCCGTCCTGGGCGGCGCTTCGCGATTTGCTGGCGCTGGGGCATCTTGATGCCGCGCACGTGCTGGCCCCGCTGCCCATTGCAATGACGCTGGGCCTGTCGGGCAAGCGGATGGCGATGAACATTCTGATGATGCTGTCCTCGGGTGGGATATTCGTGGGCGTTGCGACACCGCTGGCCGAGGCAATGCGCGGACAAGGCTGGAGCGGTGACCTGAACGATCCCAAGGGCGCGCGGGCCGCCTTGCAAAGCGCGGCGGCTAACCAGCCCCTGCGCGTTGGGGTGCCGTTTCCTTACGCGATGCACCATCTGCTCTTTCGCTACTGGGTCCGGGGCACGGCGCTGCGCGCGGATGTCATCACGACGCCGCCCCCCCTGATGGCGCGCGCCGTAGCCGAGGGGGAGCTGGATGTCTTTTGCGTCGGAGAGCCGTGGGGCTCGGTTGCCGTCGAAAGCGGCGCGGGCGAGCTTGTCCTGCCCGGCGGCGCAATTTGGCAAGCGGCGCCTGAAAAGGCGCTGGCCGCGCGCGCGGATTGGGTGGAAACCCAGCCGGAGGCCGCAGGGGCGCTCATGCGTGCGGTGTTCCGGTCGGCGCGGTGGCTGGACGTGCCCGGCAACCGCGCGCTGGCCATCGAAATACTCGCCCGAACGGAGCATCTGGATCTGTCGGATGCTGCGCTGGATCCCAGCCTGACCGGCCGGATCGTGCCGCGCCGGGGCGCGCCGCCGGTGGAGCTTGAGAACTTCATGCGCTTTCACCGCGGCGCCACGACCTTCCCCTGGCGCAGCCAGGCGGCGTGGATGGGCGCCCAGATCGCCACTCTGCACGGAAGGGACGAGACCCGGATGGCCCGCGACGCGCAGGCGGTGATGCGCCCTGACCTTTACCGTGATGTGATCGCGCCGCTGGGCGCGGATATGCCAGGCGCCAGCGCAAAACTGGAAGGCGCGATGCGCTATCGCACCGCCGTTGCCTCAACCAAGGGCGGGATGATTCTTGGCCCCGACGCTTTTTTTGACGGCAAAATCTATGAAATGCCCTCGATTTAGCGCTCATTTTTTGAGCGGTCTCTGCATCGCAGCAAAAAATCGGCCAAAAACGACACGCCAACGTTGATCGAACTGCGCCGTGTCTGCGAGATGATCCCAACGGCGCATCGACGCTCCGTCCGCCCTCGATGCAGAGGGCACCACACAAGCAAAGCCGCTTGATCCGGGTCCGCGCTCCTCCTCCCTCGCGTTGACTCAGGTCAGGCGGCTTTCGCGTTTCTGGAACACGACAAGGGGAACACCACCATGAAAATGAAGCTCGCAACGGCCAGCCTGATCGCCGCGGTTCTCGCGGCGCCGGCCTATGCTCAAATGCTCGATCTGGAAAAAGACGAGCTGACATTTGGGTTCATCAAACTTACCGACATGGCGCCGCTCGCCGTGGCGCTTGAGAACGGGTATTTCGAGGACGAAGGCCTGTTCGTATCGCTCGAGGCGCAGGCGAACTGGAAGGTTCTGCTGGATGGCGTGATTGACGGGCAGCTTGACGGGGCGCACATGCTGGCCGGTCAGCCGCTAGCCGCGACGATCGGCTTCGGCACCGAAGCGCATATCGTCACGCCCTTCTCGATGGATCTGAACGGCAATGGCATCACGGTGTCCAATGAGATTTGGGAACAGATGAAGCCCAACGTGCCCAAGATGGACGATGGCCGCCCGCAGCATCCCATTTCTGCCGCCGCGCTGAAGCCTGTGGTTGAGGATTACGCGGATCAGGGCCTGCCGTTTAACATGGGCATGGTCTTTCCGGTCTCCACCCACAACTACGAAATCCGCTACTGGCTGGCGGCTGGCGGGCTGGAGCCCGGCTTTTACAGCCCCGAAGACGTGACAGGCACCATCGGTGCGGATGTGCTGTTGAGCGTGACCCCGCCCCCGCAAATGCCCGCGACGATGGAAGCGGGCACTATATACGGTTATGCCGTGGGTGAGCCGTGGAACCAGCAGGCCGTGTTCAAAGGCATTGGCGTGCCGGTCATCACCGATTATGACATGTGGAAGAACAACCCGGAGAAAGTCTTTGGCCTGACCAAGGAATTCACCGAGGAGAACCCGAACACCACGCTCGCCATCACCAAGGCGCTGATCCGGGCGGCGATGTGGCTCGATGCCAATGACAACGCCAACCGTGAAGCTGCCGTCGAAATCCTGAGCCGGTCCGAGTACGTGGGCGCGGATTACGAGGTCATCGCGAACTCCATGACGGGCTTTTTTGAGTTCGAAAAGGGCGACCGCCGCCCGGCGCCGGACTTCAATGTGTTCTTCCGCTACAACGCGACCTACCCGTTCTACAGCGATGCGATCTGGTACCTGACCCAGATGCGCCGCTGGGGCCAGATTGCCGAGGCGAAGGACGATCAGTGGTATTTTGACGTGGCTGCAAGCGTCTACCAGCCTGAAATCTACCTGGAAGCCGCGCGGATGCTGGTCGACGAGGGGCTGGCGAACGAGGCCGACTTCCCGTGGGACAGCGACGGCTTCAAGGCGCCGACCCCTGCCGCGGATATCATCGACGGCATCCCCTATGACGGCAAGCAGCCCAACGCCTACCTCGAAAGCCTGCCGATTGGCCTGAAAGGTGAGCAGCGCGTCGTGGGTGGTGAGGTCCAGGGCTAAGCCCGCCCGGGCGCTCGATCGGCCCCTTCGGGCCCTCCTCGCGCGGCATGGCGCCAGCGAAGAGCGGAGCGAAGCGAGCGCGTGAGCGACCGCTGAAAAACCGGGCACGCTGCATCGCGGCGTGCCCACATAAGCAGACATATCCAGCCAGCCAGCCCTCCAAGGAGCCACTGACATGACCGCCATTGACCCCTCCGAAGTGCAAGAGGCCGCGCGCGAAGAACGCCGCCAGCGGACCTTTGCCCGGATCACCGCCGCCGACAAATGGTTCCAGGTTCTGGGCCTTGGCTGGCTGACCCCCGTTTTGAAAGCCGCCGCGGGTGACAATCCGAAGGCGCAAATGACTGAAATCTGGCGCCTGCTGGGCGTGCCGCTTCTGGCCATCGCGCTGTTCATTGGAGCATGGGCGTCGCTGGCGCCAACGGTGCAGACATCTTTGGGCGCCATCCCTGGCCCCGCGCAGGTGATCGAGCAGGTGGGGAACCTGCACGCGGATGCGCAGCGTGAATGGGACAAAGAGGCGGCGTTCTACGTGCGCCAGGACGAGCGCAACGCCAAGCTGATCGCCGAAGGGCGCGAGGACCGCGTCAAAGAGCGCATCTATAACGGGCGTCCGACATATTACGACCAGATCTGGACGTCGATCAAAACGGTCTTCTTTGGCTTCCTGATCGCGTCTGTGGTGGCCATCCCTCTGGGCATCGCAGCGGGCCTGTCGCCGGTTGTGAATTCAGCGCTCAACCCGCTGATCCAGATTTTCAAGCCGGTGTCGCCGCTTGCGTGGTTGCCGATTGTCACGATGGTTGTCTCCGCGACCTATGCGACGGATGGCGACGGTTGGTTTGCCAAATCCTTCCTCAATTCGGCCATCACGGTCACGCTCTGCTCGCTCTGGCCGACGCTGATTAACACTGCGCTGGGTGTGGCAAGCATCGACAAGGACCTGGTGAGCGTCTCCAAAGTGCTGAAGATGAACACCTGGACCAAGATCACCAAGCTGGTCCTGCCCTCAGCGCTGCCGTTGATCTTCACCGGCCTGCGCCTGTCGCTCGGTGTGGGCTGGATGGTGCTGATCGCGGCCGAAATGCTGGCGCAGAACCCCGGTCTGGGCAAGTTCGTCTGGGATGAGTTCCAGAATGGCAGCTCGCAGTCGCTCGCCAAGATCATGGTCGCGGTCTTCACCATCGGGATCATCGGCTTCCTGCTGGACCGTTTGATGTACGCGATCCAGTCCATGTTCACCTTCACGAATAACCGGTGAGCGCGATGATCAAGTTTGACAACGTTTCCAAGAGTTTCGGTGAGGGCGATGCCCGCACCGATGTTCTGAAAAACATAAGCCTTGAGGTTGCGGAGGGGGAGTTCCTGGTTCTGCTGGGCTTCTCCGGGACGGGCAAGACAACCCTGATCAACCTGATGGCGGGGCTTGAGATGCCGACGCGGGGCGAGGTGACCTTCAAGGGCGCGCCGATCACCGGGCCGGGGCCTGAGCGCGGCGTGATCTTTCAGAGCTACTCGCTGATGCCGTGGCTGACGGTGAATGGGAATGTGGGCCTTGCGGTCGACACGATCTTTCCGGGGCTGTCCAAGGCAGAGCGGGAGGAGAAGGTTGCGCATTACGTCAAGATGGTCGGCCTTGGCCACGCCACAACGCGGCGCCCGGCGGAGCTGTCTGGCGGGATGCGCCAGCGGGTGAACGTGGCGCGGGCGCTGGCGATGAACCCTGAAGTGCTGCTGCTGGACGAGCCGCTGAGCGCTTTGGACGCGCTGACGCGGGCGAACCTGGCTGACGAGATCGAGGCGATCTGGGAGGCGGACAAGAAGACCTGCGTTCTGATCACCAACGATGTGGACGAGGCGATTATCCTCGCCGACCGGATCATCGCGCTGAACCCGGACGGCACGCTTGGGACGGAGTTCAAGGTCGACATTCCGCGTCCGCGTGACCGGATGGAGATGGGGGGCGACGAGACCTTCAAGCGGCTGCGGGCCGAGGTCACGGGCTACCTGATGGATGTCGGGATCGAGGCCAAGGTCGAGGGCACCAAGGTGCTGCCAAACGTGACGCCGATCCACGGGGTCCCGACGGCGGTGGCGAAGGCGCAGGAAGGCATGATCGAGGAGCGGTTCCTCGACTTCAGCCAGTTGCACAAGGTCTATCCGACGCCGAAGGGGCCTTTGACGGTCGTTGAGGATTTCGATCTAAAGATGAACAAGGGCGAGTTCATCTCGCTGATCGGGCACTCGGGCTGTGGCAAGTCGACGGTTCTGACGATGGCCGCGGGTCTCAATGAGATCTCGAAGGGCGCGATCAAGCTGGATGGTCGGCACGTCGAGGGCGCGGACCCGGAGCGGGCGGTGGTATTTCAGTCGCCGAACCTCTTCCCCTGGCTGTCGGCGCGCGAGAACGTCGCCATCGGCGTGGACAAGGTCTATCCCCGCGCGAGCCGGGCGGAGCGGCAGGATGTGGTGGATTACTACCTTGAGCGCGTCGGCCTTGGCGATGCGATGGACAAGCAGGCGGCGTCGCTTTCCAACGGGATGAAGCAGCGCGTGGGCATCGCGCGGGCCTTCGCCCTGTCGCCCAAGCTGCTGCTGCTGGACGAGCCGTTCGGGATGCTGGACAGCCTCACCCGGTGGGAGTTGCAGGAAGTGCTGATGGAGGTGTGGAGCCGCACCAAAGTCACCGCGATCTGCGTCACCCATGACGTGGACGAGGCGATCCTGCTGGCCGACCGGGTGGTCATGATGACCAACGGGCCGCGCGCCAAGATTGGCAAGATCACCAAGGTTGACCTGCCCCGCCCGCGCACGCGCAAGGCGCTGCTGGAGCATCCGGATTACTACACCTACCGGCAGGAGGTTCTCGATTTCCTCGAAGAGTACGAGCACGGCAACGTGTCCAAGAAGGCAAAGCCGGAACCGGCCAAGCCGATGGCAGCGGAGTGAGCGGGATGACACCAGATCAGATCACAAAAGTGCAGGACAGCTTTGCCAAGGTTGTGCCGATCAAGGACGCGGCGGCGGAGATGTTCTATGCCCGCCTGTTCGAGATCGCGCCGGAGGTGAAGCCGCTGTTCAAGGGCGACATGACGGAGCAGGGCGCAAAGCTGATGGCGACCTTGGGTGTCGTTGTGAACGGCCTGCGCGATCTTGGGCCGATCGTGCCCGTCGCGGAAAAGCTGGCAGTGGCCCATGTCGGTTATGGCGTGAAGGCGGAGCATTACCCGTTTGTGGGTGCGGCCCTGCTCGACACGCTGGACAAGGGTCTTGGCGATGAGTTCACCGAAGAGACGCGCGCGGCCTGGACGGAGGCGTATGGTCTTTTGTCCGGCGTGATGATCGCGGCGGCGTATCCCGATACGGAGGCAGCAGAATGAAACTGGTCGTTGTCGGGGCCGGGATGGCCTCTGGCCGGATGCTGGAGCATCTGTTTGATGCGGGCGCAGACGTGGATGTCACGCTGTTCAACGCGGAGCCGCGGGGGAATTACAACCGCATCATGCTGTCGCCCGTTTTGGCGGGAGATCAGACATACGAAGAGATCGTGACCCATGACGCGGATTGGTATGCGACGCATGGCGTGACCTGCCGGTTCGGGGAGCGTGTGGCCGCTGTGGACCGCGCGGCGAAGACGGTGACGGCGGCCAATGGCGATGTGCTGCCCTACGACAAGCTGGTCATGGCGACGGGGTCGAACCCGTTCATGATCCCGCTGCCGGGGCACGATCTGGAGGGCGTGATCGCCTATCGCGACCTTGAGGATACCGAGGCGATGATGGCGCTTGGGCCCGATCAGAAATGCGTCGTGATCGGCGGCGGTCTGCTGGGGCTTGAGGCTGCGGCGGGCATGGCGGCGCGGGGTGTGGCCGTGACGGTCGTGCACATCATGGGCCACCTGATGGAGCGTCAGCTGGACGAGGCGGCAGGTTTCCTGTTGCGCCGCGCGCTTGAGGACAAGGGCATCACCGTGAAGTGCTCGGCCAATTCCAAGGAGATCCTTGGGGAGAATGGCCGGGTGCGCGCGCTGCTGCTGGATGACGGGACGGAGCTGCCTTGTGACCTCTTGGTCATGGCGGTTGGGATCCGGCCCAACGTGGCGCTGGCTCAGGAGGCTGGGTTGGCTGTTGGCAAGGGCATCCACGTGGACGACCAGATGGTGACGTCGGACGCGGATGTGCTTGCGGTTGGTGAGTGTGTTGAGCATAACGGCGCTTTGTTTGGTTTGGTCGCGCCGCTTTATGACCAGGCGAAGGTGGCGGCGCAGACGCTCATGGGGGCCGAGGCTGCCTTTGTGCAAAAAGAGTTGTCGACCAAGTTGAAGGTCACGGGCTGTGACCTCTTTAGCGCTGGCGACTTTGCCGAGGGCGAGGGGCGTGAAGACATCGTCTTCCGCGACCCGGCGCGGGGCGTTTATCGACGGCTGGTGCTCGAAGAGGACAAAATCGTCGGGGCCGTGATGTATGGCGACACGGCAGACAGCAACTGGTTCTTTGGACTGATGCGCGACGGCACGGATATTGCCGAGATGCGCGAGACTCTGATCTTCGGCCCGGCGTTCCAGGGGGGCGCCACCGCGGACCCTTTGGCAGCCGTTGCAGCCTTACCGCCTGAGGCGGAAATCTGTGGCTGTAACGGCATTTGCAAGGGCACCATCGTCGAGGCGATCAAGGGTGGCGCCACTGACCTGGGCGCGATCAAGGCCACCACAAAAGCGTCTGCGTCCTGCGGCACCTGCACCGGACTGGTCGAGCAGGTTCTGGCGGTGGAGCTTGGCGACGACTTCGTTATGCCCGCGGCCCAACCCATGTGCGGCTGCACCGACCTGACGCATGAAGATGTGCGCCGGCTGATCAAATCGCAGGGTCTGAAATCGCAGGCCGCCGTTTGGCAGGCTGGGGCGTGGAAGACGCCGGATGGCTGCCATGTCTGCCGGCCCGCGCTGAACTACTACCTGCTGGCCGATTGGCCGGAGGAATACGCCGACGACCCGCAAAGCCGGTTCATCAACGAGCGCAAGCACGCCAACATCCAGAAGGACGGCACATTTTCCGTCGTTCCGCGCATGTGGGGCGGCGTGACGAACCCGCAGGAGCTGCGGGCGATTGCGGACGCGGCCGAGAAGTTCGACGTGCCGACGATCAAAGTCACCGGCGGTCAGCGCATCGACCTGCTGGGCGTCAAGGGCGAGGATCTGCCGGAGATCTGGGCCGATCTGAACAAGGCCGGGATGGTGTCGGGCTATGCCTATTCCAAAGGTCTGCGCACTGTGAAGACCTGTGTTGGGACGGACCATTGCCGCTTTGGCACGCAGGATTCGACGGGCCTTGGCATCAAGTTGGAAAAAATCCTGCACGGCGCCTGGACCCCGCACAAGCTGAAGCTGGCGGTGTCGGGGTGCCCCCGGAACTGCGCGGAGGCGACGTGCAAGGATATCGGCGTGGTCTGTGTGGATAGCGGCTATCAGGTGTCGATTGGCGGCGCGGCGGGCATGGACGTCAAGGAGACGGAGTTCCTGATCCAGGTGCCGACTGAGGATGAGGTGATCGCGGTGGTGTGCGCGGTGACGCAGCTCTACCGCGAGAACGGCAAGTATCTCGACCGGATCTACAAGTGGATGGCCAAAGTTGGCCTCGACTGGATCACCGAGCAGATCGAGGATCTGGAGACGCGGGCAGCGCTCGTGGACCGGTTCGAAGTCAGCCAGGCGATCTACCGTCATGACCCCTGGGCCGAGCACGCGGACAAGAAGGCCGAAGTCTATCAGCCCCTCGCAAACCTGAAGCTGGAGGCCGCAGAATGAGCGATTGGATCGACATTGCAGCGCTGGAAGATATCGCGCCCCGCGGCGCGCGCGTTATCAAGACGGCGGAGGGCTGCGTGGCCGTGTTCCGCACCGGGGATGACCGGGTCTTTGCCCTGAACAACGCTTGCCCGCACAAGGCTGGGCCGCTTTCTGAGGGGATCGTGCACGGCACGTCTGTGACCTGTCCGCTGCACAACTGGGTGATCTCGCTTGAGACGGGGTTGGTGCAAGGGCCGGATGAGGGCTCTGTCGCGACCTTCCCCGCACGGGTGGAGGCAGGCCGGGTGCTGGTGGATGCGAGCGTGCTGCGGGCGCGGGCGGCGTGACCGAAACCTGCACCACCTGTCCCTATTGCGGGGTTGGCTGCGGCGTGCTGGCCGCGCCAGACGGCAGCGTACGGGGTGACCCGGACCACCCGGCGAATTTCGGACGGCTTTGCTCCAAAGGCGCTGCGCTGGGGGAGACGATCGATCTTGAAGGGCGGCTGCTGCACCCGGTGCAGGATGGCCAGCGCGTGGATTGGGACACGGCGCTGGACTGCGTGGCGCGGGAATTCAGCCAAGCCGTTGCGGAGCACGGGCCGGATTCGGTGGCCTTCTACGTCTCCGGCCAGCTCTTGACAGAGGATTACTACGTCGCGAACAAGCTCATGAAGGGCTATATCGGCAGCGCGAATATCGACACAAACTCGCGCCTATGCATGGCGTCCTCCGTTGCGGGGCACAAGCGGGCATTTGGCACGGACACGGTGCCGGGGACGTATGAGGACCTTGAAGAGGCTGAGCTCTTGGTGCTTGTCGGCTCGAACCTGGCATGGTGCCATCCGGTGCTGTGGCAGCGGGTGCAGGCGGCACGGGCGCGGACCGGGATGAAGGTGGTTGTGATCGACCCGCGGCGGACGGTGACGGCGGATGAAGCGGACCTGCACCTTGCCATTCAGCCCGATGAGGACGTTGCGGTCTTTGGCCGACTGCTCGCGTATTTGTATGAGGTTGGCGCCGTCGATGCCGATTTTGTCGCCGCGCATGTGGACGGATTCGACACGGCGCTGGATGCGGCGAGTGGTCTGCCTGAGCCGAGCGTTGATCTGCGCGCTTTCTTTGCGCTTTGGGCGCGGACGGAGAAGGTCGTTACCGTATACAGCCAAGGCGTGAACCAGTCGACATGCGGCACAGACAAGGTTGGGGCGATCATCAATTGCCACCTTTCCACCGGCCGGATCGGCAAGCCCGGTATGGGGCCGTTCAGCGTGACCGGCCAGCCAAACGCGATGGGCGGGCGCGAAGTTGGCGGGTTGGCGAACATGCTGGCCAACCACCTCGATATCGAGAACGCGGCGCACCGAACAGCGCTGCAGGATTTCTGGAACAGCCCGGTGATGTGCACGGCGCAGGGGCTGAAGGCGGTGGACCTTTTTGACGCCTGCGCCGAGGGCCGGATTAAGGCGCTTTGGGTGATGTCCACGAACCCCGCCGTAAGCTTGCCCGATGCGGGGCGTGTAGCCGAAGCCATCGCAAACGTGCCCTTCACGGTCGTGTCGGACATCATGGCGCGCACCGATACGGGCGATCTGGCAGACGTCTTGCTGCCCGCCGCGGGGTGGGGCGAAAAGTCGGGTACTGTCACCAATTCAGAGCGGCGCATTTCGCGCCAGCGCGCGTTTCTGCCTGTGCCGGGGGAAGCGCGGCCGGACTGGCAGATCATCTGCGATGTCGCGGCGCGCATGGGGTTCGGGGACGGATTTGCTTTCCGCTCACCCGCGGAGGTGTTCGACGAATACGCCGCGTCCACCGCGCTGTCGCAGCGCTTTGGCAAAGACCTCGACCTGACCGGGCTGTCTGGTCTGACTGCTGCGGCATATGACGGTCTGGCCCCAGTTCAATGGCCCGTGCCCGCAGATGACGCAGCGGGCGGGCGGTTTTTTGCGAGTGGCGGATTTTATCATGAATGGGGCCGCGCGCGGATGCTGCCCGTGACCTCACCGGAGCGGAGCGCGCCGCGGTTCACCCTGAACACCGGGCGCATTCGCGACCAGTGGCACACGATGACCCGCACCGGCAAATCGCCCCGGCTGGGCGCGCATCTGGCGGAGCCTTTTGTCGAGATTCACCCGCTGGATGCTAAAGAGATTGGCTTGGAGGCCGCCACCCTGCTGGAGTTGCGCGCAGGGCGGGCCTGCGGCCTTTTTCGGGCATGGATTACCGATCGGGTGCAGCGGGGCCAATTGTTTGTGCCCATGCACTGGACGCGTCAGACGGGGGCAGGGAGCCTTTCCAACATCACGGTCAAGGTCGGGACCGACCCCTATTCCGGGCAGCCCGCGTTAAAGTCCGGCGCGGTAGATGCGGTGCCGTATGGTGCGGCATGGTACGGGTTTGCGGCCTCCCTCACCCGCCCGAACATCTCCGCGCCCTATTGCGCCCTCGCGCGGACCGTCAGCGGCTGGCAGGTCGAGCTTGCAGGGCATGAGGCGCCGGAGGACTGGGACGCTCTGCTGATGCAACTTGGCGGGGCAGGCGAAATCAGCCGCTATCTCGACGTGTCGACGGGGCAGGTGCGCCTTGCATTGAGCCGGGGCGGTAACCTGGTGGCCGTGTTCTTTGCTGCGCCTGAGCCGGTGCGGGTCGCGCGGCAGACTGTGATCGACTTGATTGGAACAGATGCGCCCCCGCTTCGCGCGCTTGCGGGCCGCCCGGCGGAAGGGGCGCCCGATGCCGGCCCCATCGTCTGCTCTTGCATGGCTGTGGGGCGCAACCAAATCCTGGGCGCGATTGACGCGGGTGCGCGAACTTTGGACGCGGTTGGAACATCTTGCGGGGCGGGGACCAGCTGCGGCTCCTGCCGGGCGGAAATTTCCGGGCTTCTGTCCGCGGTGCCTGAACAGGTGGCCGCGGAATGAGCCTCACGCCGTACCTTCAGGCTGTTGCACGCGGCAAGGGGCGGGGGCGGACGCTGACCTTTGAGGAAGCGCGCGCAGCGATGACGCTGATGCTGTCCGGGGAGGCAGAGCCGGAGGTGGAAACCGCGCTTCTGATGGTGCTGCGCTACCGCGGGGAGACGGATGCGGAGATCGCGGGTTTTACCCGGGCCTTGCAGGAGCATACCCCGCTCAGCGGGTTTGATCTTGACTGGCCCAGCTATGCTGCGGGCCGGTCCCGGGGCGCGCCGCTGTTCCTGCTGGCCGCCAAGCTGGTCGCGCTGGCAGGATACCGTGTGCTGCTGCATGGCTGGAACTCCGACCAGCGCGGTATCGCGGATGTGCGCGGGGCGCTTCCCGCGCTTGGCATTCCGGTTGCAGATCGGCACGCGCCGCTCACCTATTTTCCCCTCGAATACCTCGCGCCGCAGGCGTTTCGGCTGCTCGCGCTGCGCGAGACGCTGGGCCTGCGGTCTTGTGTGAACACGGTGCTGCGCATGTGGAACCCGGCGGGGGCGGGTGCGCAGGTGCAGGGCGTCTTTCATCCGTCTTACCGCGGCCTGCAAGCGCGCGCGGCGGACCAACTGGGCCAGCGCAATCTATCCATCATCAAGGGCGGTGGCGGCGAATTCGAGCGGCACCCGGGCAAGACGATTGCCGTCTTTGGCCTGCGGGACGGCGCCCATATCGAGGTGCCCGCTTTTGGTGCGGATCACGGGGTGCGGCGCCTGCATGAGGCGGGGCAGGATGTGGACGTTGCGGCGCTTTGGCATGGGGCTGTGCACGATGCTTTTGCGGTGGACGTGGTGACCGGCACCGCGGCGCTCGCGCTGTGGACTCTGGGTGCCGCGAAAGACATTCCCGAGGCGGAGCAACAGGCGCAAGACCTGTGGGACGCCCGCCTGACAGCAAAAGGGGCCTGCGCATGAAGACGTTTCCGATGTTCCTGACCATGCGGGGCCGTAGGGTTGTGATTGCCGGCGGCGGCGAGCAGGCCGCACAGAAATGCCGCCTGATGCTGAAGACCGAGGCGGAAATCACGGTGCTCGCGCCCGATCTTGACCCGGAGTTGATGGCTTTGCATCAGGAGGGGCGGATCACCTGGAAAACCGGACCGATCCAGGCGGAGGCGTTCGAAGAAACCGCGCTGGTTTTTGTTGCAACGGGATGCCCGGGCGTCGACGCGAGCCTTCACGCCCTCGCCAAGGCGGCAAGCGCTGTTGTCAACGTGGTGGACCAGCCGGATCTGTGTGATGCGATCACCCCGTCGATCGTGGACCGTGACCCGGTTGTGGTCGCCATCGGGACCGAAGGCACCGCGCCCGTGCTGGCGCGCCAGATCAAGACCAAGGTCGAGCAGATGCTGGAGCCGCGCCTTGGAGCGCTGGCCGCCTTGGCAGGGCGTTTGCGCGGCGCGGCAGCGGCGCGGCTCGGCCCGCGGGATCGGCGCGATCTGTGGCGCTGGGTCTTTGACGGGCCGGTGCGGGAGCGGTTTGCGCAGGGCGGTGAGCGGGACGCCGCGCGGATGATCAAAGACGTGATCGCAGGTGGCACCATCCCCGCGCAAAGCGGCGCGCAGGTTGCGCTTGTGGGGGCCGGGCCGGGGTCGGCGGACCTGATCACGCTGCGCGGGGTCAAGCGGTTGCAGGAGGCGGATATCATCTTCTACGACCGGCTGATTGATCCGGGGCTGCTTGAGCTGGCGCGCCGCGATGCAGAGCGGGTCTATGTCGGCAAGAAGCCGGGCTGCCGCGCGTGGCCGCAGGAGCGGATCAACGGCGTGATCGTCGCCGCGGCCAAGCAGGGCAAGCGGGTTGTGCGGCTGAAATGCGGTGATCCCGGCGTCTTTGCCCGCGGGGCGGAGGAGGCGGACGCGCTCGCCGCGGAAGGCATCGCTTGCGAGATTGTGCCCGGGGTCACCTCCGCCAGTGCCTGCGCGGCAGAGGCCGGGGATTTCCTGACGGAGCGGGGCAAGGTGAATACGCTGGTGCTGACCACCGGGGCGAGCGCAGAGGACGCGGATGTGCCGGAATGGATGCAATATCTGCACGAGGGCGCCCGTGTTGCCGTTTACATGGGCGTTGGCGCGGCGGAGCAGATCACGGAGGCACTTTGCGCAGCCGGTGTGGCGGAGCGGACCGAGGTTCTGGTTGTGGCGCGGGGCGGCATGCCGGATGCGGCGCAGCTGCGGTGCAAAGGACATGAGCTGGCGGAGGCTCTTGCCGCGCGGCCTGATATCAGCAACCCGGCGATGATTTTCCTGACGCTTCCAAAGGTCGAATGCGTGCCCGGTGTGATGGCTGCGCCGCGGGCAGAACTGCGGGTGGTTTCAGCATAGACCGGGGCGCTGCGCCGTAAAATGCGTACCCTACGGGTTGGCGGGGTGACAGCCTAGCCGTCGTCGGTGACGGCTTCGGTCTCGTCCTCAGCCTCGGTCAGCGCGCCGCTGTCCCATGTACCGCGCGCAACCTCTCCGCTGGCATAGCGCATGGTTCCAGTGCCTTGCCGACGACCGTTGCGGAAGGTGCCTTCGTAAACGTCCCCATTGGCATAGGTCGCGATGCCCTTCCCTTCGATCTCGCCGCGTGCCCATTCGCCTTCGTATTGAAAGCCGTCGGCCATCACGATCTTGCCGGTGCCGTGGCGTTGGCCGGCCTGGAACTCCCCCTCGTAGACGGTGCCGTCGGGATAGGTGGCCCGGCCCATGCCCTGCCGTTGGCCATCGATCCAGGCGCCCTCATAGCGGTAGCCATCCGCATAGGTCATCACGCCTTGACCGTGGTTCCGCGCACTCTGAAAGCCGCCTTCGTAGACAACGCCGTTGGGGTAGGTCGCGCGGCCCGTGCCCTCGATCACGCCTGCAACCCAGTCGCCGGTATAGGTGGAGCCATCCGCGTAGGTGATCGTGCCCGTTCCATCGGCGAGGTCATCCTTGAAGCTGCCCTCGTAGACCGACCCGTCCGGGTAGGTCACGCGCCCCGCGCCCTCGATCTGCCCCGCAACCCACGACCCGGTGTAGATGTAGCCATCCGTGCCGGTGAAGGTGCCCTGGCCCTCGCGCAGATCGTTGACAAAAGCACCCTCGTAAACGTCCCCGTTGGCATAGGTCACACGGCCCTGCCCCTCGCGGCGGCCTTGCACAAGGCCCCCTTCATAGACGTCCCCATTGGGCTGCGTCAGCTTGCCTGTGCCGTCGATCTGCCCTTCGGCCCAAAGCCCGGTATAGACCAGCCCGTCCGGCATGGTCAGCGTGCCGGTGCCGTGGCGCTTTCCGGCGAGGATGTCCCCGTCATAGACCGCCCCGTCCGGGTAGGTGATGGTGCCAATGCCCTGTTTGACCCCATCGACCCAGTCGCCCTTGTATTCATATCCACCCGGGCTTTGCATAACGCCCTTGCCGTGGTGCTTGGCAGCGCGAAACTGCCCCTCATAGCGGACACCGTTCGCGTAAAGCGCGATGCCCTCGCCCATGATCGTACCGTCCTGCCATGTGCCTTCATAGGTGCCGCCATCGGCGAAGGTGATTTTGCCAAAGCCTTCGGGTTTGCCCTTTGCAAAGGCGCCTTCATAGATTGACCCATTGGGAAACCGCGCGGTGCCCTCGCCCTTGATCTCGCCCTCGACCCACTGGCCTGTGTATTCATAGCCATTGGGAAGGCGGTAGGTGCCGGTGCCATGTTGCAGGCCGTTCTGGAAGGTCCCTTCGTAGATGCCGCCATCGTCATATTGTTTGGTCAGGACTTGCCCGTCCTGCGCGCTAGCCGCGGTGGCGATCAGCGTTGCAGCAATGATGAGAGCCTTGAACCGCATGTTTCTTACCCTGCCCGAAATGCACGGCCCCGTCCGCGCGTGCTGAAAAGTTAAGCCAAGGGCGGAGCGCTCGCAACCGACAAGGCTGTGTCAGGCGCGGCATTTGACCCGCGCGGGTGGCTTTTCGCCGCTGCGGCACATCTTTATAGGGGCAGAGGGCAGACAAGGGGCCGGGCATGGCGGATCGTTTTCGGATTACACTGGGACAGCTCAATCCAAGGGTTGGCGATCTGACCGGCAACGCCGCATTGGCGCAGGACGCTTGGGCGCAGGCGAAGGCAGCGGGCGCAGATATGCTCGCGCTGCCCGAGATGTTCATCGCGGGCTATAACGCGCAGGATCTGGTCATGAAGCCCGCCTTTCACCGCGCCGCGATGGCGGAGGTGGAGGCGTTGGCGCGGGACTGCGCAGACGGGCCGACACTGGCGATCGGGTCGCCGTGGGCGGAGGACGGCAAGCTTTACAATGCCTACCTGATCTGCACCGGCGGGCGCGTGGTGACCAAGGTGTTCAAGCACGAGTTGCCAAATGAGACAGTGTTCGACGAGGTTCGGATTTTTGACGCGGGCGCGCTTGGTGGGCCCTATGCGGTGGGCAACGTGCGGGTCGGCTCGCCAATCTGCGAAGACGCGTGGCATCCGGACGTGGCCGAAACGCTAGCCGAGACCGGTGCGGAGTTCTTGCTGGTGCCGAACGGCTCGCCCTATTACCGGGGCAAGTTCGACACCCGGCTGAACCACATGGTTGCGCGCGTGGTCGAGACGGGGCTGCCGCTCATCTACCTGAACATGGTGGGCGGACAGGACGATCAGGTCTTTGACGGGGCCAGCTTTGCCCTGAACCTGCATGGGGAACTGGCGCTGCGCCTGCCTGCTTTTGACGTGGCGGTCACCCATGTCGATCTGGAGCGTGGCCCGGACGGCTGGCGCGTGGTGCCGGGGGACATCGCGCCGATGGGTGATGAATGGGCGCAGGACTACCGCGTGATGGTGCAGGCCCTGCGCGACTATTGCGCGAAGGCGGGGTTTGGACAGGTCTTGCTCGGCATGTCGGGGGGCGTGGACTCCGCGCTTGTCGCAACGATTGCGGTTGATGCGCTGGGCGCAGAGAACGTGCGCTGCGTGATGCTGCCCTCCGAATACACGTCGGCGGAAAGCCTTGAGGACGCCGAAGCCTGCGCGAAGGCGCTGGGTGCGCGCTATGACTATTTGCCGATCAGCGGCGCGCGCGCGGCAGTGACAGAGGCGCTGGCGCCGCTCTTTGGGGGCACTGAGCCTGGGCTGACCGAGGAAAACATCCAGTCGCGCCTGCGCGGGCTGCTGCTGATGGGGCTGTCCAACAAGTTTGGTGAGATGCTGCTGACCACGGGCAACAAGTCCGAGGTCGCGGTGGGCTATGCGACGATTTATGGCGACATGTCGGGCGGCTACAATCCGATCAAGGACCTGTACAAGATGCGGGTGTTTGAGACCTGCCGCTGGCGCAACGCGAACCACGCGCCGTGGATGAAAGGACCGGAAGGCGAGGTGATCCCGGACCGGATCATCACCAAGCCGCCAAGCGCGGAACTGCGTGAGGATCAGAAGGACAGCGATAGCCTTCCGGACTATCCGGAGCTGGACCGGATGCTGGAGATCTTGGTCGATGAGGATGGGTCCATCGAGGATTGCGTCGCGGCAGGCTTCGATGCGGAGACCGCGCGAAGGGTCGAACGGCTCATTTACCTCAGCGAATACAAGCGGTTCCAGTCTGCCCCAGGCGCGCGCCTGACGAAACGGGCGTTCTGGCTGGATCGGCGCTATCCAATCATCAATCGATTTCGTGATCAGAGCTGATCGTTTCTTGTAAGAAACGATTGCGGGTCATTTCTTGAAGAAATGACGCCCCGGTCATTCCCACCAGCGGTCAATCTGCGCGATATCTTCGTCGGACCAACCAAAATGGTGCGCGAGTTCATGAATGGTCACATGGGCGACGAGGTCTTGGATCCCCACATCTCCCCGCGCCCGCCATTCCGCGAGGATCGGCCGCCGAAACAGCCAGATCACATCCGGGTAGGGTGCCGGGTCCATCACCGATTTTTCCGTCAGCGGGATGCCTTCGTAAAGGCCGGTGAGGTCCAGCGGGTCGCCTATCTCCAACTGCTGCAGGATGCGCGCATCGGGCCAGTCCACGACCTGCAGCACAACGCCTGCGGCGCCGGGTCTGAACATCTCCGGCAGGCCCGCGAGCGTGTCGCGGGCCATCGCCTCCATCTCCTCAAGCGTGGCAGTCAGAGCAGCAGCTGATAGCTGTGCGGCACGTAATGGAACCCGTCCCCGCGCGTCTCAACATAGCCGATGCCGGGCCACGGCATGTGGTAGCCGACAAAGGGCAGCTTGTCCGCAGCCAGCATGTCCAGCACGCGGCGGCGGCTGGCAGCGGCGGCTGCTTTGTCCATGTCAAAGAGAACTTCCCAGTCGGGATGGGCGAGCGACCAGACCGGGTGATTGGCGAAATCGCCGCCCAGAACAAGCTGGCTGCCCTCGCTTTCGATCATGTAGGTCATGTGGCCCGGGGTGTGGCCAAAGGCGGCCATCGCGGTCAGGCCCGCGGCGGCGTCCTGCCCATCCTCAAGGAAGGTCATCTGCTCCGCCAGCGGGGCGACCATGTTGTCAAAGCCCTCATTGCCTGCGCCGGTCCAGCCGTCAAACTCGGCACGGCCGGTCACATAGGCGGCGTTCGGGAAGGTGGGCGCGCCATCGCTCATCAGCCCGCCGATGTGATCGCCGTGCATATGGGTCAGCACCACGATATCTACCTGATCGGCGGTGTAGCCCGCGGCCTCCAGCGCCTGCACGGTGGCTGCGCCGTTCAGGCCGGTGTCAAACAGAACCAGCTGGCTGCCAGTGTTCACGGCCGTGGGGGTAAAAAAGAACTGCGTTTTGTCGATGGGAATGTTCGCGGCCTCAGACGCGGCGGCGAAGGTCTCCGCATCGACGTTCATGCCAAAGATCGACTGCGGGTCCGGGCGCGTGGCCATGCCGACCAGCAGGGTGGTCACGTCAAAGCTGCCCAGCTTCACGCGCATGAAGGGCGACATGGCCGGGTCCATCAGCGGTGCGGCGGCGCGCGCGGTGCTGGCAAAGCCGGCGGCAAGGGGGAGGGCAGCGCCCGCGGCGAGGGCGGCGCGGCGGGTGAGTTTAGGTGAGGACGGGGTCACAGCAGGGTTCCTTTTTGTTAAGGTGCGCAGGAGGTAGCGTGACGGCGGTTTTTGTCGCCGCAAGGCCTGTGCGCGGGTGCAGACCGTGCGTTCACGAATGCGAGAGGACCCCCGGATGGCCACAGCAGAACCGTTCGATCTTGAGACCTACACCGCCGCATTGAAGTGGCCGCGCCGCGCCGTCGAAGCGCCGCGTCTTGATGCGCTGTTTCGGGACGTGACGGGCTATGCACCGCAGCTTTGGTCGGGGCGCATGGTTGGGTATGGCGCCTATGACTACACCTATGAAAGTGGCCATTCGGGAACCTCGCTGGCGACGGGCTGGGCGCTCGGCAAGGCGAAGATCAGCGTCTACATCATGCCGGGTTACGCTGACTTTGGCGACATCCTGGCGCGGCTGGGCAAGCATGGGATGGGTAAGGCCTGCCTTTACCTGAAAAAGCTCGATGATGCGGACGAGGCGGTGCTGACCGAATTGATCCGGGCCGGATTGAACAACCTCGGGGCCAAATGGCCCGTGCGCGAAGCCTAACTGGACATGCGCTGTCCCCTGTGACAAGGCAGCCGGGCAATTCTCGGAGAGGCAGATGACCACCACCCGTTTCGCGCCCTCGCCCACGGGGCATATCCACGTCGGAAACCTGCGCACCGCGCTGATGAACTATCTGATCGCGCGCAAGGCGGGCGGCACCTTCATCCTGCGCATCGACGACACCGACCCGGAGCGCTCGAAAGAGGAATACGTGGACGGGATCAAGCGCGATCTGGGATGGCTTGGCCTGCATTGGGACCGGGTCGAGCGACAATCGGAGCGGCTGGACCGCTACGCGGCGGCAGCGGATGCGCTGCGGGCGGCTGGGCGGTTCTATGAGGCGTTTGAGACGCCGGTTGAGCTGGACCTCAAGCGCAAAAAGCAGCTGAACATGGGCAAACCGCCGGTCTATGACCGCGCCGCGCTGTCCCTGACGGATGCGGAAAAGGACGCCCTGCGCGCAGAGCGCGGCAATGGCGTGTGGCGGTTCAAGCTGGATCACGCGCGGATCGAATGGACCGATGGCATTCTGGGCGCGGTCAGCATTGATGTGGCCTCCGTCTCGGACCCGGTCCTGATCCGCGGGGATGGGCAGGTGCTGTACACGATTGCCTCCGTGGTGGATGACACGGAAATGGGCGTGACGGACGTGGTGCGCGGGTCCGATCACGTGACCAACACCGCAACGCAAATTCAGATCATGGCAGCGCTTGGCTTTGAGGCCCCGCGCTTTGCGCACCATTCGCTCCTGACCGGGCCGCAAGGTGAGGGGCTCTCCAAACGGCTTGGCACGCTGTCCCTGCGTGATCTGCGAGAGGCGGGCGTGCAGCCGATGGCGCTGCTGAGCATGATGGCGCGGCTTGGCTCTTCCCTGCCGGTGGAGCTTGTGCCGTCGATGGACGGGCTGCTGGAGAGCTTTGAAGTGTCGCAGTTTGGCACGGCGCCGACCAAGTTTGACGTCGAAGACCTCTATCCGTTGACGGGGCGTTATCTGGCGGGGTTGGACCTGTCGGACGTGGCCGAAGAGGTTGCGGCCTTGGGCGTGCCGGAGGCCTTGCAGGCGCAGTTCTGGGCGGTGGTGCGCGAGAACATCCGCACCCTGCATGACATGGCCGGATGGTGGGACATGATGCAGAACGGGGTGGAGCCTGCGCATGAGGCCGAGGACGAGGCTTTTATCCGCGACGCGGTCGCTTTGCTGCCTGCCCGCCCGTGGGATCCAGAGACATGGGGCGCCTGGACAGCGGCGGTCAAAGAGGCGACGGGGCGCAAGGGTAAGGGGCTTTTCATGCCGCTGCGGTTGGCGCTGACGGGACAGGCCCGCGGGCCAGAAATGGCGGCGCTGATGCCTTTGCTCGCGCGCGTGAAGGTTGCTGAGTGAACATGCTGACGCCTGCGCTTGCGGAGAGTGCGGGAGCCTCCCGTTACGGCGGCAAAGCCGCCTACCCGGCAATGGGCGGGAGTTTTTTGGGCCAAGTGAAGTGGTTTGCCGGGGGGCATCGTGGCTGACGCCAAGGCAAAGTTCCTGAGCGGATCGCTTTTTCGGCACGTGACGGTCATGTCGTTGACCGCCAGCGTCGGTTTGATGGCCGTCTTTGCCGTCGACTTCGTCGACATAGTCTTCATTGCGATGCTGGGCAAGGCGGAGCTTGCAGCGGCGGTTGGCTATGCGGGTGCGATCCTCTTTTTCACAACGTCGTTCAGCGTCGGGATGATGATTGCGCTTGTCGCGCGGGCCCTGGGCACGGGGGACCGGGAGCTGGCCCAAGAGCGGACCGCGCATGGGCTGCTTTATGGCGTTATCTTTGGCGCGTTTTTTGCGCTGGCGGTGTGGCTCTGTGTTGGGCCTCTGGTGCGGTTGCTCGGGGCAACCGGAGAGACCGCGGCGCTGGCCGCCATCTACCTGCGGATCGTGGTGCCGTCACTGCCCCTGCTGCTTGTTGGAATGATGGGCGGGGCGATCCTGCGGGCACATGGGGATGCGCGGCGTGCGATGATGGCGACGCTGTACGGGGGCGGGGTGAACCTTGTTTTGGCCCCCATCCTGATCTTTGGGCTGGACCTTGAGCTGGTCGGTGCGGCGCTTGCCTCGGTTGCGGCGCGCTTTGCGATTGCCGCCACCGCCTTGCTGCCGATCTTGCGCCAATACGGCGGCATTCCGCGCCCGCGGCGGGCTGGGCTGATCCGGGATTTCCGACCCATTCTGGCCATCGCCTTTCCCGCTATCCTGACGCAGCTTGCCACCCCTGTCGGGCAGGCCATCGTGACCCGGAGCATGGCACAGTTCGGCGAGGAGGCGGTGGCGGCAATGGCGATCGTTGCGCGGCTGACGCCGGTCAGCTTTGGCGTGATCTTTGCCCTGTCGGGTGCGGTCGGGCCGATCATCGGGCAGAATTACGGAGCGAAGGATTTTGAACGGGTCCGGCGCGGCTATAACGCGGCCCTGTTGTTCACGGGGCTGGTCATTGTGCTGATCTCCGCCCTGCTGTTTGGTCTGCGGGCCCCCATTGCGGATCTATTCGACGCACAAGGAGAGATGCGCGATCTGCTTTACCTGTTTTGCGGGCCTCTGGCGCTTTTGTTCTTTTTCAACGGGGTGCTCTTTGTCAGCAACGCGGCGTTCAACAATCTTGGCCACCCGTTTTATTCAACCTTTATGAACTGGGGGCGGAACACGCTTGCAATGATCCCCGCGGTTTTGCTGGGCGCGCACTGGTTCGGGGCGGGCGGTGTTCTGATCGGCCAAGCGGTCGCGGGCGTCGTGTTCGGGCTGGTTGCCTGGGCTTTGGCGGCGCGGGTCATTTCGGCAAGTGGCAACGCGGCGCTGCGTGCCAGCTAAGTAAGCATCGCAGAGGCGGCTACACGCTTTGCTGCACCTGCGCCGTGAGCATGTCGTCCACAAGCGCGGTTTCTTTGGCCGTCAGGCGCTGGGCGCGGGGATAGATCGGCGCGGCGCGGTCGTTGCGGATGGGGATGTGCCAGCCCGTCGTCGTCTCAAAGAAGCGGTGCACGCCTGCCTCTCCGTAGACGTGCAGGAAGCCTTGTACGACCACGTCCAGGTAGCTGAGCAGGATCGCGTGGCTTTGTGGCGTAACCATATCGGACGGCTCCACCGCGTAGACCGAGACGGGGCCCGGCTCTTTTACACCCGTCAGATGCCGGGCGTATCCAGCCTCGCGCGCATCGAGCGCCTGCCAGTCTGCGCTTGGAACCGCCGCGATCAGGCCGTCGATTTGCGCGTCCGCGTCCGGCACCGCCGTCAGGTAGACCAGATCATCCCGGTGGCGGGAACAGACCCAGGCCCGCCGCCACCCGGTCAGCGTCGCCTGTTGCGCGTCCGGGTAGCTGTGCGTGGCGCGATTGACGAGGCTGCCATAGCCAAAGAAATACGGCGTTCCCATAGCTTAGTCAGCGCTCAGCAACCCGGCGAGCTCGGCAGCGACCTTGTCCCATACGGCTTTGGAGGATGCACAGAGCAGGTAGCTGTCGGGCAGCGCCGCGGTATATTCGCTCCCGTCGAGCATCGCGGCGTGACCGCCTGCGCGTTGGCAGAGCAAAACGCCTGCCGCATGGTCCCAGGGTGTCATTTTACCGGAAAGGATAAAGTCCACGGCACCCTGCGCCAGCAGGCGGTATTCATGGGCGGAGCAGCGCAAGTTGCTGATCGAAAGGAAGCGGGACATCCGACCCGCGGCATAGGCTTTGTCGGCTTGCGGCATGAGGCTGAAATGCGCGTAGCCCAAAAGCTGGTCGAGTGGCTTGTCCGCGGCAGTCTTCAGAATGCGGCGGCCTGCGACGGCATCCGTGTCTTGCGCCGCGATGTAGGCATCATCGCCTGTCGGGTCATAGATCATGCCCCAGACGGGCCGGCCAAAGCGGCAGGCGGCGATCATTGTGCCAAAGATCGGCAGGCCGTTGGCAAAGTTCCACGTCCCGTCGACCGGATCGATGAGAAAGCACAGCTCGGCCTCCGCGATCCCGTCGGTGAGCGCGGGTGATGTGCTGGCCGCCTCTTCGCCGATCACCAGTGCGGAAGGGAAGGCCATCTGCAAGCCGCGCGCGATCATCGCTTCGGCGGCGGTGTCGGCGGCAGTCACAAGGTCATTTGGGCCGGATTTGGTGTCGATGTCGCCCGCGTCCAGCTTGCGGAATCGGGGCAAGATCTCCGCGCGCGCCGCGCGGCGCACCAGGTTCAGGATGGCTGTGCTTTGCGCGCGGGTGAACGGGCCCTGAACGGGGATCGGCAGGTTAGACATGGTCGTCCTTAATTCTATTACTCTCTGGCCCGCAGCACCTGTGCAGGCCGGGCGGCAAGCGGCCCCCAGGCAAAGGCCAAACCCGCCAGGAGGGTCGCCAAGACCCCCCCGACGACAATAGCTAAGGCCGAGGGCCAGATCACGCTGTAATCGGTTTCCATGACAAAATGACTGACGGCCCAGCCGCCCGAAATGCCTGCCGCAAGGGCAACGACGCCGGCGGCAAAGCCAAGGAGCGCGGCGCGCCACGCAAAGCTGGCCAGAATGCGCTGGCGCGAGGCACCGAGCGTCTTGAGGACGGCCGCTTCATAGGTGCGCGCCGTGCTGCCTGCCGCCGCCGCGCCGATCAGGACGAGAAAGCCCGTAAGGAGCGTTGCGGCGGCGCCATAGGAGGTGGCGGCGGCCAGCCCCGCCAGCACGTCGGACACGCGGTCGATGGCGTCGCGCACCCGCACGGCGGTGATGTTCGGGTAGGCAGAGGCGAGATCGCGCAGGATCTGCGCTTCGGCCGCCTCTTCCGCGTAGACAGTAGAGATGAAGCTGTGCGGCGCCCCGGCCAGCGCCGAGGGGTTCATCGACAGGATAAAACCGATGCCCGCGGTGGAAAAATCAACCTCGCGGAAGGACGTGACGGTGCCGGTGATGTCGCGCCCGAGGATGTTGATCGTCATGCTGTCGCCAAGGGTGAGGCCCATCTCTGCGGCCTCTTCGGCGGCAAAGCTGATCTGGGGCGCGCCGGTGTAGTCCGCGGGCCACCATTCCCCCGCGGTGATCGTGGTGCGCTCATCGGGCGCGGCGGCATAGGTCACGCCCCGGTCACCGCTGAGCACCCAGTGATCGCCCGCCACCTCTCGCGCAGGCACGCCATTGATCTGGGTGATGATGCCGCGCAGCATCGGGGCGCTGTCTACGCGGCTGACGGCGGGGTCATTGCCAAGCCGTTCGGCAAAGCCCTCCATCTGGTTTGGCTGGATGTCGACAAAGAAGTACGAGGGTGCGACTTCGGGCAGGTTTGTCTCAATCGCGCCGCGCAGGTTGCCGTCGATCTGGCCCACGGCAGCTAGGACCGACAGGCCAAGGCCAAGCGAGAGCACCACGGAGGCTGCGCTTTCCCGCGGGCCGGATATCGCCGCGAGGGCCCAGCGCACCGACGCACGGCCCCGGGCGCGCGGGGCCAGCGCGCGCGCAAGACGGCGGATGCCGATGGCGGCGAGGACCAAGAGCAAGAGCGCTCCGGCGATCCCGCCCGCGGTCCACAGCGTGAGCATCCACGTTTGCGAGAACAGCGCGGCGGCGGTGATCAGCAGGGCAAGCGCAATGAGCGTGGCGAGCACGTAACGCGGGGCGGGCAGCAACCGCGCCTGATCCAGCGCATCACGGAACAGGGTCGCCGCGCGGACTTCCTCGGCGCGTGCGAGCGGCCATAGGGTGAAGATGAACGCGGTCAGCAGCCCGTAAAGCGTCGCCTCCAGCAGCGGGGCGGGGTAGATCGCGAAGGCCGCCGGTAGAGGAAGCCGCGCCTCGATCAGCGGGGCGAGCAGGACAGGGGCAAGGGCACCGAGGGCCAGCCCGAGGATAATCCCTAGGATCGACAGCACCCCGATTTGCAGGAAATACGTCTGGAAGATCACACTGCGTTCCGCGCCCAGGGTGCGCAGGGTCGCGATCACAGAGGTTTTGGAGGACAGGTAACTGCGAACAGCTGCGGAGACGCCCACACCCCCTACCGCAAGTCCGGACAGCCCCACCAGAACGAGGAACGCGCCCAGCCGGTCCACGAATTGCGCCACGCCCGGGGCGCCGTTGCGCGCATCGGTCCAGCGCATTCCGCTTTGCGCAAAGCGGTCCTCGGCCTCATTCTCAAGCGCGGAAAGGTCAGTGGCGTCGGGCAGAAGCAGACGGTATTTCGAGTTGTAGAGCGTGCCGGGGGCCAGCAGGGACGCATTTTCCAGCGCGGTGGTGAGGACGATTGTGCGCGGGCCCAGGCCAAAACCGCCCGCCGCACTGTCAGGCTCGCGCACCAGCGCCGCTGTCAGCCGGAAATCCTGCGTGCCAAGGCGGAACGTGTCGCCGATGGAAAGGCCAAGCCGGTCGATCAGCACCTGCTCCATCACGCCGCCGGGCAGGCCGTTTGTGGTGGAAAGCGCGACGTCCAGCGGGATGTCGGGGCTCAGCGCAACGGCGCCAATCAGCGGATAGGCGGTATCGACGGCTTTAACTTGCGTCAGTCCGCGCTCTGTCTGCCCGCCCTGATCGACAACAGCCATCGAGCGGAAGTCGGCAATTTCAGACACCTGATCCGCGACGCTTTGCATCCACGCGCGTTCTTCGTCCGTCGCAAAGCGGTAGGTAAAATCAAGCTCCGCATCGCCGCCAAGCAGCGCTGCGCCTTCGCGGGCAAGGCCCGCCTCGATCCCTGACCGCACGGACCCAACGGCGGCAATGGCCGCAACACCAAGCGCGAGGCAGGCTAAGAAAATGCGAAATCCTTTAAGGCCGCCGCGCAGCTCGCGCGCGGCAAAGCGGGCAGAGACGACGAGGCTCATTCCGCCGCAGCCTCTGCCAGTTCGGGCGCGATATGCCCGTCCTTGAGCCGGATGACCCGGTCGCAGCGCGCCGCCAGCTCGCGCGCGTGGGTCACAAGGACCAGCGTCGCGCCGTGCCGGTCGCGCAGGCCAAAGAGCAGGTCCATGATCGCCGCACCGTTCGCACCGTCGAGATTGCCCGTTGGCTCATCGGCCAGCAGGATCGCAGGGCGCGCGACTGCCGCGCGAGCGAGGGCCACGCGCTGCTGTTCGCCGCCCGACATCTGGCTGGGGTAGTGGCCCGTGCGGTGGCCCAGGCCGACCGCGTCCAGCTCTGCCGCCGCGCGGTCAAAGGCATCGCGCGCGCCCGCGAGCTCAAGCGGCGTGGCGACGTTTTCCAGCGCGGTCATGGTCGGGATCAGGTGAAAGCTCTGGAATACAACGCCCATGTGATCGCGGCGGAACCGGGCCAGCGCGTCCTCGTTCATCGCCGTCAGGTCGTGGCCCAGGGCGCGCACCGTGCCCCCCGTCGCACGCTCAAGCCCGCCCATCAGCATCAAGAGCGAGGATTTGCCGGAGCCGGAGGGGCCGATCAGGCCAACCGTCTCCCCCTTTTGCACCTCGAGCGTGATGCCGTGCAGGATGTCCACGCGCCCGGCATTGCCATCAAGCGAAAGCGCCGCATTTTGCAGGGAAAGGACTGGATCAGTCATGTCAGAACGCCTTTATCGGGTTACGACTGCATATGGAGGCTGGATCATGCGGGACAAGCTTATCTTGGGGGCCTTTTGCCTTTTGGCGGTGCCCGTCTGGGCGGAGCCTGTGGTGATTGCCGCGCTGGGCGATTCGCTGACCCAGGGGTTTGGTTTGCCGCAGGAGCAGGGGTTTGTGCCGCAATTGCAGGGCTGGCTGGAGGATAACGGCGCGGATGCGCAGCTGATCAACGCAGGTGTTTCCGGCGATACAACGGCCGGTGGCCTGAGCCGGGTGGCCTGGACCCTGACCCCAGACGTGGATGCGATGATTGTTGCGCTGGGCGGCAATGACCTTTTGCGCGGCATCGATCCGGCGGCGAGCCGCGCAAACCTTGAGGGCATTTTGCAGGCCGCCGCAGCGGCGGAAGTCGCGGTGCTGCTTGTCGGGATGCAGGCGCCGGGGAATTACGGGCCGGACTACAAGGCGGCTTTCGACAGCATGTATCCAGAGCTTGCGCAGGAATATGGCGCGCAGCTGATGGAGAGTTTCTTTGCCGGGCTGGGCGATACCTCGGACCCTGCGGCGCTGCGCGCCTTTGTGCAACCTGACGGGATTCATCCGAACGCGGAAGGCGTGGCGCGGATCGTGGACGGGTTTGGTCCGGAGGTACTGGACCTGATCGAACGGGCGCGCTGAGGTGCCGGGGCGGCTGTTCCAGACTGCACCTTTGTCGGAAATCGCCGCAGTTCTGGGCGTTGAGAGCAATCTGCAAGAGCCGCCGCGCGCCAACATCGCCCCCGGGCAGGAGGTTGTCGTGTTTGACGGCACCTTGCGCAGGATGCGGTGGGGGATCGTCCCCGTGGGCCGCGTGAACGCGCGCGGACGTCCGGTGATGGAGCAGATCATCAACGCCCGGTCGGAGACCGTGTTCGACAAAAGCGCCTTTGCGGGTGTGGGGCGCGCGGTGATCCCTGTGCAAGGCTGGTACGAATGGACAGGGGAGCGGCGGCGCAAGACGGCCTGGGGGATCCGGGACCGGACGCGGCCCTTCCTGTTTTTTGCGGCGATCACCGATGTCTGGGTTGCGCCGGGCGGCATGGAGGTGCCGCAGGTCGCGGCGGTCACCTGCGCGCCGTCTGCCGATGTTGTGGATATTCACCACCGGATGGGTGTGTTGCTTGATGTCGAGGATATTGGGACTTGGCTCAATGGCAGTGAGGTGGAGGCGCGGGACCTAATGGTGCCGTGGCCGGACGGGCGACTGGAGGTGCGCGAGGCTGAGGGCGTTGACTGGGACGGCCCATAGTCGGAGATTTTTCGGCGAAAAATCTCGGGTCCAGGAAAATTCTGCGAATTTTCTTAAAACAGGATCCGGATCGGGCCGTTGTGACAGACCACGAGGAATTGGTCCGCGGTTTCGATCAGATGAAAGCCGCGGCGGCGCACCTCCAGCTCGAAAGCATCGCGGCCAACCTCGCGGTGCACCCAAGCCTGGGACCGGCGGACGACAGCGCCCTTGCGCGCGGCTTGAGAGGAGAAAAGCTGGGCAATCCAGGCATCATTGGGCGGGAGCGTGCGGTACCTGTTCATACCGCCAGCCTTCCCGATCTTAGTTTACACCAGGTTAAGGCGCCAGAAGACGCCGATACATCATGTCCAGATGCGCGCGGGCCGCTTCAATCGGGTCGCGGTCTTCGAGCACCTGAAGCTGTGCGTCGAAGTCAGAATAGTGCTGCGTCGTGGCCCAGATCGAAAAGATCAGGTGCCGCGCATCAACTGGCGCGATGCGGCCCGCGCCCGCCCAGTGGTCGATCACGGCGCAGCGCGCGTCGAAGAGCGGTTTCAGATCGGCCTCAAGATGCGGGCCCATACGCGGGGCGCCTTGCAGGATTTCGTTAGCGAACAGCCTGCTCTCCCGGGGCAGATCGCGTGCCATGTCAAGTTTGCGGTGCACGTAGCGCAGGATTTCGGTCAGCGGATCGCCATCGGGGTCAAGCTCGATCAGCGGATCGAGCCAGGTTTCCATCAGCTGCCCAAGAAGCGTGACGTGAATTTCTTCCTTCCCCGCGAAATAGTAGAGCATATTCGGCTTGCTCAGTCCCGCAGCCTCGGCAATCTGGTCCAGCGTCGTTCCGCTGTACCCGTACCGTGAGAACATTTCGAGCGCGGCATCCAGAATTCGGCGGCGGTTGCGCTGCTGAATGCGGCTTGGCCCTTTCGATTTATCCTCTGCCATCCGCCCCTGCCGGTTTGCTGTGCATAGCTTATTTCCGAAGGCGCTCCCTTCAAACCTGTTCTTGACAGAAAACAGGCGCGGGGCAATCGTGCATTGACCAAATGGTCAAAAAGCCAGCAGGCGAGGGATAGATGGCAGCACCGGGGCAAAACTTGTCGGTTGACGCGGATCGGCTGTGGGACAGCCTGATGGCGATGGCCAAGATTGGTCCCGGCGTTGCAGGTGGGAACAACCGTCAGACTTTGACCGACGAAGATGCCGAGGGGCGTGCCTTGTTCCAGGGCTGGTGCGAGGCGGCGGGCTGCACGATGGGCCTTGACAGTATGGGCAACATGTTCGCGCAGCGGGCCGGGACGGACCCCGCAGCGCTGCCGGTTTATGTTGGCTCGCACCTCGATACGCAGCCGACAGGTGGCAAATATGACGGCGTTCTCGGCGTTCTGGGGGGATTGGAGATTATCCGGACCCTGAACGATTTGGACATCCGCACCAAGCATCCGATCGTGGTGACGAATTTCACCAATGAGGAAGGCACGCGCTATGCCCCGGCGATGCTGTCGTCAGGCGTGTTCGCGGGCATTCACGCGCAGGACTGGGCCTATGACCGGGTTGATGCGGACGGCAAGCGTTTTGGTGATGAGCTGGAGCGGATCGGCTGGAAGGGCGATGAAGAGGTTGGGGCGCGGAAGATGCGCGCCTTTTTCGAGCTGCATATCGAGCAGGGGCCAATATTGGAGGCCGAGGGCAAGGATATTGGCGTTGTCACGCACGGGCAGGGGCTGTCGTGGACGCAGGTGACGATCACCGGCAAAGATGCGCATACCGGCTCCACCCCGATGCCGATGCGGCGCAATGCGGGGCTGGGCATGGCGCGGGTTTTGCAGGCGGTGGACGCCATCGCCCTGTCCCACGCGCCGCACGCCGTTGGGGCCGCCGGGCACATTGATGTCTACCCGAACTCGCGCAACGTGATCCCGGGGCAGGTGGTCTTCACGGTCGATTTCCGCTCGCCCGAGCTGGCGGTGATCGAGGACATGGAGGCGCGTCTGCGGGCCGAAGGCCAGCGTATTGCGGACGAGATGGGGCTGGAGATTGCGTTTGAGAAGGTTGGCGGTTTTGATCCCGTGGCCTTTGACGACGGGTGCGTGACCGCTATTCGATCCGCGGCGGAGCGGCTGGGCTATGCGCACCGGGACATCATCTCGGGCGCGGGGCATGATGCGTGTTGGATCAACCAGGTGGCGCCGACGGCGATGGTGATGTGCCCTTGCGTGGGTGGGCTGAGCCATAACGAGGCCGAGGAGATCACCAAGGATTGGGCAAAGGCGGGTGCGGACGTGCTGCTCCATGCGGTTGTGGAAACGGCGGAGGTTGTGACGTGAGGGCGCGTTTTCTTTGGAAGAAAACGGCGCGGGTGGCTGATGCTGGAGCCTGACCTTTCGATTGGGGAGCGTGTGGCTTTGCTGGCGAACGCGGAGGCCGACGATGCGCCGCGCGGCACGGAACAAGAGCGGCGCATCGCGGACGCCTTTCGCGATGCGCTGGTGCGACCTTTTGAGACCACGGTGCAGTTCAGCGGCGGGATCACCCAGACGTGCTGGACCGTGACACGGACGGATGGGGCCTACCGCGTCGTTTACATGCCGAACGCCGGGTACTTCGCGCTGTGTGTGGAAAGTGATTTCGGGCCTTTGGACATCGGGGTGCATGGCCCTGCCTTGGGGTGTTTCGCGAGTGTTTGACCCTGGGGGGCCAGCCCCCCAGACCCCCCGGGATTTTTTGGAACAGAGAAGGAGCGGGCGATGAGCAAGGTGATCAAGGGCGGGATGGTTTGCACGGCGGACCGAACCTGGAAAGCGGATGTTCTGGTTGAGGGCGAGGTCATCAAGGCGATTGGCGAGGACCTGAGCGGCGATGAGTACATTGACGCCGAGGGCGCTTACGTGATCCCGGGCGGGATTGATCCGCACACGCATCTTGAGATGCCGTTCATGGGGACGACTGCCGCAGAGACCTTCGAGAGTGGGACTTGGGCCGCGGCGGTTGGTGGGACCACAATGGTAGTGGATTTCTGCCTGCCGGGCGCGGACGGCAGCATCAAGAATGCGATTGGTGAGTGGCACCGCAAGTCGGCGCCGCAGATCTGTTCGGACGTGGGCTATCACATGGCGATCACGGGCTGGAACGAGGACATCTTCAACGAGATGAAGGACGCCGTCGACATGGGCGTGAATTCGTTCAAGCATTTCATGGCCTACAAAGGCGCGCTGATGATCGAGGATGACGAGATGTTCGCCTCTTTCAAGCGCTGCGCGGAGCTGGGTGCGCTGCCGATGGTGCATGCGGAGAACGGCGATCTGGTTGCTGAGATGCAGCAGAAGTATTTCGACCAGGGGATCACGGGGCCGGAGGGGCATGCCTATTCCCGGCCCCCGGAATTCGAGGGCGAGGCGGCCAACCGGGCGATTACCATCGCCGATGCCGCAGGGGTGCCGCTCTACATCGTGCATGTGTCCTGCGAGCAGGCGCATGAGGCGATCCGGCGCGCGCGGCAGAAGGGGATGCGGGTGTATGGCGAGCCGCTGATCCAGTTCCTGACGCTGGATGAGGGCGAGTATTTCAACACCGATTGGGACCACGCCGCGCGGCGCGTGATGTCGCCGCCGTTCCGGTCCAAGGATCATCAGGATTCGCTTTGGGCGGGTCTGCAGGCGGGGTCGTTGCAGGTCGTGGCGACGGACCATGCAGCGTTCAACACCGAACAAAAGCGGGCGGGGCGTGATGATTTCCGGATCATTCCGAACGGGTCGAACGGGCTGGAGGAGCGTCTGGCTGTGCTGTGGACCGAGGGTGTCGAGACCGGGCGGCTGACGCCAAATGAGTTTGTCGCCGTCACGTCGAGCAATGTGGCGAAGATCCTGAACATCTATCCCAAGAAGGGCGCGATTGTTGAGGGCGCGGATGCGGATATCGTCGTGTGGGATCCGAAGATCACCAAGACGATCTCGCCAGCGAACCACCATTCGGTGCTGGACTACAACGTGTTCGAGGGCTTTGAGGTGACCGCGCAGGCGCGCTACACGCTCAGCCGGGGCGAGGTGATCTGGGCCTGGGGCCAGAACTCGCAGCCCAATCCGGGGCGCGGGCGGTTCGTGCCGCGGCCTGCTTTCCCGTCGGCGTCGGTGGCGCTGTCGAAGTGGAAGGCGCTGACTGCGCCGAAGATGATCGAGCGTGATCCGCTGAACATTCCGGCGGGGATTTGAGTGAGCGCGATTGAAACGGCCTGGCAAGCGCTGCCCGACATTCGGGACGTTGAGCCCTACGCCACAACCTTCGCCGCGCTAGCCATTATCGGCATCGCCGTGCAGGCGCTTCTGCAGCGCCGGTCGGTGCGCGCGGATGAGGCGCGGCTTGCGCGCGAAAGTGCGGTTTTCGTTTATAGCGTCTTTGGCAGTGAAGAGTTCCGGCATCTGCGCAAAATCGTTGGTGCCAAGCACGAGCAAAGCTTTGAGCGTATGTCCGACGACACCAAAGGGGCGTTTCGCGGGGTGCTGCACAATTACGGGATCGTTGCCTTGGCTTTTGTCGAAGGAGGTGTGACCGCACGGGTGGTCGAAAGTTACTGGGGCAGTATTTTGGCCAAGGATTGGGCGCGTTTGGCAACCTTTGTCGCCGAAGAGCGGCGCAAAAATCCCAAATTGCATTGCAATACTGAAGCGATGGTCGCGGCTGTGGAGAAGATTAGACGTGGCAAGTAGCGTTATCGCGGCAAACGACCTGGACCTAACGTTCCAAACAAATGACGGCCCGGTCCATGCGCTCAAGGGCGTGTCGCTGGACATTGCGCAGGGCGATTTCGTGAGCTTTATCGGGCCATCAGGCTGCGGGAAGACGACGTTCTTGCGCTGTATGGCAGATCTTGAAACTCCGACGGGTGGGACGATCACCGTGAACGGCGGCAGCCCGGAGGCGGCGCGGAAGGCCCGGGCTTATGGGTATGTGTTTCAGGCGGCGGGGCTTTATCCGTGGCGGACGATTGGGCGGAACGTGTCCCTGCCGCTGGAGATTATGGGCTATGCGCGCGCCGAGCAGGCCGAGCGCGTTGCGCGGGTTTTGGAGCTGGTGGACCTCGCGGGATTCGAACGGAAGTTCCCTTGGCAGCTGTCGGGCGGGATGCAGCAGCGGGCGTCGATTGCGCGGGCTCTGGCGTTCGATGCGGATATCCTCTTGATGGACGAGCCGTTTGGGGCGCTGGACGAGATCGTGCGAGATCACCTGAACGAGCAATTGCTCAGCCTGTGGGATCGGACCGGCAAGACGATAGCCTTTGTCACACACTCGATCCCCGAAGCCGTCTACTTGTCGACCAAGATCATCGTTATGTCGCCGCGGCCCGGGCGGATCACGGATGTGATCGAAAGCACGCTGCCGCGGGAGCGTCCCCTGGACATTCGCGAGAGTCCGGAATTTCTCGAGATTGCGCACCGGGTGCGAGACGGGCTGCGGGCGGGGCATGCTTATGACTGAGCGACGGCTTTTGTTTAAGCGGCCCTCCGGGGGGAGTTTTCTTGGCCAAGTGAAGTGGACGGGTTTTGCGTAACTTTTTGCCCGTTCTCAGCGTGTTGGCCGTGATCGTTGTGATCTGGCAGCTTGCTGTTGCGCCGATGAACATTCGCGTGGCGCTGGATCAGGCAGAGCGGGGCGGGGCGGAGATTGTGCCCGAGGGCTCTGTGCCGCGGCGGGATGTCTCCGTGTGGCGGTTGATGCTGGATAATTCGGAGCATGTCGCGGATGGCTATGCGCTGGATCGGCCGCGCTTGCCGACACCGGCCCAGGTGGGCGGTGAGCTGTGGCGGACCACTTACGGGATGGTTGAGCGGGGACGGGCCTGGTCGAAGCGGGGGCTGATCTACCACGGGTGGATCACGCTGCAGTCGACGCTTTGGGGGTTCCTCCTTGGCACCGCCGTCGGGATCATCGGGGCGGTTGCGATAGTCTATTCCCGGACCGCGGAGCTGAGCCTGATGCCTTGGGCGATCATTTCGCAGACTGTGCCGATTGTGGCGCTGGCGCCGATGATCATCGTGCTGTCGGGACAGCTTGGGGTTGATGGGCGCGGGGTGCCGAAGGCGGTGATTTCGGCCTATTTGTGCTTTTTCCCGGTCCTGGTCGGGATGGTGAAGGGGCTGCGCGCGCCGCTGCCTGCGCAGCTGGATTTGCTGCGGACCTATAGTGCGGATGGGTTGCAGACCTTCTTGTGCCTGCGGCTCCCGGCGTCGGTGCCATACCTATTTACGTCGTTGAAGATCGGGATTGCAGCGGCTTTGGTCGGGACCATCGTGGGCGAGTTGCCTACGGGGGCCGTGGAAGGGTTGGGCGCGCGTATCCTGATCGGGGATCAGTTTGGCACACCTCTCGCCATTTGGTCGGCATTGTTTGCCGCAGCGATCCTGGCGGGCGTGCTGGTGACGCTGCTTGATCTGGCACAACGGGTGACGTTGCGGCGGATGGGGATGGCGGCATGAGTTGGCTTTTGCTGGCGCTCGCCGCATGGCTTGGTGGCTGGGCGCTCAACGTCTGGTTGGCGCGGCGTGGGGACGTGCGCGCGGTGCGGATTGCGGTTCCGGTGATCTTTGGCCTGACGCTGATCGTAATCTGGGAGGCGCTGGTGCGCGGCTTTGGCGTGTCGCAGGTGATCCTGCCACCGCCCTCGATGGTGGCGCAGACCTTTGCGGCCTCGACGGACATCCTGTGGGTGGATTTCCAGCAAACGGTGCTGAAGGGCGCGTTGCGCGGCTACCTGATCGGGGCGGCGGCGGCACTGGTGACGGCCATCGCGATTGACCGCAGCGCGTTCCTCACGCGGGGGCTGCTGCCCATCGGGAATTTTGTCGCCGCGCTGCCCATCGTCGGGATCGCGCCAATCCTCGTGGGCTGGTTCGGGTTCGACTGGCAGTCAAAGGCGGCGGTGGTTGTCGTTATGGTCTTCTTCCCGATCCTCGTGAACACGGTGCAGGGGCTGGCAGAGGCAAGCGCGATGCAGCGCGACCTGATGCGCACCTATGCGGCGGGCTATTGGCAAACGCTGTGGCGGCTGCGCTTGCCCGCGGCGATGCCGTTTCTTTTCAACGGGTTCAAGATCGCCACCACGCTGGCGCTGATCGGCGCTATCGTTGCTGAATATTTCGGCTCTCCGACCCGGGGGATGGGGTTTCGCATCTCTACCGGTGTGGGGAGCTTGTCGATCGACCTGGTCTGGGCTGAGATCACCGTGGTCGCCCTGGCGGGCACCGCGTTCTACGGCCTCGTGGCCTTTATCGAAAAGCGGGTGACGTTCTGGCACCCATCACAACGCGGATAACAACCAACCTGGAGGGTAACATGAAGATCAAGGCAACTTTCGCAGCGCTGGCACTGACGGCTAGCAGTGCATGGGCAGCGGACGAGGTCACGCTGCAGCTGAAATGGGTCACACAGGCGCAGTTCGCGGGCTATTACGTGGCGCTGGACAAGGGGTTTTACGAGGAAGAAAACCTCGACGTGACCATCAAGCCGGGCGGGCCGGACATCGCCCCGACGCAGGTGCTTGCAGGTGGCGGCGCCGACGTGACGGTGGAGTGGATGCCCGCCGCGCTCGCCGCGCGGGAAAAGGGCCTGCCGATGGTGAATATCGCGCAGCCGTTCAAATCCTCGGGCATGATGCTGACCTGCCGCAAGGATGCGGGCGTGGAGACAACCGCGGACCTGCCCGGCAAGACGTTGGGCGTGTGGTTCTTTGGCAACGAGTTCCCGTTCCTGAGCTGGATGAGCCAGTTGGAGATCCCGACTGACGGCTCGGAAGGCGGGGTTGAGGTGCTCAAGCAAGGCTTCAACGTGGACCCGATCCTGAACGGTCAGGCGGCCTGTGTGTCCACGATGACCTACAACGAATACTGGCAGGTGATCGACGCTGGCCTCAGCCCCGAAGACCTGACGGTCTTCAAATACGAGGAACAGGGCGTGGCGACGCTTGAAGACGGCCTCTACGTGCTGGAGGAAAACCTCGAAGACCCGGCGTTTCAGGACAAGATGGTGCGCTTTGTCCGCGCCTCCATGAAAGGCTGGAAATACGCCGAGGAGAACCCGGGCGAGGCCGCGCTGATCGTGCTCGATAATGATGCGACCGGCGCGCAGACCGAAAAACACCAGACCCGCATGATGGGCGAGATCGCCAAGCTGACCGCAGGCAGCAATGGTGCGCTGGTTGAAGCCGATTTCGAGCGGACGGTGGACAGCCTTCTCGCGGGGGGCTCCGATCCGGTCATCACCAAGCGGCCCGAGGGCGCGTGGACGCACATGATCACCGATGCCGCGCTGAACTAGCGGTTTGGCGCATCGCAGGAAAGGGCCGGCTTACGTCGGCCCTTTTTTCGTGGACATCCGCGTGGCTGGACCCATGTCAGAGGCAGCACACAAAGGGTTGACCGATGACGAATATGGAAGACATGCAGACCAAGCTGACAGAAGCCGAGCGTCAGCAACGGGTCTATGATGCCGCGATGGCGTCTCTCAACGCCGAGAAGACCGCCCGCGAGCGGAACGGTTACGTCTTGATGTCCAGCTTTATGGGCTACGGCGAAGCCGCAACCGGCAACGGTATTTTCGGCAAAGTCAGCGAATTGGCAAAGGTCTTTTGCATCGCCTTTGCCTGTGCCGTACCGCCCCTTCTGGTGTGGATTTACCTGCTGTAATTGCATGCGGTGCTGGCGCCGTAAATGCACGCCAGCACCGGCGGGTGTGGGTCAAAGGACCGTAACGATCGTGCCAGTGGGGACGCGGTTGTACAGATCGATCACGTGCTCGTTCAACATCCGGATGCAGCCGTTGGACGCGGACTGGCCAATCGTGTTGGGCGCGGTTGTGCCGTGGATGCGGAAATAGGTGTCCACCCCGTTTTGGAACAGGTAGAGCGCCCGCGCTCCCAGCGGATTTCCCGGGCCACCCGGCTGAATGTAATCGTTGTCCTTGAACTTGGCGTAGGCAACCGGGTCACGCTCGATCATTTCATTGGTCGGGCGCCAAGTCGGCCACTCCTTCTTTACGGCAATCTCGGCGGTGCCGGTGAACTCAAGGCCTGCACGCCCCACACCGCAGCCATAACGGATCGCCTTTCGCGGCTCGGTCACCCAGTAAAGGTAGTAAGAGCGTGGCAGGATCAGCAGCGATCCGGGCGCGTATTGCTTCTTGATGCGGACCTCCTGCGGGGTCGGATCGAAGGTGGCGACATTTGCGAGCGCAGGCGCGGCAAGCGCGGTCGTTGCGGCGGCGGTTGTGGCAAGGAATGTACGGCGGTGCATGGCAGCGGCTCCCCGGGTGGTCGTTAAGCGTTGCGCGCACTGTCGCTGATCTGAGGCTGCGCGATCAAGGTCAGGAAAACCGGAAAGCGGGCAGAGTCACCGGGAGGCCACGGGATTTGGGGCCCCTGTGTTCAACTCTTCGTTAACGACGAGGGGCATAGCGTGGCGCATGTCATGCTACATCAGGCCGAAACTCCCGGGGGCCACAGTGTTTTTCACCGTGTCGCTGGAACGTCGCGGGGCAGACACGCTTGTCCAGAACGTCGATGTTTTGCGCAGGGCCGTGCGTGACACGCGCGCAGAGCGTCCGTTTCAGATAGATGCGTTTGTCGTGTTGCCGGATCACCTCCACGCAGTTTGGACGCTGCCGGAGGGGGATTGGGACTATGGCACACGGTGGGGCGCAATAAAGGCACGGTTCACGCGTAGGGTGGGGTTCCACCCCACCAATCGCACCGCTTCAAAGGTTGCAAAGGGTGATGCGGGTCTTTGGCAGCGCCGGTTTTGGGAACACACCATTCGAGATGCCGCCGACTTCGATGCACATATGCGGTATTGTTGGCTCAATCCGGTTAAGCATGGACTCGTAGATCGGGCGACAGATTGGCCTTTTTCATCCATTCATAGAGACATCAGAGGAGGTCTTGTGCCTCCTGATTTTGCCAGCAGTTCTACGGAAGGTGCGTTTGGGGAGCCGCCGATGGTGGGGTGAAACCCCACCCTACGCGTAAATCTACCGCACAAACTTCTTGTGCTTGAGGCGCTTCGGCTCCAGCGCATCCGCCCCCAACCGGCGCTTCTTGTCTTCCTCATAGTCCTCGAAGTTGCCTTCGAACCATTCCACGTGGGCTTCGCCTTCGAACGCGAGGATGTGGGTGCAGATGCGGTCGAGGAAGAAGCGGTCGTGGCTGATGACCACGGCGCAGCCTGCAAAATCGACCAGCGCGTCTTCGAGAGCGCGGAGGGTTTCGACGTCCAGATCGTTGGTCGGCTCGTCAAGCAGCAGGACGTTGCCGCCGTCCTTCAGCAGGCGGGCCATGTGCACGCGGTTGCGCTCGCCGCCCGAGAGCAGCGAGACCTTCTTCTGTTGGTCGCCGCCTTTGAAGTTGAACGACGAGCAATAGGCGCGGGAATTGACCTGCGCATCGCCAAGCTCGATCACCTCGGCCCCGCCGGAGATGGCTTCCCAAACCGTCTCATCCGCCGCGAGATCGTCGCGGGACTGATCGACATAGGATAGCTTGACCGTGTCGCCGTACTCAATCGTGCCCGCATCAGGCGCTTCCTGTCCGGTCAGCATCTTGAACAGTGTCGACTTGCCCGCGCCGTTGGGGCCAATCACGCCGACAATGCCGCCGGGCGGCAGCGAGAAGTCGAGCCCCTCGACCAGCAGCTTGTCGCCCATCGCCTTGGTCAGGCCCGTTACCTCAATCACCTTGTCGCCAAGGCGGGGGCCGTTGGGGATGACGATCTGCGCGCGGCTGATCTTTTCGCGCTCTGACTGGCCGGCCAGCTCGTTATAGGCGTTGATCCGGGCCTTTTGCTTGGCTTGACGGGCCTTCTGGCCCTGGCGCATCCATTCCAGTTCCCGCTCCAGCGTCTTCTGGCGGCTGCTGTCCTCGCGCGCTTCCTGCTCCAGCCGCTTGGCCTTCTGCTCCAGCCAGCTGGAATAATTGCCCTCGTAGGGAATGCCGCGGCCCCGGTCCAGCTCAAGGATCCAGCCGGTGATATCGTCAAGGAAATAGCGGTCGTGGGTCACGATCAGGATCGTGCCCTTGTAGTCGATCAGGTGCTGTTGCAGCCACGCTATCGTCTCTGCATCGAGGTGGTTCGTCGGCTCGTCCAAAAGCAGCATCTCCGGCGCTTCAAGCAGCAGCTTGCAGAGCGCCACGCGGCGGCGCTCGCCGCCCGACAGGTTGCCGGGCATCGCGTCATCGGGGGGGCAGCGCAGGGCCTCCATGCTCACGTCGATCTGCGCATCAAGATCCCAGAGGTTTTCCGCATCGATCTGATCCTGCAGCGCCGCCATCTCGTCCGCTGTCTCGTCCGAGTAGTTCATCGCCAGCTCGTTGTAGCGGTCCAGAATGGCCTTCTTCTCCGCCACGCCCTGCATCACGTTTTCGCGCACGGTGATGCTGTCATCCAGATGCGGCTCCTGCGGCAGGTAGCCAACCTTGGCGCCTTCGGCCGCCCATGCCTCACCCGAAAAATCCTTGTCGAGCCCTGCCATGATCTTCATCAAGGTCGATTTGCCCGCGCCATTCACTCCCACGACGCCGATCTTCACCCCGGGCAAGAAGTTCAGATGGATATTCTCGAACGTCTTTTTGCCGCCCGGATAGGTCTTGGACACACCAGACATGTGATAGACATATTGATACGCGGCCATTTTATCCTCCGGGTCAGACTTCACAGGCGGTGTAGGCCGCAGGGCGCCGCTTGGCAATTCGGTTTGATGAAGATGTCCACCAGCGCCACGTCGCGACAGAATGCACTTTGACAGGGCTGCGATCTGCAGTGTTATGGCGCGCAGGAGGGATCGCCATTATGCGGCCACGTATTTGCGCTGTCATTGTTGCTGCTGTTTTGGCGCTGTCCGGATGCGTTCAGGGCGCGTTCCTCCCCCCGCCGCCAAACCTTTACCTTGAGGGGAGCAATTATCAGGACGATTTGGTGCCTGCCCCGCTCAGGACGGCGCGGCCCACCATGTTCTTTGTCACCGACAGGGCGCCAGAGGGGGGCGGCTTTGGCGCGGCGCGGTCGGATTCGATGGTGTTTGGCGCAGCAGAGGTCAGTTTTGGCAGCGATCTGACCTGGCGGGACATCGTCGCGCGCACCCATATTGACAGCACCCGCAGCCTGTCCCGGCTCAGCGTTGAGAACGCGCGGGAGATCGTGCGCTTTTCTGCCACGCCGCTGCCTTACGAACGGGACGACGGGACATTGCACACCGTTGCCGCGGCGCAGAACGCCTATGGCGCGCAGGCGCAGGCGTTTCAGGATGCGCTGGCCGCAGAGATCAGGCGCACGGGTAACCGCCGCGTTCTGGTCTATGTGCACGGGTTCAACAATGGCTTTGACGATGGGCTGACCACGCTGGCCAACCTTTGGCATTTTGCCGGGCGGCGCACGACGCCTGTTGCGTTTACCTGGCCAGCGGGCAGCGGTCGCGGCCCCATCGGCTATTTCAGCGACCGGGAAAGCGGCAGCTTCGCCGTCTACCATGCCAAGGAATTCATGCGGATGCTCGCCGCCATCCCCGAAGTTGAAGATATTGACATCGTGGCCCATTCGCGCGGCACCGACGTGATGACACAGGCCCTGCGCGAGATGATCATCTTCGAGCGCGGGCGCGGGGTGCACCCCAAGACTGGCTTGAAGACGGGCACGCTGATCCTTGCGGCGCCCGACCTCGATACCGGGATCGTGCGCCAAAGGCTTGTGGCAGAGCGGTTTTCGGAGGCTTTCGAGCAGATCAACGCCTATATCAACCCGCGTGACGCGGCGTTGCGGCTGTCATCGATCCTGACCCGGTCGGACCGCTTTGGTGCGCTCAGGGCCGAGGACGTGAAACCGGGAGAGATCGCGCGCCTGAAAAAGCACGGGCTTGTGCATTTTATCCGGGTTGAGGGGCGCGTTGGTGGCGCGCTCGGGCACACCTATTTCCGGGACAACCCGGCGGTGCTGTCCGACATCGTGCTGGCGCTGCGCACGCGGGCGTTTCCGGGCGGTACACTGCGCCCCCTAGAGGAGGGGGCGGATGGGATCTGGCAGTTGCATCCGAACTACCCGCTGGACCGGTTGCCCGACCTCGACTTTCTGCTGGCCAGCCCGCGTTAAGGTGTTGACGCTGCGGGAGTTGACGTCGCGCTATGCGCAGGCAGGTGAGGTGCGCTGGATCGGTGTCAGACCAGCCAAAGGGGCGCCTATGCGTTTGGTGGACGATGTCGATGTGACCGAAGATGGCCTTGTCGGTGATCGAAGCAGGGCAGGAAAGCGTGCGGTGACGCTGATCCAGGCCGAGCACCTGCAAGCGATTGCCGCCTTTCTGGGGCGCGATGCCGTGGACGTTGAGATGTTGCGGCGCAACATCGCCGTTTCGGGTCTGAACCTTGCTGGCGCCAAGGGGCGCCTGTTGCGGGTCGGGACAGCCGTGCTCCGCCCGACGGTGATCTGCGCGCCATGCAGCCGGATGGAGGCGGCGTTTGGCGTGGGCGGCTATGCGGCGGTGCGGGGGCACGGCGGATGGTGCGCCGAGGTGGTGACGCCGGGGCGCATCACGCTGGGCAGCCGCGTTGACATTCGGGATGCGGTCGGGGCCTAAGGCGGCATGGGATTGCTGACAACACCGGGCCAGGTCGTTGGCCTTTTGGGCGGATCGTTTGATCCGGCCCATGAAGGTCATGCCCATATCACCCGGCACGCAATGGCGCGTTTTGGTCTGGATCGGTGCTGGTGGCTGGTCAGCCCGGGCAATCCGCTCAAGGCCCGCGGGCCTGCGCCGCTTGAACAGCGGATGGCGCGGGCGCGCGCGGTGATGCAGCATCCCCGGGTGCACGTCACGGATATCGAAACGCGGCTGCGCACCCGCTACACCGCGCAGACCTTGCAGGCGCTTATGGCGCGCTACCCAGGCACGCGGTTCGTGTGGCTGATGGGGGCGGATAACCTTGCGCAGCTTCATCGCTGGCAGGACTGGCACTGGATCATGGAGACTGTGCCGGTTGGCGTGCTGGCCCGGCCGGGCATGCGAATCTCTGCGCGGATGAGCCCGGCGGCGCGGCTTTATGCCCGCTCCCGTATATCGGGCCGTGCCTCCCACCTGCTGGGCCGTGCGACAGCGCCAGCGTGGTGTTTCGTGAACCTGCCGATGCTGGATGTGTCCTCAACCCAGATACGCGCGGCGAGCGGTTGGCCGCGCTGAGAAATTCGCGGCCATGTGATCGCAACCATGCTTGGCTGAAGCCGGTGGGCAAGGTAGCATCAAACCTATGTTGCCCCTTGTATCCAGACGCTTTTTTCTCACCTCATCCGCAGCTATAGCGGCGACGGGATGTGCAGCGGCACCACCTGCGCAGTCCTTGCGCCCCCAGCCCCGCGGCGCCGATGCCCCGCAGGCCGTCGTGCCTGGTCCGCAGGCGATTATCGAGGCGGCGCAGCTGGGCGGGCGCGTGACGTATGCGGTTGCGGATATGCGTACGGGCCGGGTGCTGGAGGCCAGCGGCGAAGGCACGGCAACGATGCCCGCCTCTGTGACCAAGGCCGTCACGGCGCTTTATGCGCTGGACGCGCTGGGGGCGGGGCACCGCTTTCGCACGCGGCTGATCGCGACCGGCCCGGTATCAAACGGTGTGCTGAACGGCGATCTGATCCTTGCGGGCGGGGGTGATCCGACGCTTGATACCAACGGGCTGGCCGCGCTGGCCTCCCGGCTCAAGAGCGCGGGCGTGCGCGAAGTGCGCGGCAATTTCAAGGTGTTTGACGGCGCCATGCCGCGGATCGAGACGATTGACCCGGCGCAGCCGGTGCATGTCGGCTACAGCCCGGCGATTTCCGGCATCGCGCTGAACTTCAACCGGGTCCACTTCGAATGGCGCCGGCAGGGTGGCGGCTATGCGGTGACGATGGACGCGCGGTCCGACAGGTTCAAGCCGACGGCCTACACCTCGACCATGCGCGTGGTGGAGCGCCGCCTGCCGATCTACGCCTATGCCTCCAGCGGCGGAAAGGACAACTGGACGGTCGCGCGCGCCGCGCTGGGCAGTGGCGGCGCGCGCTGGCTGCCGGTGCGCAATCCGGCGCTTTATGCGGGGGACGTATTCCAGACCCTTGCACGGTCGCAGGGCATTCCGCTGAAGACGCCGCAGGTGACGCGCCGCGCGCCAAGCGGGGCAGAGATTGCCGCGCTGCAAAGCGCGCCGCTGCGGGAGATCGTGCAGGATATGCTGCGCTTTTCGACCAACATCACCGCAGAGATGGTGGGCCTTGCCGCCACAGCGCAGCGGACGGGGCAGGTGCCGGCATCGCTCAAGGCATCGGCGCGCGAGATGAACAGCTGGGCCGCGTCCAAGCTGGGCGCGGGCGGTCTGCGGGTCGAGGACCATTCGGGCCTGGGAAGTGGCAGCCGTATGACCGCTCAAGGGATGCTGCAGGCCCTGACGGCCACGCAGTCAAACGCAACCCTGCGGCCGATCCTCAAGAAAATCGCGATGCTGGATGGGAACCGCAAGCCGATCCGGAACCACCCCATTACGGTGCATGCCAAGACCGGCACACTGAATTTCGTGTCTTGCCTTGCCGGTTACATGACGGCGCGGGGCGGATCGGAGCTGGCCTTTGTCATTTTCACTGCGAACGAGGCGCAGCGGCGCGGGATCAGCCAATCGGACCGCGAACGGCCCACCGGGGCACGGGCGTGGAACCGGCGGTCAAAGGCGATGCAGCAAAAGCTAATTGAACGCTGGGGCGCGATCTACAGCGCCTGAGGCTGCGGTGGGTTGGCACCCACCCTACGTCAGGTGGCGCGCCCGGCTGCCGCGCTCAATCGCGGCGGCGTGCAGACGGTCGATATTCAGTTCATAGCGGATTTCTTCGAGCAGGCGCAGTTCCGTATCCTCAAGCGTTCCATCCGCGGCGGCCACATCGCAAGCGAGCGCATAGCACGTCTCGTACAAGCGCTCGGGCAGGGCCTCCCGCACAAGGCCAAAGAGCGCGTCGAGCCCGTCTTCCTGCTCAAAGAGGTCAAAGACCGTCTGGCTGACGGGGCCGAGGCGGTCCGCGTCATAGTTGCCGAAGACGGGCAGGTTATTGACGGCGGAGTTGATCTTGACCAGTTCCGCAGTGCGGATGTCTTCGTCGGACGCGGAGATGGCGACCATGACCGCCACCAGTGCGTCTTGGGCTGTCCAGCCGGTGGGGTCTGTCATGTGTGGCACTCCTTGAACCGTTGCGTGCGTAAATATTGACCGTACGCGCGGCCCGCAATAGGTAGCGCTGCGCAGAAACGCCCGGAAAGGCAGGAATATACATGGCGGACCTCAAAGACGCTGGCATGACCAGCAAAGCCTGGCCTTTCGAAGCCGCGCGTGCGGTGCTCAAGCGCTATGAGCAGGCGCCGCCGGAGAAGGGGTATGTCCTGTTCAGCACAGGCTATGGCCCGTCCGGACTGCCGCATATCGGCACCTTTGGCGAAGTGCTGCGCACGACGATGGTGCAGCGGGCGTTTGAAGAGATCAGCGATATCCCGACCAAGCTGATCTGTTTTTCCGACGATCTTGACGGGATGCGCAAGGTGCCCGGGAACGTGCCCCAGCAGGAGATGTTGGCGGAGCATATGCACAAACCGCTGACCTCGGTGCCGGACCCGTTTGGCACCCATGAAAGCTTTGGCCATCACAACAACGCGATGCTGCGGCGGTTCCTTGATACGTTTGGTTTCACCTATGAGTTCTACTCCGCGCGGGAGTTTTACCGCAGCGGGCAGTTTGACGAGGTGCTGCGCCGGGCGGTTGAGCGGTATGACGATGTGATGAAGGTCATGCTCAAGTCGCTGCGCGATGAGCGGCGCGAGACCTACTCGATCTTCCTGCCGATCCATCCAGAGACCGGCCGCGTGCTATATGTGCCGATGAAGCATGTGGACGCCGCCAACCATACGGTGACGTTTGATGATGAGGACGGGCGGGAATGGACCCTCCCCGTGACGGGCGGCAACGTGAAGCTGCAGTGGAAGCCGGATTTCGGCGCGCGCTGGGCGGCGCTGGACGTCGATTTCGAGATGTATGGCAAGGAACACGCAACCAACACGGCGATCTATGACCGGATTTGCGAGATCCTCGGCGGGCGCAAGCCGGAGCATTTCACCTATGAGCTGTTCCTGGACGAGAATGGCCAGAAGATCAGCAAGTCGAGCGGTAATGGTATCTCCATCGACGAGTGGCTGACCTATGCATCGACGGAATCGCTCAGCTATTTCATGTTTCAAAAGCCGAAGACGGCAAAGCGGATGCACTTTGACGTGATCCCGAAGGCGGTGGATGAGTATCACCAGCAGCTGCGCGCCTATCCCGGGCAGGACGAGACGCAAAAGGCAAACAATCCGGTCTGGCACATTCACGGCGGGGTCGTGCCACACAGCACGATGATCGTGCCCTTTGCGATGCTGCTGAACCTCGCCTCCGTCAGTCAGGCGCAGGACAAGGATGCGCTGTGGGGCTTTATCCAGCGCTATGCGCCGGACGCGGGGCCGGACACGCACCCTGACCTTGACCAAGCGGCGGGCTTTGCGGTGCGCTACTTTAATGACTTCGTAAAGCCGACCCGGGCGCCGCGTGCGCCGTCGGACGCCGAACGCGAGGCGCTGGAGGCGCTGCGTGCGGCGCTGGCCGCCTATGACGGCCCGGTCGAGGATGAGGCGCTGCAATCGGTGGTCTATGCAATTGGCCGCGAACGGTTTGACCCGATGCGGGGGTGGTTCACGGCGCTGTACGAAGTGCTGCTGGGCGCGAGTCAGGGTCCGCGCTTTGGCGGGTTCATCGCGCTTTACGGTGTGGATGAAACGATTGCGTTGATTGATGCCGCATTGGCCGGAGAGCTGGTGGGCTAGGTTCTGGCTTGAGCGGCGCGCTCTGCGGCCTAGCTGTTTTCGAAGCTAGCCAAGGAGGCCCCCTCATGTTCAGACGTTTCGCCGCCGTTCTTTTTGCGCTGATGCTGGCGCTGCCCGCCCACGCGCAAGAAGAGCCCATCCAGAACACGATCAGCCGCCAGATCGACGCCTTTCTGGTGGATGATTTCCCAAAGGCGTTCACCTTTGCCAGCCCGTCGATCCAGGGCATTTTTCGCACGCCCGAGAACTTTGGCCGGATGGTGAGCCAAGGCTACCCGATGGTCTGGCGCCCCGCGGATGTGCAGTACCTCGACCTGCGCGAGGAGGGCGGCGTTCTGATCCAGAAGGTGCTGATCACCGACCAAGAGGGCGGGCAGCACGTGCTCGATTACCGTATGATCGAGACGGGCGAGGGCTGGAAGATCAACGGTGTCTCCCTTTTGGACAGCTCGGCCGTGGCCGCCTGAGCGAGGAGCACCGTACGGTGCCCTGAGACCCCGTTAACCCTTCGTTGATACTTCCCTGAGCCGCGATGCGGTGCGCCCCCGGGCGTGCCTTCACACGGTTTGGCCCTGCGGGGGCCGCGGCAAAAGGGAAATCCATATGAACAAGGCCATCACCGACGGCGTCCAACTGACGCCGCCGCCTTTCGCGGACGGGCTGAACGTTTACTCCAGCGGCGACGGCACGCCGGGCAGCGACACATACGCCAACGCGCCCAACGCGGCCTTTGTCCCGGCGGACCAGGATTTTGGCGGGTGCCTCGAACTGCAGAAGTCCAGCAGCACGACGCGCCTGCGCTACATGGGCCAGACGCCAATGACGCCGGGGTGCTACTTGCGCGTGAGCGTCCGCATCAAGGCGATCAGCGGCAACCTGCCGAATGTGCGCATTGCGGGCTATGCCGCACGGTCCAGCGGCGCGAACGATCCGCTTGCCGATACCGAAGCGGACAGCGTCACGCTCACCACCTATGGCGAGGTGGTCGAGGTCAGCGCCATCGTCGGGTCCGGCAATCGCGGCGGCGTGGACATGGTCTGGGGCCAGCGGCCGGTCTATGGCCATTTCGGCTTTGACCTGACCGGGCCGAATGGCGGTGTGGTGCGCGTCGACGATATTGAGATCGAAGACATCACCGGCGCCTTTCTAGGCGACCTGATATCGACCGTGGACGTGCGCGATTTTGGTGCCATCGGCGACGGCACCACGGACGACACCGAAGCGTTTGAGAACGCCAACACCGCCGCGGCAGGGCGCACCGTCCTGATCCCCGAAGGTTTTTTCCGGCTGACCGATACGGTGACTTTCGACCACCCGGTGAAGTTTGAAGGCACGGTTTCGATGCCGGACGACAAGGTGCTTCTGCTGCGCCGCAATTTCGATCTGCCGACTTATATCGAAGCCTTCGAGAACGAAGAGCTGGCCTTCAAGAAGGCGTTTCAGGCGCTGCTGAACAACGTTGACCACGAAAGCCTGGACATGGGTGGGCGCAGCGTTGGGGTGACAGAGCCTATTGATATGCAGGCGATCTCCAACCGGGACAGCTACGCCACCCGGCGCGTGATCCGTAATGGCAACCTGTCTGCCGTCGGCGATGCGGCCTGGGAGACGGACGTTGTCTCTAGCCAGGGTACCTACAACCCGTCCAGCGACACGCGCCTTCTGACCAATGTCGTCAACGTCGCCAACATCCAGATCGGCAGCCACGTAAGCGGCAACGGGGTGGGCCGCGAGGTCTACGTCCGGGACGTGAATGTCGCCCAACAGCGGGTGACGCTGTCGGCTCCGCTTTACGATGCTGCGGGCACGCAGAATTTCACCTTTCGCCGGTTCAAGTATATCCTCGACTTCTCCGGCTTTTCCACGCTCAAAGCGTTTGCGCTCAGCAACATGGAAATCCATGCACAAGGCAAGGCATCCTGCATCCTGCTTGCCCAGCAGGGCGTGTCGTTCCAGGTCAAGGATTGCTATCTCAGCCGCATGAAGGACCGCGGCATCACCAGCTTTGGCGGCGGCTGCCAGGGCATGATCGTTGACCGGTGCCAGTTCCTGAGTTCCGAGGATGACGTGGCTGTGTCCAACCGGGTCTCGATTGGCTTCAACGTCAATGCGAACGACGCCAAGATCCGCAGCAACCGGGCCACGCGGCTGCGCCATTTCGGCCTGCTGGCGGGCAGCAACAACCTGATCATCGGCAACCACTTTTTTCAGGGCGACAGCGTGCCTGACGGCGTGCGGACTGCGGGGCTGGTCATCCTGAAGCCCCACACATCCACGGTGATTTCGGGCAACTACATCGACAATTGTTTTGTCGAGTGGTCGAACGAGCATGACGCAACGCCGGCCTTCACCAGCGGCTTTTCGTTCAGCGCCCTGTCGATCACGGACAATGTCTTTTTGTCGGGCGATGTTGTGCCGTGGTTCAGCTATATCGTCGTGAAGCCGCATGGCGCCGATCATTTCGTGGCGGGCCTGTCGGTCACCGGGAACAAGTTCCGCTCGATCAACGGAAATATCGACCGGGTGGAGCGCGTTGACACCAGCTTTGCCGATCTCGACTACAGCCGCATGAAGGATATCGCTTTCGAAGGGAATTCCTTCCATTCCGTGTCGCGTCAGGTCAGCAACCCGCTGCGTGTCGCCCATGCGGAAAACAGCGCCGCGACGACCTGGGTCGTCGATACCGAAAACAAGCTGCCTTTCGATGCGCGCGCGCTGTCGGTCGAAAGCGTGGTGCCTTACGACCGCATCCGGACCGGGAGCGGGGCGACACGTTCCTACGCGCCATATGTGCAAGCGCAGCAGGGCACGGACAAGAACCGCGTCCATCTGCACTGGCAAGAAGCGGTGCGCGGGGCGGTGAACCTGACCGTCCGCATGGACAACTAAGCCCCTAGAAATCCCGCCACAGGCCGAGCTTGATTGCAAGCTCGGCCTTTTTTGCTTCGACCCCGATGTGCCAGGAGGCGCCGTGTTTTCCGGGGGCAAAGACGTAAGACGGGGCGAGCGTTGCCTCCAGCCCGCTGTCGTCCTTCAGGGTTAGGAAAAGCTGCATCATCGCCTTGCCCTTGTCCCCGATTTTCAAACCAACGGTCCCATCGAGTTTGACCTGGGACGTGTCGCCGCGCCCCAAATCGAGCCGCAGGTCGAGGTTGGCCCAGCCTCCACCCCGCCAATCCAGCCCGCGCCCGACGCTGTAGCCGAGGCTGGCAAAGGGGTTGATGTGGCTCGAATCGACCCGCGCCCCAAGCCCCAGCATCCAGCTGGACTTCCATGTCCCATCGCCAAGCGGCAGGCGGGCAAAGACTCGCCCGCCACCGGACGTATAGGCGCCTCCTTGCGTCTTCACATCCAAGTCCGCGCCAAGGGTCAGAGCCTCGCGCAGGCCGTATTCCACGTAAAGCGATGTCGCGTTCTCCATCCGGTCATTGACCGTCCCGCTGAGGGCGAAGAACCCGGCGCCCGGCTCACGCAGCCATGCGCCCGCCTCCGCAGCGCTGGCGTATAGGCACAAAATCAGGGCTGCGCGCCACATAGCATCTCCTTTCCCGGGGAAAGATTGCCTTAACTTTGGTTAACAAACGGTTAGTCTGGCGGCGGTGGCAGGCTGCGCTACTTGTACGTAATGGAATTGCCTTCGGAAAATGTTCAGGACTATCCCCGCCCGCCCCGGCTGGAGCCTGTGCCGCAACGCATCACGGTCCGCCTTGGCGGGTTAGTGATCGTCGACACAACCCGCGCTTTCCGGGTGCTAGAGACGCACCACGCACCGACCTACTACATTCCCCCCGATGACGTGAGCGCCCAGATGCGCAACGCCCCGGGCCGTTCGCTGTGCGAATGGAAAGGGCAGGCGCGGTATTGGGATGTGATCGCCGGGGGAAAGACCTCAGCCCGCGCGGCGTGGAGCTACACAAACCCCTCCAGCCGCTTTGCCGATCTCGATGGGTTTTTCGCCTTTTATTGCAGCCTGATGGAGGAATGCACCGTCGGCGGTGTGCCAGCCACGCCGCAGCCCGGGGACTTTTACGGCGGCTGGGTCACGCCCAACCTGACGGGCATCGTGAAGGGTGACGCGGCGACGCGGCATTGGTGAGGGCGCGGTGGATTGGCACTCACCTTACGGCGCTGCGTCGAACTTGAACGCTTTGCCAAAGCCGCCGTTGAGCAGGGCGTTCTGGACCTCGAACACCACAAAGCGGAAATCGCCGAAATCGGCATAAAGGGCGGCCTTAGGACGCAGGCTCAGATAGCGTTCGCGCAGCGGCCCATGCTCCGGCGTGTCCCGCTCAACGAGGCGGGCCGTGCAGTGCAGCGTCAGACGCGGATGGGTCAGCGGATCACCTTTCGGCCCCGGCTCTCCTACCAGTAGAGCGCAGGCCGGGTGTGCCTCCATCGCTACCGTGTGTGGGGACAACTGCGAGACAAGGCTCAGCGGCGCGCCATCGGCGGTTGTGGCAAGGCCAATGCGCGTCACGCTTGGGCAACCATCCTGCGTGACCGCAAGCGCCGCGAAGGTGGCCGCGTCCAGCAGACCCCGGGCCTGCGCCCGAGCCTCCGGGGTCACGGTCTGGAACGGATCGGTCATGCAACCGGCGCCTTGGTACAATCCCGAAACCGCGCTACCTGCTCCGCCGCGCCATCAAGCGAAAAGGTCACCGCCGCCGTCTGTGTGAAGGCGGTGGTGGAGCGATTGAACTCCAGCCCGTCCAGCACATTGCCAAAGCCGGTGTCGGTGACGGTCAGCGTGTTGCCTTCGGTCTGGTGACGGGCGGTCGAGATCGTGTTCGGCCGCGGTCCGTCAAAACGTATGGAGAACGCGGAGGCATCCGGCCAGCCATCCGGTGAGGTGATGGCGACGGCGTAAAGCTGCGTGCCGTGGTCGTAGGTGACGGTGATCTCTGCGGGGCCTTCAGTGTGGGTGAGGGTGCAGATCGGGGTGGGGGAGAATTCCCAGGCGAGGGCCGGGGTGGCGGTGAGGAGGAGGAAGGCGAATAACCGCATGGTTCGGAAATAGGGCGGTGCAGCGTTGGAGCAAAGCCCGGCTGGAGGCTGGGCGGATGTCGAAGCAATCGTGTTGATACGAAATTCTTGCGCAGGCGGAATTGATGTAAGTGAGCCTGAACTACGATATACATGTTTTCCTACAACATTTTGGTATTCTCGTGAGGCGCGACACATGATAAGGTTTCGCTAACGGGCAGATTCCAGCAGGCAAAGCATGACCAAGAAAAAGAAACCCACGATTAGTGCGAAGCATGCAGCCGAAGTTTTCCGCGATGTATTGCAAACTCGCCGGATTGATTACGATGACACTAGTAAGGTCAATATGGCTGACCTTTGGGAAGGGCTGGCCGAAACGTTTGAGGAAACGCGCATAAAGTACTTTAAAGCGGGCTCTGCTGTTTCATCGAAACGAGCAGGAGTTGTCACCTTCGATAACCTCACAACACTTGTCGTTTCCAAAGAAACAATGGATGCCTGTCGAAACGGTGATCGGTTTTGCAACTTTTTTCTCGCGCACGAATTTATGCATGTTGAGCTTGGTCACTTCGAGGAAACGGCGAAAGTACGAAATTTTAAGATGGGCGAGATAGGCGGGCAAAATGCCATTTTGCCGGCAGACGAAATTGAATACGACGCCGACTTTGCTGGCGTGGCTTTTCTCTGCGGGGTTCTGCTTTTGGCGCCCAATCCAAACGCCTCAGTCATCGCGCAGAAAGCGGGTTGTCCCATCGACCGAGTGAAAGCTGCACTGAGGATTACACAGTTAGATGCGTTCAAGCAGGCTTTCGCAGCATTGAGCCACTCGATCAGAAAGATCGTTCTTTAGGCTTACATTCTCACCGCTTCTTCCGCCGCTTCACATTCCCGCCGCGCTGGCCCGGACGCCCCGCGGTAGACCGCCCCGAGGCCTTTTGCGCATCGTCCACAGCCGCCTCCACAGCCGATTGCCGGGCCATCGGGTCGTCAGACACGGCCAGGTCCACGGCCTCCAGGCGTTTGACCTCGTCACGCAGGCGGGCGGCTTCTTCAAACTCCAGGTTCTCGGCGGCCTTGCGCATGTCGGCGCGCAGGCCGTCCAGCACCGCCTGCAGGTTGCCGCCGTGTTTCGTGTCGATCTTGGCGGTCACGCGGCTTTGGTCTGTGTCGCCCTGGTAAAGGCCGGCGAGGATATCCTCGACGTTCTTCTTCACCGTCGCGGGGGTGATCCCGTGTTCCTCGTTATAGGCGATCTGCTTGGCGCGGCGGCGGTTGGTCTCGGCCAGGGCGCGCTCCATCGAGCCGGTGATCTTGTCGGCATACATGATCACCCGGCCCTCGGCATTTCGGGCGGCGCGGCCGATGGTCTGCACCAGCGACGTCTCTGACCGCAGGAAGCCCTCCTTGTCGGCATCGAGGATCGCCACGAGGCCACATTCGGGGATGTCGAGCCCCTCGCGCAGCAGGTTGATGCCGATCAGCACGTCGAAGGCGCCGAGGCGGAGGTCGCGCAGGATCTCGATCCGTTCAATCGTGTCGATGTCGGAGTGCATGTAGCGGACCTTTATGCCCTGCTCGTGCATGTATTCGGTCAGGTCCTCTGCCATGCGTTTCGTGAGCGTGGTGCAGAGGGTGCGGTAGCCGTCGGCGGCGACCTTGCGCACCTCGTCCAGAAGGTCGTCCACCTGCATGGAGACGGGGCGGATTTCGACCTCTGGGTCCAGAAGGCCGGTGGGGCGGATGACCTGTTCGGTGAAGACGCCGCCCGATTGGTCCAGTTCCCACGCGGCGGGGGTCGCGCTGACGAAGACGGATTGGGGGCGCATTGCGTCCCATTCCTCGAACTTCAGCGGCCGGTTGTCCATGCAGGAGGGCAGGCGGAAGCCGTGCTCGGCCAGCGTGAACTTGCGGCGGTAGTCGCCTTTGTACATTGCGCCGATCTGGGGGACGGAGACGTGGGATTCGTCCGCGAAGACGATGGCGTTGTCGGGGATGAATTCGAAGAGGGTCGGGGGCGGCTCGCCCGGCGCGCGGCCGGTGAGGTAGCGGCTGTAGTTCTCGATCCCGTTGCAGACGCCCGTCGCCTCTAGCATTTCCAGATCGAAATTCGTGCGCTGTTCGAGCCGTTGGGCCTCCAGCAGGCGGCCTTCGGAGACGAGCTGGTCGAGGCGGGTCTTGAGCTCTTTCTTGATGCCCTGCATGGCCTGCACCATTGTCGGCTTCGGCGTCACGTAGTGGCTGTTTGCGTAGACCCGCACGCGGTCCATGTTCGCCTGCTTCTCGCCCGTGAGGGGGTCGAATTCGGTGATCGACTCCAGCTCTTCGCCGAAGAAGGACAGCTTCCACGCGCGGTCTTCGAGGTGGGCGGGGAAGATTTCGAGCGAGTCGCCGCGTACGCGGAAGGACCCGCGCTGGAACGCCGCGTCGTTGCGCTTGTATTGCTGGGCGACGAGGTCGGCCATGACCGCGCGCTGGTCGTACATGCCGCCCACCTTCAGGTCTTGTGTCATGGCGCCGTAGGTCTCAACGCTGCCGATACCGTAGATGCAGGAGACGGAGGCGACGATGATCACATCGTCCCGCTCTAGCAGCGCCCGCGTGGCCGAGTGGCGCATGCGGTCGATCTGTTCGTTGATCTGGCTTTCTTTCTCGATGTAGGTGTCCGAGCGCGGGACGTAGGCCTCGGGCTGGTAGTAGTCGTAGTAGCTGACGAAGTACTCGACCGCGTTGTCGGGGAAGAAGCCTTTGAATTCGCCGTACAATTGCGCCGCCAGGGTCTTGTTCGGGGCGAGGATGATGGCGGGGCGCTGGGTTTCCTCGATCACCTTGGCCATCGTGTAAGTCTTGCCCGTGCCCGTCGCGCCGAGGAGGACCTGGTTCTGTTCGCCGTCCAGCACACCCGCGGACAGCTCTGCGATGGCGGTGGGCTGGTCGCCCGCTGGCTTGAATTCGGTGTTCATGCGCAGCCGGATGCCGCCTTCCAGCTTTTCCCGCTCTTTCGGGGGCGCGGGGGCGTGGGTCAGGGCGGCGTCGGAGGCGTCGGAATGAGCATAAGGCATAGCGCGAATGTGGCGTAAATGGCCCAGGATGCAAGGTGCGACGCTGTCAGAAAGTGGCAGGAGAATGTGCGGCGCACGCGGCTCTGATCGGGTGATGTGGCGCGGCGAAGCCGCCCCTTTCTTGCCGCGCGATGATGATGTTTTCTGACACAGCACGTGAACCTTGAGAAAACCCCAGAACCTGATGACGGCATTCAGCTATCGTCCAGCCGCTTTGCGCGGAGACACCCGCGTCGAACATGACGCCGATGGCCTGCGCGTCGACGACGGGCCGATGCGGCATTGGGCGGCGCTCAACCACGCGTGTTTCGCCGTGTCGATGGGCGGGCGCGAGCTCTCCTTCGTGACGCTTGCGCTGGAATTTCAGGACGGGGCGCGCGAGGTCTTGTCTGTCACCGGACCTGCGGCGGTGCAGAGGGTCTTTTTTACGGACCTGCGCGGGGTGTTGGCGGATCTGGCCCAAGCGCGCCCTTTGTTCGAGGTGAGTTTGGGGCCGACGGGGATCGGGCGCAGCGGTATGTTCATCACGGCGGTTCTGCTGGCTATGGTCGGGGTCGGCCTGACGGTCTTGGCCTTCTTCGTCGCGTTGGAAGGGGAGATCGGTACGGCGGTTGTGATGGGCCCCGTTGGCCTGGTTGCGCTTGCGGCGGGTGTGCGCCTTGCAGTGGGGCACGCGCCGGGGACTGCGCCCGAGCGCATCAGGGTGGAGGACCTTGTCCGCCAGATCGAAGCCAACGCTGCGGTCGCGGAGCCGCCCGCTTAGACGGGCGTTGCATGTCATCGTTCATGCCGGAGCAAAAAGCGGGACCGGACTGTTCAGACCCTTGAGCACCTCGGTGCCCACCTGCCGGACGGGCTGGCCCGCGGATGTTGCGGCGTCCTCCGACAGCAGGATCGCCTCCTCCATCCGCCCGCAGAACGCCTCGATCCGGGACGCGATGTTCACCGCCTGGCCCAGCACGGTAAAGTCGATCCGGTCCCGCGCCCCGACATTGCCATAGAGGACGCGGCCATAATGGATGCCGGTGCCGAAGGGGACGGGCAGGGCAGTGTCCCGTGCGCGGGCCAGCGCGCCTTGAGCGGCCCGAAGCGCTGCGCTGCACGCGGCGTGCTGATCGCCCGCAGACGGAAAGAGCGCCAGCACCCCGTCGCCCGTGAACTTCAGCACTTCGCCGCCCGCGCCCGCCACGGCATCCGACAGCACTTCGAAATAGCTATTGGCGATGTCCAGCGCCTCCGCCGGGGTGCGGGTGGCGTTCACCGCGGTCCAGCCGCGGATGTCGGAAAAAAGGATCGCCGCCTCGATCTCTTCGATGTCGCCGCGCGCGATGCGCCCGTCCAGCACCAACTGCCCGGTACGCGGGCCAAGGTAGCTATGGGCAATGGCCTCGGCCAAGTGGCGGTTCGCGTGGGCTTCCACAATGGGCGCAAGCACCTCCGAAAGCCGTGTCAGCAGCGCGATGTCATCTTCCGAAAAACCCGCCGCCCCGCCGCAGACCCAGATCACCGTCCCGCCTTGCCCCGCCACAAAGCGCAGGGGCAGGCCGTAGTAATCCGTCGCCCCGCGCCGTTGCAGCTCGTGCAGGACCACGTGGTCATAGTTCCCCAGCGGCGCGCGCAAGTCACGGCGAAAGGGCCGCTGCGTGTCTGCGATATACGCCATCGGGCTGCCGATATAGGCGGCGCGCTGCTCCAGCCCGCGCGGGGCTGCTGGCATGACCTCGGCGGTGCCGTCCGCCTCCCAGAGGTAACTAAGCGCCGCGGTCAGCGGGTGCGTTGTACGCATCCCAAAGCGCAGCCGCATCAGGGGCACGCCCGCGGTCACAAGGCGCGGGCCCAGCCCATCGGCCAGCCCCTGCAACCCAAGGGCCCGCCCCCGCCCCAGTATCCAGTCGATATGGTCCATACCCCGCGATATGTCCCGCCCGCCGCGTGAGACAATTCGCATCTTGCGAAAGCGCTGCTGCGTGGTGATATACGGCGTGATCAAGGAGGCTTCCTCATGCGCGCACGCATCTTTCAACCCGCCCGCACCGCCATGTCCTCGGGCACGGCCAAGACCAAGCACTGGGTGCTGGAATTTGCCCCTGCGCAGGCCCGCAAAGTGGACCCGCTGATGGGCTGGACCTCCTCCAGCGACACGCAGGCGCAGGTCCGCCTGACCTTCGACACGAAAGAAGAGGCGGTCGCCTACGCCAAGGACTACGGCATCGAGCACACCGTGCAAGAGCCGACCAAGCGCAAGTTCAACGTCCGCCCCGGCGGCTACGCAGACAACTTCGCCACAAACCGGCGCGGCGCGTGGACCCACTGACCATCACGCAGGCCGAACCGGGCGATCCCGCGGTCCGGCAGGTGCTTGAGGCGCACCACGCCCTGATGCGGAGCCAAAGCCCCGCCGAAAGCTGCCACGTGCTTGATCCCGAAGAGCTGACGCGCGCAGGCGCGGTGCTGTTCGCCGCACGGGACGGCGAGACGGTGCTCGGCGTCGGGGCCATCGCGCCCCTGGCCGCAGACCAGGCCGAGCTGAAATCCATGCACACAACCGCCGCCGCCCGGGGCCGCGGCGTGGGCCGCGCCATCCTCGAACGGCTGACCGAAGAGGCCCGGGCGCAAGGCATCACCAGCCTCTGGCTGGAAACCGGCAGCGCCCCCGAATTCGCCGCCGCGCGGGGCCTCTATGCTGCGGCCGGTTTCACCGAATGCCCGCCCTTTGGCGATTACTCGGTCGATCCACTCAGCCTGTTCATGATGCGCGCACTCTAGTCGGCGTAACGTCTGACAGCTTTGCCGCGGGCATCACGCACCCATTCGATGGTTGTGAAATTGGTCATGTACGTAACCCCGCGCGCCTGAGCGGCGGTAGAGCCGCCGAACGAAAGCAGCCTTTCGCCCCGGGTCAGGTTCATCAGCCCCCGGCTCTTATAATCCCAGCCGCGCCGCTCGAAGGCAGCCCGGGTCTGCGCGAAATGCCGGGCATAGTTCCCGCCGAGGCGCAGCACGTAGAGCGAGCAGACCCGATCCTCGCGAAAGAAGATCTGAACGCGCGGCGTTTTTGATCCGTTCAAGGACGGGCCTTCAGCTTGGACGCCGGGATGGCTTTCCGCAAATCTGCGCACGTATCCGGATTCGGTCCGGACATACCGGCCGGGCTGACGCGGCCTGTTACCGTCTATGTAATCGAGGCAAATACCGACCGCTGTATCGAGAGCGCGGGGCAACTCGGCGATCATGTTCGATTGTGCGTGAAGCGACCCGCCAAGAAAAACAAACACAAGGGCTGAGAGCAGGTGGCGCATGAAAGCCTCTTTAAATAAGTGTCCTATGCTTAAAATCACCATGAGAGGTTCGCAAGGTGGACGGAATGCCTGCACACGTCTAAACCGCGCATAGCGGTCCCTTAGCTCAACTGGATAGAGCAGCTGACTTCTAATCAGCAGGTTCGGGGTTCGAGTCCTCGAGGGATCGCCACGCCCCTCACCGTGCCATCGTCTGGCGGTCCCAGGACGCGTAATCGGGTGTCGCCTCCGCGCGGGTATCGCCGCTATAGGTGAACTCGACCATATGCGTCATGACCGACGCCGCATCGGCAAACACCACCGCATAGGCCTCTGGCAGCGGGGCTGAGGTCAGGAAGGTCGTCGCGGAAAAGTCGGGAAAGGCCGCGTGGTTGGTCCCCCGCGGGGCAGAGAACGGGATGCCATGCAGCGACCCGCTCAGCGGCAGGTGGCAATGGCCGTGAAAGATGTGCCGGATCCTACTGGCAAAGGGCTGGACCGTCTGCGCAAAACGGTTCGCATCCAGCAGCATGATCTCGTCCATCGGGGCCACACGCAGCGGCACCGGATTGTGGTGCATGAAGAGCCAGACCGGCCCCTCGCAGGCCTCAAGCTGCTCCGCCAGCCACGCCGCACGCGCCGCGCAGAAATGGCCCGCATGGGTCTGCGGCTCCCAGGTATCAAGGCAAAGCGCCGTGCCCAGCGGCAGGGGCGCCCGGTAGTGCACGAAACCGCCCGCGCCTTGCAGCTCGGGAAAGGCGTTCAGGAACGCCGCACGGTCATCATGGTTGCCGATCATCAGGTGCACCGGCATCGGCAGCGGCGCGATCATTTCCCGCAGCCGCGTGTAATCTTCAGCATCGCCCCAGTCGGACAGATCGCCCGTGATGAACAGCGCATCCGCATCGCTGTGCAGCGCCATCGCATGCGCCAGCGCCGCCGCAAAATTTGCGTTCGGGTCGCGGTCCCGGATCGTGTCACCGGGACGGGTCAGGTGGATGTCGGTAAAGTGCAACAGCTTCATGGCAACCTCCGGGTCGTGGTGGTCCCGGACGGCAGGCGCCCGGGACCGGAGTGCGTTATTCCAGCAGTTCCTGGACCTCTTCGGTCAGCTCTTCCTGAAGCTCGGTCATGTCCTCGAACTCGCCGGTGACAATCCCTTCGATGCCGTCATAGATGACCTGCGTCGCGGCCAGACCGTTGTCGCCCGGATAGGCCTGCCACTCGCGCAGCAGCGGCAGCTGGCGCACGGCGGTCGCCTTGGCCGGGTTCGCGTCGTAGAAATCCGCGAGGATGATCTCGTTCGCGGCTTGGTTCGGTGGCATGTAGCCGGTGGTGCGCGCGACGTCAGCAGCGCCTTCACCCGAGGTGATGAACTTCAGCCACGCCCACGCCGCGGCCAGCTCTTCGGGGTCTTCGGAGGTCGACACCAGCATCGCGGAGTTGCCACCCGCGGGCAGGCCCATCGGGCCGTCGGCGGTCAGGCCGGGATACTCGCTCGTCACCAGCGTGAAGTCCCCCATCGCACGTTCCACCGCGCCCACGGCAGAGGTGGACCAGTACATCATGCCCAGATCACCGGCAGAGAAGGACGCAAGCGCCGCTTTCCATTCGAGGTTCTGCATCTCGCAGCCGGTGAAGATGTCCTTCATCGTGTTCAGCGCGGTCAGGCCCTCGGGCTCGTCCAGGGTGAAGTCGGTGCCCATCACGGTCGGCTTGTCCTGGGACCACATCAGCGCCTGCAGGAACCAGTTGCCGGTGATGTTCCAGCCCCAGAACATCGGGTTGTCAACGCCCGCCTCGCGCAGCTTGCCGCAGGCCTCGATCACTTCGGCCCACGTGGTGGGCAGGTTGGTCGCGTCATAGCCCGCTTTGGCCATCACTTCCATGTTGTAATAGCCAACCGGCAGAGAGATGGAGAACGGCAGACCATGCACTTCGCTGTCAAACGTGCCGAGGTCGAGCATCGCCTTGTGATAGCCGTCCTTGGCAAAGTCGGCCTCTGCCGCGATGAACGGCTCCAGCGACTTGGCGATGCCCTTTTCCACGAGGATCGCCTGACGGTTCAGGCCCTGCATGGTGACGTCGGGCAGGGTGCCCGCAACCGCTTCGCGCAGGATGGTGTTGGTGCCGTCCTCATAGGATTCATAGGTGGCGCGCATGCGGATTTCAATGTTCGGATGCGCGGCGTAGAACTTCGGCAGGATCGCCTCGTAGGTCACGTCGAACAGGTGGCTGTAGGGATAGGCAAATTCGACGACGATCTTGTCTTCGGCACTTGCCGTTGTGGCAGCGGCAGAGGCAAGAGCCAGCGCCATTGCAGTCAGGGTACGTTGCATTAAGGTGGTCTCCTATTGCGGGGCCGGGTGGTTTGGCGATTGGCCGGCCCCTGTGATTATCCCCTTGCGGGATGGGTGGGGTGAGGCGCCGCGCGGCGCTTCACTTCATTCCGGACAGCGTGATCCCCTCGATGAACCGGCGCTGGGCCAGCAGGAAGGCAACGATCAGCGGTGTGACGATGATGCAGGCGGTGGCCATCATGGGGCCGAAATTGTCCCCGTCGGCATCGCCCTTGAACTCGCGCAGGCCCAGCGGCGGCGTGAAGAGGTCGCGGTTGCCCGTGATCACGATGCGCGGCCAGAAATAGTCGTTCCAATGGGCCACGATGGAGAAGATGCCAAAGGCCATCAGCGCCGGGATCGCGGTGGGCAGCATCACGCGCCAGATGATGCCGTATTCGCTCATCCCGTCCATGCGCGCGGCATCAATCAGGTCATCCGGCACCGTCATGAAGAACTGGCGCATCAGGAAGATGCCGAAGACCGAGATGGTCCAGGGGATGATCAGCGCCGCGTAGGTGTTGGTCAGCCCCACCTGCGCCAGCATAATGTAGAGCGGCAGCGCAATGGCGTGCACCGGGATCAGCAGACAGAACAGCACCAGCGAAAACACCGCCTCGCGCCCCCAGAACCGCAGCTTGGCCAGCGCATAGGCGCAAGGCAGCGCGACAATCACCTGGATGACAAAGATCGAGATCGTCACGATCAGCCCGTTCAACAGATACCGGACAAGCGGCGCTTTCTCGAAGGCGGTGGTGTAGTTGTAGACGATGGGGTTGACCATGCACTCTTCTTCCGTCCCGCCGAGCTTGACGCAGAAATCATCGCGGAACGGCTCTTGCGCGCCCATGAAGCCGCCGGTCTGCTGCATGATCTCGGACGGAGATTTCAGCGACAGCGACAGCATCGTGTAGAACGGCAGAAGCACGATCAGCGCCCCAACGATCAGCACCGCATGAACAACCGCCGCCCGCGTGTTGAACCGGAACCCCTGCGCCTTCGCCCCCTCCGGCGCGCCTGCGTAGGTCACCTCAGCCATGCCGCGCCCCCTTCTTTGGGTTCCAAATATCCCGGGGGTGTGGGGGCTGGCCCCCACTCCGACAGCAAAGACAAGCGAAAACATCACACATAATGCGTCCTCCGCTCCACCAGCCGCCGCTGGATCAGGGTCAGCACCATAACAAAGCCCAGGAACACCACCGTGATCGCCGCGCCGATGCCCATCAGGTTCTGCTGAATGCCCTTTTCGTAGATGGCGAACATCATCACGTAGACGGACTTCGATGGCCCGCCGCCCTGCGGATAAAACGCCTCCACCATGTCAAAAACCTGGAAGGAGCGGATAAAGCTGATCGTGACGACAAAGACCGTCGTCGGCCCGAGCAGCGGCCACGTCACCAGCCGGAACCGGTCCCAGCCAGAGGTCGCCCCATCCATCTCTGCCGCATCGTAAAGCTGGCGCGGGATCGACGTTAGCCCTGCGAGGTAGAGGACCATGTTAAAGCCAAAGCCCTGCCACACCCCGATAAAGCTGACCGTCCAGATCGCGTAGTCCCGGTCGGTGAGCCAGAGAGGGAAGGTCCGTTCGCAGCCCTTCGCATACCACGCCCAGCTTTCAAGGAACGTGCCGCAGCCGCGCTCCAGCGTGGCGTTGATGACGCCGATGGTGGGGTGAAAAGCGAACTCCCAGACAATCGCCATCGCGATCAGCGCGGCCATCACGGGCAGGAAATAGATCGTCTTGTAAAGGTCCCCGATCCGCCCCAGCGAATGGATTAGCAAGGCCGCGCCCAGCCCGAGGCCAACCGTCAGCGGCACCACCACGAACACATAGCGGAACGTCGCGCCAAACATCTTTTCATAGGTGGTGCGGGTGAAAATCCGCTCGTAATTCTCAAAGCCGACAAATTCCGCCCCCGAATTGCCCAGCGAATAATCCGTAAAGCTCAGCGTGCCCGCGATCAGGATCGGGATGAGCAAGATCACCGCCATCAGAAACAGCGCCGGCCCGATGAACCACAGATGCGCACGGCTCTGCATGGTTACGCGACCTCGCGGATCGTGCTGGGCTGGCGCAGACGCGTGCCGGAGGCGTCGAAAACGCGCATGTCGCCTGGCTCGAAATCAAAACGCACCGCGTCCCCAAGGCCCAGCGATGCACCGGCCCCCGGCGCCGCGCGCAGCACCACGGGCGCCTCGGCCCCGCTCACCTCAAGATGCAGGTACACATCTGCGCCCAGGTTTTCCCGGTGCCGCACGGTCCCGGCAAAGCGCCCCGCATCCCCCAGCGTCAGATGCTCGGGCCGCAGGCCCACGGCCACCGGCTGCCGGTTCTGGCACATCTCAGCCGGCAAGCGCACGCCTAGCAGGGTTAGGCTGCCATCCCCGCCCGCATCGGCAGGCAGCACGTTGATCGTGGGCGAGCCGATAAAGCGCGCGACCTCCAGCGTGTCCGGGTCGGTGTAAATCCGGTCCGGCGCGCCGACCTGCAGGATGTCGCCATGCATCATCACCGCCATCCGGTCCGACATGGTCAACGCCTCGGCCTGATCGTGGGTGACATAGACAAAGGTCGCCTTCAGCCGCCGGTGCAGCTCGCTCAGCTCCGCGCGCATATGCACGCGCAGCGCGGCATCAAGGTTCGACAGCGGTTCGTCCATCAGGAAAGCCACCGGCTTGCGCACCATCGCCCGGCCCAGCGCGACGCGCTGGCGCTGACCGCCCGAAAGCTGGCCGGGCTTGCGGTCCATCAGCTGGGTGATCTTCAGCGTTTCCGCTACTTCATCGGCCTGCGCCCGGATCGCCTTGTGCTGCGCCCGCGCGGCCAGCGGACCCAGGATCGGCAACCGCTGGACGGGGGACAGATCGCGCATCCGCAGGGGCGTCATCATGTTCTCCGCCACGCTCAGATGCGGGTAAAGCGCATAGCTTTGGAACACCATCGCGAGGTTCCGCTCCGCGGGGCGCATCGCGGTCACGTCCTGCCCGCCGATCCGCACCTGGCCTGCATCCGCGGCCTCAAGCCCCGCGAGAATGCGCAAAAGCGTGGACTTGCCGCAGCCCGACGGGCCCACCAGCGTCACGAACTCCCCATCTGCGATGTCCAGCGACACGCCCTTCAGGACAGGTGTTTCACCAAAGCTCTTCGTGATTCCGTGAAGTCCAACCGTCGACATCATCCAGCCCCCGCGCGTGGTGTCCCTCGCAGAGTGCCTTGTCATGATCTCGATTCTGTAACGTCATATTAGCGTGGCTAATGCCCGCAAGAGCGCGGGCGCCGCGCAGGAGCCAGCAGATGTCCGTCAGCACCCACCAGATGAACGCCTTCGCGCAGGTAGTCCGCTCCGGCTCCATCTCCGAGGCGGCGCAGGCGCTGGGCGTGTCGCAATCCGCGGTCAGCCAGCACATCGCCAAGCTTGAGGCGGCCATCGGCGCACAGCTTCTGATCCGGGGGCGGGACGGCATCGCGCTGACGCAGTTGGGCCAGGACCTTTTCCCGCTCGCCGACCGTTACGCCGTGCTGGGCCGGGAGATCGCAGAGCGCCTGCGCGGACATGCCAGCCTCGATCTGGGTCACCTGACGATCATCGCCAACGCGCCGCAGCCCGCGCTGTCCCTCATTGCGCGCTATGCGGAGCGGTACCCGAACGTGTCCATCGATTTCACCCTGTTCGACTGGGCTTCGGCCATGCAGCGCGTGCGCGAGCGGCGCGTCGATGTGGCGATCATCACGAACCCGACGCCGCTGGACGAGCTGTATATCGAGCCGCTGCTGACCGCGCGCTATGTGCTTTACTCCCGCACCGATCACCCGCTTGCGCAGCAGGAACGCATCACGCTGGCGGAGGTCGCGCGCCACAAAGTCATCCTGCCGGAAAAGGGCTCGCTCACCCAGCGGGTCATCTCCAAGGCGCTGGCAGAGCATGGTATTGCCGCGGGCCGTCTGGTGACCATGACAACCTTCCCGGTGATGAAAGAGGCGATCCTTCAGGGCATTGGCGTCGGCTTTTTCCTTGAAGCTAGTTCCGTGGCCGAACCGCGCCTGCGCGAGATTGAAGTGACGGAGCTGAACGAGAGTTTTTCCACCTGTGTGGTGATCCCCAAGCACAAGCTGGGCCTGCGCCTGACCGAAAGCTTCCTCAGCGTCCTGGGCTAGGGGCGCCTACGCGACCAGCCCTAGCGCCGCCAGATGCGCAAAGCCCTTGGGGATGTCGCCCTTGTCCCGCAGCTCCAGCACGATGTGCGGGGCAGCATCACACTCCGCCAGCGCCCGGAACACCGCCGCCCACGGGATTTCCCCGTCTCCGGGCGCCCAGTGGCGATCTGCGTGGCCGTCCACATCCTGCACATGCACGTGGCGCAGCTGCGCCCCCGCGTCGCGGATGAAATAGTCCACCGGCGGCGCGCCCGCCGCCCGATGCGCCAGTTGGGCATGGCCGGTATCCACGGACAAGGCGACGGCGCTGCTGTCAAAGCTGTCCACTATCATCCGCCGGGTGGCCGGGTCCACGTCCTGAATGTTCTCGATCACCAGCGTGATGCCTGCCGCCTCCGCACGGCGCACCACCGGCGCCAGTACGTCGTGGATGCGCGCCAGCTTGGTCGCCGCATAGCCGTCCCAGCACAGCAGGTTGTTCTGATACCAGGCCGTGTAGGGCGAATGCAGCACGACCTGCCGCGCGCCAACCGCCTCCGCCGCCTCCAGCGCGGCGATGAACCGCGCGGTGATGATCGGGCGCAGCTCCGCGTCCTTGTTGTCCACATCGAGCCCTTCGAAGGGGCCGTGAATCCCCACCCGCCCTTCATGCCCGTCCAGCGCCGCGCGCGCGGCAGCGATCAGCGCGCCCCGGTCCGGGCCAAGCGCGGCAGGGCTCATGAAGTCCTGAAGCTCAATGTCGCGCGCGGCATCAAACAGCCAGTTCCGGTGCGCGGCGATCTCTTCGATCTTCAGACAGGCGCCAATCTTCACAGGTGTCATGTCGCCTCTCCCGCTGGTATCGCACGGTAGGCCGTGCGCCCCGCCACCCATGTGCCGCTGATGGCGGGTGTGCCCGCCTCTGGCCAGTTGATCAGCACAAGGTCCGCACGTTTGCCAATTGCAATCTCGCCCCTGTCCGCAAGGCCCATCGCCCGCGCCGGACCGGAGGACACAAGCGACCAAAGCCGCCCGCGATCCGCGCGCCGCTCTTGATCCAGCCGCGCAACCGCGGCCAGCATCGCGGGATAGTAGTAATCAGAGGCCAGCATATCGCACAGCCCGTCCTCCACCATATCCGCCGCCGAAAGGGAGCCGATATGGCTGCCGCCCCGCACCACGTTGGGCGAGCCAAAGACGATCATATCGCCCGCGTCCCGCGCATCGCGCGTGGGGCCAAGGGTCATCGGGAACTCGGCATTGCGCGCGCCCAGATCGCGGTAGAAGGCGCGCGTTGCCGCCTGCGTGTCGTCATGGCTTAGCATCGGGATGCCCCGCGCCCGCGCCTTGGCGGCCACCTCTTGGATGCAGGGCACAACCGCTGCGCGCCGCTCCCACACCTTCCGCACCAGCGCCGCGTGGTCCTCCACGCTCAGCCCCGCCCGCGCGGCGTGCTTGCCGTGGCGCGCGGCGAAGAGGGCCGTGTCACCCATGTCCATCAGCGCGAAATCGGGGTCATGTTCGAACAGGCGCTGCTGGATTGGCGTGTCGGCGCTGCGCATCGCCATCGACAGGTGGTCGTTGAACGCAAGCGAAGGCGTCAGCGGCCCGTCAAAGGCCCAGTCCAGCGTCTCCAGCGCCTCAAAGGCAAAGGTCTCCCACCGCAGCTGCACCCGGTTTTCGACCGTCAGGCGCGGGGCCAGATCGCGCAGCGCCTCCATCATCGCACGCCCCCGTTCGACACTGCGCAGCCCCGGCTCAAAGCTGAGCGTGACCGAATGATACGCCGTCGCAATCCCGTTTGCGGCCAGCTGACGGTCCGTCTCAAGTACCGCCGTGTCGGTCGGAAAGAACACGCCCGGGCGCGGCATCACCTGCCGTTCGAACGCGTCGCCATGCACGTCGATCATCGCGGGCGCAAGGATCTGCCCGCGGGCATCGATCTCCGTGCCGACAACACCCTGGTCAATTCGCGTGATCGCGCCATCCTCGATGGTCACGGTTGTCTCTTCCGGGCCTGCGGGCAGGAAAACCGTCGCGCCGGTAAAGGTGATCACGCCTGCCGCTCCAGGATCAGGTGCCAGTGCCACGAGCCGGCGCGCTCATGCTCCCGGTCCTCCATCCAAAGGACTTCGAACCCCTGGAACAGGGCCAGCATTTCAACGGCGGAGCAGTAGTAATGCGGATGCCGCTTGTCGCTCATATCGCTGTCAAAGACCCAGGTGTTGCGGCTGATCTCGCGCGGGCCGGGCAGGTTTGCACGGTCGAGGACAAGGCGGCGCTTGGACAGCATCGTGAGCAGGAACGTGCCGCCCGGCTTCAGGATACGCCGGATATGCTGGATCGTGTCGCGCAAAACTGTCTCGTCCCCGTGGTAGATCACGTTCCAGCTGAGCACATGATCAAACGCGCCATCCTCGAACGGCAGATCGTCCATCCGCCCCTGCACCGTCGCCACGCCCGCCTCTGCACCGTCGATCACTGCAAGCCCCTCGGCAGCCGCGTCAAAAGCCGTCACCGCGAACCCCTGCGTCGCTAGCGCGAGCGCGTGCCGCCCGACGCCCGCGCCAAGGTCAAGCACCCGCGCCCCCGGTTGCAACGTCCCGGCCCAGCGGGCCACGTCCGGCTCCGCTTTGGTCCACTTTTCCGCGGCGCCGCCCGCCCAGTGGGCGTTCCAATGCTGATCGGCTGTGTCGGTTTTCATCGCTGCTCTCCTATGATCTTCGCGCGCGCCCAGCCAGAGACTTGCTCGATCCCGATGACAACCACGGCGATCATCAGAATAACGGTCATTGCGGTGGGATAGTCAAAAAGGTCAAAACCCACCTTCAGCTCGATCCCGATCCCGCCCGCGCCAACAAGGCCAAGGATCGTGGACGACCGCACCGCCTTCTCCAGCGCGTAAAGGGAGGTGGAGACAAAGGCCGGCATCGCCGCCGGAACGGTCGCGCAGGCCACCACATCGACCTTGCGCGCGCCGGTCGCGGTCAGCGCTTCGGCCGGACCTTTGTCTACGCCTTCCATGTCATCGGCAAAGAAACGGCCGCAAAAGCCGATCGTGTCAACCATGATCGCGAGCATACCGGCAAAGGGGCCAAGCCCCACCGCCACCACGAACACGAGCGCCCAGGCAATGTCCGGCACCGCGCGGATGAAGCCTAGCACGGTGCGCACGATCTGGTTCACCCACGGCCCCGCGATCAGCCCGCGCGCCGCCAGCAGTGCGATGGGCAGCGACAGGATCACGCCCAGCACCGCGCCCGCCACAGCGATTTGCAGCGTCTCCAGCATTTTCCAGCCCAGCCGCTCCAGCACCCGCGGCTCAAGGTTGGGCGGAAAGGCGCGGTCAAGAAAATCGGCAAAGCGTGGCGGGGAAGTCAGGACCTTTTCAATCGAAAAGCCAGAACCCGCGAGCGACCACAGGATGATCACAACGCCTAAGGCATAGCCCAGAAAGGCGAGCGCAGAGGGGCGCTCGATCCGCGATGGAGTGGCACTGTCAGTCATAAAGCTCTCGCAATTCCGCTTCACTCAGCGCGTCGGCCCGCGAATCCAGCGTCAGGCGGCGATCTGCCAGGCCCAGCACCCGGTCGCCATAGCGCAGCGCGTGGCTGATGTTGTGCGAGATAAAGATCACCGTGACCCCTTCCTCCCGCGCGAGCTGAAAGAACAGCTCCATCACGTCCTCGCCCGCCGCCGGGTCCAGCGAGGCGGTCGGCTCATCCGCGATCAGGATTTTTGGCGCGCCAACCAGCGCCCGGGCAATCGCCACCCGCTGCGACTGCCCGCCAGACAGGCGATCCGCCCGCCGCGCGGCCAGATGGGCAAGGCCCACCTTTTCCAGCGCGCCCATCGCAGCCTCGCGCGCGGCGGCGGGGGCAAAGCTTTGGCTCCAATGGCGCGGGCCGGGCGATTTGCCCAAAAGGCCCTGCACCACGTTTGACAAAACGCTCAGCCGGGGCACGAGGTTGTGCTTCTGGCTCACAAGGCCGATCTGCGCCCGCATCGCCCGCAGCTCTTTGGGGCGCTGGGCGGTCACCTCGGTGCCAAGCGTGACGATCCGGCCCCGATCCGCCGGGATCAACCCCATCAGACAGCGCAGCAGGGTCGACTTGCCCGTCCCGTTCGCGCCGACAAGGGCGACGGCCTCCGACTGGCTGAGGCCAAAGGAAATGTCTTCGAAAATGTGCGTGTCTCCAAAAGACTTCGCCAGCCCCTCAACCCGCAGGTCCACAGGCAAAACCGGGGCGCGCAGCACCCCGGTCTCGGCGGCCCGGGAGGGCCGCGGCATCGTTATCGGATCAGTCACCGATGAAGTTGTCGAACTGCGGGAAGCCCGCATTGGCATACATCGACCGGACGTAGTCATATGCGCTGTCTTCGATCACCACGAGGTCCATGCCGACATATTTGGCGTTTTCCTCATGCGCGGTGATGCCCGCGATGATGCTTGTCTTGTTCTCGATGATGGCCTGCTGAACAGCCGTGGCCGCGTCCTCGGGCACGTGGGCGCCGACCATGATCATGTCGTTGGACAGATCACCCGAACGCGCGATCATCTTGAAGAAACCGTAAGGCAGGTCCGTTTCCTTATTGCGCACGCGCAGCCACGAGCTGGCGTTGGAGCCAAGCGCGTCAACATCGCCCGCCTTCAACGCCTCGTGTGCGATGTTGCGCGAGGTGTGGATCTTCTCAATGTCCGCCTGCGGGTCGATGCCGTAATCGGCCAGCACCTGCATCGGGCACAGCATGTTCGAGGTCGACCCGATGTCGCCAAAGGCCACGGTCTTACCCTTCAGGTCCTGCACAGAGTTGATGCCGCTGTCCGCACGCACCACGATGGCGCAGTGGTAGTCAGGACGGCCCAGGCCGACGATCGGGCGGGCGTTGGTCAGCTTGTTGATAACGACGTATTCGGCGGGGCCGGACACAACGAAATCCACCGTCTCCGCGCGCAGCGCTTCGGCCGCGGCGGTGCGGGAGTTCACGGCGAAAAACTCGAATTCGTCCCCGGTGGCGGCTTCAAGCGCCTCTTTGAACGGGCCCCACTCCAGCTGAAGGCGCTCCATGCCTTCGACATCGGTGACGGCAATGCTCCAGCTCTCGGCCTGAGCGGTGAACGCGGCAGAGATCGCAAGCGCGGCCCCGGCGATGATTGAACGGAAAGTCATGTTTGTCCCCTTTGCGCAAACTCGCGGGGACAGTTGCGGATGAAGTTTGAAAGTTATGCGACAGGTTTATGAACTTTGTACCGTGCCCTTGTGCATGGTTAGATGCGCCATGTTGACAAAAAAGCGGGCTGGCCAGCACTCTGCGCAGCACAAAAAGGGGGCCGCGATGACAACCCAGCACCAGATCGACGCCTTGCGCGATGCGCCCGTCGCCGAAGGGCGCAACCTCATAGATGGCGCGTGGCAGCCAGCGGCCTCTGGCGCGCTGATGGAGGTGATTTCGCCGCTGGACGGCGCGCGCCTGACCGGGATCGCGCAAAGCGGCACCGCGGATGCCGAGGCCGCCGTCACCGCCGCCCGCCGCGCGTTCGAAGATGGCCGCTGGCGCAACCAGTCCCCCCAAGCCCGGCGCAAGGTGCTGCTGACATGGGCCGACCTGATCGAGGCCGCGCTGCTGGAGCTGACCGTTCTGGGCGTGCGCGACAACGGCACAGAGATCGCGATGGCCCTGAAAGCCGAAGCCGCCTCTGCCGCCGCCACGATCCGCTACTATGCCGAAGCCATCGACAAGACCTTCGGCCAGATCGCTCCGACCAAGCCTGACGTGCTGGGCCTTGTCCACCGCGAACCCATCGGCGTGGTTGCGGCCATTGTCCCGTGGAACTTCCCCCTGATGATCGCCGCGTGGAAACTGGCACCTGCGCTCGCCGCGGGCAATTCGGTCGTCCTCAAACCGTCGGAGATGGCGTCGCTCGCCCTTTTGCGCGTGGTGGAGATGGCGCATGAGGCGGGCCTGCCGGACGGTGTCCTGAACGTCGTGACCGGCGCGGGGCCGGAGGCGGGCGCCGCCCTGTCCCATTCGATGGATGTGGATGTCGTCGCCTTCACCGGCTCGGGCGCGGTGGGGCGCAAGCTGCTGGAGGGGGCGGCGGCGTCAAACCTCAAACGGTGTTACCTTGAGCTGGGCGGCAAGTCGCCAAACATCCTCTTCGACGACGCGCCAGACCTAGATCACGCGATCACCGTGGCCGCAAACGGGGTCTTCCGCAATTCCGGCCAGGTCTGCGTCGCCGCCGCCCGCCTGCTGGTGCAGCGCAGCATCTATGACCGCGTTGCAGAGGGCATGGCGCAGGCCGCGGCGCACATGGTGGTCGGTGATCCGCTAAGCCTTGCCACCCAAGCCGGAGCGGTCAACAACGAAGCACAGCTCGCCCGCAACCTCGCCGCCGTTGAAAAGGCCACGTCCGAAGGCGCGACCCTGCGGCACGGCGGCCAGCGCATTCTGGATGAGACAGGCGGCACCTATATGGCCCCGACCGTCCTGTCGGACGTCGCGCCCGCGCATCACATCTTTCGCGAGGAAGCCTTCGGCCCGATCCTCAGCCTGACCCCCTTCGACGATGAGGAAGACGCCATTCGCCTCGCCAATGCGAGCGACTACGGCCTCGCCGCCGGGGTCTGGACCGGTAATCTCAGCCGCGCCCACCGCATGGTCCGCGCCATCCGCGCCGGGGTCGTGCATGTGAACACCTATGGCGGCGTGGACGTGACCGTGCCGCTGGGCGGGGTGAAGCAATCAGGCAATGGCTATGACAAGTCGCTCTTTGCCCTCGATAAATTCTACGATCTCAAGACCGCCTGGATGCAGCTTTGACCGACACCCCGACCATCCTCGTTGTCGGCACGTTCGACACGAAGGACGCAGAGCTGACCTACCTGTGCGAACGGATCGCGGCGGCGGGTGGGCGCGTTCATAAAATGGATGTCAGTGTGCTGGGCGATCCGGCGGTGCCGACTGATGTCTCCAAACATGATGTGGCCCGCGCGGCAGGCAGCAGCATCGAGGCCGCCATCGCCAGCGACGATGAAAACGCCGCAATGCAGATCATGGCCCGCGGGGCCGCGGCCCGCGCACGGGGCTTGCAGGCAGATGGTGCGATCGACGGCGTGATCGTCCTTGGCGGCACGATGGGTACGGACCTGGCGCTGGATGTCTGTAATGCGCTGCCGCTGGGCGTGCCGAAGTACGTGGTCTCGACGGTCGCGTTCTCTCCGCTGCTGCCCGCCGAACGGCTCGCGCCGGATATCCAGATGATCCTTTGGGCCGGGGGCCTCTACGGGCTGAACTCGATCTGCAAATCCTCCCTCAGCCAGGCTGCGGGGGCCGTCGTTGGCGCCGCCCGCACGGTGGAGGCGCCAGGCGGCGCCCGCCCGCTGGTTGGCATGACGAGCCTTGGCAAGACGGCGCTGACCTACATGGTTGCCCTGAAACCCGCGCTGGAGGAGCGCGGCTTTGAGGTCGCGATTTTTCACGCCACCGGCATGGGCGGGCGCGCGTTTGAAGGGCTGGCGGCGCAGGGGCGCTTTGCCTGCGTTTTCGACTTTTGCACCCAGGAGGTCGGCAACCACCTCTTCGGCTCCTCTGTCAGCGCGGGCAGCGACCGGATGACAAACGCGGCACGCACCGGCACCCCGCAGATCATCGCCCCCGGCTGCTATGACCTTGTTGACGTGATCGGCTGGCAACCGCTTGGCCCGGAATGGCGCGGCAACGAAAGCCACGCGCATAACCGCCTCCTGTCCTCCATCCTGCTGAACACGGACCAGCGCCGCGCGGTTGCGCGTGAACACGGTGCGAAACTGGCGGGCGCGCAAAGCCCCAGCGCGCTGATCCTGCCCGCGGGCGGGATGGGCGAATGGGACCGCCCGGGCGGTCCGCTGCATAACGCGCACGGGCTGGCGGCCTTCTGCGCCGAGATGCGCCGTGCCTGCCCGGATCACGTGGCGCTGCACGACATTGCGGACCACATCAACGATGACGGCTTTGCCGCGCAGGCGCTGGACATCTTCGATGCATGGCGCGCGGACGGGGTCGTGAAAGCCTGATCGCGGACCCGTCGCCCAAGGGCTGGGCAAGCCCCGCAAGATAATTCCGTGACATGCCATCCAAACACCGCTTGGCAATTGGCAAGCGCTGCAACATCTGGCATGCAAAGCCCACGCCGCACAGATCGGATCAGCGGATGGAATTCAATCGGTACGCCATTTATTTCACTCCGCAGGCCGGGACGGAGCTTCATGCCTTTGGCGCGCAAGTGCTGGGTTGGGATCCCGTGGCGGGCGCGCGCGTTGCGCATCTTGACCTTCCGGGTGTGGATGTGGCGGCGATCACCGCGACGCCCCGCAAATACGGGTTTCACGCGACGATCAAACCGCCCTTCCGCCTGCTTCAGGGGACGTCCCCCGACGAGGTGACCAAAACGCTGGCCGCTTTGGCAGGCCGTCTGCCTTCAGTGACCGTGCCAGGGTTGGCGCTGGCGCGGCTGGGCCAGTTCCTGGCCCTCGTCCCCGTGGGCGACGCATCGGGTCTGTCGGCGCTGGCAGCGCGCGCCGTGGTCGAGCTGGACCGCTTTCGCGCCCCTGCCAGCGAAGAGGAACTGGCCCGCCGCCGCGCCGCACGCCTGACCCGGGCGCAGGAGGACAACCTCGTCAAATGGGGCTATCCATATGTGATCGACGAATTCCGGTTTCACATGACCCTGTCAGGCCGTCTCGAAGACCCCGCAGCGGTGCTCGAGGCGCTGCGGCCACGCGTTCAGGCGCTGGACCTGTCGCCCTTTACCCTCGCCAGCCTGACCCTCATGGGCGAGGATTTCGACGGTATGTTCCACGAAATCCAGCGCTTCGAGCTGACCGCCTGAGGCGGCGCGCCCGCGAGCGACGCGGTGCGTGGCTCCAGCGATGCCATTGACGACGGGCAAATGGTGCTGCTGTACCAGCGTGCGCCGCAGGCGTGCGCGTACGTCGAGACCCAACAATAGCCAGGATCGCACCAGTCGAGCGGGAAATGAGGCGATGGTGCTGCTGGAGAGAATTGAACTCTCGACCTCTCCCTTACCAAGGGAGTGCTCTACCTCTGAGCTACAGCAGCGCCGTGCGCGGCGGGATAGACCCAATTTGGGTGCCACGCAACCCTATTCTGGACGCTCCGCGCGCCCTGCGATAGACCCATGTCATGGCAGAGCGGAAACCCCCGGCACAGGCAGCCAAGGACGCCAAGGATGCGCGGCTGAAGGCGGCGCTGAAGGCAAACCTTGCACGGCGCAAGGCACAAGCGCGGGCGCGGGCGGACGACACCGAACAGACAGGCAAGGACGCAGAGTAATGGATTCGATACTGGTACGTGGCAACGGTGCGCTTTCGGGCGAAATCCCCATTGCAGGGGCCAAGAACGCCTGCCTCACCCTGATGCCCGCCACCTTGCTGAGCGAAGAGCCGCTCACGCTGCTGAACGCCCCGCGCCTGAGCGACATCAAGACGATGACCGCCCTGCTGCAAAGCCTCGGCGCCGAGGTCACAACGCTTGAGGAGGGCCGGGTGATCGCGATGTCCTCGCACACGATCTCGAACCACACCGCGCATTACGACATCGTGCGCAAGATGCGCGCCTCCATCCTTGTGCTGGGCCCGATGTTGGCGCGCGAGGGGCACGCGGTTGTCTCCCTTCCCGGCGGCTGTGCGATTGGCGCGCGCCCGGTCGATCTGCACCTCAAGGCGTTGGAGGCGATGGGGGCTGAGCTTGACCTGCGCGACGGCTACGTGCACGCCAAGGCGCCAAACGGGCTGAAGGGCGGGCAGGTCACCTTCGATTTTGCCTCGGTCGGGGCGACGGAAAATGCGCTGATGGCGGCCACGCTGGCCAAAGGCACCTCCGTCATCGACAACGCCGCGCGCGAGCCGGAAATTGTCGATCTGGCCGACTGCCTGCGCAAGATGGGCGCCCAGATTGAAGGCGACGGCACCTCCACCATCACGGTGCAGGGCGTGGACCGGCTTGGCGGCGCGACCCACCGCGTGGTGACCGACCGGATCGAGCTGGGTACCTACATGCTCGCCCCTGCGATCTGCGGCGGCAAGGTCACGCTGCTGGGCGGCAAGCGCGATTTGCTCACCGCCTTCTGCGACAAGCTCGAAGCTGCCGGCGCGCATATCGAGGAAAACGACAAAGGCCTGACCGTGTCGCGCAATGGCGGCCCGATCCGCGCCGTGGACGTGGTGACGGAACCCTTCCCGGGCTTTCCGACCGATCTTCAGGCGCAGATGATGGCGCTCCTGTGCACCGCCGAGGGCACCTCGGTGCTGGAGGAAAAGATCTTTGAGAACCGCTTCATGCATGCCCCTGAACTCACGCGCATGGGCGCCGACATCGACGTGCACGGCGGCACCGCAACGGTCCACGGGGTGAAAAAGCTCAAAGGCGCCCCGGTCATGGCCACGGACCTGCGCGCCTCTGTCTCGCTGATCCTTGCAGGCCTCGCAGCCGAAGGCGAAACCCGCGTCAGCCGCGTCTACCACCTCGACCGCGGCTATGAGCATGTCGTGTCGAAACTGCGCAGCGTCGGGGCAGAGATCGAACGGATCAAGGGCGAATGACGGACGACGCCCGCTTTGAAGACGGACGGGAAGCGCCGCTGAACCTCGGTGCCGAAGATGCGGACGATCTGCGCGTTCTCTCCACCCTCTGCCAGGACGCGGTCTTTCCGATCACGGAAATGCGCTGGGACGCGAAGGCGCGGCGCTTTGCGCTGCTGCTCAACCGCTTTCGCTGGGAGGATGAGGGCCGGGGCCGCCACGGCGCGGAACGGGTGCAATCCGTGCTGGCCTTTGACGAGGTCATGCGCGTTGCGAGCCAGGGGGTTGATCGGAGCGAAAAGGACACGGTCCTGTCCCTGCTCGCTCTTGATTTCGAACCCGGCGAAGATGGGGCCGGGGCGATTGTGCTGACCCTTGCGGGTGACGGTGCGATCCGGCTGGAGGTCGAAGCCATCGGCGCGCACCTGCGCGACGTCACGCGCCCCTACAGGGCCCCCGCGGGCAAGGCGCCCGGCCACCCGGAATGATCACCGCCCGGCGCGCCCGCGCCGAAGACGCCGCCGCATGGCGCGCCCTGCGGATCGAGGCGCTGACGCACTACCCAACCGCCTTTCTGACCACGGTGGCCGAGGCGGAAGCGCGCGATGTTGCCAGCTATGCCGAGGCGATCGCGGCAGGCCACAGCTTCATCGCGTTCGACGAAGAAACCCCCATCGGCATTGCGGCACTCATCCCGCTTACAAACCGCGCCCAAACCCGCCACCGCGCAGAAATCGGTGCGGTCTACATCGCCGAAAGCCATCACGGCACCGGCGCCGCGCGCATCCTCATGCAAACCATCGAGGACCACGCCAAAGGTCTCGGCATCTGGCAGCTGGAACTCTTTGCCGAGGCCCAGAACACCCGTGCCATCACCTTCTACGAACGGCTCGGCTACTCCAAAGCGGGCCGCCTCCCCAACGCTGTGATCGGCCCAAACGGCCCTGCTGACGACGTCTTCCTGACAAAAGACCTGCGCTGAAGCCAGAAACCCTGTCTTCTTCTGGCTAGAAATATTCCGGGGGGTCTGGGGGGCTGGCCCCCCAGCCGGTCGCCACCAAGCGCAAGCATCGGTGGCGAAATCCCTAAATCCGAAACGCCTCCGGCATCTGGCCCAGCACCGACCCCAGCGATGCCTCCAAAGCCTCCGCCACGTCCAGCACGCCATCATCCCCGTGCATCGGCCCGACAATCTGCACCCCCTGCGGCAGCCCGTCCGCCACATGGGTCGGCAGCGCGCAGGATGGCAGGCCAAGGAAATTTACCACGCAAAGCGGCTTCTGCGCATCGATCAAAACCGGCGCCGCTGCCGGGTCTTTGAAATCCAGGTCATTCTCAAAGGCGGGAAGCTGCGAGACCGGCAAGATCAGCGCATCGACATCCGTGAACAGATGCGCCCAGGCCCGCTGATGCGCGCTGCGCTCGGCCATCGCGGCCATGTACCCCTGCAAATCGAGGATCTGATAGTACTCCATGAAAGCGTGCAGCCAACGCTGCAAATCCTCCGTCCCATGCGCGCGGATAAAATCCGCATAGAACCCTTCCGTCTCGGTAAACAGCAGCTGCCCCCACAGCTCCGCCACCCGCTCTACGGCAGGTAGATCAACCTCGACCACCTCGTATCCTGCCGCCTCCGCCGCCTTGGTGGCCTTTGCCACCGCGTCTGCCACGTCCGGCGCGGGCGCGGTGGCAAAGCCGGTCCCGATCCCGATCCGGCCCGTGCCTGCACCGCCGCCCCAGCCCGGCGCCGCGCTCCACATCGGATCGTCGGGGGAAAAGCCCCGCATCGCGGCCAGCCCCAGCCGTGCATCCGCGACCGACCGCGCCAATGGCCCCTGCACGCTCATCAGCATCGTCATCGGCGGGCGCTCCGCAGGGGCCGAAGGGTTGAAGGCAGGCACCCGGCCCAGCGAAGGCCGATGCCCCACCAGCCCGCAGCAATGCGCCGGATAGCGGACCGACCCGCCCAGATCGTTGCCATGCGCCAGCACCCCAACGCCCGCCGCCAGCGAAGCCGAGGCCCCACCGGATGACCCACCTGGCGTGATGGCCGCGTCCCACGGGTTAAGCGTGACCCCGTGCAGCGGGTTCGACGTGCACCAGCGCAGGCTCATCTCGGGCGTGTTTGTCCGCCCGATCACCACCGCGCCCGCGCCCATCAGGTTGCCAATCACCGCCGAATGCCCGGGCGCGATGTTCTCCGCCTGCACCGGCAAGCCGTTGGTGTTGGGCAGCCCCGCCTGATCTGCGTTGATCTTCGTGGTGATCGGCGCCCCGTGCAGCACCCCCGGCGCAATCTCGCCCCGGTCGATGGCCCGCGCACGGGTAAGCGCATCGGGCACCGCGCCCACGATCGCGTTGAGCGCAGGGTTCACGGCCTCCAGCCGCTCCAGATGCGCGGCAGAGACCTCCTCCGCGCTTACCGTTTTGGCGCGCAGCCGTGCGACGGTTTCCACGGCGCTCCACCGCAAGATCTCTGACATCGTTGAACCTCCCTTGTGCCTTAGCTAGAAGCGCCCTCACACCTTGATACGGGATCCAGCCATGCCCTTTATGCTCGACTATGCCGAGGCAGACTTCGAAGCGCAATTCCGCGCGCTCCTGAGCCTCAAGCGCGAGGATAGCCCCGATGTCGATGCCGCCGTGGCTCAGATCATCGCGGATGTGCGCGCGCGCGGCGACGCGGCGCTGCTGGAGCTGACGGAACGTTTTGACCGGCTGTCCCTGACCGCAGATCAGCTGGCCATCTCCGAAGCGGAAATCGACGCCGCCGTGGGGCAGGTTCCGGCAGCCGTGGCGGCAGCCTTGGAGACCGCGGCCACCCGCATCCGCGCCTATCACGAACGGCAACTCCCGGATGATCATAGCTGGACCGAGCCGACTGGGGCCACGCTCGGCTGGCGTTGGACGCCGGTCTCGGCGGCAGGGCTCTACGTGCCGGGCGGGCAGGCATCCTACCCGTCCTCGGTCCTGATGAACGCGATCCCGGCGCAGGTGGCGGGCGTGCCCCGGTTGGCCATCACCGTGCCCACCCCGGACGGCGTGCTGAACCCAGCGGTCTTACTGGCGGCAAAACTCGCCGGCGTGACAGAGATTTACCGCATCGGCGGCGCGCAGGCCGTCGCGGCGCTCGCCTACGGGACTGACACGGTTGCTGCGGTGGACAAGATCACCGGCCCCGGCAACGCCTTTGTCGCCGCGGCCAAGCGGCGGGTGTTCGGCGCCGTGGGGATCGACAGCATCGCAGGCCCCTCCGAAATCCTTGTGATTGCGGATGGCGACAACGATCCCGACTGGATCGCGCTCGACCTGCTCAGCCAGGCCGAACATGACGAAAGCGCGCAATCCATCCTGATCACCACCGATCCTGCCTTTGGCGCGGCCGTGGCGAAGGCCGTCGATACGCGGCTCGAAACGTTGCAGCGTCGCGCCATCGCCGGGGCGAGCTGGCGCGATCACGGTGCGATCATCACTGTGCCGGACCTGTGCGTTGCCGCCGCACTGACGGACCGCATCGCGCCTGAACATCTTGAGCTCTGCGTCGCGGACCCCGCCGCGCTGTCGCAGCGGATCACCCACGCGGGCGCGATCTTCCTTGGCGCGTGGACGCCGGAGGCCATCGGCGACTATGTCGGCGGGCCAAACCACGTCCTGCCCACGGCCCGCTCCGCCCGGTTCTCATCGGGCCTGTCGGTACTGGATTTCATGAAACGCACGACGCTGGCGCAGATGACACCCGAAGCCTTGCGCAGCATCGGCCCCGCGGCCGAGGCCCTCGCAGAGGCCGAAAGCCTAGAGGCGCACGGGCTGTCCGTGACCGCGCGCCTGAACAAGCTCAACCGCTAACCTAAAGGTCGGCGCTACGGAGCCGCTCGGCCAACCCTGTCACCTCATGTGACAGGGACAAAATGCGCGCAACCTGCGTGCTGTCGGCAACGCCCGCAGCGTCATAGCCGCATGTCTCCAACAACTCGCCTAATAACCGTAAGGTGTCGCGGCCTTTTTCCAATTGGGTCACGTCTTCGCAGGCCGGCTCTTGGCCCGCGTTCAGTCTTTGGTTCATGTTCCCTTCGCCTTCGATTGCCCTTGGCGAAACGTCCCCAGTACATCCGCCAAGGGTTTGCCGCAAAAACAAGCGCAGCTCTTTACACCTCAAGGATGCAGGCTACTCAACCAGAAGTAAAGTAGGCTTGACGCCGCACCCGTCAGGCTGATGGCCCACTCCGGTTATCGCCCGAGCGCCTTGCCGGGATGGTCGCGACGCGGTAACCCTGCGCATACCCAACCCAATTTGACGAAAGACACATGCCGCGCATCTCTCATATCGATCTCGACGATGCGAACCTGCCCCCGCCGACCCCCGAGATCGAGCAGGAGCGCAAGGTCGCATTGTTCGATCTGCTCGAAGACAACAGCTTCGAGCTGCCAGCCCGGGACGGCCGCGACGTCCCCGCCGGTCCCTACCACCTCGGGCTTGCGATCCGCGAGGGGCGCCTCGTTTTTGATGTGCAGACCGAAGACGCGCAAAAGGCTGCGGAATTCCACCTCTCGCTCGGCCCGTTCCGGCAAGTGGTCAAGGACTACTTCCAGATCTGCAAAAGCTACTTCGACGCGGTCAAGAACTTGCCGCCCTCCCAGATCGAAACGATCGACATGGCGCGCCGCGGCATCCACAACGAAGGCGCGCGGGTCTTGCAGGACCGGCTGGAGGGCAAGGCCACGGTGGATGATGGCACGGCCCGCCGCCTCTTCACGCTCATCTGCGTGCTGCATTTCGGGGCCTAGATGCTGGATGCCCTTCCCCAATCGGTGCTGTTCTGCTGCGACCACAATGCAGTCCGCTCACCAATGGCCGAAGGGATCATGAAAAAGTTCTACGGAACCGGCACCTACGTGCAGTCCGTCGGCGTGCACAACGACATGGAGATTGACGGGTTCTCCATCGCCGTCTGCCAGGAACTGGATGTGGAACTGGGCCGCCACCGCTCGCGCAGCTTTGATGAGATGGAGGAATGGGGCGATGACTTGTCTTCCTTTGATCTCGTCATCGCCCTCTCTCCCGCCTCGCAGCGCCGCGCGCTCGAACTCACGCGGTATTACCACCTCGACGTCGAATACTGGCCCATCCTCGACCCCACTGGCATCGGCACGATGCGCGAGGAAAAACTCGCCGCCTACCGCAATGCCCGCGACCAGATCATCACCCGCCTCAAAGAGCGCTGGGGGGAGCCCACGAGACCGCAATGAGCATCATCAAGACCTATTTTGACGCCTTCAACGCGGGCGATATCCCCGCCATGCTGGACTGCTTGACCGACGATGTCGCCCACCACGTGAACGAAGGTCAAATCCGCGTGGGAAAGACAAAATTCGGCGAATTTTGTCAGCACATGGCGCGCTGTTACGCCGAAAATCTGACCGACATGGTGATTTTTGAGGACGGGGACAGGGCCGCCGCCGAATACACGGTCAATGGCACCTACCTCGCCACCGATCCCGGCCTGCCGGAGGCCCAGGGCCAGACCTACCGCCTGCCCGCCGGGTCGTTCTTTACGCTCAAGGATGGCAAGATCGCGCGGGTCGTCACCTACTACAACCTCGCCGACTGGACCGCGCAGGTCTCCCGCACGGACGGCTAGGCACATGGTCCAGATCCGCCGCCTGACCGGAGAGACGCTGGGCGCCGCGCTCGAAGACGTGGCGCGCCTGCGTATCGAGGTTTTTGCGGAATGGCCGTACCTTTACGATGGCGATCTGGACTACGAGGCGCGGTATTTGCAATCCTTCCGGTCCTCCCCGGGCGCCACGCTGGTCGTCGCGCAGGACGGCGACTGGCTCGTCGGCGCCGCAACCGGCGCGCCGCTGACGGAACACGCGGACGACTTCCGCGCGGCTTTTGACGGCTCGGGCATCCCGCTTGATGAGGTTTTCTACTGCGCCGAAAGCGTCCTGCTCCCCCACTACCGGGGCCGGGGCATCGGCCACCGCTTCTTTGACCTGCGCGAGGAAACCGCAGCCGCGCAAGGCTTTTCACGCGTCGCCTTCTGCGCGGTCCAGCGTCCCGAGGACCACCCGCAAAAGCCCGCCACCTACCGCAGCCTGGAGCCGTTCTGGCGGGGCAGGGGATATGAGAAGCTAGACGGCGTGGTGGCCGAATTCAGCTGGAAAGACCTTGGCCACAGCGAAGAGACCTACAAGCCCCTGCAATTCTGGATGAAGTCACTCTAGGGCCGGGGCCAACGCGCGCGCCTTATGCGCACAGCGCCTCCGCCCGCGCGCCAAACTTCTTCCACGCGTCCCAGAACCGTCCGTTGGAGGCGATCCGCTGCGACGACTGCCGCACCTCCTGCAGCGCATGCGGGTCCCGGAAATACCCGGCCCCGCGCCGCTGATCCGCCGCCGACAGCTCCATATCCGCCACCGCCTGCACACAGCCACACCGCGCGCGGCTGGCCTGCTTGCGCCCCGCCGCCTCGCAAGCGGTCTTGATCGGCCCGGTCGCGTAAAGCGCCGTCGGCGCTGCGAGGCTTGCTCCACGATAGCTCGACGCGTTCTGCGACGCATAGGGCGAGCCCCCACAGCCTGCGACCAGCGCACATCCCAAAAGAAGTCCAAAAACCCGTGTCATATCTCTCGCCTCTGCCCGGCAGGTCTGATGCCCGCGCTTTGTCGCTTTATGCCACACCGCGCCGCCCCGAGCAATTCACGCCTTTGCGCGTGGTCACGCCCGTAGGCTGCGCATTCTCTGCGCACCGCCCTCGTAGGGTGGGTTTCCAACCCACCAGCCACCGTCAGGCATCTGGCGGCGTGTCCTCGAAGGCGTCCATGACCCGCTTGACCTGTTTCCAAAGCCACGTGACCCGCCCCTCACCTTTCTTAGTTCGGTCAATCCACTGAACAATCGTCGACGCGTAGTTGGCGAAACGGGCGCGTATGAACCGCCCAACCGCGCGGCCAGACGCGATTGCTTCGCCATCCTGCCGAATAATCTCTGCCGCCGCACCCTCCGCCTCGGCAGCCACCTCATCAACAAACTGCTCCATGTCTTTGCGGTCCAGCGGCGGTGGGTTGTCCCGCAAAAAGAGTTTTGAGGCGCGCAAACATCGCTTCCGCGCCAACTCGTCAGTTTCGCAAATCTCTTCAGCGCCCGAAAACGCGGCGGCCTGCAGGGCAATTAACGATCCATCATCCGGATAACGGTTCCCGAGGTTCTTCTGAAACATGAGGCTGGCATCGTTCAACAGACCGGCGACAGCACTTGGGTTCCGGCTTGTGAGAGCCTTGCGTATCGCCATCGCCTCTGGACACTCTGCGTCAAAGCCGTTCGCCCCGCCGTCGGCCAGTGCTGTGTCCAATGCCCCGCCAACACGCTCCTTGATAAAGTCCAGCACTTCATCGGGCAGCGGCGCTTCGTCTTTCAACCGAAAGGCGGTATCGTTGTTGTTGCGGATGATCGGTACCGTGATGCTGGTGCGGAGCCGATCGGAAATCTTCTCAATCTCCCGCGCCACCTTTGAAAGCGCGTCGTCCCCCTCCCAGAATTCATCCGGGATCAAAGCCACGTGCACGGCCAAATCCCAATCCCGAAACGTGCCGTCCCACATCTGGCTGTACCACCGCCGCCAGAACGCCCAATCCGGGTGATCGCCCAGATAGTCGAGCCAGATCTTATGCTGCTCTGTCGCCCAATCCGGCGCATTCCCTTCGGGCCACACCGGCAAAGCCATCAGTGCATCATCATTTTGCTCAGTGTCACTTGCAATGGCGGAGCGGGCGGCGGAGGCGGCGGCGGCGGCGGAGCGGGCGGCGACGGCGGACGCGGCGGAGTCGGCGGAGGCGGCGACGGCGGAGGCGGCGGAGTCGGCGGAGGCGGCGACGGCGGAGGCGGCGGAGCGGGCGGCAAAGGCGGCGGAGCGGGCGGCAAAGGCGGCGGCGACGGAGGCGGCGGCGGAGCGGGCGGCGACGGCGGACGCGGCGGAGTCGGCGGAGGCGGCGACGGAGCGGGCGGCGACGGCGGACGCGGCGGAGTCGGCGGAGGCGGCGACGGCGGAGGCGGCGGAGTCGGCGGAGACGGCGACGGCGGAGGCGGCGGAGCGGGCGGCGACGGAGGCGGAGCGGGCGGCAAAGGCGGCGGAGCGCTCTAAACCCCCCACATCTGCGGGTCGACCCAAGCCGCGACCCGCAGATGTGAGTGTCGCCCGCAGAGCCGCAATCGCAAGCCTTTCCTTGCGTTTAAACTCAAACCGGCCAATCGCCGCCAGCACGCGCAACGCGGCGCGGCTGGTGATCACGCACCGCCGCTCCGGCGTCTGCTCTGCAAACCACGCCTCTGCCTGTGCCTCATCCGAAAAATCCACGCCACTCACCGCGACACCTCACCCATTGACCACCCCCCAAATCCCTTACATATCCAACTCATGACACCGCTCAGCCATATCCGCAATTTCTCCATCGTCGCGCATATCGACCACGGGAAATCCACGCTCGCCGACCGCCTGATCCAGCAGACAAAAACCGTCGCGGACCGGGACATGAAGGACCAGCTGCTCGACAGCATGGATATCGAGCGGGAGCGGGGCATTACCATCAAGGCCAACACCGTCCGCATCGACTACACCGCGCGGGACGGTCAGCACTATGTGCTGAACCTGATCGACACGCCCGGGCATGTCGACTTCGCCTACGAGGTCAGCCGCTCCATGCGCGCGGTCGAAGGCTCGCTTCTGGTCGTGGACAGCACCCAAGGGGTGGAGGCGCAGACGCTCGCCAATGTCTACCAGGCCATCGATGCCGACCACGAGATTGTCCCCGTCCTCAACAAGATCGACCTGCCCGCCGCCGACTGCGACCGCGTGGCCGAACAGATCGAGGACGTGATCGGCATCGACGCGACCGGCGCCATCCAGGTCTCCGCCAAGACCGGCGTGGGCATTGACGACACGCTGGAGGCGATCGTTCAGCACCTGCCCGCCCCCAAGGGCGACGAAGATGCCCCGCTGAAGGCCATGCTGGTGGACAGCTGGTACGACAGCTACCTCGGCGTCATCGTCCTGATCCGCGTCATCGACGGGCGGCTGAAGAAGGGCGAGAAGGTCAAGTTCCTCTCCAACGGCACCGTCCACCACGTCGACCGCATCGGCGTCTTCCGCCCCGCGATGCAAAACGTGGACAGCCTCGGCCCCGGGGAGATCGGCTTCCTCACGGCCTCCATCAAACAGGTCCGCGACACCCGCGTCGGCGACACGATCACGCATGAGCGCAAACAGGTCGAGCCCCTGCCGGGCTTCAAACCCTCCCAGCCGGTTGTCTTCTGCGGCCTCTTTCCGGTGGATTCGGCCCAGTTCGAGGACCTGCGCGACGCCATCGACAAACTCGCGCTCAATGACGCCTCTTTCAGCTTTGAAATGGAAACCTCCGCCGCTCTGGGGTTCGGCTTCCGCTGCGGCTTCCTTGGCCTCCTGCACCTCGAGGTGATCCGCGACCGGATCGAGCGGGAGTACGATATCGAGCTGATCACGACCGCGCCCTCGGTCATCTACCACGTCTACCACAAGGACGGGTCGATGACGGAACTGCACAACCCCGCCGATATGCCCGACCCCAGCGTGATCGACCACGTGGAGGAGCCGCGGATCAAGGCGACGATCCTCGTGCCGGATGAGTACCTCGGCGACGTCCTCAAACTCTGCCAGGACCGCCGCGGCATCCAGCTGGACCTGACCTATGCCGGCTCCCGCGCGATGGTGGTGTATGACCTGCCGCTGAACGAGGTGGTGTTCGACTTCTACGATAGGCTCAAATCGGTAACGAAAGGTTACGCGAGCTTCGACTACCAGCTGACCGGTTACCGCGAGGATGCGCTGGTCAAGATGTCCGTCCTGGTGAACGAAGAACCGGTCGACGCCCTGTCGATGCTCGTCCACCGCGACCGGGCGGAGATGCGCGGCCGCGCCATGTGCGAAAAACTAAAAGACCTCATCCCCCGCCACATGTTCAAAATCCCGATCCAGGCGGCCATCGGCGGCAAGGTCATCGCGCGCGAGACCCTGTCTGCCATGCGCAAGGACGTCACGGCCAAATGCTACGGCGGCGACGCCACCCGCAAACGCAAGCTTCTCGACAAGCAGAAAGCGGGCAAGAAAAAGATGCGCCAGTTCGGGAAGGTCGACATCCCGCAGGAGGCGTTTATTTCGGCGCTGAAGATGGATGGGTAGTGCAAAGGCGACTGTAGCAAAGCGTCACCATCTTACTGCGCGTGGGAACCTAATTGGTCGAGAGTGGTCACGGAGGGCTGGCGATGACAACAAGCTCATTCAGCGATGAGTTGCGTGATTTTAGGCTGGAATATGACCTGAATAGAGCCGAATTCTCTGCTCTACTTGGTGTCAGTAGCTTTACTCTCCGAGGTTGGGAAAACGGAAATCAGAAGCCGCAATCTGCCACCCTTTGGCAGACAATAGATAGGCTCAAAAACTTGAGCTCCTCCGAGCGGAACCTCTATTCATACGTATCTTTCTCTCGTCTCAGTGAAATAATTGAAACCAGTGCCCGGCAAGTCGATTCAAGTCCTGCATTGGCATTGCAGACACGCATCTTACGTGTCGAGCGGAAGCTTACAAATACAGTTCTGAAGGCTGCTGGCGCTGATTTCCAGTATGTTCCGGAACGTAGACATATCGCGAAAGTTGCCTTCGCCGGAGACCTTGCCCTTTTTCAGGCTATGGATGGTCAAGTAGTTCGCGAGATGATTGAGAACCTTAAGGAAAGCTCGCGATATCTATCAAATTGTCTGGAAGGCTCAAACCTGGAGCAGCGCTACGTCAAAGATTCTTTGAACTCATACTCACGTCATCTTCGCGGCGAAGCTCCCAACTCGATCTTTCTCGGCAGAAAGGCCGAGCTTATTCAATTCGCTTTAGAAAACGAAGGAATTGAACACGCAATCGATGCGTATCTTCTCATGCAGCTTAGGACGTTTTTGGAAGATCACAACGAGTTTATGCGAAAATTGTTCGGAAACAGCTTTTCTCAAGACAACAATTTAGACCCCTCGAAAGTTCGTGACGAAATAGTGAAATTTGGGGCGAGTGCTCTCTCTGATGTCGAGAGCCAGTTGAACCAATTATTGAAGCCTACTAAACAGCATGCTGGCACGATAACTGAAGAAGTATTCTCTATTTTTTCTGATATCGCAAAAGAAGCGCGCGACTTAGAGGCGATGCTAAATTCTTCGAATACGCCTACCCAGAGGCGACTGAGAAGCGCACAACTCAAGGTGACTTTGTTTCATGGAGCGTTGATGTTGGGCCGCTTCGTCTTTCAGGCTATCCTCGCTGTTTTGCACCATTCATCTGATGAAAAAGACAAGGCAAAGCTGACTAACATTCAGAGAGTAATTGAAGACTCAGAGAATGCGTCTTTGCGTAGAACATACACTCGCCTCGCGGATGTAATATCCGATCTACCCAAACTGCCGCCGTACTGAAGTAAGAAAACGGCGTGCTGCCCGCAAGGAACCGTAATTTAGCCAAGCAAGCGTGGTGTTTGTTTCCACCGCAGCCGAAACTCGCTAAGCCGCCGGCGCCAACATCATCCTTTGCCGCCGCGTAACCGTAGGGTCGGGTTCCACCCCACCAAAACCAACTCCACCGGCGGCGCAAAACCCCGCCCTACAAAACCAAATCTATCCTCACCCGAAACAGCGCATCCCGATGCACGCTCGAATACGCCCAATCCTCGGGCCGTTTGCAAAACCCGTGTTTCATCGTGTTCCTTCAACACTACCGCACATGCGCCCAATAATTGGCCTCGTCTCGGATGTGGTGCTCCCAAAACCGGCGCATCCCTCTTCGCGATCTTGCTCGCCGACCGCCGTAGGGTGGGGTTCCACCCCACCGCATGTCCCAACCGCCGTGCCTCGGTGGGGTAAAACCCCACCCTACGTGCTACGTGCTGAACCACCCCCGCACCCGCAACCAAACCGCCAACGGCCAGAATCGTACCGGCGGGGCGATCCGCACCGGCTCCTCGGCGGGCACAAACCTAACCTCTCCACGAATCTCGCCGCCCGGGACTTCCTTCAGCCCCTGACGCGCCAGTAACTGGCGTTCTTTCAGGCGGTCGATCTGGAGCATCTGGATCCGCTCCGCCGTCTCGCGGTCGTTGTGCCCGCGCACAAGTTCGCTGAACGTAAACCCGATCTGGGTCTCGCCGCCGTTGATCACCCGCTCGATATCCTTGGCGTTGAAGATGCGCCGCAGGTTGTGCATCGACACCAGCGCCGCGACCGGGTCGTTGTGATGGGTCAGCACGATGTAGCTGGCCGGGTGCTGCACCCGCTTCACCAGTTTGCCAAGGTGCTTGCGCGCGACGGTGGTCGAGATGCGTCGAGGGTTTGGGTTAAGGTCCTGCATGGCACGCTCCGCTCTGTACAAATTGCGTTTTCGGAGGCCGAAAATCTGTACAAAACGTTACGTTTGCCCTGCAGGGCCGTGCGCCGCCCTATTGCCCTATCGCTTCGCTACGTGAGGGCTTAGTGCCCGAAGGCCGCGTTGGGCATGAATTCCGCCGCGCCGATCCCGGCGCGCATGTGCAGGCACGCGGTGCCCTTGCGCTGGAAGTAGAGCCCCTCCAGCTTGTACCACCCGGCGCTTGGCACCTCTGCCTCCACAGCCTCGGTCTCGTCACAGGCACGCACACCGTCCGCATTCACGACCTCTTGCCCACCGATGGACATGCGCAGCCCGTCATTGGTCAGAAAATCAATGGTATAGGTGCCAGGCGCGTTAAAACGGACATAGCCTTCGATCACCGCAACCACGCCTGTCGCGCGGTCCGAGGTGAGCGTCGCCATACCGTCTTCCGTGTCCCAATAGTCCAGCCCTTCGAGCGGCGCGCCGGGCACCGCATCTGCGGCAGCCCGCTCGGCCTCGCTAAGCGTGCGCACCGTCGCCTCCGCATAGCTCACCGCCAGGCCCGCTTTCAGGTTCGAAGGCGCAGGGGCGGCAGGCTCCAGCTTCAGCGGTGCAGCCAGGGCTGGTGACGCCAGCAACAGGGCCAATACGGTAAGGGTCTGTTTCATTTGGGATGTTCCGTTGGTCGACACGCAGTTGCGCGGAGCGTAGACCGATTCCCCGTACAGGCGTTAGGTATAAAGGCCGCGGGGTGCGTTTTGGGGCGTGCCGCTTAGGGTATCAAGCTGCCGACGGGAGGGGCGACCGCGCCGGCGTTTAACATTTCAAGCAGGAACGCGCGAGAAAACGCGGTCACCTCTGCCGTGTGCACGAGGTGGTGGGTCAGAAAGCCAAGCGGCTCGTCCGGGTAATCCCGCATCTGCGCCGCGGCGCGGTCAATCAGTGCGGCAGGGTCCGCAAGCCCGCGCGAGCCGCGCCAGTCGATCGGGTCGATATGGGTGTTGAGCCTTTGTACGCCGACATCCCGCTGCTTGGCGCGGGGCCCATAGGTGGAGAGGGCCGCATAGCCCTGCGCGGCAAGGCCTGATGCAATCTCGTCGCTGATCCGGTTCCACGGCGGGACGAAGACGGGCGCAAGGCGTGATCCAAAGAGGGACTGCATCCGGGCAAGGGCCTCGGCCGTCTCGCGCAAGGCCGCGGGGCGGGGGGACACGAATTCGGACCTCTTTTGCCCCTCTTGCGACGTGTCCGCGTGGCGCCAGCCATGCACCATCACGCGAGTATCGGGGCCAAGCGCTTGTGGCAGGCTGGCCTTGGCAAGCGCGGGGATCACGGCGAGGCAGACCGGCACGCGCACCTCGTCAGAGAGGCGCAGCAAGCCGTCCAACTCAGGCGTCGCGGCCACGGCGTCATCATCGCGCCACCACAGGCGTTGCCCGGGCCGTACGGCGCGGCGCAGGGGAGACCAGTCAACGCGCATTCAGCATCTCCTCAACGATGTCGACGCTACGCTGGGCGCCATCCATTCCGCGGGTACGGGGCGCCCGCGTGACGCCCTCAACCCGCCCAAGCGCGGCCAGCAATGCCCCTGGCGACAGGTCCGCGCTGCGCAGCACCTCGATGCCGGGAAGGTCGGCCATCCGCGCCGCGCGCAAGCCCTGTTCCACCTCGCCGCCTTCGTCAAAAGGCACGAAAACCGCCCGCGCGCCGGTTTGCAGAACGTCGAGCGCGGTGTTGTAGCCGCACATGCAGATGACAGCCGCGGCGCCTGCCAGCATCGTGCGGAAATCCGGGCGGGGCGGTTCCACGATCAGGTTGGGCGGCCCGGTCAGGGCCATCCGGGTCAGGCAGCGCCACGTGCGGTCCGGGTCTGCGGCTGCGGCCTTTGCTGCTGCACTGAACAGGGCTGCGCCAACGGCGCCGCCGCCTGCGGTCACCAGCACTTCGCCGCGCCCTGCGGTGCCTGCCTCCGGCGCGGGCGGCGCGACAAAACCAGTATAACGCAGGCGCGCGGCAAGCGCGGGTGTCACGGGCCAACTTGCCTCCAGTGGGATCAACTCCGCGTCTGAATGCACGAGCACCCCGTCATAGTGCGCTTCGACTTGCGCCGCGGTCCAATCGGCGCGCGCAGGCTTGGAGGGCGGGGCGAGGATGTCGCGGATCGAGGCGAGGGTTGGGATGCCGTCCGCGGCCTCCAGCAAGGCGCCAAACTCCGCGCTCAGGGAGCGGCGGCCAAAGGGGAATAGCTCGGTGATAAGCAGATCGGGGCGCGGCTCCAGCGTGGCCAGCAAGGCGTTGCGGCGACGGTCCATATAGGGCGCATCCGCGGGGCCATCCGGCCCATGCAGCTGAGCAAAATCGGTGCCGACCACATGCAGGGGCGGCAATTGAACAAGCGCTACGCCGTCCGCATCCAGATGCGGCACCGGACGCCCACCACTGGCCACGCGCACGTCCCAGCCGCGCGCGGCAAAGGCTTTGCCCAGCACCAGCGCGCGGGCCAGATGGCCGGTTCCAAGCAGGTGGGTTACGACGATCAGCACACGCATCAGCGCGCCTCCAGCCGGACGGGCTCCGGCCATGCGCGCCAGACATCGCCCAGCTCGATCACGTAAAGCCGCGCGCGTTTGATCGCGAAGGGGGCGGGGCCGTCGAAGTTCCAGCCCGTGGCGAGGGCCATGAGTACGCGCATCACGCCAATGTGGCAGATTGCGACGGTGTCTTCGCTCAGCCCATGTGCCCAGGGCAGCAGCCGCGCGCGCAGGGCGGCGGGGCTTTCGCCGCCCGGGGGGGTGTAGTCCCAGCCCCAGGCCTCGATATCGCGAAAGCCGCTGGTGGGATCTGCGCGCAGGTCGGCGCCGCGCTGGCCCTCCCAATCGCCCCAGTCCATCTCGATCAATGCGGGCTCGGGCACTGGCGCACCGCCCAGCAGCCTGCCCGTCTGCATCGCACGGGACAGGGGGCTCGCCACCAGGCGCGCGGCGTCCCAGGGCGGGGGCAAGCGCAGGGCGCGCAGGGTGGCCTCGGCCTCCGCATCGAGCGGGATGTCCGTACGGCCCTGAATGCGGTGGGCGCGGTTCCACGCGGTGTGGCCGTGCCGGATCAGGGCGAGGCGGGTCACGCGGTGACCTCTGCGATGGTCCGGGCCAGACACGCCGCGGCTGCGCCGCGCAAGTGATATGCCGCAACGCGCTGCCGCGCCGCGCGGCCCCGCCGCAGGCGCAGGTCTTCATCGGCAAGCAAGCGATCAATCATCGCCGCCAGCGCCTGCGGGCCATCTTGGACTGGGGCCAGCGGCGCGTGCACAACATCGCGCACCCCGGGCCTGTCCTGGGCCACGACCGGCACGCCGCAGGCCTGCGCTTCGAGGTAGCTGAGCCCAAACGCCTCATTAACCCCGGGCCAGAGCAGCACGGCGGCATTCGCATAGGCCGTCTGCAGGGCGTCCGCATCGAGGCGGCCCGCAAAATGGACCTGTGCGCCAAAGGGTGCCAGCAGCGCCGCGACCTCGGCCCGCGCTGGCCCATCGCCCACGACGTTCAGGCGCCAATCCGGCGCGGTCAGGTGGCCCAGCGTTTGCGCGATCAGCGTGTAGCTGTCCAGCTTGTCGCCCCGGCGCATCATGCCAACCGACAAGATACCGCCGTCCCCGTCCCGGGTCATGGGCAGCACATCGCGGTCAAGAAAGGGACGCAGATGCACGATCTTTTGACCTTCCGGCGCATAGGCCCGCAGCGCTTCGGCATCCCGCGCGGTCAGGTAGAACACCGCCGCGGCCGCATCGCTCGCCGCCTCTGCCGCCGCGGCAAAGCGCGCCCACGGGCCGGTCAGGCGTTTGCGCGCGCGGGTGCTTTCGACCGCGAGGTAGGGAATACCAAGCGCGGCGCAGACAGCGGGGCCAATCAGGTCCGGCGCCTTGTAATAGTTGTGATAGGTCAGCCAGGCGCGCCACTGTCCCGCGTTTGCATGGGCTAGAAGGCGCTGCACCTCGGCCTCGGCTTCCTGCATCAGCGCCTCTTGCTGCGCCGCGTCGCCGTCCTTGTCGTAAATACGCAACTCGGACACCAGCACGGCGCCCTCCAGCGCGTTCATCAGCGCCCGGGCCATCGTCCGGTCGCCAGAGGGCGTGGGATGGTTGGGGGATTTCAGCGGCGCGTAGAAGGCGATCATGCCAGCATTCCGCGTAGACGGACCGCGAGCGCGTCGATCCCCGGCTGCATCGCGAAGTCAGAAACCAGCCGTTCCCGCGCGGCTTTAGCCATTGCGCAGCGCCGCGCGGGGTCGTCGGCCAGCGACTGCATGGAGATGGCCAAAGCCTCGGGCGTATCCTCGGACAGGACGCCATGCACGCCGTTTTCGATAAATTCGGGGATCGCGGAGACGGGGGTGGACAGGATTGGCAGAAGCTGGCTCGCCGCCTCCATCAGCACGTTGGGCAGACCGTCCCTGTCGCCATCGTCGGCCACCCGGCTGGGCAGGACAAAGAGCGACGCGGCGCGCATGGCCGCGATCACCTCCGGCTGGTCGCACGCCCCGCGCCATGTGATCCGGCTGGACAAGCCCAGTTCGTCCGCCCGCGCGCGGAGGCGATCCCCCAAGGCCCCGCCACCGATATGGGTCCAGTGCCAGTCCAGCCCGTCCGGCAGCAGCGCGAGCGCTTCGATCAGCCGGTCAAAGCCCTTCTTCTCCACCAGCCGCCCGACCGACAGCATCTCGAACCGCGCCGTCTCCACCCGCTCTGGCGGGTCCGGGAAACGGGTCAGGTCCAGCCCGTGATAGATCAGCTGCACGCCCGTGCCGCGCGACATCCCGTTCAGGTGCTCCGCCCCAAAGGCGGTGCAGGTCGCTCCAAAGGTGGCGCCATGCGCGTCCGGGTCCAGCTTGTCTTGCAAGTCCCAGTCGGGGGAGGTCCAGATATCCTTTGCATGGGCGGAAAAGGCCCAGGGCAGCCCGCGCAGGATCGCCGCGTAGCGCGCGACGGAGGACGGCGTGTGCATGAAATGGGCGTAAAGGCCCGGGCAATCCTCCGGCAGCTCCCGCGCCAGCACGCAGGCCTGCCCGAACCGGCGGACCCGGTTGCGGCTGCGGTCACGCGCGAGATCAGCGCGAAAAGCCGCCATCGCCGCGTGCCAGCCTGGGCGGCGCATCGCCGCGCGCATACCGCGCAGCACGCGCAGCGGCTCCTGATGCAGGTATTCGGGCAGATAGTGCACCTGTGCCCGCAGCTGATCGTGCAGCGGATGGGTCTTCTTGTCCGTGGGATGGCGCAGGGACCAGAGCGCGAGCGGCAGGCCCGCCCGTTCCAGCGCGACAAGCTCTTGCGCGATGAACGTTTCCGACAGGCGTGGCCAGCCCTTCACCAGCACAGCCAGCGATTTCAGCTGGGTCATTCGGCTGCCAGCCTCCGGCCGCGCTGCGCCATCAAGGCCCGCGCCCGCGCGATCACCACGTCGAGCCCGTCCAGCAGCCCGTTCGCCCCGGCATCGGACGGGCGGCGCTGGGCGGGCAGCGCGCGAATGGCGGCGATCATCGCCTCGGGGGTCAGCCCATCGCGCGCCTCGTCCAGCATCCGCACGAGGCCCAGCGCTTCGGCGCGGCTGGCGCGGATCCATTGTTCCAGCCGCGGTTTTGTCCGGGGCACGATCACGGCGCGCTGGTCAAAGGACAACACTTCGCAAAACGTGTTGTAGCCGCCCATGCAGACAACGCCTTCGGCCCCGGCAAAAAGTGCCTCCATCTTGGAATCAAAGCCCACCGCCGTCACGCGCCCCTTGAGCGCCTCCACCCGCGCTTCGAACTCCGCCCGCGTCTCGCCAGACAGGAAGGGGCCGTAGACCAGCTTGGCCTGCGGGCCGAGGTCCGGGTCACGTTCATAGGCCGACAGGACCAGGTCCACCATCGCCTCGCCATCGCCGCCGCCGCCGGGGGTGATCAGGATGTAGGGCGCCTCGGGCGCCTCTGGCGGCTCGGCCGCGGCGCGGCGTAGATAGCCCGTCCAGTGCATCCGACCGCGTGCGGCCTCCGACAGGGCCAGCCCCTGCGCCGGGTCGTAGACAGAGCGGGGGCCATAGACCCAGATTTCGTCATAAAAGGCTTCGGTCGCGGCCAGCGCGCCCTTGCGGTCCCACTCGGCCCGCAGCACTTCGGGTTCGTCCAGCACGTCGCGCAGGCCCAGCACCACGTCGGTGCGGCCCTCGGCGCTTAAATGCTCCAGCGTGGGCAGAAGCTCGCCGCGGAAACCGGTCGGCTCCTTATCCACGATCAGCATATCGGGGCCGTATTCTTGCACCGCCGCGCGGATCAGGCCGGCGCGCAGGCGGGTCGTCTCGTCGATGCTCATGCCTTTCGTGCGGCTGACATAGCTGCCATCGGGCAGCTTCGTAACACCCGGCAAGCGCACATGGTCCACGCGTTCGGGAAAGGCAAAGCGCCCCGCCACGGGCGATCCGGTCAGGATAATCGCCGAGGCCGCAACGCCGCTTTCCGTCAGCGCCGCCGCCAGCGCCTTGGACCGGCGCAGATGGCCCAGCCCGAACGTGTCGTGGCTGTAAAGGACAACTTTCTTGCCCGTCATATGCTGCGCCATCGTCGCGCCCCCCACCGTCACAAACGCAGGTCTGTGGCGGCTTTGTCGAATATTCCCTTGATGTCGTACAGCACCGCGCCGGATTTGCCAAAGGCGCGGATCGCCTCGGCGCCCATTTCGACAAATTCGCGGTGCCCGACAGCCACGATCAGGGCATCATAGCGGCCCTGCTCCGGCTCCACGGTCACAATCCCGTGCCGCGCTTGCATAACCTCCGCAGCGACCCACGGCTCCTGCACATCGACGCGGACGGAAAAGCTTTCCAGCTCCGTCACGATGTCGGCCACGCGGGTGTTGCGCGTGTCGGCGCAGTTTTCCTTGAAGGTGAAACCCATCACCAGCACCCGCGCCCCGGCAATCGCGGTGCCGCGCGCCAGCATTTCCTTGACCAGGCGCTGGGCCACATGGGCGCCCATCCCGTCATTGATGCGCCGCCCCGCGAGGATCACCTCGGGGTGGTAGCCCATCTGCTCGGCCCGGTAGGTGAGGTAGTAGGGATCAACCCCGATGCAGTGGCCGCCGACAAGGCCGGGCTTGAACGGCAGGAAGTTCCACTTTGTCCCCGCCGCCTCCAGCACGTCGAGCGTGTCTATGCCCAGCCGGTCGAAGATCAGGGCAAATTCGTTCACCAGCGCGATGTTGAGGTCACGCTGGGTATTTTCGATCACCTTGGCGGCCTCAGCCGTCGCGATGGAGGGCGCGCGGTGCAGGCCCGCCTTGACCACGGGGCCATAAATCGAATCCAGCAGCGCAAGCGTGGCGTCGTCTTCGGCCGCGATGACCTTAACGACGTTTTCCATCGTGTGTTCCGCATCGCCGGGGTTCACCCGCTCGGGGCTGTAGCCCATCGTGAAGTCGGTGCCCGCCATCAGCCCGCTACCCGCCGCAAGCGCGGGGCGGCAGACCTCTTCGGTCACGCCGGGGTAGACGGTGGATTCCAGGATCACCACGCCGCCCGGGCGCAGATGCGGTGCGATTGTCGCGCAGGCCGCGCGCACCGGACCAAGGTCGGGTGCCTTCGCGTCGGTGATGGGCGTCGGGACGGAGATAATAAACACCTCAGCGCCGTCCAAAGCTGCCGGGTCGGCGCTGAACCGGGCCGTGGTGCTTTGAACAGAGGCGTCCGAGACCTCGCCGTTGGGGTCTGTGCCCCCGCGCAGCGCGTCTACGAGGCCCTGATCCACATCGAGGCCCAGCACGTCAAACCCCGCCCGCGCAAGGCCGAGGCACAGGGGCAGGCCCACGTAACCCAGCCCGAGAACGGCGATTCGCCCGATATGTCTTGCCATGCCGCCCCCGCGCGCCAACCTCAAAGCCCCCTTCGCACATCGCAGCCGCGCACGCAAAGGGGCGCGCGGCCTGTGCGCGCGCCGTTGCGCAGGCGCAGCGCAGCCAGTAGCGTTTCCGGGACATCTTTTTCCGAAAGGCTGCCCGATGCTGCGCGCGCTTCTGGCTCTTGTTCTCGCCCTCTTCCTCACCCCGCCCGCCGCGGCGCAGCTGATGCCCGGGCTTGGCAGCACCGCCGCGGTGGAGCCGGAGGCGGAAAGCGGCCTTGATGAGGCCCTGCGCCGTGCGCGCGAGGCGGGCGTCGGGGTCATCATCGTCGATACCGAAGGGCGTGTACTGAACGACGGCGCGCCAGCGGAGCCGGAACCGGAGGCCGCGCCGGACGGGTCCATGTCCACCCTGATGGAGGTCCAGCGCCAGCGCGACGCCCTGAGCCAAACCTTGGGCGAACGGCTCGACGCCTTGCCTGGATCAATAGAGCAACTGGCCTTCGTTCTGCGCAGTACCAGCCCGGACGGGCGCATCATGACCTATGTAGAGGCGGTGCTGCGGGCCGTCTTTGTGCTGTTCCTCGGCACGCTCTTCACACGCTTTGTCTACGGCCCCTACATGGTCCGTAATATGGTGGTCAGCCGCATCCGGGAAGCGCCCGATGGCTACCGCGAAAAGATGCCCTTCCTGCTTTACCGTTTTGTGATGGGCGTGCTTGGCACGATCGTGGCGATGATCGTCTCGGTGCTGATTGTCTTTATCCTGTTTGAGACCACGCAGGACGAAACGGTGCAAACAACGATCCTCGCCGTCTACACGGCCTATTTCGCGGCGTTCTTCGTGGGGGATCTGTGGCGCATGATCCTGTCGCCCTACCTCGCGCAATACCGCATTCCCGCCTTCACAGACGCCGACGCGCGCAAGCTTTACCTTTGGCTCTTCTTTGTGACGATGTTTGGCATCCTTGTGGATGTCTTCGCGACGTGGCTCAGCGATTTTGGCCTGATCTACAACGCCTATGCCGTGATCTACGCCATTTTGTCCTTGCTTGCGGCGCTTTTGAACATCGTGCTGGTGCTCGCCAACCGCCGCGCGATTTCCGGCGCGATCCGCAATGGCCGCAAGGCGGGCGACGTGCCGCTCGCCGTGCGTCTGGTGGCGCGCCTTTGGGCGCCGGCGGTGATCGTTTATATGATCTTCGGCTGGGGCAACCTTGCCGCGGACCTGCTGCTTGAGCAGCCGCTGTCGATCCCTTTGATCGCGGGGCTTTACGCGGTGCTGCTGTCGATGGTCGTGGTGTACGGGCTGATCAATTACGGGCTGGAAAGCTATTTCGAGCGCGCCCGACGCATCGCCGAATTGAATGCCGCCGCAGACACGGAAGGTGCCGAAGATAGCGAAGCAGACCCGCAGGGCGCGCTGCATGACGCCGCTGAGCCGTTGCACGTGCCGCCCGCGATGGACACCTACGAAGGGCTCGCGCGCCGCGTCTCGGGCATCCTTGCCTTCATCGCGGGGGCCTATGCGCTGATCGCTATCTGGGGCGGCGCCTCCGACATGATGGCCGGCGACTGGTGGGGCACCCGGGCGATTGACCTTGCCGCCATCGCCTTTATCGGCTGGATCGCCTACCACGCCTTCCGCATCTGGATCGATGGCAAGATCGCCGAAGAGGTCGGCGATGCGGGCGACGTGGAACCGGGCGACGAGGGCGGTGCGTCTTCCGCCAGCCGCCTAGCCACGCTCCTGCCGCTGTTCCGGGCCTTTGTGTTGATCGTGATCGTGGTGACGGTGATCCTGATCATCCTGCTGGAGCTGGGCGTGAATGTCTCGCCGCTGTTTGCGGGTGCGGGCATCGTCGGCGTGGCGGTCGGCTTTGGCAGCCAGGCCCTCGTGCGCGACATCTTCTCGGGTGCGTTCTTCCTCTTTGATGATGCCTTCCGCAAGGGCGAGTATATCGACACGGGCGGTGTCAAAGGCACGGTCGAGAAAATCTCCGTCCGCTCCTTCCAACTGCGCCACCACCTCGGCCCGATCCATACCATTCCCTTTGGCGAGATTCAGGTGCTGACAAACTATTCCCGCGACTGGGTGGTCATGAAGCTGCCCCTGCGGGTGACCTACGACACCGATGTCGACAAGGTCCGCAAGTTGATCAAAAAGCTGGGCCAGGAGATGCTGGAAGACCCCGAGATCGGGCAGGACTTCATCCAGCCCTTGAAATCCCAGGGCGTGATCGAAATGCAGGACAGCGCGATGATCATCCGCGTGAAGTTCATGACCAAACCGGGGGACCAGTGGATCATCCGCAAGAAGGTCTACCAGGAAATCCGGGCCTTGTTCGAACGCGAAGGCATTAAGTTCGCGCACCGCGAGGTGACGGTCCGCATCGCGGACGAAAACAAGGACATGCCCGAGGCGAAAAAGCAGGCCGCCATCGCCGCCGCCCAGGCCGGGATTGATGACGATCTTATCGAAGGGGGCGTGGGTGATGGCGGCGATGACCGATAGGTGACGGGCCCGGTCTGGCGCCCCGTCCCGCACATCCGCACTCTCGCCATCGGTCTGCACTGGCGCGGCGCGGGCCTTCTCGGGGCGGAAGTTCTTGATGATGCGGGCCGGGTAAAGGGCATGCGCCCGCTGGGCGGCGGGGTTGAATTTGGCGAACGCTGGGCCGATGCGCTGGTGCGCGAATTCCGCGAAGAGCTGGGCGCGGCGATTGTCGTGACCGGTCCGCCCATCGTGCTGGAGAACATCTATGTGCATGAAGGCGCGCAGGGGCACGAGGTGGTCTTCGCCGCCCCTGTTGAATTTGCGGAGCCGCCAGAGGCGGACGTCCTGCGCTTTGCCGAGGACAACGGAACACAGCATATCGCGCGCTGGTTTGACCCGTTTGCCCCGGGCGCACCACCGCTGTTCCCGGAAGGGTTGCGGGGCGCGCTTGTCGGCCAACAGCCCTGATCTGATCGCACTACAGGATTGACCTAAAGTCAGCAAAATATGGCTAGACAGGATTGAGATTCGCAGCGAATGCTAATTGTCGGACAATTGCTTCGGAGCCGCTTGGTCATGATTACGCCGTTCGATTTGGGCCGCGTGCCGCCGCTTTCCTTTGGCCCGGGCCGCCTTGCAGATGTGCCGCAGATCGTTGCGGAACGGGGCGTCGGTCCGGTGCTGCTGGTTGCTGATGCGATCCTTGATGAGCTTGGCGTGGTTGGGCGGCTGGCGCGCGGGCTAGAGGCCGCAGGCATCAGCTGCATCACCGCGGCGCGGATTGTGGGTGAGCCGAAGGAAACGCTGGTCGATGCACTGAGCGGTATGGCGCGCGAGGCCGGTGCGGTGATTGGCCTTGGCGGCGGCGCGGCGATGGACGCGGCCAAGCTGGTGGCAGCCATCGCGCCCTCGGGCCGTCCGGCGTCGGACTTTGCGCTTGGTGCTGCGCCCTTCCCCGATATCCGCCTGCCCGCCATCGCGATCCCAACCACCGCCGGGACCGGCTCGGAAGTGACGCGCACCGCGATCGTCTCGGACGCGGAGGGGGCCAAGAACTGGTTCTGGGGCGAAGAGCTGATGTTTGCCCATGCGGTGCTGGACCCAGAGCTTACGGTCAGCCTGCCGCCCCGTATCACCGCCTGGACCGGGATCGACGCAGTGGCGCACGCGCTGGAGGCAACGACCTCGCGGTCTTCAAACCCTGGCGGGCGGCATTTCGGGCTGGAGGCGCTGCGGCTGCTGTCGGACGGTCTCCCGCGCGCGGTAGCGGGTCCGGGGGACGTGGAGGCGCGCGGTCAGGTGCTGTGGGCCAGCACCATTGCGGGCCTCGCCCTGCACAACTGCAACACGCATATGGGCCACAACATCAGCCATTCGCTTGGCTCGCTTGCGCGCATCCACCACGGGCTGGCAACTGGCCTCGCGCTCGAAGTGACCCTGCCTTGGCTGGTCCAGCACCCCGAGGGGGCGGAGAACTACGCGCTGGCGGCAGCGGCGCTTGGCGCGCCCGCGGAGCCAAAGGCGCTGCCCGCGGCCTTTTCGAACTTGATGCGCGCCTGCCAGATCCCGGCGGAACTGCCCGATGTCTGCGACGGCGTCACGGCCCCGGCCCTCGCCGCGCTGATGAAGAACCCGGCCAACCACGGCATGTCCCAAAACGCCGCGTGCCCGGTGACGGATGCCGACCTCGACGAGATGGCCACCATGATGATGGACCTGCCCATCGCTGTCCCGGCCTAGGGCGGGGGCATCTCCCCAGCACTGGCGCCACCGCGTCCAGGATAGACAGGCCGTTCTTCAGCGATGACCTGCCTCGCCATGTGTATCGGCCCAGCGGTCTTAGCAATTGTTTTCACGCCGCCCCTCGCGCTGGCAATATGCACCCATTTCTCTGTTCCAAAAAATCCCGGGGTCTGGGGCAGAGCCCCAGTCCGCCCCCAGCCACTTGTTACGACTTGTAAGGATCAAGCGAATCCCGCAGCCCGTCGCCCAGGAAGTTGAACGCAAGCACAACGAGGATGATTGGCAGCATCGGGATCGCTGTCCAAGGGTAGATCTCGATCGCAGCAAGGCTTTGCGCATCGGCGAGCATCACGCCCCAACTGACCGCCGGCGCACGCAAACCAAGGCCCAGATAGCTCAGCGCCGTCTCCCCCAGAATCATCGCCGGGATGGACAAGGTCGCGGATGCAATCAGGTGGGACATGAAGTTCGGCAGCAAGTGCCGCCGGATCACCCGCCCCGGACGCGCCCCCATCATCTCTGCCGCACGGACGTATTCCTCTTCCCGCAGGGACAAGAATTTTGATCGCACCGCGCGCGCCAGTCCCGGCCAGTCAAGAATGCCAAGGATGATGGAGATGATGAAGAACACCGCCACCGGCCCCCAGTTTGACGGCACCGCCGCCGACAGGGCCAGCCAGAGCGGCAGTTCGGGCAGGGAGCGCAAGATCTCGATCACCCGCTGGATCGTCCAATCCGTCCGGCCGCCAAAATATCCCGCGATGGAGCCAAAGAAGATGCCAAGCACGAAAGACACCGTGATCCCGATCAGGCCAACCGTCAGGCTCAATTGCGCGCCATAGAGGATACGGCTGAACACATCGCGCCCCAGCCGGTCTGAGCCCAGCAGGAAGATCGTCGCCCCCTCCGGCGCACAAAAGAGGTGCGTGGTCGATCGGATGAGGCCCGCCAGCTGGTACTCCGTCCCTTCGCAGAAAAAACGCAGGGGCATCGGCTCTGACCGGTCAATCTCATAATCCCACTGGAAATTCTCAAGGTCTGGCGCGGCGACCGTGCGGTAGACAAAGGGGCCGATGAAATCGCCCTCATGGTTCCAGTGGATCAGCTGCGGCGGGTGAAACAGGTGGTCCGCGTTCCGTTCATTTGCCCCATAAGGTGCAAAAAACCCGGCAAAGGGCAGCATCAGATAGGCCAGCAGCAGGAAGATGCCCGACAGCAGGCCCAGCCGGTGCTTGCGAAACCGCCGCCATGTCAGCACCCAGCCGGGCGCATCCATGTCCGACCGTTCCGCCGCGCTCAGATCGACGGAGGGGTCATAGGGGGCGTCGTCGACAAAGCGACCATCGGGCAGGGTGCTCATCCGTCGCGCGCTCCGTAGCGAATGCGCGGGTCAAGCGCGACCAGCAGCAGGTCAGAGATCATCGTTCCGATCAACGTCAGGAGCGCGACGAACATCAGCACAAAGCCGGCCAGGAACATGTCTTGGGTCTTGAGCGCATCCAACAGGTCACGGCCCACCGTCGGCAGGCTCATCACCACCGAAATGATGACCGAGCCGGACACCATCGAGGGCAAGAGGTTGCCGATATCGGCCACAAACGGGTTGAACGCCATGCGCAGCGGGTATTTGGCCAGCATCTTGGACGGCCCCATGCCCTTGGCCACCGCGGTCTCCACGTAAGGCTTGGACAGCTCATCCAGCATGTTCGCCCGCAGCCGCTGCATCATCGCGGCCACCCCGGCAGTGCCGATCACGATGGTTGGCACAATCAGGTGCAACAGGATGCTGCTGACCTTGGCCCAGCTCAGCGGCTCGCCCTCAAAGGACGGGTCCATCAGCCCGCCAATCGGCAGCCCGATATAGATGCGCCCGTAATAGTAGAGGATCAGCGCGAGCAGGAAGTTCGGCGTCGCAAGGCCCAGATAGCCGATGAAGGTGGTGGTGTAATCGACCCACGTGGAAGACCGGGCCGCCGCCAGCACGCCCAGCGGCACGGCAGTGAAATAGACAAACAGCACCGTGGCGAGGTTCAGGATCACGGTCAGCCACATCCGGTCGCCCACGACTTCCGACACCGGGCGGTCATTGTAGAAAGACCAGCCCAGATCGCCCTGCAACAGGCCGGAGAACCCGTTTGCCCCAGGTGCAAAACCCATCCAGATCAGGTATTGGTGCCAAAGCGGTTTATCGAGGCTGTATTCCTGCCGCAGGAACTCGGCCTTCTCGACCCCGTCTACCTGACCCGTCGCGCGCAGTTCGGCGATCTGGTTGCTCAGGTAGTCGCCGGGGGGCAGGTTGATGATGATCCAGATCAGCACGGATGTGACCAGCAAGGTCATCACCATCGTCACCAGACGATAGCCCGCGTAGCGCAGGAACATCATTTCGACAGCTCCGCCGTGGTCTGGTCCTCAAGGAACCAAAACTCGTCCGGGCGATGCACGCCGAAATGCGCGCCCGGCTCCCACGCCCATTTCGCCTGTGCCGGCACGTTTTGCAGCCGGTTGCTGACGACCACGGGCTGCGGCGCTTTGGTCAGGATGCCGATGCCGAATTGCTGATCGGCGTGCAGTGCGAGCATCTCGCGCCAGATCGCCGTGCGCTCGGCCTCATCCTGCGTGGCGTGCCAGGCCTCCGCGAGGTCCATCAAGCGCTGCGGGGCCGCCATGTCGATGGGCTGGCCCAGTTCCCCGCGGGATTGGTAATGCTGGCCCCACATTGGCCAGGCAAAGAACTCCTGGTTCACCGGGGCGAGGTAGTCGGGCTGCGTCTGCGCCGTGGGCAGGCCATTGTCCCAGCCATACCATACGGCCGCCATCGACACGCCGGAATAGACACGGTTGCGCAGAATGTCCCGGTCCAGCGGGCGGAAGATCAGCTGGATGCCCAGATCGCGCCAGGTGTCGGTGATGATCGCCAGCGCATTCTCCACCTCCTGCCGCTCGCCTGCGTCTTCGACGACAAACTCCATCGGGCGCCCGTCGGGCAGCAGGCGAAAACCGGCCGGGTTGCGCGCTGTCAGGCCCATCTCGTCCAGCAGCGCATTGGCCGTCTCCGGATCATAGATCGACCAGGTGCGCAGGTTTGCCGGGTCGTGCAGCGGGCTGGCGGACAGGGCGGTCATGCCGCCCTCCTGCGCGAGGCCAAAGTAAAGCGCGCGGTTGATGATCGTCCTGTCGATGCCAAGGCTCAGCGCGCGGCGGAACCGCACGTCGCGCATCACCTCGCGCCAGACCGGGTCGGCGTGGTTCAGGTTGGGATAAATCGCGATCTGGCTCGCCGCCCCGTTCGACCACAGGTGCGTTTTGTAAAGCCCGCCATCCGCCTCGCCCTTCTTGAGGATCGAGACATCGCGGAAATCGAGGCCGCGGGCCTGAAGGTCAACCTCGCCCGCGTTGGTCTTCGCCGCGATCAGCCCCGGCGCGACCACCGTCATCTCAACAATGTCGATATAGGGCAGCTGCACGCCCCGCGCGTCCACGCGGTGGTAGTAGGGGTTGCGCACGAACAACTGCCGCGTGCCCTTGCCGACGCTGGCCGCGATCCACGGCTGCAAGGTTGGCAGCTGCGGGTTGTCGAACTTGTACATGTTGTCGACACGGTTGTGCAGCGCGGCCCAGCTGCGCACGCGCTTCTGGCGTTGCAGCTCTTTCAGCTTTGCGGGGTCGGCATAGTCGGCGTGGAATTGCTTCAGGTAATGCGCGGGGCGGTAGATGAAGGGCGGGCGCGCGCCTGCGAGGCGCGCAAGGAACTCCGCATTTGGCACCGGCCATTCCACCACGACCGTGTGCGCATCGGGAAAGCGCATCGTCCCGATGTGATCCCCAAGGCGCATGATGTCGGGCGGGCCGTTCGGGCTCAGCTCTGGGTGGTTGGCAACGCTTTCCCACCAGTATCGGAAGTCTTCGGACGTGAACGGCGCACCATCCGACCAGTGATGCCCGGGCCGCAGGTGCAGGGTGAACCGGCGCCCCTCTTCAACCTCTACATCGCGCAGAATGTCCGGCACGAGGGCGTATTCGTGATCGTACCCAACCAGCCGCGCGTAGCCGTAGACAACGACCTGCCGAATGTCCTTTGACCGCGACACCATCGTGCGGAGGGTGCCGCCAGCCTTGCCAAAGCTGCGCCCCTTCGCGGCAAGGTCCACCACGAGCGGGACCTCCGGTAGACGTTTCGCCACGGGGGGCATGTGCCCTTTCTCTACTTCCGCGCTCCAAAACGCGTTCTCGTACAGGAAGGCGGGCACCTCCTGCGCCGCCGCAGGCATGGCCAGCAGCAGGCCAAAAAGGACAAAGGCTCGGGTCGTCAACGTCCTAAACATGGCAGCGTACCTGATGTCCGGGGTCCAGTTCCACGAGGGCAGGGGCGGCATCCCCCTCCTCGAAACGATAGGCGTCGGGCCAGCTTGCGGGGCTGCCTGCCCCTTTGGCCACGGTGGCAAGGTCAATGGGCCGCGCGATGTCCGGCTCGGGCTGCGCGGCGATGAGGGCCTGAGTATAGGGATGGCGCGGGTTGTAGAAAAGCGTGTCGGGCGGGGCCTGCTCGACCACCACGCCTTGCCGCATGACCGCGACCTCGTCGGCGATCCGGCTGACCACAGCCAGATCGTGCGAAATGAACAGGTAAGACAGCCCCATGCCCCTCTGAATATCCTCCAAAAGGCTCAGGATCTGCTCCTGCACCGACACGTCCAGCGCGGAGGTCGGCTCGTCACAGACCAGCAGCTGGGGGTCGAGCGTTAGCGCGCGGGCAATCGACAGGCGCTGGCGCTGACCGCCGGAAAAGGCGTGGGGATAGCGGCTCAGCATATCGGGGCTCAGCCCGACCCAGCGCAGCATCTCTGCCGCCTTGTCGCGCCGCTCCGCGCGGCTGCCGAGCCCGTGAATTTCCAGCGGTTCGGTCAGCGCCTCGCCAATCCGCATCCGCGGGCTGAGCGAAGAATACGGGTCCTGAAACACCATCTGCGCGTCGCGCTGAAAGGCGATGCGCTGGGCGCGGTCCATCGCGTGCACCGGCGTGGAAACCTGCGCCCCCTTGCCCCGGAACAGCACCTGACTGCCCGGATCGGCCGGCTCCGCGCCCAAAGCAATGCGCGCGCAGGTCGTCTTGCCCGATCCGCTCTCGCCCACGATAGCCAGCGTCCGCCCGCGCGGCAGGTCCAGGTTGATGTCAATGCAGGCGCGCACGTCTTTGCCGGGGCGCAGGCCCTGACCGCGCGTGCGGTAGGTCTTGTTCACCCCGCGCAGTTGCAGGATGAGGTCCGCCTGCGGCAGCTTCGTCACCGGCCGTGCGACCTGCGGGATCATCGGCGCGGCGGCAAAAAGCTTTTTGGTATAGCCATGCGCGGGCGCTGTCAGAACGGCCTCTGCCGGCCCCGCCTCCATCACCCGGCCCTTGTGCATGACCACGACTTTCTCGGCCATATTGGCCACGACGCCCAAATCATGGGTGACAAGGATCATCGCCATGCCAGTCTGCGCCTGCAGGTCTTTCATCAGGCCCAGCACCTGCGCCTGCGTGGTCACATCAAGTGCCGTCGTCGGCTCGTCCGCGATCAGCAGGTCGGGCTTGGCCACCATCGCCATCGCGATCATCGCCCGCTGCCGCATCCCGCCCGACAGCTCGAACGGATAGGCGCGAAAGGCGCGCTCCGGGTCGGGAAAACCAACCTGTTCAAAGGTCGCGAGCACGGCGCCCTTGGCCTCCGCGCGGCTCATGTCCCGATGCAGGCTCAGCACCTCGCTCACCTGCGCGCCGATCCGGTGCAGGGGGGAGAGCGAGCGCATCGGCTCCTGAAAGATCATCGAAATCCGGTTGCCGCGCACTGCGCGCATCTGCCGGGGCGGCAGGGACAGCAAATCCTGCACATGGCCCCCGCGGTTGAAGATCACCTTGCCCGAGCGCAGCTGCGCGCTGCCCGGCAGGATGCGCAGGACGCTGCGGCAGGTGAGCGTCTTGCCCGAACCCGACTCGCCGACCAGCGCCAGCGTTTCACCGGGCTGCACCTTGAACGACACGCCGGACACGACCGGCGGCGCGTCGCCAAAGCCGATGCTCAGATCCGAAACGTCCAGAAGTGCCGACATGCTCACCCCAATGATCTCGCGGGGGACCAAACCCGATTCCCCAGGGGGAATCCAGCGCGCTCTGTTCCGTCAGCCCCTGCGGGCCTTCTTCACGAGGACAGCCCGCAGGGGCTTGATCGCGCGTGCCGCGGAATGACGCTGCGGCGTTTGCGGCTGCACGCGCTTGCCGCGCCCCCGGATGCTGCCCTACCTTGCCTAGGTGAAATTCGGTTCCGCAGAACGGACCACGGGCTTGGGAGGGCCTCCAGACCGATGAGCGACAAGATCGCCTACAGCCGCCACGGCGACATCGCCGTCCTGACCGTGAACAACCCGCCGGTCAATGCCCTGTCACAGGCTGTTCGGCAGGGCCTTTGGGACGACATGGATCGCGCCGAAGTGGACGAAGGTGTGCGCGCCGTCTTGATCGTCGGCGAGGGCCGCGCGTTTTTTGCGGGCGCCGACATCACGGAGTTCGGCAAGCCGCCGCTGGAGCCGCACCTGCCCGTCCTCATCAACCGCATTGAGGCGAGCCCGCTGATCGTCGTCGGCTCCATGCACGGCGTGTCGCTTGGCGGCGGGCTGGAGGTTGCGCTGGGCTGTCATTACCGCATCGCGGTTCCCTCGGCCCGCGTGGGTCTGCCCGAGGTACACCTTGGCCTGATCCCCGGTGCGGGTGGCACCCAGCGGATGCCGCGTCTGACTGGCGTGGAAAAGGCGCTGGATGTCATGACGACGGGCCGCCACGTGAAGGCACCCGAGGCGGCGGAGATGGGCCTGATCGACATCATCAAGGATGGCGACCCGATGGAAAACGGCCTTGCCTACGCGCAAGAGCTGTTGGACGCAGGTGCCTCCCGCCGTGCTGTGTCTGAGATGGACCCGCCCGCCGCGATCGACTGGGACGCGGCCTATGACGCCATCCTCGCCCGCGGCCGCGGCCAGATCAGTCCGGCCTGGTGCGTGCGCGCTGTGCAAGCCTCGGTTGAGCATACGTTCGACGAAGGGCTGAAGGCAGAGCGCAAGATCTTCACGGACCTTATGCAGACCGACCAGCGCAAGGGCATGATCCACGCGTTCTTCTCCGAACGGCAGGTGTCGAACCTGCCCGAGCTGAAGGGCGTGGAGCCGCGCGATGTGCAGGCGCTGGGCGTGATCGGCGGCGGCACGATGGGCGCGGGCATCGCCACCGCGGCCCTGCTGTCAGGTCTCCCGGTGACCATGCTGGAGATGTCGCCCGAGGCGGGCGAGGCCGCAAGGGGCCGCATCGAAGGGAACCTGTCCGGCGCGCTAAAGCGCGGCAAGATCAGCGCCGAAGACCATGAGGCCATACTGACCAAGGCGCTCAGTATCACCACCTCCTACGACGACCTGTCTGACGTCGACCTCGTCATCGAAGCCGTTTTCGAAGACATGGACGTCAAGAAAAAGGTCTTCACCGAGCTGGACCGTGTCTGCAAACCTGGCGCAATTCTCGCCTCGAACACCTCTTATCTCGACGTGAACGAGATCGCGGCGACCACCAAACGGCCCGAGGACGTGATCGGCCTGCACTTCTTCTCCCCGGCGCACGTGATGAAGCTGCTGGAGGTGGTTGTCGCGGACAAGACGGCGCTGGATGTTGTCGCGACCGGCTTTGCCCTCGGCAAGCGCCTCGGCAAGATCAGCGTACGCGCAGGCGTCTGCGACGGCTTTATCGGCAACCGCATCCTGTCGACCTATCGCACCGCCGCCGACCATATGATCCTTGACGGCGCGTCGCCCTACGAGATCGACAAAGCGCTCGAAGCGTTCGGCTTTGCGATGGGCCCCTTCGCTGTGGCGGACCTCGCCGGTCTCGACATCGGCTGGGCCGTGCGCAAGCGTAAGCGCGCCGAAGGGCTGCACCCCGATGCCCGCGACGCGGCCTATGCCGACAAGCTTTGCGAGGATGGGCATTTCGGCCAGAAAACCGGCAAGGGCTATTATGACTACGCCGCCGGCCCGAAAGCCCGTGTGCCCAACCCCGACGTCATGCCCCTGATCGAAGCCGAGCGCGCAGAACAGGGCCTAACCCCGCGCGACTTCACCCACGAGGAAATCGTCCGCCGCTACATGGCCGCGATGGTGAACGAGGCCGCCAAGGTCGTCGGCGAGGGCATTGCCCGCCGCCCGCTCGACGTCGATATGACGCTGCTCTTTGGCTATGGCTTCCCTCGCTACTGGGGCGGCCCGCTGAAATGGGCCGATATCGTGGGTCTGCCGGACCTGCTGGCTGATCTCAAAGCCTACGAAAAAGAAGACCCCCACTTCTGGCAAATCGCCCCCCTGCTCGAAGAGCTGGTGGCGGAGGGCCGCACCTTTGAAGACCTGAACAAAGCATCCTGAACACATCCGCTTAAGGAGACGTCACATGGACATGAGCTACACCCAAGAAGAAGAAGCCTTCCGCGCCGAGGTTCGCGAGTTTCTGGAAACTGAAGTGCCCAAGGACATGCGGGACAAGATCCGCCTTGGTCAGGAACTGGGCAAGGAAGAGCAGGAACGCTACCACGCGATCCTGAACGCCAAAGGCTGGCTCGCGCCGAACTGGCCGGCCGAATACGGCGGCGCCGAGTGGAACGCCGTGCAGCGCCACATCTTCGAGGAAGAGGCCGCGCTGGCCAACGCCCCGCGCATCGTGCCCTTCGGCCTGTCGATGCTCGGCCCCGTCCTGCAAAAGTATGGCAGCCAAGCGCAGAAAGACTACTGGCTTCCCCGCATCCTGTCGGGTGAGGATTGGTGGTGCCAGGGCTATTCCGAGCCGGGCGCAGGCTCCGACCTCGCCAGCCTCAAGACCTCCGCCGTCCTGAATGACGCAGGCACGCATTATGTGGTCAACGGCCAAAAGACGTGGACGACGCTCGGCCAGCACGCCAACATGATCTTCTGCCTCGTGCGCACCAACAAGGACGTCAAGCAGGAAGGCATCAGCTTCCTCTTGATCGACATGGACACACCGGGCGTCGAAGTCCGCCCGATTATCCTGCTCGACGGCACGCATGAGGTGAACGAGGTCTGGTTCACGGACGTCGAAGTGCCCGTGGAAAACCTCGTCGGTAAGGAGAACGAAGGCTGGACCTACGCCAAATACCTGCTCACCCACGAGCGCACGAACATCGCGGGCGTTGGCTTCTCTCAGGCCGGTCTCGCGGCGGTCAAGCGCATCGCCAAAGCCGAGAACACCAACGGCAAGCCGCTGATGCAGAACCCGCACTTCGCGGCGCGCGTTGCCAACGTCGAAATGGACCTTATGGCGATGAGCACGACAAATCTGCGCATCATCTCCAAAGCTGCCGCAGGTGAGGCACCGGGGGTCGAAGCCTCCATGCTCAAGATCAAAGGCACCGTGATCCGCCAGGAAATCAACGACTTGGCCCGCCGCGCAGTTGGCCCCTACGCGATGCCCTTCGCCTCCGAAGGTCTGGAAGGCGCCAACGACCAGATCCCCGACCCGCACGAGGCCGGCCCCGTCGCGGCGGAGTATTTCAACAACCGCAAGCTGTCGATCTTCGGCGGCTCCAATGAAATCCAGCGCGGCATCATCGCCAAGGTGAAGATGGCCCCGGGAGCCTAAGACATGAACTTTGACCTGACCGAAGAGCGGCAAATGCTGCAAGACAGCCTGCGCCGCTACCTGCGCGACAAATACGACACCGCGACGCGCAACAAGATCATCAATTCCGACGCCGGCATGAGCGCGGACATCTGGGCCGAACTGGCCGAGCTGGGCGTGATCGGCGCGCTTTTCACCGAAGCGCAGGGCGGCTTTGGCGGCGCGGGTTTCGACATCGCCGTGGTGTTCGAAGAACTGGGCCGCGCAGGCGTGGTCGAGCCCTTCCTCGACAGCGCGCTGATGGGCGGTCGCATCCTCGCCGCGTGCGGCAAGGACGACATGGTCGAAGAGGTCATCGGCGGCGCCATCCACCTTGCTGTGGCGCATGGGGAGCCGGACAGCCGCTACGATCTGAACCATATCCGTACGGCAGCGGATGGAGCGAAGCTGAACGGGCGCAAGGCCGTGGTGATGAACGCCGAAGCGGCGGACCACATCATCGTCTCCGCCCGCACCTCGGGTCAGGTGGCGGATGAGGCGGGCATTGCGCTCTACCTTGTGGCAAAGGATGCACCTGGCCTGACCATTCAGGGCTACCCGCTGCTGGCCGGTGGCCGCGCTGCGGAGGTGATCCTCGAAGACGTTGAGGGCGAGCTGCTGACCCAAGACGGCTTCGCGGTGCTGAACGACGTCACGGCCCTTGCCACCGTGGCCCAATGCGCCGAAGCGCTCGGCGCGATGGAAACGGCAACGCACCTGACCAAAGACTACCTGATGACCCGCAAGCAGTTCGGGCGGCCCATCGGCACCTTTCAGGCGCTCGCTTTCCGCATGTCCGACCTCCTGATCGAGATGGAGCAGGCGCGCAGCGCGGTCATCAATGCAGCCGGGTACTTTGATACGGCCAAACGCGATCTGAACATCTCCGGCACCAAGAGCCTGATGGGCCGGATCGGACGGCTGGTCGCCGAAGAGGCGATCCAGCTGCATGGCGGCATCGCGATGACGCAGGAATATGAGCTGGCCCATATCGCGAAGCGCATCGTGATGGCTGACCACCGCTTTGGCGATACCGACTACCACCTCGAACGCTTTATCGAGCTGAGCGCGGCATGAGCGTGATCCGCGATGAAACCGGCGCGCAAACGCTGCTGGGTTATGTCGTGGACCTGACAGATGGCGTGGCCCGCTCCATTCTAGAGATTGGGCCACAGCACACCAACCGCCACGGCGGACTGCATGGCGGCATCATGGCGGCGATGCTCGACAACGCAATGGGATACGCCGCGGCGCTGGAATTCGATCCCAAGGCGACCCCGACGGTGATGACCGTCTCGATGACCACAAGCTACCTTGCGCCCGTACGGATGGGTACGGTCACCGCGACCGGCACGGTCACGGGCGGCGGACGGTCCATACTTTTTGTTGATGGAACGCTCGAATCCGATACCGGCACGCTCCTCGCCACGGCTTCAGGCGTCTTCAAAAGGATCAAACCGTAGGATGGGCAATATTGCCCATCCTACCCGATGAACAAAAGGCACCGCGCATGTCAGACGCTACCTACGAAATCGAGGACAACCGCGCCATCGTCTGGAACGGCAACGCCGCGCGCCGCGGTGCGCTCACCCCCGAATTCTACGAGGCCATCAAGGCCGCCTGCAAAGCCGCCGAAGACCCTGCGATCCGCGCCGTGATCCTGACCTCGCGCGGCGATTTCTTTTGCGCCGGGGGCGATCTGAACGTCCTGATCGAAAGCCGCACCTACACCGAGGCCGACCGCGCCGCACGGATTGAGACCCTGCACGATGTGATCCGCGCCATCCGCAACTGCCCGGTGCCCGTGATCGCTGCGGTGAAGGGCGGGGCTGCGGGGGCAGGGGCCTCTATCGCGCTCGCCTGCGATTTCATTGTGGCGGAGGCGGGTGTGTTTTTCACTGCGTCTTACGTGAAGGCGGGGCTGGTGCCCGATGGCGGCCTGTCTGCGGCGCTGGCCCGGATGTTGCCGCGCCCGCTGGCGATGGAGATGCTGACCCTGGCGCGGCCCATCCCCACCGACCGCCTCGTGAACCTTGGCGTCATCAACGTGGCCGCCCCGGCGGAGGATGTGATGCCGCAGGCGGAACAGCTCGCGGATGACATAGCCAAGGGCCCGCGCGCGGCGCAGGCGCGGATCAAGGCGATGACCCATGCGGCCTATGACAACCTCTACGACGCGCAACTCGCGCATGAGCGCGACGCGATGGCCTGGGCCACCGGCGCGGAAGAGGCCGCCGAGGGCATCGCCGCCTTCCTCGAAAAACGCGCGCCGAGCTTTGGATGAGCGCCCGGGTCGAAGAGCTTCTGGCCGCGCAGGTCGCGGAACGCCCCGAGGCGCCCGCCTTCAGCGATGATGCGGGCAACGCGCTGAGCTTTGCCGTTCTGGACAGTGCAAGCGTGGGTCTGGGCGACGACCTGATCGCGCGCGGCGTCAAGCCCGGCGACCGCGTGTTGCTCCTGTCTGAAAACTGCTGCGCCGCAGTTGTCACCCTCTTTGCCGCGTGGCGCATCGGCGCGGTGATCGTACCGACCAATGCGCGCCAGACCGAGGCCGAGATCGCGCGGATCGAAGCCCACTGCACCCCCGCTGCCATCGTCGCGACGACGGGCGTGTCGAAGGACGCGGCGGCTCATGCGTCGCGCTATGGGCTGGAGGAGCAGACAGGCCCGTACGGCGCATTGGCCCTTGGCGCGAAGCACGCGTCGAACCCGGACAGCAGCGAAGACCTCGCCGTTCTCCTTTACACCACTGGCACAACCGGCGCGCCAAAGGGCGTGATGCTGTCGCATAGCAATGTGCGCTTTGGCGGGCGCACCTCTGCGAATCTGCGGGACATGGTGCCCAGTGACCTCATCTATGGCGTGCTGCCGATCACCCATGTCTTTGGCCTCTGCTCTGTGACTGTCGCCGCCGTGACGGCAGGTGCTCATGTCCGCTTTGCAGCGCGCTTTGATGTGGCCGCAACCATCGCGGCGCTGAAGGACGGCATTACGTTGTTCTCTGCCGTGCCGCAAATGCACGCGCTTTTGATGGCGCATACGCAGGGGGCTGAGCTGAACTCTCCCACGTTGCGCTACGTCTCCTCTGGCGCCGCGCCACTCGATCCGACATGGAAACGCAAGGCCGAACATTTCTACGGCGTGGCGCTGCAAAACGGGTGGGGCCTGACCGAAAGTACCGCGGGCGCCGCGGCGACACGCAACGTGATTGGCGATCCGGACACGTCCGTGGGGCCGCCACTGCCGGGGGTCGAGAACAAGATCGACCGCGACGCCCCCGGCGCGCAGGACGGTGTGGGCGAAGTCCTCACCCGCGGCCCGCATGTCATGATGGGGTATTACAAGAACCCTGACGTGACCGCAGAAACGTTGACCACGGACGGTTGGCTGCGCACGGGCGATCTGGGCCGGATTGACGAAAAAGGCCACCTGCACATTGTGGGCCGGTCAAAAGAGCTGATCATTCACGGCGGCTTCAACGTCTATCCGCCCGAAGTTGAGGCGGCGCTCAACGATCACCCAGAGGTTATTCAGGCCGCTGTTGTTGGGCACATGGTGGATGGGGATGAAAAGCCGGTCGCGTTTTGCCAGGTGCGCGAGGGCACATCGCTGACGCCCGAGGCGCTTCGGGAATTCGCCGCAGAACGGCTCGCAGGGTACAAGCGGCCCAGCCAGATCGTACTCGCGACAACGCTGCCCGCGGCGCCAACGGGCAAGATCCTGAAGCATAAGCTGATCGATCACTTCGCGGACAAATTGGGCTGAAGCGTCGGAAAATTAGATTTTTCCGGTCCGTTTTCTTTGAAAGAAAACGGGCCTCAGGTCCAGACGCCCGTCGCGGCGGCACGGATTGCGCGGATGTTCTCTCCATACGGTGCCGTGTTGTCCGCTGACCCGCCTCGGAACACCGCCGAGCCTGCGACCAGCACATCCGCACCCGCGGCGGCCACAATGGGCGCGGTGCGCGGATCTACCCCGCCGTCGATCTCGATATGCACCTCCCGGTCCCCGATCATCTCCCGCAGCGCGCGCACCTTTGCAGACATGTCGATAAAGCTTTGCCCGCCAAAGCCGGGGTTCACGGTCATCACGCAGATCAGGTCGATGTCGTCCAACAGCTCTTTGGCAGCCTCCGCAGGCGTGCCGGGATTCAGTGCGATACCTGCCTTCATCCCTGCGCCGCGGATCGCCTGCACGGTGCGGTGAATATGCGGGCCTGCCTCCACATGCGCGGTCAGCACGTCCGCACCCGCCTCGGCGAAGGCATCGATATAGGGGTCCACCGGGGCAATCATCAGGTGCACGTCCATCACCCCCTTGATGTGGGGCCGAATGGCTTTGCACGTGGCCGGACCGAAGGTAATGTTGGGCACGAAGTGGCCGTCCATCACATCCAAATGGATCCAGTCCGCGCCTTCACGCTCCACCGCAACGCATTCTGCGCCGAAATTGGCGAAGTCGGCGGCGAGGATGGACGGCGCGATTTTGATGTTGCGATTGAATGTCATGGGGTTGTCCTTTGTGGTGGCCCGGCCCTTCGGGGAGGATTTTTGGGAAACAGAGAAGGGCCAGTCTCGATTATTGGTCCGATACCGCGCCCCGAAAGCGTTGATGCCCTTGCTTTTCGTGTTGCGCGGCTGATGCGGACGCGGGTAGCGCGGTATCGCGCCATGCCTGTGAATTCTTACGGACCATAAAGCGGCGAAAAGGGCAACACCATGATGAGCTTCGTCTACGGACGCGCATCGGCCTGCGCCGTGCCTTGCGTCACGGTTTGGCATGTTGTTTGTCGCAAACGCACGGGCGTGGTTTGATCAAGGGTAGCCTCGGGCCTACATTCCTCACACGGATCAGGGCAGGCGGAGGAGTTTGAGAGCGGTGTTGCGGCTTTTTTCCAATGCTTTCGTCGCGCTTGTGTGGGCTCTGCCCGTGGCGGCGGAGCTGCCCGAATGGAATATCTCTTTTCCCGAGGTGAATGCGCGGCAGGTCGAGCTGGGCCGGCTGCTGTTTTACGATCCGATCCTGTCAGGCAATAAGGAGGTCGCTTGCGCCACCTGCCACCACCCAAAACACGCCACGGCCGATGGGCTGAGCCTTGGCATCGGGGATGGCGGCATCGGCCTTGGTCCGGAGCGCGTCGCTGATCCGGACAACCCGCCGCCCCGGCTTATTCCGCGCAACGCACCCGCGTTATTCAACCTTGGCGCTGCTGAGGTCACCACCTTTTTCCATGATGGGCGGCTCGAAGTGCTGCCGGATGGCACCGTGCGCACCCCGCTCGGCGCGCAGATGGAGCGCGGCTTGGCCTCCCTGCTGTCCGCTCAGACGATGTTTGCGGTGTTGAGCCCGGACGAGATGGCGGGGCATGGCGCAGAGAACGAGATTTCAGCTGCGGTGCAGCGGGGCGCAATCACCGGGCCGGGCGGTGCGTGGGATCTGCTGTCCCAAAGGGTCGCGGCGATCCCGCAATACCGCGCCCGCTTTGACGACGTGATTGGGCCAGAGCCAATTCATTTCACCGACATTTCAAACGCCATCGCGGCCTTTGTCGATTTCGAATGGCGCGCGGTGAACAGCCCATTTGACGCTTACTTGCGGCGCGGTGTGGCCCTGCCGGAGGAGGCAGCGCGCGGGATGGATCTGTTTTATGGGGACGCGGGGTGCGCGCGGTGCCATTCGGGCATCTTGCAAACCGATCATCGCTTTCACGCCATCGCCATGCCGCAGGTTGGCCTTGGTAAGGCGGCGCGGTTTGACAGCTTTGCGCGCGACGAAGGACGGAAGCGCGTTACGGGTCGGCGCGAGGATGCTTACGCGTTCCGGACGCCGTCGCTGAGAAATGTGGTTCATACGGCGCCGTATGGACATGCAGGGGCTTATGCCACGCTTGAAGGTGCGATCCGGCATCACCTCGACCCCGTTGCTGCGCTGATGTCGTACGATGCGCGCCAGCTGGTTCTGCCAAGGGTCCCAGGCCAAGGTTTTCTCATCGTCTCGGACCCTGCAGAGGTTGATGCGATCGCCGGAGCCAATACGCTTTTGCCGCGCAATCTGACCGACCGGCAGGTCGCGGACATCATCGCCTTTCTCGGTGCACTTACCGACCCGTTTAGCCTCGCCGGCGCTTTGGGCGAGCCGGAGACGGTGCCCAGTGGCTTGAACGTCCCGCAGTAGGGGCAACACAAAAAAATGGTAGGGTATGATTACTGGAAACGCGGAGCTGCTGAGCAAGGCCGGGGCGCGTCGGCGGCAGAGCGGCGAACTGTCGTGCCGTGCCGTCCCGAGCGGGGGCGAAGCAACGCTATGACAGTGATTGTTGCGGATGTAGGCGGAACACACACACGGGTTGCGCGCGCGAACGGTGGTTTACTGGACCGGGGAACGCTGCGCCGCCTTGCGACGTCAGCGCACGGGGATTTCGCCTCTGTTCTGCAGACGTTTGGTATGGGGCAGGCCACGGCCCTGTGCGTGGCCATTGCCGGACCCGTGACAGAGCGGCACGCGCGGTTGACCAATCTGGACTGGGTGATCGATGCGGATGCCTTTGGCATACCCGTCCAGCTGGTGAACGATTTACAGGCGGTCGGGTACGGGCTGGACCGCTTGCCCGAAGGGGCGCTGCAACAGGTCCATGCGGGCGCCCCTGTGCCGGGGGCGCAGCGGCTGGTGGTGGGTCTCGGGACTGGTTTCAATGTCTCCGTGGTCTCTGGGGCGGCGGTACATTGCGCCGAATATGGCCACGCGTCATTACCTTTAGTCGTTGCGGAATGGGTGTCGGCGAAGGCGGGCACAGCGCCGTTTACTTCGGTTGAGGATCTGTTCTCCGGCAAGGGGCTGGAGGCGCTGCACCGGTTGATCACCGCGCAGGCTGCGCCTTCGGAACAGATCGTTGGTGAAGCCCCGCAGACGCTTGCCGTGTTCGGCGAGGCGCTGGGCATTCTGACGACACAGCTGGTTTATCACTACCTGCCGCTCGGCGGGATTGTCCTGAATGGCGGGCTTGCCCGGGCGATCATGGGGACACAGCCGGGGCGACAGGGCTTCGCGCGCGGCTTTGTGATGCGCGATAAGGTTGGGGCGGGGTTCTCAGCGATCCCAGTGCACCTTGTCACCGACGATGCCGCCGCGCTGTACGGCTGCGTAGGTTTAGCTAGTCGGTAGGATGGGCAATATTGCCCATCCTACGCAAAGCTCAGATCGACACGCCCGAACGCCGCGAAATCTGCCTCGATCTGCGAGCCTGGCGGGCATTCGATGGGCCGGATAAAGCTACCCGACAGCACGATATGTCCAGGTTCAATCATCTGCCCATACGCAGCCATCCGACGCGCCAGCCAGACGACGCTTTCAACCGGATCGTTCAGCACCCCGGCGCCAAGCCCCGTTTCCTCAACCGTACCATCGCGGCTGACAATCGCCCCGACCCAGCGCAGGTTCTCTGGTGCGTGCCGCTGGGCGCCCAGCACCACGCCCGCATTCGCCGCGTTATCGCTGATCGTGTCAAAGACCTTGCGCGGCTGGCCCGTGGTGGGGTCCGCGCGCAGGATGCGGGTGTCGAGGATTTCAAGCGATGGCGCCACGTAATCCGTGGCCGCCAGCACGTCGGCACGCGTGACATCCGCACCCCCAAGCGTATCTTTCATGACAAAGGCAATCTCCGCCTCCACCCGCGGCTGGATGAACCGGCCCGCGGGCACAACTGCGCCGTCCTGGAACAGCATATCCGCGAGCAGCACGCCACTATCAGGGATGTCGATGTTCATCGCCATCTGCATCGCGCGGCTGGTCAGGCCGATCTTCCAGCCGATCACCGCCGCGCCCTTGGCTGCGACAAAGGCCTTTTGCACGGCATAGGCGTCGTCCATCGTGATGTCCGGATGCGCCACCGACAACAGCCCGGTCTGCACCCCCGTTCGCTCCGCCTCCAGCAGCGCTTGCGCAGCGGCTTCGATCTGATCGGGCGTCATTCGTCTGCCACCGTCACGCGCAGCGCGCCAATGCCCTCGGCGGCAACGACCACTTCATCCCCCGGCACAAGGTAGCGCGGCGGGTCAAACCGCGCGCCTGCGCCCGTGGGCGTGCCGGTCACGATGATGTCCCCCGGCACCAGCGTCGTGAACGTGGAGATATAGGCGATCTGCCGCCGGATCGGGAAGAGCATCCGGCTGGTCCGATCCTCCTGCCGCAGCTCCCCATTCACATGGCAGGTCAACCCCACATCATAGAGCTGCGCTGCGGCCGTGAAGGGCACCAAATGCGGCCCCATCGCGCCCGAGGCGTCCCAGTTCTTGCCCTGCGTGACGTTGAACTTCGCGTGACGCACCCAGTCGCGCAGGGTGCCTTCGTTGCAAAGTGTCAGCGCGGCGATGTGGTCATAGGCGTCCGCCTCAGCAATACGTCGTCCGACCTTGCCGATGACAATGGCAATCTCGCCCTCGTAGTCCAGTTGCGGCGTCTCCGGTGGGCGGATCACCTGGCCGTTATGGCCAACAAAGCTGCGCGGAAAGCGCGGGAAGAGCGACATGTTCGGCGGCGCCTCGATCCCGTCCTTATACTCCGCATTGCGGTCGGGGAAATTCACGCCCACGCAGATGATCTTTTCCGGGTTCGGCACAGGGATGTCATAAGTGAATTCGGAGTGCGTCACCTGCCTGTCCCGATGCCGGACAAGGCTATGCAGCCCCGGGCCCGCAATCACATCGCGCAGCGTCGGCAAATCGGGCGCGGTGCAGTCGATCATCCCTTCCCCGGTGTCGATGCCATAATGCTGCGCGCCGTCCGCGGTGTAGGTGGCAAAATTCATCGCGCCAGCTCCGTTATCGTGTCAAATGCCACGTCGAAATCTTCCTCTGCGCAGTCGAACTGGCCTGCCTGAAAACGGATGACCTTGCGCCCGTCCACCATGCCCTGCGTGAGGTAGATGCGCCCGTCATCGTTGATGCGGTCCACCAGGGCCTGCGTGTTCTCATCCGAGGCGCCGGGGGCGCGGAAGGTCCAGAGCGACAGGATCGGTTCCGTCACGATCTCGAACCCCGCGCCGCTGAGGCGTTCGCACAGGGCCTGGCTCCAGGTCACGTGGTTGCGGATGCGGGCGCGCAGCCCCTCCATCCCGTAGTTGCGCATCAGGAACCAGAGTTTCAGCGCGCGGAAGCGGCGGCCAAGCGGGATCGACCATTCTGAATAGTCGATCACTTCCCTGTCGCCGGAGGTCTTGAGGTATTCGGGCCTGATCGCGAGCGTCTGACGCAGCGCGTCCGGGTCACGCAGGAAGTGCGCGGCGCAATCGAATTGTGCACCCAGCCATTTATGCGGGTTGAAAACCACGCTGTCGAACCGCTCTGCCCCCGCCCAAAGGTGCCGGAACTCCGGGCAGATCATCGCGGTGCCCGCCCATGCGGCGTCAAGGTGGGTGTAGAGGTCTTCCGCCTCCGCCACGTCCGCTACCGCGTTCGCGTCATCGCAGGCCCCAATGCCTGTCGCGCCCGTTGCCGCAATGATCCCCGCCGGGATATGACCTGCCGCGCGGTCTGCGGCGATGGCGGCTTGCAGGGCACCTATGTCCATCCCGCGCAGTGGCCCGCCCGAGGGCAGTTTGATCAGGTTTTCCTGCCCGATCCCGGCGACCCAAATGGCCCGGTCGATAGAGCTGTGCACCTGGTCCGAGCAGTAGATGCGCAGGCGTGCGTGCGGGGACAGGCCCGTCTTGTTGCCCTCCCAGCCAAGGGCGCGTTCGCGCATCGTCAGCACCGCAGCCAGCGTGGCCGATGAGGCGCTGTCCTGGATCACGCCCGCAAAGCCTTCGGGCAGGCCGATGCCTTGCCGCAGCCAATCCAGCATCCGGGTTTCCATCTCTGTCGCTGCCGGAGAGGTCTGCCAGAGCATACATTGCGGCGCGATGATCGAGGCGAGGAATTCGGCGAGCACCGAGGCCGGCGCGGCGTTGGAGTTGAAATAGGCAAAGAAGCGCGGGTGCTGCCAATGGGTGATGCCCGGCATCACGATCCGTTCGAAATCGGCCATGATGGCGGCCATCGCCTCGCCCTCCTCGGGTGGGCTGGCGGGCAGCTGTGCCGCGATCTCGCCGGGGGCGGTCTGTGCCCGCACCGGACGTCTCCGTATGGTCTTGTGATAATCTGCGCCCCAGTCGGCGGCTTGTTTAGCGTGCTGTGCGAACGCGTCCCAGTTCATGTGTTTTCTCCACGGGTGGTGGGGTGAAACCCCACCCTACGGGGCTACAATCGGTTGCGCTTTGAGCGCTGGCTCTTGCGTGTCTGCACCCTCGAAAAGCGTGCCTTCCTCGAACCAAGACCGCGGGGCAGGCGCACCCCAAAGCGTCTGTCGCTGGGGATCCTTCAGGTCCCAGTGGATCGGTTCGTGATCGGGATCGACGGTTTGGTAGTCGGAGCAGTAGATCTCAATCCGGTGACCATCGGGGTCGCGGATATAGAGGAAGAATGCGTTCGAGATACCATGCCGCCCCGGTCCGCGCTCTATGTTCTCCCTCCAACCGGTTGTGCTCATCAAGTCCAGCAGGTCGATGATGTTCAGCGGTGTGGGCACCCAGAACGCGGTATGGTGCAGGCGCGGGCCGACCCCGTTGGTGAAAGCCACATCATGCACGCCGCCCTTGCGGTGCATCCACGCGGCCCAGACCTTTTTCGTGTCCGCATCCTCGGTGTATTCTGTCACGCGAAAGCCCATGAGGTTGTAGAAGTCCACGGCCCCATCCACGTCCGGTGAGAAAAGGTTGAAATGGTCGATCCGCAGCGGTTTGACCCCGGCGTAGCGCTTGTAGTCCTGCATGATCGACGGCAGCCGCGTCATGCCGACGTAGAATTCCAGCGGCGCACCCCAGGGATCGCGCGTGCGCAGGACGCGGCCCATATGCTCTGTCTCGGCCCAGTCCACGGGCAGGCCCTGGCTTTCGAACCACGCGGCGGCGGCATCCAGATCGGGGTGATCGTAAAGCTTGAAGCCCAGCTTTGCGACCTGCGGCGCGGCGCCTTGGGTGAGGATGATCGAATGGTGGTTCCGCTCTTCCATCGCGCGCAGCATCAGCGTCGTCTCGTCCTCATGGCTGACCTGAAGCCCTAGCGTGTCGACCCAGAACGCACGGGACCGGGCAAGGTCCGTAACGTGGTATTCCACATGGCTGAGCCGGACGATGTTGAAGGGCGGGTAGAGGACGGGGCTTGGGACGGGCATGGGTTGGTCCTTTTGGCCGAGGTCGGAGTGGGGGCCAGCCCCCACACCCCCGGGATATTTGAGACCCAAAGAAGGGCTAAGCGCCCAGTTTCGGGATTTTGTGGTGGCCGGTGGCAAAGCCGATGTGCTTGGTCTCCATGTAAAAGTCGAAGGACCAGTCGCCGCCGTCGCGGCCGATGCCGCTGGCCTTCACGCCGCCAAACGGGGTGGGCAGGTGGCGGACGTTTTCGCTGTTGACCCAGATCATGCCCGCCTCCAGCGCTTGCGTGAAGCGCAGGGCGCGGGTCAGATCGTTGGTCCAGACATAGGCGGTGAGGCCGTATTCGGTGTCGTTGGCGATCAGGAGGGCTTCGCCCTCCGTACGAAAGCGTATTGATGTTAGCACGGGGCCGAAGATTTCTTCGCGCGCGATGGTCATGTCGTTGGCCGCGCGTGTGAAGAGGGTGGGGTTCACGAAGTATCCGTCGCTGTCCGGCACCGTGCCGCCCGCGGCGATGGTCGCGCCATCGGTTTTGGCGGTCTCGAAAAAGGAGGTGACCTTGTCGTAATGCAACTTGCCAATCAGGGGGCCGACCTCCGTGCTGGGGTCAAGCGGGTGGCCAACCTTGATGCGCTGCACCCGTTCGGCGAGTTTGGCTTCGAACGCGTCCGCGATGCTGTCCTGCACCAGCAAGCGCGAGGAGGAGGTGCACCGCTCCCCGTTCAGGGAGTAAATCATGAAGATCGCTGCATCGAGGGCGCGGTCCAGATCGGCATCGTCAAAGACAACCACGGGGTTTTTGCCGCCCAATTCGAAGTGGACGCGTTTGAGCGTGTCGGCCCCCTGCTTCATGATCATCGATCCGGTGCGGGATTCCCCGACAAAGGCAATCGCGCGGATCAGAGGGTGCTCTGTCAGGGCCTTGCCCGCCTCCGCGCCCATCCCGTTCACGAGGTTCCAGACACCGGGGGGCAGGCCCGCGTCCTCCGCGATCTCCATCAGGATGCGCGCGGTCAGGGGGCTGAGTTCCGCGGGTTTGTGCACCACCGTGCAGCCTGCGGCCAGCGCGGGTGCGATCTTCCAGGTGGACAGCATGAAGGGCGTGTTCCACGGGGTGATGACCCCAACCGGGCCGATGGGTACACGGGTCGTGATGTTCATCAGGGTGGGGGAGGGCAGCGTCTGTCCATCCCGCGCCCCGGGTGCGCGGTCGGCAAAGAAGCGGAAGTTCTCCGCACCCCGCAGCGCGGCCTTGGACATAAAGCGCAGGGCTTGCCCGGTGTCCCAGCATTCGATCAGGGCGATTTCCTCGGCGCGGGCGACGATGCCGTCGGCGATGGCGTGCAGTATGCGCTTGCGCGCTGCCCCGTCCATGTCGCGCCAGGCTGGAAAGGCGTCCTGGGCCGCGCGGGCCGCAGCGTCGATGTCTTCGGCGGTGCCGCGGGCGACGCGGGCGATGTGGGTCTCATCGACGGGGCTGTGCGTGTCGAACCACGCGCCGGACAGGGCGGGCACGGCTTTGCCGCCGATCTGGTTCATCACGCCGCCTTCGAATTGGGCGAGGTGCCTTTTCAGCGCGTTAATATTGCGGTCAAGCTCGCTCATGGGCGCTCCAGGAATTCACGGATGCTGCCCGCCTTGGGGCTAAGTTCAGGGTCGATGTCGCGCATCTCGAGCGACAAGGCGATGGGGCGCTGCGCGATGATGGGCGCGAGGTAGGACTGTGCCGCCTCAAAGACGTGCTTTGTGGCCGCCTTTTTCGCTTCGGGCGTGCGGCCCGCACGCAGGCGTATGGACATGTCGATATAGCCATGCGCGGGATTGCCGTCCGCGATGGCCACATGGCTTGCCGCAAAGGCCCGCACCCGCACACCTGCCATCGGAAACACGCCCGTCTCAATCATTGCCACGCGCAGCACCTCGCAAAGCGCGACCATGTCGACCTCCGGCTCAAGATTGGGCGAGTAGTCCAGTGTCAGGTGGGGCAAAGCGCGATTTTCCTTAACAACGCAACTTTTGTGATGTTAAGTTTCCTGCAGGTTACCCGTCAAGGATTCGAAATGGCTCAGCTGCCGCCGCCTTCACGATCCCTGCCCATCGCGCTGATGCGGGCGCGGGAGGCTGTGATGGGTCCAATCCGCGAGATGCTGGCGGGCGAGGGGCTGAGCGAGCAGCAGTGGCGTCTGCTCCGCGTGCTTGACGCGCAAAGCCCGCTCGATGCCTCGACCCTCGCGCGCCGTGCGGCGCTGCTGCTGCCCAGCCAAACACGTATCGTGCAAGGCCTTGTGGACCGCGGCTTTGTCACGCGCACCCGCGGCAGCGACCGCCGCGTGATGGAGGTGGCGATCACCGATCAGGGCCGCGCCATCATCGCGCGCAACACGGCGCAGGCCGCCCGAATTGCCGAACGCTGGCGCGCGCATTTGGGGCCCGCCCGCTACGACACGCTTCTGACGATCCTCGAAGACCTCGCTCAACCCGAACCGCAAGCGCTGCCCGCGCAGGAGACGCAACGATGAAAGACGGCAACTTTCTGAAGGAAAACAACGCGCGCCATATGTGGCACCCGATGGCGCATCCGCAGGACAGCATCGACAACCCGCCGACCATCGTGACCGGGTCCGAGGGCGTGACCATTACCGACGTGGACGGGCACCGGGCCATCGACGCGGTGGGCGGTCTTTGGAACGTGAACCTTGGCTATTCCTGCCAGCCGGTGAAGGACGCGATTGCGGGGCAGCTGGACCTGCTTCCTTACTATTCGACCTTCCGCGGCACGTCGAACGACAAGGCGATTGAGCTGTCGTATATGCTGCGCGAGTTTTTTGCCGAAGACGGGCTGACGCGCGCCTTCTTTACCTCGGGTGGGTCCGACAGCATCGAGGTCGCGCTTAAGCTCGCCCGCCAATACCACCGCGTACGGGGGGAGGGGACGCGGACCAAGTTCATCAGCCTTGAGAAAGGCTACCACGGTACCCATTTCGGCGGCGCCTCGGTCAATGGGAATGCCAAGTTCCGCAATGCTTACGAGCCGCTTCTCGCGGGCTGCTACCAAATCCCCGGCCCGTACCTGTATCGCAATCCCTTTGGCATCGAGGATGCAGAGGCGCTGGCGCAGCAATGCGCGACCATGCTGGAGCGGGAGATCGGGTTCCAGGGCGCCAACACGGTGGCCGCCTTCGTGATGGAGCCTGTGCTGGGCGCGGGCGGGGTGATCCCGCCGCATCCCAGCTTCATGAAGCGCGCGCGGGAGATTTGCAGCAAGCACGGCGTGCTGATGATTGCCGATGAGGTGATCACCGCCTTTGGCCGCACCGGGGATCCCTCGGGCTCGCGCCACTGGGGCGTGCAGCCCGATTTCATGTGCACCGCGAAGGCGATCACCAACGGGTATTTTCCCTTTGGCGCCGTGATGATCGCGGAGCATGTCGCCGAAGCGTTCGAGGGCGCTGGCAAAGAGGCAAGCGTCGATACCGGCTATACCTATTCCGGCCACCCGGTCGGCGCCGCCGCAGCCGTGGCCACGGTGGAAGAGACCATGCGGATCAAGCCGTGGGAGAACGCAGGCCCGCGCGGTGTGCAGCTCAAGGCAGGGCTCGAGGGCCTGATGGACCACTACGACATGATCGGCGACGTGCGGGGTGAGGGGCTGATGGTCGCGATGGAGTTCGTAACCGACCGCACCACCAAGGCGCCTGCGATGGGCGCGCTGCCGCTGGCCTTCCAGCAGGCGGCTTACGAGGATGGCGTAATGATCCGGGTGTCGGGCAACAACGCTATCTTCTCCCCGCCGCTGATCGTAACGGAGGCGGACGTGGCCAAGATGATCTCTGCTGCGGAAACAGGCCTGAAGGCCATGAGCGCCGCCGCCTGATGATGCGGAGCGCGGGCAGTATATGATGCGCAGCGCGGGCACTGGTCGCGGCTTTGCCAGCGCAGCAACGCAAGGCGGGATCGCCTCGCGCACGGACTCGTCCGCCTTTGCTGCCGCAGCGCCCCAAACGGCCCGGATCGCCATAACCGATGTGCACGCGTTCCGGCGGCGGCAGGGTGACCTCTTGTTTTCGCTGATCATCGCGGGCGTTGCCGCATTTTTTGCCTGGGCGTTCTTTGGCTATACCGGCTGGGGGGACCGCAAGCTGCCCGACCCGCTGGGCCTTTATCTCCTGGACCAGATCGGGCTGGCGGAGTTTGAGGGCCGCGCGCGCCTTGGCCGTATCCTGAAACAGGGCTGGGTCGCCCCGGCGCTCTGCCTTGCGATCTTCCTTCCTGCGGCCATTCTGAACCTGCGCAGCGCGTGGCGCACCTACCGCTGGCGGATACGGTTCAAGCAGCCCTCCAGCGCCTATCACGAGGTGGTTCTGTGGCTGCGCGCGCTGGAATTTGTCGGCTGGTTCATCGCCTATACCGCGCTCGTGCCGGTCCTCGGCTACCTTGTTTCGACCCTTCTGCTGGGCACGTTGCTGCCGCTGCGGCTGGGCTATCGGTCGTGGCGCTGGCTGGGCATCTGCCTGCTGACCTCCGTCATCATCGTGCTGGTCTTCCGCACGGGCCTGCAAATCCGCACACCGGTGAACATCTGGCTTTATGACCAGCTGCCGGCCGAGGCGCGCAGCTTCATGCTGCGGTGGTTCTGATGGAGGCGTTCTACCAAGGTTTGAACGCGCTGCTTGAGCCTTCGGTTATGGTGGCGATCCTGATCGGGTCGGTTGGCGGGCTGGCCATCGGTGCGGTGCCTGGGATTGGTCCCGCCATCGCAATTGCCATCCTGCTGCCCGCAACGGTATTCTTAGATGATCTGGTAAGTCTCGTGCTGCTGCTTGGCGTCTATGGCTCGTCCATGTATGGCGGGGCGATCCCAGCGATCCTGATCAACACCCCCGGCACGCCGGTAAACGCGCTGACGACATATGACGGTTACGGCATGACCCGACAGGGGCAGGCGGCGCGGGCGCTCTCGCTCGCCTATTCCGCCAGCTTCTTTGGCGGGTGCTTTTCGATCCTGATCGGCCTTGGCGCGCTGATGCTCTTTGGTCCCTACCTGCGCGAACTTGGCGCGCTTTTTGGCCAGCGTGATATCTTTATGGCCGCAGCCCTTGGCGCCGTCTTGCTGATCGCCGCGCATCGCAAGACGATGGGGCTTGCCGCGCTGCTTTTTGCCGTGGGCTTCCTGATCAGCCTTGTGGGCCGTCAGGGCCTGCGCGGGATCGACCGCTACACCTTTGGCCTCGATTACCTCGCCGCGGGCTTCAACCTGATCGTGGTCATCGTCGGCATCTTTGCAATCTCCCAAGCCCTCTTCCTGCTGACGGGCAAAGACGCCGACCCGCCCGAGGCGCGGATCAAAGGCGGGCTGCTGCGGGGCTTTGGCGAGCTGCGCAAGCACCCGTTCGTCGCCACAATTTCCGCCGGGTACGGCACGATCATGGGCATTATCCCCGGCGTAGGCGAGTTCGTCGCGCAGTTCTTCAGCTACTCTACCGCCCGCGCGGCCAGCAAGAACCCGGGAAAGTTTGGCCACGGCGCCCCCGATGGCCTCATCGCGTCGGAGGCATCCAACAACGCGGTGCCCGCCGCGGCGATGATCCCCCTTCTGGCGCTGGGCGTACCGGGGGAGGCGCTGACCGCGATGATGATGGTCGTCTTCTTTGACGCAGGGATCAAACCCGGGCCAGACATTTTCGAGAACAACCCCGACTTCCTCTTCTCCCTCTTCATCGCGCTCCTGATCATTAACGTGCTGGTCGTCCTCACGCTGCTGCTCAGCACAAAATACATCGCGCGCATCATCTACGTGCCGAACCGCCTCTTGGGCGCGTTCATCCTGATCCTTGCCTTTGTTGGCGTCTTTTCGATCCGCAACAGCTTCACCGACTGCATGTTCGCCGCCGGGTTTGGTTACCTCGGCTTCATCCTGCGCCGCCTCGACTGGCCGCTTGTGCCCATCGTGCTCGGCCTCGTTTTGGGGTCGATCATGGTGGAGAAGCTCACCGCCGGGTCGGGCCAGATCCGCAATGCCGTTGACCTGATCAACCGCCCCGTCTCAGGCACGCTTTTTGCCGTCATCTGTCTGGTCATCCTTTGGATGCTCTGGACGAGCCTGCGCACACCGCGCACTCTTCAACCATAAAACAGGGAGACCACCAATGAAGAGACTTCTCGCAACCACCGCCGCCGTCATGGCGCTCAGCACTCCGGCCTTTGCCGATTATCCAGACGGTCCCGTACAGTTCATCGTGCCGTGGCCTCCCGGCGATTTCGAAGACATCCTGACCCGGATGATCGCCGAAGACATGGCCGAAGCCACCGGACAGCCCGCCTCGGTCGTGAATCGCCCCGGCGGCGGCGACGGCCCGTTCCCCGGCGCGCTTGAGGTGCTGGACGCGCCCGCCGACGGCTCCGTCATCGGCTCTTTCGTGATCGGCGTGCCGATTGTCGGCCCCCAGATCGGCATCGGGATCGAGGAAGACAGCTTTGTGCCCATTGGGATTTTCCTGACCTACCCCTTCGTGCTCGCCGCCTCCGGTGACGCGCCCTATTCCAACATGGCCGAGCTTGCCGCCCACGCGCAGGACAACGACGTCGTGCTGGGCCATTTCGGCGCGGGCCTGACGCCGACCGCCGTGTCGATGGCGGCTGCGGTGAACATGGGGTTCGAGTTTGCCGATGACGCGGCCTTTGACCTTCTCGATTGCAACACGTTGTCGTCCGGCGACGCGGACGTGATCAACACCACGCTTGCCCTGATCGAGCCCTGCCTTGATGAGGTCAACGTGCTCGGCTCCATCGGCGACACGCCCATTGCAAAGCTGGGCGGGGTTGAGACGATCGCCGCCCAGTCCGGTGTAAACGACGTGGCGCTGTGGAACGGTCTTTTCGTCAAGAAAGGCACGCCGCAGGAGGTGATCGACACCATCGCCTCCGTCGCGCAGGCGACGATGGCCAGCCCGGAGGCGCAGGCGCTGATGGCGGAGACCGGCGCGCAGGTCTACTGGCAGGGCCAGGCCGAAGCGCAGGCCCGGATCGAGGCGGACCGCGCCAAAAGCGCGGAGATCAACGCGATCCTTGGCCGCTAAGCGCAATCGGGGCGGCGGTCTCTGCCGCCCCAACTCCGGAGCCTTCATGACCCGCCTCAAGCTTGGCATCCTCCAGGTCAACCACGACAAATCTGTGGAGGTTGGCGACGCCTTCCCCGACGATGCCCACCGTTTCCGCGACCTCTTTGACGAACAGGACCAGCGCTTTCGCTACCGTGTTTACATGACCATCGGCGGCGAGGTGCCGGGGGACATGGACGAGCAGGACGCTTACCTGATCACCGGCTCCCCGCTTTCGGTGCTCGAAGATCACGCGTTCCTACCGGCGCTTTACGATTTCATCCGCCGCTGCGATGCGGCCCGCAAGCCGCTGCTGGGCGTGTGCTTTGGCCACCAGGCGATTGCCGTTGCGCTGGGCGGACAGGTGGAACGCGGCGACTGGAACGTCGGCCTGCTGCCCACAGACTTCATTGAAAACCCTCTCACCGGCCCCGCGCAGACGTTCCACTTTCACGCCTTCAACCACGACAGCGTGACCACCCTGCCAGACGGCTGCACGCAGATCGCGACCTCGCCCGGGTGCCCCATCGCGGGTTTTTCCAAAGGCACGCATATCCTCACCGTGCAGTCGCACCCCGAATTCACCGACCCCTTCATGCGCTGCGTTCTGGACTACACCAAACCGCACCTTGACGCGGAAACATACGCGGCCGCATTGTCCTCGCTGGACCGGCCTACGGACGGCCCCGCCTTTGCCCGCTATGCCACCACCTTCTTCGGAGGCACCCCATGAAAAACCTCGCCGATCACGACAGCTTCGCCACTGGCGTGCCGCACGAGACCTTTGCGCAAATGCGGGCGGAGGCGCCGCTGCATTGGACGCCTGCGTTCGGCGGGATGAAGGGCTTCTGGTCCCTCACCCGCTATGACGACATCATGGCGGCGCAGCGCCAGCCCGAGCTTTTCTCAAGCGCGCAAGGAATCCGGATCGAGGATCAGACCCGCGAGGAGTACCTCGCGCGCCGTACCTTTCAGGAAACCGACCCGCCGGAGCATTCCGCGACCCGCCGCACGGTCAACCCCGCCTTTGCCAAGCCTGTTGTGGCCAAGTTCGCGCCCCTGATCGACGAGCTTGCGAAGGACATCGTGACAGAGGCCCTGCGCGAGCCCGAATTCGATGGCGTGGACCGCATCGCCAAGCGCCTGCCCATGCTCATGCTCGGCCGCATCCTTGGCGTGCCAGAGGCCGATCTCGACTGGCTTGTGGACCGGGGCGATGCGCTGATCGGCAACACGGACCCCGACTTTACCGACACGGTGATCGACAAGGTCGACACCGATGCCTACCGCATGATGCCCTTCCGCTCCCCGGCGGGGGTGGAGCTTTATGACTACGCCGCCGATGTGCTGGACGGCGCGCGGCCGATTACCGATGACGGCATTCTCGCGCGGGTGAAGGACGAGATGCCCAAGCGCGATTTCCAGAACTTCTTTTGCCTGCTGGTTGCGGCGGGCAATGACACCACGCGCTATTCCATCGCGATGGCCCTGCACCTGCTCGCCACACAGCCCGGGCTACTGGAAACGCTCCGAACCGAAGACGTGCTGGACACCGCCCCGGACGAGATCATCCGCCTTGCCGCGCCGACCCTGCATTTCCGCCGGACGGCGACGGAGGATACCGAGCTGCACGGCCAAACCATCGCGAAGGGCGACAAGGTCTTGCTGTGGTTTGTCTCCGGCTGCCGGGACGACGCGCAGTTTGAGGACCCCCACACCGCCAACCTCGCCCGCACACCCAACCGCCATCTCGCCTTTGGCCAAGGCGGGCCGCATGTGTGCCTTGGCATGTGGCTGGCCAAGCTGGAGCTGCGCGCGGTGCTGCGCGAGATTGCGGCGCGGGTGAAACATATCGACCCTACGGGCGCGCCCACCTGGACCCGCTCCAACTTCATCTGCGGGGTCAAGTCCCTGCCCATAAGACCGGTGCTTGCATGACCCTACGGACCCGTGTGCTTTTTTCCGACCTGTTGAACTTGCCCCGCGGAAAATACGTGCCGGCCCATGTCGCGACGGGCGGCAAGATTGGCTTTGCCCGCGGTGTCTTTGGCACGACCTTCGACCGCGACCTGATCCCGGTGCCTGGGGCGGAGGTGATGGACGGCATCCCGGATGTTGAGTTGGTGCTGGACGCCGCGCGCCGCCCCGGATGGCAATCGGGGACGGAGATTGCCCTTGGCACGCTGCACGCCGATCATGGCCCCTTTGCCCTATGTCCCCGCGCCGCCCTACAGCGGGCGGTGTCCGCATGGCAGGCGAAGGGTTACGCGCCCAAGGTCGGGATCGAGTTGGAGGCCTATGTCTTTCAGCAGGACGCGGACGGGGTCTGGACCCCTTACGACACCCCCGGCGCGTTCGTTTACGGCACCGGCCCGCAGAACGATCCCGCAGGCGTGATGGACGAGATCTGGGAGGCGGCCGCCCGCGCGGACCTGCCAGTCGAGTCGATGAACGGCGAATATGACAGCGGCCAGTTTGAGCTGACATTGTGTTTCGCGGACGCCGTGCAAGCCTGCGACGACGCGTTCCTTTTCCGTACGATGGCCCGCGAGGTTGCGGCGGAGCGCGGGCTTTTGCTGACCTTTCTGCCCAAGCCGATCCCCGACAGGGGCGGGTCCGGCGTGCACATCAACTTCTCCTTTGAAGACACCGGCGGCGACAATGTGATCGCCCCGGACGGGCTTCTCTCAAACGTCGCGCAGCGCAGCATGGCGGGGCTGATCCAGCATCACGAGGCGCTCGCGGGCCTGCTGGCCCCGCTGGTGCAAAGCTACGACCGGCTGGCGCCTGCCTCGATGGCGGGTTACTGGGCGAATTGGGCCAACGATCACCGCCTTGTCACCACCCGCTGCGCGACGACCAGCCCGACGACGGCGCGTCTTGAACACCGCATGTCCGATGGCGGAGCGAATATCTACCTCGCCACCGCCGCCGTTTTGCAAGCGGCCCTGCTGGGGCTTGAAGGGGACTACCGCTTGCAGGCCGCCGAAGACCGCGACGGGCTGGAAAACGTGCGCGAAACGCGCCACGTGCCATCCTCGCTCTCCAAGGCCATCGACGCGCTCGACAAGGATGCCGCGCTGCGCAAGGCGGTGGGGGAGGGGATCTGCGACGCGCAGATTTTCCTCAAACGGGACGAGGTAAAGCGGCTGGACGGCAAGAGCGTGGACGACGTTCGGAACTTCTATTTGCCGTTTATCTGAGGGTGCACCGGGCCTGCAGGGTGGGTGCTAACCCACCGCCCCCATCCACTCCACAACCAGCGCCGCCAGCTCCGGCCCCACATCTTCCTGCAGGAAATGCCCCGCCCCGGGCAGCACCGTATGCGGCTGCCCCGCAGCCCCCTTCATCCGGCGCTGAAACACGCCATCCACGCCTGCCATTATCTTGTCATCGGCGCCAAAGGCCGTCAGCACGGGCAGGTCCAAACCCTCCAGCACCTTCCAGGCCGAACGGTTCGCGGGGGCCGCCGGATCATCCGGCGTGCTGGGCACCAGCATGGGAAACTGCCGCGCCCCCGCCTGGTAGGACGCATCGGGGTAGGGCGCGTTAAAGGCCGCGACCTCTTGGGGCGTGATCTTTGACGTCGTCCCGCCATAGACGATGCGGCCTGCGTCAAACACCTCCACGCTTTGCGAATAGGCGCGCCAGCCCTCAAAAGCCGCGCCCATCGGCTGATCCCCCGTCGGCAGGGCCGTGTTCGCCACGACCAGCCGCGCAAACCGCTCCGGCATCGCGGCCAGCAAGCGCAGCCCGATCAGCCCGCCCCAGTCCTGACAGACCAGCGTGATGCCGGTCAGGTCCACGGCGTCCAGCCACGCGGCCATCCAGTCCACATGAGACTGGTAGGTGTAGTCTTCCCGCAGCACAGGCTTGTCTGACTTGCCAAACCCGATCAGATCCGGCGCCACGCAGCGGTATCCCGCGCCCGTAAAGACCGGGATCATGTTGCGGTAAAGGTAGGACCATGTCGGCTCCCCATGCATGCAGAGCACGGGCGCGGCCTGTCGTGGACCCTCGTCCACGTAGTGCAGGCGCATCCCTGCCACTTGCGCGTAATGCGGCGCGAAATCGTAATCCGGCAGCCCCTCAAACCGTGCCTCCGGCGTGCGCAAAACGTCCATCGCATCCTCCCCGCTTTGGCCTCTTTACCCCTGTAGCAGGGCAGGGCAGTGTAGCGGCCAAAGACGTAAGGTCATTTCAATGCGCGCCATTTCCTACACCCGTTTCGGCCCCGCCGCCGAGGTTCTCGAACTGACTGACCTGCCAGCCCGCAACCCCGGCCCGGGCGAGGTGACGGTGGCGCTGGAACGCTCCGGCGTGAACCCGTCGGACGTGAAGGCCCGCGCAGGCAGCCGCCCGGGCGTGACCAAGCCGCCCTTTGACCGGATCGTGCCCCATAGCGATGGCGCCGGGGTTATCACGGCCCTCGGGCAGGGCGTTGGCACCGCCCGCCGGGGGCAGCGCGTCTGGATCTGGAACGGCCAGTGGCAGCGCCCCTTCGGCACCGCGGCCAACCACATTGCGCTGCCCGCCGATCAGGCCGTGCCAATGCCCGATGGGGTGAGCATGGAGACCGGGGCCGTGCTGGGCATCCCCGGCCTCACCGCGGCGCAAGCGGTGTTCGGCAGCGGCGATGTGACGGGGCAGACTGTTCTGGTGCAAGGCGGCGGCGGAACGGTTGGCTACCTCGCCGTGCAGCTGGCCGAGTGGGGCGGTGCAGAAGTCATCGCGACAGCCAGCCCCCGCGATGCGGAGCGCGTACAGGCGGCAGGAGCGCGCGCGGTCATCCCCTATACCGAAGCGGACTTGCCCGCCGCGGTGCGCGGGGCCACCGGTCACACGCATGTCGACCGCATCATCGACACCGAATTTGGCGTCAACGCGGCAGCAGATGCTGAGCTGATTGCCCCAAACGGCACCATCGCGGCCTATGGCTCTGCCAAGGACATGGCGCCAACGCTGCCCTTCGGCCCGCTCCTCTTTAAGGCGGCGCGTATCGACATCCTGCTGATCTACCTGCTGCCCGAAGCAGAGCGCACCGCGGCGATAGAGCGCCTGCACGACGCGCTTGCCACAGGCGCATTATCCATACCAATCGCCCATACCTACCCGCTGGCAGAGGCCGCCGCCGCCCATGAAGCGGTCGAGGCGGGCGGGCGTGCAGGCGCCATCCTGCTCGATTGCCGGTCATGATCCGCGCGCTCCTCCTCGCCCTGTGCCTGTCGCTCGCCCTGCCCGCCGCGGCGCAGGAGGTCGAACAGCCCCAAGGCGCCATCGCCGTCGAGGACAGCGCCCAGCAAGACGCCGCAATCGCTGTGCGCATCCGCGACATCCTCGGCGAGCTGGACGGCTATGAAAACGTCACCGTCACCGTCTCCTCCGGCATCGTCACCCTGCGCGGCACCACAATCGACGCTGCCGCGGCCGCCCGCCTGAACGAACTGGTCGCCCGGGTTGAAGGCGTCGTCGCCATCGAAAACGAAGTGACCGAGACGACAGACGTCGCGCAGCGCCTGACCCCGCTGGTCGAACGGCTGCAAAACCGCGCCACGCAGGCGGTCGCTTTCCTTCCGCTGGCGGCCATCGCGCTCACGACCTTTGCCGTGGTGGTCATCCTCGGCTTCTGGCTGGCCCGCGCCCGCTGGCCGTGGGACCGGCTGGCGCCAAACGCCTTTATCGCGGACATCTACCGGCAGGTCGTGCGGCTTGCGGCAATCCTGGGCGGCATCGTCATCGCGCTCGACATCATGGGGGCGACGGCCCTTCTGGGCACGATCCTTGGCGCGGCGGGCATTGTCGGCCTCGCTATCGGTTTTGCCGTGCGCGACACGGTGGAGAATTTCATCGCCTCCATCATGCTGTCGATCCGCCAGCCCTTCCGGCCCAATGACACGATCGAGATTGGCAGCGACATCGGTAAGGTCATCCGCCTGACCTCCCGCGCGACGATCCTGCTTTCGTTCGATGGCAATCACATCCGCATCCCCAACAGCACCGTCTTCAAGAGCCGTATCGTGAACTGGACGGTGAATCCGGAAGCCCGCTTCAAGTTCGAGATTGGTGTTGCCGCCGATGCCGACCTCTACGCCATCCGCAACCTGACCGAAGAGACGGTCACCGCGCTGCCTTACGTAATCGACAACCCCGCGCCCATGACGTGGATCGACCGCATCGGCGACGGTGCGATCTTCCTGACCGTGACCGGCTGGATCGACCAGCGCGAGACCTCGCTCGTGCGCGCCAAGGGCGAGGCGCTGCGCCAGGTCAAGGCGGCCATCGAGGGGACCGGAACCGAGGTGCCCGACACAACCTACCGGGTGCAGCTTCTGGGCGGGGCCGGGGCGCTGGCCGTGCAGCTGCAAGCGCCCGGAACGGCGCCCATCCCCGCGCCGGAGCCCGCGCCCGCACCCGCGCCAAGCGTGGCGGCCGTGGACGAGGTGGCCAAGTTCGACACCTCCCTCGATGAGCTTGTGGACGCCGAACGCGCCGACCCCGACGCGCCCGATCTGCTGACCGAAGACGCCCCGCACGAATAGCGAAAATCGGGCTTGCACGATCTGCAGCGCGCGTCTATCTACGCGGCCTAGTTGGGAAGTAGCTCAATTGGTAGAGCACCGGTTTTTGGTACCGTAGGTTGCAGGTTCGAGTCCTGCCTTCCCAGCCACTCTCCTGCCGACAATGATTGCGTGGCGCGCCTACTGGGCCGTGACTTAATCCCGAATCTCACCCGGTGCGACACCCCACAGGCGCGACTTCGGCACCCAGCCGCGATAGCCCGCGGACCGCAAGCGGCACCACTCCGGCCCGCACTGGCCGAGCCGCGCGATCACGCCAGCCTCCAGCGCCGCGGTCACGGGCGCACCTGCATCCGGGCGGGCGCGCAGTTGCAGCATGTCTTGCTCCACGATCACCGTGCGCGCACCCGACAAAAGCGAGTAATGCACCCAGCCGCCCATGCCGTCCCGGTCCTCGACCCGGCGCCAGTGGCCATGCTCTGCGGTGATGCGCAGCGGCATCGCCCGCCGGGTGTAGACCCAGTCGATCCGGTGGCTCAGCGACGGGCCCCGCCGCACATTGCCCTCGCCCGCCTTGAGCGACACGTAGCGCGGGATGGGCAAGTTGGTCACCGGACCGCGCACTTGCTCAGCCACGGCCGCGCTCGCAAGAGCGCTCAGGGCAAAGGCCCCCAGTATACGGGAAAACAGGTTCATTAACTGCCTCGAAAATGCGGCCATTCTCTTGCGGCCTGCGGTAACGTTTGCGAGGGTAGCAAGGCGGCGGCGCCGCCGCCAAGACCGGGAGGAGCGATTGTGTCAAAAGAGCGTCTGAGTGTTGTCGTTACGCGACGGTTGCCCGAAGCGGTTGAAACACGTCTGAGCGAGCTGTTCGACACCAAGCTGCGCAGCGATGATACGCCGATGACCCGCTCCGAGCTGATCGACGCGGTGCGCGAGGCGGATGTGCTGGTGCCCACGATCACCGACCAGATCGACAGCGGGCTTCTGGGCCAAGCCGGCAGCCGCCTGAAGCTGATCGCGAATTATGGCGCAGGGGTGGACAATATCGACGTCGCAACAGCGCGGCAACGCGGCATCCTCGTCTCCAACACCCCCGGCGTACAAACGGATGACACCGCCGACATGGCGATGGGCCTGATCCTCGCAGTGACCCGCCGTTTGCCCGAAGGGCTTGCCGCGATGCAGTCGGGCGCGTGGGGCGGCTGGTCTCCGACGGCATTCCTCGGCGGGCGCATCGCGGGCCGCCGTCTGGGCATTCTTGGCATGGGCCGGATCGGACGCGCGGTCGCGCAGCGCGCGCGTGCCTTTGGGATGCAGGTGCACTATCACAACCGCCGCCGCCTGCGCCCGGAGGCAGAAGCCGAATTCGAAGCGACCTATTGGGAAAGCCTCGATCAGATGGTGGCGCGCATGGACGTGATCAGCGTCAACTGCCCCTCCACACCCTCCACGTTCCATTTGATGAACGCACGGCGGCTGAAGCTCCTCAAACCCTCTGCGGTGATCGTAAACACCTCCCGCGGGGAGGTGATTGACGAGAACGCCCTGACGCGGATGCTGCGCGCGGGCGAGATTGCGGGGGCGGGGCTCGACGTTTATGAGAACGGCACCGATGTAAACCCGCGCCTGCGCGAGCTGCACAACGTGGTGCTGCTGCCGCATATGGGCTCGGCAACAGAGGAAAGCCGGGTCGAGATGGGCGAAAAAATCCTGATCAATATCAAGACGTTTGACGATGGCCACCGCCCGCCGGACCAAGTGGTGCCGTCGATGATCTGAGCGCAGACTTTTCAGAAAAGTCTGCCTGAGAGTTTTCTGAAAACTCTCCCGCCGAGAGGAGAAGTCATGCGCCAAGCAGCACCTGCGGGCCAAGTCGACAATGTCCCTTTCGGTGTCGCGACAATCATCGGGACCGTCCTCGCGCTTTCGCTGGGTGACGCGCTGATCAAGGCGCTGGGGGGCAGTGGCACGATGGGCGTCTGGCAGCTTTTCCTGCTTCGCTCGGTGCTGGCGTTCCCTGTCCTTCTTGTTGGTGCCGCGGTCTTGTTCGGGGTCCGGCGTATCGTGCCGCGCGGTGCGGGGTGGATCGCGCTCCGCTCGGGGCTGCTGGCGACGATGTGGATTGCCTACTATGTCTCCCTGCCTCTCATGCCCCTCGCCGTTGCTGCGGCGGCCTATTACACCTTGCCGCTCTTTATTGTGATCTTCGCTGCGCTGTTTGCAGGCGAACCGGTTGGGCCTGTGCAGGCTGCTGGGGTCTGCCTTGGGTTTGTCGGGGTCTGCCTTGTCCTGCGCCCGGGCGGCGCAGCGTTTACGTGGGCCGCCCTGCTCCCGATCCTTGCGGCGGTGCTTTATGCTGCGGCCATGATCCTGACCCGCACCAAATGCCGGGGCGAGCATCCTGCGACGCTTGCCCTCGCGCTGAACGCGACCTTCATCCTCTTCGGTGCGCTGGGCCTTCTTGCCGGGCTGATCTTCGGGCCGCAAAACAGCGGCTTTCTGGCGAACGACTGGTCGACCTTGTCTACCGCCGACTGGCGCAACATGGCGATCCTCGCAGCCCTGATCCTCGTGGCTTCGGTTGGAACGGCGGTTGCTTATCAGGCGGCTCCCGCATCCATCATCGGAACGTTTGATTTTGCCTATATCGGCTTTGCGCTTGTTTGGGGCGCGCTTTTCTTTGATGAGCGGTTGGACGGGCTCGGGCTTGCCGGGGTCGCACTCATCGTGGCGGCGGGGATCATGGCGGTCCGCCGTCCGCCGCCTGCCGCGTAGCGCTTGGCGCGACAGACCTTGCAAAGCGCGCGCGACCACTGTGTTCTGGTCGGGCGTCCAACCGTGAAGGAGACAAGATGCGCCACTGGATCACCGCCGCGGTTCTGGTACTCGCCAGCGCCGCCTCCGCACAGCAAGCCGCCGATGGCGTTCAGCCGGAAGCCGCCACCACCGGCGCATTCGAAGCCATTTCTCCTCGCGTCGCGGGCGCCCTTGCCGCCAAGGACGCAGGCCGCCCGGTGCAAGGCACAGGCTGGATGGTCGCGGCTGCGAACCCTCACGCTGCACAAGCGGCCGCGGATGTTCTGGCGGCAGGCGGGACTGCGGCGGATGCGTTGGTCGTCGCGCAAACCGTCCTTGGGCTGGTGGAGCCGCAAAGCTCCGGCCTCGGGGGCGGGGGCTTTCTCGTCTACTTTGACGCGGCACAGGGCCGCCTGACCACGCTTGATGGCCGCGAGACCGCGCCGCTGGCGGCCACGCCAACGCGCTTTCAGACCCCGGATGGCGCGCCGATGGGCTTTTTCGATGCGGTTCTGGGTGGCCTGTCCGTTGGCGTTCCGGGAACGCCCGCGCTGCTGTCAGAGGCGCACCGCCGCTGGGGCACCCAAAACTGGGCCGACCTGATGCAGCCCGGGATTGCGCTGGCACAGCAGGGTTTTGCCGTGTCCCCGCGCCTTGCGGGGCTGGTGGCGCGCGACGCTGAACGGCTCGCCACGCACCCGGTGACCGCGGCCTACTTCCTGCCCGGCGGCACGCCGCTGTTGGCGGGCACCACGCTGACGAACCCGTCCTATGCGGAAACCCTGCGCACCTACGCCGCCGATCCGCGTTCCTTCTACGAAGGGGCCATTGCGCGGGACATCGTGGCGACGGTGCAGGAGGCCACGACCGGCCCCGGCTGGCTGCGTCAGACCGATATGGCGCTGTACCGCGTCAAAGAACGTGCTCCGGTCTGTATTACCTTTCGCGCCTTTGAGGTCTGCGGGATGGGGCCGCCTTCATCCGGCGGGCTGACAGTGGGCCAGATCCTCGGCATGATGGACGGGCAGAACCTGTCGGCCCTTGGCGCCGCCAGTGCTGAGGCATGGCGCCTGATCGGCGACGCCTCCCGCCTCGCCTTCGCCGACCGGGGCCGTTACATGGCCGACAGCGACTTTGTGCCGATGCCGACCGAGGGCCTGATCGACCCGGCCTACCTTGCGCAGCGTGCCGCGCTCCTGGACCGTGACACCGCGCTGGAGGCCGCCGTCCCCGGCACGCCGGAATGGGACCACGCGATGCTGCTGGGGGAGGGGGCCAGCCCCGAGCGGCCCTCGACCACCCACATCTCCATCGTGGATGCGCAAGGCAACGTCGCCTCCATGACCTCCAGCATCGAGAATGCCTTTGGCAGCCGGATCATGGTGGGCGGGATGCTGCTGAACAACCAGCTGACCGATTTCAGCTTTCGCACCCATAGCGGCGGCGTGCCCATTGCCAACGCGCTTAGCCCCGGTAAGCGGCCCCGGTCCTCCATGTCGCCCACGATTGTGATGCAGGATGGTGCGCCGGTGCTTGCCATTGGCTCGCCGGGGGGCAGCCGCATCATCGGCTACACGGCGCAGGCGATCATTGCATGGGCCGACTGGGGCATGGACGTGCAGCAGGCGGTGTCGATGCCCCATGCGGTGAACCGCTTCGGCACGTTCGATCTTGAGGAAGGCACCAGCGCCGAAGCGCTCGCCGGCCCGCTGCAAGAGATGGGCTTCGAGGTTGCAATCCGCGGCCTTAACTCGGGCCTGCACGCGATTGAGATCACGCCGGACGGCCTTTTGGGCGGCGCCGACCCGCGCCGCGAAGGCATCGCCTTGGGAGGCACGCCATGACAAACCCCATCGATCTGCCAAGGAACGAGACCGGGATTGCCGCCGCCATCGGCGTGCTGAAGCAGCAATTGGGCGAGCGGCTGAGCACGGGCGAGGCCATCCGCGAACAGCATGGCCACACGACGACTTGGACCCGCAACCAGCCGCCTGATGCGGTGGTCTTTGCCCAAAGCACGCAAGAGGTGAGCGAGATTGTGAAGGTCTGCGCGACCCACGACGTGCCGATCATCCCTTTCGGCACCGGCACCTCGCTCGAAGGGCACGTGAACGCGCCAGCCGGTTGGATCAGCATTGATCTGATGGGCATGGACAAGGTTCTGGCGGTGCATCCCGAGGATCTTGATTGCACCGTGCAGCCCGGCGTCACGCGCGAGGCGCTGAACACCCACCTGCGCGACAAGGGCCTGTTCTTTCCCATCGATCCCGGCGCGAACGCCTCGTTGGGCGGGATGGCGGCCACACGGGCGTCCGGCACCAATGCCGTCCGCTACGGGACGATGAAGGACAACGTGCTGGCGCTGGAAGCCGTCATGGCCGACGGAAGTATCATCCGCACGGCGCGGCGGGCGCGGAAATCCTCGGCGGGCTATGACCTCACCCGCCTGCTGGTCGGGTCGGAAGGCACGCTGGGCCTGATCACCGAAATCACGCTCAAGCTGCAGGGCATCCCCGAGGTCATCTCAGCGGCCCGTTGTTCTTTCCCGACCGTCGCGGCCGCTTGCGAAGCGGTCATGGCCGTGATCCAGTACGCCATCCCGGTCGCGCGGATCGAACTGTTGGACACCGTGCAGGTCCGCGCCTCAAACGCCTATTCCGGCCTCGATTTGCCCGAAACCCCGCTTCTTCTTTTGGAGTTTCACGGCTCCGCAGCCGGGGTCGCCGAACAGGTGGAAACCTTCGGCGATATCGCGGGCGCGTTCGGCGCGTCCGGCTACACCGCGACCACGACGCTGGAGGAGCGCAACGCGCTCTGGAAGGCCCGCCACGACGCCTACTGGGCCGCGCTGCAGCTGCGCCCGGGCGCGCGGGGGCTGTCGACGGATGTCTGCGTGCCGATCAGCCGGCTTGCCGAGTGCGTGGCGGCGGCACAGGCCAAGCTGGACGCGTTAGGGTTCGTCGCGCCCATCGTCGGCCATGTCGGGGACGGAAACTTCCACAGCCTCGTGCTGGTTGATGAAAGCAGCGAGGACGAGCTGGCCAAGGCCGCGGGCTATGTCAGCTGGCTCAACGATCTGGCCATTTCGATGGACGGCACCTGCACCGGTGAGCACGGGATCGGGCAGGGCAAGATGCCCTACCTGCGCCGCGAGCTTGGCGCGGCCGTGGACGTGATGGGGGCGGTGAAGATGGCGCTCGACCCGCAAAACATTCTGAACCCCGGCAAGGTCTTCAGCCTCTGACCTGATTGAGCGCCTGCGGCGCATGCGATTTTGTTTTGCTGACGAGGGGCTTTGCCCCTCGAGCTCCCCAGGATATTTGAGACCCAAAGAAAGGGTGGGTCGTTTTTTGGATGTGACGGGTCGGCTGGTTCCTTTGGGGCGCGTGGCTGCGCGCTAAGGTTTTCGCGGAAGCAGGCGAGGGGAATCGCACCATGAAAGCGCATGTCAAAGCTCTGGTTGTTGGTGGCGGGGCCGTCGGGACGTCGATTGCCTATCACCTTGCACGCTTCGGCTGGGATGACGTGATGCTGCTAGAGCGGGACGAGCTGACGTCGGGCAGCACCTGGCACGCGGCGGGCCTCTTGCCGTATTTCAACATGTCCTACGCGACGACCCACATCCACGACTATTCCATCAAGTTCTACAAGACGCTGGAGGAGGAAACCGGGCTGAATGCGGGCTTTGCCGTGGTGGGCAATCTGCGCATGGCGCAAACGGCGGAGCGGATGGATGAGTATATGCTTTATGCCGCCACCGCGGAGACCTGCGGCGTGCCGTTCGAATGGCTAAGCCCCGCGCAGATCAAGGAGCGCTATCCGCTGGTGCGGACAGAGGACCTGAAGGGCGCGATCTACCACCCCACTGATGGCTACATTAACCCCGCCGACGTCACTATGGCGATGGCAAAGGGCGCGCGCCAGCGCGGCGTGATGATCGAGCGGAAGTGGCAGGCGGATGCCTTCCACTGGACGGGCGATCACTGGGATGTCACCTGCACAAAGATGGTGGAGAAGGGCGGCAACCTCGTCCCCTCGGACGAGCGGATCGTGATCCATGCCGAGCATGTCGTCACCGCCTCGGGCAACCACGCGCAGCGCACCGCGCGGGTGCTCGGCATCAAGATGCCCGCCATCCCGGTCGAGCATCAGTTCATCGTGACCGAGCCGGACCTGGCCCTGCAGGAATGGCGCAAGTCCAACCCCGAACACCCGGTCCTGCGCGATGCGGATGCCAAGTGGTACGTGCGCGAGGAGCGGGGCGGCTGGATCCTTGGGCCTTACGAGCGGAATGCGCCTGCGCGGTTCGAATTCGGCGTGCCGGACAGCTTCCGGGCGGACCTTTTCCCGCTGGACCTCGAGCGGATCGAGGAAGAATACATGTCCATGATCCACCGGATCCCGTCCTCCGAAGAGGTCGGGCTGAAGGACGATTTCAACGGACCGATCTGCTACACCCCCGACGGCAACCCGCTGGTCGGCCCCGCGCCGGGGCTGCGGAACATGTGGCTGGCGGAGGGGTTCTCCTTTGGCATCACGGCAGCGGGCGGCACGGGGCATTACCTTGCGCAGATGATGGTGGAGGGCGAGGCGGAGATCGACATGGCCTCCCTCGACCCCAAGCGCTACGGCTCCTGGATGACGACCGAGTATGCGGCCCGCAAGAACGAGGAGGCCTACGAGCACGTCTACATCCTGCACCACCCGGACGAGGAACGCGAAGCGGCCCGTCCCCTGCGCACCGCGCCCGCCTATGACCGGCAGAAGGCGGCGGGCGCGCAGTTCGGGCAGGTGAACGGCTGGGAGCGGCCGAATTACTATGCGCCGCAAGGCTTCGACGATCATGCGAGCCGGTCTTTCCGGCGCGGTGGCTGGTGGCAATACGCCGTGGACGAGGCCAAGGCGATCCGGACAGGCGTCGGCCTGATCGACGCGACCGCCTTCACCAAGCATCTGCTCAAGGGGCCGGGGGCGACGGCGTTCCTCGATTGGTTCACCTGCAACAAGCTGCCGAAAGTGGGGCGGATAAACCTTACCTACGCGCTCACCGCGCATGGCACGACGCGCACCGAATACACCATCGTGCGGGAGGCGGAGGATACCTACTACCTCGTCTCTGCCGGGGCGTGGACGGCTTATGACAGCGATTTCCTGATGAAGGCCATCGAAGAGAAGATGCCACAGTTCGGCTGGATGTCCTGCCATGACGTGACGACGCAATGGGGCGTTTTCGCCATCGCCGGGCCGAAATCGCGCGACGTTCTCAGAGACCTGATCGTGGACGCAGACCCCGCCACGGCCCTGTCCAACAAGCGCTTCCCGTGGCTGAGCTGCCGCGAGATTGAGCTGAAGATGTGCCCCGTGAAAGCGATCCGTGTTGCCTACACGGGCGAGCTGGGCTGGGAGCTGCACCATCCCATCGAGATGCAGACCTACCTCTGGGATCAGATTATGGTCGCGGGCGAAAAGCACGGGCTAAAGCTGGTCGGCGCTCGCGCCCAGAACTGGCTGCGGCAGGAAAAGAGCTACCGCGCTTTCGGCACCGAGCTGGGCCGTGACGCGACCCCGCTAGAGGCGGACCTGCCGCGTTTTGTCGATCTCGAAAAGGACTTCCACGGCAAGGACCGGATGGTCGAGACTGGCGTGCGCGCGCGGTGCTGCACGCTGCTGATCGACGGACCCGAGGACGCAGACCCCTGGGGGCGCGAAGCGCTCTACCACGATGGCACCCGCGTCGGCCGCCTGACCTCGGGCGGCTATTCGGTCGCCTTCGGCAAGTCCATCGGGATGGGCTACGTCACGCCTGATCTGGCGGTGCCGGGTACGGAGCTGCAGGTGCGGATGTTTGGGGAGCTGTGGGATGCGGAGGTGGTGCAGGACAGCCCGTATGACCCCAAGAACGAGGCGATCCGGTTGGACGGGTAGCTTTTGCCGCGATAGGGCGCATCGTCAGGCGCCCGATGACGATTTTGCGGGACATTGCCGTCATTCGTTGTTTCCCAAAAAAGGACTGCTTATCCGGGAAAGCTGATTTCACTGGCTGCAACACCGCTTATCAAACCACCAGTGTTCACCGCACAATATATAGCTCGTGGCGGGCGGGCGGCTTCGTCAACATGTCGGCGAACCCAGCTTCTGGTTTCCATCGTCTTCAACGACTGCGACAAGGCGCGATCGGTAATTGTTCGCAGGTTTCGTTTGATCTCATTGAAGTGACGCGGCTGATGGATTGCAGTCAGAACCGGCAAGGTCCAAGAACGCCGGAGCAAATCTTGATCTGCCTCATCAGTGACACTTTGAATTTTGTTGGCAAGGGCAGCTGCGGAAACTCCAAGCACTGTCAGTCGAAACTCTGGGCGCAGCGGATGGCCATAGCCGGGGTTTCGTTCCAGCAGTCCGATCGCAACGAGGTGGTCGATGCTTTGCGTGAAAGCGGTCCTGCTCGCCCCGGTGGCAGCAAGAAGCGGCGCTTGTCTTCCGGCAATGCCTGCATGCAGGCTCGACAGAATAGGAATGGCCCAAGCCCTGGAGGTCGTGTTGACAAAGGTTCCTATGTCCATAAAGTATAGTTAATATATCCGCGCACAAAAAGGAAGACCATGTCACTCATCTCACTGGAAGAAACCATCAACATTGCTCTGTCGGTCAAAGACCGTCATGCAAGCGCAGAGTGGTACGGCAGCGTGCTTGGGTTTGAAACGATCTACCACGCGGATGAGGTCGGGTGGTCAGAGCTTCAAACCAAGACGACGGGCGTGACAATCGGTTTGGGCGAACACACAGAACCCGCGCCTGGAAACTGTGTTCCTGTCTTCGGTATCGCTGACCTGGATGCGGCGCGGCAAAAGATGGAAGAGGCCAATGTCAAATTTGACGGCGAAACCGATGTCGTTGAAGGCATGGTCAAGACAGCAACCTTCTATGATCCCGACGGCAACGCGTTGATGCTTGCTCAGGATTTGACCGGCGCGGCAGAATAGTTTTCTTGCTCATTTTCCTTTAGCGGTGGTCTGAAGTCTCAGCAGCATCATGCGCTTCGGGCTCACACCCGCCTCTCGCCGCCGCATCTTACAACGCGCTCCGCGCCAGCCACGCTTCCCACTCCTGCCGCGTGCCGTTCCACGCGTTGATGTCGATACCGCCGACCGTGTTTGGTAGCGTGCCTGTTGCCGTATACTGCCAGAACCGCCAGGGCTGGCCGGGATAGGCCTCCGCCGGGGTGCGGGCAGTGGAGCGCAGCCAGAACTCGTAGCCGCCGAAGCTGCGCAGGTTTGCGTCCTCGTAGAAATCGGGCGCGGTGTAGATGATCGGGCGTTGGCCGTAATGCGCCTCCACCATGTCCAGCCAGACCTTCATCTGTCTTTGCACCTCCGCCGCCGGGGGGCGGACCGTGCAGGTGGGGGAAAACGGGTTCCACTCCATGTCCAGCACGGGTGGCAACATCCCGGGCGTCCGGCGCACGTTGCGGATGAACCAGCGCGCCTGCACCTCGGGCGCTGTGCAGAAATAGTAGAAATGATAGGCGCCGCGCCGAATGCCCGCCCGCCCCGCGCCGCGCCAGTGGCCCTTGAAGGCCGGGTCGGCCAGATCGCCGCCCTCGGTTGCTTTGAGGAACACGAACTCGATCCCCACCGCCTTGGCCCGGGCCCAATCGACCGAGGTCTGGAAACGCGACGCGTCCATGCCGCGCACCGGGTAGCTGGTCGGTTGCCGTCCGCTAAACCGCACCGGGTCCGTATCGCCGATCACCATCGGGCCGGTGAAAGGGGCAGGGGCCGATCCGCAAGCGGCCAGAAGGAGTACGGCAAGGGCGCATAGGATTCGGGTCATGCCTGCAACCTATCCGATGCGGGCAGATGGGCAATATTGCCCATCCTACGCAAAGCGGGCGGGCGACAGGCTGGCAACCACATCCGGGTCGATTTCTGGCGCGCGCCCCAGCGCGAGGTCAGCCACCAGGCGGCTTGCCGCAGGGGAGGTTTGCATCCCGTAGCCGCCCTGGCCTGCGCACCAGATGAACTCAGGCACCGCGGCATCGCGGCCCAGCACAAGCACCCGGTCTGGGGCAAAGCTGCGCAAGCCAGCCCAGGACGTCTCGACCCGGGTGACCTCTTCGGTGACGTGCTGCGCGTAGCGGTCCAGGCCTTCGGCCAGCACCATGTCGTCGGCCCATGCGTCATGCGGCGCGACCGGGTCTTCATCAGCGGGGGAGACGAGCAGCTTGCCCGCGTCGGGCTTCGCGTACCACGACTCGCCCACCCCAAAGAAGATCGGCCAGCGGGTCACGTCATGCCCGCCGGGGGCCGGAATGCGCGCCATCGAACGGCGGTAGGGGGTGATGCCGACGGGGGCCACGCCCGCCATCGCCGCGATGCCATCGGCCCACGCGCCTGCTGCATTCACGAGCGTCGGCGCGCGGTAGACCTCTCCGCTTGCGGTGACCTCCCACGCGCCATTCCGGGTGATCGCCTGGACCCGCGCGCCGGTCACAACGCGCCCCCCGTTGCCACGCACCACGCGTGCGAAATCCTGGATCAGCTTGTCGGTATCGATGTCATAAGCCTCGGCGTGGTAGGCCGCCCGGGCGACTGACCCGTTCAGGATCGGCACGATGCCGCGGGCCTCCTCCACGGTGATCTCCGGGCAGTTCAGCGCGGCCATGTCGGCGGCAAAGCCTGCGTCCTCGCCCGCGCGGGCCAGTAACATGAACCCCCGGTCCGACAGATAACCGCCATCCTTGTGATAGGCTGCCGATGCGCGGTTCAGGGCAACCACCGACGGCGCTCCATAGCTTTCCTCGAACAGCGCCGCCGACCGGCCCGAGGCGTGATAGCCCAGCGCGTCCTCCCCCTCCAGCACAAGCACCTGCGCGTGCGCGGACAGCCGCGCCGCCGCAGAGATACCCGCGATCCCGCCGCCGATGACGATGATGTCCGTCATGCTTCCTCGATCCGGTCGGTGGCCGGCGGCGGCGTGACGCTTAGCGCAGTGATCTCTGCATAAAGCGCCGCCGTCATCTCGAACGTCGCCGCCGCCAGCGAGGGGCGCAGTTGAGGTACATTGCGGGCCGAGATGATTGGCGAGGGGCGGCTCTCATGCGCTGCCGCCCACGCGACTGCGAGCGTCGCCGCGTCCACCCCGCGCGCCTTTGCCAGCGCGGCCAAGCCTTTTGCCGTCTCGTGCATCCAGCCCAGCCCATAGCGCGCGGCGTAGCGCGCATCCTCCGTCAGCCGCCCGCTGCCGCCCGCCGCATATTTGCCGGTCAGCAGCCCGCCACCCAGAGGTGAATAGGGCACGGCCATAATCCCCTGATCCATAGACATCGGCAGCAGCTCCACCTCCGCCTGCCGCTTTACAAGGCTGTACATCGGCTGGATCACGTCGATGCGCGTGCCGAAATCCGCCGCGATCCCCTGCGCCTTCATCACCTGCCACGCGGCAAAGTTGGACAGGCCAAGGTACCGCACCCGCCCCTGCGCCTGCAGGTCGGCAAGCGTCCCAATGCTTTCCCGCAAATCGGTGTTCGGGTCGAACCGGTGCAGGTACAGAAGGTCGATCACCTCCGTGCCGAGCCGTCCCAAAGACGTCTCCACCTGCGCCAGGATGTTCGCCCGCCCGGCGCCGCCGGTGTAAGCCGCCTTGCTGGCCACAAACACCGCGTCCCGCTCCGCCGCGATAAACTGGCCCAGCAACGTTTCCGACGCGCCTTCGGTATAGACCCACGCGGTGTCGAAATGCCGAAGCCCCGCCGCGCGGCAGGCGTCGTACATCGCGCGGGAGGCCGCCGCATCGGCGCGCCCGCCAAACTGCATCGCGCCAAAGGTCAGCCCCGTGACCGCGGCCCCCGACAGCGTGCGCAGCATCACCCGTGCCCCAGCGCCGTGGCGCGGGCATAGGCGGGCCGCGCATGGATACGTTCCACAAAGTCCCGCAGCCGCGGGAAATCATCGCCGCGCTTTTGCAGCATCGCGATCTCTGCGGGGAAGGACAGCATGATGTCCGCCGCTGACAGATCATCCAGCACAAAATGACCCGAGGGGCGCAGCATGTCGTTCATGTAGCCGTAATGGGCATTCAGCTGCTCTTCGATCCGCGGGTGCAGCGGCGCGCCTGCCGCGCCGAGCCGCCCGACATAGAGGTTCAGCAAGATCGGCGTCATCGCCGAGCCTTCGGCAAAGTGCATCAGCTCAAGGTGCTGGATATAGGCGTCCGTCCCGGGCTCCGGCACCATCTGCGGGGCATGCGCGGCGCAAAGCAGCTCTACAATCGCTGCGCTTTCGGTGACCAGACGGCCATCGATCTCCACCATCGGCGATTTTCCCAGCGGGTGGATCGCCGTCAACTCGGGCGGGGCAAGGTTGGTCTTTGGGTCGCGCTGATAGGCTTGCACCTTGTAGTGCGCGCCAATCTCTTCGAGCAGCCACAGGATACGGTGCGAGCGGGAGCGGTTCAGGTGGTGCAAAATGATCATGGCGCTACGTTGCCCCGCAAGCACGGGAGAGACAAGATGGCGGATGGGTTCGACGGGCTGGTGCGCGATGCGCAGGCATTCTTTACGGAATTGCGAACGAACAATTCCAAAGAATGGTTCGAGCCGCATAAGGCCCGCTACAAGACCCAGATCGCCACGCCCGCGGCCCTTTTCGCGGATCTGATGGCCGAAGACCTCGCCCGGATCACCGGCAAGGCGCACAAGCCCAAGGTCTTTCGCATCTACCGCGACGTGCGCTTTTCCAAGGACAAAACGCCGCTGAACGCGCATCTGCACCTGCTCTGGTCGCCTGCGGACCCCGACGTGCTGGCGCCATCGTGGTTCTGGGGTCTCAGCCCCGATTATCTCGTCCTCGCGATGGGGGTTGTGGGCCTTCAGGGCGAAGGGCTGACCCGCTACCGCGCCTTTGTGGACAGCTGGGGCGATGGGCTGAAGGGTGCGCTGGAGGACGCGGTGGAGAAGGGCGCGGAATTTGGCGATTGGGGGCCGGAGCCGCTGAAACGCGTGCCCAAACCTTACGACCAAGACCACCCGCACGCCGATCTGCTGCGCCGCAAGGGGTTCACCCTGTCCATCCCCGTCGAAGGCTGGCAGGAGGCAGGCGTGCTCAAGGCGACGCTGGCGCGGGTGCAGGACCTAAAGCCGGTCTGGGACCAGTTTGACCAGCATCTCTAGGCCGCGCAGATGCACCGCATTTGAATGATTTTGCGCCAGGCGCGGCAAGGTTCCGGTAACCGGGTTCAGCGAAAACAGCACAAACGGGTTTCAGAACGGAGCCGCCGATGCGCATCTTCATGGCTATCCTCATTGTGCTGCAATGTGCCCTGTGGGTGCGCCTCGCCTCGGCGCAGGTCGTCTCCGTGATGGCACGCGGCAGCTTGATGGAGCCGCGGGGCAGCTTCGTCGATACGTCCGCCCGCGCGGCGGGGCAGGGGGCGAGCCTTTTCGCTGGCCCCGGCGCGGGCCTTTTTGCCCCGGGCCCCGCACCGGTCTTGCACGGACCGCGCAACGCCCGGATCGGAGCCCTGCGCGACCTGATCGCCAAGGCGGAGGCGGGCAAAAAAGGGTATGATGCGGTGCAACACGGCGCCCGGGTCAAAACGCCCCGGCCGCCGACCCAGATGACGGTGCAGCAAATCTACGACTGGATCGACGCAACCCCGGGCCAGCCCCATGCCATCGGCCGCTACCAGTTCATCCCGCGCACCCTGCGGAGCCTGATGGAACGCACCGGCACCCACCCGAACACCCGCTTCTCCCCCGCCTTGCAGGACAAGCTGGCAGACGAGCTGCTGGCGGATGCGGGGCTCGCGCGGTTCCTTGCGGGCAAGCTGCCGCGGCAGGCTTTTATGAACAACCTCGCAAAGATCTGGGCGGGTCTGCCCAATGACACGGGCAAATCCCACTACCACGGATATGCAGGCAACAAGGCCACGATGACCTGGGCCAGGTTCGAGGCGGCGATGATGCAAATTTTCCCGGGATGAACTGCTGGGTTTGATCCCGGTCAAGGAGGTGGCCGTACGCCCGTGTTTCCATGCCCCTGTCACTCACGGAGGATCTTATGACCCACACCCCACACGAGCTTGCCAGCGACTTTCCTGAACATGCTGAACGCATCTCGACCCTGCGCCAGACCGACGCGCATTTCGCCCGACTGGCGGAAGAGTACCACACGATCAACCGCGCGGTGCACCGGGCCGAAACCAATATCGAGCCTGCCTCCGACCTCGACATAATCGAGATGCGCAAGGAACGCATGGCGCTGAAAGACCGCATCTACGCGGCCCTGAACGCGCCTGCCTGATCGCCTTTCGTCCCTGACGGTAGGGGCGTTGCGCAATAGGCTTGCGGCGCCAGACATAAAAGGCGCCGCACAATGCCTGCCATCTACATCGCGCCCGAAGTTGCCGCCATCCGCGCGCTTTACCCCGGGCTTGCGAATCCTGCCTTTCGCGCACAGCCCATCCGCACCCAGATCACCGCGCAGGCGGACACCCTTTTGGATGCTTACACCCGCCGCGACACCCGCGCGGCGATGCAGCTTTTCTCATGGTGGCCGAGAGCTGCTGGCACGCGCCTCGATACGCTTTTTGACCCGCCGTTTGCCCAAGCGGATGCTGTGCAGACCATCGCGCGGGAATACGGCTTCGCGGACCCTGACAACCTACCCGATTCCCCGCCCGATGCGGCCTTTGAGGCTGCGCTCGACGCTCTGCTGAGCGGTGACATAGATGCCCTGACGCACAGCCTGGACGCCGGGCCGCACCTCGCCACCGCGTGCTCCGCCTATGGTCACGGCGCGACCCTGCCGCACTACCTGGGGGCCAACGGCGTGGAAAGCCACCGACAGGTCGTGCCTGAAAACGCCCCGGCCCTCGCCGAACGCCTGATTGCAAAAGGCGCCGATCCACGCGCCACCGCGCACATGTACGGCGGCGGGCAGACCCCGCTGATGCTCGCGCAAACCAGCGCACATCCCGCCCGCGCGGGCGTGGCAGAAGCGCTTTGCGCCGCCCTTGCCTGACACGAAAAAGGGCGGCACCGCGCGGCACCGCCCCCTTCGCACAATCAAAGCCCGCTTACTGCGGAATGTCGCCAGTGATGCCCTCGACGTAGAAGCTCATCCCCGCCAGTGTGCCGTCATCGGCCACTTCGCCTTCCGCCAGCCACGCGCTGCCGTCCTGCTTGGCAATCGGCCCAGTAAAGGCGTGGTATTCGCCGGTCCGCAGCCGCTCTTTCAGCGCCAGCGCGCTTTCCCGCACCTCTGCCGGGACCGCATCCGTGATCTCACCAATCTTCACCATGCCCGGCCCGATGCCGTCCCACGTGTCCATCTGCGCCCAGGTGCCATCCATCACGGCCTGCGTACGTGCGATGTAGTATGGCGCCCAGTCATCGATGATAGAGGACACACGCGGGAACGGCGCAAACTCCGCCATGTCCGACGCCTGGCCAAAGGTCACCACGTTGCCCGCCTCGGCCGCGGCCGCCTGCGGCGCGGTGGAATCGGTGTGCTGCAGCACCACGTCCGCACCCTGATCGATCAGTGCGCGCGCCGCGTCGGCTTCCTTGGAGGGGTCAAACCACGTGTAGACCCAGATGATCCGCAGCTCGACATCGGGGTTCACCTCTTTGGCATGCAGGTAGGTTGCGTTGATGCCGCGAATAACCTCGGGGATCGGGAAAGACGCGATGTAGCCGATGATGTTGCTCTTGGTCATCTGCCCCGCGATATGCCCCTGCACCGCGCGCCCCTCGTAAAAGCGGGCGGAATAGGTCGACACGTTCGGGTGCAGCCGCTTGTAGCCGGTTGCGTGTTCGAACTTCACGTCCGGGAACTTGGCCGCCACGTTGTTGGTCGCGTCCATGTAGCCGAAGGAGGTGGTAAAGATCAGGTCCGCGCCGTCCAGCGCCATCTGGGTCATCACCCGCTCGGCATCGGGCCCTTCGGGCACGTTCTCGACAAAGACCGTCTCGACCTTGTCGCCAAAGGCTTCCTCGACCGCGAGGCGGCCCTGGTCATGCTCATAGGTCCAGCCGCCATCGCCGACCGGGCCGACATAGACAAAGCCGACCTTCGTCGTCTCGCCATGCCCGTCCGCCAGCGCAGCACCGCCTAGGCCAACCGCCAGCGCAGCGCTGGCCAGAAGTTTCGTCAATTTCATCAGGTACTCCCCGTCGTGTCGCCTCTTATCCTGAGGCATGGAATGTGCGCCCCAGTGAGCCGGGGGCGCGGGATGTGTCGGACGACAGCAGCACAAGCGCAATGATCGTCGCAAGATAGGGGGACATTGCCAGATACTCGACCGGAATGGCAACGCCCGCCCCTTGAAGGTTGAATTGCAGCTGCGTCAGGCCGCCGAAAAGATAGGCACCAGCCAGGGCGCGCCACGGCTTCCACGAGGCAAAGACAACCAGCGCCAGCGCGATCCAGCCCACGCCCGCCGTCATGCCTTCGGTCCACTGTGGCACCCGGATGAGGCTGATATAGGCACCGCCCAGCCCCGCACAGGCGCCGCCGAATAGGATGGCGAGCGTGCGCACCCGCTTGACCTTGTAGCCCAGCGCGTGCGCCGCATCGTGGTTCTCGCCCACCGCGCGCAGGATCAACCCGACGCGCGTGTATTTCAGCACCGCCCAAACACCCGCAACCACCCCGATCCCAACATAAACCATGAAGTGGTGGCTAAAGAGGATTGGCCCGATGACCGGCAGCCCTTCCAGCGCCGCGAACGGCTCACCCCCGGGGCGCGGTGCGCGCACCTCCTGATAGCTCTGCCCCATCAGCGCCGATAGGCCGAGGCCAAACAACGTCAGCCCCAGCCCCGAGGCCACCTGATTGGCCAGCGCCACCTGCGTCAGGAACGCGAACAGCAGCGACAGCAAAGCGCCCCCAATAGCAGCCGCCAGAAACCCGACAGTCGGGGAGCCGGTACTCACCGCAATGATGAACCCGCAGATCGCCCCGGTAATCATCATCCCCTCGACCCCGAGGTTCAGAACGCCCGCGCGCTCGACAACAAGCTCCCCGATGGCGGCCAGCAAGATCGGCGTCGCCGCCCCGATCATCGCGGCGATCAGCAGGACTGGATTGATGGCGCTCAGGTCCATGCCAAAGCCTCCGTGCCGGCCCGGAAACGCGGATTGGAAAATGTACAAAACGTTACATCGGGGGTCCGAAAACTGTACAAAACGTGCATTTCAGGCCTCCCCCGCGCCAAAGCGCAGCCGGTAATTCGTCAGCACATCCAGCGCCAGGAGGAAAAACAACAGCATCCCCTGAAACACCTGAATCGCGCTTGACGGCAGTTGCAGTTGGCTCTGCGCGATGTCCCCGCCGATATAGGTCAGCGCCAATAGCAGCCCCGCGGCCACAATCCCCAGCGGGTTCAAACGGCCCAGAAACGCCACGATGATTGCGGTAAACCCGTAGCCCACGTTGAAGTCGATGGTGATCTGCCCCGACGGGCCTGCGACCTCAAACATCCCCGCAAGCCCGGCCAAGGCGCCCGACAGGCCCAGGCAAAACACCACAACCTTTCCCGCCGAAATCCCGCCGAACTTCGCCGCCCGCGGCGCGCTGCCCGTGACCTTGATCGCAAAGCCCATCCGGTGCCGCGCGAGCAGCGTGTAGGCAAAGATCACCGCGATCAGCGCCGCGACAACGCCCCAATGCATGCCCGTATTCGCGATGATGTCCGCGTTATGGGCTGACGGGTACTGCTGCAGGTTGCGGCTTCCCGGGAACCCGAAGCCTTCGGGATTTCGCAGCAATCCCAATGCCATAGACGCCAAAAGCTGCTCGGCCACATAGACCAGCATGAGGCTGACAAGGATTTCGTTTGTCCCAAACCGCACCCGCAAAAGCGCCGGGATCATCGCCCAGGCAAAGCCGCCCAAAGCCCCGCAGGCAATCATCAGCGGAAAAATCAACGGCGATTCAAGTGGATACAGCGCCAGCGCCGCCCCCGCCCCGCAAATCGCGCCGATGATATACTGACCTTCGGCGCCGATATTCCAGATACCCGCGCGAAACCCCAAGGACAGGCCCAGCGCAATAAGGACCAAGGGCGCGCCCTTGATCAACAATTGCGGGCGATAGAAAAACGCGAATTCCCCGAACAAAGGCTCCCAGAAAATCGTCAGGATCGCGTCAATCGGGTCTTTGCCCAACACCGCAAAAAGCGCCCCGCCAAACACCATCGTCAACAACACGGCCAGCACGGGCGTCAGATAGGCCATCGCCGCCGAAGGCTCCGGCCGCTTCTCAAGGCGCAGGCCCAGCCGCTTCACTTGGCCAGAAATACTCCCCCCGGAGGGCCGATTTGCCACTGGCGCGACCTCAGACATGGGCCACCTCCATCCCGTGCGCCCCGCCCAGCATCAGGCCGATCTGCTCTACGTCGAGGCTGGACGTCGCACGCGCCTCCGACAAACGCCCTTCGTTCAGCGCGGCAAAGCGGTCCGCAATCTCAATCACCTCATCGAGGTCCTGGCTTATGACCACAACCGCCGCGCCGTCCGCAGCCAGGTCCATCAGCGCCTGCCGGATCGCGGCGGCGGCGGCGGCATCCACGCCCCATGTCGGCTGGTTCACCACCAACACGCGCGGGGCCTGAAGTACTTCGCGGCCAATCACGAACTTCTGAAGGTTCCCGCCGGACAGCGCCCGCGCGGCTGTGCCGGGGCCGGGGGTGCGCACGTCAAAGGTCGAAATCACCTGCTCGGCAAATCCGCGCGCCGCAGCCCAGTCCAGCCACCCGCTCCGCGCAAGGTTCTGCCGCGCGGCGCCGGTCAGCATTGCGTTTTCGGTCAGGCTCATATCGGGCGCCGCCGCATGGCCCAGCCGCTCTTCTGGTGCACACAGGAGACCCGCGACCCGCCGTGCCTCCGGCCCCAGTCGTGACACATCGCGCCCTTCAAACCATACGGAGCCGGCTGGACTGCGCGCCTCGCCCGACAGCGCGGCGAGCAACTCGTCCTGCCCGTTCCCAGCCACACCGCCAATGCCGAGGATTTCCCCCGCTTGCACCGACAATGACACCTCACGCAGCGGCATCCCGAAGGCTGACCCGGGTGGCAGCGAAAGGCCCCGCAGTTCCAACAGCACATTGCCCGCCGCGGGCGCCGCCTTCGTCGGCGTATTCAGGCTGGAGCCAACCATCAGCTCCGCCATATCCCGCGCGGACCGCTCCGCGGGCACACAGGTCGCAACCACCTTGCCCCCTCGCAGGATGGTCGCCGCATCACACAGCGTGCGGATTTCCTCCAACTTGTGCGAGATATATAGGGTCGCCGTGCCCTCGCTGCGCAGCTTGCGCAGGGTTTCGAACAGGATCTCGACCTCCTGCGGCGTTAGCACCGAGGTCGGCTCATCCATGATCAACAGCTTTGGCGCCTGCAACAGGCAGCGGATGATCTCCACCCTTTGCCGCTCTCCGGCGCTCAGATCGCCAACGATCCGCTGCGGCGCCAGGGGCAGGCCGTACATCTCCGACACCTCCGCGATCCGCGCGGCAAGCTGGCCCATCGGCGGCGGGTTTTCCATCCCCAGCGCGATGTTCTCCGCAACCGACAGCGCGTCGAACAGCGAGAAATGCTGAAACACCATGCCCACACCCGCCGCACGGGCGGCGCGCGGGTCCGCTGGCGTATGGGGCGCGCCGTTCATCACCATCGTGCCTGCATCCGGCGCGACAAGGCCGTAGATCATCTTGACCAGTGTCGACTTGCCCGCCCCGTTCTCGCCCAGCAGCGCGTGAATTTCGCCCGGCAGGATGTCCAGATCGACAGCATCATTTGCGACGACGCCGGGATAGGCTTTGGTCACCCCCGCCAGTTCCAGCAATTTCTTCGTCATTCCGTGCCCCCCGGCGCCCAGCTTTGCATCAGTACCTGCGCAAGCGTGCTTGCCGCAATATCCTGAGGGTGTTTTCCGCGGGACGTGTCGCCAATCGGGCAGGTTATGCGCGCAATCGCGGCATCGCTGTGGCCCATCGCTGCCAAACGGCTGCGAAACCGCGCCCATTTGGTGGCCGAGCCAATGACCCCGCAAAAGCCGAAACCACGGCGCAACGCAGCATCGCACAGCGCGAGGTCGAAATCATGACTGTAGGTAAAGATCAGATGCGCCGCATCCCCCGGCGCATGGCGCATCAGCGCAGGCATGTCCGCTGCGGGCACGGCCGCGACGCCATTGGGCACATCGCGCGGAAAACGCGCGGCCCCGGTGTCGACCCATGTCAGATCAAAGGCGTGTAGCGGCGCCGCGTGCTGCACCACCGCGCGCCCCACATGGCCCGCACCCCAGATCCAGAGCGGGCGGCGCACCCATCCCGCCGGGACCTCTAAGGGGCCAACCGCGCGCTCCGCATGAACCGCGCGCGCCTCATAAGAAAAGCGCAGTGTCACCGCCCCGCCGCAACACTGGCCGAGGCCGGGGCCAAGTGGGATCGTTTCTTCTCTCGGCAGCGCTTTGGCCCCACGTGCGACGGCGATGGCCTGATATTCGAGTGCGCCGCCGCCGATCGTGCCATCTATGCCATCCGCCCGCACCACCATCGCCGTGCCCGCATCCCGCGGCGCGGACCCGCGCACGGCGATGATCTCGACCGTGACAGGCCTCACCCGCGCGCCCGCTTCACCGCGGCCAGCACCGCCTCTGCGGTGGCAGGCGCCTGCAAGTCAGGGTAGGCTGGCCCGCAGGCCGCACAGGCGTCCGACAGCGCAAGGAACGCGGCGATCCCCAGCATCAGCGGCGGCTCGCCCACTGCTTTCGACTTGTAGATCGTGTCCGCGCGGTTCTCCCCATCCCAAAGCGCGACGTTGAACATATCAGGTCGGTCGCCACAGGCCGGTATCTTGTAGGTGGCAGGCGCGTGCGTGCGCAGGCGCCCCGCGTTGTCCCAAACCAGCTCTTCGGTTGTTAGCCAGCCCGCGCCCTGCACAAACCCGCCCTCGACCTGGCCGATGTCCAGCGCCGGGTTCAGCGACGCACCCGCATCGTGCAGGATGTCCGCGCGCAGCATTCGGTTTTCCCCGGTCAGCGTGTCCACTGCCACCTCGACGCAGGCCGCCCCGTAGGCAAAGTAGAAAAACGGCCGTCCTTGCCCCTTGATCCGGTCCCAGGAGATGTCCGGCGTCTTGTAAAACCCGGTCGCCGAAAGCGACACGCGCCCCTCATGACAAAGCCGCGCAACCTCGCCGAAGCCATAGTCCCGCCCCGGCACCTGAACACGGCCAGCTTCAAAGACAACCTCATCCGGCCTGCACTGATGCAGCTGTGCCAGATGCGTCTCCATGCGCTCCCGTATGGTATCACAGGCCGCCTTCACCGCCATCCCGTTCAGGTCCGAGCCCGACGATGCCGCTGTGGCAGAGGTGTTCGGCACTTTCGCCGTATCCGTTGCGGTGATCTTCACCGCCGCCAGCCCCACTCCAAAGCGGGACGCTGCAACTTGGGCAACCTTTTGGAACAGGCCCTGGCCCATCTCCGTGCCGCCGTGGTTCAGATGGATCGACCCGTCCGAATAGACATGCACCAATGCCCCGGCCTGGTTCAGATGGGTGAGGGTAAAGGAAATTCCGAACTTCACGGGGGTCAGCGCGATCCCACGCTTCATCACGTCATTACGTGCGTTCCATGCGGCAATCTCGGCCCGCCGCGCCGTGTAACCAGACGACGCCTCAAGCGCAGGCACCATCTCGCCCAGAACAAAGTCCTCCACAACTTGCCCGTACGGCGTGACCCAGCCAGTCGTCAGGGTGGAACGACCTTGGCGGGCAGCGCCTTTGAGATTTTTCGCCGAAAAATCTCCCCGCCCGTAGAAATTCGCGCGGCGCACGGCCAGCGGGTCGCGCCCTGCGGCATGGGCCACATGGTCAATGATCCGCTCCATTCCCAGCATCCCTTGTGGGCCGCCAAAGCCGCGAAAGGCGGTCGCGGACTGGTGGTTGGTCTTCCAGCGGTGCGAAGTGATGCGCACCGCCTCCAGCCAATAGGCGTTATCCGCGTGCAGCATTGCCCGGTCCGCCACCGGCAGGCTCAGATCCTGCGCCCAGCCGCAGAGCGCATCGTGCCGCACGTCCAGCGCAGTGATCACGCCCGCGCCGTCAAAGCCAACCTCATAGCTGACCTCGAACGCATGCCGCTTGCCAGTGATGATCATGTCATCGTCCCGGTCATAGCGCATCTTGCAGGCCCGCCCGGTGTGCCGTGCAGCAATGGCGCAGGCCACGGCGAGCGCGTTGCCCTGGCTTTCCTTGCCACCAAAGCCGCCGCCCATGCGCCGCGTCTCCACCCGCACGCCATGCATCGGGATGCCAAGGGCCTCGGCCACCTTGTGCTGGATCTCCGTCGGGTGCTGGGTGGAGGAGACGATGTGCATGTCCCCGTCCTCGCCCGGCACGGCCAGCGCGGCCTGCCCTTCGAGGTAGAAATGCTCCTGCCCGCCGATCTGCATCTGGCCCTTCAAACGGTGCGGCGCTGCGGCCAGCGCGGCCTGCACATCCCCGCGGCCATAGACGCGCGGGCCGTCTTCAAACCGGGATCCCGCCGCCTCTGCCTCTGCGGCGGTGAAAATCGGCGCTTTTGCCTGTACCTCGACCCGCCCTTTGCGGGCCGCGATGCGGGCGGCCCGGTGCGAGGTGGCGATCACCAGGAAGATGGGCTGGCCCACGTAGTGCACGGTCCCCTCCGCCAAGAGCGGTTCGTCATGCGCTGAAGGCGAGACGTCATTGGCAAAGGGCAAATCTGCCGCGGTCAGCACCGCGACGACCCCGTCGCTGTCCCGTACCGCCTCCAGATCGAGCGCGGTGATCTGTCCTGCCGCCACCTCGCTCAGCCCAAAGGCAAGGTGCAGGCTGCCCGCAGGCAGGGGCATGTCATCGACATAGCGCGCCGCACCTGTGACATGCAGCGCGGCGGCGTCGTGGGGCAGGGGGCGCCCGACGCTCATAGTGTCACCCTACGCACGTCGCCCGAACCGGCAAACCGGCGCCAGAGCATCGCTTGCGCCGCCTCCATCCGGTAGGCCGCGGAGGCGCGCATGTCGTCCATCGGCGTGAAGTCCTGCGCCAACGCGGCCATCGCCGCGCGCACCGGGCCGTCCTCCCAAGGTTGCCCAAGCAGCGCCGCTTCCGCCGCCGCCGCCCGTCTCGGCGTGCCTGCCATGCCGCCAAAGGCAAGCCGCGCCTCGGTCACGAGGCCGTCTTGCACATCGATCCAGAAGCACCCGCACACCGCGGAGATATCCTGATCAAACCGCTTTGAAAGCTTGTCACAGGACAGCTTGTCCGCGGCCCGCGGTATGGTGAGATGCGTGATGAACTCTCCAGGCGCGCGGTCTTGCTTGCCGTATTCGATGAAGAACGCCGCGATGGGCACCGCACGTGTTGCCGCGCCTTTGCGCAGATGCACCGTCGCATCCAGGGCGATCAGCGCAGGCGAGCCATCGCCAATGGGCGAGCCATTGGCCACGTTCCCGCCGATCGTCGCCGCATTGCGCACCTGCACCGAGCCGTAGCGGTCGATCAGCGCGGCAAAGGCCGGATGCAGCGGGGCAAGAGCCGTGCGCAGGTCCGTCAGCGTCGTCGCCGCACCGATGCGCACCACGTCCGGGCCCACGTGGACCCCCGCCAGCCCCTCGACCTGCGCCAGAAAGGCAACGTGGCCGAGATCGCGGAACTCCTTTGTTACCCAGAGGCCCACATCGGTCGCCCCTGCGATGAGGGTGCCGTTCGGGTGCTGTTCGTACCAGTGCGCGAGGCTGTCGATGTCGGAAGGGGGGCTGTCTGCCCCCCTCGCCTTCGGCTCACCCCCCGAGGATTTTTCCGAACAGAGAAGGGGGGCGTCGTTCATATGCTCCGGCGCAGGATGCGGTGCCGCCGCTTCGGCCGCACGCACGATGGGGGCATAGCCGGTGCAGCGGCAGAGATTCCCGGCCAGTGCGGTGTTCCAATCCGTCTCTCCGTTCAGGTGCGCGCAGGCCATTGTCGTGATGAAGCCGGGCGTGCAGAACCCGCATTGGCTACCGTGGTGGTCGATCATCGCCTGCTGGACCGGGTGCAGCGTGCCATCCGGGGCGGCGATGCCTTCGACCGTGCGCACCGCGCGGCCCTGAAGCTGGGGCAGAAAGAGGATGCAGGCGTTCAGCGCCCGCGCGCCCTCCTGCCCCGTCACAATGACCGAACAGGCACCGCAATCGCCCTCGTTACATCCCTCTTTGGTGCCGGTCAGACCGCGGTCTTCGCGCAGCCAGTCCAGAAGTGTGGTGGTGGGGTCGGCGCCTGTTACCGTCACAGGTGCGCCGTTGAGATGAAACGAAACGTCCATCCTCTGAGCCATGATATGCCTCGCCGCGCTACCTCCGCCCTGTTCGGCCTCACGTCGATGCGGCGTAGACGAGAGGCGGGCTTTGGCGCCAGATTGGCAAGGCCCGCCGCCGCTTGCAAGCGGTGCGTGCGCTCAGGCGGCGTGCTGGGCCGCGAGTGCTTCCAGATTGGCCAAACCGCCGGTCCAGCCTTCCTCGACATCCGCAACCCCGCCTGGCCCGTCAAAGGAGGACACAGCAACCGTCACGTGCAAGGTGCTGCCAGACGCGTCGGGCGCGATGCGGTATGTCACCAGCGTCGTGGCCATCGCGGCCCCGCTGACGAGGATCGTTTCGGTAAAGACCGCGTGCTGCGGCCCGTCGATCCGGTACCAGCGCGTCTCAACCGTGAAATGCGGGTTATCCGCGGGCCCGCAGCGGTGCTTTTCCAGCCCGCCAACCGTGAAGTCCGTCACATCCGTCACCATCACCATGCCGTCCCCGGGCGCGCCCCAGGCGTCGCGCATGTCCGGGTCGGTCACAAGGTGCCAAAGCTTGTCCGGGCTGACGGGCAAAGTGCGGCTGAGCGTGAAGCTGCCTGTGTCGGTGGGGGTGGTCATGATGCGGGTCCTTTCCGTGCGCCCTGTCACGATTTTGTCCGGTCTAGCCGGATCGCGAGCCTTTCGATGCGGTCCATCCGCCCGTCCCACATGGCTTTGTGTTTGTTCAGCCAGTCCGCCCCGGCGCTCAGCGCGTCGGGTTGCAGCGCAACTGTGCGCACCCGGCCTTTCTTGGTGCTGGTGACCAGCCCACCCGCTTCCATCACCTTGAGATGTTTGAGGAAGGTGGGCAGGGCCATGTCATGGGACCCGTGCAGATCGCTGACCGGGGCGGGGCCGTCCAGCAGCGCCTCGATGACCGCGCGGCGGGTCGGGTCGGCGAGGGCTGCGAAGAGCGTGTTGAGATTGTGAGCCATGTTGCTAAGTATCTAGCCTTAACGCTGAGAGTCAAGATACTTTTCCAATCGGCTAACCATAAAGCCCCCCATCACACATCCTGCCCGTTGCACGCGGGGCTGGGCGACATATGGTAGGGTGCATGGCCAATCCCCGATTCATCCACCTGCGCACCCATTCCGAATACTCGCTGCTCGAAGGGGCGCTGCGGCTGAAGAAGCTGCCGCAACTCGCGGCGGATGCCGGGATGCCCGCGCTGGCGCTCACAGATACGAACAACATGTTCGCGGCGCTGGAATTTTCGGTTGCGATGGCGGGGGCAGGGGTGCAGCCGATTATCGGCTGCCAAGTGGACCTCGCCTTTATCGAAACGCGCCCGGGCGACCGGCCCGCCGCCCCCGCGCCGCTGGTTCTGCTGGCGCAGTCGGAGGCCGGGTACGAGAACCTGATGAAGCTGAACTCGTGCCTTTACTTGCGGGGCGGCTCCGCCTTGCCGCATGTCACGCTGGAGGAGCTGGCCCAGCACGCCGAAGACCTCATTTGCCTAAGCGGCGGGCCAAACGGCCCCGTCGGGATGTTGCTGCAAGCGGGCCAACGCCCCGCCGCGCAGGCGCTGATGGACCGGCTCGCGGCGATCTTCCCGCAGCGGCTTTACGTCGAGCTGCAACGCCATCCCGGCCCGGACGGTCTGCCGGAGGCTGAGCGCCTGACCGAACGCGGCCATGTAGAGATGGCCTACGCGATGGGCCTGCCGCTGGTGGCGACCAACGACGTCTATTTTCCCAAATCCGAGATGTACGAGGCGCATGACGCGCTGATCTGCATCGCCGAGGGCGCCTATGTGGATCAGCAGGAACCGCGCCGCCGCCTGACCGCCCAGCACTATTTCAAAAGCCAGTCGGAGATGGCGACGCTCTTTGCCGACCTGCCCGAAGCGCTGGACAACACGGTAGAGATCGCCCGCCGCTGTGCCTTCATGGCGTATCGCCGCGACCCGATCTTGCCAAAGTTCGCCGATGATGAGGTGCAGGAACTGCGCCGTCAGGCCAATGCGGGTCTGCAAGAGCGGCTGAAGGTCATACCCCACGCCGCGAGCGTCGAGGAATACCAGAAACGCCTCGATTTCGAATTGGATATCATCGAGGGGATGGGCTTTCCCGGCTACTTCCTGATTGTTGCCGATTTCATCAAATGGGCGAAGGATGAGGACATCCCCGTCGGCCCCGGGCGCGGCTCCGGCGCGGGCAGCCTTGTCGCTTATGCCCTCACCATCACCGACCTCGACCCGCTGCGCTACGCGCTGCTGTTCGAACGGTTCCTGAACCCCGAACGGGTCTCCATGCCCGACTTCGACATCGACTTTTGCATGGACCGGCGCGAAGAAGTCATTCGCTACGTTCAGGAAAAATACGGCCGCGACAGGGTCGGCCAGATCATCACCTTCGGCGCGCTGCTGTCCAAGGCCGCCGTGCGAGACATCGGGCGGGTGCTGCAAATGCCCTACGGTCAGGTCGACCGTCTGTCGAAACTGATCCCGGTCGAAGGCGTCAAACCTGTCAGCATCGAAAAGGCGCTCGCCGATGAGCCGCGCCTGCGCGAGGAGGCGCGCAGCGAAGAGGTGGTGGACCGGCTGCTGACCTATGGCCAGCAGGTCGAGGGGCTCTTGCGCAACGCCTCCACCCACGCCGCTGGCGTGGTGATCGGGGACCGCCCGCTGGATGCGCTGGTGCCGCTTTATCAAGACCCCCGCTCCGACATGCCCGCAACCCAATTCAACATGAAATGGGTCGAACAGGCGGGGCTGGTGAAGTTCGACTTTCTGGGCCTCAAGACCCTGACGGTAATCCAGAACGCGGTGGACCAGATCCTCGCTTCGGGCCGGCCCCTGCACATCGCCGCGGACGGGACCGAGCTTTACGTGCCCCAGCCGGGGACCGAGAACGACATAAACGCGATCCCGCTGGATGATGAGGCGTCCTACAAGCTTTACGCCGCTGCCAAGACCATCGCGGTGTTCCAGGTGGAAAGCACGGGCATGATGGATGCCCTCAAACGGATGAAGCCGGACTGTATCGAGGACATTATCGCCCTCGTCGCGCTTTACCGGCCCGGGCCGATGGAGAACATCCCGAAGTTCTGCGAGGTCAAGAACGGTATCTCCCAACGCGAGATGCTGCACCCGCTGGTTGATCACATCCTGGACGAGACGCAAGGCATCATCGTTTACCAGGAACAGGTGATGCAGATCGCACAAGAGATGGCGGGGTACTCGCTGGGCGGTGCAGACATGCTGCGCCGTGCGATGGGCAAGAAAATCCAGGAAGCGATGGATGCCGAGCGCCCGAAATTCCTCGAAGGCGCGGCAAAGAACGGCGTGGACGAGGCCAAGGCGATCGAGGTCTGGAACCTGCTGGACAAGTTTGCGAATTACGGCTTCAACAAGTCCCATGCGGCAGCGTATGCGGTTGTCAGCTACCAGACGGCGTGGCTGAAGGCGAACCACCCGGTGGAGTTCATGGCCGGTGTGATGAACTGCGATATCCACCTCACCGACAAGCTCGCGATCTATTTCGAAGAGGTCCGCAAGGGCCTTGGCCTGCCCTGGGTGCCGCCTTGCGTGAACCGGTCCGACGCGACGTTCAAGGTGGTGGATGGCAAGCTGGTCTATGCCTTGGGCGCGCTGAAGAATGTCGGCGTGGAAGCTATGCGCCTTGTGGTCGAAGGGCGGCTTCATCAGCCCCCCGGGGCTTCTTCAGCGATGAAGGCCGGCGGGCCTGAAGCGCGTGCCGATAAACCTTTCACGACCCTGTTCGATTTCGCCCGCCGGGTGGACCTTAAACGCATTGGCAAGCGCCCGCTGGAAATGATGGCTCGTGCGGGGGCTTTTGACGTGCTCGACCCCAACCGCCGCCGGGTGCTGGACAGCCTCGAGGCGCTGGTGGCCTACTCGGCCGCAATCCATGACCAGAAAAACTCGAAGCAGGTTTCGCTCTTTGGCGAGGCGGGCGACGATCTGCCCGAACCCCGCCTGATGCCGGTGGAGGACTGGCCCTTTGCCGAACGGCTGTCGCAGGAATTTGCTGCCGTTGGCTTCTACCTCTCCGGGCACCCCCTTGATGATTATATGGGCGGGCTGAAACGCGCGGGCGTGCACACGCTGGACGATGTGACCGCTAAGGCCGAACGCGCGCCGATGATCGCCAAGATGGCCGGCGTGGTCACCGCGGTGCAGATCCGCAAATCGGCCAAAGGCAACCGCTTTGCCTTTGTCGGCCTGTCCGACCCCAGCGGCGCCTATGAGGTCACGGTCTTTTCCGAGACACTCGAAAAATCGCAGGACATCCTGCAGGCCGGGGCGCGTGTGACGGTGCAATGCAAAGCCGAGATGGAGGCGGACCAGCTGAAGCTTCTGGCCAACAGCTTCTCGCCCATAGACGATGCGGCTATTGAGGCAGGCTCCAGCGGGCTGCGCATCTTTGCCCACGCACCAGAGGCCTTTGCCGCCATCCGCACCGTGCTGGACGGCGCGGCCGCCTCCGGCGCACGCGCGGCCCGTGGCCCCATTCACCTGTGCCTGATGGCCGACGGGCTGGGCGGCGAGGTTGATGTGGATCTCGGCCAGGATTTCCCTGTCTCGCCCCAGATACGCGGTGCGCTCAAGTCATTGCCCGGTGTCACCCTCGTCGAAGAGCTGTGACGCCCTGATGTGGACTTTGGGCGCAACGCACGCTAGGCCGTTTGGCAGGGGAAGGGGACAGATGCTTCGAACGATCCTACTTGTGCCAGCCGCCTTTGCGCTGCTGTCGGCCTGCGACGCGGGCCGCGGCATCGAACGCCTGTCCGAAACCGATCTGGTCCTGCCCGAAACCCAGACCGCCGCCGCGCTGCCCACACCGGAAGAGACGGGCGACGCGGGTGGGTTCCTCACCCGTCTGCTAAGCCGGGCCGAACCCGCGCCGACGCCTACCACTGTCACGGATGCCCCCGCGGCGGAGCTTGCCACTGGTACGGATGCCACCGCGGCGGCGCCCTCCGAGGCGACCGCACAAGCGCCTGCCGCTCAGATCCAGCAGACGGAAACCGGGGCGGACGCCCCGCCCCGCCGCAGCCTGTTCTCAAGGTTCACCGGTACGGGCAGCGGCCCACTCTCCGAACCTGAACCCGACATTCCGGCGCCACCCGTTGCAACGACAGAGCCCGCAGAGGTGATCGTGACCGCGGAGCAACCGGCAGACGCGCCAGAGACACCCCCCACGCCAACCCGCCGCGCCGGCCTGCTGGGCCTTTTTGCAGGGGGTGACAGAGGGGTCGCGCGCCCCGAGCTTGCCTCCCTCGGCCCTGCACCCACCGAGCGGGGCCGCGATAGCGGCGCGGCGCCGGTGCAAGCGCTGCCGCCGCGCACGGCGGACAAGCTGGATGTGCCGCCCGGCACGATGCTGCCATTCGGACAGATCGCCCGGGTCTGCGATGCCGCCCGCCGTGATTTTGGCAAACAGATCGAAAAGGCCCCCGCACGCGGCCAGGGTTTCACGCTCTATGACAGCAACCCCGGCAGCACCGCCCCGCGCACCTGGTACGTCACCGGCTTTGCAGACGGCTGCCCCCGTCAGTTCACCGCAGCACTCGCGCTTTTCGGCGCACCGTCGACCTACGAAAACCTGCGCTTCGTCCTGCCCGCCAGCGCTTACGGCTATACTGAGGCAGACCGGTCTTACGACCAGATCAAATCCCGTATCTGCGGCGCACCGCGGCGCCAACCGTGCGGCGCGCGCATCGACCGGCTCGAACGCAACACCGTCTTCGTTAGCAGTTATGAACGTTTCGAAAGCACCGCGCGCTGGGCGGATATTCTGCTGCACGACGGCGCGGTGTTGGCGAAGGTGATCAAGACGCCCTGACCGGCGGCCCGGTTGCAACCCGGCCCTTCGGGGAAAGTTTTTTTGGGAACAGAGAAGGTTGAGTTAACCCCTTTTTTACCAAGAGGCTTCACCCTGTCCATGCGTGGGTAGCGGAAGCGCGAACCTGCGTGAACGGAGAAGCCCTCGGCCTGATGTGCCGGGGGTGGACCCGGCCCACTTCTCTGTTCCCAAAAAACTTCCCCCGGAGGGCCGCTTTGTCGCCTATCCTTCGGTCAATAATGCGGCGGGCGTTCATCCCCCAGCACCACTCCGCCTGTCGCCGAGCGTTCCCGTTCGGCCTCGCGCTGCATCAGCATCGCCACGCGGCGGGTCAGCACGTCGATCTCCCCGGCCTGTCGCGCGACAACATCTGACAGCTCGCCTAGGTGGCGCTCAAGGTAGGCGATCTTTTCTTCAAGCTCTTCCATGCGCTCCATCTGGCCTGTACCGCTTCGGCGCACAAGCCCCGGCTTGCCCCCCTGCCGCGCCCGCGTTAAGCGGTGCGCGCACCTATCTGCCCGGAGCCTGACATGGCCAAGCCCAAGAAGACCCCGCGCCCCAAGGCGATGACGCCCAAGGGCTTTCGCGACTATTTCGGCGCCGAGGTGACCACCCGCGCCGAGATGCTGCAGAAGATCGCTGGGGTCTATCACCGCTACGGATTTGACGCGCTGGAGTCCTCCGCCGTGGAGACGGTGGAGGCGCTGGGCAAGTTCCTGCCTGACGTGGACCGCCCGAATGAGGGGGTTTTCGCGTGGCAGGAGGAAGACGGCGACTGGCTCGCCTTGCGCTACGACATGACAGCTCCGCTGGCGCGCGTCTATGCCCAGCACCGGAACGATCTGCCCAGCCCCTATCGCCGCTACACGATGGGTCCGGTCTGGCGGAATGAAAAGCCGGGGCCTGGGCGGTTTCGGCAGTTTTATCAATGTGATGCAGATACTGTGGGTACGGCTTCGATGGCCGCCGACGCGGAGATCTGCGCGATGCTCGCCGATTGCCTTGAAGAGGTCGGTCTTGGTGGCCAGTATGTCATCCGCATCAACAACCGTAAGGTTCTGAACGGTATTTTAGAAGCAGCTGGCTTACTGGACGCTGCGGATCCAAGTCGTTTTGAAAATGAACGAGGCATAGTTCTTCGGGCGATAGATAAGCTGGATCGCCTCGGCGAGGAAGCTGTGATGGAACTGCTTACTGGCGGTCGAGTTGATGCCAGCGGCGACGTTGCAGAGGGCGCAGGACTTACTACGCACCAAGCGGCTATTGTAATGTCGTTTGTTTCTGCAACGAGAGTTGTAAGTGAAAATCCGAACCCCGATTTCGTCGGGTTGGATTGGATAGGGGAGGAGGGCAAAACCAAGGTAATTGCGCCTTACAACTTCACGATGTGTGGATATCTCAGAAAACTAGTCGGATTAAGCAAGATCGGAAACGAAGGTGTCGATGAATTAAAGGAAATAGCTGAATTGGTAGCGACGCAAGGTTACTTCGCGGACCGCATCGTCATCGACCCCTCTGTGGTGCGCGGTCTCGGCTATTACACCGGCCCGGTCTACGAGGCGGAACTGACCTTCGACGTGCAGAACGAAAAGGGTCAGACGGTGCAGTTTGGATCGGTTGCGGGCGGTGGGCGGTATGATGACCTTGTGAAGCGCTTTACCGGGCAGGAAGTGCCGGCAACGGGCGTCTCCATCGGGGTGGATCGGCTGCTGGCGGCGCTGGCCTCTAAGGGGCAACTGAAAACCGAAGCGCAAGGCCCGATCGTCGTCACCGTCATGGATAAGGCCCGCATGGCCGACTACCAGGCGATGGTGGCGGAGCTGCGGCAGGCCGGTTTGCGCGCCGAGGTTTATCTCGGCAACCCGCGCAACTTCGGCAATCAGCTCAAATACGCCGACAAGCGCGGCGCGCCCATCGCCATTATCGAGGGCGGTGATGAGCACGAAAAGGGCGTCGTGCAGATCAAGGACCTGATCGAAGGCGCCAAGATCGCAGAAACGGCAACGCATGAGGAATGGGCCGAAAACCCCAGCCAATACGAGGTGCCGCGCGATCAGATGCTGGCAAAGGTCCGCGAGATCCTCGCGCGCCACGCATGATTTCCCAAGCCGCCCGCGCCCGCGCTGCCGCGCTGCGTGACCACTTCGCAGCCCAAGGCGCGCAGGTTGTCGAACCGCCGATCCTGCAGGATGCGGGCACGCTGCTGGACCTTTATGGCGAGGATATCCGCGCCCGCGCCTTTGTCACCACCGATGCCGTGCGCGGCGAGCAGATGCTGCGCCCGGACTTCACGGTGCCCGTTGTGCAAATGCACATGGAAAGCGGCGCCAACCCCACACGCTACACCTACGCGGGCGAAGTGTTCCGTCGGCAGGACGACCACCCGGACCGGGCAAGCGAATACCTTCAGGTTGGGTTCGAGCTGATGGGCGGCACCGACCCCGCGGCGGATGATGCAGAGGTCTTTGCCCTGATGGCCGAGGTGGCCGCGCCGCTGAACCTGCGGGCCGCGACGGGAGATATCGGCATCCTGATGGCCGCAGTCGGCGGCCTGCGCACGACCGAGGCGCGCCGCGCGGCGCTCGCGCGCCACATCTGGCGCCCACGCCGCTTTCGCGCGCTGCTGGACCGGTTTGCAGGCCGCCGCCCGGTGCCACCCGCCCGCGCGGCACTGCTGGAAGATGTCGAGCCCTTGCGCGGGGCCAAGCCCATGATTGGCCTGCGCACGCTGGGCGAGATTGACGCGCGCATCACGACCCTGCACGCCGACGCGCAGGCGCAACCGCTCAGCGAGACGGAGCTGGACCTGATCACCGCCCTTCTGGATGTGCGCGAAACCGTGCCTTACGCGCTCAGCCGGTTGCGCGATCTGGCGATAGACATGCCCGCGATTGCCACTGCCGTGGACCGGCTGGCGGCGCGTGCGGATGCGCTGGCGGCGCGGGGGATCGATACGGAGGCGCTCGATTTCGAGGCGAGCTATGGCCGTACCTCGATGGAATATTACGACGGCTTTGTCTTTGGCTTCCACGCCGCCAGCCGCCCCGATCTGCCGCCTATTGCCAGCGGCGGGCGCTATGATGCGCTGACCGCGCGGCTGGGGGATGTGGCCGTGCCATCGGTCGGCGCGGTGCTGCGCCCCGGGCTGATGACCGACCTGGAGGCGGGCCAATGACGATCAAGCTGGGCGTGCCGTCCAAGGGGCGGCTTATGGATAAAACCTTTCAGTGGTTCGCCGCCCGCGGTGTCACGCTTGAGCGGACCGGGTCCGACCGTGAATATGCGGGCCGCGCGCTGGGGGTGGAGGGTGTGAGCCTTGTGCTGGTCAGTGCCGGTGAAGTCCCGCGTGAGCTGGCCGCGGGGCGTCTGCACCTGGGCGTGACGGGCACTGACCTTGTTCAGGACAAGCTGCCGTTGTGGGAACAGCAGGTCGAGCCGATGGCGGAGATGGGCTTTGGCCACGCCGATTTGGTACTGGCGGTGCCGAAGGCGTGGGTTGATGTGACAACGCTTGACGATCTCGACGCGGTTGCGGCCCAGTTCCGCGGCACCCACGGCTTCCGGCTCCGCATCGCGACGAAATACCACCGGCTGGTGCGGGAGTTCCTGCGCGAGGCGGGTGTGGCCGACTATGCCATCGTCGACAGCCAGGGCGCGACCGAAGGCACGGTGGCGAACGAGACGGCGGAGGCCATCGCAGATATCACGTCGAGCGGAGAGACGCTGGCCGCGAATCACCTGCGCGTGCTGGAAGATGGGCTGATCCTGCGCAGTCAGGCGACGCTCTGGCGTTCCCGCACCGCGCCGCTGGAGGACGCGGAGCGCGAGACGCTGCGGACGTTGCTCGATCGCCTGGCCTGATTTTTTGCTACAAAAAATCCTGCAGAGTTTTCTGAAAACTCTGCCTCGTCTAAAGCACCCCGATCTCCGCCAATCCCCGCGCCAGGTCTGCAGGCAGCGGGCTTTCCATCTCGCGTCCCTCCGGCAGGTCTTCCGGGGCATCTTCGGGTTGCAGATACCGCCAGCCCTGGAACGGCTTTTTGAGCCCGCCGCGCACCCGGATCAGCGCCGGGTCCGACACGATGGCGCAGCGGCGGATGCCGTCGCTGCCCATCACTTCGTCCAGCCGCAGGATACGCTGGCGGCAGGATACGACACCCTTCGTCACCCAATAAATCGACCCGCCGTTCAGGATCTCCGCCGCGCGCTTGGGCCACATGCGGGTGATGTGCCGGGGCAGGCCGTCAGCGGTCTGCGCGCGCTTTGTGGCTTGCCACGCGGCGATATCCTCGACGCTCTCGCTGCCGACGCTCAGCTTGATCAGATTGATATACTTATCCACAGAGTCCCCCACAAAACACGCAGCATATGGTAGTCAGACCGTCGATGAAAGCAATCGGTTGTGGAAAACGCACGCCGCCGCTACACTTACATGCCTCTGACACAGGGGAATCACGTCATGACAGACCGTTTTGCCGCTCCCATCGCGGAGCAGATCTGGGACATGAAATACCGGTTCAAGGATGCCGATGGCGCGTCGATTGACGGCTCCGTAGAGGACACCTGGCGCCGCATCGCCCGCGACCTCGCTCGCGTCGAAAAGGACCCCGTGACGTGGGAAAAGACCTTCTACAGCGCTCTGGAGGACTTCAAGTTCTTGCCCGCGGGCCGCATCACCGCGGGTGCGGGCACCGCGCGCTCGGTGACGCTCTTCAACTGCTTTGTCATGGGCACGATCCCCGACAGCATGGGCGGCATCTTCGACATGCTGAAAGAGGCTGCGCTGACGATGCAGCAGGGCGGCGGGATCGGCTATGATTTCTCCACCATCCGGCCCAAGGGTGCCGCCGTGTCGGGTGTGGCCGCCGACGCGTCCGGCCCGCTGTCTTTCATGGATGTGTGGGACGCGATGTGCCGCACCATCATGTCCGCGGGCAGCCGCCGCGGGGCGATGATGGCGACGATGCGCTGCGATCACCCGGACATCGAAGACTTTATCACCGCCAAATCCGACGCTGCCCGCCTGCGCATGTTTAACCTCAGCGTCCTTGTGACCGACCCGTTCATGGACGCGGTCAAGGCGGACGGGCCGTGGGGTCTGACCTTTGACGGCAAGACTTACCGGACCGTGCAGGCGCGCGATCTGTGGAACCGGATCATGCAGGCGACTTATGACTACGCCGAACCGGGGGTGATCTTCATCGACCGGATCAACGCGGCCAACAACCTTCAGTATTGCGAGACCATCTCCGCGACCAACCCCTGCGGGGAGCAGCCGCTGCCACCCTATGGCGCGTGTCTTTTGGGCTCCATCAACCTCGCGCGCCTCGTCACCGCCCCCTATGCGGACGCCGCCGCGCTGGACGAGGATGCGCTGGCCGACCTCGTCGCGACCGCCGTGCGCATGATGGACAACGTGGTGGACGCGTCCAGGTTCCCGCTGGAGGCACAAGCGCGCGAGGCGCAAGCCAAGCGGCGCATCGGTCTGGGCGTGACGGGTCTGGCCGATGCGCTGATGATGGTCGGATCGCGCTATGGCTCAGAGGAGGCGGCGCGTCTGACCTCCCGCTGGCTGCACCAGATCGCCCGCGCCGCGTATCTGACCTCGGCGCATCTGGCGGCCGAGAAGGGGGCCTTCCCGCTCTTCGATGCGGAGCCGTTCCTGGCCTCCGGCACGATGCAGGGCATGGACGAAGACGTGCGCGAGGCAATCCGGACCCACGGCATCCGCAACGCCCTGCTGACCTCCATCGCGCCCACCGGCACGATCAGCCTTTATGCCGGTAATGTCAGCAGTGGCATCGAGCCGGTCTTTGCCCACGCCTACACGCGCAAAGTGCTGCAAAAGGACGGCTCCCGGACCGAAGAAGAGGTGGTCGACTACGCCGTCCAGCTTTGGCGCGAGATGCATGGCGATGCGCCTTATCCAGATCACTTTGTGACCGCGCAGAACCTTGCGCCCGCAGATCACGTGCGGATGCAGGCCGCGGCGCAGCGCTGGGTGGACAGTTCGATCTCCAAGACGATCAACTGCCCCGAGGACATCGACTTTGAGCCGTTCAAGGACGTCTACCTGCAAGCTTGGGATCAGGGCTGCAAGGGCTGCACGACCTACCGCCCCAATGACGTGACCGGCTCCGTGCTCAGCGTATCCGAAGCCTCCGAAGACGCACCACAGGTCGATAGCGGGGCCGACGTCATCTACATGTCCGAACCGCTCGACCGGCCCCAGACGCTGGAGGGGAACACCTACAAGGTGAAATGGCCGGACAGCGAACACGCGCTCTACATCACCATCAACGATCTGGTCATTGGCGGGCACCGCCGCCCGTTCGAGGTGTTTATCAATTCCAAGAATATGGAGCATTTCGCCTGGACCGTGGCGCTCACGCGGATGATCTCTGCGGTGTTTCGGCGCGGGGGCGATGTGTCATTTGTTGTCGAAGAGCTGAAGGCCGTGTTCGACCCGCGCGGCGGGGCGTGGATGCAGGGCAAATACATCCCCTCGATCCTCGCGGCCATTGGCGGTGTGATCGAACAGCACATGATCGAGATCGGCTTTCTGGAAGGGGAGGGGATGGGCCTGAAATCCGACCCCCAGGCGCAGGTGGTCGGGCTTGAGGAAAATCGCGGCGCCGCCTGCCCGAATTGCGGGCAGTACACGTTGCAGATGGTCGAAGGGTGCATGACCTGCACGTCTTGCGGGTTCTCAAAATGCGGCTAACGTCGTCACCGCGAAGGCGGGGACGACGGGTGGCAAGGAACGTGTCGCGCAGCGGCATGTTCAGCCACTCGGTTAATTCTTCCAGGCGCAAGAGACCCGTCACCGCGCACGCGGGGACGACGGGTGGCACGGTGAATGTCACCGCGCCTGCGGGGGCGTTCGGCGGAAAGGAACGTGTTGCGGAGCGGCGGGCTCAGCCACTGGGTTGATCCTTCCGGGCGCTGACCTGCATCCCACAAGTGCGGCTTTCGAGTCACGCCTCGCCCCGCATCAATCCAAACCGCTTGGCCTCCAACCAGCCGCACGTTACCGATACCGGGCCGGGGGGCACACAGGTTCGGGACCGCATCATGCACCGTTTGCTCCTTTTGGCGCTTGCCATCACCTGCCAGCTGTGCGTCCCCGCCGCCGCGCAAGATCGGGTTCTGCTGGGCTATGGCGCGCTGATCACCAATGATTTCCTCGGTGACGGCCGGGACCGTTGGCAAACCGGCTCCATCCAGGGCAGCCGCGTTTGGGGGCCGGAGGGGGGCGTGCCATCGGCCCCGTTTACGCTGTTGGAGCTGCGCCTTGGCGGTCAGTCCATCGCGCCCGCGCGGCTAAGGAACCCGGCGCCGGGCGACAGGCGTTATGCCGGGGCGCTGAGCGCGGGGCTGCACACGCATTGGCTGCGCGGCGATGCCGAATTCAGCCTTGGCGGTGATCTGGTCTTTGTCGGGCCGAACACGGGGCTCGACGGGCTGCACGCAGGCTTTCACGACTTTCTGAACATCACGCAGCCTTCGGACACGGTGCGTGCAAACCAGATCGGCAATGCGGTGCGCCCGACCCTCGTGGCCGAGGCGGCGCATAACTTCGGCCTGGGCGCTGTTGCCCTGCGCCCTTTTGCCGAGGTTCGCGCGGGGGCGGAAACGCTGCTGCGCGCAGGCGCTGATCTAAGCTTTGGCGGGCTGGGGCAGGCGGGCCTGCGGGTGCGCGATACCGTGACCGGACAGCGCTACGCAGCGGTGCACGCGAAAGGGGCCGGAACGCGGTGGATCCTTGGCGGGGATATCGCTTATGTGGGCAGCTCCGTTTTCCTGCCTACAGACACCGGCCCTGCGCCCGAAAACACCCGCACCCGTCTGCGCGCAGGCGTGCAATGGCAAACACAAAGCGGGGCGCGGGGTTTTTACGGGCTGACATGGCTGAGCGAAGAGTTCGAAGACCAGCCCGAGGGGCAGTTGACAGGTTCTTTCAACCTACGCGTGCAATTCTAAAATATTCAACTGCAAATAGACACAATTTGTGTCTTCCGCGGGTGATTCGGTTTTGTTAACCTTTAAGCAATAAAAAAATGAGGCAGGCAGACAGGCAATGAAAACGGGCTTTCGTGGCACGTTTGTCATCTCCTGGTCGCAAACAGAACTAGACGGTCTCGAAGCTGCACCGATAAGCGCGCTAAGCGTGGGTGCTGCATGGGCCTGGCGCGGCGATGCCGTGCGGGTCGATGGCCCGTCCGATGTCTGGCGGCTGGAAGAGGCGGATGGGGCAGAGACACTGCGCCGCCGGGCGGCGCGCAATGTGCGCAAGCTGGTCGGCGCAGCACTTGATGGAACAGCGGACGCACCAAACGTCCCGCCAGGGCCTGAGATGCCCGACAGCGCTTTTGTGGTAACCGACGGCGCGCAAAGCATCACGGTGACGCTGATCGAGGTCGGCAGGGGCAAGCCACCGCTGCTGATGTTCCATGACGGGATGCCGCCGCGCGGCAAGGACCTGTGGGTCGTGCACCATTCGCTTGGCCCGGTGCAGCGCGGTTCAACCGGCCCGGAAAGCGGCGGGGTGATCTGTTTCACCCCAGGCACGCGCATCGCGACGCCGGACGGGCTGCGCCCGATCGAAGAGCTTGAAGCGGGCAGCCGCGTGATCACAAAGGACAGCGGCGCACAGCCCATCGAATGGATTGGCAGCCGCCGCATGACCGGCGCGCGCCTTTTCGCGATGCCCGCCCTGCGGCCCGTGCGCATCGAAGCCCATGCGCTGGGGGGCGATCGGCCGGATGAAAGCCTGCTGGTCTCGCCCGAGCATCGGATGCTGGTCAAGGGCGACATTGCGCGCGATCTGTTCAACGAGCCCGAGGTTCTGGTCGCGGCCAAGGACCTGATCGACGGCACAAACATCGCCGTTGATCTGAAGGTGCGGGAGGTGACTTATATTCACCTGCTGCTGCCCCGCCACGAGGTGATCTGGGCCAATGGCGTGGAAACCGAAAGCTTCCACCCCGCAAACGCGGCCCTGTCGACCCTGTCGGAGGAGGACCGCGCCCGTCTTCTGGACATGCACCCGGCACTCGAACACGATCCGCACCGCTACGGCAGCTATGCGCGCCGCAACCTATCCGCGCCAGAGGCGGCGATCCTGCGGCACGCGTCGTAAGAGCGATGAGCGATGGAGAGGGCCCTGCCGCCGCCCCCTTTAGCCCGTGCTGCGGCCCTCGAATCCGGGCGTGCCCGCGTCCTCGGGGTGGCGGGCGAGGTGTTTGGCCTTGATCACTTCTGAGGTGTCCCGCGCGCCATCATGGCTCCACCCCGGCGGGGCGACGGCGTACATCAACCGCTGGCGCAGGCTGAGACCGGGGCGGAACATGTCGCGGAACAGCGCAACCCATTCATGGAAAGCGACCCGGATCGGGTTGAACGTGCCGATATTCTGCACCAGCCCGTAATCGGGCTTTTCGCTCTCAAGCTCCGGCACGAAGGTGCCAAAGAGCTTGTCCCAGATGATGAACACGCCTGCGTAATTCGCATCCAGGTAACGCGCATTGCGCCCGTGATGGACCCGGTGGTGCGAGGGCGTGTTCATGATCGCCTCGAACCAGCGCGGCATTTTCCCGATCGCTTCGGTGTGGATCCAGAACTGGTAGACAAGGTTCAGCCCGCCCACGAACACGACCATCGCGGGGTGAAACCCCACCAGGATCAGCGGCGCGCGCACCACCATCATGAAGGTGAACGTATAGGTCCATGTTTGCCGCAAGGCCGTCGTCAGATTGTAGTGCTGGGACGAGTGGTGGTTCACGTGGCTGGCCCAGACCCAGCGCACCCTGTGGCCCAGCCGATGCACCCAGTAATAGCGCAGATCGTCGAGCACGAAGCACAGTAGAACCACCCAGAGGCTCGATCCCAGATCAAACGGGGTCACCGCCCAGAGCCACATGAAAAAGCCCCACGCGATAAAGCCCAGAAGGATGGTGGAGGCGACATTGCCCGCCCCCATGATCAACGATGTGACCGCATCGCGCGTCTCGTACCGCCCGCCGCGGCCTTTCCAGAGGATCCACGTCAACTCGATCGCAATGGCGGCGATGAAAAACGGCACCGCCAGTTGCACAACATCGGGAAAGCTCATGTCCCGGCCTCCTCTATCCAGCGCGTCCAGGCGCGCACCTCATCTGCGGTCAACGCAAGGCGCACACGCGGCGCGCCGGGATCGGCGAGCCGCAGCTCCAGCCCGCCCTTGCGCGGAGCGGCGCGCGCGCCGCGGATATGGCGCGCCACGCTGTCCGCGCCCATGCGCCAGACGATGCCCCGGCCCGATGCGGCCTCAATCCGCGCGGCACGTCCCTCGCGGCTGGGGGCGGCATCCGTCACCGTATCCTCCGGAAAGGCCCGCAGCCACGCCGCCCGCGCCGCGCCCGCGTCGAACTGCGGCACCGCACTTAGCCCCGCAAGATGCAGCGCTAATGCGATGCCCGCGATTCCGCCCACGACGAGGATCACCAAAATCTCCAGCGGCATTGCACGCCTCCCTTGCCCTCCAGAAAACCAAGCGCGCCTGCACGGGGTCAAGAAGTGGCGTTGCGTCAGTTTGGCACCCGCCCCAGGTCAAACCGCGGCGGCAGCGCAAGATGGCGCAGGGCTTCGTCATAAGCAAAAAACGTCGCGGCCTTGACCTCCGGCAACTCCGCAGCAAAGCGCGTTACGACTTGGTCGAGGATCAGGGCCCCCGGTCCGCCGCCCGTTACAAAGGCGATGCGCTTCACACAGCCATTGCGCCGGTAAATCCCCACCATCAGCGAAAGCAGGTCGTCCAACTCGTGGCGGGTCAGGTTGACCCTCTCCAATGCTTGCGCATCGCACAGCTCGTTTCGGTTCGGATGGGCGACGAAGTCCTGCTCAAAAACATCGAAAAAGCGCAGCACGTCACGCAAGTCGACCGCGCCCGAATAAACCACGTGGAAAAGATCAAAGCCCGGAACGGACCGATGGGTAAGGGGCATGTCGCGTCGTCAGATCGTACCTCTGCGACGCTAGACATGTTCGGCAGCCCCGGCAATCGCGCGTCAGCTACCGTTTTGTGTCAGAAGCGAAATAATCGCCTTGGCGCTTTCCGACGCCCAGTCCGCATCGCCCCGCAGCCGCGCGATTTCCCGGCCCTCTGCATTGATCAAGACCGTGATCGGCAGGCCAAAGACGCCCATGTCTTGCGCGAGCCGCTGCCGCGGGTCCTGGTGGCGGGGCAGATTGTCGACCCCGATGTCCTCGAAAAACTTCCGGATGCCAACTGGGTTGTGCGGCCCGACGGCGACGGTGACGACCTCGAACGCGTCGCCGCCAAATTCGGCCTGCAGTTCTGCCAGCATCGGCATCTCGTGCCGGCAGGGCGCGCACCACGTGGCCCAGAAGTTCAGCAAAACCACCTTGCCCTGCCAGTCGGCCAGCGTCGCCGCGCCATCCGCGGTCTGGAACGGAACCGTCGACACGGCCTCGGGCGCGCTGTGCACGACCAGCTTGCGCATGTCCCCGTCGCGCAGGTCGGCGATGCCTTGGGCGGCGGCGGGGTTTGCACCGATGGCAAGCGCGGTTAAGAGAGCGGCGACCAGAGTTTTCATTTCCCCTCCGAGGGCTTGAGGCAGCATGACACAAGACGCGAACAAGATGTGGGGCGGCCGCTTTGCCGCTGGTCCCGATGCGATCATGGAGGCAATTAATGCCTCCATCAGCTTTGACCAGCGCATGGCGGCCCAGGACATCGCAGGCTCGCGCGCCCACGCCGCGATGCTCGCCGCGCAAGGCATCATCACAGATACCGACGCCGCAGCGATCCGGGAAGGCTTGCTCACTATACTGTCAGAAATCGAGGCAGGGGAATTTGCCTTTTCCGCCGCGCTTGAGGACATCCACATGAACGTGGAGGCCCGCCTGAAGGAAATCATCGGCGAACCCGCAGGCCGCTTGCACACGGGCCGCAGCCGCAACGACCAGGTCGCGACCGATTTCAAGCTGTGGGTCCGGGACCAGCTGGATGCGGCGGATGCCGGTCTGGTGGCCCTGATCCGTGCGCTTGTGGCGCAGGCAGAGGCGGGCGCGGACTGGGTCATGCCCGGTTTCACCCACCTGCAAACCGCGCAGCCCGTGACATGGGGCCATCACATGATGGCCTATGTGGAGATGTTTGGCCGTGACCTTAGCCGCATCCGCGACGCGCGCAAACGCATGAACGAAAGCCCGCTGGGCGCCGCCGCGCTGGCCGGCACGTCCTTCCCCATCGACCGGGACGCCACCGCAAAGGCGCTCGGCTTTGACCGCCCTGCGGCCAACTCGCTGGATGCGGTGTCGGAACGGGATTTCGCATTGGAATTCCTTGGCGCCGCAAGCATCTGCGCCATGCACCTGTCCCGCTTCGCCGAAGAGCTTGTCATCTGGTCCTCGGCTCAGTTCCGTTTCGTGACCTTGTCGGATCGGTTCTCGACCGGCTCGTCCATCATGCCGCAGAAGAAAAACCCGGATGCCGCGGAGCTGATCCGCGCCAAGGTCGGGCGCATTTTTGGCGCGAACACGGCGCTGATGATGGTGATGAAAGGCCTGCCGCTCGCCTATTCCAAGGACATGCAGGAGGACAAGGAACAGGTCTTTGACGCCGCCGACAACCTGATGCTGGCGCTCGCCGCGATGGAAGGGATGGTGCGTGATATGACCGGCAATCGCGAAAGCCTCGCCGCCGCCGCAGGCTCCGGTTTTTCCACCGCGACGGACCTCGCCGACTGGCTCGTGCGCGTGCTGGGCCTGCCCTTCCGCGACGCGCACCACATCACCGGCAGCCTGGTCGCCAAAGCCGAAAGCCGCAGCGTCGATCTGCCGGACCTCACGCTCGAGGACATGCAGGCCGAACACGCCGGGATCACAGCGGACATTTTCACCGTGCTTGGCGTGGAAAACTCGGTAAACTCCCGCACATCTTACGGCGGAACCGCGCCCGCGCAGGTCCGCGCCCAGATCGCCCGGTGGAAGGAGATACTTGCATGACGCGCATCCTTGCGATGCTTGCCCTTGCTGCGCTGGCCGCTTGCGGCGCGGATGGCGAACCGGTCCAACCTGCGGTGGGGACAAGCATCACCGTAACGGACAGCGGCGTGAGCGCAGGCGCAAATGCCCGCATCCGCACTGGCGCGTTCACGATTAACCTCGGGCTGTTCTGATCTCCGCCAGCGTCACCCTTCACGGATACCGATATTCCGTCTACACCCGCATTGCGCGGCTGGCTTTGGCGGCGAAAGCGGTTCCCTTCACCGAAGTCGACGTGGACCCTTTTGCCGATCCTGCCGCCGTGATCGCTGCAGGCCACCCTTTTGCCCGCGTGCCGATCCTCGAACACGGGACGCTGCGGGTCTACGAGACTGCGGCGATCACCACCTATATCGACGCCGCCTTTGACGGCCCACCGCTCATGCCGCAGGCGCCCTCCGCACAGGCCCGTGCCGCGCAGGTTATCGCGGTTGTCGACAGCTACGGCTACCGCCCGATGGTGCGGCAGGTCTTCGCCCATGCCGTCTTCCGCCCCGCGCTGGGGCTTGGGGGCGACCCACAAGAGATCGCGGATGGTCTTGCAGCCAGCGCGCCCGTCCTCGCCGCGCTGAACGACCTCGCCCAGACTGGTGAGGTGCTGACCGGCCCACTGACCCGCGCCGATATCCACCTCGCGCCGATGATGGCCGCCTTCACTGTGCATCAAGCGGCGGCAGAACAGCTCACCCACCACAAGGCGCTCTGGGCATGGTGGCAGCAGATCGCCCGGCACCCGGCCCTGATCGCTTCGGACCCCGGTTTGCCCTCGCCCTGAGCGGCCCGCGCGCCATATGAACGCAGACACCACTCCGGAGCATCCCATGTCCCCCCTGCGCATCTTGTACCTTGCCCTCGCCATCTGGGGCACGATCCACCCGATGTACTATTTCGTCAGCTGGTTTCAGGAAAACGGCTGGTCGATCATGGCGATGGTCGACGCATGGCACGTAAATGACGCGACATCGGGCCTTGTCTGGGACCTGACCGTCGCGGCTGCCGCGCTCACCATCTGGATCATCGCGGAGGTCGCCACGCGCCGAAACTGGATCGCCCTGATCGCCATCCCCGCCACCTTCTGCATCGGCGTCAGCTGCGGCCTGCCGCTCTACCTCTTCCTGCGCAGCGCCCCGGTCCGCTGACCTCGCGCACTGCGCCTTCCTTCTTCTGGCCAAAAATATTCCGGGGAGCGCGAGGGGCTGGCCCCTCGCCCCCGGCGTTGCAACACGCAGTGTCGCCCCATTGTTGCCAAATTCCCGTGCAATACCCCCCACAAAGCGAAACAAACCTGCACGGAGAAACAACCAATGGACCAGGCCCTCCCCGCCAAAGCGCTCCTTGCCGCGCCCCGCGATCCCGCGCCCGTCGCCGCGCAGACGATGGTCGAGGTGGCAAAGCAGCATGGCGTCTCTCCCTTCCGGCAAATGCGCGAGATGTGGACGCTGAAGCGCGGCGCGGGAAAGCTGGACAGCCATGAATACCACGCCACGGGCGTCTTTGACCCGGCGATGCCGATGGACGAGAAAAAGACCTATGTCGGCCGCATCGGCAGCTTTGAGATCAACCAGCGCCTCTCGCCGCCCAAGCTGACGGAAACGCGCGCCTTTCTGCGTGACAAGGTGATGTATACCGCGCTTTTGCAGCAGCTGGGTCTGCCGACAACGCAGACTCAGGCCGTGGTGCACCGCACGCGCCATTTTGGCTCCCTGCGCACCCTGCGGGGCGCGGCGGCGGTGGAGAACTTCCTCAAATCGGACGCGGCCTACCCCCTCTTTGTCAAACCCTGCGAAGGGGCAGCCTCGGTCGGCTCTGCATTGATCACGGGGCGGGATGGGGAGACGCTGACCCTGGGCAATGGCCGCAGCGTTGACCTCAATGGTTTTGCCGCCGAGGTGGTGGAGGATTACCCGGAAGGCTTCATCCTGCAATCAGCCGTGGCCCAGCACCCGGCCCTGACCGCTGTGACCGGCCCTGCCGTGGGCACGATGCGCGTGGTCACCATCCGAGATGCGAACGGCGCGCGCCCGCTTTACACCGTTTGGAAAGTCCCCTCACCCTCCGCCATGTCCGACAATTTCTGGCAAGCGGGGTCTATGGTGGCCGAAGTGCAGGACGGCAGCGTCATACGCTGCAAGAAGGGTACCGGGCTGGCCGCGGAATGGCTGGACGCGCACCCGGTTTCGAACATCCCCTTTGCCGGGCTGGAAGTGCCGCATTGGGACGCCATTCAGAAGGTCGCAACCGAGGGCCACATGCTGTTCCCCGAATTTGGCATCGTCGGCTGGGACATTGCCGTGGGTGCGGATGGCCCGGTGATCATCGAATGCAACGACAACCCGTTCCATGCGCTTTACCAGCTGGCGACGGGCCGCGGCATCCTGAATGGGGACCTCGCCCCCCAGCTTGACGCCGCCGCCGCGCAAAGCCGCGCGATCCTCGACGGCAAGGTTGCGACCTTTAAGGCGCGCGAGCGGGCGAAGGGGCGCAAGGTGCGGTAAGGCGTAGGATGGGCAATCCTGCCCATCGCACCTCGCCGCATTGCACTGGCCCCCCCACTGCTCTACCTGCGCCGTCATGGACCATTTCACCTACCAAAACGGCGTTCTGCACGCCGAGGACGTGCCCCTGCCCGAGATCGCAGCGGCGGTCGGCACGCCGTTCTACGTCTACTCCACCGCCACGCTTTTGCGGCACTACCAGGTGCTGGACGAGGCGCTGGGCTGGGCCAAGGACCACCTGATCTGCTACGCGATGAAGGCCGCCTCCAACCAGGCGATCCTCAAGACGCTCGCGCAGGCGGGTGCGGGCATGGATGTGGTGTCAGGCGGGGAATATGCGCGGGCGAAAGCCGCGGGCGTGCCGGGGGACAAGATCGTTTTTTCCGGCGTGGGCAAAACCGCGGATGAAATCCGCCAAGCCCTGCGTGGCGGCATCCGCCAGTTCAACGTCGAGAGCGAGCCGGAGATGCAGGTGCTGTCGGCTGTCGCGCGCGAGATGGGCAAGACCGCGCCCATCACCATCCGCATCAACCCGGACGTCGACGCCAAGACCCATGCCAAGATCGCCACCGGCAAGTCCGAGAACAAGTTCGGCATCCCCATTGCCCGCGCCCGCGAGGTTTATGCGATGGCGGCTGCGCTCCCAAGCCTCCAAGTGGTGGGCATAGACGTGCATATCGGCTCTCAGCTGACCGAACTGGCCCCGTACGAGCTCGCCTACCGCAAGGTTGCAGAGCTGACCGAAACCCTGCGCGCCGATGGCCACGACATCCGTCGCCTCGACCTCGGTGGCGGGCTGGGTATACCCTATACCCGCTCGAATGAGACCCCGCCGCTGCCCACTGACTATGGCGCGCTGATTGAACGCACGGTTGGCCATCTCGGCTGCGAGATCGAGATCGAGCCGGGGCGCCTGATCGCGGGCAATGCGGGGCTGATGGTGTCAAAGGTCATCTACGTCAAATCCGGCGAAGGGCGCGATTTCCTGATCCTCGACGGGGCCATGAACGACCTGATCCGCCCCGCGATGTACGAGGCGCATCACGACATCGTGCCCATCATGGAGCCTGCACCCGGCGCCGAACAGACCCCTTACGACGTGGTCGGCCCGGTCTGCGAATCGGGGGATACCTTTGCCAAACAGCGCATGATGCCCGCGCTTGGCGCGGGCGACCTCGTCGCCTTCCGCTCCGCCGGGGCTTATGGCGCCGTGATGTCCAGCGAGTACAACACACGGCCTCTTATTCCGGAGGTTTTGGTGCACGGCGATCAATACGCGGTGATCCGCGCACGCCCGACCTTTGACGAGATCATAAATCGAGATACCATCCCAACATGGCTCTGACCCTTCGGGAGTGCGCATGACCAAGGATGATCTCCACACCCGCCTGCGCGGGACACGCGGCGCGCTGCGCCTCACATGGGCGGGGCTTCTTGCCGAACGGCTGACCCGGGCGCTCTGGCCATTGCTGGCGATATGCCTTGCGGTGCTGGGTGCGCTGATGCTGGGCCTGCAGGACCTGGTCGCGGTTGAAGCCGTGTGGATCGGCGGCGTGATCGCCGCGCTGGGCGCCTTTGCGGCGCTGGCCTACGGTCTGCGGACCTTTCGCCTGCCGAACAAGACCGAGGCCATCGCGCGGCTTGACGAGTCGTTGCCCGGACGTCCGCTGACCGCACTGCTGGACAGTCAGGCGATTGGCGAGGGCGATCCGGCGGCAGAGGCCGTGTGGAAGGCGCACAAGGCCCGGATGCTGGACCGCGCGGCGACAGCCAAAGCAGTTCCGGGCGATTTGCGCACCTCCGCCCGCGACCCCTACGCGCTGCGCTACGCGGCGCTGCTGCTTTTTGCTGTGGCGCTCATCTTCGGCTCCATCTGGCGCGTCGGCTCTGTTGCAGACATGACCGCGGGGGGCGAGGCGCTGGCGAGCGGGCCAACATGGGAAGGCTGGGCCGAAAGCCCACGCTACACGAACCGGCCCACCATTTACCTCGCTGACATCCCCGAAGGCGCGCTGCGCGTGCCCGAGGGCGCGCTGATCACGCTGCGCCTTTACGGTGAGGTCGGTGCGCTGACCGTGTCCGAAACCGTCTCGGCCCGGACGAGCGACGTCCCAGCCGCCTCTGATGCCGCGCAAGACTTCGTTGTGGTGCAAGACGGAACCATCACCATCGACGGGCCGGGCGGGCGCACCTGGGACGTGGCGTTGATCCCCGACGACGCGCCCTCCGTGCAGGTGTTGAACACGCCTTCTGCCACCGCGCTGGGCGAAATGACGCTGCCGTTCACGGCAACAGATGATTACGGCGTCGAGGCGGGCGAGGCGGTTTTCGAGATCGACCTGACCCGCGTGGACCGTCGCCACGGTCTGGCCGCAGACCCCGAACCGCGCCCCGTGCTGGCGGTGCCGCTGCCGATGCCCTTCACCGGCGGGCGCGACGCGTTCGAGGAAAACCTGATCGAGGATTTCTCCGAACACCCTTGGGCCAACCTGCCCGTGACCGTGACGCTGTCGGTGCTGGATGCGGCCGAGCAGCAGGGCTTGTCCGCCCCGTTTGAGATGACACTTCCGGGCCGCCGCTTTTTTGACCCGCTCGCCGCGGCCATCGCCGAGCAGCGGCGCGACCTGATGTGGTCCCGCAGCAACGCGAAACGCGCGGCGCAGATTCTGCGCGCGGTCAGCTTCGATCCCGATGAGGTCTTCCGCAAGGAAACTGTGCGCCTGCGCCTTTTCCGCGAGATCCGCCGGATGGAGACGCTCGCCTCCTATGGCATGACCGATGAACAACAGCAGGACATCGCCCGCAACCTCTGGGATCTCGCGATCCAGATCGAGGAGGGCGATCTTGCCGACGCACTGGAGCGGATGCGCGAGGCGCAGGAGCGGCTGGAGCAGGCGATGCGCGAAGGCGCCTCGGACGAGGAAATCGCCCAGCTGATGGAAGACCTGCGCCGCGCAACCGAAGACTACCTGCGTCAGCTGTCGCGGCAGGCGGAGCTTGACCGCGAGAACCAGGATCCCTCCGAACGGGGCCAGCAGCCGCAAGGCCCGCAAATGACGCAAGACGACCTGCAACGGATGATGGACCGGATTCAGGAGCTGATGGAGCAGGGCCGCATGGCCGAGGCGCAGCAGGCGCTCGAAGAGCTGCAGCAGATGATGGAGAACATGCGCGTCACCCAGCAGCAGGGCGGCGAAGGGCAATCAGAAGGCCAGCAGGCGATGGACGGCCTCGCCGATACGCTGCGCGAGCAACAGGGCCTGTCGGACGAAGCGTTCCGCGATTTGCAGGAACAGTTCAATCCGGGTGCGCAGGCGGGGCAGTCCCAGCAAAACCAGGGCCGCGATGGCGGGCAGGGGCGCGGGCAGGAACATGCCCAGCAGGAGGGGCAGGGGCAAGGTCAGGGCCAGCAACAGGGCCAGCAAGGCAGCCCCGGAGATCAGCGCGCCGATGGCCAGCAGGAAGGGCAGGGGCAAGGCTCCCTTGCGGACCGGCAGCAGGCGCTGAGGGACGAGCTGCGCCGCCAGCAGGACAGCCTGCCGGGGGCGGGCACGCCGGAAGGCGACGCCGCCCGCGACGCGCTGGACCGTGCGGGCCGCGCGATGGACCGGGCCGAGGACAGCCTGCGCGAGGGCGATAACGCGGGCGCCATCGACAACCAGGCGCAGGCGATGGAAGCGCTGCGCGAAGGGATGCGCGCGCTGGGCGAACAGATGGCGCAGCAGCAACAACAGCAGCAGCCGGGTCAAGGCCAAAGCGAGGCGGACCGTCAGGCACAGGCGCAAGATCCGCTGGGGCGCAGCCCGGGCACACGCGGCGGCATCGGCACGGATGAACAGGGCTACCTGCAAGGCGATGACGTCTACCGCCGTGCGCAAGACCTTCTTGACGAAATCCGTCGCCGTGCCGGAGAGGGCGAACGCCCGGAGGTTGAGTTGGATTACCTGGGTCGCCTGCTGGATCGGTTCTGAGGCGGGCGCTCAGTCGGTCCCTGCGGGCCCTCTTCGCGCGCATCCAGAGCGAGGAAGGCGCGAAGCGCCTGACCGAGCACGGCGTTGCAACAACTTATGCGCCTGACGCGCTGTCCATCCACTGCAACAGCGCTGTCACCCGTCCATCGAGCCAAAGCCGCAGCGCGTCCACCTGCCCGGTATAGGCCGTCAGCGCCGGTTCAGCCGCTGGAACGGCCGCGATGAGGCGCGGCGTGGCGACATAGAGCGCGACCAACAGAGCGACGATGACAACGGAGGTCGCAAAACCCCGCCGGAAACTGCGTTGGCGTGCCTTGACCACGGGTTCCCCGACCGGAGCGCCGCTTTGCGCCGCAGCGCCTTTGCGGTCGCCCGTGCTGCGCAGGGTCGAATTGATCTCTTCGATGTCGGGCAAAAGGTCACGCCGCGAGCCTGCCGTGGCGGCAGCAGTCACGGCCACTGCAGCGGCAGGCTCCACCTCCGGGTCCGGCTCTTCCCCCCGCATCCGTGCCATCCGGGCGCGGGCCTCGCGCGAACGCCGCTCGGTCTCGTCCTCCGGGTCCGGCTGGTGCGCCACGGGTTCAGGCACAGGCTCAGGCTCCAGCGCGGGTGGCTCGGCGATGTCATCGAGGCCGAGATCGGGCTGGCTTTCCAGCGCTTCGGCCGCACGCGCTTGCTGTTCCTGTTCCGCCTCCTGGCGCAGGATATCGGCAATGGACGGGTCAATCTCGCGCGACTTGTGCGGCGTCTCGGGCTCCGGCGCGGCTTCCGCGCGCTCCTCGGCGGGCGCTGGCTCCGGCTCTGGTTCGGGTTCAGGCGGGTTGTCCGGGTGATGCTGAAACCAGGTTTGCCCACAGTTTGAGCATTGCACATCCCGCCCTTCGGCCGGGATCACATCATCCGGAACCTCGTATTGCGCATCGCAATTGGGACAGATCAGGCGCATCGCGCGTCCCTCGTACTTGCCTGCCGCATCATTCGCCTCGTCGTCTTTGTTTTGCACACCCTAACCCTCATCCGGGTCTCAGAAAAGCACAAGCTTCCCGCGGCGCCCCGGCCCTGCCCGATTGCTTAACGCTTGCGGCTCAGGCACAACACCGGGAAAGCAAGCCGGGGGCAGGCGTGATCGAGCTGGACAATGTGGCCTATAGCTATGGCGGTGGCGAGTTGCTGAGCGACGTGTCGCTCAAGCTGGCCGCGGGCTCGTTCCACTTTCTCACCGGCCCCTCGGGCGCGGGCAAGACCACTTTGCTGAAACTCTGCTACGGCGCGCTGTTGCCCACCGCGGGTTACGTGCGCCTTTTTGGGGCCGACGTGCGCAGCCTCAGCCGCGACGACATTGCCGTTGTGCGCCGCCGGGTCGGCGTGGTGCATCAGGACGTGCAGTTCCTCGACCATCTGCCTGTCGCCGACAATGTCGCCCTGCCTCTGACCGTGTCGGGCCGGGGTGCGGATATCGCGGGCAGCGACCTGGACGATCTGCTGGGCTGGGTCGGCCTGACCCCCCGCGCGGCGGCCCTGCCGCCGGAGCTGTCGGGCGGCGAACGGCAACGCGCCGCTTTGGCCCGCGCGGTGATCCTGTCGCCTGACGTCTTGCTGGCCGACGAGCCGACCGGCAATGTCGATTGGGAGATGTCGCAGCGCCTGCTGACCCTGCTGGTGGAGCTGAACCGCATGGGCAAAACGGTCCTGATCGCGACCCATGACCTAAGCCTTATCCGCGCGGCCAAGGCGCAGGTGCAGGCCCGCGTGCTGCGCATCGCGAACCGGCGCATCCAGCTGGCGGGGGCCGACCTGTGAGATTCGATCTGAGCATGCTGCGTGGCCTCTTGCGCGGGGACCGGCAAGCGGACCGGGTGGTGCCGCCCACGGGCTTCACCGCGCAGCTGACGCTCTTTGCTGCGGCGGCGATGGCCTTCCTTGCCGTCTTCGCCCTCGCTTTGTCGCTCGCCTCTGGCCGCCTCGCCGCGCGCTGGGGTGACGAGCTGGCGCAGACGGCAACCTTGCGCATCACGGCCCCCGCCGAGGAGCGCGCGGCGCAGACCGCCGCCGCCCTGCGTGTGCTTGAGACAACAGCCGGGGTCGACGCCGCCCGCGCCCTGAGCGACGAAGAACAGGCCGCCCTGTTGGCCCCGTGGTTCGGGGAAGGCGTCGCGCTGGAGGGCCTGCCGGTGCCGCGGCTCATCGAGGTCACTCTCGCGGACCGGGGCTTTGATGCCGCGGGTCTGCGCAACCGGCTGGCCGCTGAAGTGCCGGGCGCTGTGCTGGACGATCACGGCCGCTGGCGTGAGCCTCTGGTTCGGGCCGCCGCGCGGCTGCGCGTTCTGGGCTGGCTCTCGCTCGGGCTGATTGCGGCGGCGGTGGCGGCGATGGTCACCCTGGCCGCGCAGGCCGCGCTGGCCGCGAACGCGCAGGTGATCGCGGTGCTGCGCCTCGTCGGGGCCACGGACCGCTACATCGCGCAGGCTTTCATCCGCCGCTTTACTCTGCGTGCTCTGCTTGGCGCCGGGGCTGGGGCCCTTCTTGGCCTTGCCGCCGTGGCTCTGCTGCCTGGGGGCGGTGCGCAGGCGGGCGTGCTGACCGGCTTGCGGCTTAGCGGTTGGGGCTGGGCCGCGCCGCTGCTGATCCCGCCGCTTGTCGGCTGCGTCGCCCTGCTGGCCACCGCCACCGCTGCCCGCCGCACCTTGGAGGAGCTGACCTGATGCAATGGCTGCTGTCGCTGGTCCACATGGTGCAGGCCTATGTGATGATGCTGATCTGGGGCATTGTCTTTGCGCCTTGGGCCATCGCCTCCCCGCGCGGGGCGCGCGTGGCGTGCAAAACCTGGGCGGCTTACGCGATGTGGACAGCGCGCTGGATGCTCGGCGTCCGCACCGAAGTCCGCGGGCCCATCCCGACGGATGAGGTGGTGATCGCGGCCAAGCACCAAAGCTTCCTCGACATCCTGATGATCTTTAGCGCGGTGCCGACCGCCAAATTCATCATGAAGCGCGAGCTGATGTGGACGCCGATAATTGGCCTTTACGCTTATCGCCTTGGCTGCGTGCCGGTCAGCCGCGGCAAGCGCGGCGCCGCAATCGCCAAGATGGTCGCCGATGTGGAGGCAGGCCGCGCCCAGCCCGGCCAGCTGATCATCTACAGCCAGGGCACGCGGGTGCCCCCCGGCAAGGCGGCGCCCTACAAAGTGGGGACCGCGGTGCTGTATGAACAGCTCGGCCAGCCCTGCGTGCCCGCAGCGACCAATGCGGGCCTCTTCTGGCCCCGCTCCGGCATTATGCGCCATCCCGGGCTGGCGGTGGTGGAGTTCCTGCCACGTGTTGCGCCGGGACAGGACCGGGACAGCTTCATGGCAGGGCTGGAGCAAAGGGTTGAGGCACGTTCAAATGCCCTGATGGCGGAGGCGGGATTTCATGCAGATCATTAAGGACATTGCAGAGCTGGAGCATATCTACGGCACGCCCGGGGCGGCCAGTTTGCGCAAGGTGGTGCACAGGCTGACCCCGCTCTACGCCAAGTGGATCGCCGCGTCGCGCTACTGTGTCCTGACGACTGTGGGCCCGGACGGGACCGATGGCAGCCCGCGCGGCGATGACGGCCCGGTGGTCACGCCGCTGGACGCGCGGACGCTGCTGATGCCCGACTGGCGCGGGAACAACCGGATGGACAGCCTGCGCAATATCGTGGCGGATGGGCGGCTGTCGCTGATGTTCATGGTGCCGGGATCGAACAGGGTGGTGCGGCTGAATGGGACCGGCGTGGTGACAACCGACCCCGACATGACGGGCCGGTTTGAGGTTGATGGGCGGCACCCCCGCTCTGTCATCGTGATCACCATTGGTGAGATCTACACCCAATGCGCCCGCGCGACGATCCGCGCCGGCCTTTGGGGCCGGGATGATGCCGCAGGCCTGCCAACAGTTGGCGCATTGCTGGCCGAAGCCTCCAGCGGCGAAGAGGGCGGCGCGCCGTATGATGACGCCTGGGCCGCCCGCGCCGCCAAGACCATGTGGTAGCTAGGCGCCTTTCGCGCCCAACCGGTCCATCTGCGTGAACCACTTCGCCACGGCCTGCGCCTTGGGATGCGATGCACCCGCCAGCCAGGTTGTGCGCATGGGCCGGACCCCGCAAAAGCCGAAGATCTGGCCGCGCAGCTGGTGCAGGATCGCGCTGTCATAGGCAAACCGCAGGAACCAGCGCGGGGTGTCCGAGGTCATGATCACCCGCGCCGAGCGCCCGCCAAGCATCCCCTTGGGCATCCCGAAAAAGTTCAGGTTGCGCGTGTCAAAGGCCCGCCCGGGCAGCAGCGCCCGGTCAAACAGCCCCTTCAGCTTGGCCGGCAGCCCGCCCCACCATAAGGGCGCGGTCATGACCATGTGCGAACACCATTCGATCTGGCCCAGCACATCCTCTAGTGACGGCTCAAGCGGCTTGGCATTGGCATAGCCGCCTTGCCCGTAATCCATGTCGAACGCGAGATCGCTCAGATGGGCGATGCGCACCTCGTGCCCCGCCGCGCGGGCCGCATCCGCATAGCGCTCCGCCAGCGCGCGGCTGAGGGACGTCTCACCGGGATGACCGTTCAGGATGAAAATGCGTTTGGGTGTCATGAGATTTTCCTTTCCGGGATAAAATTGACCACGGTCATTAAATCCTTCAAAAAATGACCGTAGTCAATATAAATTTGACCGCGGTCAAAATATCTCCTATAGTCCTGACATGGCGCGAAAAATTCAGAAGCGAACCCTTGAGACCCGCGCGCGTTTGCTTGCCGTTGCAACGGAGCTTGCGGCGGAGAACGGCTATGAGGCGATGCGAATCGAAGACATCGTCAGCCGCGCGGGCGTCGCGAAGGGCACGTTTTTTGCCCATTTCCGCGACAAGGATTTGCTGATGGATCACTTGATTGGCGCGCGACTGCATCAACTGCTGGACGCGCTGGCCGAGGCCCCGGCACCGCGCGATACCGCGGGTGTGATTGCCGCGCTCGCCCCGCTGCATGACGCCATGACGTCCGAGCGCTACGTGATCGACATCATCCTGCGCTATTCAGGCGCGGCCGCGGTAACAGAGATTGGCCCGATTTCCCTGAGCTTTGGTCGCTACCTTGCGGTGACAACCAAATGGTTCACAGCAGATGGGTTTCGGCGCGATATCCCGGCCGAATTGATGGCCGAAGGGTTGCAAGCCTTCGCGATGCAGGCAATGGCGCTGACCTTTTGCGCCCTGCACCAGGAACAAAGCCGAGACGCGCGGCTGCGCACCTACCTGGACGCGTGGCTCACACCCGCCTAGCCCCGTTTTCCGGACGCGGAAAACGGGGCCTCATGGTTGATCGCAGTGCGGGGAAGGCTTTCCGCGTTCGGAAAGCCCGCCGCGTTACATGTGGATCGGACCATCGCCGCACGCCAAAGCGGCCTCGCGCACGGCCTCGGAATAGGTCGGGTGCGCGTGACAGGTCATCGCCAGATCTTCGGCACTTGCACCAAACTCCATCGCCACGCAGATCTCGTGGATCAGATCACCCGCCGCAGGACCGATGATATGCGCACCGAGGATCCGGTCCGTTGCCTTGTCCGCAAGGATCTTCACGAAGCCATCGGCGGCAAAGTTCGCCTTTGCCCGCCCGTTGCCCATGAAGCTGAACTTGCCCACCTTGTAGGCGCGCCCGGCCTCCTTGAGGCTCTCTTCAGTCTCGCCCACATTGGCCACCTCGGGGTGGGTGTAGATCACGCCCGGGATCACGCCGTAGTCTACGTGGCCATGCTTGCCCGCAACCTGCTCGGCGGCGGCCATGCCCTCATCTTCGGCCTTGTGGGCCAGCATCGGGCCACTAATGCAATCGCCAATCGCGTAGATGCCCTTCACGCTCGTCTGCCAGTCCGCGCCCACCTTGATCTGGCCGCTCGGCTCCATTTCCACGCCCAGTTCGGCAAGGCCCAGCCCGTCGGTGTAGGGCTTGCGCCCCGTGGCGACCAGCACCGCATCCGCGTCGAGCACGTGTTCGCTGTCATCCTTGCGCAGCTTGTAATGGACCTTCGCCTTGGTCTTGCTGCTTTCCGTCTTTTGCACGGCGGCGCCCATGATGAACTCCAGCCCCTGCTTTTTCAGCAGCTTCTGGAATTGCTTGGCGATTTCCATGTCCATGCCAGGGGTGATGTCGTCGAGGAATTCGATCACCGTGACCTCGCTGCCCAGCCGCTTGTAGACGGAACCCAGCTCCAGCCCAATCACGCCCGCGCCGATCACGACGAGCTTTTTCGGCACCTTTTTCAGGCTCAGTGCGCCGGTGGAGGTCACGACGATCTCCTCGTCCACTTCGACACCCGGCAGGGAGGCGGGCTCGGAACCGGACGCGATGATGATGTTCTTGGCTTCGTGGACCTCATCGCCAACCTTTACCTGACCCGCTGCCGGGATGCTGCCCCAGCCCTTGAGCCAATCGACCTTGTTCTTCTTGAACAGGAATTCGATCCCCTTGGTGTTCTGGCCAATCGTGTCGGTCTTGTAGGTCTGCATCTGGCCCCAATCGACCGAGGGGCTTTTGCCCTTCAGGCCCATCGCGGCGAAGTTATGCTCCGCCTCGTGCAACATGTGGCTCGCGTGCAGCAGGGCCTTGGAGGGGATGCAGCCGATGTTCAGGCAAGTGCCGCCCAGCGTCTCGCGCCCTTCGACGCAAGCCACTTTCAGGCCCAGCTGCGCCGCGCGGATCGCGCAGACATAGCCCCCGGGACCGGAGCCGATAACGATGAGGTCGTAAGATGCCATTTTGTTGGTCCTTTTGTTTGGGTCGGACTGGGGGCCAGCCCCCAGACCCCCGGGATTTTCTAGAACAGAGAAGATAAGAGCGCGGCGAGCAGCATGAGCGTTGTTGCGGTGAAGCCTGTGGCCCAGATGACGGAGCGCCACGGCACCCAGCCGAAGTAGTAGGCGGGGATGTAGAGGACGCGCGCGGCGAGGTAGATGTAGGCGCAGGCGGCAGTGAAGGAGGTGGATGCCTCGCCGAGCGTGACGGTGACGCAAGCAATGGTGAAGAGGATCAGGCCCTCAAAGTGGTTGTTCAGCGCGCGGTAAAGGCGGGCGGTGCGCAGGCTCAACTGTTCCTCCAACCCGCCTTTGTCGCGCGGGGTCAGGGTGCGGGCCGGGCCAAGCTCAAGATTGGCCGGGATCGACATCAGGACGAACTGAACGACCTGCAACAGAGCGGCGAGGGTGAGGGCGGTGAGTTCAGGGGTCATCGTCAGCCTTATGGGTAGGATGGGCAATTTTGCCCATCCTACACTTGGGTCAGAGGTCCATCAGCAACCGCCGCGGATCCTCCAGCGCTTCCTTCACACGCACCAGGAACGTCACCGCGCCTTTGCCGTCGACGATGCGGTGGTCGTAGCTTAGCGCCAGGTACATCATCGGGCGGATCTTGATCTCGCCGCCGATCACCATCGGGCGGTCCTGGATCTTGTGCATGCCGAGGATGCCGGATTGCGGGGGGTTCAGGATGGGCGAGGACATGAGCGAGCCGTAGACGCCGCCGTTGGAGATCGTGAATGTGCCGCCCTGCATTTCGGCCATCGAGAGCTTGCCGTCGCGGGCGCGGGCGCCTTTTTCGGCAATGGCCGCCTCGATCTGTGCAAAGCTCATCGCGTGCGCGTCGCGGATCACCGGCACGACGAGGCCCTGCGGGGTGCCCGCCGCGATGCCCATGTGCACGAAGTTCTTGTAGACGATGTCTGTCCCGTCAATCTCTGCGTTGACCTCGGGCACCTCTTTCAGCGCGTGCACGCAGGCCTTGGTGAAGAAGGACATGAAGCCGAGGCGCACGCCGTGCTTCTTCTCAAACAGGTCCTTGTATTCCTTCCGCAGCGCCATCGTCTCCGTCATATCCACCTCGTTATAGGTGGTCAGGATCGCGGCGGTGTTCTGCGCGTCCTTGAGGCGGCGGGCTATGGTCTGGCGCAGGCGGGTCATCTTCACCCGCTCTTCGCGCGCCGCATCATCTGCGGGCACCGGGGCGCGCGGGGCAGCCGCTGCGGCGGGGGCCGGTGCGGCGGAGGCGGCAGCGACGGCCTTGGCCACATCGTCTTTCATCACGCGGCCATCGCGGCCCGAGCCGGTGACCTGATCGCGGTTGATGCCCGCCTCGGCCATTGCCTTCTTGGCGCTGGGAGCGTCCTCGACGTCTTTGCCGCCCGCGGAGGGTGCAGGTGCCGCAGCAGGCGCCGCTGCCGGGGCCGGAGCGGCTGCGCTGCCATCGGAAGAGATCACCGCCAGCTTGGCCGACGCATCCACCGTGGTGCCTTCCGGCGCGGTGATCTCGGCCAGCACGCCCGCAGCAGGGGCAGGCACCTCGACGGAGACCTTATCGGTCTCCAGCTCGCACAGCATTTCGTCCTGCGCGACCGCGTCGCCCACGGCCTTGAACCATGTGGAAACGGTCGCTTCGGTCACGCTCTCACCCAGCGTCGGCACCATCACGTCAACCGACCCGCCAGCGGAGGCGGCAGGCGCCTCTGCCGGGGCTGCGGCCGCCGGGGCCGCCGTGGCCTCGCCGCCTTCGGAGATATTGGCCAGAAGCGCATCAACGCCCACGGTTTCGCCTTCCGCGGCGATGATATCGGCGAGGGTGCCAGCCACGGGGCTGGGCACCTCGACGGTTACCTTGTCGGTCTCCAGCTCGCACAGCATTTCGTCGACCGCTACCGCGTCGCCGGGCTTCTTGAACCAGGTCGCCACGGTCGCTTCGGTCACGGATTCGCCCAGTGTGGGCACGCGCACTTCGGTCGTCATTTCTTGTTTCCTTCGATGGTGAGCGCGTCGTTCACGAGCGCCTCTTGTTGTGCTTTGTGTTGGCTGGACAGGCCCGTTGCGGGCGAGGCACTGGTGGCGCGGCCGACGTAAACGGGACGCTTATGGGCGGCATCAATCCGGCCCAGCACCCATTCGATGTTCGGCTCAATGAAGGTCCAGGCGCCCTGGTTCTTGGGCTCTTCCTGGCACCAGACCATTTCGGCCTGCGGGAAACGCTCCAGCTCCTTGACAAGGCTGATCGCCGGGAAGGGGTAAAACTGCTCGATCCTGAGTAGGTACACGTCGTCGATGCCGCGTGCATCGCGCTCTTCGAGCAGGTCGTAATAGACCTTGCCTGAACACATCACGACGCGCTTGATCTTGTCATCTGCCGCCAGCGTCGTGTCGGAATTGCCCTGCTGCGCGTCGTCCCAGAGGACGCGGTGGAAGGACGAGCCATCCGTGAACTCCTCCGCCTTCGAGACGGCCAGCTTGTGGCGCAGAAGCGACTTGGGCGTCATCAGGATCAGCGGCTTGCGGAAATCCCGGTGCAGCTGGCGGCGCAGGATGTGGAAGTAGTTTGCGGGCGTGGAGCAGTTGGCGACAATCCAGTTGTCCTGGCCGCACATTTGCAGGAACCGCTCAAGCCGCGCCGAGCTATGCTCCGGCCCCTGGCCTTCATAGCCATGCGGCAGCAGACAGACGAGACCGGACATGCGCAGCCACTTGGATTCGCCCGAGCTGATGAACTGGTCGAACATGATCTGGGCGCCGTTGGCAAAATCGCCAAACTGCGCCTCCCACATGGTCAGCGCGTTCGGCTCCGCGAGCGAATAGCCATATTCAAAGCCCAGCACCGCGTATTCGGACAGCGCGCTGTCGATGACCTCGTACTGCGCCTGTCCTGGGCGGATGTTGTTGAGCGGGTAGTACCGCTCTTCGGTTTCCTGGTTCACGAGGCCCGAATGGCGCTGGCTGAACGTGCCGCGCGTGCTGTCTTGCCCCGCAAGGCGCACCTTGTAGCCCTCGGTCAGCAGAGAGCCGAAGGCGAGCGCCTCCGCCGTGGCCCAGTCAAACCCCCTGCCCTCGGCGAACATCGTCTTTTTGGACTCCATCAGCCGCTGCACGGTCCGGTGCAGGGGGAAGCCCTCGGGCGTGGATGTCAGCGCGCCCCCGACCTCGGCCATCGTTTCAGCCGGAATTGCGGTCTGGCCACGCTCATATTCGCCATCGCGGCGCTCAAGGTGGGACCATTTGCCATCCAGCCAATCGGCCTTATTCGGCTTGTAGTCCTTCCCGGCCTCGAACTCGTCGTTCATCTTGATCTGGAAGGCGGCCTTCATATCCTCGATCTCGCCCTCGGGGATCAGGTCATCGGCCACAAGACGCTCGGTATAAAGGGTCAGCGTTGTCTTCTGCTTCTTGATTTTCTTGTACATCACCGGGTTGGTGAACATGGGCTCATCGCCCTCGTTATGCCCGAACCGGCGGTAGCAGAAGATGTCGATCACGACGTCTTTTTTGAACTTCTGGCGGAACTCGGTTGCGACCTTGGCGGCGTGCACCACGGCCTCCGGGTCGTCGCCGTTCACGTGGAAGATCGGCGCCTCCACCACCAGTGCGTTGTCGGTGGGGTAGGGGCTGGAGCGGCTGAAATGCGGTGCGGTGGTAAAGCCGATCTGGTTGTTCACCACGATATGCATCGTGCCGCCCGTCTTGTGCCCGCGCAGACCCGACAGGGCAAAGCATTCGGCCACAACGCCCTGGCCTGCAAAGGCCGCATCGCCATGCAGCAGGATCGGCATGACCGCGATCCGCTCGGCATCGTTCAGCTGGTCCTGCTTGGCGCGCGCCTTGCCCAGAACCACCGGGTTCACGGCCTCAAGGTGCGACGGGTTCGCGGTCAGCGACAGGTGCACGCTGTTGCCGTCAAATTCGCGGTCCGACGAGGCGCCGAGGTGATATTTCACGTCGCCAGAGCCGTCTACATCCTCTGGTTTGAAGCTGCCGCCCTGGAATTCGTTAAAGATCGCCCGGTAGGGCTTGGCCATCACGTTGGCGAGGATGTTCAGGCGGCCCCGGTGGGGCATCCCGATCACGATCTCCTTCACCCCGAGCGCACCGCCGCGCTTGATGATCTGCTCCATCGCGGGGATCAGGCTTTCGCCGCCATCAAGGCCGAAGCGCTTGGTGCCGGTATACTTGACGTGCAAGAACTTCTCGAACCCTTCGGCCTCGACCATCTTGTTCAGGATCGCCTTGCGGCCCTCGCGGGTGAACTGAATTTCCTTGCCCAGTCCCTCGATCCGTTCCTTTAGCCAACCGGCCTGTTCGGGATCGGAGATGTGCATGTACTGCAGCGCGAAGGTGCCGCAATAGGTGCGCTTCACGATGTCCACGATCTGCCGCATGGAGGCGATCTGAAGCCCCAGCACCTGATCGATAAAGATCGGCCGGTCCATATCTGCGGCGGTGAAACCATAGGACGCCGGATCAAGCTCCGGATGCGGGGTCTGGTCGCGCATGCCCAGCGGGTCAATGTCCGCAATCAGGTGGCCCCGGATCCGGTAGGCCCGGATCAGCATCAGCGCGCGGATGGAATCCAGTACCGCCCGCTTGATCGCGTCGTCGGAGACCTCCACGCCCTTCTCGGCGGCCTTGGCCGCGATCTTTTTGGCGGCGGCCTTCGCCTCCACCGGCGCGGCCCACTCGCCCGTCAGCGCTTGGGTGACGTCATCACCTGGCATCGGCGGCCAGTCGGCCCGCGCCCAGGACGGCCCCTCCGCCTCTGCCTTGACCTGCATCCCGTCATCCCCAAGCGCCTTGAAGAACTCCGCCCAAGCCTCATCAACCGCATTGGGGTCGGACGCATAGCGGGCATACATCTGTTCAAGGTATTCCGCATTGTGCCCCTGCATGAAGCTGGAGGCGTGGAACTGGTCGTTCGGGGATTGATCGGTCATTTGGCTAACCTTGTCTTTAGCTGAACCACGCCATCGAAAGCGGGAAGCGGATGAATAAAAATGGACCTACCAATTCGCGATAAGTCCGGCGAAAGCCAGAATTTTAGCATTGGCTGGGATATCGACGCCTTGTGAAGCATCGCGCTCCCATGTGATGGCCGCGGCGCAGGCGGTGCTGGGCACGTTCGCACCGCGGGCCTGAGCGGGCATGCCGCTCACGCCCAAGCGCAGGCGCGCCCGCCGCTGTGATCCTGCACCGGTCACTGCTTGCACCTTGGATCGGGCGTGGCGAGGTCAACGGCGGTGCACACCACCCCGCCGGTGACACTCACCGCGGTGCTTGCAACCGTTCCAGCGGTCTTGACGGCAGCCCGGGCCACGCAGCCCGAGGCCAAAACGGCGCACAAAACAAAAGCAACAGACCGGCGGCACAGCTGGCGCTTCGCGCGTTTGCCGCACAAACGCTCCCCCGGAGCGTTTGCCGCACATATGTGCGGATCGCGGCTGTCCCGGCGCTCCGCGCGTTCGGGCCTCGACCATGCCCCCGGCATGGTCGCCACGCTTATGCGTGGATCGGTCCTCACCCTTTGATCGCCTCAAGCACCGCTTCGCCCAGCGTCGCAGGGCTATCGGCCACCACGATCCCTGCGGACTTCATCGCTTCGATCTTGTCCTCGGCGCCGCCCTTGCCGCCGGCGACGATCGCGCCCGCGTGGCCCATGCGGCGGCCCGGAGGGGCGGTGCGGCCCGCGATGAAACCGGCGGTCGGCTTCCAGCGGCCCTTCTTCTTCTCGTCAGCGAGGAACTGCGCGGCCTCTTCTTCCGCGCTGCCGCCGATCTCTCCGATCATGATGATGCTCTGCGTCTCATCGTCTGCAAGGAACATCTCCAGCACGTCGATATGCTCGGTGCCCTTGATCGGGTCGCCGCCGATACCAACGGCGGAGGACTGGCCCAGCCCGCTATCGGTCGTCTGCTTCACCGCCTCATAGGTCAGCGTGCCCGAGCGGGACACAACACCGACCGAGCCGCGCTTGTGAATGTGGCCCGGCATGATGCCGATCTTGCAGGCATCGGGCGTGATGACACCGGGGCAGTTGGGCCCGATCAGGCGGGAAGCGGAGTTCTCCAGCGCGCGCTGCACGCGCATCATGTCCAGAACCGGGATGCCTTCGGTGATGCACACGATCAGCGGCATTTCGGCGTCGATCGCCTCGAGGATCGAATCCGCGGCAAAGGGCGGGGGCACGTAGATCACCGACGCGTTCGCCTCGGTCTTCGCCATCGCCTCGTGGACCGAGTCAAAAACCGGCAGGCCCAGATGCTCCATCCCGCCTTTGCCCGGGGTCACGCCGCCGACCATCTTGGTGCCGTAGGCAATCGCCTGTTCCGTGTGGAACGTGCCCTGAGAGCCGGTCAGGCCCTGGCAGATCACCTTGGTGTTTTCATCAATGAGTACGGCCATATCGTGCTTCCTTGGCTAGTTTTGGGGTGCCTTGCGCAAAAGGACCGACACATTGTCGTCCACCGGCAGGGTCATTCGGTTGATGAGTGTTGTGGTGAACCCCGCCCGCGCGGCGACAGCGCGCAGCGTGGGTAGGGTGAAATAGTTGACGTGATCCGGGTAACGGAACCCGCACCATTTGGGCCCGATCACGCGGCGGTTCAGGGAGCCAAAGTTCGGCACGCGGACAAACACCGCGCCATCGTCTTTGAGCGCCCGGTGCGCACCGCGCAGCACGCCCAGCATGTCCGTTTCGTGTTCGAGGTAGCTGAACATGACGATCCCGTCGAACTGGCCCTCGTCGAACTGCCAGATCGCTTCGGCCCCCGCGCCGTGCACGCAATAGCCGCCCCGCGCGCGCATGGCGGCGTCAGCGCGGGCGTGCAGCCCGGTGCTCAATTCGATGCCGTATGGCGTCATGGGCGGCTGGATCCGGTCCCCGGTGCCACAGCCGATGTCGAGCACATGCCCATCCCGGAACCACTGCCGAAAAGACGCCTGCTTGTCCCGGTGCAGCCCCACCGTCGCGGCGCGCAGCCGCTTGACCGCGCCCGACAAAGGCGTGGACCCGCCCGATTTGCGCTTTTCCGTGTGGGTCTTTTCCCACGCGAAGTCTTCTTCTAGCGCCGCGTAGCCCACCGGATTGCGCAGGTAGGTCAAGTCGCACCCGCCGCAGCGGGCCACGTCCCAGGGCGCGGGGCTGTAAACGGGCCAAGGCGTGGCTTGGTCGGTATCGCAGGCGGGGCAGGGCCTCATGACAGGGGCTCCAACCGTTCGACGTTCAGGAAGGTCTCGATGCCGTTCGGGCCGGGGCGCGTGCCGATCTGCACCACCGCGATCCGGCGCGGGTTCAGGAAACGCGCGGCAACCACCTTGGCGCCCGCGGCCCGCGGGAAATCCGGAGGCACATCCGCAGGCGCGGTGATCCCCTCACGCTCCAGCGCTTCAAGAACCGCCGCTGCGCCGAGCGCCACCGCGTCCCCGTCAAAGGCAAGCTCGCACCGCCGATCCGTGCCCTGCGTGACCGCCCGCCCCGAAGGCGCGCTGGGCGCGTTCGCGGCAACAAGCGGGTCGAGGTCGTAGAAATCATAGCGCAACCCGGAAAATACCTCGGCGGCCCGCGCGGCTGTCATCAGCGGAGAAAAGCAATGCGCGGCAAAGGCGTCCACTGCCGGGTCCGCTGAGGCGTGACCTGTCAGCCCCGTCAGGGCCATGCCTATAAGCGCCGCGCGTGCCATCCGTCCGAGCGTCTGCGCCTCAGCCCTTGACCGCCATCACGATCTTCTGCGCGCCGTCCTTCAGGTCGTCCGCAGCGATCACGTCGAGGCCGCTGTCGTTGATGATCGCTTTGCCCTTTTCGACATTCGTGCCCTCAAGGCGCACGACCAGCGGGACCTGCAAGCCAACTTCCTTGACCGCGGCGATCACGCCTTCGGCGATGACGTCGCAGCGCATGATGCCGCCGAAGATGTTCACCAGGATGCCTTTGACGTTCGGGTCCGAGGTGATGATCTTGAACGCCTCGGTCACCTTTTCCTTGGTCGCGCCGCCGCCCACGTCGAGGAAGTTGGCAGGCTCCGCCCCATACAGCTTGATGATGTCCATCGTCGCCATCGCAAGGCCCGCACCGTTCACCATGCAGCCGATCTCGCCATCCAGCGCAATATAGTTCAGGTCGAACTTGGAGGCCGCGAGTTCCTTGGGGTCTTCCTCGGTCTCGTCGCGCAGCTCGGCGACGTCGGGGTGGCGGTAGACCGCGTTTCCGTCAAAGGACACCTTGGCGTCCAGCACCTTCAGATCGCCGCTGTCGGTGATGATCAGCGGGTTGATCTCCAGCATCTCCATGTCCTTCTCCATGAAGGCCTTGTAGAGGATGCCCATCAGCGCGACGCACTGCTTCATAGCCTTGCCTTCCAGGCCCAGTGAGAACGCGATACGGCGGCCGTGGAACGGCTGGTAACCGGTGGCCGGATCAACGGAGAAGGACAGGATTTTGTCCGGGGTCGCCTCGGCCACCTCCTCAATGTCCATGCCGCCCTCGGTCGAGCAGACAAAGGACACGCGCGACGTCTGGCGATCCACGAGCAGGGCGAGGTACATTTCCGTCTCGATGCCCGAGCCGTCCTCGATATAGACGCGGTTTACCTGCTTGCCCGCAGGGCCGGTCTGGTGCGTGATGAGCGTACGGCCCAGCATGGCCTTCGCTTCGGCTTCGGCCTCTTCGACCGACTTGGCCAGGCGCACGCCGCCTTTGCCGTCCGGGTCGCCTTCGAACTTGCCTTTGCCGCGGCCGCCCGCGTGGATCTGCGCCTTGACCACCCAGAGCGGGCCGTCCATCTCGCCTGCGGCTGTCTTCGCCTCTTCGGCGCGCAGCACGACACGGCCATCGGACACGGGTGCCCCATAGGATCGCAGCAGGGCCTTGGCCTGATATTCGTGGATGTTCATGGCAATTGTTCCCGTGGTCGTTATTGCGTTGGCTGTGGCTATTCCACGGGGCGCCAGCGTCGCGTAAACGGGAAAAATGTCGCATGGGGCGTTTCGGGCTCGAAATCGACAGTTTGTGATCACACCAAAAATACTGTGATCACAAAAACGGTGTGCCATTGCATACTGCAAATGTGATTCTGCCACCCCGCCAAGGATAGACAGCACGCACGGTGCGTGAAACGGTAGCGGTGTTAAGGAAAGTCAGGCCCATGCCCCTTGCCCGTTTTGGCGACCGCATTGTCTTCTTCGTGCATATCCCGAAAACCGGCGGCGCCAGCATCGATCATTACCTCGCGGCGCACGGGGCGGTTGCGCTTTGGACCAGCGGGGGCCAAGGGTGGTCCAAATGCTCACCCCAGCACATCCACGCCGCAATCTATGACCGTATGGTCCCGCGCGGCTTTGCCGATGCTGCCTTCACGATCCTGCGCAACCCGCTCACGCGGCTGATCAGCGAATACCGCTACCGCAAGGCGCGCAGAGGGCTCGACACCGAGTTTGACGCTTGGGCCCTGCGCGCGCTGGCCAAGCGGGCGCGTGATCCCTATGCGCTTGATAACCACTTGCGCCCGCAGCACGAATTTATCCGTGACGACCTGACCGTCTTCCGTTTTGAGGACGGGCTGGACCGCGTGTTCGACTGGATCGACGGGCAGGCGGGGGTGCAGCGCACAGAGCGCCCTTGGGCCAACAAAGCATCAGGCGATCCGGTGGTGCCGGGCGCGGAGACAGAGGCGCTGATCCGCGATCTTTACGCCGAGGATTTCAAGCTGTGGGAGGGGCTGTGAACAGCTGGGGCCTCGTGATGACCGCGCGTGAGCCCGCCGCATTGGTGGAGGTCAATGTGCGCTGGCACCTCGCCACGGGTGCTGCCGCCGTGCATGTCTTTCTGGACGACCCGACCGATCCTGCGCGTGCGGTGCTGGAAGCAATCCCTGGCTGCACCGTCACCTGCTGCGATGCTGCCCATTGGGAGAGCCTGCACGGCGCAAAAGGCCGCCCTGCCTCGCAAATGCGCCGCCAAACGCTGAACGCGAACAAGGCGCTCGCGCTTGCGGCCACGGACTGGCTGTTCCACATCGATGCGGACGAATTCATCTGGCAGGACGGGGACTTCGCGAAGGAACTCGCGGACCACCACGATCCGCAGATCGAAGTGAACCTGCCGGTGCTTGAGCGCATCTTCCCCGACGGCCCGCAGCAGACACTGTTTGATGGAGCGTTCCGCGCCACGTCGGAGGTGGAAGACCCTGAGGCCGCCTTTGGCCCCTTTGCCGCAATGATGAAACGGGGCCAGTATTCACACGGGGCGGGCAAAAGCGGCGTGCGGGCCACCACGGCCCTGTCGCTTGGCGTGCACAACGCCACGCGAACGCGCAAGGACGGCACGGTGCGCCGCGCGCGCAAAGCCGTCTCGCGGACCGCGCGCCTGCTGCATTTCGACGGGATGACCCCTCTGCATTGGGTGATGAAGGCCGCGCGGTACCGCGAAAACCCCGCCCGCGTTGCGGCAAAAGTGCTGCAACCCCACCGGCAGGCACAGCTGGACTGGATGGCGGTGCAGCCTGACCTGATGGCGGCCCATCGCGCGATGTTTGCGCTGACCGAAGACCGGCGCGCGCGGCTGGAGGGGGCGGGCCTGCTGCACCGCATCCCCTTTGCCCCGCAAGAAGTTCTCGGAGGCGCCTGCCCCGACCTGAGCGCCGCCGCCTTCGATGCCGCCCTGCGGGCACGCTAGACGTCCAGCGTGCGCCATGTGCTCTGGATCGCGGGGCTTCGGATATGGGCGTGCTTTTTGCACACAAAAAAGGCCGGACGCTGCGCGACCGGCCTCAAATTCTACAGCGTTCGGGCGCGTCAGGCCAGCGAGCTGTCGATGCCCTTGCAGGCGTCCACAAGGCCCTGAACCGCGGCGACGGAGGTATCGAACATCGCCTGCTCTTCCTTGTTCAGCTTGATGTTCACGATCTTCTCGATGCCGCCTGCGCCGATGACGGTCGGCACGCCGACATACATGCCCTTGAGGCCAAATTCGCCATCGCAATAGGCCGCGCAGGGCAGCACACGCTTCTGATCGCGCAAATAAGACACCGCCATCTCGATCGCGGAGGTCGCTGGCGCGTAGAAAGCGGAGCCGGTCTTCAGCAGGCCCACGATCTCTGCGCCGCCATCCCGGGTGCGCTGCACAATCGCGTCCATCTTTTCCTGCGTGGTCCAGCCCATCTCGATCAGGTCCGGGAGCGGGATGCCCGCAACGGTTGAATAGCGTACGGACGGCACCATCGTGTCGCCATGCCCGCCCAGCACGAAGGCGGTCACGTCCTTCATGGACACCTCGAACTCCTCGGCGAGGAAGTGGCGGAAGCGCGCGCTGTCCAGCACGCCCGCCATGCCGCAGACCTTGTTGTGCGGCAGGCCCGAAAACTCGCGCAGCGCCCAGACCATCGCGTCGAGCGGGTTGGTGATGCAGATCACGAAGGCGTCCGGCGCGTGATCGCGGATGCCTTCACCCACGGCCTTCATAACCTTGAGGTTGATGCCAAGAAGGTCATCGCGGCTCATGCCCGGCTTGCGCGGCACGCCAGCGGTTACGATGCAGACGTCCGCGCCCGCGATGTCCGCATAAGACTGGGTGCCCTTGAGCGACGCGTCAAACCCTTCGGACGGACCGGACTCGGCGATGTCCAGCGCCTTGCCCTCGGGCGTGCCTTCGGCGATGTCGAACAGGATGACGTCCCCAAGCTCCTTGATCGCTGCGAGATGGGCGAGCGTGCCGCCGATTTGCCCTGCGCCGATCAGCGCGATCTTGGGTCTGGCCATGAGAAGTGTCTCCGTTTGCACTGTCAATTTGGCGCGCTGGGTATGCGTAAACCGCGCTTCAATCAAGCCTGCCGCGCTGCGGCACCTGCCCGCAGGGGCTTGGCGCGGGGCTTGGGCGTGGTCTAAGCCCGGAACATGACAGTGCTTTTCCGCCTCTGGCTTCAATGCTTGACCTGACCCCCGGTTTTTTTGCCATCGCGGGCCCTGCCGTGATCTTCGCGGGGATCTCGAAGGGAGGATTCGGCTCCGGCGCCGCCTTTGCGTCCGCCTCCCTGCTTGCGCTGGTGGTGGAGCCGGGGCTGGCGCTGGGCGTGATGTTGCCGCTTTTGATGCTGATCGACGTGACGACGCTGCGGCCCTATTGGCGCAAATGGGCGTGGCCCGAGACGCGGGTGCTGATCCTCGGCGGGATACCGGGTGTGGCGCTGGGCGCAGCGCTGTATCAGGTCGCAAATGCGGACGTCTTCCGCGTGCTGATCGGGGCCATTTCGCTGGGTTTTGTCGCGTGGCAGCTGGCGCAGGCGCGGGGCTGGCTGCGGCTGGGCCGCGCGCCGCTGGGGGAAAGGGCGGGGGCGCTGGCGGGTCTGGTCGCGGGCTTTACCAGCTTTGTCAGCCATGCGGGCGGGCCGCCTGCGGCGGTCTACCTGCTAAGCCGCGGGCTGACGAAGACGCAATATCAAGGGTCTACGGTGCTGCTCTTCTGGGTGATCAACATCGCGAAATTCATCCCCTACGCCTTCCTGGGCATGTTCACCGCGCAGACGGCGCTGGCCAATCTTGCCCTTGCGCCCTTTGCGCTGCTGGGCGCGTGGCTGGGGGTGAAGGCGCATCACATGGTGCCGGAGCGCGCCTTTTTCGCGCTGACTTACGTGCTTCTGGTGCTGACCGGCACGAAGTTGATTTGGGACGGTCTGACCTAGGGGCGCGATTTCTTGGTAAGAAATCGGACCGGAAACTTACTAAGTTTCCGCACCGCGGCCGAAGATGGCCCGCCCTTCATCCGGGGACGGGCCATCGGTGCAGGGCGATCAGGCGTCGTTGCCGGGCGCGGGCAGCGCTTCGGCCAGTTCCTCAAACGCCTGACCGGAGGCGACAAGGCAGGTCACGCCGTTCGGCATCGTCACGGTGATTGTCCAGGTGCCGGTCTCGGGCGAGGCAAAAACCTCCACCACGGAGTTGTTCGCGCCAAGGCCCATCGATTGGCGCGTCTCGCCATAGCCATCGGCCAGCCGGTCCACGACAACCTCGCGCGGGCCGCAATTGCGGGCATTCTGGGCAAGCGCCATCGGCGCGGTCGTTGCGGCCAGCAGGGCCGCCATCACAAAAGTCTTCATTTCGCTTCAGCCTTTTCTTCGAAAAAGGCGTCGCCCAAGTCATCGAGCCATGCTGGTTCCCAGCGGTGCCCGGGCGGCCCCGGTAAAGTAGCCGCGCCGAACCGTCCCTTCCGAAAATCATCGGCGGCTCTGCCGTAACGGTCCTCCAGAGGCGGGTTCCGGCGCAGGGAAAAGCCTGCCGCGCAGAAGTTGGAAATTGGTTAACGCGGCGCACAGAAGGTGTTGCACATTTGAATTTTGCCGCATCGCAGCGGAACGCGTCTTGCAAATTGCTGCGAAAAATGGCCCAAGGGCGCAACATTTCGCCAGCCCGGAGGCTCCACATGGCCCAAGATCGCCCGCTCCGTTCCGTCCTCTACATCCCCGGCTCCAAGCCGCGCGCGCTGGACAAGGCGCGCACGCTGCCCGTGGATGCAATCATCTTTGATCTGGAGGATGCGGTTACCGCGGACGAAAAAGAGGCGGCGCGCGACACGCTGGCGGAGGCGCTGAAAACCGGCGGTTACGGCGCACGGATGAAGATCGTGCGGATCAACGGGCTGGATACGGTTTGGGGCAAGGATGATGCGCGCGCCGCGGCGGAAATGGACGTCGACGCGATCCTGCTGCCTAAGGTGAACGGCCCCGCCGACCTTGACGCGCTCGAAGAGATCACCGGCACCACGTCGCTTTGGGCGATGATGGAAACGCCGCTGGGCATGATCAACGCGCCTGCCATCGCCGCGCACCACCGCCTGCAGGGCATGGTTATGGGCACCAACGATCTGGCCAAAGAGCTTGAGACGCGCTTCCGCCCCGACCGGCTGGGCCTTCAGGCTGGCCTCGGCCTGTGCCTGCTGGCGGCCAAGGCGCAGGGCTGCGCGATCATCGACGGGGTCTACAATGCCTTCAAGGACGAAGAGGGCCTGCGCGCCGAGTGCGAACAGGGCCGCGACATGGGCTTTGACGGCAAAACGCTGATCCACCCGGCGCAGGTTGACGTGACCAACACCGCCTTTTCCCCGTCTGAGGCGGAGCTGGACCTCGCCCGCCGCCAGATCGCCGCCTTTGACGCGGTCGAAGCCTCGGGGCAGGGCGTTGCTGTGGTCGATGGCAAGATCGTGGAGAACCTGCACGTCGCCACCGCACGGGCGCTTCTTGCACAAGCCGACCAGATCGCGGCGATGGAGGCAGAGGCATGATCCTTCTGATCGCGGGTCTGCTGCTTTGGGCCGCAGCCCATTACTTCAAGCGGCTCGCCCCGGACGTGCGGGAGCGGATGGGCGATCCGGGCAAAGGGCTGGTGGCTGTCGCCATCGTGGCCTCGCTCGTGATGATGATTTACGGCTACCGCTGGGCGGATTGGGTCACGGTCTGGACCCCGCCCAGCTTCATGGTGCACGTTAATAACCTGCTGATGCTTATCGCCTTTTTCGTCTACGGCATCTCGGCCACGACGGGGCGTCTGCGCGGGGCGATGCGCCACCCGCAGCTGATTGCGGTCAAGATCTGGGCGACGGCGCACCTTTTGGTAAATGGCGATCTGGCCTCGGTCATCCTGTTCGGCGGATTGCTGGCCTGGGCGGTTGGCTCCGTCATCCTGATCAACCGGTCGGAGCCGGAGTGGCAGCGCCCCGCACCTGGTGAGGCAAAAAAGGACATCCTTTTGGTCGTCATCACGCTGGTCAGCTTTGCCGCTGTCGCCGGCATCCACGTCTGGCTGGGCGTCTGGCCCTTCCCGTCATGAAGCTCTACCGCTTTCTGACCGCCGACGATACCAGCGCCTTCTGTCACAAGGTCACGGACGCGCTGAACAAGGGTTGGGACCTGCACGGCAGCCCCACCTACGCCTTTGACGCGGCCAATGGCACGATGCGCTGCGGGCAGGCGGTGACCAAAGAGGCACCCGGCACATACACGCCAGACACAAAGCTCGGAGAGCAATGATGAAGACGAATCCCGGCCGCTTTTTCGAAGATTACCGCGTGGGCATGGTGCTGGACCACGCGGTGCCGCGCACAGTGGGGCAGGGGGAGCGGGCGCTGTATCACGCGCTCTACCCCGCGCGGCACGCGGTCTATTCGTCCGATGCCTTCGCGCAGGCCTGCGGGCTCAAGGCCGCGCCGCTGGATGATATGATCGCTTTTCACACGATCTTTGGCAAAACCGTTCCGGACGTGTCGCTGAACGCGGTGGCGAATTTGGGCTATGCGGAGGGGCGGTGGCACCGGCCGGTCTGGGCCGGGGATACGCTGCGGTCCTCCTCCGAAGTGATTGGCCTGAAACAGAATTCCAACGGCAAGACGGGCGTCGTCTACGTGCGCACCACGGGCACGAACCAGCAAGGCGAGACGGTGATGGACTACGTGCGCTGGGTCATGGTGCGCAAAGGCAACCCGGATGCCGATGCGCCCGAAGCGGTGGTGCCGGAGCTGGCAAAGGTCGTAGACCCGGCCAGCCTGCACGTCCCCGAAGGCCTCGATTTCACCGTCTATGACTTCACCCAATCCGGGGAGCCGCACCGCTGGGGCGACTACGCCGTGGGCGAAACGATCGACCATGTCGATGGCGTCACGATCGAAGAAGCTGAGCACATGATGGCGACCCGCCTGTGGCAGAACACGGCAAAGGTCCACTTCGACACCTCCGCCCGCCCCGATGGCAGCCGACTGATATATGGTGGCCACGTGATCTCAATGGCGCGGGCGCTGTCGTTCAATGGGCTGGCGAATGCGCAGATGGTTGTGGGCCTGAACGCCGGCGCCCACGCGAACCCCTGCCTTGCGGGCGACACGGTGCGCGCGTGGACCGAAGTTCTGGACAAGGCGGAAACTGCCGCGCCCGGGGTTGGCGCCCTGCGCCTGCGGCTTGTGGCGACGAAGGGCGGCGCCCCGTTCGAGCTGCGCGGGGACGATGGCAAGTACCTGCCCCCGGTCCTCTTGGACCTTGATTACTGGGCGCTCATCCCGATGTGATCTGCGCCTGCGACCGCGTGGCTTCCCTTTTACCGTGATGGCGTTAGGCTCCGGCCATGCTGCGTTGGCTTTTGTCCTGTCTGCCCCTGCCTGTCAGTGCCTGCGAGTTGGCGCTGCTGCTCGCGGTTGATGTCTCGGGCAGCGTGGATGCGGACGAATACCGGGTCCAGATGGACGGGCTGGCGGCGGCGCTGCGCGACGGGGTCGTGTCGCAGGCATTGGTGGAGCAGAACGCCTCGGTCGCGCTGATGCAGTGGACCGGATCGTCGCGCCAGCGGGTGACCATCCCCTGGACCGCGATGACCTCTTTCGCGGACACCGATGCCTTTGCCGCCCGGGTCGAAGGGGACCCGCGCGTCTGGCGCCACTACTCGACCGCGATTGGTGAGGCGCTGGCGCTGGGCCGCACCAGCTTTGCTGATGTGCCGCAGTGCAAACGGCGGGTGATTGATGTGTCGGGCGACGGTGTCTCGAACGAAGGCGGCGCACCGGCGGTGCAAAAACCCGCGCTGCGCGCCGCGGGCATTACGGTGAACGCGCTGGCAATTGAAACGGATGAAACAGACCTAACCGCTTATTTCTTCGAGAATTTGATTACCGGGGAAGGCGCCTTTGTCGTAACGGCCAACGGGTTCGAGGATTACCCCGCCCAGATCCGCCGTAAGCTGCTGCGCGAAATCACCCGGCAGGTGAGCGCGGTCGATCCATCAGATTTGTGATCACACGATCAATCCTTGTGATCGCAAAAGCAGGAAAACTGCTGGCTTGCGCCAAAACACCGCGCCCCTGAGCCGCTCCGCCCGCGTGACACGCGCGTAAAAAGCAGTACATCATGTGTCGCGGACAGCCACCCGAGGAGCCATCATGCCAGACGTCAATCGCGGAGCGCGACCCCTGTCGCCCCATTTGCAAGTTTACCGCCCACAACTGACGTCCATGTCGTCGATCCTCGTGCGGCTCACAGGCATTGCCACTTACGTCGTCGCCGTGCTGGTGGTCGCTTGGCTGTTTGCGGCGGCAACAAACGCCGAGTATTTCGCCGCGTGGAATTGGTTTATGACCTCGGCGCTTGGCACGATCATGCTGATCGGCGCGACCTGGGCGGTGTTCTACCACATGCTTGGCCGCCTGCGCCACGTGATCTGGGATTTCGGCTTTGCGCTTGATGTTGAGACATCCGAGAAAATGGCGCTTGGCATGATTGCCGGCGCCACAGTCCTTACTATTCTTGTCTTTATCGCGTTTTAAGGAGCCCGCCATGCGCTACGCTACCGACCGCAAACGTGTCTCCGGCCTCGGCTCTGGCCGGGATGGCACGCGTCACCACTGGCAGATGATGGTCAGCTCAATCTTGCTCTGCTTTGCGATCCCTGCGCTTGTGGTGATCCTCGCCTCTGCCATCGGCGGCAGCTATGCAGATGTGACAGCGTACTTTGCTCAGCCGGGCATTGCGCTGATCACGATCCTGTCCCTGGCAGTGGTCGTTTGGCACACCATGCAAGAGGTGCTGGAGGCGCTGGAGGATTACGTGCACGGCACCGCGGGCAAGCTGAGCATGGTTGCGGCCAAGGCCATCGGCTACGGTCTGATCGCGGCCGGTATTTTCGCAATTGTTCGGATGGCGCTCTGACGCCGCCGCGCGCCGGATCGCCCGGCGCGCCGACATAACTGGGCCGCGCGCCACGCGCCCACCTGATCAAAGGAGGCCAAGATATGGCTGCATATGATTACGAGACGCATGAATATGACGTCGTGGTCGTCGGTGCCGGTGGCGCCGGACTGCGCGCCACGCTGGGCATGGCGGAGCAGGGGCTGCGCACCGCATGCGTGACCAAGGTGTTCCCGACCCGCTCGCACACTGTTGCAGCCCAAGGCGGCATCGCGGCCAGCCTCGGCAACATGGGCCCGGACAGCTGGCAGTGGCACATGTACGACACCGTGAAGGGCTCCGACTGGCTCGGCGATACCGACGCGATGGAATATCTCGCCAAAGAAGCGCCCAAGGCGGTCTACGAGCTTGAGCATTACGGCGTGCCGTTCTCCCGCACCGAAGAGGGCAAGATCTACCAGCGCCCCTTCGGCGGGCACACCACCGAATACGGGGAAGGCCCCCCGGTGCAGCGCACCTGCGCCGCCGCCGACCGCACCGGCCACGCGATCCTGCACACGCTGTACGGTCAGTCGCTGAAGAACAACGCGGAGTTCTACATCGAGTATTTCGCGATCGACCTGATCATGTCCGATGACGGCGTGTGCCAGGGCGTACTGTGCTGGAAGCTGGACGACGGCACCATGCACCTTTTCGCGGCCAAAATGGTTGTGCTCGCGACGGGCGGTTATGGCCGCGCCTATTTCTCTGCCACTTCGGCGCACACCTGCACCGGCGACGGCGGCGGCATGACCGCGCGCGCGGGCCTGCCGCTTCAGGACATGGAATTCGTTCAGTTCCACCCGACCGGCATTTACGGCGCGGGCTGCCTCATCACCGAAGGCGCGCGGGGCGAGGGCGGTTACCTCACCAACTCCGAAGGCGAGCGTTTCATGGAACGCTACGCGCCGACCTACAAAGACCTGGCGTCGCGCGACGTGGTTTCGCGCTGCATGACAATGGAAATCCGCGAGGGCCGCGGTGTGGGCGCGGAAAACGATCACATCCACCTGCACCTCAACCACCTGCCGCCGGAAACACTGGCCGAGCGCCTGCCGGGCATCTCTGAATCCGCGCGCATTTTCGCGGGTGTGGACGTCACCAAAGAGCCGATCCCGGTTCTGCCCACGGTGCACTACAACATGGGCGGCATTCCGACGAATTACTGGGGCGAGGTGCTTGCCCCGACCAAGGACGACCCGAACGCTGTTGCCCCGGGCCTGATGGCCGTGGGCGAGGCAGGCTGCGCGTCCGTGCACGGGGCAAACCGGCTCGGCTCCAACTCGCTGATTGACCTCGTGGTCTTTGGCCGCGCCGCTGCGATCCGCGCCCGCGACGTGGTGGATGCAGATGCGCCGGTGCCGACACCGAACCAGCGCTCGGTCGAGGCGGCGTTCTCCCGCTTTGACGGTCTGCGCTATGCCAAGGGCCACGTGCCCACCGCCGAGCTGCGGCTTGAGATGCAGAAGACGATGCAGCGCGACGCCGCCGTCTTCCGCACCGACAAGACCCTGGCCGAGGGCGAGAAGGCGATGCAGGACATCGCGGGCAAGACGGGCGATCTGAAGGTCACCGACACCTCGCTGGTCTGGAACTCCGACCTGATGGAGACGCTGGAGCTGACCAACTTGCTGCCCAACGCGGTGGCCACGGTTACGGCTGCGGCGGCGCGCAAAGAAAGCCGCGGCGCCCACGCGCACGAGGATTACCCGGACCGCGACGACGAGAACTGGCGCAAGCACAGCCTTGTCTGGTTCAAGGGCACCGCGGCGAGCCTTGGCTACCGCGGCGTGATCACGCAGCCCCTGACCAGCCACAACGATGGCGGCATCGACCTGAAAAAGATCGCGCCCAAGGCCCGCGTCTACTGATGGTCAAGTCTACGAGTGCCTTGGTCTGCATCGCAGCGCTTGGGGTTAGCGGTTGTTCGGCGACGCCGGAAACAGCCTACCCCCAGGCGATGTCGCTGACCGAGTGTTACGACTACGGCGTGCTGGAACAGCGCAACCGCCGCCGCAGCGCCGGTGGCGCGGTCAACGTAAGCAGCGGGGCGAGCCTTGCCGGCAGCGTGATCGGCCTGGTGATCGGCACTGCAATCGCCAACGACGCCAACCGCAACCGGATGGAGCTGTGTGCGGCGCGTTTCGGTGGAACGCCCGCCGATATCGACGCGATCACGGCCGCACGGCGCGCCGGGCGAGAAACACCCGTGGTCGCCTCGACCTCTACCACAGCAGATCGGACCTCGCCCGGTGTGCAGAGCCGCCGCGCTGTGCCTCTGCCGCAGGTGGGATGTGAATACGGCGCCGGCGTTTTGCAGGGCGGCGCGTCCTACTGCGTGGGGTACTGAGTGATGGTTGCGCCCGCCCTTGCGCCCATAACGGCCGGCACGCTGGCGCCGTCCCGTGTGCTGCGCATCCACGGGATGCGCCGTTCCGGCAATCATGCGCTGATCGACTGGATCATGCGCAATGCGCCGGGCGGCGGCGCTGGGCTTTTCCTGAACAACTGCAAGCCGGGGCGGAACCCTCTGCGCTCGGCCCGGGGCAAAGCGGTTTACGCGGGCGGGGTCGAGACGAAGCCCACCGACAAGGCCGTGCGCGCGGCGGGGGAGGCGCCCTTTACGGTTGTCTCCTTTGAGGATCACGCCCCACCGCAAGACCGCACGCCGCTCTTCGGCGCGCCAGAGATGCTGGTTGTCATTTACCGCAGTTTCCTGAACTGGTCCGCGTCGCTGCTGCGCAAGATCCAGGGCAACCCCGGCTACGGCGTGCTGGACCGGGCGAAGGTCATGGCGAATGCCCTGCCGACTTACCACCGGATGCTGTCCCATGTGGTTGCGGGTGATGTCACGCCGCTTTGCTATGACGACTGGACGGCAGATGAGAGCTACCGCGCGGGTGCGTTGAAGCGGCTCGACCTGCCTGGCACCGACCTGTCCAAGGGCGAAGTACAGCGCTATGGCGGCGGCTCGTCCTTTCAGGGCAAGGCCGCAACCCCCGACGCCCTCACGACAGATCAGCGCGCCGCGCAGATGTCCGCAGACCCGGAGTACCAGATGCTCCTGTGGACCGCCGCGCGGGACATCGACTTCATGCAGACCCTGGCCGAGGTGTTCCCCGCGGACGCCACGCGCCTTTCGATCCTGCTGGACACGGCCTCTGCCGATATCCGGCTTCCCGACACCACAGCGTAAAGGACAATATCATGGTTCAACTGACGCTCCCCAAGAACAGCCGCATGACCACGGGCAAGACCTGGCCCAAGCCCGAAGGCGCGACGAACCTGCGCAAAGTGCAGATCTATCGCTGGAACCCGGATGACGGCAAAAACCCCCAGCTCGACACCTATTGGGTCGATATGGACACCTGCGGGCCGATGGTTCTTGATGTGCTGATCAAGATCAAGAACGAGATCGACCCGACCCTGACCTTCCGCCGGTCCTGCCGCGAGGGCATCTGCGGCTCCTGCGCGATGAACATTGACGGGATCAACACGCTGGCCTGCATCTACGGCCTGGATGAGATCAAGGGCGACGTAAAGATCTACCCGCTGCCGCACATGCCGGTGGTCAAAGACCTGATCCCCGATCTGACGCATTTCTATGCGCAGCACGCCTCGATCATGCCGTGGCTGGAGACAAAGACAAACCGCCCCGCGAAAGAGTGGAAGCAAAGCATCGAGGACCGCAAAAAGCTGGATGGTCTCTATGAATGCGTGATGTGCGCGTCCTGCTCGACCTCCTGCCCCAGCTACTGGTGGAACGGCGATCGGTACCTCGGCCCCGCCGCGCTGCTGCACGCCTACCGCTGGATCATCGACAGCCGGGATGAGGCGACGGGCGAGCGGTTGGACGACCTTGAGGATCCGTTCAAGCTTTATCGCTGCCATACGATCATGAACTGCGCCAAGACGTGCCCGAAGGGCCTGAACCCTGCTGAGGCGATTGCGAACATCAAGAAGATGATGGTCGAGCGCACGGTCTAAGGTGTTTCGGGCCGCTTCGCGGCCCGACCGGCTCGGCCAAAGCGGCTTTGCGGCTGATGCCGCGGCGATACAGCTTTGCTGTGTGAGAGGGGCGAGCTGTTTGGCCCAGTCGTCATTGGCTGCGCGGACCAATAGCACACCAACGATATATTTTGGTGGGGGCCAGCCCCCACACCCCCGGGATTTTTTAGAAAAGAGAAGAGGGGAGCCCTTGTTCGGCGTTCGCGTTTCTTTGCATCCTAACTGGACATAAGGGGGGGCCTTTATATTGACACCAACGGATGCAGACGCGCGCCGCGCTGTTGAGCCGGTCATTTGTTACCCAACCGAAACGCTGCCCCAGCCCGACATGGCGCGCTACGCGGCGTTGCGGGCAGGGCTGCGCACGATCAGCACCCGTTTTGCACCACCCCGCGCCGCGTGCACCTTTACCGCCAAGGCGGGGCAAGTGATCCGCATCACCTCGGTCGAGGGCCCGCAGGTGGGCGATCTGAACCTCTGGAGCGCGCATGACCTGTCCGAGCGGTTCTACTCCGGCAAGACCCGCGCTCTGCATGGCACGCATGTGTCCACCGGCGACAGGCTCTGGAGCAGCTTTCCCCACCTGCGCCCGATGGCGACGATCATCCATGACAGCCTCGACTGGTATGGCATCGATGCGCATGGTGGGTCTGTCCACGACGTGATCGGCACGCGCTGCGATCCCTACACGCACCACCTTTTGTCGGGCGCGCAGTACCACAATTGCTGCCATTCAAACCTGACCCGCGCGCTGGCGGATTATCTGGGCGTGCCTGACGCGGAGGCCGAACCGCATGTGCATGACGTTCTGAACGTATTTATGTGCACCGGCTTCACGCGGGACACCGGGCAGTATTTCATGAAAGCCTCGCCCGTCCGCCCCGGGGATCACATCGATCTGCTGGCCGAGATTGACCTGCTGGGCGCGCTCAGCGCCTGCCCCGGCGGCGATTGCAGCGCCGAGCACAGCTCGGACGTTGCGGCCTGCTACCCGCTGCAGGTGGACATACTGGAGCCGGAAGCAGGCGCATTGGACGGTTGGGCCGCGCCAGCACCAAATGGCTACGACGGCAGCCACGGCCGATAGGGTGGGGTTTCACCCCACCGCGGCGTCACGCAAAGGCCGCCTCAAGCGCGATCTCGACCATCTCGCCAAAGGACCGCTCCCGGTCTTCTGACCGCAGCGCTTCGCCGGTTTGCAGGTGGTCAGAGACGGTGAGCACCGCCAAAGCCCGCACGCCGTGCCGCGCGGCAACGGTGTAAAGCTCCGCCGCCTCCATCTCTACCCCGAGAATGCCGTGGCGCACCATTTGCGCATCAAGGTCGGGGCGTTCGGCGTAGAACACATCTGATGAATAGATGCCGCCGACATGCACGTTCGTGCCTTTCGCCCGCGCCGCGCCCACGGCTGCCTCCAAGAGCGCGTAATCAGCGCAGGGCGCAAAATTGACTTCCCGGAAGATGCCGGAGGAGGGAGATGTGATAGAGCTGGCCGTCATCGCAACGATCACGTCGCGCAGGGCCACGTGAGGCTGCATCCCGCCGCAGGAGCCGATCCGGATCAGCGTTTTCGCGCCGTAATCGCGGATCAGCTCATTTGCATAGATCGACAGGGACGGCATCCCCATGCCCGACCCGTGGATGGAAACCCGGTGCCCGCGCCACGTGCCGGTAAAGCCCAGCATCCCCCGCACTTCATTGACCAGCTCCGCGTCCTCCAGGAACGTCTCCGCCGCCCATTTCGCGCGGTAGGGATCGCCTGGCATCAGGACGGTTTCAGCAATTTGGCCGGCCGCGGCGCCGATGTGGATGGTCATGGCATCTCTCCTTGCCTCGCCAAGACCTGCCACATCCCGTCTCAGACTTCCATCGCTTCGGGCGGCGTTCCGGCGTTGATCGCGTCCTTGTACCACACGGGCTGGCGGCCTTTGCCGGTCCAGGTCTGCGCGGGGTTTTCAGGATTGGCGTATTTCGCACTACCCGGCGCAGCCTTTTTGCGCCCGCCTTTTCCAGAAGCCAATTCGTTCAGGGAAAAGCCGTATTTCGCCGCGACTTCTTCCGCTTCAGCTTTGGCCGCTTCGCGTTCCCGCACGCGTGCTGCGCCAATCGCGGCTTTCGCGTCGACGATCAATTGCTCCAGCTCTTTTACCGACATCGCGTCAAGGTTGATAGCCATGATCTGCTCCTCTTTTTAGGTAGCAGAGGCCTTTACGCGAAATACCAATTCGCGCAAGCGGTATTTTGTGACATTTGGTTAATTCGCCTATTGCGGGCGTTATTCCGCTGCCATTTCCGCAGGGTCAGCCAAAGTCACGATATCCATCATGATTGTATTCAGCTCGAAATCCTTTGGCGTGTACACGCGGGCCACACCCATTGCGCGCAAACGGTCGGCATCATCGTCGGGAATAATCCCGCCGACAATCACCGGTACGGACCCAAGGCCCGCTGCCCGCATCCGCTCCATCAACTCTTCGACCAGCGGGATATGGCTGCCCGACAGGATCGACAGGCCAACGACATGGGCCTCGTCCTCAAGTGCGGCGGCGACGATCTCTTCGGGGGTCAGGCGGATGCCGTCATAGGTGATGTCCATACCGCAATCGCGCGCACGCACGGCAATCTGCTCCGCACCGTTGGAATGCCCGTCAAGGCCCGGCTTGCCGACAAGGAATTTGAGCCGCCGGCCCAGCTTCGATGACACCGCATCAACGGCATCGCGCAGCGGGTCGAGGCCCTCCGTCTGGTTGGAGCGGCTGGCGGACACGCCCGTTGGCCCGCGATACTGGCCGTGCACGGTGCGCATCTGTTCCGCCCACTCGCCGGTGGTCACGCCAACTCGTGCCGCGGCGATGGACGCAGGCATCACATTCTCTCCCGCTTTGGCCGCGGCGCGCAGATCGGCGAGCGCCTGACGCACCGCGTCTTCGTCCCGCTCGGCGCGCCACGCGTTCAGCCGGTCAATCTGGTCCTGCTCGACCGCCGGATCGACCACCATGATGCCGCCATCGGCGTCCATCAGCGGCGATGGCTCGGTGCTGGTGTACTTGTTCACGCCGACCACAACCGTTTCGCCCGCCTCAATCCGGCCGATCCGGTCGGAGTTCGACTGCACAAGTTGCGCCTTCATGTAGTCGATAGCGCCCATTGCGCCGTCCATCCCATCGAGCAGCTTCAATTCGGCGCGCGCGCCTTCTTTCAACGCTTCAACCTTGGCATCGACCGCCGGATTGCCGTCAAAAAGGTCGTCGAATTCGAGAAGGTCCGTCTCATAGGCGAGGATTTGCTGCATCCGCATTGACCATTGCTGATCCCACGGGCGGGGCAGGCCCAGCGCTTCGTTCCATGCGGGCAATTGCACGGCGCGGGCGCGCGCTTTCTTGGAAAGCGTCACGGCCAGCATTTCAATCAGGATGCGGTAGACGTTGTTTTCCGGCTGCTGTTCCGTCAGTCCCAGCGAATTGACCTGCACGCCATAGCGGAAACGACGGAACTTCTCATTCTGCACGCCATAACGTTCGACGCAAATCTCATCCCACAGATCGACAAAGGCGCGCATCTTGCACATCTCTGTCACGAAGCGGATGCCCGCATTCACAAAGAAGGAAATGCGGCCCACGAGGGTCGGAAAGTCTTCGGCGGGCACGCGGGGGCGCAGCTCATCCAGCACCGCCTGCGCCGTGGCGAGGGCAAAGGCCAATTCCTGCTCGGGCGTCGCGCCGGCTTCTTGCAGGTGGTAGGAACACACGTTCATCGGGTTCCACTTCGGCACATTGGTATAGCAATATTCGGCCACATCCGCGATCATCTTGAGCGACGGCTTGGGCGGGCAGATATACGTCCCGCGGCTCAGGTACTCTTTGATCAGGTCGTTCTGCACCGTGCCTTGCAGCTTGCTGACGTCCGCGCCCTGTTCTTCAGCCACCGCGATATACAGCGCGAGCAGCCAGGGCGCTGTCGCGTTGATCGTCATAGAGGTGTTCATCTGCTCCAGCGGGATCTGATCAAACAGCGTCCGCATGTCGCCCAGATGCGCAACCGGCACGCCAACCTTGCCCACCTCACCGCGCGCGAGCACATGGTCACTGTCATACCCCGTCTGGGTCGGCAGATCGAAGGCGACCGACAGGCCCGTCTGACCCTTGGCAAGGTTCCCCCGATACAGCGCATTGGACGCCGCCGCGGTCGAGTGGCCCGCATAGGTGCGGATCAGCCACGGACGATCCTTGGAGCGGTCTTTGGTGCGATCAGTCATGGCGGACCTCATGAGTCGAAGTGAGTAATAATGTTTCGCGTTGCGGCAGATATACGTAACATAGCTGCGCTGTCAACGTGCCGCGCTGCGGCGTAACCTCAGCATTGCGGGCGGCGCGCGCTAAGGTCAAGCTGGCCCCATGACGCAGACGGTTGAACTCCCTCTCTGGCTCTTTGCGGTCATTGTGCTGTTTGCCGCCGTGACCTTTGCCTCCCACTTTCTGTTCCCGTCCGTGCGCTGGTTTTTCCGCCGCAGGCTGGAGCGGGCGGTCACGCGCCTGAACGCGCGGCTGACGGTCAAGATCCAGCCCTTTAAGCTGCTGCGCCGTCAGGACATGATCCAACGCCTGATCTACGACCCGCAGGTGACAGAGGCCATCGTCGAACACGCGGCCAAGGAGGGCGTGCGCGAGGACGTGGCGTTTGAAAAAGCGCGCCGCTATGCGCGCGAGATTGTGCCGAGCTTTTCCGCCTTCACCTACTTTGGCTTTGGCACCCGTGCGGCGCGGTGGCTCGCGACCAGCCTTTATGATGTCCGGACGGGTCTGATGAATCACACGGTGCTGGGGGACCTGCCCGAAGGCAGCACCGTCATCTTCGTAATGAATCACCGCAGCAACATGGATTACGTCCTAGTCACCTATTTGGCCGCGCGCGCGTCTGCCCTGTCTTATGCGGTTGGCGAATGGGCCCGGGTTTGGCCGCTCTCGCGCCTGATCAAGTCGATGGGGGCTTACTTCATCCGCCGCCGGTCCCGTGGGCAGCTCTACCGCAAGGTGTTGGCCCGCTACGTGCATTTGGCCACGGCGGGCGGTGTGACCCAGGCGATCTTTCCCGAAGGCGGGCTCAGCCTTGATGGCCGCCTCGCGCCGCCCAAGATGGGTTTGTTGTCCTATGTGCTCGACGCGCATCGTGAAACCGGCCGGGATGTGCTGTTTGTGCCCGTCGCCATCAACTACGACCGGGTGCTTGAAGACCGGGTTCTGACCGCTGCAGGCGCGGCAGGCACGCGCCGGTTCCAGGCCCGCATCTCTGTTATCCTGCGGTTTATCCTGTCCAAGCTGTGGCAGCGTGTGACCGGCCGATTTCAGCGCTTTGGCGCCGCGGCGGTTGTGTTCGGCGCGCCCGTGCGGCTGTCGGGCTATGCCGATGTCCCGGATGCCAAGCTGCTGGCCACGGATTTACTGGCCAGGGTGGCAGGCGTCATGCCGGTCCTGTTCGTGCCGCTGCTGGCCCGCGTGCTGCTGAAGGCCGAGGGTCCGCTTGACAAGGACGCGCTGCAAGACGCTGTGATCGCAGAAATTGTGCAGGCACGTAGGGCTGTCCTGTCATCTCCCGACGCTATGCGCGCCTCGGTGGCGCGCGCGCGGATGACCCTGCTGGCGCGCAACTTGATCCGTGAAGCGCCGGGCGGCGTCGTTGCCGTGCCCGAGGAGCGCGGGCTTCTTCAGTACTACGCAAACTCGATTGCGCATTTCTTTGCAGATGCAGCAGACAATTCTGCACTCGCAAAGTCATAAAATTACAAAATTGGACCCACAGGTGTTGCAATGTTGCGCATCGGGGCATATTCACCCCTGAGCCAGCGCGATTCAGCGCTGCGGCAGGCATCTGACTTAACGTCCTGAGTAAAGGAGACCCGGCATGGCCCTCGACACCGGTATTGCGCATTACGACGCGCCCGAAAAAGACCTCTACGAGATGGGCGAAATGCCCCCGATGGGTTTCGTGCCCAAAAAGATGTACGCGTGGACCATCCGGCGCGAGCGCCACGGGGAACCGGACAAGGCGATGGAAGTCGAAGTCGTCGACGTGCCCCAGCTGGACAGCAACGAGGTGCTCGTGCTCGTGATGGCGGCAGGCGTGAACTACAACGGGGTCTGGGCCTCGCTGGGCCAGCCGATTAGCCCGTTTGACGGCCACGGTCAGCCCTTCCACATCGCAGGCTCCGACGCATCGGGCATCGTCTGGGCGGTGGGTGACAAGGTCACCCGCTGGAAGGTCGGCGACGAGGTTGTGATTCACTGCAACCAGGACGATGGCGATGATGAGCACTGCAACGGCGGCGACCCGATGTATTCGCCCAGCCAGCGCATCTGGGGTTATGAAACGCCCGATGGCTCTTTCGCGCAGTTCACCAATGTGCAAGCGCAGCAGCTTATGCCGCGCCCCAAGCACCTGACCTGGGAAGAGGCCGCGTGCTACACCCTGACCCTCGCAACCGCTTACCGGATGCTGTTTGGCCACGAACCGCATGACCTCAAGCCGGGCCAGAACGTGCTTGTCTGGGGCGCATCGGGCGGCCTGGGATCCTACGCGATCCAGCTGATCAACACGGCCGGCGCGAACGCGATCGGCGTGATCTCCGACGAATCCAAACGCCAGTTTGTCATGGACCTCGGCGCAAAGGGCGTCATTAACCGCAAGGACTTCAAGTGCTGGGGTCAGCTGCCCACGGTCAACACGCCCGAATACGCGGACTGGTTCAAGGAAGCGCGGAAGTTCGGCAAGGCGATCTGGGACATCACCGGCAAAGGCGTGAACGTTGACATGGTGTTCGAGCACCCGGGCGAGTCCACCTTCCCCGTCTCCACCTTTGTGGTGAAGAAGGGCGGCATGGTCGTCATCTGCGCTGGTACCACCGGCTTCAACCTGACCTTCGACGTCCGCTACATGTGGATGCATCAAAAGCGCCTGCAGGGCTCGCACTTTGCCCATCTCAAGCAGGCGATGGCCGCGAACCAGCTGATGGTCGAACGCCGCCTCGATCCCTGCATGTCCGAAGTATTCGAATGGAATGACCTGCCCGAAGCGCACATGAAGATGCTCCGCAACGAGCACAAGCCCGGCAACATGGCTGTGTTGGTTCAGGCGCCCAAGACGGGTCTGCGCACACTTGAGGACGCGTTGGACGCCCGGGGTTAAGCGCAGCACACCTTAAGGTTGAGCCACTCGGCCCGCGAATCACCTGTGGTTCGCGGGCCCGTTTTTGTGCGGCACATCCGCTTCAAATGTTTCAAGCACTTGCCGATCCGCCCCCTCACCATTTCTGGGGAGGTATAATCCGCGAATTTCTTAATGAACCGAGCACATGCTATAGTTGTATTAACCTTTCGTTAACCAACTGGAAGTGAATCTGCCATGAGAAGTGACTGGATTTTGGACGTCCTGACGGACCTCAAGACTTTCGCCCGCACGAACGGGTTGCCTGCTTTGGCAGAACAGCTCGACGATACGGCAATTGTGGCGATGGCAGAGCTGTCCGCGCGGGACGAGGCGAAGGGTGAGCCGCGTTATGAGTCTGCAACGGCGCACGGAAACCATCTTGAAGGAACTGGCGCAAGCCGACGGACTTGAGGCCCTGAACACGGCGATCTTCGCCCTGCGGGACGCCTTCGTCGTGGATCATATGGTCTACCACTGGGTCGACAGCGCGGGAGAGCAATATGGCTGCGGCACCTATTCAGACGACTGGCGCGATCGCTACATCGAACAGAACTATATCCGCGTCGATCCGGTTGTCATCGGCTGTTATCAACGCTTTCACCCGGTGGACTGGAAACGCCTCGATTGGTCCAGCAAAGCCGCCAAGGCCTTTCAGAAAGAAGCGCTCGACCACGGTGTTGGCAACCAGGGCTTTTCCGTCCCGATCCGCGGACCCAACGGCCAGTTCGCCCTGTTTACCGTGTCGCATAATTGCAACGACGACACATGGGCCCAGTTTACGCAGGATCACACCCGCGTCCTTTTGCTGATTGCACATGACTTCAACCAAAAGGCGCTGGAGTTTGAACCGGGCCGCGCGCCGGACGCTGCAACCGCCCTCAGCCCGCGCGAAGTGGACGCCATCACCCTGCTGGCAATGGGCTACAGCCGCGCGCAGGTGGCTGAGACGCTCAACATCTCCGAGCATACCTTGCGCGTCTACATCGAAAGCGCCCGTTTCAAGCTGGGCGCGCTCAACACCACCCACGCCGTGGCGCGGGCCATGTCGCGGGGTCTGATCGTGGTGTGACCCCCGTTGCCGCATCGGCAGGTGTTGCGTACGGCGAGGCGTCGAAGCCTTAACACAACCCTAGGTAGCTTTCCCGTCAGAAGCAGTGCCCAACGCACGACCTGACACGGAGATTTACCCATGCTGCGCTACGTCTACGCTCGCGACTTGCACGCCTTTCCCCTTTTGTCTGAAACCATGTTCAAGGACCGCGCCGACCAGTTCAAGACGCGGCTTGGCTGGGACGTGACGGTCGACGCGCGGGGCTTTGAGCGTGACCAATACGACGCGCTGAACCCGCTTTACGTGATCTGGGAAGAGGCCGACGGCACGCATGGCGGCTCCATGCGTTTTCTGCCGACCACCGGGCGCACGATGGTGAACGAGCATTTCTCAGACGTGATGGGCGGCGGCACCGTGCGCTCGGGCAAGATCTGGGAATGCACCCGCTTTTGCCTCGCGCGCGGCGCAAGCAGCCATGTCGCGGCGGCGCTGATGCTGGGCGGCGGGGAGCTGATGCAGAATTTCGGGGTGGAGCATTTCGTCGGCGTCTTCGACGCCCGCATGGTCCGCATCTACCGCATGATCGGCTCCTCTCCCGACGTGCTGGGCAGCACCGGCACCGGCCGCGACCAGATCAGCGTCGGCCTGTGGCACTTTGACGAGGCCGCTGCCGCCCAGGTCGCGCAGCGCGCGGGCATCTCGGCGGCGCAATCCCGGCACTGGTTCGATCTGTCCTTTGGCCAGCCCGCGGCCCCAATGCTGGCCGCCACCGCCTGACCTCTGGCCCTTGCGCGCGGCCCGGCATAGGGTCGCGCCATGACCCAGCCCGCGCTTCAATTCTCCGACGATCAGGCCACCGCCTTTGATACCGTGGCGGAGGTGCTGCGCGGGGTTGGCGTCGATCTGGATGATCACCTGCTGACGCCGCCGAAACAGGGCAAATCCTCTGTGCTGGCGGTCACGGGCAAGGCCGGGTCGGGCAAGACGCTGCTGCTGGCAGAGCTTTACAAGGCGCTTGAGGGGGCAGGGGTCGAGGTTGTCTCGGGCGATTACGAATCCCGCAAGCGCAAGGACAAGCGCACGCTCGCGATCCTCGCGCCCACGAACAAGGCGGCGAGCGTCCTGCGCCTGCGCGGCGTGCCTGCGACGACGATCCACCGCATCCTTTATACGCCTGTCTACGATCCGGAATACGAACGCATCGCCGAATGGCTGGCCGGCAATGGCGAGCGGCCCAATATCGAAGGGCTGACGGACGAAGCGCTGGACCGCGCCCACGCCTTCTATCAGAGCAACAAATCCATCCCCGGCGCGCTCGCCGCCGCAGGCTTGCGGGGCAGCGATTTCATCACCGGATGGAAACGGCGCGAAGACCCGCTCGACATCGGCTTCATTGATGAGGCGTCGATGCTCGATGACCGCCAGTTCGAGGACCTGAAGGAGATCTTCCCGACGCTCCTGCTCTTTGGCGATCCAGCCCAGTTGGCCCCGGTGAACCAGTCCGGCGTGATGGTCTTTGACAAACTGCCGGCCCCCCGGGTGCTGACCCTGAACCGCATCCACCGGCAGGATGCCGGCAACCCGATCCTCGATCTGGCCCACGCGCTGGCCGATCCCGCGCTGGAGTTCCACCACTTCGAACGCATGGTCGAAGGGGCCGCGCAGAAAGACGACCGCGTCGTCTGGGGCCAGCGGGTCGAAGTGGACCTGATGGCCCGCTCCCCCTGCCTTGTCTGGCGCAACGCAACGCGCATCCGGCTGATCCACGCCTTCCGGTCGGTTTATGGCGCGCCCGAAGACGCGCTGATCGAAGGGGAGCCGCTGATCTGCGACGGGATCGAACTGCCGCTGAAACACCGCAAGAAACGCCTTGATCTGGAGGCGCGCGGCCTCGTGAAAGGCGCGCAGGTCATCTACCTCGGGGAAGGGCGCAAACCGGGTTTCTCCCGCCTGCACGTGATGGGCGCGGAGGACCCGCGCCTGTCCGCCGCCTCCATCGTGAAAATCGAAAAGCCGGACGAGGAAGAGCCGTTCATTCCCTTCGCCGCCCGCATGGGCGCGACCTTCCTGCACGGCGCGGCGGTCACGATCCACAAGGCGCAAGGCAGCCAATGGCCCACCGTGCAGGTCTTTGCGCCGGACCTCTTTGTCGCTGCCCGCATGGGCCGGACCGAAGCCGGCCAGCCGCTTTGGAAGCGTTTGGCTTACGTTGCGATCACCCGCGCGCAGGACCGGCTGATCTGGGTTGTGCGCAACATGCTGGCCAAACCCACGGAGCCGTTGAGCGTTGCGGATTTGAAAACCGCGCCCGCGCCCATGCTTCTGGAGGAAAACGCCGGGGAGGGTACGTCGTGAATGGGACGGTGGGGTGTAACCCCACCCTACGACGGGTGCCGCGCCGGTAGGGTGGGTTTCCAACCCACCGCTACTGCCGCAGCAGCGAGAACGCCGCCGACGCGCCCCAACCGGCAAAGATCGCAATGGCCAGCGACATCAGCCCGTAGATCAGCGGCTGCTCCCGGCTGAGGGAATACAGCCACCGCTCAAGCCCCACCTTGCGCACGTCAATCACCGTCTCATAACGCGAGATGACCGTGCCGTCCCGGGTCAGGAAGATGCGCGTCGGATAGGCCCCTTCCGCCAGCGCAGCGGGCAGGCGGATGGATGTGCGGAACAGCGTCTGATCGTCGATCACGACCTGCTCTTCGAGCACTTGGTACAGGTTTTCGCCCGTGCGAATGCGGATCAGCGCATCGCGAAACGCTTCCGCGTCCGAAATCCCCGCCGGCGCGCCCACGGAGCGGATCGCGCGCGGGATCGACACCTTGTAGCGCAGGTTCTCCGTGTCGCGCATCGCCTCTTGCATCGGCGCACTGGTCACCACGGCGTAGAAGCTGGGCGCGAGGTCCACCTCGACCGCGTCGGTGTTCACCCAGATGCCGAACCGCTTGTCCTTGCGGCGCACCATGACCGGCTCGGACGGGCCAGAGATCGTCATGACCACGTGCAGCGGCGGGCCGTCGGGGATCGGCGCTTCGCGCTTGACCGCGCCAAAGATCAGGATTTCGGAGCCGTCAAAGGACGTGGTGATCGCCACCTCGTCCTGGCTCAGGCCCAGTACGACCTCTTCAGCCGCGGCGACCTGCACCATCAGGAAAAGCGCCATGAGCCAGCGCATCAATGCCCCCCCGCCGCGCCAAGGGAAAACAGCTCGGAGGGCATGACCAGAAGGTCAAAGGCCAGCTTTCCGCAGACCGCCAGCACCATGATCGCCAGCAGGATGCGCAGCTGTTCGGCCTTCAGGCGCAGGCCGATCCGCGTGCCAATCTGCGCCCCGATCACCCCGCCCACCAGCAGCAGAACCGCCAGCACCACGTCCACGGTGTAATTCGTCGTCGCGTGCAGCAGCGTCGTGAACCCGGTCACAAAGATGATCTGGAACAGGGACGTGCCTACGACAACCTTGGTTGGCATCCCCAGCAGGTAAATCATCGCGGGCACCATGATAAACCCACCGCCCACACCCATGATCGCGGCCAGCACCCCGACAACCAGGCCCACCAGCAGCGGTGGAATGACCGAGATATAAAGGCCCGACACCCGGAACCGCATCTTGAACGGCAGCGTGTGGATCAGCCCGTGTTTGCGCCGCTCCGCCGGAGGCGCGCCGCGCTGCACCTTGCGGATCGTGTTCAGGCTTTCGATAAACATCAGCGAGCCGATCACGCCAAGGAAGATCACGTAGCACAGCCGCACCAGCAGATCGACCTGACCCAGCGACTTGAGATAGTTGAACAGCACCACGCCAAGCGCCGCCCCGACAAGGCCGCCGATCAGCAGGACGGTCCCCATCTTCAGATCCACCGTCTTGCGCCGCAGATGCGCCAGCACGCCCGAGAAGGAGGAGGCGACGATCTGGTTCGCCTCGGTCGCCACCGCCACCGCGGGCGGAATCCCGATAAAGAACAAAAGCGGCGTCATTAGAAACCCGCCGCCCACACCAAACATGCCCGAAAGCACGCCCACCAGCCCGCCCAGCCCCAAAAGGAGGAAGGCATTTACCGAAACCTCGGCAATGGGCAGAAAGACTTGCATACCCTTGCTTGGACCGCGACGCGCCGCAAATCAAGACGTCTCGCCGCCGCGCAGCAATTTCCGCGGCTTCAGCGCTCTTTGACGTAGGCCTCACCGCCCGCGCGCGGCGGGATCGCCTTGCCGCCGAAGCCGGCAAGGATCACGACCGTCATGATATAGGGCAGAGCGCTCAGAAACTGACTTTGGACGCGCATGCCGGTCAGCGCCGTGACCACGTCGGGCCGCGCCTCCAGTGCGCCAAAAAGGCCAAACAGCAGGCAGGCATAAAGGGCGTACCAGGGCCGCCACTTGGCAAAGATCAGCGCCGCCAGCGCAATGAAGCCGCGCAGTGCCGTCATGTCCTTGATGAAGTTCGGTTGAAGCGCTGTTGACAGATAGGCCCCCGCGATGCCGCACAGCACGCCGCAGATGGCCACAGCGGCATAGCGCAGACCGATCACGGAAACCCCTGCCGTGTCCACGGCCGCCGGGTTTTCGCCCACGGCGCGCAGACGCAAGCCAAAGCGGGTGCGAAAGAGGATCCACCAGGTCAGTGGCACCGCGAGGAACGCGACATAGACAAGAATGTAGTGGCCCGAAAGAAGCTCGGAATAAACGGGCCCCAGATAAGGAACGTCGGCGACAGCCGAAGCAAAAGGCAACTCAATCGGGCTGAACCGGGCATCACCGGACAGCGATGGCGTGCGCCCGCCTTGGGCAAACCACGCCTGAGCAATCAGCACCGTCAGCCCCGCCGCCAGAAAGTTGATCGCCACGCCAGAGATCAGCTGATTGCCCCGGAAGGTGATCGACGTCACCCCATGCAGCGCGCTCAGCACCAGCGACGCGCCGATCCCGGCCAAAAGGCCCACCCAGGCATAGCCCGACACCGCCGCGATGGCCGCCGCCATGAAGGCCGCCGCCAGCATCTTGCCTTCAAGCCCGATGTCGAAAATCCCCGCCCGCTCGGAAAACAGCCCCGCAAGGCAGGCCAGCAGCAGCGGCGTGGCAAGGCGCACGGTGGAATCGAGCAGCTGGATCAGGGTCACAAAGTCCATCAGCTCCGCTCCGTCCGGAGGGCGAGGAACACCCGCTCAAGCGGCATCCGCACCATATTGTCCAGCGCACCCGTCAGCAGGATCACCAGCGCCTGAATCACGATGATCAGCTGCACCGGGATCGACGTCCACAGCGCCAGCTCCGCGCCGCCCTGCACCAGAAAGCCGAACAGCAGCCCGGCCAGCACGATCCCGACGGGGTGGTTCCGCCCCATCAGCGCCACGGCAATGCCGATGAACCCAGCGCCTTCGGTCGCGTTCAGAACCAGCCGTTCCGCCTCGCCCATCACGTTGTTAATGCCCATCATGCCCGCCAGCGCGCCCGAGATGATCATCGCGATCATCGTGATCCGCACCGCGCCGATCCCAGCGTAGCGCGCCGCGCGCTGGGACTTGCCAAAACTGCGGATCTCAAGCCCCAGAGGCGTGCGCCAGATCAGCAGCCAGACCAGCACGCAGGCCACCAGTGCCACCAGCAGGGACACGTTCGCGGGCGCCGCCCGGCTGAACGCGATACCCAGCGGGGCGAGCATTTCGTGCAGGGTCGGCAGATGCACCGCGTCGGGGAAGGAGGCAGAGGCCGGATCTTGCGAGCCGCGCGGCTTGAGGAACGTGTTGACCACAAAAATGATGAGCGAGGAGGCGATGAAGTTGAACATGATCGTCGTGATCACAACATGGCTGCCCCGCGCCGCCTGCAAATAGCCGGGGATCGCCGCCCAGATGGCCCCAAACAGCCCCGCGCCCAGTGTTGCGGCGATCAGCGCGATGCTCCAATGCGGCCACGGGATGTAAAGGCAGACTAGCGCGACCCCGAGGCCCCCCAGCATCGCCTGCCCCTCGCCGCCGATGTTGAAAAGCCCCGCGTGGAAGGCCACCGCCACCGCCAGCCCGGTAAAGATGAAATTCGTCGCGTAATAAAGCGTGTAGCCCCAGCCATAGGTGCTGCCCAACGCGCCGGTGACCATCAGCCGCACGGCCTCCACCGGGTCTTCGCCAATCGCGAGGATCGTCAGCGCCGACAAGACCGCGGCGATCAGCAGGGAAATCAGCGGCACGAGGATCACCTCGGCCCATTTCGGCATCACGTCCATCGCTCAGACCTCCCGCGTGTCGCCCACATGGGCGAGGTTGGCTTCAATCTCGGCCACCGAATGCGGCGTGTCCGTGTCGGTGATGCCCGCCATCATCAGGCCCAGCTCTTTCTCATCCGTCGCCGAGGCGTCGCGCACGCCCATGATTTGCCCATCGAACATGACGGCCACGCGGTCCGACAGGCCGAGGATTTCCTCCAGCTCCACACTGACAAGCAAGATCGCTTTACCCGCATCGCGCAAGGCGACGATCTGTTGGTGGATGAATTCGATGGCCCCGATGTCGACCCCGCGTGTGGGCTGGCCCACCAGCAAAAGGTCCGGGTTCCGCTCGATCTCGCGGGCGAGCACGATCTTCTGCTGGTTCCCGCCAGAGAAATTCTTGGCCGCGAGGCGTGGGTTCGGCGGGCGCACGTCAAAGCGGTCCATCTTCGCCTGCGTGTCTGTCTTGATCGCCGCGTTGTTGCTCAGAATCCCCGACGTGTAGGCGTCGTCACGGTGGTAGCCGAAGGCAGTGTTCTCCCACGCGGCAAAATCCATGATCAGCCCTTCGCGCTGCCGATCCTCCGGCACATGGGCGATGCCGCGGGCGCGCCGGGTTCGGCCAGTCGCGCTGCGGCCTGTTAGGCCCAGGTCTTGCCCGTTCACGCGCACCGTGCCCGTCGCCTCCATGTACCCGCCCAAAACCTCAAGCAGTTCCGACTGGCCATTGCCTGCCACGCCCGCAATCCCAAGGATCTCGCCCGCGCGCACCTGCAGGTCGATGCCTTTGAGCCGCGCGACGCCCTGCGCGTCGACAACGCGCAGGTCCTCCACGTCTAGCACGACGTCGCCCGGCTTGGCCGGGCTTTTGTCCACGCGCAAGAGCACCTTGCGGCCCACCATCAGCTCCGCCAGCTCTTCGGGGGAGGTCTCGGAGGTTTTCACCGTCGCCGTCATCTCACCGCGGCGCATGACGCTCACGGTGTCGGTCGCCTCCATGATCTCGCGCAGCTTGTGGGTGATCAGGATGATCGTCTTCCCCTCGCTGCGCAGCCGATCCAGGATGCGAAACAGCTGATCCGCCTCGGCGGGCGTCAGTACACCGGTCGGCTCGTCCAGGATCAGGATGTCCGCCTGCCGGTAGAGCGCCTTTAGGATCTCAACCCGCTGCTGCATCCCGACGCCGATATCCTCGATCAGCGCATCCGGCTCGACGTTCAGCTCGTATTCCGCGGCCAGCTCCACCAGTGTCTTGCGGGCCTTGGCGAGGGAGGGGCGCAGCAGCCCGCCATCCTCGGCGCCCAGAATGATATTTTCCAGCACGGAGAAATTCTCCACGAGCTTGAAGTGCTGGAACACCATGCCGATGCCTGCAGCAATCGCGGCCTGGCTGTCGGGGATGGTAACCCGCTGGCCTGAAACGAAAATCTCGCCCGCATCCGCCTTATAAAAGCCGTACAGGATGCTCATCAACGTGGACTTGCCCGCGCCATTTTCGCCGATGATCCCGTGGATCGTGCCGGGCATCACCCGGATCGAGATATCCTTGTTGGCCTGCACAGGGCCAAACGCCTTGGAGATACCTCTGAGCTCAATCGCCGGAGCCTGCTCTGGCATTCGTGTTACCCCGCCTGAAGTTCGAAGAAGTTTTACAGAGCTTTGCCGAATTGACGAGTCCTGACGACACGGAATTTTCGGCGTGAACCGAGCGGTGACGCGTCGACGGGCACACGCTCGCGGCGGTCGGCCTTTCTTCCCGCCCGGCAGCGCAAATAGCTAACCCGCGCCGCAGGAAGCGGTATGTTGGTCGTGAACAATGACAGCATGAATAGGTGCAATGATGATTGTCTTCATCCACGGCGTTCCCGACACGAGCTTCATGTGGACACCGCTGATCGGTGCCTTGGGTCTTGTGGACGGCGACTATTTGGCACCGACCATGCCGGGTTTCAACGCCACGCCGCTGGGGTCCTTCGATGCAACACGTGAGGCTTATGTCGATTGGGCGGCTACCCTGCTGGAAGAGGCGTCAGCCGCGCACGGGCCAGTTGATCTGGTGGGGCACGATTGGGGCGCGCCCATTGCAGCGGTCGCAGCGCAGCGACGCCCAGAAACGGTACGAACGTGGACACTTGTCAACGCTGCGCCCGAGCCCAGCTTTGAATGGCACCGTATGGCGCGGATTTGGCAGACACCCATCATCGGCGAGCTGTTTATGCGCGTGGCCGTGGCTGGGGCGTTCCGCAAGAGCCTTGTTGCGAATGGCATGCCCCCCGACATCGCGGCGCACGAGGCGCCGCGCATAGACACGCATATGAAGAGCGCGATCCTAAGGCTGTACCGTTCGGCAAAGGACACATCCGCCTGGAACCTGGACTTTGCAGGCATCGCTGATCGGGGCCTGATCCTGTGGGGCGAAAATGATCCCTATGTGCCGGTGCAGGTGGCGCAGACTTTCAGCGACCGGTGGAGCTTGCCGCTGCGGGTCGAACAAGGGGTGGGCCACTGGGGGATTTGTGAACGACCCGAGGCCTTTGCCGCGCATCTCAAGGCGCATTGGCACAGGTAGGAACCTGGCTCGTTCGGCAACGAAAAAGGGCCGCGCCGAGGAAACCGGCGCGGCCCCGTGTCGTCAGATCAGCCGGTTCAGAAGTCCAGAACCGGGCAGCTGTCGTTGGTGTAGTAGGACGCGACGTTGAGCGTGCCGTCGATGATCTGCTGGCGCGCGGCGTCCACGGCGGCCTTCATCTCATCGCTGACCAGCGACGCGTTGAACTCGTCCAGCGCATAGCCCACGCCTTCTTCGGCAAGGCCCATGTTGAACACGCCCGTCTCAAGATCGGTGCCCGCCGTCATCGCGTCATAGACGGCCACGTCCACGCGCTTGAGCATCGACGTCAGGACGGAGCCCGGGTGCAGGTAGTTCTGGTTGCTGTCCACCCCGATGGAGAGCTTGCCCTCGTCAGCGGCGGTTTGCAGCACACCCACGCCCGTGCCGCCCGCCGCGGCATAGATCACGTCGGCGCCCTGGCTGATCTGGGATTTCGTCAGCTCGGAGCCCTTCACCGGGTCATTCCACGCGCTGGGCGTCGTGCCGGTCATGTTGGCGATCACGGTCGCCTCGGGGTTCACCGCCTTGACGCCCTGCGCATAGCCGCAGCCAAAGTGGCGGATCAGCGGGATGTCCATGCCGCCGATAAAGCCAACCGTGTCCGTTTCAGACGCCATCGCGGCCATCATGCCGACAAGGTAGCTGCCCTCATGCTCGGCAAAGCCGATCTGGCGCACGTTCGGCGCATCCAGCCACGTGACGTCGACCGCGACGAACTTCGTGTCTGGATAGTCCGCGGCCACGGAGGCCAGCGGGTCCGCCATCGCAAAGCCCATCGTGATGATCGGGTTCAGGCCAGCCTCGGCGAAGCGGCGCAGCGCCTGTTCGCGCTGGGCTTCGGACTGCAGTTCGATCTCGCGGTAGGTGCCGCCGGTTTCTTCGGCCCAGCGGGTCGCGCCGTTATGCGCGGCCTCGTTGAACGACTTGTCGAACTTGCCGCCAAGGTCAAAGATCAGCGCCGGTTCGGCCAGCGATGCACCCGCGCTAAGCGCGAGGGCCGCGGCCGTGCCGAGGATGGATTTCATAAAGGTCATTGGTTTCTCCCGTGTTGGTGGCAGGGCGCGGGCACCAGGATGCTCTGGGGCTTTCCCCGCTGCGGATGCGCAGCATTTAGGCGTGATTAGCGCAGGAGGGTCAACCGATTCCACGCGCTGACGCTAGGACAGGGGCGCCGCGCGCCCAGCCCATCAGCACCGCGTCCACCGCGCCGCCCGCGCGCGCGTAGTAGCCGCGCCGCCGCCCCGTCTCGGCAAAGCCGCAGGCGGTATAAAGGGCGCGCGCCGCGGCGTTGTCCTCGGCCACCTCAAGGAAAGCTGTTTCGACTTCAGGCAGGGCCAGCAGGTCCTTTACCAAGCCCCCCGCAACTCCCTGCCGCTGCCGCGCGGGGTCTACGGCCAGAGTCAGGATCTCGGCTTCGGGCGCAATGACCTGCGCCATCAGAAAACCTCCGGGTCGCTGCAGCACCCGCACCGCGGGCCGCGCCAACATCTCTCCGATTGCAGTCGCCGACCATCCCGCCTTCCCAAAGGCCGCAACATGCAGCGCGGCCAGCGCCTCGGCCTTCACAACAGCTTGAGCCCATCATCCCGCGCGGGCGCGGCATCTGGCGGACGGATATAAAGCGGGGCAGGGGGCACAACCTGGCCAGCCTTGACGGCCTGAACGATCGCTTCGGCCAAGGCTTCAGGCGCAGGTTGCGGGCCAGCCGCCGCATCGACCAACGCGGGCGTTCCCTCCACCACGGCGTAGTGCTGTCCGCGCGGTGCTGGAACCGTGCCGCCGCCGCGCTGCACAAAGCCTGTCACGCCGTGCACCGGCACGTCCAACCCCAGCGCCAGCCCGCGCGCCGCGGACACGCCGATCCGGATGCCAGTGAAATTGCCTGGCCCGACGCCGACGCCGATCCGCTCGACGTCCCTCCAGCCAAGCCGCGCCGCGCCCAGAACCTCCTCCAGCAACGGCATCAGCCGCTCCGCCTGCCCGCGGGGCATTTCTTCGGCCTTCACATGCAGCGCGTCGCCATTCATCACCGCGGCCGCGCACCACGGGCCGGACGTGTCAAAGCCCAGCACGATCATCGCAGCGCATCGCGCCCGGACGCACTGTGCCGCGGCAGGTCATCGTCGATATGCAGCCAGGCGACAGCACTGTCCGTATGGCTATGCATCTGCGGCGCGGGCGGGTCCTCCAGAATGCCCAAGGGCACATAGGTCTGGTCCGGCAGATAATCGTAGGTCGCGGCCAGCGCCGATCCGCACTCCGGACAAGCCCATCGCTCCACGCCCGCGACAAAGCTCTTCGACTCAACGGACGGCGCGATCTCAACCGTCTCATACGCCCCGAACGCGGCCACAGGCGCGCCGGTGATCCGCCGACAATCGCTGCAGTGGCAATACGCTGCCGTCAAAAAGCCAGTGGCGCGCACGTGATGGGCGCCGCAATAGCAGCGCCCGCGCGCGTCAGACGGCAACCGGCCGCACCTCGGTCACTTCGGGGATGTAGTGGCGCAGCAGGTTCTCGATCCCCATTTTCAGCGTCAAGGTCGAAGACGGGCAGCCCGCGCAGGCGCCCTGCATGTGCAGGTAGACCACGCCGCGGTCAAAGCCGTGGAATGTGATGTCGCCGCCATCTTGCGCCACCGCGGGGCGCACGCGGGTGTCGAGCAGTTCCTTGATCTGGCCAACGACCACCTTGTCTTCCTCCGCACCTTCCGCATGACCAGACACTTGCGCGGCGCCGTCTGCCATAACCGGCGCGCCAGACTGGTAATGCTCCATGATCGCGCCAAGGATTGCGGGCTTGATGTGGTCCCACTCCACCGCGTCTTCCTTGGTCACGGTGACAAAGTCGGCGCCAAAGAACACGCCCGCCACGCCGCTGACGGCAAAGATGCGCGCCGCAAGCGGGCTTTTCTCTCCGGCCTCGTGCGTTGGAAAGTCGGCGGTGCCCATCTCCAGCACGGTCTGACCGGGCAGGAATTTCAGCGTTGCGGGGTTCGGCGTCGATTCGGTCTGGATGAACATGGGCAGCAGCCTCCTGAGCGTTTCAGTCAGATATGCGGAGCGCACCCGCCTCTGTCAAGGATTGGAACTATTCTAAACTGCTAGTCCCGACACTTCAACGGCACAAGCGCCTTTTCAGGCTGCAGCGTATAGGTGCGCGCCCGTGGCGCGGTCCGCTGGTACACCACGCCGTTGCTGGCCAGAAACCGCGGCAAGCCCGGCGTCGATACCACGCGCGAGATGCGGCGCAGCTCTCGGCGCACCCGCTCGGGCACATTGCCCAGCTGCGGCGCGCCTGCAGCCACCCCGACCACAGCGCCGTTTGTGTCAAGGATCGGCGCGCCAAGGTGGCGCTTGAGCGCGGGCAGACCGGTAAAGACCTGCCCCTCCGCCCCCGGCACGGCAACCCGGCTGACAAAGCGGGGGAAGACCTGCTGCCCGGTGCCATCCGCCCAGCCACCATTTGCAATTGTCACAGCACGCAGATCGCGGGCGGCAAAGTCGATACCGCCGCCGCTTACGGGGAACCAATGGGCCGATCGCTTCCGGCTGGTCATGATCGCCATGCCGCCCGCGCCGCCCTTGTCAAGCCGCCGCGCCCGTGTGCCATCGGTGAGCGCCAACCCGCGCTGCCCGCATGCGCGCAGCACATCGATCAGAATGACAAAGTCGGTGTTGTTGACGTAAAACCCGATACCGGCCCGCGTCTGGGGGGCATCCGGGATGCCGCTTTCGGGCTCAACAGGCGGCACGGGATCCGATCCGCGCCCAATCTCCGCCAGCAACTGCCGAAGCAACGCTTCAACCGCCGCATTGCCGCCATCCGGCTTGACGGGACGCGCCGGCGCTGGCTCTGCTACAGGCCGCTCGCCGCGCATCGCGGCGCGCAGCGCCCCTTGGCCGGGGTCAGGCAAGCTTTGCTGGCCCAGCCGAATGCTTGCCGCGATCAGGCGGGCAGAGCGCGCCGCAACCTGGTTGCCCTGCCGCCATTCGATCAACACCGACACCCAGCGCCCGCCCCCCGCACTGTCCGACCGCAAATAGGCACGGCGCCCGTCCTGCAGGCTGACCGCGGTGACGATAAAGCTGTCGCGGTCCACCACATAGGCGTCTTCGCCCGTCTTCATCTGCGCCCGAATGCGATCATGTGCGATGCGCACATCGCCAAAGCCCAAGGTGAAATCGCGCGCCCGCAGCGCCCCGTCCGAGGTGACATAGACCGTATCGCCGTCGCCCGAAAAGCGCGTGTCGATCCGGCCCAACGGCAGGAGGTAACTGCCCCGTCCGCCCAGCTCGCGCAGCACACCCCAGCCTTCATCGCGCAGGATGCGCGCGGCATCACGCGCAATCGCGCCAACGGCGTCCGCATCGGCAACACGCGCCCCGCGCGCGCGTGCGGCCTTGCGCAGGGCGGCGCGGCTGGCTGGCCCCCACGCGCCGTCGAGCACGGCATCATACGTCCCTTCCAAAGCAAGCGCCGCTTGCAGAAATCGTTTTTCTGCGCGGCTCAGATCGCTGACCTGAAATTCGAATTGCGCCGATGCCGGCAGGGCAAGAGCAAGGGAAAGGGTCACGGTCGCAACAAGGCGGTACATAAAGTGTGTCATGCCCATACGCTACGCGGGCGCGCGTCTTGCTGCAATTGCCATCAGGTGATCGCTTCGAGCTTTTCCTTGCTCAGGTCACCCGGCACGATGGTGATCGGGATGGGCAGGCTGCCCGCGTTGCGCGTCAGCTTGGTCACCATTGGCCCGGGCCCTTTCTTGTCGACCGCCGCGCCCAGCACCAGCACGCCGATTTCCGGATCGCCCAGCACCTCGGCGATGATTTCGTCGACCGGCTCGCCTTCGCGAATGCGCAGCTCCGGGTCCACGCCTTGCCGGTCGCGCATCCACTTGGCAAAGACCTCGAAATGGGCGTGAATCCGTTCCCGCGCCTCTTCGCGCATGACCGCGCCGACGCCAACCCAGTGGTTGAACTCGTCCGGCGGGATCACCGACAGGATCGTCACGCCCCCGCCCGTATGCGCCGCCCGCATCGCGGCAAAGCGCATCGCATTGAGGCATTCGCGGCTGTCATCCAGCACAACCATGAACTTGCGCATCGCCTGCTCCTCCGGCCCTCACCTTGGCCAAGTCGACGCCTTGGCGCAACCGATAGCCATCTCCAGCCGGTCGTTGCCCCAAAACACCTCTTGCCCGACGGTAAAGCTTGGCGCCCCGAACACACCGGTCTTCAAGGCGGCCTCGGTCTGCACCTTCAGCGCGTCCTTGACGGGCTGGCTTGTCGCGTGGGCTAGGACATCTGCGGGGGTCTGGCCGATCTCCGTCAGGATGTCCGAGATCACCGCATCATCCGCAATATCGCGATCATGGGCAAAGTTGGCGACATAGACCGCCCGGATGAAATCCCCGCCCCAATCAGCCCCTGCAAATGCCGTCGCGATCCGCGCCGCCAGCAAGGACCCGCGCGGAAAGCCTGACGGCTTGCGCCAGTCCAGCCCCTGCGCTGCCGTGCAGCGTTCCATGTCGCGCCACATATAGGCGCCTTTCACCGGGTAGACGTTAAACGGGCTGTCCGTCAGCCCCTGCGCGCCAAAGACCGGCCCCAGCAGAAAGGGCCGCCAGACCAGCGTGACCCCCGCCTCGGCGCAGGCGCCCTCCACCCGCATCACCGACAAGTAGCTATAGGTGCTCGCAAATTCGAACCAGCATTCGACCGGCTTCATGACGCCGCCCAATCCCAGTAAAGTTCCTTCACCCGCCGCGTGACCGGCCCCACCTGGTAGGACGTGTCCTCGAACCCGCTCACGGGAGTGACCTTCATCATGTTGCCCGACAGGAAGACCTCGTCCGCGGCTTCGAAATCGGCGAAGGACAGGACCGCCTCCACCACCTCGATCCCGTCCGCGCGCATGTTTTCGATGTGCCGTGCACGGGTGATCCCCGCAAGGAATGTGCCATTCGGGATCGGCGTGAACACCACGCCATCCCGGGCCATGAACACATTTGCCGTCGCGCTTTCGGCCACGTTGCCCATCGCGTCCGTCACCAGCGCATTGCCAAAGCCGCGAGACCGGACTTCGCGCAGCATCCGCGCGTTGTTGGGATACAGGCAGCCCGCCTTGGCATCGACAAGGTTGTCTTCCATTACCGGGCGGCGAAAGCGCGTCTTGCCCAGCGTGACCGAAGCGCCCTCTGCCAGCATCGGAAGCACCTCAAGGCAGATCGCAAAGCCCGTCCGGTCCGGCACCGGCACGATGCCTGAGGCATCGCCATCAATGCCCCAATACATCGGGCGGATATAGACAGCATCGTCGGGCGCATATCGCGTCAAACCGTCCTCGACAGCCTCCACCATCGCCTCGACGCTCATGCTCGGCTCAAGGCCCATCGTCTCCGCGCTGCGGTTGACCCGCGCGCAGTGCAGGGCCAGGTCCGGGCTGCGCCCGTCGAAATGCCGCGCGCCGTCAAAGACGGTCGAGCCGACCCACGAGCCGTGGTCAGCGGCCTTCATGATCGGCACGTCGCCGTCATGCCATGTGCCTTGATAGAAGGTCGAAATTCGCGTGCCGGTTGCCATTAATCCTCCCTCACCTGATAGACGCCCTCGGGCAGGTCCAGCGCAGCCGCCAGATCGCGCACTTGCGCGGGGCTGAGGCTGACCCGGACCACCGCATCGCGGCGCGGGTCATACTGCTCGACCGTGATGACCTCTGCAAAGGTGTTCACGATCACGTCTTCTTGCAGCGGGGCGGCGCCTTCGTCGACCAGTGTGATGACGGTCGAGTCGAATTCGTGTTCGATGGTAAACATAGGCGCGAGATTGGGCGCAGCGGCGACAAGTTGCAAGCGCACGCATCGGTGATCCGGCAGGGGCTGGCGGCGGGCGGGGCGGGTGCTATGCTTAAGCTCTCACTGATTGGGAACTGTTATGCGCCTTTTGGCCCTTCTGCTCTGCTTTGGTTTGCTGGCCGCTTGTGACGAGGCGGTGGTTGCGCCGTCTGAAACCGCGCCGCCGTCCTCCGCGCAGCTTGTGTCGCAACCGCAACCCACGGTGCTGCGCAGTGCGGCATTGGCCGAACGCGAATTCGCCTCCGTCGTGCGCGTGATGGAGCCGGTGGCCGAGCGGGAATGCGCCCAGCGCACCTCCGGACAAAACTGCGACTTTCGCATCGTGATCGACGACCGCCCGAACGCGCCAGCGAACGCCTTTCAAACGCTGGACGAAAACCGACGGCCCATCATCGTCTTCAACGTCCGTCTGCTGCGCGAATCCAAAAATGCGGACGAGCTTGCCTTTGTGCTGGGCCACGAGGCGGCACACCATATCGAAGGACATATCGACCGACAGCGCGCAAATGCGGAGGCGGGGGCGATCCTGCTGGCTGGCTTGGCCACCTATCTGGGCGGCGACGTGCAAAGCGCGACGCAACTTGGCGCGGCCGTGGGCGCGCGCACCTACTCAAAAGAGTTTGAGTTGGAAGCTGACGCGCTCGGCACCGTTATCACGCACCGTGCGGGGTTTGATCCGATCCGGGGCGCTGATTTTTTCAACCGCATCCCCGATCCCGGCGACAGGTTCCTTGGCACGCACCCGCCAAATGCCGAACGCATTGCAACCGTGCGCCGCGTGGCCGCGCAGTTCTGATGTATCAGGCCGTCACGCTGACCGAAATCGCCGCGAAGAAACACGCGCCCGCGGCCAGCACAAAGCCGTGCCAGACCGCGTTCTGATAGGCAAAGGCGCGCATCGCAAAGAAGACCGCGCCTAGCGAATAAAGCGCGCCGCCAAGGCCAATGAGAGCCAGCGCGACACCGCCAAGATGCTGCCACATCGGCCAGATCAGCAGCACCGCCGCCCAGCCCAGCGCGAGGTATAGCGCGAGCGAACCGCGCGCGTCCGTGCGCCAGATCGTCAGCTTCGCCACCGCACCGGCCAGCGCCACCAGCCAGATCAGCGCCAGCAGCACATAGGCAAAGGCGGTTCCGATCATCACGACCAGCGGCGTGTAAGTGCCGGCAATCTTGACGTAAATGGCGGCGTGATCGATCCGGTGCAGCAGGCCGCGCGGCCCGTCAAAGGGGGACATGTGGTAAAGTGCTGACGTGATCAGCGCCGCCAGCAGCGCGGCGAGGTAGACGCCAACCGCCCAGCCGGTGCCGACCGCCCCGGCCTGCGCCACATGCAAGCCCAGCAGCGCGGCGCCCGAACCGGCCATCGCCAGCCCGGTCGCGTGCACCGCGCCGTCTGCTGCCACTTCCCGTGCTGGGTAAAGATAAGCCATGCCTGTCAGGATAGGCGCAAAGGCTTAACGAACCAAGAACCTTAGGCCGCGGCCCTTTTGCGCTGCCGCCGCACGTCCCACGCATAGATCAGCGGGGCCAGAACGTAATCGTATAGCTTGCACGCGGCCCAATGCACGCCGGGCATGCACACCACCCGCGCCAGCCAGCGATAGCGCGGCATGTCTTGCCACAGGATGATGAAGGCCGGGATGCCGTCATAAATCTGGCCATCCTTGCGCACATGCAGCCGCCGCGCCGCCGCCTCTCGGTCAATACCCCACCGCGCGCGCTCTTCCGCGTTCAAATCGTCAAAACGGATCGGCAGGCCCTCGCGCGCCGCATAGGCCGCGTAGTGGTTGATTTCGAAACTGCACACCGGGCATTCGGCGTTATACAGCACTTCGGTGTCTTGGGATGTCTCAGTGTCGCTCATGCGCCTGAGATACGGCGCAAAAGGGCCAAGGCCACCCCCTGCGCGCCTTTATCGCGGTTTGTTCCCGTCAATCCAGCGCGCCATCAGCGTGCGGTCCTTGAAACACTCCGCGGGCACCTCCCGCCGTTTGAGCCGCGCAATCCGTTCGGCAAAGGCCACCTGCTTGGCCGACGGCAAAGCCGCCAGCCGCCCTTGCGGCTGTGCCTTGTGCCGCTCGATCCAGGCCGACAGCGCCCGCCGGTCCGCATCTTTGGGCAGCGGCGCGCCTGTGCGCTTGGCAATCGACTGGGCAAAGGCCATCTGTTTCGCCGTAGCCGGAGCAGGCGGCGTTGGGGCAGGGGCGTCAAACAGCCCGGGCTGGTAAGCGTAGGACATGCGCGTTCTCCTTTGTCCTCAATATGAGAACAAAAAAAGAACAAATCAAGAGGGCGGTGCTAAACCCGCGTTCCCCACAGGTCATATTCCCCAGCCTCATCCACCTCTACGGTGACGATATCGCCGGGGCTCAATCCCTCAAACCCACTATCGATAAACAGGTTTCCGTCAATCTCCGGCGCGTCCGCCTTGGTCCGGCAGGTCGCCGCCTCGCCGTCGACCTCATCGACAATCACGTCGATCCGCTGCCCGACCTTGGCGGCCAGCTTTGCCTCGGAAATCGCCTGTGCGCGCGCCATGAAGCGCTCCCACCGGTCCTGCTTGACCTCACCGGCGACGTGATCCGGCAATTCATTTGCCCGCGCCCCCGCGACGTTTTCGTATTGAAAGCAGCCGACACGGTCCAACTGCGCCTCGTCCAGCCAATCGAGCAGAGTCTGAAACTCGCCTTCCGTCTCACCCGGATACCCAACGATAAAGGTCGAGCGGATCGCAATGTCCGGGCACACTGCCCGCCACTCGGCAATCCGCTCCAGCGTGCGTTCTGCTGCCGCGGGCCGCGCCATCCGGCGCAGCGTGTCCGGGTGGGCGTGCTGGAACGGCACGTCAAGGTAGGGCAGCACCAGCCCTTCCGCCATCAGCGGCAGCACTTCAGCCACATGCGGGTAGGGGTAGACATAGTGCAGCCGCACCCAGGCACCCAAAGCCCCCAGATCGCGCGCCAACGTGGTGATCGGCTGTTCCGTCAGGCCGCGCCGCACGTCCCGGTCCCAATCCGTGCCGTAGGCGGACGTGTCCTGCGAGATGACCAGCAGCTCGCGCACCCCGGCCTCCACCAGCCTCGACGCTTCGCGCACAACGGCCTTGTGGGGCCGCGAGGCCAATTTCCCGCGCATGTCCGGGATGATACAGAACTTGCAGGCGTGGTTGCAGCCCTCGGAAATCTTAAGGTAGCTGAAATGGCGCGGCGTCAGGCTTACCCCGCTGGCAGGCAGCAGGTCGATAAACGGGTCCGGGTCGGGCGGCACGGCGGCGTGCACCGCATCCAGCACCTGTTCGTATTGATGCGGGCCCGTCACGGCCAGAACCTTCGGATGCGCGCCGGTGATGTATTCCGGCTCCGCCCCCAGACAGCCCGTGACGATCACCCGGCCATTCTCCGACAGCGCCTCGCCAATCGCATCGAGGCTTTCCGCTTTGGCACTGTCCAGAAACCCGCAGGTGTTCACGATCACCGCATTTGCCCCACTGTAGTCCGGGGAAATCCCGTAGCCCTCGGCCCGCAGCCGCGTCAGGATACGCTCGCTGTCCACCAACGCCTTGGGGCAGCCCAGGCTGACCATGCCGATGGTCGGCTGGCCGGGGCGGGGGGCGTCCCCGGTGCGGGCCCTTGGGGCCAGATCGGGGCGCAGGTCAGGCGGATTGGTGCTCATGCCCCCGCACATAGGCGAACGGACCCGCCTGATAAAGCATTTGTCGTTGTGAGGCCCGCGCCGGGTGCTTAGGTCAGGATCAAGAACAGGGGGTGTCAGATGAAGTGGATTACGAGGATTTTGGGTATTCTGGTGCTGATCATCGCGGTGATGATCGGCGGGCTGTTCCTGATCCCGGCGGATCGCATCGCGCAGATCGCCGCGGACCAGATCCGCACCGCGACGGGCCGCGATGTCAGCATCACCGGCGATGTGTCCCTGTCGATCTGGCCGGTGATCGGCGCCTCTGTCGGCGGGCTGGAGGTGGGCAATGCCGAATGGTCCGAGCAAGGCCCGATGCTCACGGCGGAAAACGCGGCCATCGGCATCGACGCGGCCGCCCTGATCCGCGGAGAAATTCGTATCACCAATATCGAAGCAACCAGCCCCACCATCCGTCTTGATCAGCGCCGCGACGGGCGCGCCAGCTGGCAGTTCACGGACGGCTCTGGCGCGGCGCAGATCGAGGCGCAGGTGGACCCCGATACACCCCAGCGCGCCTTTTCGATTCAAAGGCTGACCGTCACCAACGCCACGCTGATCTATGATGCCGAAGGCGCGGACCTCGTGCAGTATTCCGGCGTTGACCTCGCGCTCGACTGGCCCGAACGGACCGGCCCCGCGCAGATCGACGCCACCCTGCGCCCTGCGGGCAGCGCGGTTGAGGTGGACGCGACCATCGGTGCCTTTTCCGGTTTTATCAGCGGTCAGGTGCAGCCTGTTGTGGCCACGATCCGCGCCGCCGGGGGCCGCGCCGCGCTGAACGGTCGGGCCAGCACCGCGGGCGCCGTTGCAGGCGCGCTTGCGCTGGACCTGCCCGATACAGCCGCCTTCCTTCGGGCGCTGGGCCTGCCGGGGCCGGACCTGCCGCGCGGGCTCGGGCGCAGCATCAATGCGACCGCCGATCTGACCCTGACCGAAGACCGGGAGCTCGCCCTGCGCGGCCTGACCGCCGATCTGGGCGGCAACCGCCTGACCGGGGCGGCGGATGTGTCTCTGAACGGCACCCCGCAGGTGAACGCCAGCTTCGAAGCGGGCGCGCTGGATCTGACGGGCCTCACCGGCGGCAGCGCAAGCGGCGGCGGGGGCAGCGACACCGCCGCCAGCGGTTGGAGCAAAGCCCCCATCGACGCCTCCGGCCTCGCCGCCTTCAATGGAGAGATTGGCCTGCGCGCCGCGTCCATCGACCTTGGCGCGTTCAAGCTGGGCACGACCCGCGCGCTGCTGACCAATGACCGCTCCCGCATGGTGTTCGAACTGCGCGAGGTGCAGGCTTATGACGGTGTGGTCACGGGGCAGTTCGTGATGAACAACCGGAGCGGCCTGTCAGTTGGTGGCAACCTCATCGCGAACGGCATCGGGATGCAGCCCCTTTTGGCCGACGCGACCGGCATTGACCGCCTGACCGGCTCCGGGGATGCGGAGGTGCAGTTCCTCGGGGTGGGCAATTCGGTTCACGCGATCATGAATTCCCTGTCGGGCAAGGGCGCAGTGAATATCGGGCGCGGCACGATCCTCGGCATCGATTTGGACCGGCTGATGCGCTCCGGCGCGGTGGGCGGGGGCACCACGGTGTTCGACAGTCTTGGCATGACCTTTGCGATGGAGGGCGGAAACCTGCGGAACGACAATCTGCTGCTGAAACTGGCCAGCTACGAGGCGAGGGGCGCGGGCCGCATCGGGCTTGGCGCGCAGGACATCGATTACACCTTCACCCCCATCGCGCTGAACGCGAATGAAGGGAGCGGCATCGCGATCCCCGTCCGCATCCGCGGCCCCTGGTCCGGCCCGCGCATCCTCCCCGACGTTGAGGCGGCCATCGACCTGAACCTCGCGGCGGAGAAAGAGGCGCTGAAGGACCGTGCCGAACAGGCGGTGAAGGATAAGGTCGCCGAAGAGCTGGGCGTAAGCCCAGGGGACGGCCAGTCCCTCGAAGACGCCGTGAAGGACCGGCTTGAGAACGAGGTGCGCGACGGCCTGCGGCGGCTGTTTGACTGACGGGAAACCGGACGCGGTTTCCCGCCCCGCTCTGGACGGTGCGCCGTAGTTTTCCGCGTCGGAAAACCTGGGGGGCCCGGAAACACTTTCGTTTCCGGTCCTTTTTCTTACCAAGAAAACGCCAGCTCAAAGCGTCTGGTCGTAGTCCCCGACACCTGGCTCCGTGCGGATCATCGCGTCGATATCAGCAAAGATCGCGCGCAGTTCTTCGTCGCTTTGTGGGCTTTCGCAGACCACCACGAGGTTCGGCGTGTTGGACGAGGCCCGCACCAGACCCCAGCCGCCATTGTCGAGGATCACGCGTGCGCCGTTCACTGTCACGACCTCCTTGATCGCCCGCCCGCCCACGGTCTCACCCGCCTCATGCTTGGCCACCAGCTTGTCCACCAGCCGCGCGAGGATGTCGTATTTCTCCGTATCGGCGGCATAAGGCGACATCGTGGGTGAAGAGTACGTCTTCGGCAGCGCCTTGCGCAGGTCCGACATCTTCATGTCCGGGTTGCGGTCCATCAGCTTGCAGATCTCCACCGCCACGCGCATCCCGCAGTCATAGCCGCGCCCCACGGGCTCGGCCAAAAAGTAATGCCCCGACTTCTCAAACCCCGCCAGCGCGCCGATCTCTTTGACGCGCCGCTTCATGTGGCTGTGCCCGGTCTTCCAGTAATCGGCCTTGGCCCCCAACGCCTGCAATTCCGGGTCTGACGCGAACAGACCCGTCGACTTCACATCCGCCACAAAGGTCGCACCGGGGTGCAGTTTCGCCAAATCGCGGGCCATGATGACGCCCACCTTGTCGGCAAAGATCTCCTCGCCCTCGTCATCGACCACGCCGCAGCGGTCACCATCCCCGTCAAAGCCCAGCGCAAAATCCGCGCCCGAGGCTTTCACGGCATCGGCCATGTCGTGCAGCATCTCCAACGCTTCGGGGTTGGGGTTATAGGCGGGGAAGGTGTAGTCGAGCGTGTTGTGGCTTTCGACCACCTCCACCCCGATCCGGCGGAAGAGCTCGGGCGCAAAGGCGCTTGCCGTGCCGTTGCCGGTCGCGCAAACCACCTTCAGCGGGCGGGACATTTTGAAATCCCCGACAAGGTCATCCAGATACGCCTCGCGCACCCCGTCCACAAACTCATAGGCCCCGCCGGGGCGGGCCTCGCCGCGGCCCTCCAGCACGATGTCGCGCAGCTCTGCCATCTCTTCGGGGCCGTGGGTCAGCGGGCGGTCAAAGCCCATCTTGACCCCGGTCCAGCCGTTCGGGTTGTGGCTGGCTGTGACCATCGCCACCGCGGGCACATCGAGGTGAAACTGCGAAAAATAGGCCATCGGCGACAGCGCCGGGCCAATATCCTTCACGTGAATGCCCGCCTGCATCAGGCCGAGGATAAGCGCGTTTTTGATGCTCAGCGAATAGTCGCGGTAGTCATTTCCCACCGCGATGACCGGGTCGATCCCGCGCAAGTGCATCTGCGTGCCAAGGCCAAGGCCCAGCGCCGTGATCCCCGGCAGGTTGATCGCATCGGGGTACTGCCAGCGCGCGTCATATTCGCGAAAGCCGGTCGGGGTGATCATCGCATCGCGCAGGAAGGCCCACGTGTTTTGGGTTACCTCTGGAAGGGGTTTGGTCATGAAGCAGATCCTTGGTCTTCAAATCTTGGCCGGGTTGGCTTTGGCTATCGCATCAAGTTGCATCAGAAGCGTGACGAGCGCGGGCATGTCGTGCAGGTACACCATGTTCGGCCCGTCGCTGGGCGCGGTGTCGGGGTCGGGGTGGGTTTCAATAAACACCGCTGCGGTGCCCACAGCAACAGCCGCCCGCGCCATGATCGGCGCGAACTCCCGCTGCCCGCCGGACGAGGTGCCCTTGCCGCCCGGGGAGGCAACCGTGTGGGTCGCATCCATCACCACCGGGTAGCCGGTTTGCGCCATCTGCGGCAGGCTGCGCATATCGGTGACCCAGGTGTTGTAGCCAAAGGCATTGCCCCGCTCGGTCAGCAGGATGCGCTGGTTCCCGGTCGAGGCGATCTTGGCCGCCACGTTTTCCATCTCCCACGGGGCCATCCACTGGCCCTTTTTCACGTTCACGGCGGCGCCGGTCTCGCCCGCGGCAAGCAGCAGGTCGGTCTGGCGGCACAGGAAGGCGGGGATTTGCAGCACGTCCACAACTTGCGCCACCGGGGCGCATTGCGCCTCGGTGTGCACGTCTGTCAGAACCGGCACGCCAATCGCGTCCTTGACCGAGCTGAGCGCCTTTAGCCCGGCATCAATGCCCATACCGCGCCCGCCCGCGACGGAGGTGCGGTTCGCCTTGTCGAAGCTCGCCTTAAAGATGTACTGCGCGCCCGCCGCATCGCAGGCCTCTTTCACCGTGCCGGCGATCTGCTGGGCGAGGTCCACGTTCTCCAGCGCGCAAGGCCCCGCAATCACCGTCAGGGGCTGCGCGTTGCCGACGGTCAGGCCGCCGATGCTCACATCCGTCATATCAGGACGTCACCTGTTCCCGTAGGATCGACGCCGTCAGCGAGATCATCAGGTAAATTCCCCCAAAGATCAGGAAGGCGAGGATCGTGTTTTCGAAGGCGCGGGGATAGCTGGCCTCTTCGGGCGCAACCGGCTCCACACCGACAACCAGGTACCGCACCTGCCGATTGGCTTCGGCCCGCGCGCTTTCCAGCGTCTGAAGCGCGGATTGCAGCATCAGGTCGCGGTTGGCAAGGTCCGCCTGCGCCAGCTGGATGCGCGCGGCCAGTTCCGCCAGCGAATTTTCGCCGCGGCTCACGTCGGTCATGCGCGCGTTCAGCTTGTCGAGCTGCGCCTGGAAGATCTGCAATTCGCCCCGTGCCGCGTCCACGCGGCTCTGGTTGGGGCGCGAATTGTTCAGAAGGCTCGCCAGTTCGATCTCTTTTTCGATAACTTGGGTCTCGAGCTGGCTGATCTGCGCCCGCAGCGAGGCGATCACGCCCTCGGGGTCCAGCGTAGCGCCTTCGATCTGCACCCGCACCAGCGCCTCTTGCGCAATGCGCCGCTCGGCCTCCGCGCGCTCCAGCCCCTCGCGGGCGTCGCGCATCTGGTCCTCGCGCTTTTGCTGGCTGAGGTTGTTCACCCGCGCTTCGGCATATTCGATCAGCCGTTCAGAGAACTGTCCGGTGACGGCCGGATCGGCGGCGATGACCTCCATGCGGATCACGCCTTCGGTCGGGTCATAGCCCAGCTTCACGTTCTTGCGGTACACCTTGTAGGCGTCCTCGTTGGTCGGGTCTGCCTCCAGCCGTTGGATCGGGTCGATCCAATCCTGCGTGAAATGCGATTTGAAGCCCAGATCAGCGTCAAGGCGCAGCATCGCGTCCTTGGATTGCAGGTAACCCTGCACCGCGATTGCGTCGGAATTGGTGGCAAACTGCGTTGGCAGCAGCCCGCCCAGACCGCCGCCCGGCCCGCCGCCGCCTTCATTGGTAATGATCAGGAATTCGGACTTCGTCGAATACATCGGCGTGGCGATGGTGTAGAAGTAATAGCCCGCAAGGAAAGTCGGCAGAAAAACAAAGAAGGTCAGCCGCGCCAGCAGCATGATGCCCCGTTTGCGGCGGCGGCGCGAGATGTCCTTCTGGATCTGCGCAATCTCGCGCACCCGGCGCTCTGCCGGGCTGACCTCGGTTGAGGGCAATTGCACCTTTTCCGGCTTGATGGTCTGGGGCAATTGAACCTTGGTGCCCTCGCCATCGGTGCGCGCGGGCACGCCGGGCTGCGGCGGGGCTTGGCCGCCCTCGGGCACGACAAGCTCCAGCATGTTGCCGCGCTGGAACGGGTCGATCCCCTGCATCCGCAAAAGCCGCACCGCGTCAAAATCCGAGGTCGCGGCCAGCCCGTGTTTTTGGGCCACCCGGCGCGCCATGCGCAGCTGGCGGCCCGTCAGGCCCTCCCGGCGGATCGCGTCAATGTCCGTCTCCCCCGCGACCTGCGCCGCAGAGGCCACATCGCCTGCGCGGGCAGGCTCCGGCTGCGGCGGGACCTTTGGCGCGCCGATGCGGGACCGCAGATCGCCGCCCGGTTCCGCGGCAGGCTGCGGCGGGGGTGCGGGCGGCTCGGGCTGCTCCACCGGGGCCTGCGGCTGGGAAAGGCTCGGCCCGCCACGCTTGATGCGGAACTTTCTAGCTTTGGGTTTCGTAGTCATAAAGCTGCTTGGCCTCTTCGAGGGTGTCGAACATCTGGAGATGCCCGTCGATCAGCACGGCGGCCTCGCGGGCAAATTTCTCCAGCGTCTTGGCTTGGTGGGACACGATCACGATGGTGGTCGTGCGCAGGCGTTCCTGCAAAATCTCCCCGGCCTTTCGGTTAAATTCCACGTCTGTCGTTCCCGGCATCCCCTCATCGATGAGGTACATGTCGAAATCCAGCGCCAGCATCAGCGCAAAAGAAAACCGGGCGCGCATCCCCTGGCTGTAAGTGCCCAGCGGCTGGTCGAAATACTCGCCCAGCCCGCACAGCCAGCGGCAAAAGCTTTCGACATAATCCGGGTCCAGCCCGTAAAGCCGCGCGATATAGCGGGCGTTCTCCATCGCGGAGACTTTGGTAACCACACCGCCCATGAACCCAAGCGGGAAGGAGATGTTGCAATTGCGCCGGATCTCGCCCTCATCAGGCTTTTCCAGCCCCGCCATCATATTGATCAGCGTCGTCTTGCCCGTGCCGTTTGGCGCCAGAATACCCATTGAGCGGCCAAGCTCCACCCGGAAGGACACGCGGTCAAGGATCACCTTGCGCTGTGTGCCCGTCCAGAAGGACTTGCTGACGTTTTCGAATTCCAACATGGCCTGCTCCGGCCCTCGGGGACTGACTGCTTGTGCGGCTGCGTGCCTCTTCAGGTGGGCATCGCATGCCCTTTTAACAGGGCTTGGTTAAGCACTACCCACCGAATTAGGCGATATTATGTCGGACTTGTCGTCAATTGTATATGGCCGGGGTGGATTGTTCGTGCAGGGGAAAACCGCGCGCTCTGACACAGCCTGCGCGAGAGCCAAAGGTTATGCGTCCGCCGCGTAGCACACCGCCTGCAGCTTGTTGCCATCCGGATCGCGCACATAGGCGGCATAATATGTCTCACCATAATGCGGACGCGGCCCCGGCGCCCCTTCGCTGCGGCCGCCAAGGCGCAGCGCGGCGTCGTGAAAATCGCGCACCATCTGCCGGGTGTCCGCGACAAAGGCCACATGCGTGCCATTGCCCCACGTGGCCGGCCTGCCATCTTCCGGCGTGTACAGGTAAATCGTCGGCATACCGCCCTTCTCATAAGCGGGGGGCTTACCGGGCGGTTTCGGCAGGCGCGTGAAACCCAGCACGCCGAGGACGTCGTCGTAGAACCGCCCGGACCGCTCCGGATCGTTCGTTCCCAATGTGATGTGGCTGATGACGGACATGTACGCCTCCCTGACTTCGCGCCCAAGGGAACAGGACCAAAGACAAATCAGCAATCCTGATCGCACCGCGCTGCGGACGCATTCTGTCAGCAGCCCGCAAACGGAAAACCGATCCTTAAAGGATCGGTCCCCGCAATTCTTCAAGAATTGCCGCCTCAGGCAATCACCTGCCACACGGTCCCGGCAATCATTGCGCCGGTGATCGCAAAGCCCAGGTAAGCCGCAAAAACACGCGGCTTGACCAGCGCCCAGACCGCAAGCGCCGCCGGGATTGAGCTGACCCCGCCCGCGATGACAAAGGACATCGCCGCACCGGGGGCCATGCCCTGCTCCAGCAGGCCCGACACCAAGGGCACCGCCGCATAGCCGTTCAGGTACGCCGGCGCGCCGACCAAAGCGCCAAGGAAGATCGGCAGCAGCCCGTCACCGCCCAGAACCCCGGCAATCAGCTCGGCAGGCACGTAGGACACCATCAGCGCCTCAACCGTATAGGCCAGCAGGAGCCACTTCAGCAGGAACACGCCATTCTCCAGGAAGGTGTCCCGGAAGGTCTCGCGCCGGTCCGCCGCGCCCCAAAACCGCCAGACCGGCGTGCCCGAGAACGGCTTTTTGACCCCGCAGCAGCCGCCAACCGCAGGCTTCTCGCGCAGCGGATCTGTAAATACGGGCGAGTTCGACAGCAACAGCGTGCCAAAGCCGCCCAGCATCCCAAGGCCCACCGCAAAAGCCGTTTTGGCGATGGCAAAATTCCAGCCAAGCTCGCCGCTGGTGATCAGGAACATCGCCGGGTCCATCAGCGGTGAGGCCAGCCAGAACGCCATCACGGCCCCCAAAGGCGCGCCCACAGCCAAAAGCGCCGCAATAAACGGGATCACCTCGCACGAGCAAAACGGCGAAAGCCCGCCCAGCAGCGCGGCCATCACCACCATCCGCGCCGGGTTGCCCTCGAACGCCTTCGCCAGCAGGTTCTCCGCCCCGGTCGCCTTCAGATAGGCGACCGCAAAGACGGCAAAGAGGATAAACGGCGCGGTGTTCATCATCGCGCGCAAGGTGAACTGCGCCGTCTCGATCAGGTTGCCCGGATCAAGGACCGCAACCGCGGCAAACATCACCACTACGGCGGTCCACACGGTCACGATCCAGTCCGGCAGCTTGACGCCTGCCTTCGGGGTTTGGGTCGTCTCAGCCATCACAGGGCTCCTTGCTGTCCGCGCAGCACTGCGCGATGAGAAAGTTGGAAAGGTCGTAAATCACGTCATCGGCCATCGCGGCGGCGATCATCTGCCGCCCCTGCCGCGCCTGCGTGACGAGGTCCGCCTGCGCGAGGATCTTCAGGTGGTGCGTCAGCGTGCTGCCCGTCACGCCCGAACGCTTGCCAAGCTCGCCCATGCTCAGCCCCTTGGGGCCAGCGCGCACGAGGGTCCGCAAAACACCCAACCGCTGCTCCGATCCCAGCGCGGCAAAGCGCGTGGCGGCGAGGGCGAGGACCAGATCATCGGAAGATTCTGTTTTCATATTTCGTGAATAGTTGAAATGACCAGGCGCGGGCAAGGATTATTTCAACAACTCTCGAAATGAAGGCCGTCTGGCCCGCTAAGTCGCCCTGTGCGACTTGGTAAAACCCCGCCGCGTCCTATCCTCCGCGTCGTGAGCCTGATCGACGCCATATCCGCCTGCACCCTCTGCAAAGACCGCTTCGCCGCCACCGCCACAGCGCACCATCCCAAGCCCGTCGTCTGGTTCGAACCCGGTGCCCGGATCCTCATCGCCTCCCAGGCACCCGGCGCCCGCGCGCACGCCTCGCGCATCCCGTTCGACGACCCTTCGGGCCAGCGTCTCAGAGCTTGGATGGGGGTTTCGGATGCCGCGTTCTACGACAAATCAAGGGTTGCAATCGTGCCTATGGCCTTCTGTTTCCCGGGCTATGACCGCAATGGCTCTGACCTGCCGCCACCCGCTCTCTGTCAGAAAACATGGCGAAAATCCGCGCTCGCTTTTGCCGGAGACGTCCCGCTCACGCTACTAATCGGCGGCTACGCGCAGAAATGGCACCTCGACACGCGCGCCTCCGTCACAGACACCGTCGCAGACTGGCGCAACCACGCGCCCCGCGTTATTCCCCTGCCACATCCCAGCTGGCGCAACACCGCCTGGGTAAAGAAAAACCCCTGGTTCGAGGCCGAGCTTCTGCCCGTCCTGCGCACCGCAGTGAAGGACGCCCTCGCATGACCCCGCTTGACGCCGCGCATGCCGCTATGATGCAAGACGAGGCCGCAGATAGCCCCCGCGCGGCCTTCTACGCACAGCTGCTGACAACAGAGCTTTACCTGCTGCTGGAAGAAGAGCCGGAAGGCGATGACATCACCCCGCGCAGTTTCGAGCTGCCCCAGGGCGTGACCGTGCTGGCCTTTGATGGCGAGGACCGGCTGACCGCCTTTGCGGGTGGTCCCGCCCCGTACGCCGCTCTGTCCGGGCGCAGCCTTGCCGCCCTGCTGGCGCCCGCAGGTCTTGGCCTTGGCCTGAACCTCGATGTCGCGCCGTCGTCCATCCTGCTGCCGCCCGCGGCGATGGCCTGGCTTTCCGACCAGAGCGCGACGCCCGAAGACGCGGTCGAGGCGCGGATCACCGCGCTGAACGCGCCCAAGGGCCTGCCCGATGCGCTGCTCACTGCGCTGGATGCGCGCCTTGCCGGGGCGACGGGGCTGGCGCGCTTCGCCGCCATCGCGCTGGCGAGCTATGACGGGGGCGGGCGCGGGCATCTGCTCGCCTTTGTCGGCGCGCTGCCGGATGCCGAACCCGCGCTGCGCCGCGCAGGTGCGGAGGCGCTGCGCTTTTCGGGCCTTGAGGCAGGCAGCCTCGACATGGTGTTCCTGCGCGCCGATCACCCGCTGGCCGAAGCACTGTCGCGCACGGGCTTGCGCTTTGACATCCCCCAGCCCGAAGAGCTTGGGCCGCGCGCGGCACCGGGGAGTGATCCGGACCGCCCCCCGAAACTGCGCTGAGGCGGCGCTCGGTCGGTCCCTTCGGGCCCTCCTCGCAAGGCAACGGGCCGCGCGCCAGCGATGAACGCAGCGAAGAGCCGCACCTGTAACGAAACTCGGTCCGCCATCCGCACGGCACCCGCAACGTTGCAACAATCCGGCGCAATTCTCACGGGCCGCGCGCGCCCGCTCACTAAGGCGCGAGGCCCCCTGACGCCCCGGCGCGCCGCAGCTTATCCTTCATCGCATGCCCGGAACGCTTCCGCGCCGCTTTGACAAGGAACACCACATGACCTTCTTCACCCGCCTGATTGCCGGCACCGCCACCGCCATCGTGCTCGCCACCTCCGCCTTCGCAGGCGAGCAGTATCTCGACGAGACCGGCTTTGCCGTCTCCGGCTACGACGTTGTCGCCTATTTCGACCTGCCGCAAAACCCGGTTGGCCAGGCGCAGCCCGCCCCGGTCGCAGGCAACGCGGGCATCACCGCCGAATATAACGGCGCGACCTTCGCCTTCTCCAGCGAAGCGAACCGCGCACGTTTCCTTGAAAACCCGGCGGCCTTTGCCCCGCAATACGATGGCCACTGCGCCTATGGCGTGTCCAAGGGCGGCAAGGTTCCGGGCAACCCGACCCTGTGGCGCATCGTCGATGACAAGCTCTACCTCAACATCACGCCCGTCGTCGTCGGCTTCTGGGAAGAAGACATTCCCGGCAACCTGACCCTGTCCGAAGGCAACTGGCCCGGGATCGAGGGCGACGCGGCCTCCACCAACACCATCCCGAAATGGTCCAGCGCCGCGCCGCTGAACTGATCGCACAGCCCCAGGACCGGACCGCTGGCCCCGGGGCACCGCGCGCGCTAGGCTGCGCGCATCGTTTCGGAGACTGACCCTTGCCCAGCCTGACCCGTCGCCATGTCCTTGCCTGTGCCGCGCTGGGTGCGCTGGGCGGCGCGGGGGCTTATGCGGCACACTGGTTCAACGTCACCGCCCGCAATGACGGCGACGGGCTGCTCAGCCCGCCGCAGGCGCACCGCGCCGCCGAAGCGGGCGCGATCCTGCTGGTTGACATCCGCCGCCCCGACGAGTGGGCGCGCACGGGCGTCGGGGAAGGGGCGCAGCCGCTCGACATGCGGCGGCCAGACTTTGCGCAGGCGCTCGTGCACCTGGCAGGCGGAGAGACGGGCGCGCCCATCGCCCTCATCTGTGCCCGCGGGGTGCGCTCGCGCCACCTGAGCGCGGCCCTGACAAACGCGGGCTTTACGAACATCATCGACATCCCCGAAGGGATGCTCGGCTCTGGCGCCGGTCCCGGCTGGATGGCACGCGGGCTGCCCGTGATCGCATGGCAGGGCTGAGGCGCCACATCGCTGCGCTGGCGCTGCTGGCCGGACCCGCCGCAGCGGGCTGCGGGCCAAGCGTAGAGCCTTGCACCATCGACGGCGGCACCTACCACATCCGCCTGCCCGAGGCGGCACCAAGCGGCGCGATCATGTTCCTGCACGGCTGGGGCAGCTCCGGCACCGGCAGCCTTGGCAATCGGCGCTGGGTGCCGCAGGCGCTGGCGGCGGGCTATGCCGTCATCGCCCCCGACGGCACCCCGCGCGCAGGGCGGCGCGGGCGCACGTGGTCGTTCCACCCCGACTGGCCGCAAGCCCGCGATGATATCACCTTTCTGCAAACTGTCCGGGACGATGCCGCCGCCAAGTTCGGCCTCGACCCCAGCCGCATCGCGCTGGGCGGGTTCTCCATCGGCGGCTCGATGACCCACTACCTCGCCTGCGCCGCACCGGATGCCTTCGCGGCCTATATCCCGGTCGGCGGCGCATTCTGGCGCCCCCACCCCAAAGGCTGCAGCGGCCCCGTTCGCCTGCTGCACACGCATGGCTGGCGCGACACGACCGTGCCGCTGGAGGGCCGCGTTGTGCGGGGCGCGGACGTGCATGACCCTGAGGCGCTGATCCAAGGCGATGTGTTCCACGCGATGCAGCTTTGGCGGGCGGAGAATGGCTGCGTCCAGCTGCGCGCGGATAGGTTCGAGACGGAAGGCGACTTCATGCGCCGGGCCTGGGACCGCTGCGACGCAGGAACGGCACTGGAACTTGCGCTGTTTGACGGCGGCCATACGGTGCCCGCGGGCTGGATCGACATGACGCTCGGCTGGCTGGATGGCCTTTTCCTTGAAGGAAAAGCGGCCACCGATCCTTAAAGGATCGGCCTTGGGCGTTTCTTGAAGAAACGCTACTCCGCCGCCACCGTCGAGGATTTCAACGCCACCCGCGCGTCCCTCGCCGCCCGCGCAATCGCAGGCTCGCGCAGCGTCAGCGGGCTGTCCATCCGCAGCCCGCGCGGGCCGCGCGCCACCCGCACTGCAGACAACGCCGACAGCGGCACCGCCAGCGCCAGCGAGGCGGCAATGGGCACCAACCAGAGCGAGATCAGCCCCGCAGAGATTCCAAACATCAGCGCCGCGCCCAGCACCGTCTCCACCCAGTGGAAGGTGACCAGCGTACGCAGCCCATAGGCCGACACCCCGCGCCGCTGCGGCGCCCAACCCTCGGGCCGGGCCAACGCCGCGCGCACCACCGCGCGGCTTTGCTGGATCATCAGCGTCGGCGCATAGGCGATGGCCAGCACGATCTCTGTCAGCACAGCCGCCGAAAAGGCCGCGCGCCCTCCAAAAAGCCGCACCGCTCCCGCGCGCGATGCAATGGCCGCCGCAGAGGCCAGCTTCGGCACCAGCAGCATCCCGTACATAATCACCAGAAACGCCGCGCTGTCCAAATGCGTCATCTCGGGTGGCCAGTTCGGAAACAGCGGGTTGTCTTCGGAAAAATAGGCCACGACATTGGTCTGCGCGTCGATCCCCAGGAGCGCCCAGAAGACCAGCAGCACCAGCCACGCGGGCGACATCAGGTAGGCCGCAGCCCCAGAGAAGAGGTGAAAGCGGCTGACCCGGTGCAGGCCTGCCGTGCCGAGAAGGCCGAGGTGTTGCAGGTTGCCCCGGCACCAGCGCCGGTCGCGGATCGCATAGTCGATCAGTGTTCCGGGCGTTTCCTCGAAACTGCCCGAAATGCGCGGGGCAAAGCGCACCAACCAGCCCGCACGGCGCAAAAGCGACGCCTCGACAAAATCATGGCTCAGGATCAGCTTGCCGCGCAGATGGGGCAGACCCGCCGCTTCGGCAAAGGCCCGCGTGCGGATGATCGCGTTATGGCCCCAGTAGTTCCCTTCGCTGCCCGACCACGCCGCCAACCCCTCGGCCAAGAGCCAGCCATAGGCGAGGTTGGAGAATTGCTGGACCCGGGCAAAAAGCGTCTCTGCCCCGATCAGGCGGGGGAAGGACTGGATCAGCCCTGCGGCGGGGTCGGCGGCCATTTCCTCGGCCAGCGCCTGGATGGCGCGGCCCGTCATCAGGCTGTCCGCGTCCAGCACCAGCATCGCCTCATAACCCGCACCCCATCCCCGCACCCAGTCGGCGATGTTACCGACCTTCTTGTCGGTGTTCTCAAGGCGGCGCCGGTAGTGGACGTTGTGCGTCTCGCGCAGGGCGGCCAGCGCATCTTCTTCGGCGGCGGCGATGGCGGGGTCAGAGGTGTCCGACAGAACAAACAGCGTATACCGATGCGCGCCGCCCACGTGGGCCAGATCGCCCAACATCGCCGCCGCGTTGCCAAAGACGTCCCACGCGTTCTCGTTGTAGATCGGCACGAGTAAGGCGATATCCAGCGCCCCGCCTTTTGGGGCTGCCGCAGGCGCACGGCGCGCAAGCCCAACCGCCACCGTGCTGACCGCCAGCGTGACCCAGACAAAGGTCATCCCAATGAGGCCCAGCAATACCCATTCCAGCGCGCTCATCCCGCCCGCCGCAAAGACCCCGTGCAGCCCCCACAGCAGCAGCCCCGTGATCCCTAGCGCAGGAAGGAACACGGCCAAGCGCCACGGCCGGACCGCGTCGCGCCCGCGCCCCGGCGCGCTGCGCAAATCCTGCGCCGGCATGGCCAGCGGGGCAGGGGGCGGCATCGAGGCCGCCGCATAGGGCGTCACGGCGTCCATCGGTACAGCCAAACCTCGGACAGAGGCGCGCCATCCGCGCGGCGCAACTGTGCGCGGAACTCGGCCAACGGCGCGCCTTGCGCGTGGAAGGTGAAGGCAAGGCGCGGCCCGCCTGTCTCTGGGTTGCGCTGCACCACGCCCGCGCTGACTTCGCCCGCGCTGGTGCGCACGATATGTTGCAGCGTGCCGAGGTTGTCTGGCACGTGGTCCCCGCGTTCAAAGTCGATCGTAAAGATGCGCCCGCCCTCGGGCCGCCCACCCGCCGCCGTGTCCAGCACGCGGATCGCGCCCGTCTCCGGCACCGTATCTGCCCCCCAGTCCAGCGCGTAGGACATTACATGCTCGGCCCCCGCCGGGATCCTGCCCGCGGGGCGCCAGTAGGCGACGATGTTGTCGTAAATCTCCAGATCCGCCGGGATCTCCACCAGCGCGACAGACCCGCGCCCCCACCCCTCGCGCGGGGTGACCCATAGGCCCGGGCGGTTGTGATAGAGCGCCTCAAGGTCGTTGAAATCGCTAAAGCGGCGCGCCCGTTGCATCAGGCCAAAGCCGCGCGGATTGTCATCGGCAAAGGCGCTGATCTGAAGCGTCCTGGGGTTGGCCAGCGGCCGCCAGATCGCCTCGCCCGCACCGTTGTGAATGGCCAGCCCGTCCGTGTCGTGCACCGCCGGGCGGAAATCGTCAAAGCGTTGGGTGTCCATACCATCGAAGAGGAACATGGAGGTCAGCGGCGCGAGGCCCACATGGGTCAGGTCCGTGCGCGCGAACAGGCGCGCCGCAACCTCCATCCGCAGCACATCGCCGTGCCGGATATCAAACCGGTAGACCCCGGTCACCGAGGGGCTGTCGAGCAGCGCGTGGATCACCTGGCCGCGCGCGCCCGGTGCGGGCGTCTCCAGCCAGAAACCGACAAAGTCCGGGAACTCCTCCCCCATCGGATCGCCAGTATTCAGCGCAAGGCCGCGGGCGCTCAGCCCGTAGGTCTCTCCGGTGCCGATCCCGCGGAAATAGCTCGCGCCCTGAAACACCGCGTATTCCTCGAAGATGCCCGTTTGGCGCAGCTCTGCGCGCAGGCGCAGACCGGAATAGCCCAGCGTGGCGTCCACCGGCACGTCCGGGAACTGGTCCGTGGTGTCGAACACGCCCATGTCAAACCGCAGGGGGCGGGCCTGACCGCCTTCAACCGCGTACATCTCCACCGGGCGCGGGAAGTAGAGGCCGGGGGGGAAGACATCCACCCGCTGCGGCCGCCCCGTGCCTTCCCACAGCGCATTGCGGCCGTCGAACCAGATCTTGCGGTACTGGTCATAGGTCAGATCGCGCCACGCCGCCGGGATCATCTGCCGCGCGCGGTAGGGCTGCGCGGCCATGTTGCGCGCCCGTTCGGCCAGAGCCTCTGGTGAAAACGGCTGCGCGCCGCCCAGCTGCAACCCCGGCTCTTCGGCCAGCGCGGGGGCGGCGGCGGCTGCGCCCATTAGGGCAAGGAAGGTGCGGCGGTCGATCATTTGGCAGGCTTCCAGGGGACCGACTTGAACCACCCGGCGAGGTAGGCGGTCAGGATCAGGCACGCAAAGCCAAAGGCATTTACCGCCAAGACCGTGCCCGTCTCGCGGCCCAGCATGTCCATCGCAAAGCCGTTAAAACGCGCGACGAAGATCGACACGACAAAGACCGCCAGCGATTGCTGCCCGACCTTCAGAATGATGCGCAGCACCGGCGCCCAGGCGCGGCCCAGCGCGCCCGCCCCCGCGCGCAGCCGGTCGCCCTTGTCCCCGGCCAGCACCCACATCAGGTAGCCCAGCGCAAGGAACTGCACGTAGCGCAGGATGCCAAAGTCGGTCTTGGAAATCAGCTGCCGGTTGTCTGCCCGCCACTCGCGCGCCCACTCGAACCCGAATTCGCGCACGCCGATATTGGAGAGCGGCACATTCGCCAGCACGATCAGCAGGCACAAACCCACCAGCAGCGGCGTCACCGGCGGCTTCGGCAGCCATCCGCGCATGAAGGCAAAGCCGGTAAAGAACACCAGCTGCCAGCCAAAGGGGTTGAGGAACCAGCGCCGCTGCCAGTCATCGCGGCCCACCCAGGGCTCTGCGGTAAAGTTCAAATATGGCAGGCCCAGCGCCTCCATCCACGCGCGTTGGCCCAGTACCCACAGAGCAACCGAGACCGCGGCGACAAGGCCAAAATGCACCCGCGCCAACGCGATCACCACCGGCATCAGCGCGAGGATCACCATGTACATCGGCAAAATATCAAACAGGTTCGGCACCCATTGCAGGGTCATGAAACTGAAAAGGATGTTGGGGTTTTCCCACAGCCCCTCCGAATGCGCCACGAACAGCATCCACAGGTTCATCTGGCCCCAGTAATTCCGCGTCGTGATCTCAAGGTCCGTGGCCCAGACCAGCAGCGCGGCGGTGGCAAAAAAGAGGCCCACATGCGCCCAGTAAACCTGCCAGATGCGGAAGGCGACGCGGGCTGATCCCAGCGCAAAGCCCGCCCGGTCAAAAGTCGCACCAAAGGCGATGGCGCTGGCCATGCCGGAGCAAAAGACGAAAATCTCCGTCGCATCGCTGAACCCCCAGCGCGCGGGGATCCACGAGGTCAGGAAATTGCCCGGGGTATGCGCGATCAGGATGATGAACATCGCGATGCCGCGAAAAAAATCGAGCCGCAGGTCGCGCACCCGCGCAGGGTGGGCGGGAAGCGGCTTCGCAGACGGCTCTGCGGTGGTGGGGTCGGCAAAAGTCATGGCCGGTCTTTACGTCCTTGGGGCAGGGATGCCCATCTTACTCCGCCGCGATGTGGCGCGCGTCCGCAATTGCGGCGCGGCGGGTGGCGGCAAAGCGGTCCTCGTGGCCCGCGCGCAGCGCGGTGCGCTCGGCCAGAATGATCTCTGTCCGGTCGAGCCGTCCTGCGCGCAAACCTGCGTCAATTGTCATACGCTCGAACACGTCGCGCTGGGCGTGGCTGCCGCCCACGCGCTGCATATAGGGGCGGGCAGAGGCGAGGTTTTGAAACGCCTGATCCCAGCGGTTTTCCGCAAAGGCCTCCAGCCCCGCCATCGCGCAAAGGCCGGGTTTCTGCTTGATCGCGTTCATCTCTCCGGGCCGGGTCGCATCCGTGGCGGTGCGCAGCACGATGGCCTCGCGCGCGCTGTCCTTGCCGGCGCCAGCCAAGGCCAGCATGTAATGCAGGTCCGCAAAGACCACGCAGCCATCGTCCACGCGGTTTTCGGCCAGCGCAGCCAGCTCATCCCAGCGGGGGCCGACATCGCGCCCCTCAAGCTCCAGCCGCATCAGCAGGGACGTGGCGTTGGCGATGTCGCGGTAATCGTCGGTCTTCTCGGCGCGGATTTCTGCATCATACAGCGCCAGCGCCGTGTCGATCTCGCCCTGGTCCAAGTGCAGCAGCGCCTTGTGCCACCAGACATGGGTGCGGAAGTTGTTGCAGTGATCCCAAGCCGCGCGGTTGCCTTCGATCAGGGCAATGCCCTCTGCCGCGCGGGCCGTCATGTCGTAGACATGGGCAACGGCGTGCAGGCCCCAGGCGTCATCGGGTGCGTGCAGCAGCCCCTCGCGGCCGGTACGTTCAGCGGCGGCGTAATCACCTGTTTCTTCCAGGGCAAAGGCGTAACAGCCCATCAGGTAGCCGCGCAGCGCGTGATCGGCGTGTGCGGGCATCACCCGCTCGATGGAGGCGCGCATCCCCGCCGCATCGCCCAGGATAAAGCGGATCGCATGGCTGAACTTCGCGCTCAGCGTGTCGGTCGGGTGGCGCTCCAGCACCTCTTCCATCGCGGCAATGGCCGCCGACGGTTGCCCGCTCAGCCACGCATCCAGCGCGCGCACCCACAGCGCCGCGCGCTGGTCAGGCTGCGGCGCGCGGCGCGCGGCGGCCAAGGCATCGCGCGCGGGCTGCATCAACTCCGCCCGCCCCATCATCAGCGAAAAAAGCCCCTTTGCCGCAAGGCCCAGCGCAAAATCCGGCGCCGCCTCCAGCACCCGGCCCAGATGCACAGGGGTTTGCGTGCCGTGGCTCAAAAAGCCGTGGATCACCCCGTTCCAATCCGCCGCCGCGGCGGCAGAGGGCAGGTGAACAGGGCAGCCAGTTACATCGCGGTGGGTCACGTTCGCAAAACCTTTCCTTCAGCGGACATCGCTGCGCTGTGGCATACTTAACGGCAAACTCAGCGGCTGAGACCGTGCCACACGAACGTGTGAAGCTGTGGCAGGGTTCCGTGATCTGGTTGGTGGCAAATGCCGCAATTCGGGGCGCTTTGCCCCCAATCAGCCGTGGTCGTCTTCGCTGCGATGCAACATTTCGCGGATCTCGCCCTCGTGCTCACCGCAGCGGGGCGGCGGATGGCGGTAGGTCACCGGCGTTTTCGACAGCTTCAGCGGGTTGCCCAGCAGCCGCAGATTCGCGTCGCCGCTGGCCATCTCAACAACCGCGCCGCGCGCTGCCGCCTGATCGGAGCCAAGCGCTTCGGCCACGTCATGGATCGGCCCGACCGGCACCTTGACGCTGTGCAAGCGCGCCAGCACCTCGGCCTTGGGCACCTTTTGCAGGGCGGGGCGCAGATGCGCCATCAGCTCCGCCCGGTGCGCGATCCGCCCTACATTGGTGGCAAAGCGCGGGTCCGCGCCCGCCTCGGCCAGCCCCATCACGTCGCAAAACCGCTGAAACTGTGCGTCATTGCCCACGGCGATCAGGATATGCCCATCGCTGCATTCAAACGCATCATAGGGCACGATGTTGGGGTGCGCATTGCCCCGCCGCTCGGGCACTTTGCCGGAGGTGAGGTAATTCGTGCCCTCGTTGATCAGCCACGCCATTGAGGCGTCCACGAGGCTCAGATCGATATGCTGGCCTTCGCCCGTCTGGTCCCGGTGGCGCAGCGCGGCGAGGATGCCGATGGTGGCGTACATCCCGCACATCACATCCGCGATGCCCACGCCCACCTTCATGGGCGCTCCCTCCGGATCACCCGTCAGCGACATGATCCCGCCATAGCCCTGCGCCATCAGGTCATAGCCGGGCTGGTCCCGGTTCGGGCCGTTCTGTCCAAACCCGCTGATCGAGCAATAGACAAGGCCCGGATGCGCGGCGCACAGCGTGGCGTGGTCGAGGCCGAACTTCGCCAGCCCACCGGGTTTGTAATTTTCGATTACCACATCGGCGCGGGTCGCGAGGGCGCGCACGGTGTCCTGCCCGTCCTCAGTGGTCAGGTCCAAGGCGATGGACCGCTTGTTCCGGTTCGCGACCATGAAATAGGCGCTCAGGTCGGTTTTGCGCCCATCCTTTTCAGTCGCATAGTTCGGTCCCCAGCCGCGCGTGTCGTCACCGCCCGTGGCCGGGTTTTCGACCTTGATCACCGTCGCGCCAAGGTCCCCGAGCAGCTGGGTACAGGTCGGCCCCGCAAGAATGCGGCTTAGGTCGAGGACAAACAGCCCCTCAAGCGCGTCCCTAGATGCGGCCATCATAGGCCCCCCGGTCGATATGCGCGGCGATCAGGGTAAAACTGTCTGCGGCCAACGCCTCTTGAATGGCGGCGCGCAGCTCAGCCCGGCTCCGCACATCCGCCCCGCGCCCGCCCATCGCGCGGCCCAGCGCGGCGAAGTCATGGGCGCCGAAATCGACGCCGGTGTTGGCCATCTGCCGCTGCCGCTGCTTCAGCTCGATCAGGGCAAGCGAGGCATCGACAAAAACGATGAAGACAGGGGCAATCCCGAGCTCCGCCGCCGTCGAAAGCTCCCCCGCGACCATCAGCATCCCGGCATCGCCGGAAAAGCTGACCACGGGCCGGTCGGGCGAGGCCAGCTTGGCCCCCATCGCGAGCGGCACCGCGCAGCCCATTGTGCACAGCGCGCTGGACTGCATCATCCCCCGCGGCTCATTGCACCGCCACATCTGGGACAGCAGGATACGGTGCGCGCCGCTGTCGGCGGTCGCCAGCGTGCCGTTGGGAAAGGCCGCGCGCGCCTCCGCGATCACCGCCGCGGGCCCCCAGTCATCATCCTCCGGGAAGGCCGCGGCCAGAGCCGCTTTGGCATCGGCAACTGCGTCGCCCCAGTCGGCCCCCGGCGTTGCCGCGCTACGCAGCGCCTCCAACGTCTCGCGCACCGAGCCGACGATGTTCATGCTGCCCTGATGCATGTAATGCGTATTCGGGGCGGCAGAGATATCAATCACCCGCACCTGCCCCGCATCCCACACATCGCGCCAGCCCGGGCGCATCTCGATCGGGTCATAGCCCACGCAGAGGATCAGGTCCGCGCCCTGCACAAACGGCACCAGCGTGCGGTCCGCCAGCGGCGACAGGCCCGCCCCGCCAAGGGCCAGAGCGTGGCTTTCCTCCAGCATCCCCTTGGCCTTGTAGGAGGTGATAACCGGGATGCCGAACGCCTCCGCAAAGCCCGCCACATCCGCGCTATCGTTCAGCGCATCCACCCCCGCGATCATCACCGGGCGCCGCGCCTCCGACAGCCACGAAGCCGCTTGCCCCAGCGCATCCGGCGCGGGCACAACCGGCACCGCATCCGCCCGCCGGGTCGGCACCGTGTCCGGGACGGGCGCATCCGCCACGCCAACCGGCACGTCGATAAAGACCGGCCCGGGCTGGCCCTGTGTTGCAATCGCTACCGCCTTGTCCGCGATCAGATGCGCCGCATCAGGTTCAAGCGTGAACGTCGCCTTCGTCACCGGGGCCAGCACCGCGCACTGGTCCAGCACCTGGTGGGTATAGCTCTGCGCCTCTGCCGCATCGACGCAGCCCGCCAGCACGATCAGCGGCACCCGGTCCTGCTGCGCGTTCGCAATGGTGTTCACCGCGTTCAGGATCCCCGGCCCCACCGTGCCCACCAGCACCCCCGGAGCACCGGTGCGGTGCCAGGCGCCCTCGGCCATGAACCCCGCCGCGTTCTCGTGCTTGCACAGGACAAAGCGGATGCCGACCGCCTCCAGCGCATCGAGAATCGTCAGCACCTCGCCCCCCGGCATCCCGAAGGCAAAACGGCACCCTGCCGCGTAAAGCCTCTGTGCAATAGCGTCTGCTGCCCGCATCCCGAACTCCCCTGTGACTTGGCGTCGCGTAACAGCCCGTGCGGGCCCGTGCAATTCACGCCCGCTTGACCTTTGCGCCGCCGCGCCCCTTATGGAAGGCAAAATGGCACATGAGTTTCAGATCAGCGGGCTGCATTGCGCCTCCTGCGTGGGCCGGGCGGAGGCCGCTTTGGCCGCGATCCCGGGCGCACGCGGCGTGCAGGTGAACCTTGCCAGCCATATGGGCCGCGCCGCAGGGGTAAGCGCGGAGCAAGTGGAGAAGGCGCTCGCGCAGGCAGGCTATCCGGCGCGCCGCGTGACCGCCCGGTTCGACGTGCCGGATATGCACTGCGGGTCCTGCGTGGGTCGGGTGGAGGCTGCGGCGGGGCAGGTGCCCGGGGTTCTGGACGTGGCTGTGAACCTTGCGGACCGGACGCTGACGCTCACGACCCTTGCCGGGGACGCAGAGACGCCGCGCGGGGCGCAGGCGGCTTTGGCAGAGGCGGGTTTTCAGGCGACCCGCGCCGATGCGGAGGACGCCGCACCGGACGAGGCACCCGGCGCCTTCCGCCGCTTCCTGATTGCGGCGCTGCTGACCGTGCCGGTCTTCGTGCTGGAGATGGGCGCGCATATGGTGCCGACCTTCCACCACTGGATCATGCAGACCATCGGCATGGGCACCTCACACCTTATCCAGATGGTCCTGACGGCGCTGGTGCTGGCCTGGCCGGGCGCGATGTTCTACCGCCGCGGCGTCCCTGGGCTCGTCCGTGCGCGGCCCGATATGGACGCGCTAGTGGCGCTGGGCACGGGCGCGGCGTTTGGCTTTTCGGCGGTGTCGGTCCTTGCCCCCGGCTGGCTGCCCGCGGGCAGCGCGGCGGTCTATTTCGAGGCCGCCGCCGTCATTGTCACCCTGATCCTGCTAGGCCGCTGGCTTGAGGCGCGCGCGCGGGCCAAGACCGGTGACGCCCTGCGGGCCCTGATGGACCTTGCGCCAGCAACCGCGCTGGTCCTGCGCGATGGCACGACCGAGGAAGTCCCAGTAACCGACGTCACCCCCGGCGACACCCTCCTGCTGCGCCCCGGCGCGCGCATCCCTGTGGACGGCACAGTCGCGGAAGGCACCGGCGACGTGGATGAAGCCATGCTGACCGGAGAGCCGCTCCCGGTGCTCAAGTCTTCCGGCGATGCGGTCAAGGCGGGCTGCGTAAACGGCACCGCGAGCCTGCAGATCACCGCAACCGGCGTGGGCACGGACACCGCACTGGCCCGGATCGTGCGGATGACCCGCGACGCGCAAGCCGCGCGCCTGCCGGTGCAGGCCCTGATCAACCGGATCACTGCCGTTTTCGTACCCGCGGTTATCGCCATCGCCACACTAACCCTCACCATCTGGCTGATCGCAGGCGCAGGCATCGGCCCCGCGCTCGTCGCCGCCGTCTCTGTCTTGATCATCGCCTGCCCTTGCGCGATGGGCCTCGCCACGCCCGTCTCCATCATGGTTGGAACCGGGCGCGCGGCGCAGATGGGCGTGCTTTTCCGCGGCGGCACGGCGCTGCAACGGCTGGGAGAGGTCCGATGGATCGCTTTTGACAAGACCGGCACCCTGACGATGGGCCGCCCGGCCCTGACCCACCGCGCCTTTGCGGACGGCGCGGACGCAGCCGAGGTGATGACCCGCCTCGCCACGCTGGAGGCGCAATCCGAGCACCCCATCGCCCGCGCGCTGGCCTCTGCCGCGCCCCATCGCGGGCAGGTGCAAGACTTCCGCGCGACCCCGGGACAAGGGGCAGAAGGGCGCGTTGAGGGCCGCACGGTGCGGGCCGGGAACGCCACTTTCATGGCAGGTGTCGATTTTGGTGCCCTCGCACAGACAGCCGCCGCATGGAGCCACACCGGCGCCACCCCGGTCTACGTGACGCTGGACGGCACACCGGCGGCGGTCCTCGCCGTGTCAGACCCGGTGCGCGCAGGGGCGGCTGAGGCCATCCACGGACTGCACGATCTCGGCTTCAAGACCGCCCTGATGTCAGGCGATGTCGCGCCCGCCGCCCACCACGTTGCGCAACAGCTGGGCATCGAAGAGGTGCACGCGGCCCTCTCGCCCGAAGCAAAACAAGCGGCCCTGCGGGGTCTCGATGGACCTGCCGCCTTCGTCGGCGACGGCATCAACGACGCGCCTGTGCTGGCGGCGGCAGAGGTCGGCCTGGCTGTGGCCGGGGCAACCGATGTGGCCTCGGAAGCGGCTGACGTGGTGCTGATGGCGCCCGGGCCCGCACCGGTTCTGCGCGCGACGGCGATCAGCCGCGCCACGATGCGCAACATCCGCCAGAACCTCGGCTGGGCGTTTGGCTATAACATCCTGCTGATCCCGGTGGCCGCCGGAGTGCTGGTGCCCTTTGGCGGGCCGACGCTGTCGCCCGCGCTGGCAGCGGGGGCGATGGCCCTCAGCTCGGTCGCGGTGGTGACAAATGCTCTGCGCCTAAGGCGGGCGGGGGCAGTGGGTTAGCACCCTCCCTACGCGGGGCGGTTGTAGGGTGGGTGTCAACCCACCAAACGCCTAACGCCGACGGTCCCGCCGCGCGCTCATGGGCTGAAACGCAACGCCCACATGGGCTTCGCAATAGGGCTTGCCTTGCTGCACCGGAAGCCCGCAGAACCAGAAATCATCCGTCGCCGGATCGCCCACCGGCCACTTGCACGTCCGCTCGGTCAGCTCCATTAGCGTCAGCTTCTTGGCCTTCTTTTCGATCTCGCTGACCTTGGCAAGCGCCTCGGGGCTGATCTCATTCGCCGAGGGCTGCGGCGGCAGGGGCTGGCCCGCCGGGATGATCTGCTTGCGCGGGGGCAGGGGGGCCGGCTTTGTCTCTGCGGGGACGGCCTGCGGTTCGGGCGCGGGCTCGGCGGCCTTAGGCGGCGCCTTCGGCTTGGCTTCCGGTTTGGGCGCCGGTTTCGCCTTCGGCTCGGCTTTTGCCGCCGCGGCGCCGGACCCGGCCCGGTTTGACAGGCCCAAACGGTGCACCTTGCCGATCACCGCGTTGCGCGTCACGCCGCCCAGCTCCTTGGCGATCTGAGAAGCCGACTGCCCCTCGCCCCACATCTTCTTGAGCATCTCAACGCGCTCATCGGTCCAGGCCATGCATGGCTCCTTTTGGAAAATCAGACGGCGGCCACAGGTGGGCCGCCGGAAAAGCTGCAATGATAGTAATCACAGGCGTCGGCAGGGGCAAGCGGGGTGCGGCAACACCGTCGGCTCTCTGGTGTCAGAGCGCCGATCCGCAGCCATTCGCGGTCAATGCGTAACGTTCAAGAGCATATCGCCCCAAAATCCCTCCGGTGACGACCCGCACCGCTATGAAATCCGCTGATTCCAGACCTGTCTGCTGTTTGACCCAAGGCACCACGGATGGCGCGAATTGCGCGCACATATGTTGCATCGCGGGTTCAAGGGCGTCGCTGGTGAAAAAATCGGGCGGCGCATCCGTCAGCTCAACCCTCATTTCGATGCCTGTGCCGTGGGTCGAGTGTGTCTGCACGCCGGTATCGACCAGTTTGTAATGGACGTCCCGAGCGGTGACTGCATTTGCCGCCAGCAAAGACAGACAGAGTGTCAGGGTTGATCTAAGTGCCATGCCCAAAGTCTACCGGAACCAAACCGCATAGACCACTGCAAATGCCAGCAATCTTGCGCCAGCCAAGGCGTGCAACTCGATCGGCGAGAGACCTCTCAAACCGCCCGGGCGCGCCCCTCGCGCCACGCCAGCAGCAGCGCGCCCGCCACGATGATCACCGCCCCCGTGACCGTGACCCAATCCGGGATCACCCCGTAAAACAGCGCGTCATAGAAGGCCGCAAAGATCAGCGTGCCATAGCTGAACGGCGCGACAAAGCTCGCATCCGCCCGCGCCATCGCGTTGATAAAACACGCCTGCGCCACCCCCATCATCAGCCCCAGCGCCGCCATCATCGCCCATTGTGGCCCGGTGGGCATCTGCCAGATCCACAGCACGGCCAGCGTCGCCATCCCGACCCCGATCGCATTGTTCACGATCAGGATCGAAAACGGGTTCTCCCGCCGGGTCAGCAGCTTGATGATGTTCAGCTCGAACCCGAGGATCACCGCCGCCCCCAGCGCGAGCAGCGCGGCGGGCTGGAAGCTGCCCGGTGTGGGGCGCAGCAGGATCAGCATCCCGCTCAGCGCGATGGCCGCGGCCAGCCAGCGCCACTTGCCCACCCGCTCGCCCAAAAGGACAATCGCAAAGAACATCCCAAACACCGGGTTCAAAAAGCTGATCGCCGTCGCATCCGCCAGCGGGACGTAATTCACCGCCGCAAACATCAGCACCAGCCCCGCAAACCCGCCCGAGGTGCGCAGCACATGCAGCCCCAGATGCGGGCGCTGCATCGCGGGCCGGAACACCGCATAGGCCAACGCAAAGCCGATAAACGCGAACACAAACCGCCCCCAGACGATCTGCACCGGGTGCACCGGCGCACCAAAGGCCTCGGACCCCAGCGCCTTGGCCAGCAGCGTGGTGCCGGCAATGAACGCCGTCGCGACGGAGACAAGCACGGCGGCCAACGCGTTGTTCTGTGATTTCGCGGCATACATGCGCGAGCCTTGCGCCCCGCGGGCGCAGACTTCAAGAGGACATGCCCCGCGGGCGCAGACTTCCAGGGTACACGCCTCGCGCAAACTTCAAGTGGACAAGCCCGCGCCGCCCCGCTAAACGCGCCGTCATGGCAACAACCGCACATATCGCACTCCGACGACGCGCCGCGTAACGCCGCCCGCCGCGCCGCCCGTGCGCCCCTGCCACCCATTCCAAACCAGTTGACCGCACCCCGTGCCCCGTGCACCAAGGGCGGGTGCTTTTGCCCAAAGGGAAGATCCGATGATCAGTTCCGTTCTGCCGACCTATAACCGCGCGCCGCTCTCCTTCGTGAAGGGTGAGGGCGCATGGCTGATCGAGGCGGACGGGCGACGCTTTCTCGACCTTGGCGCGGGCATCGCGGTGAACGCGCTCGGCCACGCGCACCCTGCGCTGACCGAGGCGCTGACCGCGCAGGCAGGCGCGCTTTGGCACACCTCTAACCTCTACGAGATCCCGCAGCAAACCGCGCTGGCGGACAAGCTGGTCGCGGCCACCTTCGCCGACACGGTGTTCTTCACCAATTCCGGCACGGAGGCGTGCGAGCTGGCTGTCAAGATGGCCCGCAAATACTGGTTCGAAAAAGGCGCACCGGAGAAAACCGATATCATCACCTTCTCGGGCAGCTTCCACGGCCGCTCCGCCGCTGGCATCGCCGCCGCAGGTTCCGAAAAGATGACCCACGGCATGGGCCCCCTCCTGCCGGGCTTCATCCACGTCCCGTTCGGTGACCACGACGCGCTGCACGCGGCCATCACCGACACCACCGGTGCCATCCTGATTGAGCCTGTGCAAGGCGAAGGCGGCATCGTTCCTGTCCCCGTTCAATGCCTAAAAGGCCTGCGCGATCTTTGCGACGAACAGGGCATCCTCCTCATCCTCGACGAGGTGCAATGCGGGGTGGGCCGCACCGGCAAGCTCTTCGCCCACGAATGGGCGGGCATCGCGCCCGACATTATGATGGTCGCCAAGGGCATCGGCGGCGGCTTCCCCCTCGGCGCGGTCCTCGCCACCGAAGAGGCCGCCTCCGGCATGACAGCAGGCACCCACGGTTCCACCTATGGCGGCAACCCGCTGGGCTGCGCGGTGGGGTGCGCGGTCATGGGTATTGTGGACGACCCGGCCTTCCTCGCGGAGGTGAACCGCAAATCCGCCTTGCTACGCCAGAAACTCGAGGGGCTGATCGCCGCCCACCCGAGCGTCTTCGACAGCATCCGCGGCGCGGGCCTGATGCTGGGCATCAAGTGCAAGGTGCCCAACACCGACATCGTCGCCGCAGGCTACGAACAGCACATCCTGACCGTCCCGGCGGCAGACAACGTGATCCGCCTCCTCCCCCCGCTCACCATCACCGACGAAGAGATCGCCGAGGCCATCACCCGCCTCGACCAGGCCGCCGGCCAAGTCGCCGCCTGACACTTCTTTGGGTTCCAAATATCCCGGGGTCTGGGGCAGCGCCCCAGTCCTGACCTCTGCAAAAAAGAACAAGAAATGAATCACTTCCTAGACATCCACACCACAGACCCCAAGCACCTGCGCAAGATCATCGACACGGCCCGCATCATCAAAGGCGCCCGCGCGGGCAAGCCCAAGGGCACGCCCGACGCCGAACAGCCGCTCGCGGGCCACATGGTCGCGCTGATCTTCGAAAAGCCGTCCACCCGCACCCGGGTCAGCTTTGACGTTGGCGTGCGCCAGATGGGCGGGGAAACGATGGTGCTTTCGGGTGCCGACATGCAGCTGGGCCACGGCGAGACGATCGCCGACACCGCGCGCGTGCTCAGCCGCTATGTCGACATGATCATGATCCGCACCTTTGAAGAAGCGACGCTGCTGGAGATGGCCGAACACGCCACCGTCCCGGTCATCAACGGCCTGACCAACCGCACGCATCCCTGCCAGATCATGGCCGACATCATGACGTTCGAGGAACACAGCGGCCCCATCAAGGGCCGCAAGGTCGTCTGGTCGGGCGACGGCAACAACGTCTTCGCCTCCTTCGCCCACGCCGCCAAACAGTTCGACTTCGACCTGACCTTCACCGGCCCTGAGCCGCTCGACCCCGAACCGGCGCTGAACGGTCTTTACCAGATTGAACGGGACCCCGCCAAAGCGGTTCAAGGCGCCGATCTGGTGGTCACAGACACCTGGGTCTCGATGCACGATCCTCAATCCGCGCGCGAGCGCCGCCACAACCAGCTGCGCGGCTACCAGGTGAATGCCGCGCTGATGGCGCAGGCCAAGCCGGACGCGCTTTTCATGCACTGCTTGCCTGCGCACCGCGATGATGAGGCCACCAGCGAAGTCATGGACGGACCGCACTCCGTCATCTTCGACGAGGCCGAAAACCGCCTGCACGCCCAAAAGGCGATCATGCGTTGGTGCCTGGGCAAATGAAGGTCTTCAAATGACCCGCATCGCGGTCGGTGGGGCCGGGGCCATCGGCTGCTTCACCGGCGGCCTGCTCGCCGCGGCCGGACATCAGGTGCGTCTGCTGGCGCGGGGCCAGACTCTCGCCGACCTGCGCGCTGCGCCCCTGCGCCTGACGGATTACGCGGGCCTCGATGCAACCACCCGCGCCCCCAAAGCCAGCGAAGACCCGGCGATCTTCGAAGACGCCGAGATCATCCTCGTCACCTGCAAAACCGCCGCAACTGCGGACATCGCGGCCAACATCGCCCGCTACGCGCCAAAGGGGATCCCCGTGCTCAGCCTGCAAAACGGCCTCGATGCGGTGGCAGCCCTGCGCGCGCACCTCCCCGAGCACGACGTGCGCGCGGCAATGGTGCCCTTTAACGTGGTCCGCCCTGGCCCGGGCCATTTCCACCGGGCCACCTCTGGCGATATCCTCGTGCAGGACGGCCCGCTGCCGGACCTGACCGCCAAGGCGCTGATCTTTCAGGCCCACAAGGACATCCGTGCGGTCCAGTACGGAAAGCTCCTGATCAATCTCAACAATGCGCCCAACGCGCTGGCCGATATCCCGATCCTGGACCAGCTTCAGGACCGCGCATGGCGCCGCCTGCTGGCGGACCAGATGGCCGAGGCGCTGCGCGTGCTGAAGGCCGCGGGCATCACCCCCGCCAAGACAACCGCAGCCCCGCCCAGGCTGATCCCGCACATCCTGCGCCTGCCCACGCCGCTGTTCCGGCGCATCGCGGCGCAGATGCTCACGATCGACTCTTCGGCGCGGTCGTCGATGTGGGATGACCTGACCCAGCGCCGCCTGACCGAAATCGACGCGCTGCAAGGCCACATCATCGCGCTGGGCGCAGCGCATGGTGTGCCTACGCCGATCAACACGGCCATCGCCGCCGCGATCCGCAACGCTGAGGCGGCAAACGAAGGCCCACCACGCCTCTGCCCACAGGGCATCGCGTAGGGTGGGTGCAAACCCACCGCCCACCCTTGCAGGCCGGCGCCCACCCGCTAGGGTGACCGAAAACGGGAGGCACGCATGAGCACAGCGGATATCGGCGTCTACGGCCTTGGCACGATGGGCCGCGCGTTGGCCCTGAACTTCGCGGAAAAGGGCTTTGCCGTCGCTGTCTCCAATCGCGAGGCGGCCTGGATTGCGCCTTTCCTTGAGGAAGCCAAAAACGTCGGCACCGTCACCGGCCATGCTGAACTGGCAGAGTTCGTTCAGTCGATCAAAACCCCCCGCACGATCTTGATGATGATCCCCTCGGGCCAGCCCGTGGACGACATGATCGCCGCCCTGCGCCCTCACCTAGGCGAAGGCGACACGATCATCGACGGCGGCAATTCCGACTTCAACGCCACGAACCGCCGGACCGAGGCCCTGCAAGGCACCGGCCTGCACTTCGTCGGCATGGGCGTGTCGGGCGGCGAAGAGGGCGCGCGGCACGGCCCCTCCATAATGGTTGGCGGCACGGACCACAGCTGGGCGCAGTTTCAGCCAATGGCCGAGGCCATCGCGGCACAGCACGAGGGCAGCCCCTGCGTTGCCCACCTTGGCCCCGGCGGGGCGGGCCATTTCGTCAAGACGGTGCATAACGGTATTGAATACGCGGACATGCAGATGATCGCCGAGGTGTACGGTGTTCTGCGCGAGGAATTTCGCCTGTCTGCGGGGGACATCGGCAAGGTCTTTGACAGCTGGCGGGCCGGCCCGCTGGCCTCCTACCTGATTGACGTGACCGCCCGCGCGCTGCGCTCCACGGACAGCAAGACCGGCAAGCCGATGGTCGACGTGATCGCGGACAAGGCGGGCCAGAAGGGCACGGGCCGCTGGACCTTGATCGAAGCGCTGAAGATGGGGCAAAGCGCCTCGACCATCGAGGCGGCGGTGGGCGCGCGCAGCTGGTCTTCGGAAAAGGAGACGCGCCGCGCCGGTCTTTTGAACCCCGCTGTGCTGGAGGCAGACCTGCCCAGCATGGGAGATCTGGAAAACGCCCTGCTCGCGGGCCGCATCCTTGGCCACGGTCAGGGCTTCCGCATCCTGTCCGCCGCCTCCGAAGAGTTCGACTGGGGTCTCGATCTCGCCCGCATCGCCGAGATCTGGCGCGCGGGCTGCATTATCCGCTCCGCGCTGCTGGATGATATCGCGGCGGCGGTGCGGGGCGGCCTGCCGCACGGTCATCTGATCCTGTCGGAGCCGATGCGCAAGGCGCTCAAATCCGCGATCCCCGGCCTGCGCCGCACCGTCGCCGCCTCCGCTGCGCTGGGCCAGCCGATCCCGGCGCTCGCCGCGGCGCTGAGCTGGCATGACACGATGATGCTCTCACGCGGCACAGCAAACATGATCCAGGCCCAACGCGACTTCTTTGGCAATCACGGGTTCGAACGCTGGGACATGGACGGCAAACACCACGGCGACTGGCAACGCGATCCTTGAAGGAGCGCCGCGGGTCAAATCTTGAAGATTTGACGGAGTCCAATCCTTCAAGGATTGGGCGCCCCCCGTCGCTTGGCGCGCAGGGTCGGGTCAGCCTCGGTCGGGTCTTCGGGCCAAGGATGCCTGGGATAGCGGGCGCGCATGTCCTTGCGCACGTCCGCATAAGAGCCCTTCCAGAACCCCGGCAGGTCCATCGTGATCTGGATGGGCCGTTGTGCGGGGGACAAAAGCGTCACTTGCAGCGGCTGCCCCCCAACCTTCGGGTGCACGGTCACGCCGAACAGCTCTTGCAGGCGCAGCGCGATCTGCGGCACTTCCCCGTCATAATCGATGGCCACCTTCCGGCCCAGCGGCGTGACAAATGCGGGCGGCACCTCCCGGTCCAGCGCCTGTATCCCGTCCCAGCCCAGCCGCGCCTCAAGCGCAGGCAAAAGATCTAACGCCTTCCAGTCCGCCGCCGACCGTACGCCGGTCAGGAAGGGCAACAGCCAATCCTCTGCGCTCTCCAGCAGCGCGCCTTCGTCCCAGCCTTCGTGGATCAGCTGCACCCGCGCCAGAAACCGCGCCGCCCGCGCGTCTGGCAACAGGCCCAGCTGCAGCACACCGTCCAGCATCGCCTCGGCCACCGCCTCGGGCGGCGCATCGCGCCACGCCCGGTCATCCAGCACCAAGGCCCCAAACCGCTCCTGCTGCCGCGCCAGCACGCGCCCTTCGCGGCGGGACCAGGTGCACAGGTCATGCCAGCCGATCTGATCGCCATGAACCGCGCGCAGCTCCGCCTCGCTGATCTCGGCGGCCTGCCGGATGCGCGCCTCGCGCGGGTTGCCGTCCAGATCGGTCGCCACGATCAGCCGCGCGCCCGCCAGCGCATCGCCTTCGGGCATCACCGCTCCCTTGCCGCCCGACAGCACAAAGCGCGGCGCATCCCCCTTACGGCGCAGCCCGACCCGGTCGGGATAGGCGAGGGCCGCTAGCGCGCCGAGGCGCTCCGGCCCGGTCCCTTCGCGCCGCGCGAGCCGTTTGGCCTCGGACCGCACCCGCTCCAACGCGCCCCGATTCAGCGCGCCGCCAAACCGGCCCGGATCCTTCAGCGCGTCCAGCCGCAGCCGCAGGTCAACCCCCGCGCCGCGCAGCACGTCCCGTTCTGCCAGCAGCGCGGCAAGCCGCGCGGCGCCCCGCCCGCCGCGGGTCAGCATGTGGCCCAGCCGTGGGTGCAGGGGCAGGGCCGCCAGCGCCCGCCCATACGCCGTGATCCGCCCCGCCGGGTCCAGCGCGCCCAGCATCCCCAGCAGCCCGCGCGCCTCTGCCAGACGCGCGGCGTGGGGCGGCGTGACGAATTTCAAATCGCCCGCCTCCGCCCCCCAAACCGCCAGCTCCAAGGCCAGCGATGCCAAGTCGCCCGCCTCCACCTCGGGCGGGGGAAAGGCCGCCAGCGCCCCGTCTTCGCCCCGCGTCCAGAGCTTGTAGGCATGGCCCGCCGCTACACGCCCCGCACGGCCCGCGCGCTGCACCGCCTCCGCCCGCGTCACCCGCTCCGTCACCAGCCGCGACATGCCCGAGGCCGGGTCAAACAGCGCCCGCCGCGACCGCCCGCCATCCACGACGATGCGGATGTCCGGCAGAGTCAGGGACGTCTCTGCAATGGATGTGGCCAGCACCACGCGCCGCGATCCCGTTGCCGTCACAGCCCGCCGCTGCGCCGCCGGGTCGAGCGCGCCATAAAGCGGCAGGACAGGGCAGGGCAGGTCCGTCAGCAGCGCGCTAACGCGGCGGATTTCCCCCTCCCCGGGCAGGAAGACCAGCGCCGAGCCGTCCTGTTCCTCCAGCGCCTGCCGCACCAGTCCCGCCACCGCGCCCTCGAACCGCGCCTGACCTAAAGGGCGTGGCAGCCAGTGGGGCGTGACGTCAAAAGATCGCCCCTCTGCCCGCAGGCGCGGCGCACCCAGCATCTGGGCCACCGGCGCGGCATCCAGCGTCGCCGACATCACCAGCAGGCGCAGATCGTCCCGCAGCGCGTCCGCCACCTCCGCACATAGCGCGAGCCCCAGATCGGCGTTTAAGGACCGTTCGTGGAATTCGTCAAAGATCACCGTGCCGACCCCGGGCAGGTCCGGCGCGTCTTGAATCATGCGGGTCAGGATGCCCTCGGTCACGACCTCGATCCGCGTGGCCTTCGACACCGCGCTCTCCCCGCGCACGCGGTAGCCCACCGTGCGCCCGACCTCTTCGCCCAGGCTCTGCGCCATCCGTTCGGCTGCGGCCCGCGCGGCCAAACGGCGCGGCTCCAGCATCAGGATGCGGCCCGGATACCCCGCCTCCAGCAGCGCGAGCGGCACCCGTGTCGTCTTGCCGGCCCCCGGCGGCGCCTCCAGCACCAGACGGCCCGCATCGGCAAGCGTCCGGCAAATCTCGGGCAGCAGGGGATCAATGGGCAGGTCCATCCCCGCTTCATGCCAGCGCAAACATCAAAGGCCAAGCTGGACATTCCCGCGCCAAGCCCGGACAAGGCGGGGCATGACGATCAACGCTGACAAACTGCTTCAGGGCGACCGCCGCACGCTGTCGCGCGCAATCACGCTGGTGGAAAGCACGCGCGCCGATCACCGCGTGCAGGCCGCGGCGTTGCTGTCGGCGCTGCCGCGGGACAAACAGGCGCTGCGCATTGGCCTGTCGGGCACGCCCGGGGTGGGCAAAAGCACCTTTATCGAAGCCTTCGGCATGATGCTGACCGCGCAAGGCAAGCGCGTTGCCGTGCTGGCGGTGGACCCGTCCTCGGCGCGCAGCGGTGGCTCGATCCTGGGCGACAAGACCCGGATGGACCGCCTGTCGCGCGATCCGAACGCCTTCATCCGCCCCAGTCCCAGCCAGACTCACCTGGGCGGCGTCGCGCAGCGTTCGCGCGAGGCCGTGCGCCTGTGCGAGGCGGCAGGGTTCGACGTGGTGCTGATTGAGACGGTGGGCGTGGGCCAGTCCGAAACGGTGGTCGCCCAGATGGCGGACCTGTTCATCCTGCTGCTCGCGCCTGCGGGCGGGGATGAACTTCAGGGCGTGAAACGCGGGATCATGGAAATGGCCGACCTGATCCTTGTGAACAAGGCCGATGGCGATCTGAAACCCGCCGCCACCCGGACCTGCGCCGATTACGCGGGTGCGCTGCGCCTGCTGCGCAAACGCGCGCAGGATCCCGAAGGCTTTCCGGCGGCGATGATGGTTTCCGCGCTGTCAGAGACGGGCTTGAGCGAGGCTTGGGACGCGATGCAGCGCCTCACAGACTGGCGGCGCGAGACAGGGCACTTTGACGCCACACGCGCCGCACAGGCGCAATACTGGTTCGAAGAAGACGTGCGCACCGCGCTGCTCGCGCAGCTTGCGATGCCGCATGTGAAGGCGGCGATGCAGGACCTTGGGGGCCGCGTTGCGCGCGGTGAAATGGACCCGGGCGCGGCCTCCGCCCAGATGCTCGGGATGCTGGGGCGGGGGTGACCGCGCCGGTCACCGCAGATGGGCAGATTGCCCATCCTACAACACGCTGCAACACCGTAGGATGGGCAATCTGCCCATCTTTGCTCACATCCCCAGCAAATACCCCTCTGCCGGGTCCATCCGGCCTGCGAGAATCTCGAGATACCGGGCCTGAACCGCCTCGGGCCCGGTGCCTTCAACGATCCTCAGCCAGCCTTCCGCCCCGGCGATAAAGGCGCCCCATGCCGCCCCCAGCCGCGCTTGCAACCCGTCCCGGCCCCATTCGGCGATCCGCTCTTCGGCATAGGTGGGGGCAAAGAAGAAGTACGGCTTCGGCCCGCCCTCCAGCCCGTCCACCCAGTTCGCGGTGTCCTGCCAATGGGTCAGCCCGACCCGGCAGGAATTGACCAGCGCATCGCCAAAATGGGCATGGACGGTCCGCAGTAGCTCCGCCGATCCGGCCATATCGACAAAAGCGGTCTTCACCGGGTCCATCCCGGTCAACGCATCATAGGTCACCACGTCGTCATAGACGCCCAACCCCTCGCAAAACGCCACATTCCCGGATGAGGTCAGCCCGACCGTCCGCACCCCGGCCCGGTGCAGCAGGAACGCAAGGCCAAGCGCCGTCTTGGAGGAGGCAGAGGACAGCACCACCTGCGACGCCCCAAACATCTCAGATCGCCGCAGCATGTCATCCAGCAGGAAAGAGGTGGTGAACAGCGGCCGGAAGAGCGCGATGACCCCTTCGCGGTCCGGCGCATAAGCGGGGTCGGCGGCAACCGCGGAATACTGGTTGTAGATCTTCGCCATCTCCTGCCGGTGCGGCGCGGCATCCATGAACCCGTGCGCGCGCACGCGCCCCGGCTGAAGGGTCAGGTGCGAGGACATCGGGAAATAGCCGTAAACCCGTGTGCCCTCCGGCACCTCCGAGCGGGAGGCGACCACGTCGCCAAAGCCCCAGACCGGCACCCGGCCCCAACCTTCCCGGGCCACCGGAAAGAACCGCCAATAGCCGATCTGGACAGGGGCGACCGCATAGGTGATGTTGTTGGCCGTCAGCGCAAAGCGGCTGATGCGGATCAGCGCCTCGCCCTCCGCAGGCTCCGACACGGGCGCCTGCGCGATTTCGGTCTCGCTGAGCGCCGCGCGGTTCACAATCAGATCGGTGGCTTGCATCTGTTCGTCCTTTTGTCCCTGCGCCACCTTGCGCGCGCCGCCGCAAGGGGCCAAGCATGACCTTGCGGCGTAAACCGCCGCCCAAACGTCTTGACCGCCCGCCTGATTCGACCTATTGCCCGCAAACCAAATTCACGAACGCCGCCACCGGGCGGCGTTTGGCGCTTCAAAGAGGTCCCCCGCCTCGGCGTCACACTCGAGAGGAAAAGCCCATGTCGCGTGTCTGCGAACTGACCGGAAAAGGCCCGATGTCTGGCAACAATGTCAGCCACGCCAACAACAAGACCAAGCGCCGGTTCCTGCCGAACTTGAACGACGTGTCCCTGCAATCCGAAACGCTGGGCCGCGCCATCAAGCTGCGCATCTCCGCGGCGGCCCTGCGCAGCGTCGATCACCGCGGCGGCCTGGACCAGTTCCTCGCCAAGGCAAAGGACACCGAGCTGTCCGCGCGCGCGCTGAAGGTCAAAAAAGAGATCGCGAAGTCGACCGCATCGGCCCTCGACGCGGCAAGCTGAACGGGCCTCCATCCCGACCGTAAGGGCCTCCCATCGGGGGGCCTTTTGCGTTTGGGTCGGGAACAAGGGCGGGGTACGCTTCCCCAAAGACAGGAGCCGTGATGCACATCGAACCCTTCAAGGTCGAACAGTGGATGAACGCGTGGGAAACCCGCTGCGCTTATAACTTGGCCGAAACCTGCGTCGCCTCCATCACGGTTGAAGAGCTGCTGCACCTCGCCGGGCGCAACCGCGCGGATCTGTCCGAGCTTCTGCCGCTGCGCCTGACCTACGGCGCCATCGAAGGCTCGGACACCCTGCGCGGCGCCATCGCGGGCCTTTATGACCGTGCGGCCCCGGCGAACATCACCGTCACCCACGGCACAATCGCCGCCAACATGCTGGTCCACAAAGCGCTGGTCAGCCGCGCCGATCATGTTGTTGCGGTCGTGCCGACCTACCAACAACACTACTCAATCCCCGCCAGTATCGGTGCGCGGGTGGACACGCTGCGCCTGCGCGCCGAAGACGGCTTCCTGCCCGACCTCGATGCGCTCCGCGCGCTTGTCACGGACGAAACCCGCCTGATCGCCCTGACCAACCCGAACAACCCCACCGGCGCGCTGATCCCCCGCCCCATGCTGGAAGAAATCGCGCGGATCGCCGAACGGGTGGGCGCCTATGTGCTGTGCGATGAGGTCTACCGCGGCACGGGCCAGGAAGGGGACGGCATGTCGCCCTCCATCGCCGACATCTCCCCGCGCGGCATCAGCACGGCGGGCCTGTCCAAGGCCTTCTCGCTCGCGGGCCTGCGCACCGGCTGGATCGTCGCCCCGCCGGAAGTGACGGAAGCGGTGCTGATCCACCGCGACTACGACACGATCTCGGTGGGGGTGATCAACGACCACCTCGGCGCCATTGCATTGGGCGCGAAGGACGCGATCCTCGCCCGGTCGCGCCAGATCACCCGTGGCAACCTCGCCCTGCTGTCGGATTGGACCCGCACCCAGCCCCGCGTGCGCTGGGTCAAGCCGCAAGCCGGAACAACGGCTATGCTGCACATCGACGGCGCGAACCCGTCAGAGCCGTTCTGCATCGACCTTCTACACAAGACCGGCGTGATGCTCACCCCCGGCAGCGCCTTTGACATGGAAGGCTACGCGCGCATCGGCTTTGCCAACCCGCGGGACACGCTTGAAGCGGGGTTAGAAAGACTCGGCGCTTACCTCGCGGCCTGACCCTTTGCCGCACTCGCCAAGGTCCCCGCGCGGGCTTATGTCATAGGCGTGCGCGCGTTGCTGCATATCCTGTCGGCCCTGCTGATTGTCGTGACGTCCCAGGCGTTTGCGTCGGCGCGGGCCGCGGATGGTCCGGCGGGTCACATGGTGATCTGCGTCGGAAACGTGGTGATGGTTGTCCTGACGGATGCGGACGGCCAGCCGATGGACGTGCCCCATGTCTGCCCCGAGGCGACAATGCTGGCTGCCGCAGCGCCGCCTGCTACTGCCACGGCGCTGCCAGAACGGTTGATCCTGCTGGACCCGCCAACCCTGCGCCTGCGCGCCACCCCCGCGCAGCCCGTCAGCGCCACGGCCCGTGCGCCGCCTGTCTGTGTCTGAGACCCCAGACCTCACTTCAGACAACAGGACAACACAGATGAAATGCATGTTCCTTGCGGCCCTCCTGGCCGCACTTCCCGCTGCGGCCAGTGCCGAGAGCCAGATCGAAATCCATGATCCCTACGTCCGCGTCTCGCGCCCCGGCGCGCCCTCTGGCGCGGCCTTCATGGTAATCCACAACCACGGCACGAGCGCCGACCACCTCCTGTCGGCGAAATCCGATATCGCCGCCCGGACCGAACTGCACACCCATATCGAGACCGGCGACGGCATCATGCAGATGGTCGAAGTCCAAGAGGGCTTTCCCCTGCCCGCAGGCGGTCAGCAACGGATGCAGCGCGGCGGCGCCCACGTGATGTTCATGGGCCTGACCGAACCGCTGGTGCAGGGCCAGGAGGTCACCGTGACGCTGATCTTCGAACAGGCGGGCGAGGTCGAGGTCGTGATCCCCGTCGATAACGAACGGCAGGACGCGCATGGCGGCCACGGTAATGGGCACGGGCACAGCCACTCCGACTGATCAAACCACGTAGGATGGGCAATATTGCCCATCCTACCCTTGCAGCTGAGCCTTCACCCAGGCCGGAACCACCTCTGTTGCGGGGCCCACATGCCGCTCGGCAAAGACGGAGCCCTGCGTCGGCTCCATGTTCAGCTCCACCGTGTGGAGCCCATAGGACCGCGCCGCCTGCACAAAGCCCGCCGCCGGGTAGACATTCCCCGATGTGCCAATCGACACGAACGTGTGCGCCTGGGACAAGGCGTGGTCGATGGCCTCCATATGGTGCGGGATCTCACCGAACCAGACGATATCGGGCCGGGTGCCGGGCCGCCCGCAAGCAGGGCAGGGATCGTCCGGCGCCATCACCATCGGCGCGTCGAAATGGTGATCACAGAATGTACAAAACGCGCGATTCAGCCGCCCGTGCATGTACAAAACGTGACTTTCGCCGCCCCGGGAATGCAGATCATCCACATTCTGCGTCACGATCAGAACATCCCGCGCCGCCGACAGTTTTGATAAAGCCAAATGTGCGGCATTGGGCGCCGCCTCCGCCGCCTGCGCCCGCCGCGCGTTGTAAAAGTCGCTCACCAGCTGCGGATTGCGGGCAAAGCCCTCGGGCGTGGCCACGTCCTCGATCCGGTGCTGCGCCCAAAGCCCGCCCTCATCGCGAAACGTGCCCAGCCCGCTTTCCGCGCTGATCCCCGCGCCGGTCAGGATCACAATCTCCGTCATCTCGTCCTCCTATGCCTCAAGCACTCGCAAGTCCTGCTCCAGCCACGGCAGCCGTGCCAGCGCTGGGTCGATCATCTGCGCCTGGATCAGCTGCCGCATCGTCTGGCCCACATCCCGCGGCACCTCGCCCGCCCATTCGGCAGCGGCAAAGAGCGAGATGGTCCGCGAAAACGGCGCAAAGGGCAGGGGCAGCGCATCCACCTCGTCATGAAACCGCGCCGCCCGCATATAGCCCAGCGGCGTGGTCACCGCCCAGCCCACCCGCCGCGCCACCAGCGCAATCAGGGCAAGGTGGCTGCCAATCTCGAACCGTTCGGCAAAGTCCAGCTTCTGCCGCGCCAGATGCCCCTCGATCTGCTGGCTGATCAGCTGCGCCTTTTCATAGCGCAGCAAGGGCAAATCCCCCAGCTGCGCCATCACATCGCCCCCGGGCCGCGCCGCGCCCTTGGGCGCTACAAGGATGAACGGATCGCGCGCGAGCGGGTATTCCAGCACGCCCGCGCTCAGCTTGCCTGTGCTGGCCGCAATCGCGATATGCAGGCGCTTTGCCTCGATCGCCTCGGAAATCTCATGGCTCGGCGCGGTGATCAGCTTGAACCGGCAGCGGGTCAGACTGCCTGCCAGAATGCTCACCAGCCGCGGCGTCAGGTCATTGTCGAAATCGTCGATCATCCCGATGCTGAGCGCCGTGAGGTCGGCAAGGTCCATCACCGCCAGCTCTGACTGCGCCAGCCGCAGCTGCGCGAGCGCGGCCTCCGCCCGGGCCAGAAAGCTTTCCCCCGCGGGGGTCAGCCGCATCGGCCGCCGCCCGTGATCCACAAGGTCGGCGGCCAGCGCCGTCTCAAGGTTGCGCAGCTGCTGGCTGACCGCCGGTTGGCTCAGCCCCGTCGCCGCCGCCGCCTGCGCGACCGATCCGGTGCGGGCCAGCGCCTCAAACACCTCCAGCCCCCTGAGGCTCACCCCTTTGTTCAGCACACGCCCATTTCCCAGCAGTTTCAGCTTTTGTGAAACCCCGCCCCCTGCGCGTCAACTCTCCCCTTCTCTGTTTCCAAAAAATCCTCCCCGAAGGGCCGCTATCAGCTTGCCGTCCGGCCTGCGCAAACGCACAACAGACGCCATGAAGATCGCCGCAGCCTGCTATCCGCTCGATGTGCTGACCTCTTGGGCGCAGTACGAGGACAAGATCGCCCGCTGGACCCGTGCAGCGGAGGCGGACCTGCTGGTCTTCCCCGAATACGGCGCGATGGAGCTGGCGACGCTGGCGGGCCTTGACGTCGCGGGCGATCTGGAGGCGTCGCTGCATGCCGTGTCGGGCCGCATTCCAGAGGCGGATGCCCTGCACCAGCGCCTTGCAAGAGAAACCGGCAAACACATCCTCGCCGCCTCCGCCCCCGTGATCCCCGCCCCGGGCAAGCGCCCGGTCAACCGCGCGCGCCTCATGGCTCCTTCGGGCGCCGTGGGCGTGCAGGACAAGCAGATCATGACCCGGTTCGAGGCGGAGACATGGAACGTCGTCCCCGGCGGCCCACTCACGCTTTTCGAAACGGAACTTGGCAAGATCGGCATCCTCATCTGCTACGACAGCGAGTTTCCCTTGCTCGGCCGCGCGCTCAAGGACGCGGACATCCTGCTGATCCCTTCCGTCACCGAAGCGCTCAGCGGCCATACCCGCGTGCAGATCGGCGCCCGGGCGCGGGCGCTGGAGAACCAGTGCGTGACCGCGATGGCGAGCGTGACTGGCGCTGCCGACTGGTCCGAAGCGGTTGATATCTCCGTCGGCGCGGGCGGCATCTACGGGCCGCCAGACACCGGTTTCCCGTCGGACGGCATCCTTGCGCAAGGCGCGCGGGACGTGCCCGGCTGGACCATCGCAGAGGTCGATCTGGACGCCATCGCGCGCGCCCGCGCGGATGGAACGGTCCTCAACCGCCGCGACTGGGACGCGCAAACAGGACGCGACGCACCCGCACCGATCGCGCCGCTGACCTGACAAATGCCTTGAAAACCGGACCACTCCGGCGCATATCGTGGCGCGTCCCCAGTCAGGGGTCGAAATCAAGGAGATGACATGGCCAAGGAAGATACGCTCGAATTCCCCGGTGTCGTGAAAGAACTCCTGCCTAACGCGACGTTCCGGGTCGAGCTTGAAAACGGCCATGAGATCATCGCACATACGGCAGGCAAGATGCGCAAGAACCGCATCCGCGTTCTGGCAGGCGACAAGGTGCAGGTTGAAATGACCCCTTACGACCTGACCAAGGGTCGGATTAATTACCGCTTCAAGTAGGTCGCGCTTTTGCGCGGCCCGTGCAAACGAGCGATTTTGCGTAGCAAAACGCGGTTTGGCACCCATGTGCCTTTCTGGGTGCTGATATGATGACCAAGCCCAAACTGATCCTCGGCTCCGGCTCGCCCCGCCGTCTGGAGCTGCTCGCGCAGCTTGGCCTCACCCCGGACGCGGTCCGCCCTCCCGACATTGATGAGACCCCGCTGAAAGGCGAGCTGCCCCGGCCCTACTGCATTCGCATCGCGTCCCAGAAGGTCGAGGCGGTGCAGGCAGAGCCGGATGATGTCGTCCTTTGCGCGGACACGACCGTGGCACTGGGCCGCCGCATTCTTGGCAAACCGGAGGACGCGGTCGAAGCCCGCCACTTCCTCGACATGCTGTCGGGCCGCCGCCACCGGGTGATCACCGCGGTGGCGCTCAAACGCGGCACGCGCCTCTGGCAGCGCGACGTGGTCAGTCAGGTGCGGATGAAGCGGCTGTCGGAGCCTGAGATCACCAGCTACCTCGCCACGGGCGACTGGCAGGGCAAGGCTGGCGGCTACGCGATCCAGGGACCGGCCAGCGCGCTGATCCCGTGGATCTCCGGCAGCTTCACCGGCATTGTCGGCCTGCCGCTTGCTGAAACCGCCGCGCTGCTGTCAGCGGCGGGCCTCCCGGTCTGGAGCAAACCATGACCCACACCATCCTGCTGGACCATGTGGGCGACGCCGAGGTTGCCGCGCTGATGGATGGCGGCACCCTCACCGACCTGCTGATCGACACTGCCGCCCCGCGCCCCGGCACCATCTACCGCGCCATCGCCGACCGCCCGGTCAAGGGGCAGGGGGGCATGTTCCTGCGCACCCCGGACGGCAGCGCCTTTCTGCGCGCGGCCAAAGGGCTGGCGCCCGGACAGCCCCTGCTGGTGCAGGTCACGGGCTACGCGGAAGATGGCAAGGCCCTGCCCGTGACGCAAAAGCTGCTGTTCAAATCGCGCTATGCGATTGCGACCCCGGACGCCCCGGGCCTGAACATCTCGCGCAGCATCCGGGACGAAGGCGCCCGCGACCGCCTGCTGGAGATCGCCCACGAGATGATGGAGGGGTCGGACATGGGTCTGATCCTGCGCTCTGCCGCGGAAGCTGCGGACCCCGAGGAGATTGCCGAGGACATCGCCGCCATGCGCACCCTTGCCGAAGCGGTGATGGGGGACACGGGCACCGGCCCCGCGCGCTTGGCCCAAGGCGACGGCCCCCACATCCTGGCATGGCGCGACTGGTCCATGCCCGCCGCGGTGGTGACTTCAGAAGGCTGCTTTGCCGAACACGGCGTGCTGGAGGCGATAGAGGCCGCGCGCGGCCCTGCCGTGCCGCTGAAACCCGGCTTGATGTATATCGAGCCGACCCGCGCGCTGGTCGCTGTTGACGTGAACACCGGCACCGACACGTCTCCTGCCGCGGGCCTGAAGGCCAACATCGCCGCGGCGCGCGCACTGCCCGCCGCCCTGCGGGTGCGGGGCCTTGGCGGGCAGATCGTGCTCGACCTCGCCCCGATGCCCAAAAAGGACCGCCGCACCTTTGAGCAGACGCTGCGCGCCGCGTTGGGCGCCGATAGCGTCGAGACGACCCTTGTCGGCTGGACCCCCCTGGGCCACATGGAGCTGCAACGCAAGCGCGCCCGCGCGCCCCTGACGGAGCTGCCCACATGACCTGCCCGATCTGCAACGCGCCCACGGACCCCAAATACCGCCCGTTCTGCTCGCGCCGCTGCGCGGATATCGACCTGGCCCGCTGGATGAACGGGGCGTACGCGGTGCCCAGCGAAGACGACGAGGACTTTGAGCGTGCCGCTGAGGCGGCGGAGCGGGACAAGCCTCACTGATAAGCCGCGACACTCTCAGTTGCGGCGCGCGCCACGTCTTCGGCGCGTGCCCCCGGCGCATAAAGGCTCGATCCCAGCCCGAACCCTTCGACGCCCGCCGCGCGGTAGGCGGCAAAATCCTGCGGTGCGACCCCGCCCACGGCGCAAAGGGATATGTCCGGGAGCGTCGCCCGGATCGCCTGGATCCCCGATGGCCCCAGCAGTGAGGCCGGAAAGAACTTCAGCCCCGTCGCCCCCGCCCGCACCGCCGCGTGTGCCTCGGTGGCGGTAAAAACGCCAGGAAAACAAGCCATGCCGCGCGCGAGGGCTGCCTCGACGACCCTAAGGTCCATGTTGGGCGAGACGATCAGGTTGCCCCCCACATCGGCCACGCGGTCCACGTCCGCAGCGTCCAGCACTGTCCCCGCCCCGATCAGCCGCGGCCCAGCATCCGCGCCGCGTTTCACTGCAATCTCGATGGAGGCAAACGGGTCCGGCGAGTTCAGTGGCACCTCGATCGCCGGGAACTCTGCGCCCAAGAGTGCATCCGCGATCCCCGCCATCTCCTGCGGCTGCACCCCCCGCAAAATCGCGATCAGCTTGACGTCCGCAGTCCGCCAGATCTGAGCAGGATCCATGCCCACCTCCCTCGTTGCGCGCCCAGCCCTACACCAAAGCGCGCAGGTCTGAAAATCCCTCTGGACACTCTCCCGCACGCCCCCTAAAGACACAACACCCAGATCGCAGACGATCTTCCGTGCCCGGGTAGCTCAGGGGTAGAGCAGTGGATTGAAAATCCTCGTGTCGGTGGTTCGATTCCGCCCCCGGGCACCACAAGAAAGTTTTGATTTCGCTGCACTTAATTCAGTTTACGCAACAGCATATCAGCGTTTGGTTTGTGCCGGGATAACAGACGTCTCTCGTTGCTATGGCTGGTGCTTATCAGACCTTGGCAGGATTTTCTTTTGGGCAGACGCCAAAAGAACCCCACTCCTCTCCAGAGTTGATCATTGGAAGAGACAGATGACCCAACACACCGAAGCTCATGACGTGCTGCTACCTATCGGCGCCGTGTGCAAAATCCTTGCCCGCTCACGCGCGAGCATCTATCGCGACATCGCGGCGGGACACTTTCCAAAGCCGACCAGGCTTAGTGGTTCAAGCCGATGGCGTCGCTCAGATGTCTTGCGAGTGCTAGCCGGTATACATACGAGCTGCCGAACTTAGATGCGACTCGGCTTATCATCGATCGCCCGTACGCTCGGCACGTCAGATGCTCACCCGAATATTTCCATTTCGTGACCTAAACTCGCGAACGTCCGAAAAAGCCATGTAATGAACGACGACAGCTATGTTATCCACCCGCTCACGCCAGAGCGTTGGGACGATTTCGAAGCCGTGCTGGGCAAGGGCGGTCTGGGGGGCTGTTGGTGTATGTATTGGATGGTGAAGCGAACTGCCGATTGGGGTGAAGGGCAAAAGGGCGGATCCAAGGCGGTGAACAAGGCGCGGTTTCGCGCGATCGTCCAGCAAAAGCCTCCGCCGGGTCTCATCGCCTATGCAGAAGACGCGCCAATCGCTTGGGCCCGTGTCATGCCCAGAGCGCGCCATCCAGGCCTTGCGCAGTCCCGTTGGTTCAAAACCGAGCTTGACACCGAAGGGGTCTGGTCCGTTTCCTGCTTCGTCGTGAAGAAGAAGTGGCGGGGGCGCGGCCTGACTGCGCTGCTCACACGCGCGGCCGTCGATTTCGCGCGTGATCATGGCGCCACTGCGCTTGAGGTCTATCCAACGGACACCAGCGAAGAAAAACACCCTGCCACGGTTTTCACCGGCATTGCGTCAACATTCCGCAAACTGGGCTTTGAAGTCGTACAGGCAAAAGCACCGCACAAGCCGATGATGCGCTTAATTTTGTGAACCGTCTGCTGTCTGTGATGCCCAAGGAATTGGCCCGCGCCAGACTTGCTGTGCCGCGCGCAAACGGCGGATGTGCCGAACCCCCTTAGAGTGTCATTGCGCCCGTTACACACAGGCCCCCGGCTCTTGTGCAGGTCACGGCTTCTGTCGCGGCCTATGGCTGACATCTGTTGGGGCATTGCGTCCGTCAAATCGGCCTTGCCTCTCCAATGCGCCCTGACGTCGGACTGTGCAACAAAAGCGGCGCTAGACGAGCCAATCCGCGATACCAAGTGCAAGCGCGATGTTTGCAGTGTTTGCGTTCAGCCGCTTCGGAAGCAGGGTCTCGACCTTGGCGACGTGTCTGGCAACTGTATTGCGGTGAAGACGCAGGTCATCCGCCGCTGCGGAAATCTGGCCGCCAGCGGCCAGATAGGCGGATAGGGATCGGCACAGCCGCCGATCAGCGGCAAGACGAGGCCCCAGAGTGTCGAAGACAAAGCCTTGCAGCGCGGTCCGGTCTTCGGTCAGCAGACAAAGCGCCTGAACCTCTTCGAAGGTGACCTGCGTCTTACCGGAACGGCCGCGTTCAAGGACCCGGCGCGCCTTGTGCGCGGCACGCATGCTATCTTTGAAACCGGCCGCACCGCGCCGCGGCGGGCCGAGTGCGCTGCAATAGGGGGCAGACACGCGCGGTGGTCGCAGGCCAGCGGCGGACCACAGCCAGATGGTGTCACGTTCGACCTGAAGAACGAGACCGCGCGCGGGTTTTGGCAGCAGGGATGTGGCGAAATGCTCGAGCCTGCCAATGTCGGGTTGCGGGGCGGTATCCCACAGAACCGCCGCGGTGTGCGTGGCGTCGAATGCGTAGCCCAGTCTTTGGGCCGCGCGTCTCAGGTCCACCTTTTCATCGGCCATCAGGCGCCGCACAAGGCTCAGACGTTCCATCGGGCTGCCGCGGACAGCCTCCTGAGCGGCTTGGTCCATTTCCTTGTGAAGAGCACGGGCGGTGCGTTCGACAAAGCCGGATATCGATCGCGCGGAAACCTCCAGAACGGCGCGCAGCTCCGCCGGGTCGTTCGTCACCTCAAACACGAGGTCCATCCACGCGATCCAGGCCGCGCGTTCACCGGCGCGGTAGGCGTCGAAAATCGGCGTGGCGAGGCCAAGGCGCGCCTGCTCGCGTACCGCGTTCACCATGTCCCGCGCGAGGTTTGCCGGCACCGGCGCGCCCGGATCACGGATCACGCAGGTTGCCCAATGCAGCACATTCATGCGGTTGTTCGCGCGCACCCGGGCCGCGTTGGTCGGATCGTCCTGGCCGAGGCTGTTCAGCACTGCCGCGTTGATGGGCTCCAGTCGGCTCGATGGAACCTGCAGGACTCGTTCGGCGGCTTCGCGAAACCGTTCGCGCGTTGTTTCGTCAGTCTGGTGCGTCATGCCCGTATAGTGTGTCATTTTAATGCAGTGTGCACCTGTTATTCATGCTCTGCAGTCTTGAAAGTGGAGCCGGGAGGAAAGTGTATGAAGGATGAAACGCACGAACACGCGTCGGGCGCGCCTTTGGATGTTCTGATTATCGGGGCGGGGCTATCTGGCATTGGATGCGCGTGCCATCTGACGCGCGCCCTGCCGGGTAAGCGGTACGCGATCCTCGAGATGCGGGACGACATTGGCGGGACGTGGGATTTGTTCCGGTATCCTGGCATCCGGTCGGATTCCGACCTTTTCACGTTCAGCTATGATTTCAAGCCGTGGCGCGGGCGCAAGGTGATCGCGGGTGCGGATGACATCATGGCCTACCTGCGGGAGGCCGCGAAAGAGCACGATGTGCTGCCGAACATCCGCTTTGGCCGCAAGGTTCTGTCTGCGGATTGGGACAGTGCACGGGCCGTGTGGACCGTGACGGCCGAAGACACGTCAACCGGGCAGATCACAAAGGTCACAGCGCGCTGGCTGTTCGGTGCGACGGGGTACTATGACTACGATCAGGGATTTCGGCCCGATTTCCCGGGTGAAGCGCGTTTCAAGGGGCAGATCATCCACCCGCAGCACTGGCCCGAAGAGCTGGACCCGACCGGCAAACGCTTTGCCGTTATCGGCAGCGGCGCAACGGCGGTGACCCTTGTTCCGGCCCTCGCCGAACAAGCCGCCCATGTCACGCAGGTGCAGCGCACGCCAAGCTACATCCTGCCCGTCCCGTCGGAGGACGGGCTTGCCAACCTCTTGCGGCGGTTTTTGCCCGAACGCACCGTTTATGCGATCTCGCGGCGCAAGCATGTGCTGCGTCAACGCTATGTCTGGCTGCTGTGCCAGCGCTTTCCACAGCTCGCGCGCAATCTGATCCGCCGGGCAAATGTCGCTGCCCTGCCCAAGGGCTTTGATGTCGACCGTCACTTCAACCCGCCCTACGATCCGTGGGATCAACGCCTGTGCGCCGTGCCCGATGGCGACTTTTACGAAAGCCTGAAGAGCGGCAAAGCGTCGATCGAGACCGGCGTGATCGAGACGTTCACCGAAGACGGCGTGCGGATGCAGGACGGCACAGAGGTTCCGGCTGACGTGATCGTCACGGCAACGGGGCTGAACCTCAAGCTTTTCGGCGGTGCGGTCCTGAGCCTTGACGGTGTTGAGGTCAATCCGGCGGAGCGGCTCGTTTTCAAGGGCATGATGCTGGACGGCGTGCCGAACTATGCCTTTGCGGTCGGCTACACGAACTCGTCCTGGACGCTGAAGGTTGGGCTTTTGTGCCGTGCGTTTTGCGACATGATCGCCTATATGGACGCGCGCGGCCTGGCCGTCGTTACGCCTGAGCGGCCCGAAGGCGCGGTTGCGGAACGTCCGCTGATGGATTTCGACGCGGGCTACGTCAAACGGGCGCTGCACATCCTGCCCAAGCAGGGCGACGCGGCGCCGTGGGAGATGACCTTCAACTACATCGAAGACGCGCGCCTTCAGCGCCGCACGCCAATCGACGATCCGGCGCTGAAATTCTCAGCGCTGCCGCAGCACGCGCCATCATGAACGACTGTTTTGTCGACCTGCCGGACGGGCGCCGCCTCTGCTATCGCGTGCGCGGCGCGGGGCCGCCGGTTGTTCTGATCATCGGCCTGGGTCTGCAGCTGACGGCCTGGCCCGAGGCCATGCTGGCCGATCTTGCTGACCGTGGTTTTCAGGTCATCACGTTCGACAATCGCGATGTTGGGCGGTCCTCTCGGATGGGGGCACCGCCTCCGACACGCTGGCGGCTCTTGCGGCGCAAAGCGCGGGCCGAAGACTACTGTCTGCGAGACATGGCGGGCGACGTCGAGGCGCTCTTTGACGCGCTGGGCATCGCCGCGGCGCATGTGGTCGGGATGTCGATGGGCGGCATGATTGCACAGACGCTGGCCGCGCACTGCCCGGACCGCGTGCTGAGCCTGACGTCAATTTTCTCGACAACCGGTGCGCGGTCGGTCGGGCAGCCGTCATTTGCCGCTATGCTCCGGCTGATGCGTGCCAGCCCCACAACCGAAGACGAAGCGGTGGCGCGGCATCTGGATATGCTCGACCTCATCACCGGGGACGTGCACCGCTTCGACGCCGCGCAGGCGCGCCGATATGCATCGGAGGCGTGGCGGCGCGGCGGGGCGGACCCGCACCACGGTGTCGCGCGGCAGATCATGGCGATCATGAAATCGGGCGACCGCACTGCCTCGCTGTCCGGGATCAGTGCGCCAACTTTGGTTCTACACGGCGATCGAGACCCGCTGGTGCATCCCTCGGGCGGCATAGCCACCGCGCGCGCCATTCCCGGCGCACGTCACAAGACGATACGCGGCATGGGCCACGACCTTGCGCCTGGCGCAGTGCCTGAACTCGTCGCCGAAATCACCCGCCATATAGGAGAGCCCTCATGAGCCGATTTTCGGGCAAGATCTGTGTCGTCACCGGCGGAGGCGCCGGTATCGGCAGGGCCTTGTGCATCGCCCTGGCAGAGCGCGGCGCCCGCGGCGTTATCGCCGCCGATATCGACGTGGACGGCGCGCAGGAAACCGCGCGTCTGGCGCGCGCAAAGGGCGCAGACGCGATGGCCACGCTTCTTGATGTGTCGGATCCGGATGCCTTTGCGCAGACGGTCGATGCGGTCACATCGCAGTTCGGCGTTGTGCACCAGCTTTATAACAATGCGGGCGTGGGGCAGGGTGGCCAGACCTTTCTGGAAACCGAAGCGGACTACGCAAAACAGGTCATCGACATCAACCTGATGGGCGTTCTGCACGGAACGCGCGCCTTCCTGCCGCACTTGATGGCCAGCGGCGACGGGCATCTGGTGAACATCTCGTCGATCAACGGGATCATGGCGCAAGGCGAAGGGGCCATTTACGCCCTGACCAAATTCGGGGTCCGGGGGTTTACCGAAGCCGTGCGGGTCGAGATGCTGCTGGGGGATCATCCGGTCCGCGTCGTAGTCGTCCACCCCGGCGGCGTGCGAACCCAGATCGCGTCTGCCGCACGCAGTCTTGGCGCCGATCTGTCGCCCGAGATGGCCGCGCGGGCGGATCGCCGCGAACGGATCTACAATGAACAGCTTTTGACGACGCCGCCCGAGAAGGCCGTCGCCGAACTGCTGGACGGGATCGAGCGGGGCCGGTCCCGCATCGTTCTGACACCGAAAGCCAAACGGCTCGACTGGATGGTGCGGCTGCTGCCGGAGACCTATCCCAAGATGGTCGCCAATTGGCAGCGAAAGACGTTCCAATGATACCCGCACCGTCGGCAGATGTTGGGCGCGATGCTTGGAAAGTGCTTGGCATCCTGCTGCTGGCCAACATCCTCAACTTCTTTGACAGGACGCTGCCCGCCATTCTGGCGGAGCCGGTGCGCCTGGAGTGGGGTCTGAGCGACGCGCAAATCGGCCTGGTCGGGGCCGCCTTCACGCTGGCACATGCGATTGCCGGCGTGCCGCTTGGCCGGCTCGCCGATCGGCTGTCGCGCCGCTGGGTCATCGGGCTGGGCCTGCTGGTGTGGAGCGTTTTGACCGGCGTCAACGGACTGGTTGGCGGTTTCATCGCGCTGCTGATCGTGCGGATCGGCATCGGGATCGGTGAAGCGGCCTTTGCACCGGCCGCAAACTCGCTGGTTGCCGACCTTTTCCCGCCTGCGCGCCGCTCGCGCGCGATGGGGATCCTGATGATGGGGCTGCCGATTGGGGTCATCCTGGCCTTTTTCACGACGGGTGCGATTACCGAGTACTTCGGCACCTGGCGGGCCGCCTTCTTCATCGCGATGGTGCCGGGCCTTCTTGTGACATGGCTCATCCTGCGCATGCCGGAGCCGCCGCGTGGCCGCTGGGACGATGAAGAGACGGCTGGCGCGCCGCCAAGCAAGCCGATCCGGCGCATCCTGTCGATCCCCCGGATCTGGCCCATCGTCTTTTCCGGCGTCGCCTTCAACTTCGCGACCTACGCGACGGCCACTTTCCTTGTGCCGAACCTGCAGCGGTACTTTGGCCTGTCGCTGACAGAGGCGGGCCTGTCGACCGGCCTTGTCATAGGTGTCACAGGGCTGATCGGTCTGCCCTTGGGCGGATGGATTGCCGACCGCGTTCAGGCCCGTTTTGCCCAAGGTCGCCTTTGGTTTGGCGCCGCGTGCCTTGCAGGCGCGGCGGTGTTGACCTGGCAGGCGCTGAGCTTGCCACCGGACCAGCCGGGGCTTTTCATCGGCCTTTTTGCCGGTGGCTGGCTGCTGCACTACGGGTATTACACCGCCGTTTACCCAACTTTGCACGGCCTGGTGGAGGCCCGTCTTCGAGCGACCACGATGGCCCTCTACCTGGCGCTTTGCTACCTGCTTGGCGCGGCGTTCGGCCCGCTGATCGTCGGCCTGCTCTCTGACCGCTTGGCGGAGGGCGCGCGTCTGGCCGCAGGCGCAGCCGAGATGCAGGAAGCCTTTCGAACCATCGGCTTGCACGGCTCGCTCTTTATCGTGCCCCTGGCCTTGGGCTTGACCGCGCTTGCGCTCGTTGCAACCACCGTGGTTCCGTCAAGCTCTGCGTCCCGGCATGCGGCGACGTCATAGCCCGCGTCGGCGGCGCGGATAAGCAAATGGTCGATGTTCCCTTTGCCGCGCTGGTGTATGCAAATCTCGCGCTCGTCCTTGCAACGGCTGTGCACGCGAGCACGGGCCTTGGCTTTGGCCTGATCGCGGTTCCGCTGTTGGCGGTGATCAGCATTCACCTCGTACCGGGCGCGGCGCTTCTGGTGTCGCTTGTTCTGATGTGCGGCATACTTCTGAATGAATGGAGGCACGTGCGTTTCGCAGAGGTGAAATGGCTCGTCCCTTCGGTGCTGGCGGGTACGGCGCTTGCAATTGGCATCTTGCGCGCATCTCCAGGTGCCGATCTGCGCCTCATCTGCGCCGCAGCAATTGCCGTTTCAATCGTCCTGTCATTTGTCAGCGCACCGATCCCCCGAGGGCCAGCTCAGCTATCGGCAAGCGGCATAGGGGTCGGTCTGATGGGGACACTGGTCGGCATGCACGGTCCTCCACTTGCCGTGCTGTACCAAAACGAGCCGGTGAAAAACACGCGGTCGACCCTTGCGGCTGTCTTCCTTTTCGGCGGTCTCATGTCACTGGCCGGATTGGTCACCGCCGGATCATTTGGCTGGTATGACGCTTTTTTCGCGCTCTGCCTGCTGCCCGGTGTGGTGTTTGGATACATGATTTCTAGATCGCTCATGTGGACCCTTCCAGTGTCCGCAACCAAACCTTTGATGTTGACCTGCGCCGCCGTGTCAGCCGGTGTTTTGCTTTTTCAAAGCCTCGGCGCGTAGCCCGACTTGGTTTCGCGTGCGCGTTGTCAGAGTTCGCCGCCGGAAGCCTGAACTGCTGTTCGTGATGTGCCAACGACCGGGCATGCGGTGATAGGATGCAAGACCAGGGCTTGGGCCGATTTATGAATGGCGGCTCGCGATCCGGCTGCCACACCGGCATGGCCCCTTTGGCATGCGTCCGCTTGAAGCGCGAGACCACGGATGCTGCGCTTTGCTTGATTGGCTCCCTAGGCTGGGGCATCGGAATGCTATCTGTGCTCTGCTTTGGCGCTAACGACCTGCCACGATCTGGTCCTCGATCCAGTTGATCATCGGATTGTTCAGATCGCGAAGATGGCGGACGGAGCTGACGGTGAAGCTGCGCAAGGCGATGGGTGGGGTATAGACAGCCAGCCCAAGACGGTCTGCAAACTCAAGTGCGAAGCGCCGCGGCAAGGTCGTCAACAACGGTGCCTTTGCCACCGCCGCAAGGGCGGGAAAGAATAGGGGCACGGACAAGACCACCTCTCGCGTCAGGCCCATGTCCCCAAGCGTCGTATCGACGATGCCGCGCAAGTCTCCGCCGGGGGCGACGATCACGTGCCGATGGGACAGGTACGCGTCGAGGGTGCAGGTGTCCGTCTGTCCCAGCAATGTTTTTTGGCAGACAACTGCAAATTCCTGCAGGTACAACGCGCGCGCATGGAACCCGTCACGCAAGTCCGGGAAATAGCCGAGGGCCAGGTCCACCTGCGCGGTCTCCAGCGCCTCAAGCGCGGCGCGCCGGCCCTCGGCCCGCGTGACGAGGCGCATACCCGGTGCGGCCTGCGCCAACCGGCTGACAAGGTCCGGCACCACCGTCACCAGATCCACATCGAACGCTGTCAGGCGCACCACATCGGTGCTGCCCGCGGGATCAAAGCGTTGGGACGCCGTCAGCGCACCGCGCAGCGTGTCGAGCGCGCGCTGCACCTGCGGCTCAAGCCCGACAGCCACGGCCGTGGGGTCAAGGCCATGAGACCGGCGCAAGAACAACGGGTCGCCGAAGATGTCCCGCAACCGCCCCAGTGCGTGGCTGACGGTGGACGGGGTCATGCTAAGCTCATCGGCCACCCGGGCGGCTTTGCGGTGGCGCATCAGGCTAAGGAAGACGAGCAGCAGCGTGCCGTCTAACCGCCTGAGTTCGGAAATATTGGATTCAGACATGAAATTCTTTCGCTTTTCTTAAATTCTGGCAGCGCCTATCTGGGCGGTCAAGAGACGTTGAAAGGAAATGACAATGAACATCACAATCATTGGTGCCGGTGCCGTGGGCGCAGCCCTCGCCGAAGGCTGGCACCGCGCGGGCCATGACATCACGCTGGCTGTGCGCGATCCGCAAAAACCAGAGGTTCAGACGCTGGCGAAGGCCGTGAACGCGCTGGTTGTCCCGGCCCATGCCGTTGCAGCGGCGGACGCCTTCGTGCTCGCCGTGCCCTGGGACGCGGCAGAGGCTGCCGTGCGTGCGCTGGGCGATCTGGGGGGCACGCCCTTGATCGATGCCACCAACCCGCTGGTCTTTGCCGATGGCCGTTTGTCGCTGGTTCAACCTGACGGCCTGTCCGGGGCAGAGCATATCGCTGGCTGGGCGCAGAACGCGGCTGTGGTCAAAACGCTGAACCAGGTCGGGGCAGAGATGATGTCGGCGCAAAAGGTGATGGCGGCAGCGCCCAGCATGTTCATTGCGGGCGATGACGCGGCAGCGAACGCCGTCGCCGCGACCCTTGTCAGCGATCTGGGGTTCGAAGCGCTGGAGGCGGGCGATCTGACCCAGGCGCGGCATCTGGAGCATTTTGCGATGGTCTGGATCAATCAGGCGATCATGCGCGGGTTTGGTCGGGATTGGGCGTTTGGTGCCCTGCGTAATGGAGTAACGGTATGACACTGGCTGACAAACACATCCTGATTGTCGGGGGAAGCTCCGGCATGGGTTTCGCCGCAGCGCAGGCCGCGCTGGCCCAAGGTGCGCGCGTGACCATCGCCAGCCGCAGCGAAGGCAAGCTGGCGCAGGCCAAGGCCGCTTTGGGTGGCACTGCCGAAACGATTGTGCTCGACATGACCGACGAGGCGCAGGTGCAAACGGCCTTTGAACAGGTTCCGGACGGCTCCGTCGATGCGCTGGTCATCAGCGCCTCCGCCGTTGCGCATGGCCCCTTTGCCACCGCCAAAACGCCCGATATCCGCGCCATGTTCGAATCCAAGTTCCTTGGCGCCTACATCACCGCGCGGGAGGCGTTGCCCAAACTGCGCAAGGGAGGCTCCATCACCTTTGTCTCTGGCGTGCTCAGCCGTAAGCCGGGCCGCAATGGCGCGGGGCTTGCCGCCGTGAACGCCGCGCTTGAGGCGTTGGGCCGTGCGCTCGCGCTCGAACTGGGGCCGGATATCCGCGTCAACACAGTCGCCCCCGGCATGACCCGCACCGAGGCCTATGCCGGGATGCCGGATGCGCAGCGCGAAGGGATGTACAAAGCTGTCGGAGATGCCCTGCCTGTGGGCCGGATCGCGGACCCGTCAGAGATCGCAGAGGCGATCCTGTTCGCGGCCACCAACGGGTTCCTGACGGGCCATACGCTCGACATCGATGGCGGTCACCTGATCGGGTGACCACCGCACAACATCTACACGAAAGCCAAACCATGATCGTTGAATACATCCGCTACACAATTGCCGAGGCGCAGCACCAAGCCTTCATCGACGCCTACCGCGCCGCGATGGCGCCGTTGATGCAATCCCCCTACGCAACCGCTTTCGATCTGTGCCAGTGCGCTGAGGAACCATCCGAATTCATCCTCCGCATCGAATGGACATCGGCGGAGGATCATCTGCAGCGCTTTCGCGGAAGCGCAGAGTTCCGCGCATTCTTTGCTCACATCAAACCGTTCGTGGGCGATATCGCTGAAATGCGGCATTACACTCGGTTGCTGGACGCAGCGGCTTAGCGGGGCTTATGCTCCCTCCTGCGCGGCCGCGGCTGGCCGGTAACCGGGCGGCGGCCTTTGCACTGGACACGGTCTGCCGTCATCACCCGCAGGCGCATCACAAGGAAAGATCATGGCCACCCTTCTCCCCTCGGTCCGGTCTGGCGGGCGCTGTGTCGAGTTGACCGGAACAGGTGGCCCCGACCGTTTGTGTGTTGCTCAGCGTCCGGTTCCACGTCCTGGCCCAGGCGAGGTTGCTTTGCGTGTTGAGGCTGCCGGCGTCGCTTTTGCGGATGTAAAGATGCGCCACGGCATCTATCCCGGCGCGCCGGCTTTCCCCTTCGTCCCCGGCTACGACGTCGCCGGCACGGTGACAGAGGTTGGGCCGGGCGTGTCCGGCCTTGCCGTGGGGGACCGCGTAGCGGGTTTGTCCTTTGTCGGCGGCTATGCACAGCATGTCGCGCTGGAGGCGCGATATGTCGCCCGTATCAGCGCTGATGTGGACGCCGCCCAGGCGGCTGCGCTGGTTTTGAATTACGTCACCGCGTGGCAGATGCTTGAGCGCGTCGCAAAGGTGCCCGCGGGCGGGTCGATCCTGGTACATGGCGGTGCGGGTGGTGTTGGCACTGCTTTGCTGGAACTGGCCCGCGCGCGCGGGGTGCGGGCCTTGGCAACGGCGTCGGCGGGCAAGCATGCTCTGGTCCGTGAATTGGGCGGAGATCCCATTGATTACCGGACCGAAGATTTTGTCACGCGCGCCCGCGAGATCGGCGGGGTCGACGCGGTGTTCGACCATGTGGGCGGCTGGCATCTGTGGCGCTCGCGCAAGGCGGCCAAGCCGGGCGGCACCGTAGTGGGATACGGTTTCGCCGGGGCCGTGGGCGCCGCAAGCGAAGCGCAGGTTGTGCGGCAAACCTACATGGCCTTTGCCGCGTGCAAATTGGCACCGGGGCCGAAGGCACGGTTCTATGCCATTCTGACGCGGCCCTTTGACCAGTCCGTCCACATTTCCGCTGACCTGAAGCATCTGGCACAAATGCTGGATGAAGGCCGACTGGCCCCGCGCATCGGGGCGCGCTTTCCGCTTGACCAAGCGGGTGAGGCGCATGCGTTGATGGAGGCCAGTGGGACCACAGGCAAAATTGTGCTGGAGTGTGGCTAGGTGTTTTCCAGGGACGATTTGCGTCTGATCCTACCTGAAAAGGGATCGGGTTCGGGCCAGATCGGCACCGGCCAAGGGTTGTCTCAGTGACTTACGCCGCGGCGCAGGATGAAGCATCAATGACCGTTACAGGCTCCGCAGGTAGGTTCGCGGCCCTCCAAATAGAAGATAGAACCAGATCATCCCCCAAAGAGGTCGTTCAAAAAGCCGGCGGCGAAGGTATCAAAAGAGCCCATCGCAGCCATTTCTGTTTCCCGCGGCAGGCGAATCTTTTTTTGCAGCGGAGCAGTCAAAAACGGCCGGTGTCGGGATAATCCTGCCCTTCGCGCATAGTACGGCGAAGAATAAAAAGAACTGTCGTCAGCGGCAAATGCGGCAAGGAAAAATAGAATTGGATAACGGCTTCGGCGCACTCCGCCCAAGCGACCTAAAAACGACGACCTTGCGCCTGTTTCATGGCGGTCCGATGTGGGTTAAGCCCAGCGTTATGTGGGGTTTAACACGCCAAATCTCGCCGTGCGGCGATGCTGCTTAGAAGCCAATGCTCAATTTCTGGCGCACTTGGACGAATTTCTTTCGCAATACCGCCACTGAATTCCAAGAAAGCTGCGGCATTGAGCGCATTCAGCCCTACCAGAACCGGCAGTCCAAGCGCCAAAGCCTCTCCGATCACCGGACGGAACCCGCGCCCGTCCGCTTCGTGCTTGCCGAACTTGTTCACGATCAAACAGTCGCTTACGGGCAGAGTTGTCTGAACCAACCCAATCGCGGTTTCCAGCGCATCGGGGTCTAAACGGCAGCCCTGCGCGTCGCGACCAAGGCTTTGTGAAATTCTGACCGTCGGACCGTGTGGAAGAACGAGGACATCCATGTCACATGGGCCGGCATCCACGCGTTCCGTGTTGATCTGCGCCGTTCCCGCAGGACGGTAGCCTGCGCCGATGATCGATTGCGCAACGCGGTGCAGGAGCAGATCGGTGTCGCCCCGCCCGGGCGCCATTGTGTAAGCGATATGCATGTCTTTCCTCAAATTGTGCAGAATGGAAGCAGCTCGACCAATGAACCCACCGGGATGTGATCAACCTCAGACGGAAGAAAAACCAAGCCTTCCGCGTCAACGTATTTCGATACCTGCCCCGAGTTCCCGGCAGAGCTGCAATCGATCACGTCCCTGCCCAAACCATCCACGCCAATAACGCGCGCGGCGCGAATTTCGCATCGACCCGCTTTTCGAGTTACGTCATGCGAAAGAACGACATGGCGACGTGTCGCGCTTGTGTCCCGCCGGCCGCCGAGGGTGTTCCGTATGACTTCGCCAAAGATCGACCACGTCACAAATGCAGAGCCGGGATTTCCCGGAAGCCCGAGCCAGGTGGCCTTGCCGATCTGTCCAAGCGCAACGGGCTTGCCCGGTTTGATGGCGACACCGGCAAACACCAGCTTGCCGCCCGCAGCGCGGACAGCCGCGTGCATGTGATCTTCATCGCCGACCGAGACGCCACCTGTCGTGACAATCAGGTCAGCGTCGGCGGCAGCGGATTGCATCGCATGGCGGATGGTGTCGCGGCTGTCTTCGACCCGAACGACCTTGTGCAGATCAACATCGGGTCTGGACAAAAGGGACTGCAGCATCGGTGTGTTCACATCCCATATGTGCCCTGCTGTCAGGTCGCTTGCTCCGGGGGTGGCAACCTCGGATCCGGTCACCAGCAGGATGATCCTCAGGCGCTTCGTGACGGTGGCGGTCCCTTGGCCCGCAGCGGCGCAGGTGGCGATCGCCCGCGGTGTGAGCACGGTACCTTCGGGCAGGATTTCGGCGCCGGACAGGTGTTCTTCCCCCCGCCTTCGGACGTTTTCGCCCGCCGCTGGACGCACCGTGAACCGGACCACGTCACCGCGCCTTTCGATCTGTTCTTGCATGACAACGCTGTCGAACGGGCGCGGAATTGGTGCGCCCGTGAAAATGCGGCAGGCGTCCGCCGAACCGCAACGGGTCGTTGGGTCGTCGCCTGCTGCAACCCGGCCCGTCACGGGCAGGAGCCAAGGACCCGCGCCTGTAAACACCGTACTATCGACAGCATATCCATCCATTGCTGCGTGATCGAAACGCGGCATGTCCGATTTTGCGCAGACCGGCCTTGCGAGGATGCGTCCGCGCGCAGCGTGAAGCGGCACCGTTTCCGTATCCGAGATCGGTTGCACGTGGCGCTTGATCCGCTGGAATGCTTCATCAATCGTGATCAGCTGCGACGTCTGCGCAGGATCATCACACCCACAGCTGGGCGCGACGTGTTTTGGGAGGAATGTCATACGGCACCTCGTTCAAATTGGTGCGCATCACGCGCCAGATGCTCTGTGGTCGCGAAAATCAGAAAGCCGCCGCTGGAACATGGCTGATCGCAGTTCCGCGAGCTCTTCTTCGGTCAAGAGCTTCTTGGCCAAAGGGAGAAGCTTGCTGTTTTCCATCGCCATATCTCTGCGCAGGGTGGTTGCCAGATCGCGCAGGCATGTTTGCTCTGAATAGGTCAGCTGGCGGGGCTGCTTTTTGAGAATTTGGAGCAAATCAATCACGGGCCGTGATCGGAATGCGATGTCTTGATGGAGCTCGGTCACGCGGCGCAGCACCTCGAAGAGTGAGGGCGCTTCATCCAAATGACGGCGCATCAATCGTGCAAGATCGGCATCCTCATCGACAATGAAAAGCGGGAGTTCGTTTTCAAGATATGTCAGCGCCTCGAACACATCCTCCCGCGCGGGGGTTTCGCTGTCAGCAATGCGATCAAAGGCCCCGCAAACCGTTCGCGTTCGCAAATGATCTTCTTCGAGAAACTCAAGCGGATTGGCCAAAAGATCCATATCGGTGGCATGATGATGCGCTGCGCGGGAGCGGGCATTGGACAGGGATTTTTTCATAATCTTCCTTCTTTCCTAAGGTCGGGAGGGGATGGTTTAGCGGCTAGGTTGAGAAGAGGTTTTCCAGACCTCTGCGCTTGAGCATGCCTGCGCGAAGCTTGTGCAGATCGTTTTCGGTCAGCCGCGCCTGGGCTAAGCGAAGCAGCACAGCAGTCTCGCGAATGGCGTGCCGCGGCGCCTTCGTTCGTGTTCGCGTCAGCCAAACGGTCCAACCCTGTGCAAATTGCGCGCAACCGAAGATGCGCTTCGGAAATGAAGGTCAGCGGGCGGTTTAGAAGCAAGACACGGGCGCGTGGCTTGCCGTCGATAGACCGATGATCAGTGGTGATGGTGTTCATGATCTGCCCTCCTGGGCGAGACCGGTCGCAGGTCCGCGCCGGAGATTTCGGCGGACGCAGCCAGGGTTTGCACAAATTCCTTGGCCGCTTGGGCCCACATCGATTTTTCCATCGCGTCGGAAATCTTTTGGCGGACGGCATCGAAGGGAAGCACGGCGCCCTCGGCGGCGGCATCTAGCTTGATAATGTGCCACCCGTGGCGGGTCAGAACGGGCCTGTCTGTAATGTCGCCAGCCGACAGACCCCGCAAGGCGGCTTCAAATTCGGGAAGCATGTCGCCTGGACGCAGCTGGCCAAGGCTGCCGCCGGCATCCTTGCTGGGACAGTCGCTCTCGCGCCGGGCCAGCCCTGCAAACGCCGCCGGATCGCCAACCGCGAAGCCCGCGATGATCGTGGCGCGCACCATTGCCTTTCGAAGCGCCTCGGCATCCTTCGCGTCGCACGCCACAAGGATATGGGACGCCTCCCAAAGGGGCGGGCTGCGGAACCGGGTCGGGTCCTTTTTCCACTCTGCCCTGACGTGCTGTGCCGGGGGCGTGGGCACAATCACCGCGTCTTCGAGAAGGCCCCGGACAAGGGCCTCCTCTTCGGTTTCAAACCGGCCGGGGCCGACCTCTTGAACCTGTGCATCGATGCCGCGCCGCCGCGCTTCTTGCAGCAGCAATGTGCGAACCGCGATAGCATTGGCCGCTTTGCGCCAGGCGATGCCGGGTTTACCTTTTGGGCCATCGTGGTTTTGGGTTTCCGCCGCGATGCGCGCGGCAGGAATTGTTTCACCATTGACGACCAGATCGGGGAATAACGCGGTCATGAGACTTACTCCGCTGGTGTTGGCATTGCGCCGGGCGCGTTCGAACCTTTGCCTTCCGAACCGGGCTGTTTGCGGCCTTGCGGCACCGCTCCGATATTCTTCGGCAAAGCGTGCTGGCGGCGCGCGCGCACCACTTGGTAGCCGGTCCGGCCAAAGAGGTACCGGAAGGGCGCTGCAAAACCTGACAGGATGTGCACAAGCCGTGTGAACGGAAAGACCGCGATGATCAAAAGCCCAAGGATCAGGTGCAATTTGAAGATGATCGCCACATCGGCCACATAGCTGGCTGCGGCCCCGTCAAAGGTAAAGACACCTTGCGCCCAGGACATGAACTTGACCATCTCGTGGCCATCGAGGTGCCCAAGAGAGACGAAGATCGTGCCGAGGCCCAGCACGAGCTGCGCAATCAGCATCATCAGGATCGCATTGTCCCAAAAGCTGGAGGTCTTTGCGATCCGCGGATCGGTCCAACGGCGATGAAAAAGCAGGACGCCTCCGATCAATGCCGCAACGCCTGCGATCCCGCCAGCAACCACCGCGAGGAGCTGTTTTGCCCCGTGGCTGATGCCGATGGCATCGAAAATCCAGATTGGTGTCAGCAAGCCAATCAAGTGACCGAAAAAGATCACCAGCACACCGACATGAAACAGGACCGAGCCGATGATAAGCTGTTTGCGCCGAAGCATCTGGGATGATGACGATTTCCAGGTGAACGGATCGCGCTCGTACCGCGCAATCGAGCCAATGATGCATATCGCCAGCGCGATGTAGGGAAAGGTTCCGAATAGAAACTGGTTCATGACGTCCTCCGTTATTCAGCCGCGTGCTGCGGTGTGGGGGTGATGGGCGGGGTTGGATTGCCCGGGGTGTCCATGCGCGACAGCATATCGCGCACGTGGGGGCAGCCCGCGTTTGGGTCCGGGCCAAAGCGCACTTCGGTTTCTTCCCAAACCTTATCGAGCGCCTCGAGGTCGTTCGGATCCATTTCCGGCTCCTCCAGCAACTCTGCCACGGCGGCCTTGTCCGCCTTTGCGCCTGACAGCTGCAACAAAGCGGCGAATACGGCTCCGTATGGGCTTTCCCGCCGGCACAGCCGCGCGTTCAGAGCCTCCAGAATATGGGCCGCGTCCGCCAAGGTGTCCTGTGCCTCGGCGAAGGGACGCGTGGACAGGAATTCGAGCAGCATCGGAAGGTGGTCCGGCAGTTCCGATGTCACCGGGTCGTAGCCTGCCCCGCGGTACATTTCGACCAGGCTGACCATCGCGCCCCCCCGGTCCCGGCTTTCGCCGTGAACATGCTCGAAGAGGTTGAGCGACAAGGTCCGCGAGCGGTCGAACAGGGCCACATAGGTTTCCTGCAGATCATAAATGTCGCGCCCGCTCACCTCCCCTACAAGCGGGCGCAACGCCCGACGTGCTGCTGCTGTCAATCGCGTGTCCGAGGCAAGAACGCCTCCGATTTCGGGCATGGCATGCTGCAGCGCGCGCGTCGGGTAACTCAGGATCAGTGAAAGGGCTTTGAGCGTCCGGTCCATCACATGGCCTCCGGCATTTTGAGGGGTTTCTTGCCTTTGCCGAAGAGCGACGCCCTGGACGTCCCGGTCGAGCAGCCGTTGCCGTCCGTGAACCCGCACCCGCCTTTGAGGTCATATGCTTCTTCGACCTGTTCGCGGTGGGTGGTGGGGATGACAAATCGGTCCTCGTAATCGGCAAGGGCCATGATCTTGTACATGTCCTCGATCACGCGCCCGCTCAGGCCGACGCGGGCCGCGATGGCCTCATCAATCACGCCGTCCACGGTCTTGGACCGCATGTAGGCGCGCATCGCCATCATCCGTTCCAAAGCAGAGACCACCGGGGCCTCGTCGCCCGCGGTCAGCATGTTCGCGAGATAGCGAACCGGGATGCGCAGGTCCTTGACGTTGGGCATCATGCCGTCGTTGCCGATTTTTCCGGCCTCGGCCGCGTTCTGGATCGGCGACAGCGGCGGGATGTACCACACCATCGGCAGGGTCCGGTATTCGGGATGCAGCGGGAAGGCGACCTTCCATTCCATCGCCATCTTCCAGATCGGGCTTTCCTGCGCGGCTTTGATCCAATCCTCTGGGATGCCATCGGCCCGGGCGGTCTCAACCACAACCGGATCATTGGGGTCGAGGAAGACATCCAGCTGCGCGTCGTAGAGTTGCTGCTCGCTCGGCGCATTTGCGGCTGTGTCGATCTTGTCGGCATCATAGAGCATCACGCCGAGATACCGGATGCGGCCCACACAGGTTTCCGAACAGACTGTCGGGTTACCGGATTCGATGCGGGGATAGCAGAGGGTGCATTTCTCCGATTTGCCGGATTCCCAGTTGTAGTAGACCTTCTTGTAAGGGCAGCCCGAAACACACATCCGCCAGCCGCGGCACTTCTCCTGATCGATCAGGACGATGCCGTCTTCCTCGCGCTTGTAGATCGCGCCTGAGGGGCAGGACGCGGCGCAGGTCGGGTTCAGGCAGTGTTCGCAGAGCCGGGGGAGATACATCATAAAGGTGTTCTCGTATTCCCCGTAGATCTCCTTCTGGATGCCGTCGAAGTTGTAGTCTTCGCTCCGCTTCGAGAATTCGCCGCCCAGGATTTCCTCCCAGTTCGGGCCCTTCTCGATCTTCTCGATCCGCTCGCCGGTGATCTTGGAATAGGGGCGCGCCGTGGGGAACGCCTCCATCTCGGGCGCGGATTTCAGGTGATCGTGGTCGAAATCGAACGGCTCATAATAGTCGTCGATCTCGGGCAGGTCTGGGTTGGCAAAGATGTTGGACAGGATCCGCCATTTGCTGCCCTGCTTGGGCTGCAGCTTGCCGGATTTGGTCCGCTCCCAGCCGCCTTTCCAGCGGGCCTGGTTTTCCCAGTCGGTCGGATAGCCGGTACCCGGCTTCGTCTCCACGTTGTTGAACCAAGCGTATTCGACGCCGTCCCGTGTCGTCCACACGTTCTTGCAGGTCACGGAGCAGGTGTGGCACCCGATGCATTTGTCGAGGTTCAGCACCATGCCGATTTGCGCGCGCACTCTCATTCCGCTGCCTCCTTTTCGGTCGCTTCATTGTCGAGCCAGTCGACCTTTTGCATTTTCCGCACGATGACGAACTCGTCCCGGTTGCAGCCCACGGTGCCGTAGTAGTTGAAGCCGTAGGACTGCTGGGCGTAGCCGCCAATCATGTGGGTGGGTTTCAGCACGGCGCGGGTCACGGAGTTGTGGATGCCCCCGCGCTTGCCGGTCTTCTCGGAGCCGGGTGTGTTCACGATCTTTTCCTGAGCGTGATACATGAACGTCGTGCCGTCCTTGATCCGCTGGGACACGACCGCGCGGGCGGTCAGCGCGCCGTTCACGTTGTAAAGCTCGATCCAATCGTTATCCGCGATCCCGGCCGACTTCGCGTCATTCTCCGAAATCCAGACCACAGGCCCGCCGCGGTTGAGCGTGAGCATCAGCAGGTTGTCCGAATAGGTCGAATGGATGCCCCATTTCTGGTGCGGCGTGATGAAGTTCAACACCAGATGCGGGTTGCCGTCGCGGGCGTCCTGATTGACCTCTTCGGTGATGGTCTTCAGGTCCACCGGTGGCCGGTACGACATGAACCCCTCACCAAATGCGCGCATCCACAGGTGATCCTGATAAAGCTGTTGTCGCCCTGTCAGGGTCCGCCACGGGATCAGCTCGTGCACGTTGGTGTAGCCCGCGTTGTAGCTGACCTTCTCGCTCTCAATCCCCGACCATGTGGGCGAGGAGATGATCTTGCGGGGCTGCGCCGCGATGTCATGGAAGCGGATCTTCTGGTGATGCTCCCCCTCGGCCAGATGCGCGTGTGCGCGCCCTGTGTTTTCCGACAATGCGTCCCAAGCCTTTACGGCGACGTTGCCGTTCGTCTCGGGTGCCAGCATCAGGATCACTTCGCAGGCGTCGATGGCCGTTTCGATCTTGGGCCGCCCTTCCGCGGCCCCGTCCTGTTTCACGCCATTGAGGGCGGCAAGGTTGTCAATCTCTTCCTCGGTGTTCCAGGTGATGCCTTTCCCGCCATTGCCGAGCTTGTCCATAAGCGGGCCAAGCGACGTGAACCGGTCGTAGATCGCGCCGTAGTCCCGTTCGACGGGCACAAAAGCAGGCGCGGTCTTGCCCGGGATCAGGTCGCATTCGCCTTTCTTCCAATCCCGCACCTGATCTTGGGCAATCTCTGCCGGCATGTCGTGCAGCAGTGGCAGCGCGACAATGTCCGTTTCCTTGCCGAGGATTTCCGGCGCAACCTCCTGCACCTTCTTGGCGATGGCCTTGAAGATTTCGAAGTCCGATTTGCTCTCATACGCTGGGTCCACCGCCGCCTGCAGCGGGTGGATGAACGGGTGCATGTCGCTGGTGTTCATGTCGTCCTTTTCGTACCAACTGGCTGTTGGCAGAACGATGTCGGCATAGACCGCCGTGGTGGACATGCGGAAGTCGATGGTCACAAGCAGGTCAAGCTTGCCCTCGGGGGCTTTGTCGTGCCACTTCGCCTCCTTCGGCAGCGCACGGCCTTCCTCACCCAGATCCTTGCCCAGCACACCGTGATCGGTGCCAAGCAGGTGCTTGAGGAAGTATTCGTGGCCTTTACCAGACGAACCCAGCAGGTTTGACCGCCACACAAACAGGTTCCGCGGCCAGTTTGCTGGATCGTCCGGGTCTTCGCAGGACATCTCCAACGCGCCCGATTTCAGCTGCTGGGCGACATAGGCGGGGATTTCCATCCCGGCCGCTTTCGCCTGTTTGGCCACGTCCAGCGGGTTCGTCTTGAGCTGCGGCGCCGATGGCAACCAGCCCATCCGCTCTGCCCGGATGTTGTAGTCAATCAGGGAAATGTCCCAATCGCCTTCTGGTGCTGTGGGCGACAGGATTTCATCCGCCTCGAGCGTCTCGTAGCGCCACTGATCGGTATGCGCGTACCAGGCGGAGGTCGAATTCATGTGCCGCGGCGGGCGGCCCCAATCGAGGGCAAAGGCCAATGGGGCCCAACCCGTTTGTGGGCGCAGCTTTTCCTGGCCCACATAGTGCGCCCAGCCACCCCCGGACTGCCCGACACACCCGCACATCACCAGCATGTTGATGACGCCACGGTAATTCATGTCCATGTGGTACCAGTGGTTCATCGCGGCACCGATGATCACCATCGACTTGCCGCCCGTCTTCTCGGCGGTCTCCGCAAATTCACGCGCGACATGGGCGATCTTGTCGGCGGGCACGCCGGTGATCTTTTCGGCCCAGGCGGGCGTGCCGGGCACATCCTCGTCATAGGACTTGGCCACCCAGTCACCGCCCAGGCCCCGGTCGAGGCCGTAATTGGCGCAGAACAGGTCAAAGACCGTGGCGACCAGAACCTCGCCATCAGCGGTCTGGATACGCTTGATGGGCACGTTCTTGGTCAGAACGTCTGGGCGCGTGTCGCCGGTGGTAAACGCTTCGGTTGCAGCGCCGCCGAAATAGGGGAAGTCCACACCGCGCACATCGTCATGATCTTCATCAAGGATGAACGTCATCTGCAGCCGCGCGTCTTTCCCGTCGGCTTTCTCTTCAAGGTTCCACTCACCCTTTTCGCCCCAGCGGTAGCCAATGGCGCCGTTGGGCGACACGAGCGTACCGGTGGTTTCATCAAAGGCGACGGTCTTCCATTCGGGGTTGTTGTCTTCGCCCAGCTTCCCATCGAGGTCAGCGGCCCGCAGGAACCGGCCCGGGACAAGGCGGCCGTCTTTGTCGTCCAGACGCACCAGCATCGGCATGTCGGAATACTTGCGGCAATACTCCTCGAAATACTCGGCCTGACGGTCGATGTGGAATTCGCGCAGGATCACGTGGCCAAAGGCCATCGCCAGCGCTGCGTCGGTGCCCTGCTTCACGTTCAGCCAGACATCGGCAAACTTGGAGGCTTCCGAATAGTCCGGGCAGATGACAGCGGACTTGGTGCCCTTGTACCGCACCTCGGTATAGAAATGCGCGTCCGGCGTCCGCGTCTGCGGCACGTTGGAGCCCCAAAGCAGCAGGTAGCTGGAATTGTACCAGTCGGCGCTTTCCGGCACGTCCGTCTGTTCGCCCCAGGTCATTGGGGACGCGGGCGGCAGGTCGCAATACCAGTCGTAGAACGACATGCACACACCGCCCATCAGGCTCAGGTAGCGCGAGCCTGCCGCATAGCTGACCATCGACATCGCCGGGATCGGCGAGAAGCCGAAGATCCGATCGGGGCCGTAGGTTTTGGCCGTATAGGCGTTGGCGGCAGCCGTAATCTCGGTCGCTTCGTCCCATGTGGCACGCACAAAGCCGCCCGAGCCGCGCTTGGAGGTGTAGGAATTGCGCAGGATCGGATCGGTCTGGATCGCGGTCCAAGCCTCAACCGGCGTCTTGGTCTTGCGCATTTCGCGCCAGATCTTCATCAGCCGTCCGCGGATCAGCGGGTTTTTCACCCGGTTCGCGGAATAAAGATACCAGCTGTAGGAGGCCCCACGCGCGCAGCCGCGCGGCTCGTGGTTGGGCAGATCGGGGCGCGTGCGCGGATAATCCGTCTGCTGCGTCTCCCAGGTGACGATCCCGGATTTGACGTAGATCTTCCAGCTGCAAGACCCGGTGCAGTTCACGCCGTGGGTGGAACGCACAACTTTGTCGTGGCGCCAGCGGTTTCTGTAGGTGTCTTCCCAGCCGCGGTCTTCATTCGTGACCTGACCGTGGCCGTTGGCGAACTCTTCCAGCTTGTTGGACTGAAGGAAGTTCAATCTGTCGAGCAGGTGGCTCATGGAATTGTCTCCTCTTGGCTGCCTCTGCGCCGACAGGTTCCGGCGCAGAGCGCGGGTGTGGATCAGCAGGGAACGGGTGCGTTCTTGCGGCTGTAGTAGACCCAGGTGATCACGGTGCAGACGGCGTAGAACCCAAGGAAAGCCCAAAGCGCGCCGTGTGGGCTGCCTGTCATCGCAATCGAAGTGCCGTAGCTCTTGGGGATGAAGAACGCGCCATAAGCTGCGATGGCCGAGGTGAAGGCGATGATGGCAGCGCTTTCACGCTCGATGGTCCGCTGCATGTTCGCCGCCTCGAGGTTCGGCAGAATGCGCGGGATTTCCTGTTTCATGATCGACGGGATCATCTGGAAGGTGGAGGCGTTGCCTACACCGGTCAGGAAGAAAAGCGCCATGAAGCACGCGAAGAAGCCCCAGAAGTTGCCGTCGGCGGCCTCTGGCGTCGAAGGCAGGAAGGCGATCACGCCGTAGACAGCGCCGATCATGCCGAGGAACACCCAGAAGGTGACCTTGCCGCCGCCGAACTTGTCGGAAATCCAGCCTGTGGCCGAGCGGCTCAGGGCACCCACAAGCGGGCCAAGGAAGGCGTATCGCAGCACGTCAACGTCCGGAAACTGCGTCTTCATCAGCAGCGGGAAGCCTGCGGCGTAGCCAATGAAGCTGCCAAAGGTGCCGATGTAGAGGACGCACATGACCCAGTTGTGGTAGCGCTTGAGGATCGACATCTGTTCGCCCACAGAGGCTTTGGCGTCGGCGATGTCATTCATGCCAAACCACGCAGCGATGGCGCCAACAGCAAGGAATGGCACCCAGATAAAGCCCGCGTTCTGGATAAAGAGTTGGCCACCGCCCGAGAGCTGCTGCGGCTCACCGCCAATCGCGCCGAAGACCCCCATCGTGATGACGACAGGCACGACAAACTGCATGACCGACACACCGAGGTTACCAAGGCCCGCGTTCATGGCCAAAGCCTGGCCCTTGACCTTCTTGGGATAGAAATAGGCAATGTTGGCCATTGAGGAGGCGAAGTTACCGCCCCCAAAACCGCACATCAGGGCGAGGATCAGGAAGGTAAAATAGCTGGTGTCCGGGTTCTGCACGGCAAAGCCGATGCCCAGTGCCGGCAGCAGCAGCGAGGCGGTCGAGATCGCTGTCCAGCGACGCCCGCCAAAAACCGGGATCACGAAGCTGTAGAAGATGCGCAGCGTCGCGCCCGAAAGGCCGGGCAGGGCGGCAAGCCAGAAGCGCTCACCCACGGAGAAGTCGAACCCGATGGCGGGCATCTTGGCGACCACGACCGACCACACCATCCAGACCGAGAAGGCCATGAGCAGGTTGGGGATCGAAATCCAGAGGTTGCGGGTTGCGATGGCTTTGCCCTTTTTTTCCCAGAACTGGGGGTCTTCGGGGCGCCAATCCGTCAGCACGTGACGGCTATTGCCATTTGAGGTGTCAGAGATCGCCATAGGATAATCCTCCCGTATCGGCGGTTTCGGGGGGCCGGCCGGAGCGCTTTGCCCGGCCGGCCACGCGTTCATTCAGCCGGTTGTTGACCGCTGTTCGGTCCAAGCCGCGCGAGAGCAGCTTTCAGATCATCAAGATCCTTGAAGCGGGCCGTGACAGTCAGACCGTTGCCTTTTTCGGCGAGCGCGACCTTCTCAGAGCCTTCAAAGATCAGGGCAAGCTCGGCTTCGGCCTCTCTTTTGCGTACGGCTTCCGCCGCGATGGCCTGGTCAACGGAGCTGAGGACATATTCTTCCCCGAACCCGCCTTCCGGTTCCTTCAGCCAGAAGAAGCAGACGACCCATGAGATCAGAGCGCCGGTGGCAATGATGAAGAAGAAGGTCTGCGTATGCACGAAGGTGAAGATGAACAGATAAAAGACCGCACCGACGTTACCGTAGGCCCCCGCCATACCCGCGATCTGCCCGGTGACCCGGCGTTTGATCGACGGGATGATCCCGAAGGTCGCGCCCTCCGCGCCTTGCACGAAGAAAGAGCAGGCAATGGTGATGACAATCGCAATGATCAGCGGCCATTCACTGTTGAGCAGACCCATCAAGGCAAAGCCAATCGCGATCCCGAGCATGTAGGCGAGCATCACGAAGCGCCGGTTGCCCATCCGGTCGGACACAAGGCCGCCCATTGGGCGGGCCACAAGGTTGATAAAGGCGAAGGACGCCGCGATCAGACCCGCGACAACCGCCGTCAGCCCCCAGGTTTCCTGAAAAAACATCGGCAACATCGACACCACGGCCAGTTCTGCCCCGAAGTTGGCAAAGTAAGTGGTGTTAAGCGCCGCGACCGAGCTGAACGGATACCTGTCGTCTTCCGGAACGCCCTTGCGCAGGATGGGCAGGTTGGTGCGGATCACTTGCCAAACCTGATAGACGACCAGTGTCGCGATTGAGGCGTAGCAGATGGTGGCAACGAACCCGTCAATGTAGCCCATCATCTGCACGCGGTAGATGAGGATCGAAAGGATCCCGATCAGCGGCACGGTGAAGACGACCAGCAGGGCAAGGTCCTTATAGGTGGAGACCTCGAGGGCGGAGCCCTTCGCTTTCTTATGGGTGTCCGGGTTCGGACCATCGGTGATGGCAAACCAGTAGAACACACCGTAGGCGGCCATAATGACGCCGGACATCGCAATGGCGTAACGCCAGCCGTCGTCCCCGCCGAAGATGTTCAAAGCGATGGTGGGGATTGTCAGCGCGGCAGCCGCAGACCCGAAGTTGCCCCAGCCGGCATAGAAGCCCTCGGCAAAACCGATGTCACGCGGTTTGAACCACAGGGCGGTCATGTGGATGCCGACAACAAAGCCCGCGCCAACCGACGACATGATCAGACGCGACACAAAAAGCTGCATCTTGGTGTCGCCAAACGCGAAGAAGAGCGTTGGCACGGCCATCACGACCATCAGGATCGAGAACACGCGCCGGGGTCCGTACTTGTCGAGCGCAAGTCCGACCAGAATGCGCGCCGGTATCGTCAACGCCACGTTTGCGATGGCGAAGAGTTTGATGTCGTCCCTGGTCAGCCAATCGTTTGCCGCCAGCATCGAGGATGCGAGCGGAGCCATGTTGAACCAGACATAGAAGGTGATGAAGAACGCAATCCAGGTCAGGTGAAGCGCACGAATGGCGCGGTCCTGAACCCGAAAGAGAGTTGAGATTTTCATGAGTTCTGTCCCCCGGGTTTATTCGGCGGCCTGCATCGAAGATGCGGGGACGTGGGTTGGAATAATGAGGATCGGGCATTTCGCGCGGCGTGCGAGAAAGGCCGAGACCGACCCGAAGGTCATGTGGTCAAATTCCTCTGCGATGGCATCGAGCTTTTTGGCGATGAACCCGAACGGACCGCTATCGGATTGGTGCGAATGGCGCGCCATGACCAGCAGGTCCGGCTGCCGTTCCTCGGTCGCGCGCAAGATCATCTTACGGGCATCACCTTCGGCCAGTATGACCTTTGCGTCATAGCCAGCCGCCATCAGTTCCGCGGCCGCCGCTTCGACGCCCGCTTTCTGATCCTGATATTGTTCCGTGAAGAGTTCGTCCGCGCCGGATGTGGCGCTGCCGATATCTTCAACGACCGAGACCAGCGTGACGCTGGGTTTGAGCGGTCCGAACATCTGTTGAATTGCGTGCAGCGCAATGCGCGCGTTTCGCGAATGGTCGTACGCAAGCATGATTTCCATAGGTCCCTCCGATCTCGCGTGCCCAAAAGCAGGCATCTTGCGCGTTGGGACCTGTGTGAGCGGACCAGTGGCCTCTTCTTGTTGATCTAAATCAAAAGGGGGGTGAAAGTGCTGTGAAATAAATGGCTTATCAAGAATTGTCACTTTGGCTGCGGCGCTGCATCAAATGCGCAGGCGAAGTTTTCGGGGTTCTTGATTGACAATTATCAAGGCGTCAGGCCAAATAAATCAAACGGAGTGAGCGCGTGCACCTTGGAATGCCCAAGTCGGATTTTCCGGAGATCCGCGGCCTGGAACTCTTTGCAGAAATGAGTGATGAGAATTTTCTCGCGCTCATGCGCGGGTCCTATGTGCAGACCTTTCCACCGCAAATCGACCTCATCGAAGAGGGCGACACCAGCGACTTTCTGCACATCGTCCTGTCCGGTTCGGTCGAGCTTTTTTCAAGTTGGAACAGGCGTGAAACGTCGATGGCGACGGTCCACCCGGTATCGACCTTTATCCTTGCGGCCACCATCAAGGACGCGCGGTATCTGATGTCTGCACGCACACTTGAAAAAAGCCGCATTGCGCTGATCCCAAGCCAAGACGTCCGGGCTGTCTTCGAGATTGATGCGAAATTCGCCAGAAATGTCGTGACAGAATTGGCGCAATGCTACCGGTCGGTTGTGAAAAACACCAAAGACCTGAAACTGCGGACATCGCTTGAGCGGTTGGCAAATTTTCTTCTGCGCCAGCAAAAACGCGCGCAAGGACAGGCGGAGTTCGATCTGACTATTGAGAAGCGTCGTCTCGCCTCACTTCTTGGCATGACGCCCGAAAACCTAAGCCGCGCGTTCAAGAGCCTGCAAGCCTATGGCGTGCGCGTGACGGGCAATCGCGTCGTGATCTCAGATCAGAAGGATCTGGAGGCGTTCGCCAAATCCAGCCCTCTCATTGACGATTATGCAACATAAGGACAACGCAAGTCCGATAAACGCCCGGCGCCGCCGGAGACCTCGCCGAAGAGTTCCCCCAAATCTGGAACGCCGACCAGATGCTTGGCCGGGCCGGCGCGGAGTGCGGCCCTCTGACAGATCGCGAACGCCGTTTCGTAAAACGCGCCTTGTCGGTTGGTGCAGGGTCCCAAGGCGCAGTGCACTGCCAGACGTAAGCAGAACGGAAGGCAGGACGATTATCGGACGGGCTTCGCCCTTTTGAGGTCTTGAAGCATGTCGGCATTTGGGCAGAACGCGGGCGGCGCGGCGTCTGGATGGGCCGCGTCGAGCCAGACGGCGCATGCGTCGGCGGCTTGGCACGCCACACAGCGCACGACGCTCTGTTTGATCAGGTTCTCCTGATCCGGCGTTCCGTTGCTGCGCGGCATCTGCACACCGGTGCGCCGAAACATCTTGCGGCGCAGCGCCATGCGCGCCTCAAATGCCTCGATGGTTGTTTCAGGAATGTTTCTCATGACGGTCGCCTCCTCCCAAGGGTCGCGGTGTGGGTAGGTTAAGAAAACGCCCGATGATGTCCTTGATCTGTCGCAAAGATGGGTTTTGACCTGAGACCCGGCGCCTCCCCCAAACTGAGGCAGAACCCGCTGCAGGCGGGCCTATGCGGTTGAGACCCATTTGCGCGACCACTTCCCGCGCGCAACGTGCGGGCCGGCGGCACTCAGACTCTGGCGAACCCGGTGATCAGCTGGCGCAGCCCGAGGCTCGCGCCGGCAAAGATGGCGAGGAAGGTCACCGGGGCGCTGTAGGCGAGGGTCGAGAAGGCAGAGATGCCCTGTCCGATGCTGCACCCCACAGCCAGGATCGCGCCCGGGCCCATCAGCGCCGCGCCCATGATCTGGCGGCGCAGCTCGCGCGGATCATCGCAGGCCTCCCAGCGAAAATGCCCCTTCGACCACGACCCCATCATCGCGCCCACAACAACCCCAACGACCGACCCGACGCTGAAGCTGAGCGCGGTGCCGGAGGCGGTCATCGCGTAGAACATCGTGTCGCCGATGGGCGCAACAAAAGCGTGGCTTTCGATCAGCTCCGCCTCGAACCCCGTGGTGGTGACCCAGTAGGTGCCCACCCAGCCCGACACGATGGCCAGCCCCACAACGACACCCCAGAAGATATGCGAAGGCGAGGCGCGCATCCGTGCGCTGCCGAGGCCGAGCATCAGCGCAATGCCGCCGCAGATCAGCCCGGTCACGAGCGATGGCACGCCAAACCCGGCCATCGCCTGGGTAAGCCCTTGCGGCGTGCTTGCGTTCTCGATCGCCGGAAAAATCCATACGCGGGCGTAGGCCAGCGGCCCGGACATCACGACATAGGCCGACAGCCCCATCACCACGACAATCACAAAGGCCCGCAGATCGCCCCCGCCCAGCCGCGCGAGCGCGCCAAAGCCGCAATTTCCGCTCAGCGCCATGCCATAGCCAAAGATGAGCCCGCCAAGGATCGTGCCAACCGGGTTCCAGACGCGGTCAAGATACGCGGTCTGCGTGCTGTCAAAAGCTTCCAGCGCCATCGCACCATGCACGCCAATGATCGCCACGCCGATGGCAAGCGCCCACATCCGCAGGCGCCGGTCATCCGATCCGTAAAGCACGTCTTCAATTGCACCCAGCGTGCAGAACCGCCCGATGCGCGCCGCAAGGCCCAGGGCAATGCCGCCGACAAGGCCGATCAGCGCAGCCGTATTGGCTTCCCCAATGAGGTCGATCATGCACGCTTCCTCCCGTAGGCCGGAACGTGGCTGTGGCGCCGGCCTGTTGCCCAGGCCCTCCTGCGCGCGCGTCAGTCGGCGCGGCAGAACAGGTCGTAGACAACTTCCATGATTTGCCGGGGGCGGTCATCTGTCAAGCTATAGTAAATCGCCTTGCCTTCGCGGCGGGGCGTGACCAACCCTTCGAGCCGCAGGCGCGACAGCTGCTGTGACACCGCCGCCTGACGGGCCGACAGCAGGTCTTCAAGCTCGGTCACCGACTTTTCGCCCGAGGCCAGGTGGCACAGGATCATCAGCCGCCCTTCGTGGCTGATCGCCTTGAGGAAGTTGGAGGCCGCCTGCGCATTTTCCATCATCCGCTCCATATCCTCGGGGCAGGTATTCGCATCGAAAACCGGCAGGCGCGAGGCAGGCATAACCTCGGAAGTGTCAAGTTCAGTTGTCACATGAAGTGTCATAGCCTCTTAACCCTCTTTCGCCAAGGAAATGTTGGACCGCTCCAGCATCATGCCCAGAAGGCCCCAAAAGAAGTCCTCGCCCGGGTAGCCTTCGATCCGGTCCAGTTCCGCCCCGTCCTGCACAAGGATGAATGTGGGTGTGAACCGCACCTTGGTGGCAAAGTCCACATCCGGCGTCTCTGCATGCAGGTCGTAGCGGCGCAGCGGCACCGTGCGCCCTTCGGGCGTTTTGGGGTAGATATGCCCGATTTCCGCGTTCCACTGCCCGCACCAGTAACAGCCGCGTTCTTCGGCCATCAGCAGGTATGTCTCTGCCGCGGCGGCCATCGGCAGCCACGCAAAGACCATCACAAATAGAACGCGCACGCGCTGCACCGGTCCACTCCAATTGACCCAATTGCAAGTTTCATCATAATCTAATGTGTGAATGTCTCAAGGCAAGGACCGCGCTTTGACGTTTGATGTGACATATTTCGGCGCCCTGATCGCGGGGCTGCTGTCTTTTGCGTCACCGTGCATCCTGCCCATCGTGCCGTTCTACCTCAGCTATCTGGCCGGGGTGGGGATGAACCAGATCGCCGCCGATGCCGACATCTCCCCCGCCGTGCGTCGCCGCGCCTTTGCCTCCGCCTGCCTTTTTGCACTGGGCGTGATCGTCGTGTTCATGGGGCTTGGGGCAACCGCGACAGCCTTTGGTCAGATGGTGCGCGAATACTTTGACGTCCTGCGCTGGGTCGCGGCGGCGATTATCATCGCGATGGGCCTGCACTTTCTGGGCGTGGTTCGCATCGGGGTGCTCTACCGCCAGTTCCGCGCGGATGTGGGCGAGACGTCGAATGTCGGCCTGCTGGGTGCGTTCGTGATCGGCATGGCCTTTGCCTTTGGCTGGACGCCTTGCGTGGGTCCGGTGCTGGCTGCGATCCTCTTTACCGCTGCGGGGCAGGACAGCGCGGCGCAGGGCGCGACGCTCCTTTTCACCTACGGCTTCGGCATGACGCTGCCATTTATCGCCGCGGCGCTTTTCATCGGGCCGTTCATGCGCTGGATGACCCGGTTTCGGCGCCATTTGGGCACGATCGAGAAAGTCATGGGCGCGCTCCTGGTCCTCTTCGGCGTGCTCATCGCCACCAATTCCGTCAACATCATCGCCCAGTGGATGCTGGAGCACGTGCCGTGGTTCCAGACCATCGGATAAAAGGGAGGACACCCATGAGACTGCTTGCCATCGCCGCTTACCTTTTCACCGCCACGCTCGCCTTCGCCGAGATCGGCGATGACGGGCTGCACAAGGCCTCGTGGATGCGCGACACGTTCAAGGACCTGTCCGAAGACCTTGCCGAGGCCACGGCAGAGGGCAAACGCCTGATGGTCATCATCGAACAGCGCGGCTGCATCTACTGCAAAAAGATGCACGAGGAGGTCTTCGTCGTGCCCGAGCTCGCCCAGTATATCGAGGACAACTATTTCGCCGTACAGATCAACATGTTCGGCGACGTGGAGGTCACCGATTTTGACGGCACAACGCTGCCCGAAAAGGACATGGTGCGGCGCTGGGGCGTGCTCTTTACCCCGAACATCCTGTTCTTTCCCGAAGAGGTCGGGGCGGGGCTGACCGCCGCGCAGGCCGCTGTGGCCAACATGCCGGGGGCCTTCGGGCGCTACACCACGTTCAACATGCTGAACTGGGTGGTAGAGAAAGGGTACGCCGGCGACGAGCCGTTCCAGAAATACCACGCCCGCAAATTTGCTGAACAGACGCAGTAGCGCTGAAATTTTCTTTGCGTGCCCGCGGCTTGCTGCGGGTGCGAAGAAAGTTGCGCAGACATGCTGCGTTTGCAAACAAATCGAAAAATTCAATTAGTTGAATTTATGATTGCTACGCGGGCTTTGTATACGCTAGCGTACAAAAACCAAGGCAGGGAATCGACCGAGGAGGACGGATGAAACACCTGATCACATCAGCCGCTGTGCTGGGCATGGCCGCAGCCGCCGCATTCGCAGACGGCGTTGCGCCGACAGAGGTCACGTTCACCGAAGGCGCCATCGCGACGTCCCTTTCGGGCGTGCCCGGAGACGCCGAACGCGGCGCGGTCATCATGAACAAGGGCGCGGGCAATTGCATCGCGTGCCATCAGGTCGATGCGCTGTCGCATTTGCCCTTCCACGGCGAAATCGGCCCGCCGCTGAACGGCGTTGCCGACCGCTGGAGCGAGGCAGAGCTGCGCGGCATCGTGGCCGACGCAAAGGTGATGTTCGAAGGGTCGATGATGCCGTCCTTCTATCGGGTGTCCGGCTTCACCCGCCTGGGCAACGCCTATACCGGCAAGGCGCATGAGGGCGAGGTTGCCCCGCTGCTGACCGGGCAAGAGATCGAGGATGTCGTCGCCTTTCTTATGACCCTCGAAGAAGAACAGTAACTTACCCCAGACCCCACTGGAGACATAGATATGGAACTCAATCGCCGCAAACTGCTCGCCATTGGCATGGCTGCGCTGGGCGCGACCAGCATGGGGGTGACCCAAGCGCTCGCGTCCCTGACCGAAGAGGGCATTGCCGCCTTCACGGGCGGTGCCGAAACCACCGCCGGGGACCTGTCCATCGGCGCGCCCGAGATCGCGGAGAACGGTAACACTGTCCCGATCGAAGTGACCGCACCTGGCGCGGTGGCCGTGGCCGTCTTTGCCGATGGCAACCCGGTCCCGGCCGTTGCGACCTTCAAGTTCGGCCCGCTGGCCGGAGCGCGCTTTGCCTCCACCCGCATCCGCCTTGCCACGACGCAAAACGTCGTTGCGGTCGCGCAGATGGAGGACGGCTCGTTCCAGTTGGCGACCTCCGAGGTCAAGGTGACCATCGGCGGCTGCGGCGGCTAATCCCAAGAGGTTCTGCCCCGCACCGCAACGCGGCGGGGCCCAAGAGAGTTCAAGGAGAACAGACATGGCATCCGGTGTGAAACCCCGCGTCAAAGTCCCGAAGACCGCCGAAGCCGGCGAGATCATCACGATCAAGACCCTGATCAGCCACAAGATGGAAAGCGGCCAGCGCAAGGATGATGATGGCAACGTCATCCCCCGCTCGATCATCAACCGCTTCACCGCCGACTTCAACGGCCAGAACGTGATCGACGTCACGCTGGAACCCGCGATTTCGACCAACCCCTACTTCCAGTTCGAGGCGGCCGTGCCGGAGACGGGTGAATTCACCTTCACCTGGTATGACGATGACGGCTCCGTCTACGACACCAGCAAGAAGGTGACCGTCGCCTAAGGCGGTCACACATGACAACGTGTCTTAAGTCAGGGAGGACGGCGTGAGGACATCCACATTCGCAATCTGCGCAGCAGCGGCGCTGGTATTGGGCGCAAGCGCAGCAAGCGCAGGCCCGGACGACGACCAGCTGATCGTCAACGAGGAAATCAAAATGGTGACCGAGGCGCCCGCGCCCGATCACATGGAATACGTTAAGACGATCTACTCCGGCTGGCGCTTTCGTACCGATGAAACCCAGGCGGTCCAGCTGGACGATTTCGACAACCCCGGCATGATCGGCGTCGAAAGCGCGATGGAGGCGTGGGACACCGCCGAAGGCACCGCGAACGCGTCCTGCAACAGCTGCCACGGCGCCGCCGAGGAACTGGCAGGCGTCCGCGCGGTCTACCCGAAGTGGAACGAAGAAAAGGGCATGGTCACCACCATCGAGATGGAGGTGAACAACTGCCGGACCGAGCGGATGGGCGCGGAGCCTTGGAAATACACGGGCGGCGACATGACCAACATGGTCGCGCTGATCTCGTCGGTCTCGCGCGGGATGCCCGTTTCGGTGGCCATTGACGGGCCGGCCCAGTCCACCTGGGAAAAGGGCAAGGAGCTGTACTACACCCGCACCGGCCAGCTGGAGCTGTCCTGCGCCAGCTGCCATGAAGACAGCTACGGCATGATGATCCGCGCCGATCACCTGTCGCAGGGTCAGATCAACGGCTTCCCGACGTACCGGCTGAAGAACACGAAGCTGAACGCGGTGCACGCCCGCTTCAAGGGCTGCGTGCGCGACACGCGGGCCGAGACGTTCTCGCCCGGCTCGCCGGAGTTCATCGCGCTTGAGCTTTACGTCGCCTCGCGCGGCAATGGGCTTAGCGTTGAAGGCCCGTCCGTCCGAAACTGATCTGAAGAGGCCCCGGCGCATCCGCGTGCGGGGCCTTTTTTGTAGCTACAAATTCACACATACGCATATGTAAGGGGCAAACAGGATGATCTCGCGGCGTGACTTTCTTCAGGTGGGCATGGCGGCCTCGGCCATGCTGGGCGCGTCTGGCTTTGGCAAATGGTCACGGCTCGCGGCGCAGCAGCAGCTCACGCAGGATCAGCTGCTGGAGTTCGACACCTTCGGCAATGTCTCCATCATCCACGTCACCGACATCCACGCACAGCTCAAACCGCTCTACTTCCGCGAGCCGCATATCAACATCGGTGTCGGCGGGAACAAGGGCGCGGTGCCCCATGTCACAGGCGCCGATTTCCGCCGCCTTTATGGCATCGAAGATGGCTCGCCCGCGCATTATGCCCTCTCTTCCGGGGATTTTGCCGCGCTGGCGCAGGCCTATGGCCGGGTCGGCGGGTTGGACCGGGTGGCGACCGTGATCAATGCGATCCGCGCCGACCGCCCCGATGCGCTGCTGCTGGATGGCGGGGACACATGGCACGGCTCCTACACCTGCCTGAAGACGCAAGGCCAGGACATGGTCAATGTCATGAACGCGCTGAAGCCCGACGCGATGACCTTCCATTGGGAGTTCACGCTGGGCTCGGACCGTCTGGCCGAGCTGGTGGAGACTCTCCCCTTCGCTGCGCTCGGCCAGAACATTTTCGACGCCGAATGGGACGAGCCGACAGAGCTGTTCAAGCCTTACCAGATGTTCGAACGCGGCGGCACCAAGATCGCCGTGATCGGTCAGGCCTTCCCCTACATGCCCATCGCCAATCCGCGCTGGATGTTCCCCGAATATGCCTTTGGCATTCGGGACGAAAATATGCAGGACATGGTGGATGAGGTGCGCGGGCTGGGCGCGGAATGCGTGATCTGCCTGTCGCACAATGGCTTTGACGTCGACAAGAAGATGGCCACGGTCGTCAGCGGCATCGACGTGATCCTGTCGGGCCACACCCACGACGCCCTGCCAGAGCCGGTCCTGTCGGGGGAGACGCTGATCTTCCCCTCGGGCTCCAACGGCAAGTTCGTCACCCGGATCGACCTCGACATCCGCGATGGGCGGATGATGGGCTACAAATCCAAGCTGATCCCGATCTTCTCGGACGTGATCACACCCGACCCGGAGGTTGCCGCACTGATCGACGCGCAGCGCGCACCATACGCTACCGAACTGTCCGAGGTGATTGGCCGGACCGAAAGCACGCTCTACCGCCGCGGCAACTTCAACGGCACCTGGGATGATGTGATCTGCGACGCGCTGCTGTCCGAGCGGGAGGCGCAGATCGCCCTGTCGCCCGGCGTGCGCTGGGGTCCGTCGCTGATCCCCGGCCAGGACATCACCCGCGAAGACATCTTTGGCGTGACCTCCATGTCTTATGGCGAGGCCTACCGCACGGAGATGACGGGCGAGTTTCTGAAGGTTGTGCTGGAGGACGTGGCCGACAACATCTTCAACCCCGATCCCTACTACCAGCAGGGCGGCGACATGGTGCGCACCGGCGGCCTTGGCTACACCGTGGACGTGGGCAAGCCGCAGGGGAGCCGGATCTCGGATATGACCCTGCTCAGCACTGGCGAGGTTATTGACCCAGCAAAATCCTACGTCGTCGCGGGTTGGGCGTCGGTCAACGAAGGCACCGAAGGCCCGCAAATCTGGGACGTTGTCGAAGACCACATCCGCAAGCTGGGCACGGTCACCGTGTCCGAAAACACCTCCGTCACTGTCACTGGCGTTTAACCCGTAGGGTGGGTGCCAACCCACCACCCCGCACGCAAAGGATACGCAAATGTCCGACTTCACCCCCTCCCGCCGCGCCTTCCTGCGTGGCTCCGCGGCCCTCGCCGCTGGCTCCGCGGCAACCGCTGCGGCCGCAGGCCCCGACCCGTTGATCACCGAGCTGCAGGACTGGGCCAGCTATACCGGCGCCGGCGTGGACGAGACGCCCTACGGCATGCCGATCCGTTTTGAATCCCACGTGGTCCGGCGCAATGTCGAATGGCTGACCGCGTCGCCCATCAGCTCGATCAACTTCACGCCGATCCACGCGCTTGACGGCACCATCACGCCCCAGGGCTGCGCGTTCGAGCGTCATCACTCGGGCGCCATCGAGCTGGCCAAGGAAGACTACCGCCTGATGATCAACGGGCTGGTCGACCGTCCGCTGGTGTTCACCTACGAGGACCTCGAACGCTTCCCCCGCGAAAACCACGTCTACTTCTGCGAATGCGCGGCCAATACCGGCATGGAATGGGCGGGCGCGCAGCTGAACGGCGTGCAGTTCACCCACGGCATGATCCACAACATGGAATATACCGGCATCCCCCTGCGCACGCTGTTGCAAGAGGCCGGCGCCGACATCAGCGCCGACAAATGGGTCTACGTCGAAGGGGCCGATGCCTCCTCCAACGGCCGCTCCATCCCGATGGAAAAAGCGCTGGACGATGTGCTTGTCGCCTTCAAGGCCAATGGCGAGGCGCTGCGGATGGAGCATGGCTATCCCGTCCGCCTCGTTGTGCCGGGCTGGGAAGGCAACATGTGGGTCAAGTGGCTGCGCCGCATCGAAGTGACCGACATGGCCGTGGAATCCCGCGAAGAGACCAGCAAATACACCGACGTTTACGAGGACGGCACGGCGCGCAAATGGACCTGGGTGATGGACGCCAAATCCGTTATCACCTCGCCCAGCCCGCAAATGCCGATCACGCATGGCAAGGGCCCGCTCGTTATCTCCGGTCTCGCCTGGTCCGGCCACGGCAAGATCACCCGCGTGGACGTGTCGAAGGATGGTGGCATCACGTGGGAAACCGCGCGCCTTGGCAAGCAGGGCGATACGAAGGCGCTCACGCGTTTCTACCTCGATACGGACTGGGACGGCGCGCCGATGCTGCTTCAGGCCCGCGCGATGGACGAAACCGGCTATGTGCAGCCGACGAAGGACCAGCTGCGCGAGAAGCGCGGCGAAAACGCCGTTTATCACAACAATTGCATCCAGACATGGTATGTAAACGCAGAAGGGATCGCCGAGAATGTCGAAGTCTCCTAATTTCCTCCTCCCCGCGCTCGGCGGCGCTGGCCTTGTGCTTGGCGGTGCCTTTGCCATCGCAAATGTCGGCTATGGCGAAAACAAGATCGCTCTGCTGCAGGACCGCGCGGCCCAGCTTGAAACCAACGCCTCCGCCGCCGCGGCGCAGGTCGCGGACCAGGCCGCCGCCGCAGAGGCTGAAGCCGCCCGCGCCGCGGAACTTGCCGCGCAGGTTGCACAGCTTGAAGCGACGCCCGCCGCCGCCAGCCTGACCGCCCCCGCGCCCCAGCGCGACGGCACCTTTGGGCTGGGCCGCGACGCCTACCCCGAAGAAATCGCCGCCTGGGACATTGACATCCTGCCCGATGGCCGCGGTCTGCCCGTGGGCAGCGGCGACGCGATCACCGGTGAAGAGGTTTTTTACGACTACTGCGCCTCCTGCCACGGCGATTTCGCCGAAGGGGTGGACAACTGGCCCGTGCTTGCGGGCGGCATGGACACACTGGCAGATGATGATCCGGTGAAGACCGTGGGCAGCTATTGGCCGCACTTGTCGACCGTCTGGGACTACGTGAACCGCTCCATGCCCTTTGGCGCGGCACAGACGCTGACCGCGGATGAGGTCTACGCGATCACAGCCTACATCCTCTATTCGAACGACCTGGTGGACGATGATTTTGTCCTCTCGAACGAGAATTTCGCCGCGTTCGAGATGTATAACGCGGATGGTTTCGTCATCGATGACCGGCCCGAGATGGAATACGCGGAGTGGAGCGCCGCGCCCTGCATGGAGAACTGCAAGGACACGGTAGAGGTCACGATGCGGTCTGTCTTCCTCGTGGAGACCCCGCCCGAAGGCGGCTCCAGCTCGGAGATGAACCACGCGACGCTTGACGGCATCCCGTCCTTCACTGCCGATGGCCCGTCGTTCATCCCCGTGGCGCAAACGCCCGCGCCCGAAACGGCGGCGGTGGCAGAACCGGAGCCAGAGCCCGCACCCGAAGCCGCAGGGGGCGATGCCGCCCTCATCGCCGCGGGGGAAAAGGTGTTTTCCAAGTGCAAATCCTGCCACCAGATCGGCAGCAACGCGCGCAACCGTTCCGGTCCGATCCTGACCGGCATCATGGAAAGCCCCTTTGGCGGCGTGGAGGGTTTCAAGTACTCGAACGCCATCCTCGATGCCGCCGCCGAAGGGCGCACCTGGACCGAAGCGGAAATGGCCGGCTTCCTGACCAAGCCCAAAGCCTACCTGAAGGGGACCAAGATGGGCTTCCCAGGTCTGAAAAACGCCGAAGACATCACCGCGCTCATCGCCTATCTGCGGAGCGTCGAGGGATGATCCGTCCGCTCGCCTTCTGTCTTGCGCTGGTGCCCTTCGGGGCACTGGCCGATGATGGCTACAGCGAAGAGGACATTCGCGAAATCGCCAGCGATTACGGCCTTTCGGCAGAGCCGCTGATGCTGGGCGGCGACGTCGACTATGGCGCGTATCTTGCGGGCGAGTGCACCACCTGCCACCAGACCAGCGGCGCCTATGACGGCATCCCGGTGATCACGGGCTGGGACGCGCTGTTCTTCAAGATCGCCATGCACGAATACCGCGCAAAATCGCGCGAAAACCCGGTCATGCAGACCGTCGCGGCCCGGCTTGGCGATGAGGAGATCGCCGCGCTTGCCGCCTATTTTGCGGGGCTCGAAGACGACTGAGACCAAGACAAAACGTGCATCAGGGAGGAACAAAGATGACACTGAACAGAAGAGATTTCATCGGAACCGCGGTGGCCGCCAGCGCCGCGCTGTCCGCGCCGATGGTCCGCGCGCAAGGCGCACCGCGCGTTGTCGTTGTCGGCGGCGGGGCAGGGGGCGCAACGGCGGCCCGCTACATCGCCAAGGACAGCGCGGGCGCGGTCAACGTCACCCTGATCGAGCCGACGCGCAGCTACTACACCTGCTTCTTCTCCAACCTCTATCTGGGCGGGTTCAAGCAGATGGACGAGCTGGGCCACTCCTATGGCGGCCTTGCCGCGAACGGCGTGAACGTTGTGCACGACTGGGCCACGGGCGTGGACCGGGATGCCAAGACCGTCGCGCTCGCCGGGGGCGCCGCGGTGCCCTATGACAAGCTGATCCTGTCCCCGGGCATCGACTTCGTCGACGATGCGGTTGCGGGCTGGGACTTGTCTGCGCAGAACGCGATGCCCCATGCCTATAAGGCCGGCTCGCAGACCGAACTGCTCAAGGCGCAGCTGGCCGCGATGCCCGAAGGCGGCGTCTTTGCGATGGTCGCCCCGCCCAACCCCTACCGCTGCCCCCCCGGGCCGTACGAGCGGGTGTCGATGATCGCGCACCACCTCAAGAACACCAACCCGACCGCGAAGATCATCGTGGCTGACCCCAAGGGCAAGTTCTCCAAGATGGCGCTGTTCCAGGAAGGCTGGAACAACCACTACGCCGGCATGATCGACTGGATCGGCGCCGACTTTGGTGGCGATGTGGTAGAGGTCGACCCGGCCGCGATGACTGTCTCCATCGACGGCGAAGTGACCAAGGTCGACGTCTGCAACGTTATCCCGGCGATGAAGGCAGGCATGATCGCGCACGCGGCGGGCGTGACGGATGGCAACTGGGCGCCGGTGAACGCGGCGGATATGTCGTCGAAGGCGGACCCGGACATCTACGTCCTTGGGGACGCAAGCCAGCAGGGCGACATGCCCAAATCCGGCTTCTCCGCCAACAGCCAGGCCAAGGTCTGCGCCAACGCGGTGCGCGGCGCGCTGACGGGCAGCCGCGTCTTCCCGGCGCGGTTCTCCAACACTTGCTGGTCGCTGATCGACACCAATGACGGCGTCAAAGTCGGTGCAACCTACAAGGCCACCGAGGAGAAAATCGCCAAGGTTGACGGCTTCATCTCGGCCACCGGCGAAAGCGCAGACCTGCGCAAGGCCACCTACGAGGAATCCGAAGGCTGGTACGCCGGTATCGTCGCCGACATGTTCGGCGCAAAAGCGTAATGCCCGACATGTTCGGCGCGTCGGCCTGACTGTCATACAAAACCGGGCCGGGCGGCATCCACCGCCCGGCTCTCGCCCCCCGAAAAAGCCAAAAAAGGCGCCAAACCGGGGCAACTCAAGGGAGGAATACTCAAGTGCTAAAGTCACTCTTCGCGGCCATCGCCGCATTGGCGATGACCACCGTATTCGCACTCGCCGACAGCGACCGCTACGGATCGCAAAAGGTCGTCTACCATATCAACTTCAAAGGTGGCGAAGACAGCCGCGCCTATCGCGGCTCCATGCGCAACATACAAAACCACATCAACGCGGTTGGTGCTGTCAACCTGGAGACCAAGATTGTCCTGCACGGCGACGGCCTTGGGCTGACCGCGGCCGCATTGGAGGACGAGCGCCTCCAGACCCAGCTGCTCAGCCTTAAGGGGCAAGGGGTCGAAGTTGTGATTTGCGCCAACACGCTCACTGGACGCGGCATCGATTACGAGATGGACCTCTTTGACGTCTATGAAGACGACATCGTGCCCTCCGGCGTCGCCGAGTTGAGCTATCTGCAACAGCAGGGTTTTACCTATATCCGCCCGCGCTGAACGATGCACCGACGGGGCCTTGAGCCAGATCAAGGCCCCGATTTCCCACCTCGCTAAACTGCTCGGCAGGAGGAATACCCCATGAAAAACATCATCTTGCCGGTTCTCTTTGGCTTGGCAACCACAATGCCCGCGATTGCCGGGGACTCTCACATAACCCGCTACAACGGCTCCTACGAAGACGCGCGCTTTGCCGTCGAACAGGCCATTGTCAACCAGGGCCTCGTGATCGACTACACCAGCCATGTGGGTGACATGCTGAGCCGTACGGCAGGTGATGTGGGCGGCGGCGAACACCTCTTTTCCGAGGCCGAAATTTTCGTCTTCTGCTCCGCCCGCGTCAGCCGCGAGGTGATGGAGGAAGATCCGATGCTGATCGCGCATTGTCCCTATGGCATCTTCGTCGCCGAACGGCGCGGGCAGGTCATGATCGGTTACCGCGACTACCCCGCGGGCCCAATGGACAAGGTCGAAGCTTTGCTCGCTGGGATCGTCACCGAAGCCACGGATTTCTGAATGGACTACACCGCATTTTTCACCGCAGAGCTGAACGCTCTGCGGGATGCCGGGAATTACCGCGAATTTGCCGAGCTGGAGCGCCACCGCGGGTCCTTTCCATCGGCCACCTGTCACAACGGGCCGGGTGAGGTAACGATCTGGTGCTCCAACGACTACCTCGGCATGGGCCAGCACCCGGATGTTCTGGGCGCGATGCACGAAGCGCTGGACCGCACCGGCGCAGGGGCGGGCGGCACGCGCAACATCTCGGGCACAACCCATGACCATGTCTTGCTAGAGGCCGAGCTGGCCGACCTGCACGGCAAAGAGGCGGCGCTGCTCTTTACCTCGGGCTATGTGTCGAACTGGGCCGCGCTCGGCACGCTTGGCGCGCGCATTCCGGGCCTGACGATCCTGTCGGACGCGCTCAACCACGCCTCCATGATCGAGGGCATCCGCCATTCGAAGGCGAACCGGGTCATCTGGAAACATAACGACCTTGCCGATCTTGAAGCCAAGCTAAAGGCGCTGCCCGCCAATGCTCCCAAGCTGATCGCGTTTGAATCCGTTTATTCGATGGATGGCGACATCGCCCCGATTGCGGAGATTTGCGATCTCGCCGACCGCTACGGCGCGATGACCTACCTCGACGAGGTGCACGCCGTGGGCCTTTACGGCCCGCGCGGCGGCGGCATCGCCGAACGCGAAGGGCTGATGGACCGTCTGACGGTGATCGAAGGCACGCTGGGCAAAGCCTTTGGCGTGATGGGCGGCTACATCGCGGCCAGCGCGGCGCTGTGCGATTTCGTGCGCAGCTTTGCCTCCGGCTTCATCTTCACCACCGCCCTGCCACCGGCTGTGGCCGCCGGTGCGGCGGCGGCGGTGCGGCACCTCAAGGCCTCAAGCGCAGAGCGGGAGGTTCAGCAAGCCAAGGTCGCGGACCTGCGCGCGCGCCTTGATGCGATTGGCCTGCCGCATATGGAAAATCCCAGCCACATTATCCCGGTGATGGTGGGCGACCCGATGAAGTGCAAGTTCATCTCCGACACGCTCCTGCGGGATCACGGGATCTACATCCAGCCGATCAACTATCCGACTGTGCCCAAGGGGACGGAACGGCTGCGCATCACCCCGTCGCCGGTCCATTCGGACGCGGATATGGACGCGCTCGTGTCTGCCCTCGAAGCGCTGTGGACCCAATGCCAACTGGCGCGGCAACCGCTCGCGGCGCAGTAGCTATTCGGCAGGCACCGCGACCGGACGGCGCACCGCGCCCGCCGCAAGGCCGCCCGCGATGATCGCGGCGAGCGCCAGCAGCGCGGCAATGCTAAGCGTGCCCGCGCCCGAAAGGCCAGCCCCCACAGTGCAGCCCCCGGCCAGCACGCCGCCCACGCCCATCAGCGCAGCCCCCAGCACGTAACGCCCCGTCTCACCCGGGGTGCTGAAGCTGGCGGGCCGAAACTCTCCGCGCAGCGCCGCGCTGGCAAACGCGCCCAGCAGCACGCCGCCAATCAACCCGGTGCCAAAGCCCGCAGAGATCGCGGTGGGGGCAATGGTCCAGAACAGCGTATCGGTCCACGGCAGGGTGAAAGCCATTGATTGCGCCGGCAGCGGGTCAAACTCGTCGAACAGCAGCACGGAGGTGCCCGCCCATCCGGCCACCGCCGTCAGGCCCACCACGCCGCCAAGCGCCACATGCACCCAGGACGCGCCAAAGCGGCGGGCCAAGGCCACCGCCAAAACGGCCAGCGCAGCGGGCAGCACAAAGGCCATACCCGGGATCGCAGCCAGCGAGGCAAAGGGCAGGTCCACCTGCACCGACCCCAGCGCGACACGCATCGGGGCAAAGACGCCCTTGATGGTCGCATGGGCCACGATGGCAAAGACGGCCAGCACCGTCAGCGCCCGCAGGTTCCCGGACGCGCCCAGCACCGTCAGCCGCGACACGCAGCCCCGCGTCAGCACCATGCCCACGCCAAACATCAACCCGCCGAGCACGATGGCCAGCACGGGAAGGCCGGTGCTCAGAAGCCGATGCTCCGAAACCTCGATCAGCCCATAGGCGCGCAGCGCCTGAATGCCGCCAATGGCCACGGCCAGCGCTGCGACCCAGACCGCTGCGGCAGAGCCGCGCTCGGACGCATCCCCGGCCACCGCCCGCCGCAAGCAAAACCGCGACACCTGCGCCGCTACGCCAAAGATCAAGCCAAGCCCAAGGCCAAGCAGCAGGTGCAGGGTGGTGACGGACAGGTCCGTGTCTAGGGTTTCGAGCAGCATGGCAGCCTCCGATCAATCAGCTCGGATATGTTGCCCTACACCCCTCGGGTCAAATGTGGCAATCGGAACCCTGTTTCGTAAATCGGCATCGGCCGAGAACGAATAGACCGGCGTTAAGGCGCGCATAGACCAAAACCGGGAGGATCACCCGAAAATCGACCCGCACAGTCCTATCTTCACGCCCCGCGCGGCGCCGGGGCCGCGCGCAGCACCGTGTGGGTCGCCATTGCGCCAACCCACATGCAGAAGACGGCGATCCAGGCTGTCAGCGCCATGACGGACCCGCCGGTCATGCCCGCACCCACCGCGCAGCCGCCCGCCAGCATGGAGCCAAAGCCCATAAGCGCGCCGCCAATCAGGTAACGCTCCATCGGCGTGTCCGCGCCAAAGCGCTGCACCGACGCTTCACCGCGCAGCAGCGCCATCACCATCGCGCCAACAAACACCCCAGGGACAAGGCCAAGCCCAAAGCTGGGCACCACGTCCCGCTCACCAACGAGGGCCATCAACGTATCCGTCGACGGCCCGGTGAAGGTCACGGATTGCACGGCGATCACCTCGAAGGACACCGTGCTGAGCGCATAGGTCAGCGCCCATCCGCCAAAGACGGCAAAGCCCACGACAGCGGCCGCGATCAGCTCTGCAAAAGGCACCCCGCGCCGCCGCCCAAAAACCACAGCAGCGCAAAGCGCGGCAACGGCCACTCCGGCCCAGACCGCCACCGGCACACCGCCGCCCAGCAGCCGCCCATCGCCCCCCGGCACCGTCCACAGCCCCGCCAGCCCTTCGCGCGCGGGTGCCAGCACCCCTCGCAGGGAGGCCTGCGCCACGATGGTCACGACCAGCCCGGTCACGATGGCGCGCAAGTTGCCTGTGGCCGACAGAACTAACAGGCGGGACACGCAGCCACGCGCAAGGATCATTCCCGCGCCAAACATCAGCCCGCCGATCACCGCGCCCGACAGGCTGCCTGTGGCCGCAAGCTGCCGCACGCCCGAGGGGTCAAACCACCCCGCCGCGACGGAAATCTGCACCGCCGCAAGCGCCGCAAAAAACGCCACAAGCCAGATCGCCAGTCGGGCGCTTGCAATGCCCTCGGCCAGCTCCGCCGCCGCGGCGCGCAGGCAGAACCGCGACCGCTGCGCCGCGGCGCCGAAAAAAACGCCGACAAGCGCGCCAAAGGCGCACATCAGCGCGGGCTCTCCAAACCGGTCGATCAGGCTTTCCATGACACCAGCTTAGCCCAGCCTGCCCCGGCGCACCTTGCGCCAGCGCAAATCACTCGAATTCCATCTGCTCATAGACCCGGCCCGCGTTTCGCGTCGCCAGTTCTTCGAACGTATCAAGGATGCGGTATGCCTCCTGATCGACGTAATAGGCATCCGCCAGATCCCCGCCCGCCTCCAGATGCGCGCCCACCACGTCGCGCAGATGCTGCAGGTAGTCGCGGGTATATCGGCGCACTTGCGCCATGTTGGTGGGGTGCCCGTGCCCAGGGATCACATAGGTCGCGTTCAGCGCCTCAAAACAGCACTCCCACGTCTCGATCCAATCAAGGACAATCGTGTCCTCGAAGATCGGCAACATCCGCTCGTGAAAGGCCATGTCCCCGGCGATGACAAGGCTTTGGTCCGGCAGCCAGACTTGCGTGTCCCCCGGCCCGTGCGCAGGCCCAACGTGCAGCACCTCGATCCGGAAATCCCCCATCTCGATCACGTGCTTGTCTTCGAACGTCTGCGTCGGCGGGGCGACGAACGTGCCCTCTGCCTTGTCCCGGTTATAGTCGCGCATCCGGGCGAGGATGAAGCTGCCGTTTTCCGCGATCTCATGGGCCGCATCCACATGGGCCAGGATCGGCACGCCCTGTTCGGCCCAGTAGGAATTGCCCAGCATCGCGTGGCCCTGACCATTCTCGTCGATGACCAGCTTGACCGGCTGGTCGGTGATCGCCTTGATCTCGTCATGCAGCGCCCGTGCCAGCAGGTAGGCCGCGCCCCCGTTGATCACGATCACCCCGTCGCCGGTCACGATGAAGCTGAGATTGTTGTTATGGCCGGAGTTTTCATAGGTCGGCGGCGCGGTGGCACCGATGGCCGACCAGACATGCGGGATCACCTCCACCGGTTTGGAATAAAGCAGGGAGCCCGGGTATTGGTCCGCGATATCCTCCGAGGCGAGGGCGGGCGCGGCCATCAGCGCCAATGCCATCAGCCAACGCATCACGCCGCCCCCGGCACAAAGGTGTAGCCGTCCTCCGCCTTGTCGATCCGCCCCATGCCCCCTTGCGGCAGGTGGAAGCCGACGACCTGCATCTGCTCTGCCGTGATCCGGTCCAGCAACATCTTGCGCGTCGCCGCCGCCTGCGCCCCATCCTGATCGGACCCGCTGATCCATGCGGGCCGCCGCAGCGCGACGTGGTGATTGCCAATCGCATCGCCCAGCACGAGGGCCGCGGCGCCGCCGCTGCGCAGCTCAAAGCTCATATGCCCCGGCGTGTGCCCATGCGAGGCGACCGCGGCGATACCTGGCAAAATCTCCTGCCCCGCGTCAAACAGCTCCACACTGTCTTCGATGGTCTCCATCCGCCGCTTGGCGCCCACGGCAAAGGCCGCGCGGGCGGCGCCAATGCGGTCTACGGTTTCCGGGTTCCACCAGTAATCCCACTCCGCGCGGCCCATCATGTAGGTCGCCTCGGTGAACAGCGGCTCGTCAAAATCGTCCAGCAAGCCCCAGATGTGGTCCGGATGCGCGTGGGTAAAAACGACATGGGTGATGTCCTCGGGCGCAAGGCCCAGCGCATCAAGGCTGTCCACAAGCCTGCCCGCGCTCGGCATGAAATCGGGGCCCGATCCCACGTCGAACAGCACGTTCCGGTCCCCTTCCTGCAAAAGGGCCAGGTTGCACTCGGGCGTCAGCCGTTCGCTGTCGATGCCCATCTCGGTCAGCACGGGCGCAAGCGCGTCCTTGGGCATCGGCTCAAAAATGAAGGATCCGGGCAGGATCAGGCTGCCATCGCTGACCGTGCTGAGCGTTGCAGGGCCAAGCTGCGCCTGAACGATACGGGGGTGTATGGCGCAGGCCGCCGCCGCGCCCGCCATAAAGTGCCGCCGAGTGATCATGCCGAGCCTCCCCTTCGATATTCTCACATTTGAATATGTGCGAAGAGTGCGAGTCGGCGCAAGCCCTTACACCGCTTCGGTCGGCCCGCCCTGCTTGGCCCAATCGCTGAACCCGTCCTTCAGATGCGCCGCGTCAAAGCCCATGTCTTGCAAGGTTGCCACAGTCAGCGCGGACCGCCAGCCGGAGGCGCAGTGGAACACGTAGCGCTTGCCGGGCTGACCAAAGACGTCCTTGTAATAGGGGCTGTCCGGGTCCACCCAGAACTCCACCATCCCCCGCGGCGCATGGACCGCGCCGGGAATGGCGCCCGTGCGCGCCCGCTCGCGCGGGTCGCGAATGTCCACGATCACCAGATCCTCCGCGCCGTGCTGCGCGATCAGGTCCGCCGTCTCAACTTCTTCGATCCGCGCGCGGGCCTCTGCCACCATCTGAGCGGCTGTCTTTTTCAGGGCCATGTCCACCTCCGTTTGTGCCTTAGGTTGACCCATCCCCGCGCCCCCGGCAAGGTCGCGCCAAACAACGGGGAGAGATCACCATGACCAAACGCGTCCTCATCACCGGAGCGGCCCAAGGCATCGGGCTGGCCTGCGCCAAAGCCCTGCAAGCCGACAGCTATGACGTGATCCTCGCCGACATTCAGGAAGACGGAGTGGCGCAGGCCGCAGCAGAGATCGGCGCACTCGCCCATTATACCACCGACATGGGCGATCCGGCACAGATCACCGCCCTTTTCGACGCGATTGAGCGTGATCACGGCCCCCTCACCGCATTGGTGAACAACGCGGGCATCGCAAGCCCGGGCGATTTCCTCGACTACAGCCTTGAAGATTTCCAGCGCGTCATTGCGATCAACCTGACCGGCGTGTTCCTCGCCACCCAGCGCGCGGCGAAATCAATGGTCGCCGCAGGCATCAAGGGCGCCATCGTGAACATGTCCTCCATCAACGCGCACCTCGCCATCCCCGCGATCCCGGCCTATTGCGCGTCCAAGGGCGGCGTCGCGCAGCTAACCAAGGTTGCGGCCATCGCGCTGGCGCCCAACGGCATCCGCGTCAACGCGGTCGGCCCCGGCTCCATCGACACGGCGATGATGGCGGGCGTGAACGCCGACCCCGCCGCCTACGGGCGCGCGATGTCCCGCACCCCGCTGGGCCGCCCCGGCACCGCAGACGAGATCGGCAGCGTCGTCGCCTTCCTCGCCTCGGATAAGGCGAGCTATGTCACGGGCGAGACGATCTATGTCGATGGCGGGCGCATGGGCCTGAACTATACGATGTGAACGCAAAGAACCCTGCGTTGCCGTATGCGGCGGGGCAGGGCAATATGGCCCCATGACCCAGCCCCTCATCATCTGTTGCGCCATCACCGGCTCGCTGCCCACGACCCGCGATAACCCCGCCGTGCCGGTCACTGTTCCAGCCCAGGTCGAGTCCATGCATGAAGCGTATGAGGCCGGTGCCACCATCTGCCACGCCCATGTGCGCGCCGCAGACGAGTCGCCCACCTCTGACCCGGACCTCTTTGCCGCGCTCAAGGAAGGGCTGGAAAAACACTGCCCGGGCCTGATCATCCAGTTCTCCACCGGCGGGCGGTCCGGCGCGGGCAAGACGCGGGGCGGTATGCTGCCCCTGCGCCCCGACATGGCGAGCCTGTCGGTCGGGTCCAACAACTTCCCCACCCGCGTCTACGAAAACCCCCCGGACCTGGTGGATTGGCTCGCGTCCCAGATGATCGAACACGACATCAAACCCGAGATCGAAGCCTTCGATCTCAGCCACATCCTGCAAGCTGCTGCAATGTTCGAGGCCGGCAAGATCAAGGACACGCCCTATATCCAGTTCGTGATGGGCGTGAAAAACGCGATGCCCGTCGACCGCCATGTCTTTGACTTCTATGTCGCAACCCAGCAGCGCCTCTTTCCCGGCGCACCCTGGTGCGCCGCGGGTATCGGTGCGGGGCAAATCACGCTGAACGAATGGTCCATCGCCGCGGGCGGCCATGCGCGCACCGGGCTAGAGGATAACATCCGCCTCGACAGAACAACGCTTGCGCCGTCCAACGCCGCGCTGGTTCAGCGCACGGTCCAGATCGCGGAGGCCCACGACCGCCCCATTGCAACGCCTGCCCAGGCCCGCGAGATGCTGGGCCTGCGCGCCGTTTAGCCTGAAACGGACGGCCCTTTGGCAGATCGACCCTCCGGGGGGGATTTTTCTGAAACAGAGAAGGGCCAGGTTCACTATTGATTAAGGTTAACGCTTCATCGTGAGGGGGCATCTGCAGCGGGGACGCCAGCAGGTGTAAACGGAGAAGCCCTCGCCTCCAGACGGTCGAGGGTGGACCGCCCCCTCCTTCTTTGTTTCAAAAAAATCCTCCCCGAAGGGCCGTTGCGCCACAAGCGCCGCGGGCAGCTCAGAGCAGATGCCGCCACCGGAAACTTGAACGTTGTGCGCGTCACTTTGACAGCTGCGCGCACACGCTGGGGTGCGCGCATCACAATTGGCACCGCCCCAAAAGCAGCGGCGGGCGCGGTTGGGCGTATCTTTGCCGGCCACCTATCTCGCGTTGTCTCGCGCAGGGGGTGACGGCAATCGGCAGCGTGACGCGCGCCAGATAGATGCGCGCGCGGCGCAAAAGGCGACAGCTTTGGCGCGATCTGCAAGTGCAATTCCGGCCCGCCGGTTCTATCTTCCCATCAAAGCCACCGCGACAGGGAGCAAACTCATGAAACTGACCGTGAACGGAACCGAGCACGAGCTCGATATCGAGCCGGAAATGCCGCTCCTTTGGGTGCTGCGGGACGAGCTTGGCATCAAGGGCGTAAAGTTCGGCTGCGGCGTTGCCGCTTGCGGCGCGTGCACGGTGCACATTGATGGCGAGGCGCAGCGCAGCTGCCAAGTCCCCGCGGGCGATGTCTGGGGCCCGGTCACCACAATCGAAGGGCTGGGCACGCCCGCCGAAATGCACGCAATCCAGGAGGCGTGGCTGGAAAACCAGGTGGCCCAATGCGGCTACTGCCAGGGCGGCCAGATGATGCAGGCCGCCGATCTTCTTTCGAACAACCCCGACCCATCGGATGCAGAGATTGACGACGCGATGTCCGGTAACCTCTGCCGCTGCGGCACCTACCCGCGCATCCGCGCCGCCGTGAAAACCGCCGCCACCAAGTTGAAGGGAGTGTAAGACCATGTCGCGCCTCGGAAAAATCGCCCGCCGCACTTTCCTTGTCAGCACCGCCGCCATCGCCGGCGGCGTCGCTTTTGGCTACTACATGTACCGCCGCCCCGCCGCGAACCCGCTGCTGGACGATCTGGCCGAAGGGGAGGCCGCGCTGACCCCTTATGTGAAGATCACCGAAAGCGGCATCACCCTGATCACGCCCCGCGCCGACAGCGGGCAGGGTGCCTATTCGGTGCAGGCCATGCTGATCGCCGAAGAGCTTGACGTGGAACTGGATCAGGTCGCGGTTGATCCCGGCCCGCCCAGCCCGGCCTATTACAACACCGCGATGGCGGGGGAGGCGGCGCCGTTCCGCACCACCGATGATAGCTTTATGGCCAACACCACGCGCGGCGTGATGGACGCGATGATGAAATTCATGGGGCTTCAGATCACCGGCGGCTCCACCACCGTGCCCGACAGCTTTGACAAGTTGCGCCGCGCAGGCGCCACCGCGCGCGAAACGCTGAAGGCCGCCGCCGCGCAGCAAACGGGCGTGGCCGTCGCAAACCTGCGCACGGAGGCGGGCAAGGTCATCACCCCCGATGGAACGGCGCTGACCTACGAATCCCTCGCCAGCGCTGCGGCGCAGATCGACCCGGTGCAGGACGTGCCTCTGCGGGACCCAAGCCAGTGGCGCATGATCGGCAAACAGGTCGTGCGCAAGGACACCCTGCCCAAGTCCACGGGCACCCAAGCCTATGGCATCGACTTTGAAATGGACGGGATGGTGCACGCTTCCGTCCGCCTCAACCCGCGCCGCGGCCTTGGTGCGCGCAGCTTTGACGCCTCTGCCGCCGAAGCCATGCCGGGTGTGCAGGCGATCCTGCCCATCACTGGCGGCGTCGCCGCCGTGGCCAACAACACCTGGCGCGCGATGCAGGCCGTGCAGGCGGTGGAGGTCGACTGGGACACAGCGACACCCTACCCCGAAGAGCAGGAGGGCCATTGGCAAATCCTCTCGGACAGCTTCATCGAAGACCGGCTCGACAGCCGCTACCGCGATGACGGCGACGTGGAGACGGCCCTGCAAGGCGAAAGCGTGATCGAGGCCGAGTACCGCGCCCCCTACCTCGCCCACTCCCCGCTTGAGCCGATCAACGCGACCGTGCTGGTGACCGAAGAGCGCGTAGACGTCTGGACCGGCACGCAAATCCCCCGCTTCCTGCAGGCGGAGGTCGAAAAGATCACCGGCCACGCGCAGGACGACATCCATATCCACGTTCTGATGATGGGCGGCAGCTTTGGCCACCGGCTGGAGCCGCGCGTGGTGCAGGAAGCCGCGGAGATTGCGGCGCAGATGCCGGGCACCCCGGTCAAGCTGACATACAGCCGGGAAGAGGACTGGACCCACAACGACACCCGCCAGATCGCGATGGCCCGCGCGCGTGGGACTGTCGCGAACGGGCAGGTTCAAACGATGGACCTTGGCATCGCCATGCCTTCGGTGATCGCCAGCCAGATGGGCCGGATCGGCCTGCCGACCCCCGGACCGGACCTGCAAATTGTGGCCGGTGCGTGGGAACAGCCCTATGCGATCCCGAACTACCGCGTGTCCGGCTACCGCGCACCGGGCCTTGCCCCGGTGTCGAGCTGGCGGGCGGTGGGCGCCTCCACCAACGGGTTCTTCCACGAGACCTTCCTTGATGAGCTGATCCACGCGGCGGGCGCCGACCCGATGGCCGAACGGATGCGTCTGATGTGGCACGACACCTCCCGCAAGACGCTGGAGGCCGTGGCAGAGATGTCGAACTGGGGCGCCGCCCTGCCACAAGGCACCGGCCGCGGCGTGGCCTTCACCATGTCTTTCGGCGTGCCAACCGCAGAGGTCGTGGAGGTGACCCGGACGGATGCAGGCCTGCGCCTCGACAATGTCTGGATCGCCGCCGAAGTGGGCCGCGTGGTGGACCCCAACATGTTCGAAAACATGGTGCAGGGCGGCATCGTCTGGGCGCTTGGGCACGCGATGAACTCCGAGGTCACCTATGCGGGCGGCGCGGTGGCGCAGCAGAACTATTGGGACAGCGAAGGGATGCGCATGTTCCAGACGCCGCAGATCATGGTCCGCGGGCTGGAGAACGACCCCGCGCGCGTGCGCGGCATGGGCGAGCCGATGGTGCCCCCCGCCGCCGCGGCCTTGTCGAACGCGATCTTCGCGGCGACGGGCCAGCGCGTGCGCGAGATGCCGATGATGAAGCACGTCGATTTCGTCTAAGCCCAGGGCCGGCTCTGTGCGCCATTGCACAGGGCCGGACCAAAGGTGCGCTTCTGCACATCAAAATTTGTACAGAATGCTCTTTTGGCGGCGCGTGTTCTGTACAAAACGTGACCCTAGGTGGCCGTCGCTCTGGGACAGCGCTTTGGCGCAAACGAGCGCTTTTTTTGATGTGAACATGTTGTATACATCACATCAAAGCGACCGGAGCCGCCCATGTCCAAGCCACCCGACCGCAAGGTCACAGCCTATGACGCCCTGTCCCGGCGTATCCTGACGCTGGACCTCGCGCCGGGGGCAAACCTGGATGAAACCCAGCTGAGCGCGGATTTCGGCCTGTCGCGCACGCCTATGCGCGAGGTGCTGCGCCAACTGGTACACGAAGGCTATGCCGAGCTGCGCGAGCACCGCGGGGTTCGTGTTGCTGAACTAAGCCCCCAATCGCTCCGCGGTTTTTTCCTCGCCGCACCAATGGTTTACGCCGCCATCCTGCGTCTGGCCGCCTTGCACCGCACAGACACCCAACTGCGCAGCCTTGAAGCCGCGCAAGCTGCCTTTGCCTGGGCCTTGGGCAGCGGCATGGCCGCCGACCGCGCGCTCGCCAATGTCGAATTTCACCGCATCACCGGGGACATGGCGCAAAATCAATACCTTACGCCGAGCTTTCATCGTCTGCTGGTGGACCACGCCCGCATCTCGATGACGTTCTACCAACCGGGCAGCAGCGCGCAGGCCGACAGCGTCGCCACCGCCAGCGCGCAACATAACGCGATGATCGCGGCCATCGCCGCACGGGATGCGGACCGGGCGGCGCAGCTCGCCCATGACCACTGGCAACTCAGCCGCCACGAGATCGCGCGTTTTGTGATGCCCACCCCCCTGGATGAAGCGCTCGGCGCCCCTCCTGCGGAGGCCACAGCATGACCCCCATCATGACATTCGAAGGCATCTACACCCCGCTCGTCACGCCGTTCCGCGCGGATTACAGCGTGGACTGGGACGCCCTGTCGGCGGTCATCGAACGTTTGATTGCCGCGGGCGTGCACGGCCTGATCTCCGGCGGTTCAACCGGGGAGAACTACGCCCAAACGGTCACGGAACGCATAGAAATTGCACGCTTTGTCGTGGAACAAGCGCAGGGCCGCGTGCCCGTCATCGTCGGCACCGGCACGATGCTCACGCAGGACAGCATCGCGCTCGCCACCGCCGCGCGGCAGATGAAGGCGGACGCGATCTTGCTGGGCACGCCCCCTTACGCGGTCCCGACGGAACGGGAAAACGCCCTCAACGCGCTGGCCATCGACAACGCCGCGGGCCTGCCCATCATGCTCTACAACTACCCGGGCCGCATGGGCGCCGAGATGGGCGAAGCGTTCCTGGACCGCGTCGGCCGCTCCCGCAATTTCTGCGCGATCAAGGAATCGTCGGGTGATATCAACAGGGTACACCTGCTCGCCCGCGACTACCCGCATATCCAGATGTCCTGCGGCATGGACGACCAAGCGCTTGAATTCTTCGCCTGGGGCGCGCGCAGCTGGGTCTGTGGCGGGTCCAACTTCCTGCCAGAGGAGCACATCGCGCTTTACCGGGCCTGCGCGCTTGAGGGGGATTTTGACAAGGGCCGCCGCATCATGTCCGCGATGATGCCGCTGATGCGCGTGCTGGAGCAAGGCGGCAAGTTCGTACAGTCGATCAAGTATGGCGTCACCCATCAGGGCATCGACACCGGCGCGATCCGGCCGCCGCTTAAACCACTGAACAAAGACGATAAACGGAGCCTCGATCAGGTGATCCGCACCCTGAAAACCACCATTGCGAAGATCGAAGCGGAGGGCTGATCCATGCTGACCAAGGCCGAGTACGAAGCCATTGCCGTGTCTCTTCAGCCCCCCTCCGGGGCCTTCATCGACGGCAGCTTCCGTCCTGCGATTTCCGGCAAAACCTTCCCATCGAAGAACCCGGCCACGGGTGATGAGATCGCCCAAGTGGCGGCGTGCGACGCGAGGGACGTTGATTTTGCCGTGGAAAAGGCGCGCGAGGCTTTTGAAGACGGCCGCTGGTCCCGCCTGCATCCCTCTGCGCGCAAGGACGTTTTGATCCGCCTGTGCAAGCTGATCACGCGCAATGCCCGAGAACTGGCCGTGTTGGAATCCCTCGACAGTGGCAAGACGATCTACGACTGCGAAACCGTTGATATTCCAGAGACAATTCACGCGATCAAATGGCACGCCGAAGCCATCGACAAGATCTACGATCAGACAGCCCCTGCCTCGGACGACCACATCGCGATGATCGTGCGGGAACCGATTGGCGTCGTGGGCCTCGTGCTGCCGTGGAATTTCCCGCTGCTGATGCTCGCTTGGAAGATCGGCCCGGCCCTCGCCGCGGGCTGTTCGGTGATCGTTAAACCTGCCGAAGAAACCTCGCTTACCGCGCTGCGTGTGGCGGAACTTGCGATGGAGGCGGGCGTTCCGCGCGGGGTGCTGAACGTGGTGCCTGGCGCGGGCCCGGACGTGGGCGAACCCATCGGGCGGCACATGGACATCGACATGGTCAGCTTCACCGGCTCCACCGAGACGGGCAAGCGTTTCCTCGGATACGCGGCGGAGTCCAACGCCAAAGAAGTTGTGCTGGAGATGGGCGGCAAGAACCCCGCCGTGGTTATGGACGATGCGGAGAACCTCGACCGCGTGGCGCAACACATCGTGAACGGCGCGTTTTGGAACATGGGCGAGAATTGCTCGGCCACGTCGCGCCTGATCGTGCACCGCGCGGTGAAGGACGATCTGCTGGCCCGGATCGCGGCGCATATGCGCCAATGGCCCTTGGGCGATCCGCTCGACCCGGAAAACCGCCTTGGCGCGCTTATCTCAGACGCCCATTGCGCCAAGGTCCGCAGGTATCTTGAGGCGCTCGGCGCACCGGTCGGTGAAGGCAATTTCGTACCCGCCACGCTGGTCGAGACCGACCCGGACAACCCGGCCAGCCGCGAGGAGATCTTTGGCCCCGTTCTGACCGTGCAGACGGTCAGCAGCTTTGACGAGGCCATCCGACTGGCGAACGACACGCCCTATGGTCTCTGCGCCGCGCTTTTCACCGCCAACGCCAAACGCGCCATCCGCGGCGCGCGCGCCCTACGGGCGGGTACGGTCACGGTAAACAGCTTCGGGGAGGGCGACATCTCCACACCCTTTGGCGGGTTTGGCCAGTCGGGATTTGGCGGGCGGGACAATGGGGTGCACGCCCATGATCAGTACACGCGGCTGAAGACCATCTGGATCGACCTCGCCGACGATGAAGACGAGGCGGTGGGGTGAGCTACACGGCGCGCCGCACCCCGGTGCATCGCGGGCCTGCGGCTTGGTCCGATATCCTTGGGTCCGGGCCGCGCTACCCGGCGCTGGACGGCGCGCACAGGGTCGACATTGCGATTGTCGGGGCGGGTTTTGCGGGCCTTTCCGCCGCGCGCCGGATTGCACAGCTGGACCCGGCGGTGCGGGTCGCCGTGGTGGAGGCCGGGCAGATTGCGGAGGGCGCGGCGGGCCGCAATTCCGGTTTCATGATCGACCTGCCGCATGATTTGAACTCCGAAGACTATGCCAGCGCGGGCGATGACGCCGCGCAGATCGCAATGAACCGGCAGGCGATTGGGTTCGCGCGGGAAGCCGTGCAAGCCTATGAGATTGCGGCGGATTTCTTTGACGCGGCAGGCAAGATCAACGGCGCCTGCGGGGAAAAGGCCGAAGCGCAAAATCGCAGCTACGCCGCGCATCTGGCCGCGCTGGGCGAGCCGTCCGAGATGCTGGACGAAGCGCAGATGCGCGAGATTACCGGCTCCGTGGCCTATCGCTCCGGTCTCTACACGCCCGGAACAGTGATGCTGCAACCGGCGGGCTACGTGCGAGGCTTGGCCGCTGGCCTTTCCCGCGGGGCCGCGATTTTTGAAAAATCGCCGGTCACCCGGATTGCAAAGACGGGCAGCGGGTGGTGCCTTTCTTCGAAGAAAGGCACGCTGGCGGCGGGGCAGGTGATCCTCGCCACCAACGGCCATCTTGAAAGCTTCGGGATTGGCACGGGCCGCCTGATCCAACTGTTCCTCTATGCCTCCATGACCGACGTGCTGGACACCCCGCCCGGCCAGGATCGCTGGGGCGTGACGCCTGCGGACCCGATGGGCACCACGATGCGGCGGATCGACACCGCGCAGGGCGGCAACCGCGTGATCACCCGCACCTGCGCCACCATGCGCCCTGGTATGGTCCCCAGCGCCCGCGACCTCGCCCGCGCGGCCCGCGTGCACGCGGCGAAATTCGCAGATCATTTCCCGCAGCTTGCAGACGCGCGGCAAGCCTATGTCTGGGCCGGGCACCTTTGCCTCAGCCGCAACGGTGTCGCCATCTGCCGCGAGATTGAGGACGGGCTTTTTGCCGCTTGTGTGCAGAATGGCCTCGGCACCGCGCGGGGCACGCTTACCGGTATGGCCGCCGCTGAAATGGCGCTGGGGCATCACTCAGACATCACAGCTCATTTCCAAGCTGAAGCCCAACCCACACGCCTTCCGCCTGGCCCGTTTGCGCAGATCGGCGCAAACGCCTATCTGCGCGCGAAGGAGTGGCAAGCGCGCAGCGAATAGACCTTCTTCTGGCTGAAAATATGCCGGGGGCGTGGGGGCTGGCCCCCACTCCGGCACAAGACGCGCTCAATACTCTTGGTTCAGCGCATCCTCAGCCGGAATCTCCCGCTCCCGCCGGTCGATATAGGCGCGCAGTTCTTCATCCTTGGCCACGTCCAGCGCAGGCTCTTCATAGGCGTCCAGCAGGACGCGCGCATAGCGCAGCGCCCGCTCTGTGATCTCCGGGCTGCCGTCGGCCACCCACTGCTCGATCGCGTTGTTATCGAACAGCTCGGGCATGAAAAACGCGGTCTCAAAATTCTCCTGTGTGTGCGTATGGCCAAGGTAATGACCGCCCGGGCCAATGTCGCGGACGGCGGCGATGGCCGTGTCAAAATCATCCCAGCGCAAGCCCGAGGCCATCCGGTGGGCCATCGCGCATTGCTCTGCATCCACCACGAATTTCGCGACGGAGCAGTGCATCCCCGCCTCGTTCCAGCCCGCCGAGTGCCAGATATAGTTGGCACCCGCGTGCATTACCGCCATTAGGGTCGTCGCACTTTCGTACCCGGCCTGTGCATCAAAAGTCTTCGCCCCGCCGAGCGTGTTCGATGTCCGCCACGGCACGCCGTAATGCCGCGCCATCTGGCCGATCATGTAGTTCATCAGGCTGATCTCCGGCGTGCCCGCCATCGGCGCGCCAGACTTCATCGACACGGTGGACAGGTAATGCCCGTAGATCGCCGGGCAACCGCGCCGGATCACCTGGGTGTAGGCCAGCGCGCTCAGCGCCTCCGCGTTCAGCTGCGCAACCGAGGCCGCGACAGAGGCAGGCGTGTTCGCCCCGCCCAGCACGAAGGGCGAGCACAGCACCGGCTGGTTCCGGCGGCAGAAGGCGCGCATCGCGCCCAGCATCGTCTCATCCCAGACCAGCGGTGAGTTCCCGTTGCAATTGCCGGTGGTGACCGGGTGGGTTTCCATAAAGTCATCGCCAAAGAGGATCGCGCACATGTCCAGCACATCTTCGGCGTTTTTGGGCGAGGTGGTCATGCCCATGAACGTCTTGTCGGAGTGTTTCATCGACGAATAGGTGATGCGCAAATGGCGGTGGCTGATCGGGTGGTCGTAGGGCTCAACGATATGGTGGGCGGAGCTGTGCAGGCTGGGCAGCATATGGCTCAGCTTGTGAAACATGGCGAGGTCGTCCAGCAGCGGGTTGCGCCGCACATCGTCCAGATCGCGCAGGTAGGGCGCGCCCGTCATCGGCACGAAGATCGAATTTCGCCCGCCGAGGGCGACGTTCTTCTGCGGATCACGCGCGTGATAGGTGAAGGTGTCCGGGATGGTCGCGATCAGGTCGCGTACCAGCCCTCGGTCGAGATAGACCGTTTCACCGACAACCTTGGCTCCTGCCGCGCGCCAGTCTGCCAGCGCGATGTCGTCGCGAAAGACAACGCCCACGTTTTCGAGGATGTCCATCGAGGCCGCATCAATCCGCTCAACCTGTGCGCCGCTCAGGATTTCGGTCACGGGCAGTTTGCTGGAAAGCCCCGGCAGCATCGTGACATCAACCGCCGCGCGTATCGCCCGCCGTGCCGCGCGCCCGCCCGCGCGTGATCTTACCTGTGCCATGATCGCCCTCCGCCGATGTATACAAGTTGTGTACCAAAGGCGCAGGCATCGTCATGTCCCAGCCGCGACATCGCGGCGTCGCTTTAGCTGTCCACCAGCCCGAGGCCAGACAATGCTCTGAGGTGGTTAATGATCTCGTCCACCCCCGTGCCGTGCCGCAAGGCGGCAAAGACAAAGGGCTTGCCCGCGCGCATTCGGGTTGCGTCCCGCTCCATCACCTCAAGGGAGGCCCCGACATGGGGGGCGAGGTCGGTCTTGTTGATGATCAGCAGGTCCGATTTTGTGATGGCCGGGCCGCCTTTGCGGGGGATTTCCTCGCCCGCCGCTACGTCGATCACGTAAAGGGTGATATCCGCCAGTTCCGGCGAGAAGGTGGCCGACAGGTTATCGCCGCCGCTCTCGATCAGGATCGCCTCCACCTCCGGGTGGCGTGCGCGCATCTCTGCCACGGCCGCCAGATTGATCGACGCGTCCTCGCGGATCGCCGTGTGCGGGCAGCCCCCCGTCTCCACCCCGATAATCCGGTCCTGCGGCAGGATCTGGCGGCGCATCAGTTCCTCGGCATCCTCGCGGGTGTAGATGTCATTGGTGATCACGCCGATGGAGTGCTGATCCTTCAGCGCCTTCGCCAGCGCCGCGGTCAGCGTTGTCTTGCCCGCACCAACCGGGCCGCCGATGCCGACGCGCAGGGGGCCGTTCATTTGGGTCATGTCCGAAAGATCCTTGGCTCTAGCGTTTCGTGGCGCATTGCGGCGATGTCGCCCGCAAAGCAGGTGGAAGATATGGCGTCCAGATCGCCCGTGGCCTCGGCGGCAACCTTTTCGATCAGGGGCACAAGGGCGGCCAGCACCTTTTGCCCTTCGGTCTGGCCCAAAGGCACCGCGCGCACCGCGGCAGAGACGAGGTTTGCCATCAGCGCCTGCAGGTACATCGCGGCGGTTTGCGTCCGCGGCAGGTTCAGCGCGTCAGCGATCCGTCCTGCGGCGATCGGGTAGGGGGCTGCATCCCCCGGCGTGTCCCAGAGGGCTGCCGCCGTGCGCGCGAGGGACGCGCCCTGCTGCTCGGTCTCCAGCGCGCGTTCGGCGCAGGGACACAGTGCGCGGGCCAGGGGCTCTGCATCGTTTGCCCCTGCTGCAAGCAAAAGCGCCGCATCGCTGGCCCCAGCCCCGTAAAGCAGCACGTCCGTCAGCCATGCCTGAAGCGTGGCGGCATCCCTCACGCGCCCGTCCGCGATGGCCGTCTCCAGCCCGTGGGAATAGGCAAAGGCCCCGACCGGAAAGCCGGGGCTGAACATCTGGGCCAGGGTCAGCGTGGGATCAGCCATGCGAATGGCCGGTGTCATGCACGTGGCTGTGGTCGTGCCCGTGGGTGCGCCCGTGGCCATAGGCGCCGCCTTCGGGCGTGAAAGGCTCCACGACCTCGCGCGTTTGGGCGCCGATCTTTGCCAGCATGTCTGCCATCACGTGGTCCCGCTGGATCAGCAGGCGCGTCGCTTCGATCTGGCAGGGGGTGTGGCGGTTGCCGATATGCCATGCGATCCGGTGCAGCCGGTCGCCCGTCACTTCCAGCAGCGGCTCCGGCGCGGCGATGACCTGGACCGCGCCCTCTGGCGTGACCAGCACGCCGCCGTGATCCAGCGACGTGGTCTGGGGCAGATCAACCAGCACCTGCCCGCCGCCATCCAGCGGCAGCACCTTGCGGCGCAGGAACCGGTCCTCGTAGGTCAATGACACGGCACCGATGGCGGCGCCGTGTCCGTGGCTCTGATAGGTTTGGGCCGTCAGCATGGGCGGCCCGCGGCGGCTACTTCCAGAGGCCGTCGATCATCAGCTCCCGCGCGATGTCCGTGCGCCGCATGTTGCGGTCGGCCAGTTCCGCGTCGGTCAGCTCTTGCACGGCAAAGGCCAGCGACAGCGGGCCAGCGGGGGCGTAGCGGGGGGAGGTGAGGGCCTTGAGATATTTGGTCATTGTCTTGCTCCGGTGATGTGCTGGGCAAGACATGGGGCGCGCGCCGCCCGCCTGTCAGATGGCTGCGCGCAAAGCCGGGTTGCGCAGGGCGCAGACCCGGTAACGGCTTGTTAACGCTGTTCATGTTTGGATGAAGGGCATGAGAGATATGGACGACTCCCTCGATCTGCTGGTGGATGAGCTGGGCGGCATCCGCGCCCGCATCACCGCGCTGAAGGCGCAGGAGGCGGCCATTCGCGCGGATATTCTGGCCCGTGTGGTGCCTGAACGCGCGTCGCGCGATGTCGCTGGTCATGGCTTCACGCTGCGCATCGTGCAAAGCGAAAGGCGCCGCATAGACACCAAGGCGCTGCCCGCGGATATCCTTGGTAATCCGGCCTATTTCAAGACCACCACAAGCGTGCGTTTGACGACAACGGCCCTGTAGGCTGCAGGCACAACGCCCGCTGACGATTTCGACGTGATCGAGGCGTGGTAGCGGCATCGCTGGGCTCAGTCCTGCATCATACCGATGGATTTGTAGGTGTAGAGTTCCGTCTCCTTCTCTGGCTCCGCATAGGCACCGTATATCGCGAAGCCCAGTTCGGGCAGGTAGTAGAGAGTCTCTTCGAATGACGTCTCTCCATCTTCCTCCACGCGGATGCTGACCGGGATCATATTGTAACCGCAGGCGCCGATGGTCATCCGGGTCTCGGCCCCGAAGCGAATGTCGTGCAGCTCGGTGCTGATGTTTCCGCCCTCCAGAATAGCGACCTCCACTTGCCAGATTCCCTGCGCCACGGGGCGCGGCATCTGCGCGTCCTCCAACGGGTAGTTATACGTGGTCATGGAGGCAGGCTTGAGTGCGCCGTTTTCCATATCGGTCAGCGCGCGCAGGTAAATGCCCTGCGCGAGGATATAGTAGCTGCCCTCGTCCTCACCGACATTTGTCGTATTCTCGACCCGGCCCGGGGCGATTTGCTTGAACGTCTCGACAGTGCCGTCTGCCGCGGTCACCGCGATGCCCTGTTCAAGCGCTCCAGGCGCGGGGCAGTCGGCCCACGCGGGGCTTGCGGCCAGCGCCAAAATCGCCGCGGCTTGGATGGATCGTCGCATATGTGTTCCCCCCCCCCTCAGAACAGAAAATAACGCTGCGCCATCGGCAGCACTTCGGCGGGCTGGCAGGTCAGCAGCTCGCCATTCGCGCGCACTTCGTAGGTTTCCGGGTGCACCTCGATCTCGGGCGTGGCGTCGTTCAGCTTCATCTGCGCCTTGCCGATCCCACGGGTGCCCTGCACGGCGAGCGTGTCCTTGGCGAGGCCGAGGGTGCCCCCGACGCCCGCGGCCTGCGCGGCTTCCGACACGAAGGTCACGGCGGAGCGTTCTACGCTGCGCCCATACGCACCCCACATGGGGCGTGTATAGACGGGTTGCGGCGTCGGGATCGAGGCGTTCGGGTCACCCATTTGCGCCGCGGCAATCGTGCCGCCGATCAGCACCATTTCGGGCTTCACGCCAAAGAAGGCCGGGGACCACAGGCACAGGTCCGCGCGCTTGCCCGGCTCAATCGAGCCGATCTCGTGCGCGATGCCATGCGCGATGGCGGGGTTGATCGTGTACTTGGCGACATAGCGGCGCACGCGCATGTTGTCGTTGTCGCCTGTCTCTTCGGGCAGGGCGCCGCGCTGGCGCTTCATCTTGTCGGCGGTTTGCCAGGTGCGGATGATGACCTCGCCCACCCGGCCCATCGCCTGACTGTCGCTCGCGATGATCGAAAACGCGCCCATGTCGTGAAGGATATCCTCGGCCGCGATGGTCTCACGCCGGATCCGCGATTCAGCAAAGGCGACGTCCTCCGGCACCCGCTTGTCGAGGTGGTGGCAGACCATGAGCATATCCAGATGCTCTTCGATCGTGTTCACCGTGAAGGGGCGCGTGGGGTTTGTGGAAGACGGGATCACGTGATCTTCGCCGCAGATTTTGATGATGTCCGGGGCATGCCCGCCCCCCGCACCTTCGGTGTGGAAGGCGTGGATCGTCCGGCCCTTCATCGCAGCGACGGTGTGCTCGACAAAGCCGGACTCGTTGAGCGTGTCGGTGTGGATCATGACCTGAACGTCCATCGCGTCCGCCACCGACAGGCAGCAGTCGATGGCCGCCGGGGTGGTGCCCCAATCCTCGTGCAGCTTCAGCGCGCAGGCGCCTGCGTTCACCTGTTCCTCCAGTGCGGCGGGCAGGGACGCGTTGCCCTTACCCGCAAAGGCGAGGTTCATCGGAAAGGCGTCGGCGGCCTGCAGCATCCGCCCGATATGCCACGGCCCGGGCGTGCAGGTGGTGGCCAGCGTGCCATGCGCAGGGCCGGTGCCGCCGCCCAGCATCGTGGTGAGGCCCGAGTGCAGCGCGTCCTCGATCTGCTGCGGGCAGATGTAGTGGATGTGGCTGTCAAAGCCCCCGGCGGTCAGGATGCGCCCCTCGCCCGCGATGGCCTCGGTGCCGGGGCCGACGATGATATCGACGCCGGGCTGGGTGTCGGGGTTGCCCGCCTTGCCGATGCGCGCAATACGCCCGTCCTTGAGGCCGACATCCGCTTTGTAGATGCCGGTATGGTCCACGATCAGCGCGTTGGTGATGACCGTATCCACGGCCCCCTCGGCCCGCGTCGTCTGCGCCTGCCCCATCCCGTCGCGGATGACCTTGCCACCGCCGAACTTCACCTCTTCGCCATAAAGCGCCGCATTCGGCCCCGACCCGCCCGAGGCAGCGCCCGCGCGTTCCGCGGTCAGGTCCCGCTCAACCTCGATGAACAGCTCGGTATCGGCCAGCCGCACCTTGTCCCCGGTGGTGGGGCCAAACATGGCAGCGTGATCGGCGCGGGAGATTTTTGCGGGCATGTTAGGCGTCCGTCATGCGATTGTAGTATTCGTTCCAGCCTCCAATTGGCTCGAACGATTGGTCAAAGGACACTGATAAGCATCCGGGAGTTTTGTCGTATGCCCGTCGCAAAGCGCGATTCGTTTGCAACAAAGAATGCGCGAGCTGAGGTTTTAATTGGTCCCCTGGTTTCCAGATAATCGAAAGGCTCGAGACTTGCTGTTCGGCCACTTCGGCCAACTCAGCATCGAAGGCAGCCAAATACTTCGCTGCGAGTGAATTCTGATACATTAGCTTTGCATGTTCTCTAGCCGAGGCTCTCTTAAGAAATCCAAACATCGAAAAAACCTATAAATGTCCCATGACCTTCTGATTGAACCCGAACACCCGCCGTCCGCCGGAGAACGGCACAAGCTCCACATCTCGCTCTTGCCCCGGCTCAAACCGCACCGCCGTCCCTGCCGCGATGTCGAGGCGCATTCCGTGCGCCGCGTCTCGGTCGAATTCCAGCGCCGGGTTGGTTTCGGCAAAGTGGTAGTGGCTGCCAACCTGCACGGGGCGGTCGCCGGTGTTGGCGACGCGCAGGACGCGCGCCTCGCGGTCGGCGTTCAGGGTCAGCTCGCCCTTGGCGGTGATGATCTCGCCCGGGATCATCGGCCCCTCCACATCACGATGGCGCCGCCTACGATCACAACGGCCCCAAACACGACCGCAAACCAGCTTTCGGAGCCGTGCGGGTGCAGATGCGGGCCGGTATGGGCGGCAGCTGGGCCAGCGAGCAGGCCAGCCGTCAAAAGCGCGCCCGCCCCCCGCTTCACTTGGCAAAATAAACTCATATCCCGTCCTTTCCGGCCTGGTTCAACGAATGGGGTTGTGGACGGTCACCAGCTTGGTGCCATCGGGAAAGGTGGCTTCGACCTGCACGTCGTGGATCATCTCGGGCACGCCTTCCATGCATTGCGCGCGGGTGATGACCTGCGCGCCCGCCTGCATCATCTCCGCCACGGAGCGACCATCGCGCGCGCCTTCGACAACGGCGTCGGTGATCAGGGCGATAGCCTCGGGGTGGTTCAGCTTCACGCCGCGTTCCAGCCGTTTGCGCGCGACCTCTGCGGCCATCGCGACCAGCAGCTTGTCCTTTTCGCGAGGGGTCAGCATCATGGGTCAGAGTCTCCACGGGGTCGGTACAGGGCCATCATGGAGGAACTCCACCAGTGGGATCAAGGATTTGCGCAACGCCAGCCCGCCCGGGGCCAGAAGTCGCCCAACAATCAGGCCTTGCATCCGAAGGCTGGCGCCACCCGTCCCGGGCAGCAGAGCGCGCACGCCCTCCAGCCGCGCCTCGGCATCGGGGGCTGCGTAGACAAAGCTCGCCATCGCCCGCGCGCCGCCACCAATGGCAGGGCGGTCCAGCTGGGCGGTCATATCGCCCGCCATCCGCCACTGGTCGGCGTAGATCAGCGCCCCGGCGCGCCGGATGTGAATACGCTCGCGTATGGTGCCCGTCACCTGGCGCTCGCCCATCGCCGCACGGCCCCAGATCATCGGCTCCACCAGCAGCAGGCGGGCATCTGGCGCAATGTTAGCCTCAAGCGCGCGGTCCAGCGCGCAGCCGTCAAAAAGGATCGTTTCCTGCGGGAGCCAGTTCAGCCGTGCGCCTTCCGCGACCTCCAGCCTGTTGCGCACGGTGCCCATCGGCCCGGGCTGCGCGCGGTAGGCGCGCTCCGCGGCTTGGGTGGTGAGGGTCAGGGCGCTGCGAGGGCCCGCCTGAGCCGTCGTCTGCAACAGATCCCCGCCGGTGATCCCGCCCGCGGTGTTGACCAGCACCGCCTGAAGATCGCGGCGTGCCCCATGCGGAAACACGGCCCGCAGCGCGCCGGTCATGAACAGATCGTCAAGGACCGATGCCGCGTCGCGGCTCTTGGAGGACAGGCGCAGCGTGCCGCGGGCGCGCGGTTGCAATGCAGGGGCGTTCATCCCGTCACCAAAGCAGCAACCGCGAGGGGCGTCCAGCGATCAGGCCCGGATCCGGCGCCCCGCGCGCACATATTGCCTTCCCAAAAGCAGCGCGGCGAGGCCAAGGCCAACACCGTAGAGCATCGGGTCCTTCGACAGAAGGATCGCAAACACGCCCAGCCGCACCAGGATCTCCCACAGCGCCAGCTTGGTTCGGTCAAATCCCGCAAGGGCAGAGGCCAGCAAGTAAAGCGCAAGGCTGAGCCGGACCAGCAGCCAACCCAAAACCGCCCAGTCCACGCTGCCGGAATAGCCCGGCAGGTATTCAACCGCGCCGCCCGTCTGCCCCGGTTTGAGCACCGCGGCCTCGATCAGCAGCAGCTCGGGGTGGAAGGCAAAGACAAAGGGGATCACGAACATCACGATGCCCGAGCGGACCGCCGACAGCCCCGTGCGCATAGGGTCCGCGCGGGTGATCGACGCAGCGGCAAAGGCGGCGACGGCGACGGGCGGGGTGATCGCGGAGGCCACGGCGAAGTAGAAGATGAACATATGCGCGGTGAACGTTGCGATGCCGAGGCCGGCCAGCATCGGCCCCATCAGCAGCGCCACGTTGATATAGGCGGGCACCGCGGGCATCCCCATGCCCAGCAGCACCGCGAGCAGCATCGTCAGCGTCAGCGCAAGGAAAAGGAACGCCGCAGGCGCGCCCGCGCCCAGCTCAAGCCCCCGCAGCCAGGTCAGCACGTCGATGGCAAAGAAGGCCGACAGGCCCGTGAAGTTCAGCGAAAAGTCGATGATCGAAACGGCGAGGAACATCAGGTAAAGCGTGGAGATCAGCACGCCCGCATCCGACAGCGCGTTTGCCAGATCACGCAGCCGCATGTTGCGGTCAAGGAACAGCAGGCCCGCCACAAGGATCACCGCCCACCACCCCGCGCTGCCCGCATCCCCGGCGGAGTTTTGCACAAGCTGGAACACCCACGGCAGGTCCGTCGCGCGGCAGGCGCCGTTGAAGACCTCGCGCTCAATCCCCAGCAGCGCGCCGAACAGACCGCAGCCGACCGCTTCTTTGGGGGTCAGCAGCAGGAACAGGATCAAGAGGATCGGCAGCACGATCATCAACAGGTGCATAACGTCGGTACGGGTGATCCGCATCTCGGGCGTGACTGTGCCAATCGCCTCGATCCCCTGCGCGCGGCTTTGGAACACGGCCGAGAGGAACAGGCAGGTGAAATAGGCAAGCGCAGGCAGCGCGGCGGCGATGATCACCTCCGAATAGGGCACCGCCGTCAGCGAGGCGAGCACGAAGGCCGCAACCCCCATCACCGGCGGCATGATCGACCCGCCGGAGGAGGCCGCGGCCTCCACCCCGCCGGCAAAGACCTTTGAAAACCCGCGCTTGAGCATCATGGGGATCGTCAGCACGCCAGTGGACAGCACGTTCACCACCGGCCCGCCGGAGATCGTGCCAAAAAGCGCCGAGGACACGATGGCCGCGTGGGCCGGACCGCCCGCGATGTTCCGCGTGAGGTAGAAGGCGAGCTTGATCATCGCGCGGCCCCCGGCGGAGATGCCGAAGAGCGCCCCAAGCACGATATAGGGAAAGACCGTGTTCAGGATGATATCCATGAACCGGCCCAGAAAGCCTTGGGCATTATTCGTCAGGATGTCGTGCACGCGCGGCCTGCCGTCGATCAGCTGTCGCGGCTCCCCGCCCAGCTTGGTCATCAGGTATTTGCTGATGTCGTCGGGGCCGTGGAAATACCAGACCAGCACCGTAATGATCGTATAGGCCGCAACGCCGATTGAGACGATCACCAGCGGCAGGCCCCAGACCTTGATGTTGTAGCCAAGGAAAAAACAGGTGGCGAGCGCGACGATGGCAATCAGCCACATGCCCGTGGTGTTCAGGCATTTGGGGTCTTCGACACTGTCCGGGACGGGAAGGCCGTACAGCTCGGCAAACTCCCGCTCTTCGGCCAAAGCGCGCGCGATCAGCTCGGCCCGTTCCCCGGTCAGGCTGTCGATCAGGCAGACCGATTCAATCTCGATCAGGTAGGTGAGCGACAGCGCATAGGCGGCCAGCAACATCCCGGCATCCATGAACAGGCCAAAGGTGCGCTTCAGCGCCGTCTCCCCGTCCCAGGCGCGCCACATCGCATGCTTCAGCACCACGATGGTCATCATCGCAGAGAAGGCGATGGGGTAGAAATACTCATAGGAAAACTTGCGAACCTTGAAGTCCCTATCCCCGGTCAGCTCGATCGCCATCTGGTCAAGGCCCGGAATGCCCGGGATCGCGTTGGTCAGGCCCACAAGCACAAAGATCAGCCCCAGCCAATAGGCCAGATGCTGTCCGGTGTCCTTTTGCTGGGCTGTGTCCATGTCGCTGGCTCAGTCTTGGACCGCAAGGTCGATCAACGCGCGCATCGCCCGGAGTGGTGGCCGGGCGATGCGCCGGGTCGCGGCGTTCAGCCCTTGGGCTTCGCGCAATCGGGGATGGTGTAGCCCGCCTCTTCCCACGCGGCGACGGCGCCGGGGTGGTAGGGGATGGGGTTCAGCCCGCACATGCCCGATTCCGGGACCGAGGTGACGCCGATGCCGACCTGGCCGGCCCAGGGCGCCTTGGCCTTAAGCGCGGGGATGCCTTCGATAAAGGCGGCGGTCAGGGCTTTGGCGGTCTCAAAGCTCATGGAGGCGTTCACGACCTCCCCGCCCGCGGTGGCGCCGGTGCGGAAGATGTCGTCCTCGGTCATGACAGTGACGCCGTCCCCGAAATCGACCTCCGACATCGGCACGCGCAGCGGGGCGTTCCCCGGCGTGGTCAGGTATTTCTGCATCGCCTCGCCCTCATAGGCGTCTTTGGGCATGGACCAGACGGTCATGTTGCCCGCAGCCAGTGATGCGGTGATGCGCCGGTCAGGGAAGGTGGAAGGCAGCAAAACCGCCTGCGCCGAGCCATCGGTGATCGTCTTGAGGTCTTGCGCCCAGTTGACCTGAACGCCGGTGTAATCCTCGCCATCCTTGCCCGCGCCCAGAAGTTGCGCAAAGGCGCGCGCCTGAACCAGTGCGGCGCCGCGGGGCGGGCCGTTATAGATGGTGCGACCGGCCATATCGGCCCAGCCGTTCATGCCCACGGAATCGTAGGCGTACAGCATGTGGTAGCCAAACGCGTAGGTGTAGAGATAGCGCAGGTTTCCTGCCAGCTCCGCGCCCTTCTCCGCGCCCAGTGACGAATAGGGCCCGCGCCCCACCGACAGAAGGAACGGCAGCACCTGCGGGGCGGCGGCGATGTCCGTTTTGCCTTCGGCGACGTTCTGGATCGAGTTGGTGAGCGTCTGGCCCGTCTGGACCTGAATGTTGGCAACGCCCGCGCCCGCCGCAACCTCGCCAAGGTGCTGAACGACCGTGCCCGGCACGCCCGCGGCGCCTGCGGTTTCAGCGGTCAGGTTGGTCTGCGCGGCTGCGCCGCTTGCCAGAAGGCAACCCGCGGCAAAGGCCGCGGCGATGAAATTCTTGGACATGTCTCCTCCCAAAGATATGCGTCCGATATCGGTCCCGGGCTTTTTGTTTTGTGGCTCCGGGCAAAGCCTACGCTGGCGGCGCGGGGCGTCAAAAGCAATTGCTTTGTCGCGGGCGGGGCCGTTTTCGCTTGAAACGCGCAGCTTAGAGCATGCCCGTCAGGCCCATCTCTGCGCTCAGGCTGATTGCGGACAGCCCGCCATCGACAAAGATGTCCGCGCCTTTGATCCATCGGCTTTCGGGGGAAAGGAGGAAGGCCGCGACGGCGGCAACCTCTTCGGCTGTGCCCGCACGCCCCGTCTTTTGCAGGTTCCGTTCGACCTTGCCGCCAAAGGCGCGCGTAAAATCGCCAAGGATGGCGGTGTCCACCGCGGCAGGGCTGACCGCATTGATCCGCGGGCCCGTCGCGCCCGGCCGGGCGGCCATCGCGAAGGTCCAAAGGATCAGCGCCTCCTTGGACAGGTTATAGGCGCGGGTGGCGTCGATCCCTTCGCGGGCGACAAAGGCCGCCACATCAGCCGTGTCCCGAACCGCCCCGAGCCGCGCCGCCTGCGCCGCGCCGTCGCGCCAGTGCTGACCGGCGCGGCTGGCGATGTTGACGATGGACGCATTGGTTTTGAGGAACGGCAGGACCGCTTCGGTGAAGGCCCGTGTGCCGGTGAAGTTCACCGCTAGCACCGCCGCTGCGTTGTCGCCCCGGGGCGGCAGGCCGGCGGCGTTGCACAGCCCGTCGAAGGGGCCGGACAGCTCAGGAAAACGGCTCGGATCGGTCACGTCCAGCAGCACGCAGTCCGGGGCAGGGGTGATATCAAACCCCGTCACCTCGTGCCCAGTGGCCCGCAGCTTTGCGGCCAGCGCCGCACCTATCCCGCGCGCGGCCCCCGTTACCGCATAATGTGCCATGTGGTCCGCCCTCTTCTTGACGCCGCGCGCGCGGTGGCATAGCTGAGCGGTCGAGCGCGGGTATGGTGAAATGGTATCATAAGAGCCTTCCAAGCTTAAGGTGCGGGTTCGATTCCCGCTACCCGCTCCACGCCGGCGATCCTTGACGCGGGCGCGCAGGGCCTGCACAACCGGGGCCAGCCAAACGGAAGCCGATATGAGTGACACCAGCGGAAGCCCGCCCGGACCGCCGAGCGCGGATGAAGAGCGTGAAAAGTCGCGCAATATCAGCGCGCTTCAGGCCCTGTGGCCCTTTGTAAAACCCTACCGGATGCTGATGTGGGCCGCGCTCGTGGCGCTGACGATTACCGCCGCGGTCTCCCTTGCGCTGCCGATGGCGGTGCGCCGGGTCGTGGACAATTTCGAGGTCGAGACAACCGGCATCCTGAACCAGTATTTCATTGCGGCGCTGGGCATTGCGGGCCTTTTGGCGCTGGGCACGGCGCTGCGCTACGCGCTTGTCACCCGGCTGGGCGAGCGGGTGGTGGCCGACATTCGCAAGGCGGTCTTTGACAGGGTGATTGGCCTCTCGCCGCAGTTCTACGAACGCATCATGACCGGCGAGGTGCTGAGCCGGATCACCACCGACACCACGCTGATCCTGTCAGTTGTTGGCTCGTCCGCCTCCATCGCGCTGCGCAATATCATCATGTTCATTGGCGGTATGGTGCTGATGCTGCTGACCTCGGCCAAGCTGACGGGCCTTGTGCTGTTGATCGTCCCGGCGGTGGTCGTGCCGATCCTTGTGCTGGGGCGCCGCCTGCGCAAGCTGAGCAAGGAAAACCAGGACTGGATTGCTGCCAGCTCCGGCAACGCGTCCGAGGCGCTGGGCGCGGTGCAAACGGTGCAGGCGTTCACCCACGAGACCGCAAGCCGCGCCGCCTTTTCGGATGTGACGGAATACAGCTTTGACAGCGCGAAACGGCGGATCACAACCCGCGCGGCGATGACCGCCATCGTGATCTTTTTGGTTTTTGCGGGGATCGTTGGCGTCCTGTGGATCGGCGCAAATGACGTGCGTTCGGGCGTGATGACCGTGGGCACGCTGGTGCAGTTCCTGATCTACGCGATCATCGTTGCCGGCGGCGTCGCGGCCCTGTCGGAGATCTGGGGCGAGCTGCAGCGCGCGGCGGGCGCGACGGAGCGGTTGGTGGAGCTGCTGACGACCGTGGACGCGGTGCAGGATGTCGCCGCGCCCGCGGCGCTGCCCGCCCCGGTGCAGGGGCATATCCGGTTTGAGGATGTCAGCTTTGCCTACCCCGCGCGGCCCGGAACTCAGGCGCTGGACGGCGTCGCGCTGAACATCGCCCCGGGTGAGACGGTCGCGTTTGTCGGCCCCTCGGGTGCGGGCAAGACGACCCTCTTCCAGCTGCTCCTGCGTTTCTATGATCCGGCGGCGGGGCGCATCACGATTGACGGCGTGGACCTTGCGCAGCTGGCGCGCAGCGAATTCCGCCGCCACATCGCGCTGGTTCCGCAAGACCCGGTGATCTTTGCGACCTCCGCGCTTGAGAACATCCGCTTCGGGCGCCCGGATGCCACCGACGCCGAGGTGGAGGCGGCTGCGCGCGCGGCTGCCGCCCATGACTTCATCGCAGCGCTGCCCGATGGCTACGGCTCTTATCTGGGCGAGCGGGGCGTGATGCTGTCCGGCGGGCAGAAACAGCGCGTCGCAATCGCCCGCGCCATCCTGCGCGCCGCGCCGATCCTGCTGCTGGATGAGGCGACCAGCGCGCTGGATGCAGAGAGCGAGCGGGCCGTGCAGGCGGCCTTTGACACGCTGAGCGAAGGGCGCACGACGCTGATCGTCGCGCACCGGCTGGCGACGGTGAAGAAAGCCGACCGCATCGTTGTGCTTGATGGCGGGCGCATCGTGGCGCAAGGGCCGCATGACGCGCTGGTCGCCGAAGGCGGGCTTTACGCACGGCTCGCCCGGTTGCAATTCACCGACGGGCTGGCCGCGGAATAGGGGCAATTCCCCCGTAGAACTGCCTTACGCAACGTACGATACCGTGCGGCGGGCCGCTTTATCTTGCACAGTGACAAGATAACGCACATTTTAGCGGGCAATAGAGGGAGCCACGCGCCACACAAAAACGATGGGCGCGCCAGGGAGGACAATCAGATGACGTATACCGGTCTTGTAGATCGCAAAAAAATCATGGACGAAATGCCGTGGGAGGACCGCGACGTTCCGAAAACGCTGTGGTCACAACTGAGCCAGACGGCCGAGAAATTCCCCAACCACAACGCCATGAGCTACCAGATATTCTCTGGCCCCAAAGACAAGGCAGAGACGTTCACGTGGTCAGAGCTTCAGGGCAAGGTCGCGCAGACCGCCAACATGCTGCGCAGCCTTGGCGTCGGGCCAAAGGACGTGGTGGCTTACGTGCTGCCGAACTGTAACGAGGCGCTGCTGTGCTTCTTGGGCGGCCCTGTGGCGGGCATCGTGAACCCGATCAACCCGCTGCTGGAGCCAGAGCAGATCGCGTCGATCCTGCGGGAGACAAACGCCAAAGTTGTCGTGACCCTGCGCGCCTTCCCCAAGACGGACGTGGCCGAAAAGGTCGCCGAAGCAGTAGAGCATGCGCCGCACGTGGCGACCGTGCTTGAGGTTGACCTGAACCGGTACGTGACGCCGCCCAAAAGCTGGATCGTCAGCATGATCCGCCCCAAGGTGAACAAGGCGCCGCACGCCGATTACAAGAACTTCAACGCCGAGATCGCGAAACAGCCCACCACGCTGCAGTTCGAAGACGTGCAGGAAGACCGCATCGCGTGCTACTTCCACACCGGCGGCACGACCGGGATGCCCAAGGTCGCGCAGCACACCTATTCCGGCATGATCTACAACGGCTGGGTCGGCGCGGAGATCCTGTTGACGGAGGAGGATAACCTGCTCTGCCCGTTGCCGCTGTTCCACGTGATGGCCTGCCAGGTGATCGTGATGGGGGCGGTCGCCTCCGGCGCGCATGTCGTCTTCCCCACGCCGCAGGGCTACCGCGGCGATGGCGTGTTCGACAACATCTGGAAGCTGACCGAGCGGTGGAAGATCACCTTCATCGTGTCTGTCCCGACAGCCATCAGCGCGATGATGCAGCGCCCGGTGGATGCGGACATCTCGACCGTGAAGACAACCTTCTCCGGCTCCGCGCCTCTCCCGCTTGAGCTCTTCAAGAAATACGGGGCCGCGACGGGCATGAACATCATCGAGGGCTACGGCATGACAGAGGCGACCTGCCTTGTCTCCGGCAACCCGGTCGACGGCGAAAAGAAGGTCGGCTCCATCGGGATCCCATTCCCCTATTGCGACGTGAAGATCATCAAACAGACCAATAACGGCCCGCTCGAATGCGCCGTGGACGAGATTGGCGAGATTTGCGTGTCCAACCCCGGCGTGATCCCTGGCGGCACCTATACCGAAGCGGACAAGAACAAGGATCTGTACTATTCGGACGCGTACCTGCGCACCGGTGATCTGGGCCGCATCGACGCGGACGGCTACATTTGGATCACGGGCCGTGCCAAGGATGTGATCATTCGCGGGGGTCACAACATCGATCCCGCAGAGATCGAAGAGGCGCTGACAGGCCATCCGGCCGTGGCCTTCGCGGGTGCCATCGGCCAGCCCGACAAGCACGCGGGCGAGCTGCCTTGCGCCTATGTCGAACTGATCGATGGCGGCAAAGCGACAGCTGATGAGCTGATGGCGTACGCGCAAAAACACGTGCATGAACGCGCCGCGCAGCCCAAACATGTGACGATCCTGCCCGAGCTGCCGAAAACCGCCGTGGGCAAAGTCTTCAAGCCCGACTTGCGCAAGGACGCCATCACCCGCGTCTTTAACGAAACGCTGAAGGCGGCGGGCTCGCCCGCGCGGGTGGCGTCGGTCATCGACGACAAAAAGCGCGGCCTTGTGGCGCAGATCGATGCGAAAGGCGCGTCTGAGGCCGACATTCAGGCCCAGATCGGCGATTTCATCCCGAAATGGGAGCTGACCGGCCAGCAGGCGCTGGCTGCGGAGTAAATGCAGGGCTACGGCCAATTGCTTGACGACGAGATCCGCGCGTTCATCGCGCGGACCGCCGCGTTTTACCCGCCCGATGCCGTGGACCTGACCATTGCGCAGCAGCGCGCGGTGTATGATCGCATGTGCGCGGAATTCGATGCGCCGCACCCCGCGGGGCTACAGACAGAGGATCGCGATTTTGGCGGCGTGCCCTGCCGGGTCTACACGCCAACCAATGCGCGCGCGGCCACGATTTTCTTTTGTCACGGCGGCGGCTTTGTCGTCGGGGGCCTACACAGCCATGACAGCATCTGCGCCGAACTGGCCGAAGCCGCCGCGGCGCGGCTCGTGGCCGTGGACTACCGCATGTCGCCCGAACACCCCTTCCCGGATGATTTCGAGGATGCCTGGGCCGCGTTTCAGGCGGTTAGTGCCGAAACGGACGGTCCCATCGTCCTGTGCGGTGACAGTGCGGGCGGCAATCTGGTTGCAGCGGTCGCGCACCACGCGCGGGGCCGAGGTGCGGGGCGGATCACAGGGCAGGTGCTCATCTACCCCGGCCTTGGCGGCGCGCGCGACTTGCCCAGCTACACCCGACACGCAGACGCGCCGGGCCTGACCACGCGCGACATGGACTTCTACCGGGACATGCGCGCGGCGGGCGCCGATGTGGCCGGGGACCCACGCTTTGCACCGCTGGCCGATGGCAATTTCTCTGACCTGCCGGAAACGGTTGTCATCACCGCCGAATGCGATCCGCTATCTTCCGATGGCGAAGCCTATGCTGCCGCCATCACCGCTGCAGGCGGATCAGCCACTTGGATCGAAGAAGCAGGCCTGATCCACGGCTACCTGCGCGCGCGGCATATGTCCCACAAAGCCCGCGAAAGCTTTGCCCGGATCGGTGCTGCGCTGCACCGGATGGCAACGCCCTAGGGACGCACGGCGCTGAGCGCTGCGCGGGCCTGCGCCGGGGTCAGATCGGGGTTATGTGCCTTGAAACAGGTGTAGACCGCCCGCCGTTCTGCCGGGCTGGGCTGCTGGCCTTCGGTCGCGTGCGCCTCCAGACACGATCGGGCCTGCCCCTCCGAGATGCCAAGCCCGCTGGCCAGCTTGCTCAGGTCGGGATTGCCAAGCAATAATGTGGGAAGCAGGATAAGCAGGGGAAGGGCGAAAAGAAGGCGTCGCATCGGCGGGCTCCGGGTTTGGATCAGATACCAATACCACGGCGCGCGCTGTAGTTTCCGTCGCTAACGCAAGAAGGGCGCGGCTTTCATCGTGTCCGGCACGGGCGCGCCCAGCCGGGTCAGGATCGTCGGCGCGAGCGACAGCTGGTCGATCACTGTATCCGGCTCCGGCCCCGTCGCATCGCCGAAATAGTACAGCGCCGCCTCTTGCTGCAGCGCGCCGCGCCCGCCGTGATGGCCGCGCGCGTCCTGCCCGTGATCCGCCGTTACAATGACCTCATAGCCCATCTGCCGCCAGCGCGGGATGAAGGGGGCCAGCATCTCATCCATGACGAAACAGGCATGGTCCATTTCCTGGCTTTCGTGGAAGAACCGGTGGCCCATGCTGTCCAGCGTGCAGGTGTGCAGGAGGCCGTAGTTCAGGCCAAAGCGCAGGCACAGGTTGGTAAGTGAGCCGAAAAGATCGACATCTGACGGGGTCATCTGGTTGTCGCGGCCATAGCCCGTCATCGTTTGAAAGCGCCCGTGGTTGATCGTGGCGCTATCCGGTTCATCATATTCGACGTCGCGCACGAAATCGAACGGGTGGCGGTTGAAGAATTCCGACCAGAATGAATGCGCCACCGCGCCGGTCACCCCGCCTGCCTTGCGCGTCTCGCTGAACACATCCGGGTGGCTCAGGCGAAACACGTTGCCGTTCCCGGTGCAGCCATGCTCCGCCGGGGCAACCCCGGTATGGATCGAGGCATAGCAAGAGGCAGAGATTGACGGCAGGACAGAGCGGAGTTTCCACACACGCGCATCGCCGCTGTCCACCCAGCCTTCGAGATTGCCAAAAAGACGCCGCCAATTGCGATAGGGGACACCGTCGAGGATGATGAGGAGGATTTTGCTGTCCATGTGCCAAAAGCGGGCAGAGTTTTCAGAAAACTCTGCGCGAGACTTTTCTGAAAAGTCTCAGTTCCCCGCGCTCTCCATCTTGCGGTTTGCGATCACCTCTTCCAGCCAGCCAAGCTTCATTTCCGGCACCGAGCTAAGGAGCAGGTCCGTGTAATCATCGAAGGGCGGTGACAGCACCTGGCTTTTCGGCCCGTAGCGCACAACGCGCCCCTGGTACATCACCGCGATACTGTCCGCGATGGCGCGCACGGTGGCGAGGTCGTGCGTGATGAAGAGGTACGACACATCCTCGATCTTTTGCAGCTCGAGCAGCAGTTTCAGGATTCCGTCTGCCACCAGCGGGTCCAGCGCGGAGGTCACTTCATCACAGATGATCAGCTTGGGTTTCGCCGCCAGAGCGCGCGCGATGCACACACGCTGTTTCTGGCCGCCCGACAGCTCCGCCGGGTAGCGGTCAATGAAGCCTTCCCCCATCTCGATCGCGTCCAAAAGCGCACGGATCCGCGTGCGCTTTTCCGCGCCCTTGAGGCCAAAGTAGAACTCCAGCGGACGCCCGATGATCGTGCCGACCGTCTGCCGCGGGTTCATCGCGACATCGGCCATCTGGTAGATCATCTGCAACGCGCGCAGGTCGTCTTTGCTGCGGCTGGGCAGGTCGGGGCTCAGATCGCGGCCCGCAAAGTGGATCCGACCCGCGCTTGGCGGCAAGAGGCCGGTGATCACGCGGGCGAGGGTCGACTTACCCGACCCGGATTCGCCCACCACGGCGAGGGTCTGGCCCGGGTGCAGTTGCACGTTCACATCGTGCAGCACATCGAAATTGGTGCCCTTGTAGCGCGCCGTGATGCCGGAGACGGTCAGGATCGGCTCCGCCGTCGGCGCCTTTTCCTCGTGGGTGATGGAACGGACGGAGACCAGCGCCTTGGTGTAGTCCTTGCGAGGATCATTGATGATCTGATCCGTGGTGCCGTACTCCACCATATTGCCGTGCCGGAGGACCATGATGTGATCGCTGACCTGCGCCACCACGGCGAGGTCGTGCGTGATATAAAGCGCCGCCACGCCGGTATCCGCGATGGCGTCCTTGATGGCCTTCAGCACGTCGATCTGCGTGGTCACGTCAAGCGCCGTTGTCGGCTCGTCGAACACCACCAGGTCCGGCTCCGGACAAAGCGCGAGCGCGGTCATGCAGCGTTGGAGCTGCCCGCCCGACACCTGGTGCGGGTAGCGGTTGCCGATAGTTTCCGGCTCTGGCAGGCCCAGCTTGCGGAAGAGGGTCACCGCCCGGTCTTCGGCCTCTTTCTTGCTGAACTTGCCGTGGCGGATGGCGGCCTCGGTCACCTGTTCCATGATCTGCTTGGCGGGGTTGAAGGAGGCCGCCGCCGACTGGCTAACATAAGTCACTTCGCCGCCGCGCAGGGCGCGCACGTCTTTCAGCCCCGATTGCAGGATGTCGCGCCCGTTAACGTGCACCGCGCCGCCCGTGATCTGCACGCCGCCGCGCCCATAGGCCATCGAGGCAAGGCCGATGGTTGACTTGCCCGCGCCGGACTCGCCGATCAGCCCCAGCACCTGCCCAGGGGCGAGGTCGAAATCGACGCCGTGCACGATGTCGATGTCATGCGGCTTTTCCCCCGGCGGGTAGACGGTAGCGCCGATCTTGAGGCCGCGGACTTTGAGCAGAGGTTCGGTCATGATGTTAAGCGAGCGGGGGCCAGCCCGTCGCCCCTTGGGCTTGAACCAGGGGCGCATAATGGGCGACCCCCCGGGATTTTTTGAAACAGAGAAGAGGTAGTGACGGGCACTAGCCCCGGCCGCCCTTAAGGGACGTGGTCCGGTTGAGGATCCAGTCGGCGACGAGGTTCACGGAGATCGCGAGCGTTGCGATGGCGATGGCGGGGTAGAGCGCGGCGCCGATGCCGAAGTTGATGCCTTCCTTGTTCTCTTTCACGATCCCGCCCCAGTCCGCGAGCGGGGGCTGCACGCCGATACCGAGGAAGCTGAGGGTCGAGATGAACAGGACCATGAAGATAAACCGCAGGCCCATCTCCGCCACCAGCGGGGACAAGGCGTTGGGCAGGATCTCGCGGAAGATGATCCAGCCCAGTTTCTCCCCCCGCAGGCGGGCGGCTTCGACATAGTCCATGACGGAGATGTCGACGGCGACGGCGCGGGCCAAGCGGTAGACGCGGGTGGAATCCAGAAGGCCCATCAGCACGATCAGCGTGACCACCGTGGCCTCGATCGAGCTGAGGATGACAAGCGCGAGGATCAGGGACGGGATCGCCATCAAGAGGTCCACGAAACGCGACAGGACCTGGTCGATCCACCCGCCCAGCACAGCGGCAAGAAAGCCTAGCACGGAGCCGGTGGTGAAGGACAGGATGGTTGCCATCGTCGCGATGAAGATCGTCGTTTGCCCGCCATAGATCAGGCGGGTGAGCAGGTCGCGCCCGATCTGGTCAGTGCCCAGCCAGAACTGAGGCTCCGGCGTGCCATCGGGCGCGAGGCCGAGCAGCCAGCCAAGGCGGCTTGGCTCCCACACCTGGCCCACCGTTTCGGCCATGCCGTAGGGGCTGATCACGCCTGCGAAGATCGCAGCGAGAAAGTAGGTGCTGGTGATGATGAGGCCGACGAGCGCGGAGAGCGGGATTTGCGACACACCGCGCGCGAGTTTTGCAATCCCGGAACTTGGTACTTCGGACGGTGCGCTGGTTGTGGCCTGATCGGTCATGGCGTGCGGCCTCCGTTAATCTGGCGTGCGTGCCCCGTCATTTCGGGTGCCTCAGCCGCGGGTTGGCGAGGATCGACACCACGTCCGCGATCATGTTCAGGATGATGTAGACGGCGGCAAAGATCACCCCGCAGGCGAGCACCACGGGCACGTCGCGTTTGACCACCGCATCAACAAGGTACTGGCCCATGCCGGGATAGGCAAAGACGACCTCCACCACGACCACACCAACCACGAGGTAGGCGAGGTTGATCATCACCACGTTCACAATTGGCGCGATGGCATTGGGGAAGGCGTGTCGGTAGATCACGCTGAAAGTCGTCAGGCCCTTCAGCTCTGCGGTCTCAATATAGGCCGATTGCATCACGTTCAGGATCGCGGCGCGGGTCATGCGCATCATGTGGGCGAGCACCACCAGCGTCAGCACCGCAACCGGCAGGGAGATCGCCCAGAGCTTTTCGCCCAGGCTCATCGTTTGCGAAATCGAGGCGAAGGAGGGAAAGGCCACGGGCGACATCCCGAACCAGCCCCAGATGCCCCAGCTGAGCGATTGCACGGCGAAGAAAAAGATCAGCACGTAAGCAATCATAAACTCAGGCAGGGAGATTGACGCGAGCGTCACGCCCGAAATCGCCTTGTCCGGCCAGCGGTTCTGGTACCGCACGGCAATAAGACCCAGCACAATGGCCAGCGGCACAGAGATGATTGCGGCCCAGAACGCAAGGAACAGCGTGTTCGACATGCGCGCCGCGATCTGCTCGCCGATGGGCAGCTTGTTGGTCAGCGCGTTGCCCAGATCGAGCGTCACGAAACCGCCCAGCCATTCGACATAGCGGGTGAGCGCGGGCCGGTTGAGGCCCATTTCCTCGCGCAGATTGGCAAGGCTTTCGGGGGTTGCAGCCTGTCCAAGGACAGCCTGCGCGGCGTCGCCGGGCAAAATTTCGGTCAGGCCGAAAATCAGCGCGGAGGCGGCAAAGAGCAAGAGGATGCCCAGCGCAAGGCGCTGGGCAACAAGTTTGAGGATGGGGTGCATCCGGGCCTCAGGCCTTCCAGGTCTTGATGGCGGCCTGCCAGTTCATCTGGCTTCCGTTCGGGTCGGTGACCCAGCCCTTCACGTTGCTGGAGATCGCGTCAACGAAGTCGTTGAACATCGGCACCATCAGCCCGCCTTCGTCGCGCAGCATCCGGCCCATCATGGAGTAGATCTCTTTGCGCTTGGCCGGGTCCAGTTCGGCGCGGGCCTGCAGCAGCATCTCGTCAAACTCCGGGCGCTTCCAGCGCGTGTCGTTCCAATCGGCCGAGGACAGGTACGCGGTCGTGTACATCTGGTCCTGCACCGGACGGCCGCCCCAGTAGGAGCAGCAGAACGGCTGCACGTTCCAGACCTCGGACCAGTAGCCATCGTTCGGCTCGCGCTTGATCTCCAGCGGGATGCCCGCCGCCTGGCAGGACTGCTGGAAAAGGGCCGCGGCATCGACCGCGCCCGGGAAGGCGCCATCGGCGGTGCGCAGGACGATGGGCGAGCCGTCGTGGCCGGACTTCGCGTAATGCGCGCGCGCTTTGTCGAGGTCAAACTCGCGCTGCGGGATCGTGTCGTCGAACAGCGGGTAGGCCGCGTTGATCGGCATGTCGTTCCCGACCGAGCCGTAGCCCTGCAGGATCTTGTCGACCATTTCCTGGCGGTTCAGCGCGTGCTTGAGCGCGAGGCGCAGCTCGTTGCTGTCGAACGGCGCGGTGTCGATATGCATGATGAACACGTAGTGGCCGCGGCCCGAGGTCGTCTTCACGTCGATGTTCGGCGCACGGTCCAGCAGCGCGGCGATCTTCGGCTCGACCCGGTTGATGCTGTCCACCTGACCGGACTGCAGCGCCGCGGTCCGCGCGGTTGCGTCGTTCAGCACGATGGTCTCAACCGTGTCATAGTGGGCGATCTGCGATTGGTCGCCGCCCCAGTAGTTCGGGTTGCGCTCAAGGTTCATGCGCACGCCGGGCTCATCGTTGACCAGCATGTAGGGGCCGGTGCCGATGGCCGCGACCGGGTTGTCAAAGCCGCCATCGGGCTGAATGACGAGGTGATAATCGGCCATCAGGTAGGGCAGGTCTGCGTTGCCGACGCCCAAGGTCACTTCGAACGTGTCGCCGTCGGTGCGCATCGATTCGATGCCCTGCACGATGCCGAGCGCGCCGGACTTGGAGTCTTCGTTTGAGTGACGCTCCATCGTGCGCATCACGTCTTCGGCGGTCACCGGCTTGCCGTTGGAGAACGCGATGCCGTTGCGGACCTTGAAGCGCCAGGTCTTCGCGTCAGCGGAGCTTTCCCAGCTTTCCGCGACCTGACCCGCGGCAGAGCCGTCGGGCTGCACCTGCACCAGCGTCTCGCCCCAGAGGCCACCCGCAGAGATCGGCACGTCCGAGGCCCAGCTTGCCGGGTCCTGGCTGTTGGTGCTTTCGCCGCCCTGCACGCCCATGCGGTAATCGCCGCCCGCGACCGGGGTCGCCTTGGCTTGCGTGGCCAGCATGGAGGACGCGACAACGGCGCTCACGCCGAGCGCGGCGGCCTTGCCCATGAATTCACGGCGAGTCATGTCGCCGCGTGCGACTTGCTTGGAATAGTATTCCAATTGCTTGGTCATCTGGAGTCTCCCGGTTGGATTGGCGCATCTCTTGCCGAAGGCGCCTTCTGTCTTCCCCGGGCGAAGTTTGCGCATTTGCCCGCGGCAGGCAAGTGTTTAACGGGATTACAGTCGGTTCCGCGGGATTTCTTCTGTCACATTTCGTTCATAAATCAATATGTTGGCTTCGAATGCCTCGATCCGCGCGCTGAGGTAGAAGGTGGTGCTATCCGACCACATTTTGCAATATGCCTCGGTTCTGAGATGGATATCACCACGCTCCAGCTCGTCCGTCCAGTGGCAGGTGCCGGTGGCCGACAGAGGATCGTCCGGGTGGATATCCCAGCGCTCGCGGGCGATCGAACCGGCGATCAGGCCGTGGTCGGCATCCCGGACCTTGCCAAAGTCGTCCTCGATGATCAGCGAGACGCGGCCCGTCGTGTGGTCCGTCTCACTGCGCCGGGTGTGCGCTTCGGGGCGCAGGTCTTCGGTTTGCCAAGGCGCGGCTGCGACGGGCGGCGGAAAGGTCCAGCCTTTGGTGCTTTGGGTCAGGGGCAGGCGCGCCGTGCCGGAGGCCAGGGTCAGCGTGGCGCTGTGCGGCATGGGCCAGATCAACGGCCAGTAGGCGGAGGAGACCGCGATGCGCAGGCTGTGCCCCGCAGGCACCGTATAGGCGATGTGATCGAGGTCCAGCGTAACCGCCGCCTGTGCCCCCGGGGTCAGGCGCAGCGCCTGCACACCATAGGTGATGCGGGTGGACGCGCCGTCCGGGTGCACATGGCACAGGCGCACCGCAATCTGCGCGACGTGCTGATCGGACGAAAGACTGAGCGTGATCCGCGGCGCGCCGCAGATGTGCATGTCCTCGGCCACAGGGACGTCGAAACAGGCCGACCGCGCATCGTCGCTGCGCTGATCCCCGGGCAATTCGGGGCCAAGCCAAATCGCGCAATACTCACCTGCCGCCGCTCCGGTGTCGTGGGGCGAGGCGATGGTGCGCGGGCCTTCTATCTCCAGCGTCTGGTGCGTGATCTCCGGATCGGCGAGCCACCGGCCCGGGCGCTCTGCATACCACGTTGCCGGGCGCACGCCGTCCATCAGGTAGGTGCGCAGGGCCGGGTCATCCTCCGCCCCGTTGGGCACGTCTTTCAGCCAGCGGTCCCACCACCGCAGCGCCTCTTGCAGAAAGCCGATGCGCGGCTCGGGCACGGCGAAATGGGGATATTTGTGCACCCAAGGTCCGATTATGGCTTTTGCGCCGGGGATGTTTTCCACAATTTCGGGTGGCGCGTTCTTGTAGGCATCGCCCCATCCGCCAATGGCCAGCACGCGGGCCTTGATTGCGCTGTAATCCTCGCAGACAGAGCCGTGTTTCCAATAGGCATCCCGCCTTTGGTGGCGCAGCCAGATGGCGGGCAAGAAGGGCTCAGCGCGCAATCGCTCCAGCCACATCTCGCGCCAATTCGCGCGCAGCGCAGGATCTGGCGCTTTGGACGAGTAAGACCACATCGTCGCGCCCCAGCCGAGGTTTTCGTTCAAGAGGCACCCGCCCTTGTAGTGGATATCATCCGCAAAACGGTCCACGGTCGAGCACAGCGTGATCACGGCCTTAAGCGCAGGCGGCTGTAATGCGGCGACCTGCAACCCGTTGAACCCGCCCCAGCTGATCCCCATCATCCCGACCGCGCCACTGCACCAAGGCTGCGCCGCGAGGTAGGCGATGACCTCCACCGCATCGGCCAGCTCTTGCGGGCTGTATTCATCCTCCATCACCCCGTCGCTGTCGCCATTGCCGCGGATATCGACACGCACGCAAGCATAGCCGTGCCGCGCGAACCACGGGTGGGTCAGCGCATCCCGCGCGCAGGTGCCGTCGCGCTTGCGGTAGGGCAGGTATTCCAGGATCGCGGGGCAGGGCGCCCAATCCGCGGGCCGCCAAATACGGGCGGACAGGCGTGTGCCGTCTGTCAGAGTGATACCGTGGTCCGGCTCTTCGATCAGCGGGGTGTCGTTGGTCATGGGGCCTCGGGGCGATGCGCGCGGTTGGGTTTCTTCGCGCGCCTGCCGCAGGCTGGGGCGGCCCGCGCGCCCGGTCAAGCGTTTCCATGTGGGGGCTCGCCCCGCTGCGATGGGCGCAGATGGCAACCGGAATGGCGAGGCCGCATGATATTGAGTCTTTTCTGCCACAACCCGCCCTGGGCTTGACAAGGAATTTCGGGGATTGCCGAAAAAACATCTAGCCGCCGATTCGCCAATCGGGTATGCAATATAAAAAAGGTGGCTGAAGCCGGACGAACAAAAAACAGTCCGGCAGGTCGAGGCGAAACCGGGTGCGCCACATTGTAAGCGTACCGGAGTAGAGTGGTGGTGTTATGAACCCGATTGATTTCGTCGTCCGCGATAGCGCGGGCGCATTGCAGCGTGGCGTCGTGTCGGCGGATACTCCGACAACCACCCTTCAGGCCACGGCTGGCCAGGAAATTTCGCTTAACCTCAGACAAGCGGACATGCGCGCGACCCAGCGGGTGGGTGACGATCTGAACATTGTGCTGGTCGACGGGCGCGTCATTGTGATTGAGGGGTACTTCAACGACGCGGGTACGCCCAACCGGCTGTTCATTTCTGCTGATGGCTACCTGAACGAGGTTGCCTTTGTTGAGACCACGAACGGGGAGCTTTATGCGCAGTTCGGCCCGACCGAGCAGTGGGGTAAGTGGAGCCCGTCGGACGATCTGATATTCCTGGGCCAGACAGATATCGCGGGCGTCCCCATCGATGATGGCGAGGTGTCGATGCTTGGCGCCGGTCTTTTGGGCGGCGCGGGGCTGTGGGGTGTCGGCGCAGCTGGCGTTGGCGCCGCGGTCATTGGCGCGGCTGGCGGTGGAAGCGAGGACGGCCCTGTCTACACCCCGGTCGATCCAACGGTAACCGATGCGGGAAGCGAAACGGCCGTGGGCGGCGACGACCCGGAAACGCATGTGCTGAACGTGTCTGGAACAGGCGAGCCGGGCGACGATGTGACTGTCACGGTTGGTGACAAGACGGTTTCCACGCAAATCGACGACGAAGGCCTGTGGGACGTGGTTTTCGAAGGCGACGATTTTCCGGTCGATGGCGATTATGATTCTGTTGTCGTGGTGGAACGCGACGGCGAGCTTGTCGAAACACTGGACGGGCCGGGCTTTGTCATCGACACCACGCCTCCGGTGATCGAAATCACCGATGGCACCGAAAGTGCCGGCGATGTGGTCAATGGTGTGGATATGGAGAGCGGCGTCGTCATCTCCGGAACCGGCGAGGCGGGCGCGACCGTGGCCGTGACGGTGCAGGATGTGACCCGCACTGCGACCGTGGACGAAGATGGGACCTGGTCGGTGACCTATCAGTCGGGCGTGCTTCCGACCGGCGAGTATGACGAGACAATCACCGTTGTCGCCGGCGATGCCTTCGGCAACACGACCACGCTCACCGATACGTTGGTTGTCGACACCGTGACGGACGTCACGATTGACACCAACACAATCGAAGGCGACGGCGTCATCAACATGTCCGAGCACGCCGATGGTGTCCTGCTGACCGGCACGGCGGAGGCGGGCGCTTCGGTCGTCGTGTCCTTCGGCAATGCGAGCACGACGGTGACGGCGGCAGAGGATGGCACGTGGTCGGCGAATTTCGCCGCCGGAACGATCCCGACCGGCGAATATGATGCGACGATTACGGCGGTTGCCACCGATCTGGCGGGTAACACCGCCGAGGCCACAGGCACCGTGCAGGTGGACACGCTGGTCAACACGCTGGACTTCACCAGCACCGCGGGCGGCGCCGATGGCATCGTGAGCGCGGCAGAGGCGGCAAACGGCCTTGTCGTGACCGGCAACGCCGAGGCAGGCGCGACCGTTATCGTGGAACTGGGCGGGCAAACCGTTCAGGCGGTTGTGGCCGCCGATGGCAGCTGGACGGCCAGTTTTGCCCCCGGCCAGATCGCCGCGGGCACTTACACCGCGACAATGACCGCCACGGCGACGGACGCTGCGGGCAACACCGACAGCATCACGCAAAGCGTCGAGGTCGATACGGAGGCGGATGTCACAGTCAACACGGCCAGCGTTGAAGGCGACGGCGTCATCAACATGTCCGAACGGGCAGATGGCGTGACACTCACCGGCACCGCGCAGGCCGGATCGAGCGTGCTCGTCACCCTCGGCGGCGTCTCAACAACCGTCATGGCTGCGGCGGATGGCACCTGGGCCGCCAATTTTAACGCATCTGACATCCCGACCGGTGAATATGACGCGGCGGTGACCGCCGTGGCGACTGACGCGGCCGGAAACACCGCTGAGGCCGCTGGCACCGTGCGCGTGGACACACTCGTCAACCAGCTGGACTACACCAGCACCACGGGCGGCGCGGACGGCATCATCAACCAAGCTGAGGCCGCAAATGGCCTTGTGGTGACCGGAAATGCCGAACCCGGCTCGACCGTTGTGGTGGAGCTGAACGGTGTCACGACGCAGGCGATGGTCGCCGCCGATGGCAGCTGGACCGCAAGCTTTGCGGCGGACCAGATCGCCGCGGGCACCTACACGGCCGCTATGGTCGCCACCGCCACCGATGCGGCAGGCAACACAGACAGCATCACCCAGACCGTGGATGTCGATACCGATGCCGGCACCCTGACGATCAGCCCGGAGCCGGTCGAAGGCGATGACATCATCAACTACCAGGAATCCCGCGATGGCGTGGTCCTTTCGGGCACGGCCGATCCGGGTGCCATCGTGGACGTCACGCTGGGCACTGTCACCCACACCGTTGTGGCAAATGCCGCTGGTGTCTGGCAGGCCCTCTACACCGCCGCAGAGATCCCCGAAGGCACCTACACCGCGGACATCACCGCAACCACGACGGACGCGGCAGGCAATACGCTGACGCGCACGGACAGTGTGAACGTGGACACAAGCGTGGATAACCTTTCGGTCAGCGCCGACCTGATCGAAAACGACAACATCATCTCCGAAGCGGAACGTGTTGACGGCGTGCCGATCACCGGCACAACCGAACCCGGCTCGACCGTCAGAGTCACGCTTGGCGCGGCCACGGTTGAGGCGATTGTGGATGCCGCTGGCAATTGGACGGCAAGCTTTGCACCAGACCAGATCCCGACCGGGGAATACACGACCGACGTCTCTGTCACGGCCACGGATGCCGCTGGCAACGTTGCGACCGTCAGCGACACGGTCGTGGTCGACACATTGGTCAACACGCTGAACCAATCGGGCCCGATTGCCGGCGACAACACCGTCAACGCCGCTGAGGCGCAGGACGGCATCAGCCTGGGCGGTCAGGTCGAGGCTGGCTCGGTCGTGACGGTCGGCTTTGCCGGACAGACCTACACAGCGGACGTGGACGCGGCAGGCAACTGGAGCGTCGATATCCCGGCGTCTGATGTGCCTGCGGGCACCTATGACGCGGAAATTGTTGTCAACGCGACCGACGCGGTTGGCAACACCGACACCATCACCGACACGGTCCACGTGGACACCGACGCGCCGGACGGGCCGGTTGTGGCGAGCTTCACCCGCGATGGGGCCGGCATCCGCGGCATCTCTACCGAGATGAATGGCGATGAGTTGAGCGTCGCAATGGTCGCCGCAGATGGCACCGTCACGCAAGTGGGCGCGGTGCAAACCGATATCCCCGCGCTGGGCGAAACAAACTTTGCCTTCACGTCAAACGTGCCGGACGGCTCGCACCTTGTCGTCACCTCAACCGATGGCGCAGGCAACACCGCGGGCACCTATGTGGTGCTGGACGACGAAAGCGCGAACAGCACGGTTGATCTCGGCAACGCAAATCTCGGCAATTACGCGATTGAGCAGGTCGAGTTGCAATTTGCTGAAGAGGCCAACCTGAGCATCAACGAAGCGCAGCTTGTTGCGCTGTCGGACACCAGCAACATGCTGACCATTCATGGCGGCTCGGACGATACGGTCACGATCACGGGCGCCACGCGCACCGGCACACAGACCGCAGAGGGCCAGACCTATGACGTCTACTCGGTCGGCAATGACGGCACACTGATCATCGACGAGGATATCAACACGGTGATCGGCTAACGGTTGCGGCAGGGCACGAGGGGTGGAAGGCCAATCCGGGCCCAACCACCCCCGCCGCCCGACACGAAGACAAAGACACCCGGACACAAGGGTCGAATATGGGGCAGAACGGTATCAGGGCCGCGGCGGTATTGGCGGCAGGGATGGGGCTCAGCGCCTGCGTGGGCGAAGACCCGATGGGCGCGGGCTTCGTCTCGCGGCTGGCAGGCCCCACGGCAGCGCCTGAGGCAGAAGCGGCGGCGTTTGCGGGGACCGACACCACCTATGATGCCAAGCTGAGCGCGGAAAGCCCGGTGATCCAGGGGCTGATGGCGCGCCGGTCTGTCCTGCCTTCGGGCTCTTCCTATGACCGGGTTGCAGGCGCGGTGCTGGCCGCCAATTCACGCGCGGCGGAATCCGAACTGCGCGCGGCACGCCTGCGGGCAGAGGCCGCGTCGAAGAACTGGCTGCCCACGCTGGGCCCGCAGATCAGCCTGACCTCGCTCTCCTCGATCGTCGCCAATATCGTTGTGGACCAAGTGCTGTTCGACAATGGCCGCAAAAAGGGCGAGCGCGCTTTTGCAAAGGCGGATGTGGAAGTCGCGGCGGTCGCGCTCAGCGCAGACACCAACGACCGCGTCGCTGATGCTTTGGGCCTGTACCTGTCCGCGGCCGAAGGGCGCGAGAGCGCCGCGCTTGAGGCTGGCGTTCTGAAAGACATGCAGCATTTCGAGTATATCATGTCCGAGCGCGTCAAGGGCGGCGTTTCGGACATGTCCGACTTGAACATCATCCGCGCCAAGCTGGCCGAGATCCGCGCGCGCCGGGACGCAGCCGCGGAGGCGGAGCGCACTGCGCTGGCGGAACTCAATGCGATGGCCGCGGAGCCGCTGGACGCCGTGCGCGGCGTGCCGGAATTGGCCGTGAGCGTCGCCGCCGCGCAGCCCCTAACCGTCACCAAGGCAGGCGCCGAGAAAACCCGCGCCATCGCCGAGGCGCAAATCGAACGGGGCGGCTCGCTACCGGGCGTCTCGATTGGGGGCACCATCGGTGAAGGCAGCACGCTGGGCCTGAACGTGGGCGGGGCGCAGCTGGGCCTTGGCACGCCCGCACGCCTGCGCGCCATCGAAGAGACAAAAGAAGCCGCAGCCCGGCAAGTCGCCCAAGCGACCGAGGACGCAAGCCGCACGCTCGCGCGTCTCGACAGCCAGCTTGCGGCCAAGCGCCGTCAGGCGGCGGAGGCGCAGGGCCTGACCGCGCAGGCCAAGGCGAACCTCGACCTTTTCCAGCAACAATACGGCGCCGGACGGCGGCAGGTGATGGATGTTGTCGGCGTCTACGAGACCTTCGCCGCGCGGCAAGCCGCTGAAATCCGGCTGAAATACGAGGCGAAGCGGCTGGAGGTCGAAATCGCGCGGCTTCAGGGCGTTCTGGCCGAGGGGACGGCGATATGAGCGGCAAGACGCCCTTCACCCTGACCATCACGAATGGCCGCGCCAAGATGGCGGCAGCGCCGCCCGAGACGCCAAAGGCCGACAATTCCAACCGCCATGCGGACCGCCTGCGCGCCCGCGCTGATCTAAGCGTTGTCTATGCGGGGCTGCTGGGTGTGGAGACGTCGCGCGGCGACGTGCTGGACACAATGCGCAAGGCAACCCGGTCAGGTGCACCGGACGAAGTGGAGGCGGCGGCCATCGCCGCGGGGCTTGAGGCCGCAGGCTGCGTGACCGAAGTCGTCACGGTGCCGCACCTTTCGGCGGATCAGTGGCCCGCGCTGGCCTACATGACCTCGGGCCAGGTGATCCTCGTGCTGGGGCAGTCGCGTGGTGACCTGATCCTTTATGATACCACCTGCACCGACAACCGCGCGCAGGTCGCCATCGAGGAATTCGCGCCCTTCTTTGCGGGCCTTCTGGTCCGGGCCGAAGCGCCGCTGGACCGGGTTGCGCGCATCCATCAGAGCGTGGAGGCCAAGCCGCACTGGTTCTGGGGTCAGTTCCACCGGTTCAAGCGTCAGTTGATCGAGATCGCGCTTGGCTCCTTTGTGGCCAACCTGCTGGCCATCGCGGTCGCTTTGTTCAGTTTGCAGGTCTATGACCGCGTGATCCCGCACCAGTCCGAGGCGACGCTGTGGGTGTTGGCCGCAGGCGCGGCGCTCGCGCTGCTGATGGAGGCGTTCCTGAAGATCGCCCGCGCGCGTCTTATGGACGGGGCCGGGCGGCAGATCGAGCTTTCGGTGCTGGAGCTGCTGATGGAGCGGGTGCTGGGCGCGCGTTCTGACCAGCGCGGCCACTCCCCCGCGATGACCTTCAACGCGATGCGCGAGTTTGGCTCGGTGCGCGAATTTTTCACCGCGTCCACCATTGGCACGATTGCGGACATCCCGTTTATCTTTGTCTTCCTGCTGCTGGTCGCCTCCATCGCGGGCCCGGTGGTCTGGGTGCTGGTGGCGGGCGCGCTTCTGATGGTGATCCCCGGCTTTTTCCTGCAAAAGCGGATGCTGGCGCTGACGCAGGAAACCCAAGGCTCTGCTGCGCGCTCCTCCCGCCTTCTGCACGAGGTGATTTTCGAACGTGACACGGTCAAAACGCAGCGGGCCGAGGACCGCGTGATGCGCCTTTGGACCGAGCTGACGACGCTGTCGGCGATGAAAAGCTCTGAACAGCGCACGCTGGCCTCCATCCTGACTTTCTGGAGCCAGGGGATGCAGCAGGCGACCTATGTCGCCGCGGTGATCGCGGGCACTTACCTTGTCTTTGCGGGGCAGTTCACCGTCGGCTCCATCATCGCGGTCGGCATCCTGACGGGCCGCACGCTTGGCCCGCTTACGCAGCTTGCGGGCACCTTTGCGCGCTGGGGCAATGTGAAGGCGGCGCTCGATGGGCTGGACGCCGTGGCGGATGCCCCGCAGGACGCCGAAGCAGGGCGCAGCTACCTGCGGCGCGAGGCGCTGGAGGGCGGGTTTGAACTGCGCGAGGTGACCTTCCGCTATGAAGAAGACGGCGCGCCGATCCTTGACATTCCGGGCGCGCGCATCCTGCCGGGGCAGCGGGTTGCGGTGCTGGGAGCTAACGGGTCGGGCAAGTCGTCCCTGCTGAAACTGCTGAGCGGGCTTTATGCCCCCAGCACGGGCCGCGTGATGATCGACGGCACCGACATGAGCCAGATCGAACCGCGCGATCTGCGCCGCCTGATCGGTTACCTTAGCCAGGACGTGCGCCTGTTCCAGGGCAGCCTGCGCGAGAACCTGAACCTCACCCTGCTCGAGCGGAACGACGACCGGCTGATGGCCGCGCTGGACTTTGCAGGTCTGGGCGAATTTGTCCGCGCGCATCACAAGGGCCTCGACCTTGACATCCTTGATGGCGGCGCGGGCCTCAGCATCGGTCAGCGCCAGTCCATCGGCTGGGCGCGGCTGTGGTTGCAAGACCCCAAGGTCTGCCTGCTGGACGAGCCAACCGCGGCGCTGGACCAGGGGCTTGAGACCGCGCTGGTCGAGCGCCTCGGCACGTGGATGCAGGGCCGCACGGCGGTTATTGCCACGCACCGGGTGCCGATCCTGTCGCTGACCACGCGCAGCCTCGTGCTGCAAAACGGGCGCATGATGGTGGACGGCCCGCGCGACCAGGTGCTCGCGCATATCGGCAAATCCGCGCTGCCGGTGCCGCTGAAAGGGGCCATCGCATGAGCGCGCCCACCACGAACCTGCAGGCGCAGCTGGGCCAAGGCATGCGCGGCCCATCTGCGGTTGTCTGGCTGAGCGCAGGGGCGGTGCTGGTCTTTGTCCTCTGGGCAGCGTTCGCCTGGGTGGACGAGATTGTCCGGGCGGAGGGGTCGATGATTTCCTCCTCGCGCCCGCAGATCATTCAGAACCTTGAAGGCGGCATTCTCGCTGAATTGGCCGTGTCCGAAGGTGATATCGTGGAAGCGGGCGATGTGCTCGCCCGGTTGCACGGCACACAGTTCCGCTCCGCGGTCGATGATCTGGGCGAACAGATCGCGGCGCTTGAGGTCCGGCGCCTGCGGCTCGAGGCGGAACTGGCCGGCCAGTTCGACTTTACCGTGCCCGAAGCGCTGCGGCGCGCGGCGCCTGGCATTTACAATTCCGAACGCGCCCTGCTGCAGGCGCGCCAGTCCGACTATGTCAGCCGCCGCGAAGGCGCACAGCGCGTGCTGGACGAGGCGCAGCAGGAAAAAGACCTGCTCGAAGACCTGTTGGAGCGCAACATCGTCGCCCTGATCGAGGTGACGCGCGCCCGCAAGTCCTATGCCGATGCACGCATCCGGCTGGACGAGATCCTGACCCAGACCGAGCTGGACCGGGCCGAAGCCTATTCCGACACCCTGCGCGAGATTGCGACGCTGAGCCAGGCGCTGAAGGCGAGCCAGGACCAGCTGACCCGCACCGTGCTGCGCACGCCAATGCGGGGGATCGTGAACAACCTCAGCGTCACGACGATTGGCGGGGTGGTGCGGCCCGGGCAGGAGATTTTGCAGATCATCCCGCTGGACGAGGAGCTCTTCGTCGAGGCGCGCGTGCGGCCCGAGGACATCGCGGGCGTGCGGGCGGGGCAGGACGCGACGATCAAGCTAAGCGCTTATGACTACACGATTTTTGGCACGCTGAAGGGCACGGTGCAGCTGGTGTCGGCGGATGTGTTCCGGGACGAGAATGCGCGGGGGGCAGAGGCCGAGCCGCACTACAAGGTGATGGTCAGCGTGGACACGGACGCACTGACAGACCGCCAGCGCAGCGTGGAGATGCGGCCCGGGATGCAAGGTTCGGTCGAGCTGCACACCGGCTCGAAAACGGTGCTGCAATACCTGATGAAGCCGCTCTACAAGTCGCGCGAAGCCTTCCGCGAGCCGTAAACGGCGCGCTCGGTCAGGCCCTCGCGGGCCTTCCTCGCGAGGAAAGCCCGGCAGGGCCCCGGCGAGCGCTAGGCCTCCGTATCCAGCCAGATCGTGACCGGCCCGTCATTGGTCAGGCTGACGGCCATGTCCGCGCCGAAGCGGCCGGTCTGGGTTGGGATATCCTGACTGTGCAGGGCGCACGCGAGCGCGAGGTAAAGCGCCTCTGCTTCCGCCGGTTGGGCGGCGCCGGAAAAGCCGGGGCGGTTACCGCGGGAGGTGTCGGCGGCCAGCGTGAACTGGCTGACGACCAGAGCGCTGCCACCAGCGTCGAGGATGCTTAGGTTCATCTTGCCCGCCTCGTCTTTGAAAAGGCGCAGCTTGGCAATCTTGGCGGCCAGTTTCTGCACCGTTTCGACGTCATCTTCGGGCATGGCACAGGTGAGGATCAGCAGACCCGGGCCGATCTGGCCAATGACCTCCCCATCCACCGTGACCGACGCCTCGGTCACCCGTTGCAGCAGGGCTCTCAACGGTAGTCCGCGATGTCGCCGACCGCCGCCCGGTCCGTGCGGAACGCGTTCGCCGGGGCGTCCATATCGGCATAGCCGAATGAGATCGCGCAGAGCAAAAGGCGGTCTTCGGGCAGGCCGAAATAGTCCTTCACGAACGGGGCGTGGGCAGCGATGGCGGCCTGCGGGATGGTGGCCACGCCGCGCGCCGTCGCGGCAAGGCAGAACGCAGCAACAAAGCCGCCGCAATCCATCGCGCCGTAGGGGCCAAGCTCGGCTGGGGATGTGACAAGCGCCACGTGCGGCGCGCCGAAAAGGCGGTAGTTCTCCATCATCTGCTTGGCCGAGGCCGCCCGGTCGCCCTTCTCCACCCCAACCGCTTCGTAAAGCTGCCAGCCGCAGGTGCGGCGGCGCTCGCCGTAGATGCCGGGGTAACCTTTTGGCCAGTCAAGGTCCGGCGCCGGCGCGCTGGACATCGCATGGGCGTAAAGCGCTTCGCGAAAGGCGTCCGTCTCGGCCTCCGTGATCACCAGCTGCCACGGCTGGGCGTTGCACCAGCTGGGCGTGTGGCGGGCATCATCCACGATCGCGTCGATCACGTCGCGCGGCACCGGGTCCGGCGTGTAGGCGCGGCAGGAAAAGCGGGTCTTCAGGGCGTCAGTCAGGTTCATTGGTTCAAGGCGATCCCGTATCCGATCCCGGCGGCAAGCAGCGCACCGAGGATCACCGCGACGGCGATCTTCCACGCGGACCAGGGCCGTTCCCCTTGCACGCGCCCGGTGCGCCCGTTCACGACAAATCGGTACGTCTTGCCGTTGAATTTATACGCTGCAAGCCACACGGGCAGCAGGATGTGTTTGAAGGTCACGTCCTGCACCTGGGTGTTCAGGCTGTGAATGCGCTGGCGGTCGCCGCCGATGTCGAACCGCACGTCGCGTTCGATGATGCGGTCCATGCGGGCGCGGGCCTCTTCAAAGCCGTCCTCAAGTTCGATCTGGTAGCCTTCGGCGCGAAAGCCCGCGAGGAATTCCGGCGTGTAGGGGGAAAGTTCGGACAGGTCCCACGGCTCCAGCGCGTCGGTGTAGCGTTTGGGCAGGCTTTTGGAGGCCAGAACAAGCACATCGTCGAAAAAGCGCGCGGTGCGCCCGCGGCGCCCGGACCAGCGCACCCGGGCCTCGCGCACCTGGGTTTGTTTGCCGTCGCGCATGATGGTCTTGGTGACGTAGTAGACATCGCCGCGCTCACCCGTATAGGCGGTTTTGGTGTCCGCGTCGAAGGTCCAGTAGGGCACGTAAATGCCCTGCATCGCGCGCCCCTTGCGGGCGTAGTCCTGCAGGCCCGAGGGCGCGAACCAGAGCCGCCCCAGCCATTTGGTCATGGCCGCGCGCGCCTCTGCCTCGGGCAGGGCAAAGGGCAGAACGGCCTTGGGTTTGATGTGGCGGTGGGTGCCGGTGCTGGTCACCACCGGGGTTGCGCAGAAGGGGCATTCCGTGGCGTGCACATCCGGGTCAAACTCGACCTGTGCGCCGCAGTTCGGGCAGGCGGAGACGCGGGTTTCCTCGATCTCTGCCTCGGGCAGCTGCGCGGTCAGCGCGGCCTTGAAATCCAGCTCGGCGATGGCGGCGACGCGGCTGCTGCCTCCTTCCATCGCCCGCGTGTTGCCGCAGTGATCGCAGATCAGCGCGGCGGCTTCGGGGTCAAAGCGGAAATCGGCCCCGCAATTATCGCAGGGAAAGCGGTGATCTGCGGGCGCGCCGTCCATGTCAGAGCATCCCGTGCAGCGCGCGCGGCGTGATCCGGCGCAGCGCCCCGTCGCCAAGCGCGGTGTGACGCCAGAGGTGGAAGATGCCGTGCAACGACGCGGAAGCGAGCAGGATCATGTGCCACAGCGGCAGATCGGCACTGCCGCCCAGCAGCACGTAAAGCGTGACGCCCGCGGTGGTGGCGGTCAGCAGGTACATAAACCGGCTCAGCCACGGGTGCGCCGTCCGCAGCGCGCCGTCCAGCTTCGGGCCGGGGTCGTTCATCAGGCCAAAGGGCAGCGCCAGCGCCGCAAGACCAAGCCCGCACAGGGCAAAGGCCCACGCGATGGGCGCCCCGCCCCCGGCAAGCAGCAGGATCAGCAGGACAAATGTCAGCCAGTGCAGCAATATCGTGGCGCGGCGGCGAGTCATGGCGCCAGAAGTAGCGGCCCACGCGCAGCAGCGCCATGATTCTTGGCGCTAGTCTTGCGGTGGGCGCAGCGGCAAGAAGAAGGCCGCCGCACACAGGGCGATCAGCGCCGCCATCGCGCCGAAACCGGCGCGAAACTGCGCCTCGGTCTGCAGACCCGCGGCAGCGGCGGTGTCGATCACGAGGCCAAAGCCGAACTGGTGCACCGGGATCGCGGCGACCGCCACAAGGGTGAACAGCGACGCGGCCCGGCCCAGCAGGCCGTCCGGCACGGCGTTCCGCATCTCTGCCCCGAGGGGGATGTAGAACTGCTGGGCAAAAACCATGCCGAGCAGCAGCGCGATGGCGAGGGCGGCGGGCGGTGCAGGCCAAAGGCTCAGCACTGCAAGGCAAGTGATCGACGCACCCACGCTGACCCCGATCAGCCCGCGCCGCGCGTCAAAACGCCGGTCGAGCACCCCGTAGATCAGCCCGCCAAGGATCGTCGCGCCGAAAAGGAAGAACAGCACCGCACCCGCGGCCTCGGGCCCGAGCCCTGTGACCTCTTGCAGGTACGGCCCGCCCCAAAGGCCCGTGACCGTGACGATGGGCGCGTAGGTGACAAAGGCCAGCGCCAGCGCGCGCCGGAGCCGGGGCAGGGCCAGCAGTGCCCGGAACCCGCCGAGTGCAGCCTCGGGCGCCGCGGCCTGCGGCGCGATCAGCCGGGGCATCGCGAGGGCCAGCGCCAGGGTCAGCGCGGCCACGGCGGCAAAGATCACCCGCCACGGCAGGCGCTCCAGCGCAAAGGCCAGCGGGTAGGTGCCCAGCAGCCCACCGATCCCGCCCAGCGTGACGACAAGGCCCGACACAAGGCCGAAATCGCGGGCGGGAAAGGCGCTGGCGATGATCACGTGGCTCGCGGCGCCCATCGCGGCGCTGCCGATCCCGATGGCGATGCGCGCGGCCAGCACGCCCTCCACGTTGCCCGCAAAGGCAAAAAGCGCCGTGCCCGCAGCGATCAGGCCAAGGCAGGCCGGCACCACGCGCCGCGCGCCAAACCGGTCAAGCAGCGTTCCAAAGGGCAGTTGCGCCGCGATATTGGCGAGGAACATCGCCGACACCAGCGCACCGATCAACGTGGCGGAGGCGGCAAAGCGGTCCGTCAGGATTGGCGCGTAGATCGCGCCAGAGGCCCGGTGAAACTGCCCGAGGGCAAAGATTGCGGCGCAGACGGCGAGGGTCAGCCATTGGGGCCGGGTGAAGCTGTACATCGGGCGGCGGCGATGCGCCTAGACCCCTGGCGGCGGGGGCGGCGGCAACACGGTGAAAAGCTGCGCCAGCTCTGCCACGTCTTCGGCCCGCATCCAGCCGTCCTGCCCTTGGGTCCAGACATAGGTCTCACGCGTCAGCTCACCGGCCGTGGCCATGCGCCCCAACGCGGCCTTGGAAAACGGCCCCTTCGTCGCGCCGTTCTCCGCGATGTGCCAGACATGCTCGACCGGGGGCGGCGGGGGCGCTGCGGCAGCGGGGCGGGCGCCCCAGGGGCCGCCTTGCTGCTGCGCCGCCATCTGCGCGCCCATTTGTATCCCGAGGCCCGCGCCAAGGCCGGTCTCCATCGCCGCGGCCCCTGCGCCGCCCTTGCCAAGCGCTTCAGCGGCCTGGAACTGCATGTATTCGCCCAGGTTTCCGATCACGCCCATCGACGAACGCTTGTCCATCACCTGTTCGACCGCGGGAGGGAGCGAGATGTTCTCGATGTAAAGTTCCGGCAGGCTCAGGCCGTAGTCGGCGATCTGCGCCTCGATCTCCTTGGCGACCAGCTGGCCCAGCTCGCGGGTGTTCGCGGCCATGTCGAGCACCGGGATGCCGGACTTGGCCAGCGTGCGGGAAAACTCTTGCACGATGATGTTGCGGATCTGGTAGCTGATCTCGTCCATCGTGAACTCGCCGTCGGTGCCGACAATCTCCACCAGGAAACGTGCGGGGTCGGTCACGCGGACGCTATACGTTCCAAAGGCGCGCAGGCGCACCGGGCCAAATTCGGGATCGCGGCAGATGATCGGGTTCTTCGTGCCCCATTTGAGGTCGTTGAAGCGCGTGGTGTTGACGTAGTAAATCTCTGACTTGAAGGGGCTTTTGAAGCCGTGATCCCAGTGCTGAAGCGACGTCATGATGGGCATGTTGTTGGTCTCAAGCATGTAGAGACCGGGGGTAAAGACGTCTGCCAGCTGTCCCTCATGCACGAACACCGCGGCCTGCCCCTCGCGCACGGTCAGCTTTGCGCCGTACTTGATTTCATGGCCCTGCCGCTCGAACCGCCAGACCATCGTGTCGCGGGTGTCGTCGGTCCAATGAATAACGTCGATGAACTGGCCCGAGAGAAAGTCGAAGATGCTCATGTGGCCTCCGTTTGGTCTGCGTGAGCGATAATGAATGTGGCCGCCGCAGCGTCTGGCGTCCAGCTTTCCGTGATGGTGAAGCCGCCCGCCGTGATCATGTCATGCAGCATCTTGTCGTCAAAGAAGCTCAGCGTGACGGGCAGGATCCAGCGCAAACGGCGCAGCCACGCGGCCCGGTCCGCAAGGGGAAACGTGCTGGTCACGAACACGCCGCCGGGGCGCAGCAGCTTGCGACAGGAGGCGATGGCGGCCTCGGGCTCCTCGAGCAGGTGCAAAAGGTTCAGCGCCAGCACCGCGTCAAAGCTGGCGGGGGCGAAATCGGGCGCCTCCGCGCTGCCGACGGAAAAGCGGACATTGCCGACGCCCGCAGCGGCGCGCTTTTCTTTGGCGATATCGATCATGTTCTGGGCGTAATCCGTCGCCTCGATCTGCGACACGAAGGGCGCGTGAGCCAGTGCGGTCGAACCTGTGCCGCAGCCCAGCTCAAGCACGCGCATATCGGGGCGCAGGTGCGCCTGCGTCATCTCCAGCTTGCGCTGGTAGGCGGCCTCGTCCGCGATTGCCTGCCGCGCGTAGCGGCGCGCCATGAGGTTCCAAAGGCCCTTCCCGCGCATCGCTACAGCTCCTGCCCCAGCACATCGCGCGCGAGGATGCGCACGACCGGTTCCGCCTCCGGCAGGGTCATGCCCGTCTTCAGGCGGTCATCATAGAGGATTTGCAGCAGCAATTCGTCATGGCGGGTCAGCAGGGCAAATTCGTCGTCATCGTTAAAGATCGACGGGCGGGCGTTGGGGCTGTCATTGGCCAGACCCAGCCCCTGCGCCAGTTCCTCGTGAATGCACGACAGGCGCAGCAGGTCGGGGTTTTCGGACCGGATCACCGCGACAGAGGCGCCGTAGGCGGCCTGATTGTCCGCGGCCCGGTAGCTGATCACGGCGCAATATATATCCTCGCCCAGATCGAGGATCGGGCGCAGGTTGCGTTCATCCAGCCCCAGCAGATCGGGCGCGGTGCCAAGGATCGTCTCGCGCCGGTCGTCTTCGGACACGAAGTAGACAAGGAAATTCGGGTCTCGCCCGACCGATATCGGGTGCCCCGTCGCCCGGGCCAGACGCGCCGCATAGGCGGCAACATCGCGGTCGGCCTGCGCCCGCTCGGAGGGCGGCATGGCCGCGCCGTGGATGACCTGCATCCGCACCGGGTCCTCATAGCGGCGCAAGCGGCCTGACACCCCAACAGAGCTGCCATATTCGGAAAAGAACGCAATGCGCCGGAAATTGCGCGCCAGCATGTCGGCCGAAAAGGGCGTGTCCACCCCGCCGCCATCTTGCCGCAGCAACCCTTGCGTCAGCTGCGCGCGCTGAACGGAGGTAAAGTAGGCCCTGAGCCGCGCGCTGGCCTCCGACGTGGGCCGCACCGCGGGCGGCGCCGGCGTGGCAGCTTGCGGGGCGGGCCGCGCGCGGGGCGTCAGGACAGGCTCAACCGGGGCGACCATGTCGCAAGCCGCCACCACGAGGGCAGCGGCCAGACCAAGGCCAAGGCGCATATTCCGGCGCGCGGGCCTCAAGACGGCACAGCGGTCCCGGCGGTGTCGCCCACCCCGTCGCGCCGGGACTTCGCCGCGGCCAGCGTATCGCGCAGCTCGGCCTCCATCTTCTTTAGCTCGGCCTCGGCCGCGGCGCGCTTGGCCTTGCCCTCATCGGCGATCTGAAGGCTGTCCTCGATGGTGCCGATCAGGTCTTCGTTGGCCTTGCGCACGGCTTCGATGTCAAAGACGCCGCGCTCCATCTCTTCGCGGATCATCTTGTTGCTGTCGCGCAGGTTGGCGGCGTTGGCCGTCAGCAGCTCGTTCGTCAGGTCATTGGCGTCGCGCACGGCGGCGGCGGCCTCGGCGCTGCGCTGGATGGTGACGGCCTGCGCCAGCTGCGTCTCCCACAGCGGCACGGTGTTCACGAGGGTCGAGTTGATCTTGGTCACAAGGCTCTTGTCGTTCTCCTGCACAAGACGGATGGAGGGCAGCGATTGCATTGTGACCTGCCGCGTCAGCTTCAGGTCGTGCACCCGGCGCTCCAGATCGTCGCGCGCGGCGCGCAGATCGCGCAGCTCTTGCGCTTTCATCACCTGCTCACCCTCGGGCGCGGCCTGCACCTCGGCCTCCTTCGCGGGGATGTCGCCCTCGTCCAGCACGCGCAGCTTTTCCTCACCGGCGGCAATATAAAGCGCCAGCTCGTCGTAGAATTGCAGCGTCTTTTCGTACAGCAGGTCGAGCGACTTGATGTCCTTCAGCAGCGTGTGTTCGTGGCCCAGAAGGTTGTCGGTGATCTTGTCGATCTGGCCCTGCACGGTCTCGAACTTTGCGGTGAACTTGGCGAAGGGCGCGGCCCGCCCGATCAGCTTTTCCCACCAGCTGCGCTCGCGGCGCACGTCCAGCTCGGACACCGAAAAGCCGCGGATCGTGGTCACGATGCTGCGCAGGCTGTCGCCCGCGGGGCCGACATCCTTGTTGCGCACGTCCGTGAGCATCGCCTGAGAGATTTCCTGAAGCTCGGCCTGCGCCGCGGAGCCGAAGGAGACGATGGACTGCGTGTCTTCCATGTCGATCTCGTCCATCCGGCTGCGGATCTCCGCAGATGTGGCCGGCTCCGCCTCGGTCAGCGGCACGATGGCACCAGCATCTGCGGGCTCGGCCAGGGTGACGGCGGTGACTTCCTCGATCATGGCGAGGCTGGCTTCGGCCTTTTGGCGAACTGTTTCAGACATGGAAAGCTCCGTTTGTTCAGTCTGGGTCCGGGCGTGCGATGCGCACCCCTTCGCGCTCCAAGCGGCTGCGGAGCACGTCGATTTCTACGGTGAGGTCGGTGCGGTCGCCGTCGAGCAGCTTGGTGGTGCGCGCGGCAAAGTTCTGGGTCAGATCGTCCAGCAATTCGTCGTAATCGGCGCGGGCCTGCGCGTCGCGGTTCCGCGCGTAGATATCGGCGAATTTGACCGTCGCATCGCGCGCGCCCATTAGGTAGACGCCGAGGTATTTGCGGGCAGCGGTCAGGTCGCGCGGGTCTTCCTCCACACTGCGAATGAGGGCCCGGGCGGTGGTCTGGAACCGCTCCAGCTTGCTTTCTATCTCCCGGTCGCGGGCGCGCAGCAGGGCATCCGACATCTCCGCAAGGTAGGCTTCGGCCTCGTCCACCACGCGCGCGACGCGGTCCTGCTGAAAAGTGTCGATGCCCTCCATGCCCTTGTCCTTCATCGGGTCGATGCCAAAGGCGGCAAGGTGCAGGCCGGTCGTGGCGACGCCAAAGACGATGGGCGCGATCAGCCCCGGCTCCACCCGCCATGCGGCGGCGGAGATGCCAAGACCCGCGAGCGCGGCCGCAAGCAGCTTGCGCGGCAGGGCAGGGCGGCGGGCGACCTTGCGGGACGCGTAGGCCATTTCCGCCTGCAGCCCCCCGCGCAAGAGCCATGCGCCCAGCGTCAGAAGGCCCGCGCCGCCCAGCCCCGCAGCAAGGCCCAGCGCGCCGTCATTAATGGAAAGCGCGGCCAGAACCACCGGCGGCAGGAACATCGCGTTGGCGCGGAAACCAACCGGATCGACCTGCGCGCCGTCATAGGCGCCGGGCTGGTGTGTTTCCATCTGCCCGTCGGGGCTGTACTTGCCGCCAAAGCGCTTGGCCATCACAGACCTCCGATCAGGCCGGAGCACACGCCCAGCATCAGCGCGAGCAACAGCGCAAAGGCAACCGAGCGAAACGGTGAAGATGTCATGTGGCCCCCTGGTCTTGGCCGCGAATATAGGCTGTTTGCAGGCGCAGCACTAGCGCCGCGTGTGGCAACCTGCCCGATTAAAGCTGGAAACTCTGCGCAGCGCCCGCAAGGGGGAAAGCAGGGCGCAGATTACCCGCGATTGCGGCGGCTGCGCACGGCCTTTTGCGGCTTCAGCGGTTCGGGCTGCGGCAGGCCAAGCTGGTCGCGCAGGATTTTCGGGCGGACCTCTTCGACCGCGCCTTGTTTCAGGCCGCCGAGCTGGAACGGGCCATAGCTGGTGCGGATCAGGCGGTTCACCTTCAGCCCGATTGCCTCCATCGCGCGGCGAATCTCGCGGTTCTTGCCTTCGCGCAGGCCAACCGTCAGCCAGGCATTTGCCCCCTGCTGGCGGTCGAGCGTGACCTGCATGGGCTGGAACGCTTCGCCCTCCACGGCGATGCCGGCGCGCAGTGGCGCCAGCGTTGTGTCCTCTGGCGTGCCGTTCACGCGCACCCGGTAGCGGCGCAGCCAGCCGGTGCTCGGCAGCTCCAGCTTGCGCTTGATCCCGCCATCATTGGTGAGCAGCAAGAGGCCCTCGGAGTTCAGATCGAGCCGCCCGACGCTCATCACCCGAGGCATGTCTTTGGGCAGAGCGTCAAAGATCGTCTCGCGCCCCTCAGGATCGTTTGTCGTCGTCATCAGGCCTGCCGGCTTGTGGTAAAGCCACAGGCGCGGGCGTTCGGCGGGGCCGACCGGCTTGCCATCCACGGTGATCTTGTCCGACGGGCCGACATTTTGCGCGGGCGAATTGAGGATGGTGCCGTTGAGCGCGACGCGCCCCGCTTCGATCATGCGCTCCGCCTCGCGACGGGAGGCGATGCCGGCGCGGCTCAGCACCTTGGCGATTCGGTCTCCGGGAGGGGTTTGGCTGGTCATGGCCGGGGAATACGCGATTGCGCGGGCGCGGGAAAGCGGGCAGGGAAGGGCATGGTCTTTCGCAGTTTCATGGGCTTGGCGCTGGAGGAAGCGCGCGCGGCTGGCGCCCGCGGCGAGGTGCCGGTGGGCGCCGTTGTCGTCTCGCCCGAGGGCGCGGTCGTGGCCCGTGCGGGCAACCGGACGCGCGAGTTGAACGATCCGACCGCCCATGCGGAGATGCTGGTGATCCGCGCGGCCTGCGCGGCGCTCGGGTCCGAGCGGCTGCCGGGGTATGATGTGTACGTGACGCTGGAGCCTTGCGCGATGTGTGCCGCCGCAATCGCCGCGGCGCGCATCGGGCGGCTGTATTATGGCGCGGATGACCCCAAAAGCGGCGGCGTGGCGCACGGTGCGCGGGTCTTTGCCCACGCGCAGGCCCATCACCGCCCCGAGGTCTATGACGGTATTGCCGCCGGTGAGGCCGCCGCCCTTTTGCGCGATTTCTTCGCGGCCCGGCGGTAGATGGCCGGTTTTCCGACGCGGAAAACCGGCCTGGTCGAACCCGATGTGCTTGGCGGCAAAACCGCGTCGGTTTTGCGGCGTCAGGCGGGGATGATCGGTTCCATCACTTGCGGTTCGATCACGTTCACACCCGGAAGACCGTCCACCAGTGGCTTTGCGTCCTGCGCGAGCGCATCGAAGGTGCGGTAGTGGCAGGGGATCACAGTCTTAAAGTCGAAATATTTCTTCGCCGCCCAGGCCGCCATGTCCATGTCCATCGTGTAAAAGCCGCCCGCCGACAGGATGCCGATATCGGGCTGGAAGAATTCGCCGATCCAGCTCATGTCCGCGTGAATGCCGGTGTCGCCCGAGAGATAGAGCGTGTGCCCGTCCGCTTTGATGATGAACCCAGCTTCGGTGCCCATGTAGCGGCTGGCCGCGCCGACCTGCATCGAAGAGGAGTGCGAGGCGGGCACCAGCGTCACCGACGCGCCCTCCAGCTGCACCGTACCGCCCATGTTGAACGCCGCGCCTTCCACGGCGCCCTGTTCCTTGAGGTTTGCGACCAGTTCGAACATGCCAAATACCGGCAGACCGCGGTCCTTGCTGATCTGGGCTATGTCCATCGTGTGGTCGAAATGCCCGTGGGTGACGAGGATGTGGGTCGCCCCGTCCAGCGCCGCGCTGTGCTGGTCCTCTGCCAGCATCGGGTTGCCGTTTAGCCACGGGTCAATCAGCAGCACCGCGCCGCCCGCTTCGATCCGAAAGCTGCCATGTCCGAGCCAAATAATGTTCATGTGGTATCTCCGTTTTTTGAAACGATAGCGCGTTTTGCAGGTGGCGGGAGCCTCCGGCGGAGGTTTATTTTGCCAAGTGAAGGGCTGGGCGGAGTGCGAGATGGACTGGACGCAGCAATTTGACGGGTATTGTGAGCGGGTGGACCTGACCTATTGGTCGGAGCCGGTGAATGCGGTGACGAATGCCGCCTTCATCATCGCCGCGGTGCTGATGTGGGGGCGGACGAAGGGGACTACTCCGGCGCGGGCGCTGTGCCTTGTGCTTTTTGCCATCGGGGTGGGGTCGTACCTTTTTCACACGCACGCGACGGGCTGGGCGCTGCTCGCAGACGTGGCGCCGATTGGCATCTTTATTCTGTTCTACCTGTACCTTGTGCACCGGGACGTGATCGGGCTGAACCTGTGGCTAGCGCTGGGGGCGACGGTTTTGTTCCTGCCTTACGCCGCGGGGGTAACGACCCTCTTGCGGGGCGTGCCGTTTTTCGAGGTGTCGAATTTCTATTGGACCGTGCCGATCTTGCTTTTCATCTATGGCCCCGCGCTGTGGTCCCGTTATCCGGGCACCGCGCGGGGGATGGTGATTGGCGGGGTGATCCTGACGGCGTCCATTTCGTTTCGGTCGGTGGACGAGATGGTCTGCGATCAGTTCCCGCTGGGCACCCATTTCCTGTGGCACATCCTGAACGGTGTCATGCTGGGCTGGATGATTGAGGTGTACGCGCGTCACATGCGCATGTCTGGGCGGTTGCATGGGCGGGGGCAGGACGCTAGGACGCCCTGAACCGTTTCGGAGGCTTTTTCATGTCCATCGACACCGACACCGCCGCCCGCGTGGCCAAGCTGGCCCGTATCAAGGTGGAAGACGCCGACCTGCCTGCGCTGGCGGGTGAATTCAACACCATCCTCGGCTTTATCGAGCAGCTGGGCGAGGTCGATATCGAAGGGGTTGAACCGATGACCTCCGTCACCCCGCAGCGGCTGAAGCGGCGCGCGGATGAGGTGACCGATGGCGGCCAACAGGACCGTGTTCTGGCCAATGCGCCGGATGCGCGCGAAGGGTTCTTTGCCGTGCCGAAGGTGGTGGAATGAGCGATTTGAACAGGCTGACCCTCGTGGAGGCGCGCGACGCGCTGCGCAAGGGGGACGTGACCAGCGTGGAGCTAACCGAGGCGTGCCTTGGCGCGATTGAGGGCGCCGGGGCGCTCAACGCCTTTGTGCACCACACGCCGGAGATCGCGATAGAGCGGGCGCGGGCCGCTGACGCGCGGATCGCGGAAGGGAACGCCCCTGCGATGTGCGGCCTGCCCATCGGGATCAAGGATCTGTTCTGCACTGCAGGCGCGCCGTCCCAGGCGGGCAGCCGGATCCTCGAAGGCTTTGTTCCGGAATATGAATCCACCGTCTCCGCGCAGTTGCGGGACGCTGGCGCGGTCATGCTGGGCAAGCTGAACATGGACGAGTTCGCGATGGGCTCTTCCAATGAAACCTCCGTTTACGGCAACGTCATCAACCCGTGGAAGGTGAACGGGCGCGACCTGACCCCGGGCGGCTCCTCCGGCGGGTCGGCCGCGGCGGTTGCGGCGGACCTGTGTCTTGCGGCCACCGGCACCGACACCGGCGGATCCATCCGGCAGCCGGCGGCGTTTACCGGCACCGTGGGCATCAAGCCGACCTATGGGCGCTGCTCGCGCTGGGGCATTGTGGCTTTTGCGTCCTCGCTCGATCAGGCCGGCCCGATGACCAAGACCGTTACGGACGCGGCCATCATGCTGGGCGCGATGGCGGGGCATGACCCGAAGGACAGCACCTCTGCCGATCTGCCGGTGCCCGACTTCGAAGCTGCCTTGACCGGCGACGTGCGCGGCAAGAAGATCGGCATCCCCCGCGAATACCGCATGGACGGTATGCCCGAAGAAATCGAAAAACTCTGGTCGGATGGCGCGGGCATGATGCGCGATGCAGGGGCGGAGATTGTCGACATTTCCCTGCCGCACACGAAATACGCGCTGCCCGCCTATTACGTGATTGCCCCGGCGGAGGCATCCTCGAACCTCGCACGCTATGATGGGGTGCGCTACGGTCACCGGGCGAAGCTGGAGCAGGGCGACGGCATCACCGAGATGTACGAGAAAACTCGTGCCGAAGGGTTCGGCGACGAGGTCAAGCGCCGCGTGATGATCGGCACCTATGTGCTGTCGGCGGGCTTCTATGATGCGTACTACAACCGGGCGCGGCGGGTGCGCACGCTGATCAAGCGCGACTTTGAAGAGGTCTTTGCCGCCGGGGTTGATGCGATCCTGACGCCCGCGACCCCGTCTGCCGCCTTTGGCCTGGGTGAGGTTGGCAATGATGACCCGGTCGCGATGTATCTGAACGACGTGTTCACGGTGACGGTCAACATGGCGGGCCTGCCGGGCGTCGTCGTGCCTGCGGGTCTGGACGCAAGCGGCCTGCCGCTTGGCTTGCAGCTGATCGGGCGCCCGTGGGACGAGGCGGGCCTGCTGTCTTCTGCCTACGCGCTGGAACGGGCGGCGGGATTTGTGGCCAAGCCGTCCCGTTGGTGGTAAACGCAACGCCAAACGGGCCAAAGACGCCCTGACAAGAGGCTGAGACGCGTGACGCGACATTTCCTGATCCTTGCCCTGAGCGCGGGCCTTGCCGCCTGCACCCCGGCCATTCCCGACAGTGCGGGACACCTGTCTAATGGGTCTGTGAACCCCGGGCGCGGCGTGGGCTTTGACAACTCCATCGCGCAGGAACGCGCGCGGGAAGCGGCGCGCGCGCAGGCCCAGCTGCCCGCTGCGGCACCCGTTACGGCACAGCCCCTGCCGCCCGGCCCGTCCACCGCGCTGGCGCCCACGCCGCCGCCGCCACAGGCCGCGCCGCAGGTGGCCACGCCGGCCCCTGCGCCAGCTCCAAGCCCGGCGCCCGCCAGCACCGCGGCCGTGCCCGCCAGTCAGGGCATCGTGAACGCCAGCCCGTCAAACGCGCCGCCCCCGTTGATCCAAAACCCGGGCGGCATTTCGAACGAGACCGATTTCGCGGCCGTCTCCGCCCGCCGCTCCATCGAAGGGGACGCCGCCCGTCAGGCTCAGCTGCGCGCGCAATATCAGGTGGTCGCGCCCACCGCGCTGCCCAGCCGCTCCGGCTCCGGCCCCAACATCGTGCAATACGCGCTCCAGACGTCGCACGCCGTTGGCACGCGCCTGCACCGCCGGGTCAGCGTGGTATCTGCGTCGCGCACGCAGGCACGCTGCGCCGAATACGCCTCCGCCGATGATGCGCAATCTGCCTTCCTCGCGGCAGGCGGCCCGCAGCGAGACCGGCTCCGGCTTGACCCGGACGGCGATGGTTTTGCCTGCGGTTGGAATCCGGCCCCATTCCGCCGCGCAGCAGGGAATTGATCCGCGCGCCCTCACCGAATTTCGGCCCGCGCAAGGGTGGGCTGAAACCAAGCCTAATCGTCCTGCACTACACCGCGATGCAAAGCGCCGAGGCCGCGCTGCACCGCCTTTGCGATCCCGCAGCAGAGGTGTCTGCGCACTACCTGATCGGCGCCGATGGCACGTGCTGGCAACTCGTGGACGAAGCGCAGCGCGCGTGGCACGCCGGAACGGGCAGCTGGATGGGGATGGACGATATCAACTCCCGCTCCATCGGGATCGAGCTGGACAATGACGGCACCGCCCCATTTGCCGAGCCGCTCATGCAGGCGCTCGAAGCGCTTCTGCCGCAGATCATGGAGCGCTGGGCGATCCGGTCCGACGGCGTCATCGGCCACTCCGACATGGCACCGGGCCGCAAGTGGGATCCCGGCCCGCTTTTCGACTGGCCGCGGCTTGAGGCGCAAAGCCTTGCCGGAGGGCGGGGGTATGATGACGGGCCGGGTGACCCGGCGCCGGACAGCTTCCGCGCGGCGGCCGCTCATGCCGGCTATACCGCTGAATGCAGCGATGCCGACCTTCTGGCGGCGACGCGCCTGCGCTACCGGCCTTATGCGACCGGCCCTTTAGCCCCCGAGGATTACACCGCTCTGGGGCACACGGCGCTTTGGACCTGACAGCAACCCGCCTCTTCTCTGTTCCAAAAAATCCCTCCCGGAGGGCCGCACTGCCACTCGCCGCACACCAGCCATTGACGCGCAACCCGGCAAACCCGTACACGGCACAGCGCGCGGGGGGCTGGACGGCCGCTTCTGCACCTTCGCTCTGTCAAATCGAACGGGGCCCTTTCGGCGGAACCTGATCGCATCGCGATCACAACCCGCCTACCGGGCTCTGCGCGCTTTCGCAGAGCGAACACACGCAGGGGAGGAAAGTCCGGACTCCAGCAGGCAACGGTGCCGGGTAACGCCCGGCGGGGGCAACCCCAGGGACAGCGCCACAGAGAACAGTCTGCCCTACGCGCCCGCTCGCGGACGCTGGGGTGAGGGTGAAACGGTGCGGTAAGAGCGCACCGCGGGACGGGCAACCGGACCGGCACGGCAAGCCCCACCGGGAGCAATGCCAAATAGGGACCGCGCGCCGCGTGCGGCGGGGCTGCCTTGCGCCCCAGCAGGTCCGGGTTGGCAGCTATACGCACCGCGTAAGCGGTGCGACAGAGGAATGGCCGTCCAAGGGGCGCACGCCCCGGGACAGAATCCGGCTTACAGGCCCCCCGCGCGCATGATTCCCGGTTGACAGCCCACGCTGCGACAGTAGAAGCGGGGCTTCAGATTTTCGCGCGCGGGCCTCCCCTGCCGCAGCAGGAGACGACAGACATGGCAAAGCCGACCACGATCAAGATCCGCCTGAACTCCACCGCGGGCACCGGCCACTTTTATGTGACCAAGAAAAACGCGCGCACGATGACCGAAAAGATGTCGATCCGGAAATACGATCCGGTCGCGCGCAAGCACGTGGAATACAAGGAAGGCAAGATTAAGTAGCCCGTGTTCGGTCCCATCCGAACACGGGACGGCGGCAAGGTCATGGTCCCAAAGGGACCGTGACAGCCGCACGGTTGAAACCTGAGCGCGCTGCTTATAGCACTAGACCCACCGCGGCACCCGTCCCCACCACTTGCTCACCCCCAAGCCGCGCCGCACGCGCGGCTTTTTTATTTCGGGACGACACCATGCAGATCAGAGCATCAACCAAGGCCGACCTCGCTGCCGTCGACGCGTTGCTGGCACGGACCTACCCCAAGCTGCTGAAAACCGATTACCCGCCATCTGTGCTGGTCACCGCTTTGCCCATCATCAGCCGCGCACGGCCCGAGCTTCTGTCCTGCGGCACCTACTACGTGGCCGAAGACGGCGGCACCATCCTTGGCGCTGGGGGCTGGACCCGTGACCGGCGGAGCCGCGCCAAAGGCCACGTCCGCCATGTGGTCACCGACGACCGCGCCCTGCGCCGGGGCATCGGGCGCCGCTTGATGCAGCACAGCTTTGACGCGGCGCGCCGCGCCGGGGTGCGCCAGATGGAATGCTGGGCGACGTATACCGCCGTCCCGTTTTACGAAGCGGTTGGATTTACCGCCCAAGGCCACATCGACGTGCCGCTGGCGGACGGCATCAGCTTTCCATCCATCCGCATGATGCGCACCCTCTGAGCCGGGCGCAGATTATTCCAATAATCTGACGCCCCAAACAAAAGGCCGGCGCATCGCACCGGCCTTCCACACTGTGTCTTGTCAGACGCTCCGCGTTACTCTTGCTGGCCGAGGAACATCAGCAGGAACTGGAACATGTTGATGAAGTTCAGGTACAGGCTCAGTGCGCCGTGAATGCCCGACTTCTCAACCCACTCCGCGTCGCCGTGATGAGCATGCGCGAGATACTCGTTCTTGATGTTCTGCGTGTCATACGCCGTCAGACCTGCGAAGATCAGCACACCCAGGATCGAGATCGCAAACATGATCGCGGGCGAGCCCAGGAAGATGTTGATGATGATCGCCACAATCAGGCCGATCACACCCATGATCAGGAAGCTGCCCCAGCCGGAGATGTCCCGCTTTGTGGTGTAGCCGTAAAGGCTGAGACCCGCGAAGGCGATCGACGTCACAAGGAACGTCTGCGCGATCGAGATGCCGGTGAAGGCCGCAAAGACGTAAGCCAGCGACAGGCCCATCGCCGCTGCGAAGACAAAGAAGAACAGCCGTGCGCCAGCCGCCGAAGCCCGGCGCATCACCGCGCCAAAGCCAAAGACCATACCCAGTGGCAGGAACATCGCGATCCAGCCGAGGATGTTGGGTTGCAGCGTCATCGGGTCACGGAAGATGCTCAGCAACTGATCATTGGAGCCGATCGCCCAGGCCACGGCAAAGGTTATCAGCATGCCCACGGACATCGTGCCGTAGACCTTGTTCATATGTGCGCGCAGTCCTTCGTCAATCGCGGCCGCGCGCGCGCCAGCGCTGGTCCGGATCGTGTTCAGTTCAGCCATTTGGCCCTCCAGATCAACCTTGCCCGCGCGGGACACCCGCGCGGATTTCTGACCTGAATATCAGTGCCTGGGGCCGTGCTTTCAAGATGTTTCGGTGCGGCGTCCTGTCGAATTTGACGGGTCATCCGAACCCCGAAGGCCTCAGCGCTGCCAATAGTGCGGCACGTCCCAGATGGGTTTTGCCGCCTCGTGCGCTGCGTCCTGTGCGCTTAGCCCAATATCCTTTAGCGCGCGGGCATCAAGCCGCGCCAGCGCCCGGCGCGAGCGCCATAGGGCGAGGAGGGTCCAGAACGAAGGCCGCGGGCCGCGCGCGGCGCTGTGGGTGCGGTGGGGGTGAGAGATATAAGCCATGAGAGAAGCCTCTTCCTGATGTGATGCGTTGGCACGCTTTGATCATTTCTGTTGATGTATCTGCGGTAAGGTGACATATTCTTCAAACGAATGTTTGTGACGCGAACCATCAGGAGGTGTGATGCGTAACCTGGACATAACCACCTTGCGGTCCTTCGTGGCTGTCGCGGACTCGGGCGGGGTCACGCGCGCTGCGGGCTTCTTGCATCTGACGCAATCGGCGGTCTCCATGCAGCTTAAACGGCTGGAAGAGCTTTTGGATACCGAACTTCTGGACCGCTCCGGGCGCACGATTGCCCTGACCGCCGCCGGAGAGCAGCTTCTCGTCTATGCGCGCCGCATGGTGGCCCTGAACGATGAGGTGATCACGCGCCTGACCGATCAGGCCTACGAGGGCGAGATCACGCTGGGCGTGCCTCATGACATTGTCTACCCGGCGATCCCGCGGGTGTTGAAACAGTTTCACGCGGCGTTCCCGCGCGTTCAGGTGCAGCTGGTCTCCTCTTACACCCGCGCGCTCAAGGCGCAGTTTGCCCGGGGTGCCTGCGACATGATCCTGACAACCGAGGTGGGCGCGGATGCCGGGGCGGAAACGCTCTGCACCAAGCCGCTGTGCTGGGTGGGCGCGCCCGATGGCTCAGCCTGGCGCCAGCGGCCGCTCAAGCTGGCCTTTGGCCGTATGTGCACGTTCCGGCCGAAAGTTGTCGAACGGCTCGATACGGCGGGAATCGCCTGGGACGTGATCGTGGAAACGGAAAGCGATCGCACCATCGAAGCGACGGTCAGCGCGGACCTCGCCGTGCACACAATGATCGAAGGGACCGAGCCGCCGCACCTTGTGCGGATCGAACATAATGGCGCCCTTCCGGACCTGCCTGCACAGAAAATCAACCTCTACGGCGCGCAAACGGCAAAGGGCGAAGTGCATGATACGCTTGCTGAATTTCTACGCCGTGCTTTCGCCGCAGGTGCCGCGCGCCCGCAGCTTGTCGCCCTCACGAGCTAAACCGTGGATTGAGCGGATTTCGCCGGTCTGGATACTATAGGTTGATTTTTTCGGCGATATGTCCCATAACTTCGCATAATTCGGCGTGGGGCTACGCGTTTTGTGGTCCTGCCGTGTCCATGTCTGGCCGCCTGTTCTAAGGTGTGGTGGGACAAAGCGAGGAGCCATATTATGGCCCACAAGGTTGACAAGCATGTTGGTCAACGGATCAGGCAGCGCCGCTGGCTCATCGGGATGACCCAGCAGAAGCTGGCGGAAACCGTTGGCATAAAATTTCAGCAAATTCAGAAGTATGAAACCGGGGCAAACCGGGTCAGTGCTTCGCGCCTGTGGGACATCGGAGAGGCGATGGGCGTGCCCGTCGCGTTCTTCTTCGACGGGCTGCAAAGCGATAATGCGCCCGCCGCGCGCCCGGCCGAAGCCGTGCCCACCGACCTGATGCAGGACAAAGAAGCGCTCGATCTTGTGCGGTCCTACTACGCGATCCCTGAGAACCAGCGGCGCCGCCTGTTCGAGCTTGCCCGGGTTTTGAGCGACGTCGCCTGATATCGTTGTCCTATAGGCCTTGCCGCGCGGCGCGTTTTCGTGGCACCCGGCTTTTATGACACTGAACTACGACGACCTCGCGACCGTTGCCCACAAGGCCGCAGACGCTGCGCGCGCGGCCATCCTTCCCCACTTTCGCGCAAGCGGTTTGACCGCCGACAATAAAGGGTCGGACCGCTATGATCCGGTCACCGAAGCAGACCGTGCATCCGAGCTTGCGATGCGTGCCGTGCTCGCACAATGCCGCCCCGATGACGCAATCCTTGGCGAAGAGTTTGGCACAAAAGACGGGACGTCCGGCATCACCTGGGTTCTGGACCCGATTGACGGGACACGCGCTTTTGTCGCGGGCACGCCGACTTGGGGCGTTCTGATTGCGGCGGGCACGGCGGCAGGGCCAAGCCTGGGCCTCATCGACCAACCCTATATCGGCGAGCGGTTTCTAGGCGTGCCGGGGCGGGCCACCTGTCACGGGCCGCTGGGGCACAGCGTGTTGCACACCCGCGGCCCGCGGCCTTTGGGGCAGGCAACTGTTTTCACCACCTTCCCCGAGGTCGGCACCGCAGAGGAGCGTGCCGCCTTTGAAGCGGTTGCCTCGCAGGCACGGCTGGTGCGGTATGGTATGGATTGCTACGCTTATGCGCTGGTCGCGGCGGGCCACGTGGACCTTGTGATTGAGGCGGGGCTGGCCGCCTATGACATCCAAGCGCCGATCGCGCTGATCCATGCAGCGGGCGGCATTGTAACCAACTGGGAAGGTGGGCCAGCCCACGCGGGCGGCCGGGCGCTGGCGGCGGCGAACCCCGAGATCCACGCCGAGGCGCTGGCCCTTTTGAAAGCTGCACAATGAGCCGAATTCTGCTGCGCGGCGCGCAGGTGATCGTGACGATGGACGCGGCCCGCCGCGAGCTGGCCGACGCCGATCTGTTGATTGAGGATGGGGTGGTCGCGGGCCTTGGCCACGGGCTGGACGCAGTTGACGCCGAGGTTGTGGACGTGCAGGGCTGCGTTCTGACCCCAGGCCTCGTGAACACCCATCACCACCTTTACCAAAGCATGACCCGCGCGGTGCCGGAGGTTCAAGATACCAGCCTTTTCGGCTGGCTCCAGACGCTGTACCCGATTTGGGCGCGCATGGGGCCGGAGCACATGTTTGTCTCGGCCCAGGTGGGTCTGGCTGAGCTGGCCCTGTCGGGCTGCACGACGTCCGCGGACCATCTGTATCTCTACCCAAACGGGGTGCGCCTTGACGACACGATTGCCGCGGCGCGAGAGATCGGCTTGCGGTTCAACCCGACGCGCGGGGCGATGAGCATCGGGGAAAGCGCAGGCGGATTGCCGCCCGACAGCGTGGTCGAGGACGAAGCAGCGATCTTAGCCGACACGGTCCGGGTGATCGATGCGTTCCACGACCCAGCCCCGGGGTCGATGTGCCGTGTCAGTGTGGCGCCCTGTTCCCCTTTTTCCGTGTCCGAAGGGTTGATGCGCGACGCAGCGCTTTTGGCGCGGGATAAGGGAGTGCGGCTGCACACCCATTTGGCGGAAAACGACGATGATATCGCCTTCTCGCTGGAACGTTTTGGCAAGCGGCCCGGGCAGTATGCCGAGGATCTGGGATGGGTCGGGCCGGATGTCTGGCACGCGCATTGTGTGAAGCTGGACGCGGACGAAATTGCGCTCTTTGCGGCCACGGGCACCGGGGTGGCGCATTGCCCCAGCGCGAATACCCGTCTGGGCAGTGGTATTGCGCCGGTCCGGGCAATGCGCGATGCGGGTGTGCCGGTTGGCCTGGGCGTGGACGGTTCGGCCAGCAATGACACCGGTCAGATCATGGCCGAGGCGCGTTTGGCCATGTTGCTGCAACGCGTGGCTTTTGGGGCAAGCGCGATGAGCGCGCGTGAGGCATTGGAGATCGCAACGCTGGGCGGGGCGCGCGTTCTGGGCCGGGATGATATTGGTGCGCTTGCACAAGGAATGCGCGCGGATATTGCGGTTTGGGATGTCAGCCGGGTTGAGAGCGCAGGAAGCTGGGATCCGGCTGCGCTGCTGCTGGCCGGACCCATGTCGGTGCGTGATCTGTTTGTCGAGGGCCGCCAGGTCGTGCGGGACGGGCATATCACGACGCTGGAGCTGGCGCCTGTTCTGGCGCGGCAAAGGGCGCTGGCGCGCGGGCTTATGGTTTGAACCGGTGGTCTGATCCGAAGGACCGCTGCGCGGATTCGATATTATTTTGCTGATGGGGGCTATGCCCCCTTTCGGCAGCTTTGCGCCGCAAAGCGCCTATCGGGCGGGTCTCAAACCCCCGAGGTATTTTTTGCCAGAAGAAGGAACGCCGCCCACCCACACGGCCTCAATCGCGCGGTCATCGCCCATCATGATGGTGGCAAAGAGCGCGTCCCAGATATCCTTGGCCTCTGCTGTGCGCTGGGCGATGGCGGGGGTGGAGGCGAGGTTGAGGATCGTCAGGTCGGCCTCCATCCCCGGAGCGATGCGGCCGACTTTGTCTTGCAAGTGCAGCGTGCGGGCGGCGCCTGCGGTGGCGAGCCACATCAGGTGTCTCGCGTGCAGCGCGGTGCCGCGCAGCTGGGCGATTTCGTAAGCCGCGGCCATCGTGCGCAGCATCGAAAAGCTGGAGCCGCCGCCGGTGTCCGTGGCAAGCCCGATCGGGATGCCGCGCGCGGCAAGGCCAGCGACGTCCATCAGGCCCGATCCGATGAAGGTGTTTGAGGTCGGGCAATGGGCAAGCGCGGCGCCGGTCTCGGTCAGCCGGTCCACCTCGCGCGGCGCAAGGTGGATGGCGTGGCCAAAGAGGGCGCGCGCGCCAATCAGGCCGTGGGCTTCATAGGTGTCCAGGTAGTCGCGCGCCTGCGGGTAGAGGCCGCGGACCCAGTCGATCTCGTCCAGCTGCTCGCTCAGATGTGTTTGCATCAGGCAGGTCGGGTGCGCCGCCCAAAGTGCGCCAAGCGCCTCCAGCTGTTCCGGCGTCGAGGTAGGGGAAAATCGCGGCGTGATCGCGTAGCTGGCCCGCCCGGTCCCGTGCCAGCGGGCGATCAGGGCGGCGCTGCCCTCGTAAGCGCTTTGCGCCGTGTCGCGCAGCCCTTCGGGCGCGTTGCGATCCATGCAGGTCTTGCCCGCGACGGTGCGCATGCCCCGCGCCGCAGCAGCCTCAAAAAACGCATCGACCGAGGCGGGGTGGATCGTGGCATAGCTGCACATCGTCGTGGTGCCATGCGCGAGCGCGAGGTCCAGATAGCGCGCCGCGATCTCCGCCGCGTAGCGCGGATCGGCAAAGCGCATCTCTTCGGGGAAGGTGTAGCTGTTCAGCCAGTCGATCAGCCGCTTGCCCCAGGACGCGATGATCGCCGTCTGCGGATAGTGCACATGCGCATCGACAAAGCCCGGGCAGATCAGGCCCTGCGCCTCGTGCCGTTTGGCCTGCGGGTGCGCGGCCTTCAGCTTATCCGCCGAACCCACCGCCGCGATCAGCCCGCCGTTGATCAGCACCGCGCCGCCCGTGTCGATCCGCACGCGGTCCGGGTCATCAAACGGGTTGCCATCGCAGAGCAGAAGGGGGCCGCAGATCAGGTCCATGCCCACCGTGCTAGCAGCTTGCGGGGGGCATGGCACGCGCCTATGTTCCGCGCAGCTTGTCAGGAGGCCGCCATGTCCGATCAAAGCCCAGAGAGCGATCAGACGCAGGCCGAGGAGGGCTATGTACTTGATGCGCGGGCTGTGTCGCGGATCATGTATGCGGTCGACATCGATGATCAGGCGGGGCTAACGGAGCAACTGGACCCGCTGCACCCTGCCGACATTGCCGACCTTCTGGAGCAGATCAACGCCTTTGACCGCTCGCGCCTGATTCGCCTTTATGACCGGGAGTTTGACGGCGACATCCTCTCGGAGCTGGACGAAAGCATCCGCGAGGAGGTGATCGCGGTGCTCAAGCCGTCGGTTCTGGCCGAGGCGGTGCGCGATCTGGACAGCGACGACGTTGTGGATCTTGTCGAAGACCTCGAAGAGCCGCAGGCCGAAGCGATCCTTGGCGCGCTGCCGGATGCGGACCGGGCGGCGGTCGAGCAGGCGCTGACCTACCCCGAGTTCTCCGCGGGCCGCCTGATGCAGCGCGAAGTGGTCATGGCGCCCGAGCATTGGACGGTGGGCGACGCGATTGATCATCTGCGCAGCGCCGAAGAGAAAGACCTGCCGACGCAGTTCTATCACATCGTCCTCGTGGACCCGCGCCTGCACCCCATCGGCAATGTGACGCTGGGCAAGCTGATGCGCTCGCGCCGGGACGTGAAGCTGACCGCGATTGTCGAGGAGGTGTTCCAGATCATCCCCGCCACGCAAATGGAATCCGACGTGGCCTATGCGTTCAACCAGTATCACCTGATCTCCGCCCCCGTGGTGGATGAGGAAGGGCGGCTGATTGGCCTTATCACCATCGACGATGCGATGGCCGTGCTGGATGAAGAGCACGAGGAAGACATCCTGCGCCTCGCCGGTGTGGGCGAGGGCTCGCTTTCGGACCGGGTGATCGAGACGACGAAGCAGCGGCTGCCCTGGCTGGCGGTGAACCTTGCGACCTCGATTGCCGCCTCCCTCGTGATTGCGCAGTTCGAGATGGCGATTGCGCAGATCGTGGCGCTGGCCGTGCTGATGCCGATTGTCGCCTCGATGGGCGGAAATGCGGGCACTCAATCGCTCACCGTGGCGGTGCGGGCGATTGCGACCAAAGACTTGACGGGCCGCAACGTCTGGCGGGTGATCCGGCGCGAATGCCTTGTGGGGCTGATCAACGGGGTGATCTTTGCCGTGGTGATGGGCGTGGTCGGCGTGATCTGGTTTGGCTCGCCTACGCTGGGCTATGTGATTGCCGCCGCGATGGTGGTGAACATGGTGGTTGCGGGGCTGGCGGGAACGGTGATCCCGGTCATCCTTGAGCGGATCGGGATCGACCCGGCGCTCGCCTCCGGCGCATTCGTGACAACCGTGACGGACGTTGTCGGCTTCTTTGCCTTCCTTGGCCTTGCTGCCGCGGTGCTTTTGTGAAGGCGGCGGCGCGCAAGGCGGCCTTTGCCCGCCGCAAGGCCGCGTATGGCTCCCATCCGGCCCCGGCGGGCGTGCTCAGCGAGGTGCTGGCGGGCCACCGGGGCGTGCCGCTGGCGGGTTACATGCCGATCCGGACAGAGATTGATCCGCTGCCCGCGATGGCCGAAGCGGCCGCCTACGGCCCGGTGGGCGTACCGGTGATCGCAGGGGCGGGTCTGCCGCTGGACTTCTCGCGCTGGACGCCGGAGGGGCCGATGCGGGACGGGCCGTTTGGGGCACAGGTGCCAGCGATAGATGACTTCCTGATCCCGCAAATCGTGATTGTGCCGCTTGTTGCCTTCGATTGTCAGGGCAGCCGTCTAGGCTACGGCGGCGGGTTCTATGACCGCACGCTGGAGCGGCTGCGCGCGGCGGGGCCGGTGCTGGCCATCGGTTTTGCCTGGGCGGCACAAGAGGCAGAGGAGCTGCCGATGGAGCCAACGGATCAGAGGCTGGATATGATCGTGACTGAGGCAAACGTGCTGGAGATACCATGAAGCTGGTGCCGCCGCAGGACGATATGATGGACGCTGCGGCGCAGATGTGGTGGCGCGGCTGGCATGACGGGCACGCGAGCATCGTGCCGGAGGGGCTGACAAGGCTGCGCACGCTAGCGAATTTCCGGCAGCGGCTGGATTTGCACCGCGCGGCGACAAGTTTTGCCGTGGAAGACGGCGCCGTTCGCGGGCTTTTCATGCTGGAGGATGGAGAGCTGGAGCAATTCTACGTCCACCCGGAGGCGCGGGGGACGGGGCTGGCGGCATGGCTGATGACAGGGGCCGAAGACGCCCTGCGCGCGCAAGGCCACCGCGCGGCCTGGCTGGCCTGCTCGGTCGGAAACGCCCGCGCGGCGCGGTTTTACGAAAAGGCGGCATGGACCTACACCCGCACCGAAAGCCTCAACGCGGAGACCAGCGCCGGGCCGTTCCCACTGGACGTCTGGCGTTACGAAAAAACCCTCTGATCCTTCTCTGTTTCCAAAAAATTCCCGCCGGAGGCACTGAATCCATTGCGGGCCAGCCATAACGCCGCATATCGGTAGGCCATGAAGCTCCTTTTTTTGGGCGATGTCATGGGCCGTTCCGGCCGGGCCGCCATCACCGCACATCTGCCCCGCCTGCGTGACGACTGGTCGCTCGACTTCGTTGTCGTGAACGGGGAAAACGCGACCTCTGGCATGGGCCTCAGCGGCGCACATGCTGCCGCAATACTTGAGGCGGGGGCGGACGTCATCACGCTGGGCGATCACGCCTTTGACCAGAAGGATATGCTCGCCTTCATCGAGGCAGAGCCGCGCATTATCCGCCCGCTGAACTTTTCCAAAGCGGCGCCGGGGCGGGGGTTTGGCCTGTTCAAAGCGGCAAATGGCAAACAGGTGCTGGTCACGCAAGCGCTGGGCCAGGTGTTCATGAAGCGTCCCTTTGACGATCCCTTCAGCGCGCTGGAGCGGGTGTTCAAGACCCACCCCCTCGGCGGGCAGGCCGATGTGATCCTCGTGGATATCCATTGCGAGGCGACGTCCGAAAAGATGGCGATGGGCCATTGGTGCGACGGGAGGGCGAGCGTCGTGGTCGGCACGCATACCCATGTGCCCACCGGGGATGCGATGATCCTGCGGGGCGGCACGGCCTACCTCACCGATGCGGGCATGTGCGGTGATTACAACTCTGTTATCGGGATGCAGCGGGACGAGCCCCTGCGCCGCTTCATCACCGGGATGCCAAAGGACCGTTTCACCCCCGCGCTGGGCGAGGCGACGCTGTCGGGCCTGTATGTGGAAACTGACGATGCCACCGGCAAAGCCACCCGCGCCGTGATGGTCCGGCAGGGCGGGCTGTTGGAGGCTTCGGTGCCATGAGCGCACGGCAGGTTCTTTTCTACCTCGGTGCGCTGCTCCTCTTTGGCGCGGGCTGGGGCCTGACCATGCCGCTGACCAAAATCGCGGTCAGCACGGGCTATCAGCATTTTGGCCTCCTCTTTTGGCAAATGGCCATCGGCTTTCTGACGATGAGCCTGATTGGCCTCGCGCGCGGCAAGGGACTGCCGCTCAGCCGCTCCGCGCTTTGGGTCTATTTCGCGATTGCGATGATCGGCTCGGTTGTTCCGAACTCCTTCAGCTATCAGGCGGCGGTGCACCTGCCGTCGGGCGTGCTGTCGATCCTGCTGTCGATGATCCCGATGTTTGCCTTCCCGATGGCGCTGGCCCTCGGCCTTGACAGGTTCGAGCTGCGCCGCTTTGGCGGGCTTGTTGCGGGGCTGTTCGGCGTGTCGCTCATTGTGCTGCCAAACCTGCAATTGGGCAGCGCGATCCCCGTCATCTGGGTTGGCATCGCGCTGATCTCGGGCCTTTGCTACGCGTTTGAGGGCAACTATGTGGCCCGCTGGGGCACCGCCGGGCTGGACCCGGTGGAGGTGCTGTGGGGTGCCTCGCTTGTCGGCATGATCATTACGTTTCCCCTCGCGATTGGTGCGGGCCAGTGGATCACTCCGCTCCAGCCCTACGGCCAGCCCGAATGGGCGCACATCGCCTCATCCGTGATCCACGTGCTTGTCTATACCGGCTATGTCTGGCTGGTGAACGCGGCGGGGCCGGTCTTTGCCGTGATGATCAGCTATCTGGTGACTGTGACGGGCGTGTTCTGGGCGCGGGCGATCCTGGACGAATCCTACCCGCCCACCGTCTGGGCCGCGCTCGCGCTGATGCTGATCGGCATGGCGCTGGTGCAGCCGCGGCGCTTGCAGCGGGCGGTGCCATAGGCGATTATCCCGCAGAACAAACTCACAATAAGGGCCGCCAGAAATGGGCCTATTCGAGCTGTCCCAAACCGGCGAGGCGATCCTGACCCTGACCGTTGTCGCGGTCATGTTTGCTCTCTTTCTGCGTGAGGTCCTGCCAACCGAGGTTGTCGCCATCGGCGGGGTTGCCGCGCTGCTGATCTCTGGCGTGCTGCCCTATGAGGCAGCGCTGGGTGTGCTGAGCAACCCGGCCCCTTGGACCATCGCGGCGATGTTCATCATCATGGGCGCGCTGGTGCGCACCGGAGCGCTTGATGCCTTCACCGGGCTTGCCTCGCGACAGGCCAAGGTAAACCCGGCGCTGGCGATTGTGCTGTTGATGGCCTTTGTCGTCTTTGCCAGTGCGATTGTCAGCAACACGCCCGTCGTCGTTGTGATGATCCCTGTCTTTATCCAGCTGGCCAAAACGATGGGCCTTGCCCCGTCCAAGCTGCTGATCCCGCTGTCTTACGCGGCGATCCTCGGCGGAACCCTCACGCTGATCGGCACCTCGACCAACCTGCTGGTCGACGGGGTTGCGCGCAGCAATGGGCTGGCGCCTTTCACCATCTTTGAGGTCACGCCGCTGGGCATCATCCTCGTGATCTGGGGTATGATCTACCTGCGGTTTGTGGCCCCGCTGCTCTTGCCCGAGCGCAGCTCTATGGCGGGCCTGTTGAGTGACAAGAGCCAGATGAAGTTCTTTACCGAGGCCGTGATTCCGCCCGAAAGCAACCTGATCGGGCGTGAGGTTACCGGTGTGCAGCTGTTCAAGCGCGACGGCGTGCGCCTGATCGACGTGGTGCGCGGCGATGTCTCGCTGCGGCGCAACCTCAAGGGGGTCGAGCTTCAGGTCGGCGACCGCGTCGTGCTGCGCTCCGCGGTGACCGAACTGCTCAGCCTTCAGCGCAACAAAGAGCTCAAGCGTGTCGATCAGGTTTCGGCCGTGGCGACGACGACGGTCGAGGTGCTGATCACCCCGGGCTGCAAGATGGTGGGCCGGTCGCTCGGGGCAATGCGCCTGCGCCGCCGCTATGGCGTCTATCCGCTGGCGGTGCACCGGCGGAACCAGAACATCGGGCGGCAGCTGGACGATCTGGAGGTGCGGGTCGGCGACACGCTGCTGCTGGAAGGTGCGCCGGAGGATATCCAGCGCCTTGCGCAGGACATGGGCATGGTCGACGTCTCCAAACCTTCGGGCCGGGCCTTCCGGCGCGGCCACGCGCCCATCGCGATCGCCGCGCTGATCGGTATCGTGGCCCTCGCAGCCTTTGGCGTCGCGCCGATCCTTGCGCTCAGCGTGATTGCGGTGGCGGTGGTCCTTGTGACGCGCTGCATTGATGCAGATGAGGCGTTTTCCTTCATCGACGGGCGGCTCTTGGCGCTGATCTTTGCGATGCTGGCCATCGGCGCGGCGCTGGAGGCGTCGGGCGCGGTGTCCCTGATCGCAGGGGCCATCGCGCCGGGGCTGAGCATCCTGCCGCCCTTCCTGATCATCTGGGCGATATACCTGCTGACCTCGGTGCTGACCGAACTGGTCAGCAACAACGCCGTGGCCGTTGTGATGACGCCCATCGCCATTGGGCTGGCCGGCGCGCTCGGCCTTGATGCGCGCCCGCTGGTGGTCGCGGTCATGGTCGCGGCGTCAGCCAGCTTTGCAACGCCCATCGGCTATCAGACCAACATGCTGGTCTACGGTCCAGGGGGGTACAAGTTCACCGATTTTATGCGCGTCGGCATCCCGCTGAACCTGAGCATTGGGCTGCTGGCTTCGGCGATTATTCCGTTTATCTGGCCGCTTTGACCTGGGACGCACCTGGCACACGGAACTGCAGGGTGGCACGCAGGCACATGATTGGCGGCGCCTTAGCGGTCTTGGCTTGGGGCGGTGCTGCACGTCGCGGGCCGTGCTGCGCTGGGCGTGAAGGCGCTGCAAGGGCGGCTGGAGCGGATCAAAGGCTGGTGTCGGCGCCGCTCAATCAAACGTCCGCTGTTCGGAACCTGTTAACGCGGGTGCGCTAAGGGTCAGGCCTCTTGCCGAGGCCCTTGGAATGTCAGACCGCCGCCGTCACCCATCGCATGTGACCCCCGCCTCTGAGGACGCAGGGCTGTTTCGCTGCGCGCCGCGCGGGCTCGAGGTTGCGCTTGTCCCGCAGGTGGCCCGCAACAGGCGCGGCGATATCCTTGTGCGCGGCTTTGTGCAGGAACGCTATCCCGTGCTGGTTGTCTTTGCGGGGCGCCGGGCGCAGGCGGCAGAGCGGGTGGAACGCCGCCTGAGCACCGTGCTGCACCGCGCGCGGCACGCGGCGGGCCACAACGTGGATATCGACCTGCTGCGTGTGCCGATCTGGGTGAACGGCAGATGGCGCCGCCGCTTCATCCGCGACGTTGCGGGCTGGGAACAGGGGGAGCATCACCTGATCGCGGCCTGCTGGACCCTGCCCGCGCCGCCCGGCCCGCCCCTGTTTTTCGGGGAAGAACCCGTCCACGAGGGCGATCCTTGAAGGATCGCGTAGGGGTTTTTCTTGCAAGAAAAGCCCGCCCTTCAGGCAATCGCCTCTGACCGGCCCGCCGCGCGGCCCGAAAAGATGCAGCCGCCAAGGAAGGTGCCTTCGAGCGCGTTGTAGCCGTGATATCCGCCGCCGCCGAACCCCGCGACTTCGCCCGCGGCAAAGAGGCCCGGAACCACCGCGCCATCCGCGCCGATCATTTGGCTGTCGAGGTTGGTTTGCAGCCCGCCCAGCGTCTTGCGGGTCAGCACGTGCAGTTTGACCGCGATCAGCGGGCCGTTGGCCGGGTCGAGGAACTTGTGCGGTTTCGCCGTCCGGATCAGCCGGTCACCGCGATAGTTCCGCGCGGCGTGGATCGCCATGATCTGCGCGTCCTTGGAAAACGGGTTGTCGATCTGCGCATCGCGCGCCTCGATCTGCAGGCGCAGCTTTTCCTCGGTGATGAGGCTTCCGCCCGCCACCTGGTTCATCCCGCGCACGAGGCCAGCAAGGTCCTGCGCCACAACGAAATCCTGCCCCCGTTCCTTGAACGCCTCCACCGGGCCCGTCGCCTTTGACCCGCTCAGGATGCGTTGGCGGATCACCTCCATCCAGGATTTGGAGGTAAAGTCGGGGTTCTGCTCGGAGCCCGACAGCGCGAATTCCTTCTTGATCACCTTCTGGGTCAGCACGAACCAGCTGTATTCATACCCCGTCTCAAGGATCATCTTCAGCGTCGACATGCTGTCGAACCCCGGCAGGGCAGGGGGTGCAAAGCGGTTGCCTTCCGCGTCGAACCACATGGAGGACGGCCCCGGCAGGATGCGAATGCCATGCGCGGGCCAGATCGGATCCCAGTTCTGCACGCCTTCGGTGTAGTGCCACATGCGGTCGCCGTTGATCACATGCCCGCCCGCGTCCTCCGAAATGCCGATCATGCGCCCGTCCACATGGGCCGGCACGCCCGCGACCATCGACTTGGGCGCGGGACCGAGGCGGTCCGTGGGCCAGACCTTGCGCACCATGTCGAAATTGCCGCCAATCCCGCCGGAGGTCACGATCACCGACGGGGCGCGCAGGTCAAATTCGCCCACCACGTCACGATTGGTCTTCTGACCGCGCGCCGCGTTGTCCTCGGCCAGGACCGAGCCGCTGACCCCTTTGGCCGCACCGTTTTCCATATCGATCCGGTCGACCTGGTGGCGAAAGCGAAACTCCAGAAACCCTGCCTTTTCATGTGCTTCGCAGCGCCGCACGAAATGCTCGATACTGCCCGGCCCGGTGCCCCAGGTGATGTGAAAGCGCGGCACCGAGTTGCCGTGCCCGTCCGCAAAGGACCCGCCCCGCTCCGCCCAGCCCACTACGGGGAACCAGCGCAGGCCCATTTTGTACAGCCATTCGCGCATCTCCCCGGCGGCGAAGTCGACATAGGCTTCGGCCCATTTGCGCGGCCAGAAGTCCTCGTCCCGGTCGAACTGCGCGCTGCCCATCCAGTCGCCCAGTGCCAGCGCGCGGCTGTCGCGGATGCCCATGCGGCGTTGTTCGGGCGTGTCGATCATGCACAGCCCACCCAGCGACCAGAACGCCTGTCCGCCCATAAAGCTGCGCGGTTCCTGATCGACCATGATCACCCGCTTGCCGCGATCCCCCAGTTCGGCGGCGGCGGCAAGGCCCGCAAGGCCGGTGCCCACGATGATAGCGTCTGCGCTGTCCATATTGCGCTCCTTTTCAGCGGGTGCGGAACCACGCCACAAAGGGCGCAGCGACGAGGTACATCAGGATGCCGTAGACGGCGGCGGGCAGGGCAAAGGTGGAAAACCCTTGCGTTTGGCCCGCAATGATACCGGCAAGGGCAATGCCGAGGGTCGCGTTCTGAATGCCCGTCTCGATGGAGATCGTCTTGGTCTCTGGCCAGCTGAGCGCCGCGGCGCGCGCGAGCAGGAGGCCGAGGACCATCAGACCGACGAGCAGCGCGATCAGCGCAGGGCCAAGGGTCGCCACATTGTCCACGAACAGCGCCCAGTTCCCGGCAAGCGCCGCGATCACGATGATGACAAAGAGGATCGTGGCGAGCATCGACAGGGGCCGGTCGATGGCGCGTGCGGCGCCAGGGGCAAAGTGGCGGATGGCGACGCCAATGGCGACGGGCACGGTGGTGATCAGGAACACGGCAATGGACAGGTCCGTGATGGACACGGGCGGCGCGTCCGCCCCCAGGAAATGCGCGACGGACCATGCCGTCAGCAGCGGGATCGTCAGGATACCCAGCAGCGAGATCACCGCCGTGAGCGAGACCGAGAGCGCAACGTCGCCGTTCGCGAGGCGAGAGATCATATTCGATGTCACGCCGCCGGGACACAGGGCCAGCAGCATGAAACCAACCGCCAGTTCGGGCGCGATCCCGAAGGCGGCGACAACCCCGTACGCCACCTGCGGCAGCAGCGCGACCTGGCTGACCGCGCCGATGGCAAAGGCTTTGGGCCGGGTCAGCACCCGCGCAAAATCGCCCAGTGTCAGCCCGACCCCAAGGCTGAGCATGATTACCGCCAGCGACAGTGGCAGCACCACGTTGATCAGAAATTCCATCTCCGTCCTCCCGGCGACACGTTAAGCGGCGGCGTAGCCAGCACGCAACGCTGACGCCCGGTCACAGCCCGGCTTTGCGACGCGCAAAGCAGGCCAGCGCGGGATGGCAGGTGTTTAGCCTTAAGGTGAAACCGCGTCGGTGTCACCCAGCCGTCAAAGCGGCCAGAAGACGAGGATCGCGGGGATTGACACGGCGATGATTATGATCTCCAGCGGCAGGCCCATGCGCCAATAATCGCCAAACTGGTAACCCCCGGGGCCAAGGATCAGCGTATTGTTCTTGTGTCCGATGGGGGTGAGAAAGGCAGCCGAGGCCGCCACCGCGACCGCCATCAGGAACGGATCGGGGGAGACGCCGAGCGTGCGCGCCATCTCGATCCCTACGGGGGCGGCGACGATGGTCGTGGCGGTGTTGTTCAGCACGTCCGACAGGGTCATTGTCACGACCATCAGCACCGTCAGCACCGCCCAGGCAGGCAGGCCGGTTGTCAGGTCCGTGAGCGCCCCGGCAATCAGCGCGGTGCCGCCCGAGGTCTCCAGCGCCGCGCCGAGCGGGATCATTGAACCAAGAAGGACCACGACGGGCCATTCGATATGGGTGTAAAGCTCTGACAAGGGGACGATCCGCGCCAGCACGTAGGCCACGACGACAAGCCCCAACGCAATGGGCAGGTAGATCAGGCCAAAAGAGGCCGCAGCCACCGCGGCGGCGAAAAGGCCAATGGCGCGCCAGACCTTGTCATCCGCCGTTACCGCCAGACCCCTGTTCGCGAGCGGCAGCGCGCCAAGCCAGCTTGTCACGTCCGGCCCGTGGCCCGTGGGCACAAGCAGCAGCAGGATGTCGCCTGTCCGGATGTCGGTCTTGCGGATTTGCGAGGTGATGCGCTTGCCCTCGCGGCTGATCCCCAGAAGGACGGTGTTCTGGCGCCAGCTGAGGCCGACGGCCTGCGCACTGCGCCCGATCAGGCGGGAGGTTTCGGTCACCACAACCTCGATGATCTCGACGCCGTCGCCTCCCGCGCGCAGGGCCTCTTCGCGCTTGGCATCGGCAAGGGCCAGCCCGGTGGCCGAACGGAACTCGTCCAGCGCATCGGGAGAGGCTTCGATCACAAGCGCATCGCCCGCGCGCAGGGCCGAGTTGCGGGCGCGCCCATAGCGCCGTTTGCCATCGCGCATCAGGCCCAGGATGGCGACGTCGGTCTTTTCGGCCTCCGCGTCCAGCTCTGCGATGCGCGCGCCGATATGCTTGCTACCCGCGGGCACGACCAGCTCGGCGATGTATCCGCTCACATCGCTCCCGCCCGCGCCCGAGGCATCCGCCCGCGCCGGGATCAGGCGCCAGCCGATCAGCGCGACAAACGCCAGCCCCGCCAGCGCCGCGATGCCGCCCACGGGCGCAAAGTCGAACATCAGGAAGGGCGCACCGAGCTGGTCTTCGCGGATCTGGGCGATGATGATATTGGGCGGTGTGCCAATCAGCGTGACCATGCCGCCAAGGATCGTCGCAAAGCTGAGCGGCATGAGCGACAGCCCCACCGCCCGCTTGGCCTTCTGCGCGGTCTGGATATCAACGGGCATCAGCAGCGCGAGCGCCGCCACGTTGTTCATAAAGGCCGACAGCACCCCGCCCACCGCGCCCATCAGCGCGATATGCGCGCCAAGGCTCCGGGATGCGTCGATCAGCGTACGGGTGATCAGAAAGACCGCGCCGGAGCGCACCAGCCCCGCCGAGACGACAAGCACAAGCGCCACGATCAGCGTGGCCGGGTGGCCAAAGCCGGAGAACGCGTCCTGCTCCGGCACGACGCCGAGGACAACGCCCAGAAGGAGCGCACTGAGCGCGACGATATCATAACGGAAGCGGCCCCAGATCAGCAGGGCAAAAACAGCGCCGAAAAGGGTGAAGAGGATGATCTGGTCGGTGGTCATGCCCGCACCATTTAGCGGTCAGTGGGGCGGCACAAGGGGAGAATGATGACGGCTTTACCGGACGTGCCAAAGGTTGAAGTGACATCCGCGCCAGCGCTGTGGGCCTGGCTGGCGGCGCATCACAGCACGGATGGTGCGCTGCTGATCACGTGGAAGGCGGCGACGCAGGACAAATATGTCAGCCGGGATGCTGTTCTGGATGCGCTGGTCGCCTATGGCTGGATCGACGGGCGCCGGTTCGTCGTGGATGACGAACGGACCGCGCAGCTGATCACCCCGCGCCGCGTCCAGCATTGGGCGCAAAGCTACAAGGACCGCGCGGAAAGGCTGGAAGCCGAAGGGCGGATGATGCCGCCCGGCGCGGCCTCTGTTGCCGCAGGCAAGACGAGCGGTCTGTGGGACTTCATGGCGGATGTGGACCGGCTGGAAGTGCCTGCCGATCTGCACGCGGCGCTGGGCCCCGCGCGGGGGGACTGGGATGCGCTGGCCCCATCCTATCGGCGCAATGTGCTGCGCTGGGTCAAGCTGGCCAAGACGGATGCGACCCGGGCCAAGCGTGTCGCGGCGGCAGCAGAGGCGACCGTGGAGGGGCGCAAGCTGGCGCAGATGTAAGGGGTTTCGGACCGGCTGCGCCTGGTTCGACCCGCTGGGGGGCCAGCCCCCCAAACCCCCCGGCATATTTTTGGCCAGAAGAAACGGGGGGCGCTAGGATGGCCACTTCAACGAGCGGGTCGTGGGTTCCGTCCAGTTTATCGAGGGGCCGGCTGGCACGATACCCAGCGGGTTGCGCAGCTCGGATTTGGAGAAATAGCCGGCTTTATAGATGTCGGGTTTCACTGTCTCTGCAACACCGGGCAGGGCGTAAAGGGCACGGGCGTAGTCCCATAGGTTTGGGTAGTCCTGCAGGCGGCGAGTGTTGCATTTGAACGCGTAGTGGTAGGCGACGTCGAACCGGGCAAGGGTGGGGAACAGGCGCAGATCGGCTTCGGTCACCGCCCTGCCGGTCAGGGTGTCGTTGTGTACAAGGTGCGCCTCCAGCCCGTCCAGCGCGTCGAAGAGGGCGTGCACGGCCTCATCATAAGCCGCTTGGGTGCGGGCGAACCCGGCGCGGTAGACGCCGTTGTTGATGGCCTTGTGGATGTGCGCGTTCCAGCGGTCGATCTCTTCAAGCTGCGCCGCGGGGATCAGACGGCGTTCCGGGTCAAAGACTTCGGACAGCATCCGGGCGATGTCCGCGCTTTCGTTGTTGACGATCTGGCCTGTTTGCTTGTCCCAGAGCACGGGCACTGTGATGCGCCCCGTGTAGGCGGGCGTCTGGCGCGCGTAGACCTCATGCAGCGCGCGCACGCCAAGGAGGAGATCGGCAAAGGGGCCTTCTGCGTCGAACACCCAGCCCTGATCCGTGCGCGCGGGCCTAGCGATGGAGAGCGTGATCGGCAGGTCCAGCGCGGCGCGGACCAGCAGCGCCCGGTGGGCCCACGGGCAGTTCCACGCGACATAAAGGTGGTAGCGGGAGGGGTCATCGCTCAGCCCCATGTCCCGCAACGTGCTGCGCGCGCGCTCGTAATGACCCTGCACCGTCGTGCCAGGGCCGGGGTCTTCCACCTGATAGGTGCCGTCGATCATCACGCCCATGCGCGTTTCCTCCTAATAAAACCAACCCTAGCGCCATGACCCCAAAGGACACCGCACATCCCCCGTGCGCAATTGCGCGCCCTCCCTTGCCCAGCGCTTGGCGCTGAACTAAAAACCGGCGGCGCAGGTCAGGGCAAGGAGGCGGACATGGCGGGCCATTCCAAATGGGCGAATATTCAGCATCGCAAGGGACGGCAGGACAAGCTGCGGGCGAAGCTGTTCTCGAAGCTCTCCAAGGAGATCACCATCGCGGCCAAGATGGGCGATCCGGACCCGGACAAGAACCCGCGCCTGCGCCTTGCGGTCAAAGAGGCCAAGGGCCAGTCCATGCCCAAGGACAACATCGAACGCGCGATCAAGAAATCCCAGGCCGGGGACGGTGAGGATTACGAAGAGATCCGGTATGAGGGCTATGGCCCGAACGGCGTCGCGGTGATCGTTGAGGCGATGACCGACAACCGCAATCGGACTGCGTCCAACGTGCGCTCGACCTTTTCCAAGAACGGCGGCAACCTTGGGGAGACGGGCAGCGTCGGTTTCATGTTCGAGCGCAAGGGCGCGGTGACCTACCCGGCCGATGTGGGCGACGCAGACACCGTCATGATGGCCGCCATCGAGGCGGGCGCAGAGGATGTGGAAAGCGCCGAGGACGGGCACGTGATATGGTGCGCCGACAGTGACCTGAACGACGTCTCAAGTGCGCTGGAGGCGGAACTGGGCGAATCTGAGTCCACCAAGCTGGTCTGGCGCCCCACCACCACGACCGAGATGGACCTGGACGGCATGGAAAAGCTGATGAAGCTGATTGATGCGCTTGAGGATGATGATGACGTTCAGAACGTCACCACCAATTTCGAGGCGACTGACGCGGTGATGGCCCAGCTGGGCTGAGCCTTTCCGCCTCAGGCTTCGGCGCAGCGCGGGCAGGGCAGGGCCCGCAATATCCGCGTCCACAGGGGCACGCGCGGCTCTTTCGGGACCATCCCCCGGATGCGCCGCTGCACGCCTTGCAGATCGGCCAGCCGCGCCTTGGCCTGTCCGCCGCCCGCGCGGCTTTGCACGCTCAGGATCTTCTCCTGCGTCTGCAGCGCCGCCTCGATTAACTCCAGTTCGCGCGCCGTAAGGCCGATGGTTTGTGTGTCGTCCAACATTGTTCTTTTTCCTTGTTCTTGAACGTCTTGGTTGGGCCCATATGGGCCTTGCTGAGATATACGCCAAGGTTTGCAATGCAGATCATCACGCAAAGCTGATCGCAGGGTTGCACAGCTTGCAGCCATCTGAACCTATGGCGCTATGACGACCACCCCAAGCGATCCACTGCGCGGCATCTTCTGGATGCTGGCGACGGGCCTATGCTTTGTCGCGGTGACGGCGATTGTCAAATACATGGGGCCCGAGGTGCCGCCCGCGCAATCGGCCTTTCTGCGCTACCTGCTCGGCCTTGTCTTCTTGCTGCCGGTGGCGCGCAGTCTGCTTGCCATGCGGCTCACCCGCCGCCAATGGACGCTGTTTTCAGTCCGCGGGGCGTGCCACGCACTGGGCGTGATGCTGTGGTTCTTTGCCATGACGCGCATCCCCATCGCCGAAGTCACGGCGATGAACTACCTCGCCCCGGTCTATGTCAGCATCGGCGCCGCGCTGTTTCTGGGCGAACGGCTGGCCGCGCGGCGCATTGCGGCGGTGGTGGTGGCGCTGGTCGGCACGGCGATCATCCTGCGCCCCGGCTTTCGCGAGGTCGCGCCGGGACACTGGGCGATGCTGCTGGCGGGCGTGGTCTTTGCGGGCAGCTACCTGACGGCCAAGATCGCAGCGGATGAGCTGCCTGCCTCCATCGTGGTGGCGATGTTGTCGATCTTTGTGACCCTGTTCCTTGCGCCCTTTGCCATCGCCGTCTGGGTCACGCCCAGCTGGGAGGACGTGGCGCTGCTGTTCCTTGTGGCCTGTTTCGCGACCGCGGGGCATTACACGATGACGCTTGCCTTTGCCGCCGCGCCGGTGACGGTGACCCAGCCGATCACCTTCCTGCAGCTCGTCTGGGCGACGGTGCTGGGCTATTTCGTCTTCGCCGAGGCGGTGGATGCCTTCGTCATCCTCGGGGGCCTGTGCATCCTCGGCGCGGTGACGTTCATCACTTTCCGCGAGGCGCAGCTGAGGGGGCGGGCCACGACGCCGCCAACCCCGGCGACGAAGCTCTAATCCTTTCTTGATTGACTCGTCAGTCAATAAAAACCACCCTCTGATACATGCCAAAGCAGGGAATGGAGCCGCTGCGCCGCGACGCGCTTGAGACCGCCACGATCGCAGAGATTGGCGCGGCCGGATCGCTTGACGTGACCGTCGCCCGCATTGCGCGGCGGGCGGGTGTGTCCAGCGCGCTGGCGCATCACTATTTTGGCGGCAAGGACCAAATCCTCGCCTCTGCCATGCGGCGTATCCTGCGCGATTTCGGGGCGGAGGTACGCGCGGCCCTGCGCGCGGCAAACAGCCCGCGCGAAAGGGCAGAGGCGATCATTGCGGCCAGCTTCGCGCCGTCCTGCTTTGACCCCGAAACCGTCCGCGCGTGGATGACACTCTACGCCCAGGCTGCGGACCGGCCCGAGATGCAGCGGCTGCTGCACATCTACCAAACCCGGTTGCACAGCAACCTGCGCCACGCGCTGCGCCCGCTTTGCGATGACCCGAACGTGGTGGCGGCGATGCTGGGCGCACTGATTGACGGGCTCTACCTGCGCGCGGCGCTCACCGGCGCTGGCGGGGCCGAAGATGTTGCGCGAAAGGCGCTGGACAAGTGGACGACATGAGCAAACCCAACATCTTGATCTTTATGGTGGACCAGCTGAACGGCACGCTGTTCCCCGACGGTCCCGCGGACTGGCTGCACGCGCCAAACCTCAAGAAACTGGCGGCGCGCAGCACCCGCTTTGCCAATGCCTACACCGCCTCACCGCTTTGCGCGCCGGGGCGCGCGGCCTTCATGTCGGGCCAGTTGCCCTCGGTCACGGGGGTCTATGACAACGCGGCCGAGTTCCGCAGCGACATCCCCACCTACGCCCACCACCTGCGCCGCGCGGGCTATCACACGTGCCTTGCGGGCAAGATGCACTTCGTTGGCCCCGACCAGCTGCACGGCTTTGAAGAGCGGCTAACCACAGATGTCTACCCCGCCGATTTCGGCTGGACCCCAGATTACCGCAAACCCGGGGAGCGGATCGACTGGTGGTATCACAACATGGGCTCCGTCACGGGCGCGGGCGTGGCCGAGATCACCAACCAGCTCGAATATGATGACGAGGTTGCTTATCACGCCACGCGCAAGGTCTATGACCTGGCCCGTGATCCCGCGCGGCCTTGGTGCCTGACGGTGTCCTTCACCCACCCGCATGACCCGTACGTGGCGCGCAAGAAATACTGGGATTTGTATGAGGATTGCGCGCACCTTCTGCCGGAGGTGCCCGCACTGGCCTACGAAGACCACGACCCGCACAGCCAGCGCATCTTTGATGCCAATGACTGGCGCAGCTACGACATTTCGGAAGACGATATCCGCCGCTCCCGCCGCGCCTATTTCGCGAACATCTCCTACCTCGACGACAAGATCGGCGAAGTGCTGGAGGCGCTGGAGGGCACACGGCAAGAGGCAATCATCCTCTTTGTCTCCGACCACGGCGATATGCTCGGCGCGCGGGGGCTGTGGTTCAAGATGTCCTTCTATGAAGGCTCCGCCCGCGTGCCCCTGATGATCGCCGCGCAGGGGATGGCGGCGGGTCTGGTCACCGACCCGGTCAGCACGATCGACGTCTGCCCGACGCTTTGCGATCTGGCGGGCGTGGACATGTCCGACGTCGCCCCCTGGACCACGGGGCAAAGCCTCGTCCCCCAAGGCCGGGGCGCGGCGCGCGAGGCTCCGGTGGCGATGGAATACGCGGCGGAAGCGTCTTATGCCCCGCTCGTCTGCCTGCGCTATGGGCCTTGGAAATACACCCGCTGCGCGCTGGACCCCGACCAACTCTTCAATTTGGACGATGATCCGCACGAGCGGGCCAACCTCGCCGAAGCGCCCGAACACCAAGGCACCCTCACCGCACTGCGCACCAAGTCCGAGGCCCGCTGGGACCTCGCCCGCTTTGACGCCGAAGTCCGCGCCAGCCAAGCCCGCCGCTGGGTCGTCTATGATGCGCTGCGGCAAGGCGGCTACTACCCCTGGGACTACCAGCCCCTTCAACAGGCATCCGAGCGCTACATGCGCAACCACCTCGACCTCAACAAGCTCGAAGAGCGCGCCCGCTTCCCCAGAGGCGAATAGGTCCCCCCTTCTCTGTTCCAAAAAATCCCCGCCGGAGGCACAGAATCCAATGACCTACGACACCCAACCCACCGCCAGCCATTTCATCGACGGCCAATATGTCGAGGACACGAAGGGCGACGTGATCGAGGTGATCTACCCCTTCACTGGCAAAGTGGTCGCCCGCGTGCACGCTGCCACGCCTTCAATCATCGACAAGGCGCTGTCCGCCGCGAAGAGGGCCCAAACGAAGTGGGCCCGGCTGAGCGGCACCGAACGGGGCCGTATCCTGCGCCGCGCGGCGGAGATCATGCGGGAGCGGAACCACGCCCTCAGCGTTCTGGAAACCTACGACACGGGCAAACCGTACGCGGAGACCAGCGTGGTTGATGCCACCTCCGGCGCCGACGCGCTGGAATATTTCGGTGGCCTCGCTGCGTCTCTCACGGGCGAGCATATCGATCTGGGCCACGGCAATTGGGCCTACACGCGGCGCGAGCCGCTGGGGGTCTGCGTGGGGATCGGCGCGTGGAACTACCCCACGCAGATCGCGTGCTGGAAGGGTGCGCCGGCGCTCAGCTTAGGCAATGCGATGGTGTTCAAACCGTCCGAGACAACGCCGCTCTGCGCGCTGAAAGTGGCTGAGATCCTGCATGCAGCGGGCTTGCCCGCGGGGCTTTACAACGTGGTGCAGGGTGCCGGGGCCGTGGGGGCAGCGCTGGTTGAGGATGCGCGGGTGGACAAGGTCTCGCTCACTGGCTCCATGCCAACCGGGCGCAAGGTCTATGCGGCGGCAGCCCAGGGGATCAAACACGTCACGATGGAGCTGGGCGGCAAGTCGCCCCTGATCATCTTCGACGACGCGGATGTGGACAACGCCGTCTCCGGCGCGATCCTTGGCAATTTCTATTCCTCGGGGCAGGTCTGCTCAAACGGAACGCGGGTCTTTGTGCAGGCGGGAATGCGCCAGGCCTTCCTGACCCGGCTTGTAGAGCGGGTGCAAAACGCAAAGCTCGGCGATCCGATGGACCCGGAGACCTCCTTTGGCCCGATGGTTAGCGCCCGCCAGCGCGAAATTGTCGAAGGCTATATCGCCAAAGGGATCGAGGAAGGCGCGGACCTGGTGCTTGGCGGAAAGCGCGTGGAGGGGGACGGTTTCTTTCTGGAGCCCACGGTCTTTGCCGGGGTCACGGACGAGATGACCATCGCGCGCGAAGAGATTTTTGGCCCGGTGATGGCGGTGCTGGATTTTGAGGACGAGGCAGAGGTTTTGGCCCGCGCCAACGCCACCGAATTTGGTCTGTCCGCGGGGGTTTTCACCCGCGACATGGCCCGCGCGCACCGGGTGGCGGCGGCGTTCGAGGCGGGCACCTGCTACATCAACACCTATAACGACGCGCCCGTGGAGGTGCCCTTTGGCGGGTCCAAACTGTCCGGCGTCGGGCGGGAGAATTCCAAGGCGGCGGTGGAACACTATTCGCAGCTGAAGTCGGTCTTTGTCCGCATGGACGATCTGGAGGCGCCGTTTTGAGCCGCGTTTTTTGGCACGCTCCCGCCCACCCACCCCGCGTGCCAAAAAACGCGGGGCGTTACCCGAGTGCTGTGCTTGTGGCGGGCGTTTGTGTTTTTGCTGAGAGGTGCTTGAGGGCGCCTTGTGCGCCTAAAGACACCTCACTCATGGTGGGGGCGATTCCGCAAAGCCTCAAGGACAAGCCGCGCATCCGCGCGGTGCTGCGCATCCTTGACCCTTTGCAGAATCACCGAAGCTGAGATGGAGGCGGATTACGTCATTGTCGGGGCCGGTTCGGCCGGGTGTGCCGTGGCCTACCGGCTGGCAGAGGCCGGCAAGTCGGTGCTCGTGATCGAACATGGCGGCACCGATTGGGGGCCGCTGATCCAGATGCCCGCCGCGCTGTCCTATCCGATGAACATGGCGCGCTACGATTGGGGCTACATGTCCGAGCCTGAGCCGTACATTGGCGGGCGGCGGCTGGCTTGCCCGCGTGGCAAAGTGCTGGGCGGCTCGTCCTCGATCAACGGGATGGTCTATGTGCGTGGCCACGCACTGGATTATGACCATTGGCGCGATACGGGGGCGGATGGTTGGGGCTATGCGGACGTGCTGCCCTATTTCCGGCGGATGGAGACGTGGCACGGCGGCACCTCGCCCTGGCGCGGCACCGACGGGCCGCTGCATATCAGCCGGGGACCGCGGGCCAATCCCCTGTTCCACGCTTTTGTCGAAGCGGGGCGGCAAGCAGGGTACCAAGTGACCGAGGACTATAACGGCCAGCAGCAGGAAGGCTTTGGTCCGATGGAGGCGACCGTGCATCGCGGGCGCCGCTGGTCTGCGGCAAATGCCTACCTGCGACCCGCAAAGCGGATGGGCGCGGGCGTGGTGCGCGGGCTGGCAGAACGGGTGATCCTGGAGGAGGGCCGCGCGGTGGGCGTGGCGCTCGCCGGGGGGCGGACCGTGCGCGCGCGGGCGGAAGTGATCCTCGCGGCCTCATCCATCAACTCGCCCAAACTGCTGATGCTGTCGGGGATTGGCCCCGGTGCGCATCTGGCCGAGCATGGGATCGACGTGGCCGCGGACCGGCCCGGTGTCGGGGCCAACCTTCAGGACCACCTCGAGCTTTACATCCAGATGGCGTCAAAGCAGCCCATCACGCTTTTCAAGCATTGGAACCTAGTGTCCAAGGCGCTGATCGGGGCGCAGTGGCTGCTCACACGGCAAGGGCTGGGCGCCTCGAACCAGTTCGAAAGTGCGGGCTTCATTCGCAGCCGCGCTGGGGTGCAATACCCGGACATCCAGTACCATTTCCTGCCCATCGCCGTGCGCTATGACGGGAAGGTCGCCGCTGAAGGGCACGGCTTTCAGGCCCATGTCGGGCCGATGCGCTCTGCGGCGCGCGGGGATGTCACGCTGCGCTCTGCCGATCCCGCCGCCCCGCCGCGCATCCGCTTCAACTACATGTCGGAGGCGCAGGATTGGGAGGATTTCCGCACCTGCATCCGCCTGACGCGCGAGATCTTTGCGCAGACGGCCTTTGCGCCCTTTGTCCGCCATGAGATCCAGCCGGGGGCCGCCGTGCAGTCGGACGCGGCGCTCGATGATTTCATCCGGGAGCACGTGGAAAGCGCCTATCACCCCTGCGGCACCTGCCGGATGGGGCGCGCGGATGACCCGGGCGCGGTGGTGGACCCCGACGGCCGGGTGATCGGGGTGGCGGCGCTTCGCGTGGTGGATTCGTCCGTCTTTCCGCGCATCACCAATGGCAACCTGAATGGCCCGTCGATCATGACCGGAGAGAAGATGGCCGATCATATCCTCGGGCGCCGCTTGCCGCCTGCGAACGATGCGCCTTGGGTCCATCCCGCATGGGAAACCGCGCAGCGTTAACCCAAAGCGCAGCAAACGGTTGATCGTGCGGCGCATCGCGCCCACGTTAACCAAATGTTAAGAATTTGTGCTGCCTTTGTTCTGTGTTTTGCGGGCTTGCCCGCCCTCGCGGACATTTCGGGCCCCATCCGTGTCATTGATGCGGACACAATTGATGTGGGCGGGCAGCGGGTGCGTTTGTACGGCATCGACGCGCCGGAGATTGACCAGACCTGTGCGACCGAGCATGGCGTGGCCTATCACTGCGGGCAATGGGTGCGCCAAAAGGTGGCGGAGCGGTTTCAGCACCGCATCGCGCGCTGCACGGCCCTGACCATCGACCGCTACGGTCGCCGCGTCGCGACCTGCGATGTGGGCGGCGCGGACATGGGGCAGGTGCTGGTGCAGGAAGGCTGGGCCTTTGCCTATCGCAGGTATTCGATGGCCTACGACCTCGATGAAAAAGGCGCGGCGATCCGGGATGCAGGGCTGCACGCGCTGCGGGTGCAGTCCCCGGCGCAGTTCCGCACGACACGGGCGAAGGGGCGCATCCCGATCGACCCGAATTGTGTGATCAAGGGCAACATCTCGCAGTACGGGCGCATTTTTCACGTGCCGGGGCAGGAGTTCTACGAACAGACGGGCATCGATCTGAGCCGGGGCGAGCGGTGGTTTTGTTCGGCGGCCGAGGCACGGGATGCAGGCTGGCGTGCGGCCAGACGTTAAGCGCGGAAACTCAGTAACTTTCCGGTCCGTTTTCTTACTAAGAAAACGTCCCTGTCAGGTGATCGACTGTATTGGCATCGAGCGTGATCCCCAGCCCCGGCGCATCTGGCAGGTCCAGCCAACCTTGTGCGGGGGCCAAGGCGGGCGCGGCCACGATATTGTCCTGGGCCAGATGCCACATGATCTGGTTGCCATCGTCCAGGTTCGGGATCAGGCGGCCAATCTGATGCTCTGCGGCGGTGGTGATGCCGGTGGTAAAGCTCGAATGGATGCAGATCGACAGGCCCGCCGCCTCCGCCACCGCGGCGGCCTTGAGCATGTTCTGGATGCCGCCCACTTCGCGCGGGCCGATGCAGATCATGTCGGCGGCCCGCTTGGTGCAGATGTCGTAGACATCGAAAAGGGTAAAGGCGGCCTGGTCTGCGACGATGGGGATGGGGGAGGACGCCCGCACATGGGCGAGCGCGTCGATGGAATAGCTGGGCGTCGGCTGCTCGATGAACTCAATATCGAAAGGCTCCAGTTTGCGGGCCATCTTGATCGCGCGCATCGGGTCCCACCCCTCGTTTGCGTCAAGTCGCAGGCGGGCGTCGCCAATCTCTGCCCGGACGGCGCGCACGATCTCGATATCGCGGGCCATGTCGGGCCGGCCCACCTTGAGGTAGAAGACCCGCTCGCCCTGCGCGGCACCTTCCGTTGCACGGCGCGCCAGCGCCTCGGGTGTGTCGCCTTGCAGAAAGTAGAAATAGCCGACCGCGCGGCGGTGCGCCCCGCCAAGCAGGTCCGTCACCGGGCGCCCCGCTAGCTTGCCCATCGCGTCCCACATCGCAAAGTCGAGCCCTGCCAGCATCTGGTTGCAGGCGCGGATCGTGCTGGCGCCAAGGCTTTGATAGTTCTCCCTCAGCACCCGGTCCCGCAGCACGGCAGCGTCAAACACGCTTTCTCCGATCAGCGTTTGGGCCAGCCGGTGCAAAATCTGCGCGCTGGCGTGCTGATCGGGGGCGATGGTCGCTTCACCGAGGCCGGTGGTGCCGTCTGCTAGCGCCATCTCGATCAGGTTAACGGAGAAGCTGGTCCGGATTCCCTGGGTCCAGTGATAGGGTTCACGCAGGGGCAAGGTCAGCGGGCGGACGCGGATGTCGGTGATGTTCATGCCGCAAACAGAGCGTGCCAGCCCAATTCACTGCCGACAGAAAGCGACCTGCCGCGGTCTGAATTTGACGCGGAATGGCTTAGGACGGGCGCAGTTGCTGCCCAATCTCTCCCGTCAGGGTGTACAGCATCCCGATTTCCTCGACCAGACGCGCAAGGGCTTGGGTTGAAAGCGTGCCTTCTTTCACGATTTCGGACGCTTGCCCCGCGATGGCATCCCAGTCCCCGCGCAACATCCAGATCGCGTCCTCGAGCGCGGGCGGCAGACCGGGCGTGTTTTCTATCCCGCTGAGGACCGCTTCGACCGTGCCTATCACGCGCGCGACGACCTCCAGCGACTCCTCCCGTTGCAGATCAACCGCGATGAGGCACATGCGCGCGGACAAGCTTTGCGTCAGCGATTGCAGAAGGGTGAATGCGGCACCCGGGTCGGTTTTCAGGCTCGGTTGACCAAGCTCGCTCAGCCGGACGAACAGCGGGGTTGTATGCTCAAGCACCTGCCCCACCACCACCGAATGCAGATCATGCGCAGCCATTTGGCGCAGCGATGGTTGCAATTCCGCCCAGCGCGCCAACACCTCGGGATTGGAGACCGTGATGTCGTCAAATCCGTCTTCGAACTGTTCGACCGACTGCGCGGTTAGGGCGCTGTTGGTCTTGGGTTCCACATCGGCCATGACCATGCAGGCCGAACTTGAGGCACGGGCAAGCACCGACGCCTGCCACAAGCTACCCTTTTCCTCCGCAAGGATCGGGGAGGCGAAAGGCATGAGCAGTGCAAGAAGAAACAAACGAAACAAGGCGCACCCTAAACCGGCTTTCATTGCGCCACGCTACTCAGATGGGTCTTGAGATTTCGTTAAGCGGCTCAGCCAACCTGGTAAGGCAGCACGTCGCGCGCATCCGGGTCGACTTGCAACTTGCGCTCCAGCGGCGGGACGGAGCGTTGATGGCAATTGGTGCGCTCGCAGATGCGGCAGGAGATGCCGATGGGCTCGAAAATCTCCGCCCGGGTCAGGTCCAGACCGTCCGCATAGACCAGGTCGCGTGCGTGGCTGACCTCGCACCCCAGTCCGATGGCAAAGCGGCGCAGGGGTGCCCCAAAATGGCCCGCCGCCTTGCTGACGTCCCGCGCAATGGAGATATAGCGCACCCCGTCCGGGGTTTCGGCCAGCTGACGCAGGAAACCGCCGGGCTGCTCGAACGCGCGGTGCACGTTCCAGAGCGGACAGGCGCCGCCAAAGCGCGCAAATTGCAGCCGCGTGGCCGAATGGCGCTTGGTGATCGTGCCGGCCTGATCGACGCGGACAAAGAAGAACGGGATGCCTTTGGCCCCTGGCCGCTGCAGGGTCGACAGGCGATGCGCCACCTGCTCGATTGACGCGCCGAACTGGCGGGCGAGCCGTTCCAGATCGTGCCGGGTCTCGCGTGCGGCCTGCTGGAACGCGCCGTAAGGCATGAGCGCAGCGCCCGCAAAGTAGTTGGCGAGGCCAATCTTCGCGATGCTGCGCGCCTCATCGGAGCGGAAACGGGCAAGATCCAGCGTCGCCTCAAGCAGCGCATTCTGGCGCAGCAAGGCCAGTTGCAGCAGAAGCTGAAAGGTCTGCGTCTCGTGCGCGGCGCGGGCGGAGATGTGCAGCACGCGCGTGTCCGGGTCATAGCGGCGGGTCATCGCCATATCGGTGAACTGCACCGTAACTTGGGCATTGCCAAGCGAGGCGACGGTGGCCACGCGAATATTGCTTAGCCCGCCCTGGCCGGTGGCAAAATGCTCTGCCGCACGATCGACGGCATCGATGTAATTGTCGCAATAGTGAAAGAAATCGCGCACCTCTTCCCACGGGGAAGGCTGCGCGCGGGCATCCTCGCGCCCCAGCGCCTCGTCCAGCGAGGCAAGCCGTTCATGCGTCTGCCGGTAGGCGCGGTGCAGGTCGAGGAAGGCGCGCGCAAAGCCCGGCGCGTTGGAGGCGGCAAGCCGGATGTCGGCCAGCGCAGGCACGTCTTCGAACAGCGGATCGGCCAGCGCCTCGCGCATGTCCGAGACAAGCCGTTCCGCGTCCCCTGTAGACAGTTCGGTGACATCAAGGCCAAACTCAGCCGCCAGCTTCAGCACAACGGCGGTGGAGACGGGGCGGTTATTGTTCTCCATCTGGTTAAGGTAGGGCAGGGACACGCCCAGTTTCGACGCGAAGTCTTTCTGCGTCAGGCCCAGCCGCGTGCGCACCTCGCGCAGCTTTGCCCCGGCATAGAGTTTCTGTTGCGCCATGCTTGCCCCGCTTTGCAGCTTTGCAGACCCTTGGCTAGCCTTTGCAAATCCGCCCCGCAAACACAAGGTGACGTGTTTTGGTTAAGAGGGCGTCAATGCCGCAAGGCGGCGTTCGCGGCGATAGACGGCCACAATGCTGAGGATCCCCAAGGCTGACGTTGCGGCCATCAGGGCCAGCAGGGGCACGGCTCCGGTCTCGGGTGTCAGCAGCGCACCGGCAAGGGCCGACAGCGCCGCGCCGCCCCCGATCATGATCGCTCCGCCAAGGCCGGAGGCCGTGCCAGCCAGTTGCGGACGGACCGACAGCATGCCGGCGGTGGCGTTCGGTATGGTCAGCCCGTTGCCGATGCCAACAAGGGTCATCAGGCCGAAAAAGGCCAGCGGCGTGCCCTCGCTGAACCAGAAAATCGCCAGCGACGTGAACACCCCCGCTGCGTTTATCAGGCAGCCCCACAAGACCAGCGCGTTCACGCCAAAGCGGGTCGCAAAGCGGCCCGTCGCCCAGTTGCCGAGGAAATAGCCAATCGCCGGGGCGCCGAAGTACAGCCCGACCACCGATGGGGTCATGCCGAACACTTCGGAGCCGACAAACGGCCCCCCGCCAAGGTAGGCAAAGAAGCTGCCCGAACAGAACATCGCTGCGAGCGCGTAAAACCAAAAGCGCGGGCTGGCAAAAAGCGCCGGGTAGTCGCGGACCTGCTGCATGAAGGGCTGGCCTTTGCTGCGCGCGGTCTCGCCCAGGTCGGTCCAGACCAGCCAGAGCATCAGCGCCCCGAGGAGGGCAAAGGTCCAGAAATTGGCTTTCCAGCCAAACATTTCGTCCAGGGCGCCGCCAAGGGCAGGCGCGAGCATCGGCACCACGGCCATGCCCATTGTGACGTAGCCGATCATGGAGGCCGACTGGTCCTGATCATACAGGTCGCGAATGACCGCGCGGCTCAGCGCCATGCCCGCGGCAATCACCGCCTGCATCATGCGAAAGAAAAGGAAGACTTCGACCGTGGGCGCAAGGATGCAGCCAAGGGTGGCCACGATGAACAGGCTGATCGCCCACAGCAAAACGGGCCGCCGCCCGTAGCGGTCCGCGATGGGGCCCACGACAAGCTGCATCATCGCCGAAAAGCCGAGGTAGACGGACACCGACAGCTGCATCAGCCTGTAGTCCGTGTTGTAATAGGTGGTCATGTTCGGCAGGCTGGGTAAGAACATGTTCATCACCATCGCCGAAATACCCGCGAGCAGGACAAGCGTCAGCAGGGTGGGCGGTGTGGTACGGTCGAGGAAGCGGGGCTTCGGGGCCTCTTGCATGCCGCGAACCTAGGCGCGCGCGCAGGGGGTGTCCATTCACGCGCTTGTGGACTTGGTGAAATTCGCAACTTTGCAATTTGCAAGCTGTATCGTGCAAAATTTTTGCAAATTTGCGCCTTCGGCCTTTGGTCCGCTGCGTCATCTTGATAAGAACGCGCAAACCCGAACGGAGGCCGACATGAAAGACATTATCGAAGAGCTGGCGGTTCGCCGCGCGGACGCCCGCACCGGCGGCGGCCAAAAGCGGATCGACGCGCAGCATAGCCGCGGCAAGCTGACGGCCCATGAACGGATCGACCTGCTGCTGGACGAAGGCAGCTTTGAAGAGTTCGATATGTTTGTCACCCACCGATGCACCGATTTCGGGATGGAGCAGTCCAAGCCCTCGGGCGATGGCGTCGTGACAGGCTGGGGCACAGTGAATGGCCGCCAGGTCTATGTGTTCAGCCAGGATTTCACCGTTCTGGGCGGCTCGGTCAGCGCGACGCACGCGGCCAAGATCTGCAAGATCATGGACATGGCGATCGAGAACGGCGCGCCGGTCATCGGCATCAACGACTCGGGCGGCGCGCGCATCCAGGAAGGCGTGGACAGCCTCGCGGGCTATGGTGACGTCTTTCAGCGCAACATCATGGCCTCGGGCGTGGTGCCGCAGATCAGCGTGATCATGGGCCCCTGCGCGGGCGGCGCGGTCTATTCCCCCGCGATGACCGACTTCATCTTCATGGTCAAAGACAGCTCTTACATGTTCGTGACCGGCCCGGACGTGGTGAAGACCGTCACCAATGAGCAGGTCACCGCAGAGGAGCTGGGCGGCGCGACCACCCACACCAAGAAATCCTCCGTCGCGGACAAGGCGTTTGAAAACGACGTCGAGGCGCTTTCCGAAGTGCGCCGCCTCGTGGACTTCCTGCCGCTGAACAACCGTCAGGCCCCGCCGCAGCGCCCCTTCTTTGACGACCCGGCGCGGGTGGAGGCAAGCCTCGACACGCTGATCCCGGACAACCCGAACCAGCCCTATGACATGAAAGAGCTGATCCACAAGATCGCGGATGAGGGCAATTTCTTTGAGCTTCAGGGCGATTTCGCGGGCAATATCATCACCGGCTTCATCCGCCTTGAAGGGCGCACGGTGGGCGTTGTGGCGAACCAGCCGATGGTGCTCGCGGGCGTTCTGGATATCGACTCTGCCCGCAAGGCGGCCCGCTTTGTCCGGTTCTGCGATTGCTTTGAGATTCCGCTGCTGTCCCTCGTGGACGTCCCCGGCTTCCTGCCCGGCACGGCGCAGGAGTATAACGGCGTGATCAAGCACGGTGCAAAGCTGCTCTATGCCTATGGCGAGGCGACGGTACCGAAGGTTACGGTCATCACGCGCAAGGCTTATGGGGGCGCTTACGTGGTGATGGCGTCCAAGCACATGCGGGCCGATTTCAACTACGCCTGGCCGACCGCAGAAATCGCGGTGATGGGCGCCAAAGGCGCGACGGAGATTATCCACCGCGCCGACCTTGGCGACGCGGACAAGATCGCACAGCACACGGCGGATTACGAAGACCGCTTTGCCAACCCGTTTGTGGCCGCCGAGCGCGGGTTCATCGACGAGGTGATCAAACCCCAAAGCACCCGCCGCCGCGTCGCCCGCGCCTTCGCCTCGCTGCGCAACAAGAAGCAGTCGTTGCCGTGGAAGAAGCACGACAACATTCCGCTTTGAGGGCAATCTAATGAATCGTTTGCTGGCTATGCTTGTTGGCTGCAGTATTGCGATGGCGCCGCTGGCTGCTCCGGCGTCAGCGGCTTGCAAAAGGTCGTCGAGAGTTTCTTTGTCCGACGGCAGTCGTCTTTGCTTCGACGGGTTTGGCGTGACCATCTTTACAGAAGGCGGTGCTGCAGTAGCGGCAAATTTCACGATTCTGGAGGGTGACGTTGACGCGGAAGACGCCCTGAAGGCAAGGGGGATGGGCCTCTGTCAAGCGTACTCGTCCAGGATGCAGGACTTCGCGCGTTCCAATTTGCAACAACCGGTCGATACCTTGTTGATCGTGCAGAAGCTCCCGACACCGTCTTTGCAGATCGGGAACATCAAGATTACTGGGCAACGCTACACAGTCGTGACCGACGCTGGCTGTAGATCACTCGGGTGACCAACCGCTTCCATATCCTCCGCGACGGCGAGGCCGTGACCCTCGCCCGCCACCTGCCGCCGCGCTTTGATGTGCAGGCGTCCACGCGGCTGCGGGGCGGGCGGGCGGAGCGCCTTGCGCATCAGGTGCGGCAGGACATGTGGCGGGCGCTGCGGCATGTGCGGGGGTTCTCCCCCGTGGTGCGGCTGGAAGCTGACGAGCAGGGCTGGCACCTGACCGCCGGGGGCCGGGTTGCGGGGCGGGTGCCCGCGGGCCTGCCCGGGCGGATTGCTGATCTCTTGGAGGACGAAAGCCATCGGGTGCGCTGGCTGCGCTGTGCGGGAGGTGCCTCATGAGCCTTTGGAAGAACCAGGCGTTCACGATCTCCCACGCGGATGACGGCAAGTTTGTCGGCCAAGGGCTGCGGCCGTTTTTCGAATACCGCGACCTCGGTGTCGCGGAGGCGACCAAGGGGGCTTACGGCGCCCATGTGATCCGCGCGGTGCCGGGGATGGAAAGCCCGGGCACGTGGCATACCCACGACCTCGATTTCCAGATGGTCTACGTCACCCGGGGCTGGGTCGTCTTCGAATATGAAGGCAACGGCGAGCATGTCTTGCGCGCGGGCTCCTGTGTTCTGCAACCGCCCGGGATTCGGCACCGGGAGGTCCGCCACGCGGACGACATGGAACTCATCGAGATCGTGTCGCCTTCGGCGTTTGACACCGCGGAGGTAGATGCGCCATGATACGGCAGCGTATAGAGTTAGTGCGTGGGTGTTCCCAGCGCGCAGCAGCCCCGGGCGGAGGAGCCACGACGTGGGTCTGGGGCTGCACTTGGGCGCTTTTGGCCGGGGCTGTTGCCGCCGCCGATACCACCCTGATCCCTGTGCCCTCGGGCCAGCCCGTGCACCTGTCCGAAGTTCTGCTGGACGAGGTCGGATCGCAGTCCTGGGTCCGCTTCCGTTTTATCGCGCCGGGCATCGCCCGGGACGCGGGCACGATCACCTATGCCGAGGCAGGCCCGGATATCGAGGCGCTCTGCGCCGACATCGCTCTGCCGTATCTGACCGAATGGGAGATCGCAGCAGACCGCGTTGTCGTTTCCCTCTCGGACCGGGAGGTGCCGTTCGGCCAGGCCGATCCGGCCGCTACGCAGTTCTTTGAGGCATTCACCATCGCGGGCGGCACCTGCATCTGGGAGGAATTCTGATGCGTGCCCAATATCTTGCGGACGCAGCGGAAAGCCGCCTGCCAGTTGCGGCTTTGCGGTCACAGGCGCAGGCGATTGGGATTGGCGCATATGAAATAGGCGCGATCTGGGATATCGTGCGCGTAAGGAGTCCCCAAGGCTTCTTTACCTCAGCACGGGCTCTTGGCGTCGCCTTGGGCCCTTTTATAAGTGACAGGAGACACAGATGTCGAAGAGCATCAAGCTTGTGGCAGTTCTCGGGCTCGCCCTCGTGGCAGCTGCATGCGGCCAGCAAGAAGAAGAATTCGTCGTTGTGGAACCGGCGCCGATTTCGGTTGAGCCGGTCCAGACCGGCAAGTTCAAGTAATACCGGAGCAGGGCAGGCCATCGCGCCTGCCCTGACCCACACGCCGCGCGATGCGGGCCGGGAGGACCGGCCATGATCAAGCATCGCGGGTTCCCCGGGCGCCTTGCCGGGACCGATTTCCAGTTCACCATCCGCCGCGCCAACCCCAAAGGCGCCACGCCAATCACGCGCCGCGAGCGGCGGTCTGATCGCAAGCCTGCCGACCGGCGCGCAGATGCCGGGTTCATGGCTGCGCTTTGGGCGCAGTTCGGGGACGCGCCGTTCGAGCGGGGCAACCTTGACGCGGGCCGGCTCAGCTGGCTGTTCGGGCGCGAGGTCGTGGCGGTGGACGATCCTTTTGACCCGGCTGATTACGCGGCGCTTTTGCGCATCGACGAAGCGGTGGCGCGCGCGTCTTTCCCCGAGGCATTTGCGGAGGGATCGGCATGAACCCGCCTCTGAGTTCCCGGAATGCGCGAAACTTGGCGCAAAAGGGCCGGTGCCATGCTCTAGGCTATGCGCAGGCCTCAATCCACGTCAGCCTGCATCTGTCCGGCGCGTTCCCCCAGGTTCATAACGCGCCGCGGCACCATTTCGTTACCCCTTCCCTAGGCGGGCAGGCAGCGCTTCCCAGCACTGTCCTGCCCGCAATTTTTCGTTTCAAATCATGTGACTGGCCGATTTTTGCCAAGTCCGCGCGGCGCCATCGAAAACCATTGCCGGAAACCCAGAAGCTGTCATGCGTTCACACAGTGAGCCTTGAAACAGACAAAGGAGTTCTGTCATGCGGATCAAGAACTGGACCGCCGCAGCGGTTGCCGCGCTGGGCCTTGCGGCCTGCGGCGCAACGCCAAACGAACAAGCCGTCGCGGGCGGCGCGGCGGGGCTGGGTGCGGCCGTCCTCACCGATGGCAACCTGCTTACCGGCGCGGCCATCGGCGCGGCGGGCAACCTGCTTTACTGTCAGAACAACCCGGGGCGCTGCGACTAAGCGCACCCCGCATACAAACGACGCATCGCGCCGTCCGGGCCATGTGGTCCGGGCGGCGCTGTGTGTTCAAGACCCAAGAAAGGGACAGCCATGTTCAAAAAGATCCTGATCGCCAACCGCGGCGAAATTGCCTGCCGCGTGATCAAGACCGCGCGCAAGATGGGCATCAAGACGGTTGCCGTCTATTCGGACGCGGACCGCGGCGCGCTGCATGTGGAGATGGCGGACGAGGCCATCCATATCGGCCCGCCGCCCGCCAACCAGTCCTACATCGTGATCGACAAGATCATGGAGGCGATCAAGGCCAGCGGTGCCGAAGCTGTGCACCCCGGCTATGGCTTCCTGTCGGAGAACGCCAAGTTTGCCGAAGCGCTTGAGGCCGCGGGCGTTGCCTTTATCGGCCCCCCGAAAGGCGCGATTGAGAGCATGGGTGACAAGATCACCTCCAAGAAGATCGCGCAGGATGCGAACGTGTCCACCGTGCCGGGCTATATGGGCCTGATCGAGGACGCGGACGAGGCGGTGAAAATCTCGGCCCAGATTGGCTACCCGGTGATGATCAAGGCCTCCGCTGGCGGCGGCGGCAAGGGGATGCGCATCGCCTGGGACGATCAGGAGGCGCGAGAGGGCTTTCAGAGTTCGAAGAACGAGGCGGCGAACAGCTTTGGCGACGACCGCATCTTTATCGAGAAATTCGTGACCCAGCCGCGGCACATCGAAATTCAGGTGCTCTGCGACCAACACGGCAACGGCGTCTACCTGAACGAGCGCGAATGCTCGATCCAGCGCCGCAACCAGAAGGTGGTCGAAGAGGCGCCGTCGCCTTTCCTGGATGAGGCAACGCGCAAGGCGATGGGCGAACAGTCCCTCGCGCTGGCCCACGCGGTGGGCTATGCGAGCGCGGGCACGGTCGAGTTCATCGTGGACGGGGACCGGAACTTCTATTTCCTCGAAATGAACACCCGCTTGCAGGTGGAGCATCCGGTGACGGAACTGATCACAGGCGTGGACCTGGTCGAGCAGATGATCCGGGTTGCGGCAGGCGAGAAGCTGAGCATCACACAGGGCGATGTGCAGATGAACGGCTGGGCGATTGAAAACCGTCTTTATGCCGAAGACCCCTATCGCGGGTTCCTGCCCTCCATCGGCCGTTTGACCCGCTACCGGCCCCCGGTTGAGGTTGCCGCTGGCCCCATGCTGGAGGCCGGTACGTGGCACGGTGATGCGCCGAGCGGTGAGACCGCCGTGCGCAACGATACCGGCGTCTTCGAGGGCGGTGAGATCAGCATGTACTATGACCCGATGATCGCGAAGCTCTGCACCTGGGGGCCGGACCGCGCGTCGGCCATCGAGGCGATGCGCGTGGCGCTCGACCGGTTTGAGGTGGAGGGGATCGGCCACAACTTGCCCTTCGTGGCCGCGGTGATGGACCATGAGAAATTCACCTCCGGCAACATGACCACCGCCTTCATCGCCGAGGAGTACCCCGAAGGCTTCGAAGGCGTGGACCTGCCAGAGGCGACCCTGAAAAAGATCGCCGCCGCCTGTGCCGCGATGAACCGCGTGGCCGAAATTCGCCGCGCGCGCATCTCGGGCACGATGGACAACCACGAACGCCATGTCGGCGCGGACTGGGTCGTCAAGCTCGCGGGTGCGGAGCATGATGTGAGCATTGCTGCCGATCCCGCGGGCTCGACCGTAACGTTTGCTGACGGCACTGCGCACCGGGTCGCCAGCGCCTGGACCCCGGGCGACACGCTTGCCACGATCGACGTGGACGGCGCCGAATTGGTGCTGAAGGTTGACAAGGCCACTGCCGGTTTCCGTATCCGCCACCGCGGCGCGGACCTGCGCGTGATCGTGCGCAGCCCGCGCCAGGCGGAACTCGCACGCTTGATGCCCGAAAAGCTGCCGCCCGACACGTCCAAGATGCTGCTCTGCCCGATGCCGGGTCTGGTGGTGAAGGTCGATGTGGCGACGGGCGACGAGGTGCAGGAAGGTCAGGCCCTGTGCACCATCGAGGCAATGAAGATGGAGAACATCCTGCGCGCCGAGAAGAAGGGCGTCGTGACCAAGATCAACGCGAGCGCAGGCGACAGCCTCGCGGTGGACGATGTGATCATGGAGTTCGAATAAAGCGTTGGCGGCCGCGTCTTACATACATCGCGCGGATCACCCGTCCGCGCTGGCGGCCGCCTCTTTCTCGCGGCGGATTTCCTGCTGCCTGATCGGCATCTTGTCGATGGAGCGGGTGATTTCCCGCACGTCCCACGGGCGCGGTTTGCGCAGCGCGACGCGCCCGTCCTTGCCCACGATGGCCAGCATGAACCCGCGCGGGCGCAGGGTGCGGCGCAGCGCGGATGCGGCGGCAGGGTCGGTATCGACGAGCACCACGACATCCCGCGCCGCAAGCGCATCGGGGCGGGCGCGCAAAAGCTCCATCTGTTCGGTGAAGGCAGGATCAAACGGGCTGTCTGCAAAGACAACGACGGGGCGGTGGGTCCAAAGGAACTGCTCCAGATCGCGCGCCTCGACCTGGCCGAAAACCGGGTCGGCGGCGGGCGTTGGGGCGTCCTCGGCCGCGGCGGCGGCGGCTGTGCCGAGCAGAAGGGCGGTGAAGAAGGCTTTGAGTGTCATTGGTGTTCTCTTTGTTGGAGAGGTAAGCACTCCGCGCCGGATTTCGACAAGAATTCGTTCAAATGCGCGCGTTAACGTTGTTCCAACCCGGTGCCTGTTAAGCCGGACGGGACGCAGCCCGGGATTGGCCCGGTGCTTGCGTCCGGTCGCAAGGGGCGCGCTGGACATGGACATCACATTGCATATCGGCGCGCACCGCACCGGCACGACCTCCTTTCAAACCTGTCTGCGCGGCAATCTTGCCCCCTTGCGCGAGCAGGGCGTGGACGCCTGGGGCCCGCGCCTGCTGCGCAGCGGTCTATTTGACGGGCTGGGCGGGCGCAGTGTGTATCCGCGTGCGGCGGCCAAGGTGCAGGGGCGCGTGGCCCTGCGCCTGCATGGCACTGCGGCGCGCGGGACGCAGACCTTGCTGGTCAGCGAAGAGAACATGATGGGCTCGGTCCGGGCTTGCGTCCGGGCGCGCACGCTTTATCCAGACCTTGCCAGCCGCCTCGTGCGCTATGTGGATGTGATGCACGGGCGCGTGACGCGCATTGTGCTGAACATCCGCGCGCTTGACCTTTGGTGGGCATCGGCGCTTGCTTATGCGGTGTCACGGGGGCAAAGCCTGCCCAACCGCGCCGCGCTCGAAGCGATTGCCGCCGCGCCCCGGACATGGCGCGATGTGGTGACGGATGTGGCCAGCGCGGCGAAGGGTGCGGAGGTGATCGTCGTGCCGTTCGAGCGGGTTATGGGGCGCCCTTCCGCGCTGCTGCGCGCCTGCACGGGCCGCGATTTTGCCCTTGAAGGCGCAGATATCTGGTGCAACCGCGCGCCTGACGTCCGCGCCCTGCACGAAGAACTGAAAGCACGCGGCAAACCCGCGACGCTCACAGAAGAAGACGGGCGCTGGCGCCCTTTCACCGCGCTCGAGGCAGCCTTGCTGCGCGAGGCCTATGTGGACGATCTGGCGTGGCTATCGGACGGCGCCGATGGCCTCGCCACACTGGCAGAGAACACCAGCCGCGCAAAAGACGGGTTCAGCCCGCATGCGGGCGACATGACAGAAGGACATCAAGATGAGCGAGAAGACGGACGCGTGGCGTAAACTGGCCGAGGCGGAACTTCGGGGCCGCCCGGTTGACGATCTGACCTGGCAGACGCTGGAAGGCATTCCGGTCAAGCCGCTGTATACCGCGGATGACCTCGAAGCGGTGGCGCATCTGGGCACCATCCCGGGCGAGGCGCCGTTTACCCGCGGGGTGAAGGCCACGATGTATGCGGGCCGCCCCTGGACCATCCGGCAATATGCGGGTTTCTCGACGGCGGAGGAATCGAACGCCTTTTATCGCAAGGGCCTCGCCGCCGGTGCGCAAGGCGTCTCGGTCGCGTTCGATCTGGCCACCCACCGCGGCTATGACAGTGACCACGAACGGGTCGTGGGCGATGTCGGCAAGGCGGGCGTGGCCATCGACAGCGTGGAGGACATGAAGATCCTGTTTGACGGCATCCCGCTGGACAAGGTGTCGGTGTCGATGACCATGAACGGCGCGGTCATCCCGATCCTCGCCAATTTCATCGTCGCGGGCGAAGAGCAGGGCGTCGACAAATCCTTGCTGGCGGGCACCATCCAGAACGACATCCTGAAGGAGTTCATGGTCCGCAACACGTACATCTACCCGCCCGAACCTTCGATGCGGATCATCGCGGACATCATCGAATATACCTCAAGCGAGATGCCGAAATTCAATTCGATCTCGATCTCCGGCTACCACATGCAGGAGGCGGGCGCGAACCTGGTGCAAGAGCTGGCCTTTACCCTCGCCGACGGCCGCGAATACGTGCGCGCCGCGATCGAGCGGGGCATGGATGTGGATAAATTCGCGGGGCGGCTTTCCTTTTTCTTCGCCATCGGCATGAACTTCTTCATGGAAGCGGCGAAGCTGCGCGCGGCACGCCTGCTGTGGCACCGCATTATGTCGGAGTTTGAGCCGAAGAACCCCAAGTCGATGATGCTGCGCACCCACTGCCAGACGAGCGGGGTCAGCTTGCAGGAACAGGACCCCTACAACAACGTGGTCCGCACCGCGTTCGAGGCGATGAGCGCCGTGCTGGGCGGCACGCAGTCGCTGCACACCAACTCCTTCGACGAGGCGATTGCTCTGCCGACGGCCTTTTCCAGCCGGATCGCGCGGAACACCCAGCTGATCCTGCAGAACGAGACGGGCGTGACGAACGTGGTCGATCCGCTGGCGGGCTCCTACTACGTTGAAAGCTTGACCCATCAATTGGCGACGGAAGCGTGGAAGCTGATCGAAGAGGTCGAAGAGATGGGCGGCATGACCAAGGCCGTCGCCTCCGGGATGCCCAAGCTGCGCATCGAAGAGGCCGCAGCGACCCGTCAGGCCCTGATCGACAAGGGGGACGAGGTGATCGTCGGCGTCAACAAGTTCCGGCTGGAGCAGGAGGACGAGATCGACATCCTCGATGTGGACAACGTCGCCGTGCGCGAGGCGCAGCTCGCCCGGCTGGAGCAGATCCGCAGCACCCGTGATGAGGCGGCCTGTCAGGCCGCGCTGGACGCGCTGACCGAAGCCGCGGGTGGGGACGGCAATCTTCTTGGAAAAGCCGTCGAAGCGGCGCGGGCCCGTGCAACGGTGGGAGAGATCAGCATGGCGATGGAAAAGGTGTTTGGGCGGCACCGGGCCGAGGTGAAGACCCTCGCCGGGGTCTATGGCGCGGCCTATGAGGGGGACGAAGGCTTTGCCGCGATCCAGAAATCGGTGGACGATTTTGCTGAGGCGGAGGGCCGCCGCCCCCGGATGCTGGTGGTCAAGATGGGCCAGGACGGCCACGACCGCGGCGCGAAGGTGATCGCAACGGCCTTTGCGGACATCGGTTTTGATGTGGATGTCGGCCCGCTCTTCCAGACCCCGGCAGAGGCGGCGCAGGACGCCGTCGACAACGACGTGCACGTGATCGGCATCTCGTCGCAGGCCGCGGGCCACAAAACGCTCGCGCCCCAGCTGGTACACGCGCTGAAAGAGGCCGGGGCGGAGGATATCCTCGTGATCTGCGGCGGCGTAATCCCGCAGCAGGATTACCAATTCCTCTATGACGCGGGGGTCAAGGCGATCTTTGGCCCGGGCACCAACATCCCCGAGGCGGCGCAAGACATCCTGCGCCTGATCCGCGCGGCGCGGGGGTAGTGCTGCTCGACCACCTCGCGGTTGCAGCAACGACGCTTGCAGCCGCGCGCGCCCATGTCGAAGAGGCACTGGGCGTGCCGATGCAACCCGGCGGCCAGCACGCCGTGTTCGCAACGCATAACGCGCTCTTGGGGCTGGAGGATGGCCTTTACCTCGAAGCGATTGCCGCGGACCCGGATCAGCCCGCACCCGAGCGCCCACGCTGGTTTGACCTCGACCGTTTTGACGGCCCGCCGCGCCTGTTGAACTGGATTTGCCGCACGGATGACATGGCGGAGCTGGCGCGCTGCCCGGACGGTGCGGGCACGCCTGTTGACCTTGCGCGCGGGGATCTGCGCTGGCAGATGGCGGTGCCCGAGAACGGCATCCTGCCCTTTGACAACATCTGGCCCGCGCTCATCCGCTGGCAGGTGGCGCAGCACCCGGCGCAGATGCTCGCGCCCAGCGGCGTGCGGCTGACCCGGCTGGTGCTGGCGCATCCGGAGGCGGCTGCGCTGCGCACGGCGCTTGATCGTGTGTTCACCGACGATCGCATTGCAGTTGAAGCCGGAGCGCCCGCACTGCGCGCCGAATTCAACACGCCCCACGGGGTGCGAACGCTATGATCCGCCCTGCCACGCCAGAGGACGACGGCTGGATCGCTGCGCTTTGGTCGGACATTATCGCTCTGCCGGATGTGACCTTCACCACGGTGCCCAAAACCCCGGCTGACATTGCCGCGCAGCGCGCCGCCTTCCCGATGCTGGTGTCCGACCATGACGGTTTTGCCACCTACGGGCCCTTCCGGCCCGGCCCGGGGTATGCGGCCTGTGCTGAGCTGTCCATCCACGTCACCGCCGCGGCGCGCGGGCGGGGCGTGGGCCGTGCGCTGATCACCGCGCTGGAGGCCGAGGCGCAGGCCCGCGGGATCGACACGCTGATCGCAGGCATATCCGGCGCAAACGCACCTGCGATCCGATTTCACAGCGCGCTCGGCTTTGCTGAGGCCGGACGCTTGCCAGCCGTGGGCCAAAAGGGCGGGCAAAGGTTTGACCTTGTGTTGATGCAGAAATTGCTGCCCGCTCATCCTGACAATGCCATCCGCCACGGCTAGACTGCGCGCATGTCGCTCTGGACCCGGATCACCCAAGCTGTCTCGGCCCTCGCCTCGGGTGAAGGGCTCGCGGCGGTGTTTGACACGCTGCGCAGCCCGCCCGAGCGCAGCGTGGCCTTTGCCATTGCGGTCATCGCGCTGGGCGCGAAGATGGCAAAGGCGGATGGCCATGTCACCCGGGACGAGGTGACGGCCTTTCGCGAAGTATTCCAGATCAGCCAGCAGGATGAGGCGGGCGCGGGCCGTGTCTTTAACCTCGCTCGGACGGACGTGGCCGGCTTCGAAGACTACGCCACCCGGATTGAGGCGATGTTCAGCGACCAGCCCGAAACCCTGTTCGATCTGCTTGAAGGCCTGTTCCACATCGCGATGGCGGACGGGTTCTATCACCCGAACGAGAACGCGTTTCTGGAGCGGGTGGCGGCCATCTTCGGCGTGCCGGACGTGCAGTTTCGCGCCATGCGGGGCCGGTTTGTGCCCGATGCCCCGCTTGATCCCTACACGGTGCTAGGGCTGCCGCCGGATGCGAGCCGGGAGGCGGCGCGCGCCGCGTGGCGGCGGCTGGTGCGCGAAAACCATCCCGACGCGATGGTCGCACGCGGCGTGCCCGTCGAAGCGGTCCGGCTGGCGGAAAAGCGCATGATCGACATCAACCGCGCCTGGGAAGAGATTTCCGGCAAGGCGGCCTGATGCGTCTGGCGACTTACAATATCGAGTGGTTCAATACCCTTTTCGACAATGACAACGTGCCCATCGCCGATGGCGAATGGTCGGGCCGTCATGACGTGACGCGGGCGCAGCAGCTTGAGGCGCTGGGCATCGTCTTTACCGCGATGGACGCCGATGCGGTGCTGGTGGTGGAGGCGCCGGACCAGTCGCGGCGCCGCGATACGGTGCAGGCGCTGGAGAATTTCGCGGCGCTTTTCGGGCTGCGCGCGCGGGCGGTGGAGATGGGCTTCGCCAATGAGACGCAGCAGGAAATCGCGCTGATGTATGACCCGGACGTGCTGCGCGTGCGCCATGACCCGCAAGCCAGCGCCCGCGCCCCGCGCTTTGACGGCACGTTTCGGATCGACCTGGATGTGGATGATACGGCCGATGCCGTTGTCTTTTCCAAACCGCCCTTGGAGTTGGCTGTGGAAACAGCGGGCGGTTTCGCGTTCCGGCTGATTGGGGCGCATCTGAAGTCCAAGGCCCCACATGGCGCGCGGACCCGGGATGAAGTCATGCGCCAGTCCATTGCAAACCGCCGCAAACAGCTGGCGCAGGCGATCTGGATGAAGGCGCGGATTGATGCGGCGCTGGAGGATGGGCCGCTCATCGTGGCAGGCGACATGAACGACGGCCCCGGCCTTGATGAATACGAAAGCCTTTTTGGCCGCTCCTCCGTCGAAATCCTGCTGGGCAATAGCGATCTGTTTGATCCCCATGCGGCCCGCGCCTTGTCCCGGCGTCCCAACGTGGCTGCCCCGACCACGGCGCGGTTCTGGATCGCACCAGAGCAGCGCTATCTCCAGGCGCTGCTTGACTACATCATGGTCTCATCTGACTTGCGCAGCCGGGATCCACGCTGGCGCATCTGGCATCCGTTGGACGATCCGTCCTGTTGGCAGATGCCCGAGCTGCGCGATGCGCTGGTGGCCGCATCCGATCATTTCCCCGTCACGCTGGACTTGGATATCTGAGCCGCGCCCCCATCTATAGCGCATGAAACACGTGCTGTTGATCGCCCTGCTGAGCGCCGCGCCCCTCGCCGCGCAAGCCGAAGACACCCCCCCATCGATGATGGAGCGGGGGATGCAGCTGTTCCTTGAAGGGCTGGCGCAGGAGATGGAGCCCGCGCTCGATGAGTTTCGCGAACTGACCGAAGAGTTCGGCCCCGCCATGCGCGGATTTATCCAGCAGATGGGCCCGGCGCTGGGTGATCTGATGGAGCGGGTGGACGACTGGTCGCTTTACGAGCTGCCAGAGGTTTTGCCAAACGGTGACATCATTATCCGCCGGAAATCCGATGCGCCGCCGCTTGAAGACCCGATCGAGATCTGAGTTGCAGGCTATCCACAAGGCGGCGCCATCCAGGCGCGAATTTGGCAAGCGCCCGTGCCGACTTATCCTCAGGTCTGCGCAATCTTCGCCCCCCCGATAAAGACGCCCAGGTCCGCATCCAGCGCGCCCGCAAGCGCGCTCAGCCGCGCGGCAGCGACCTCACCGTAAAGCGGTCCGGCCTCTTCGGTCAGGTGCAATGCCAGCTCGCGCCGCTTGGGGCGCCAGGTAAAGCGGCCCATCTCGCCCCCGGATTGCATCCAGAACATCGCGCCAAAGCGCATCGCACGGCCCAGCTGTTCCGCCTCCCGCGCCTCCTTTTCGGTCAGCATCGCGCGCAGCGCGGCCAGCCGGCTGCCTTCCTGTTTCGAGCTGTAGCGGTACATCAGCGCCATGCCCAGAAACACCCGCTCGGCGTGCTTCAGCCCGCCAAGGTTCGCGCGCGTTGCGTTATCAAAACAGACCTCCGCGCGGTAATCGGGATGCGCGCGCCAGCTGACATCGTGCAGCAGGCACGCCGCCTTGATCAGCCGCTTGCGGTGCTCGGGCAGGTTGCGAAAGAGCGGCAGGATGAAGTGATAAAGCGTCCGGCCAAAACCCGGAAGGCGCGCGTCCTTGGCTTCGGCAAAGCGGCAGGCCTCAATCAGCGGGTCGCGGTCGCGCAAGCGCTGGGGCATCTGCTCATAGAGCATCCCCTCGCGGATGCCGTAGCTGGAAATCGCGATGTCCTTGGGCTGGATTGTGCGGACGAGCTTGGCCAGCACCTCCGCGGCGTAGGGCACCAGCGCCATGCGCGAGGCGGAAACGCCGCAAGCCGCGCGCAGCGCTTCGGCGTTCTGGCTTTGGATAAAGGCCACCGTCTGGCGGACTGCATCGCGGCTCATCCGGTACTCATGCAGCACTTTCAGGGGATAACCCCGGCGCGCCATGTCGATTTTGGCAATCGCGCGCCACGATCCGCCCACAAGGAAGAGCCGGTCGCGCTGCGGCCCGATCTCGGCTTTCATCCGCTCCAGCGTCTCGGCGATATGCGCCTTGCGGGCTTTTTTGCCCCCCTTCATGCCTTGCAGTTTCAACGGGCCAAGCTGCGCACTGACGCGCCGGCCGACGCGGCCATCGCTGATCTCCGCCAGTTCCATTGACGAGCCACCAATATCGCAGACCAGCCCGTAGGAGCCGGGCCAACCCAGCAAGACCCCCTGCGCCGAAAGCCGCGCCTCTTCGCGCCCGTCGATGACCCAGAGCTTCACGCCCGTCTCCGCCATCACCTGCGCGCGAAACGCCGCCCCGTCCGTGGCGTCCCGTACCGCGGCAGTGGCGACAGCGGTCAGGGGCGGCAGGTTCATGCCCTCGGCAAGGCGCTGAAACCGCTTGAGCGCGCCAAGCGCGCGGACCTTGCCCTCGGGGTTCAGATGCCCGGTTTCCCCAAGGCCCGCGCCAAGCGCGCACATGACCTTTTCATTGTAGAAATACGCGGGCGAGCGGGCGGCGCCGTCAAACACCACCAGACGGACCGAGTTTGATCCCACATCCACCACGCCAACACGGGACAGCGCGCGCGCGGATGGATCATCGAACAGGGGCCGTCCGAAGGGGCCCCAGTCCGGTGCGGTGTCGTTTTGGCCGTCCATGCGTGTCTCCCCCGCGCGCGGGGGGACGTTGCCGCAGAGGCGCGCATGGGTCAATGCGGCGTTTCGGGCGGGCCGCTCGGTCAGGCCCTTGCGGGCCTTCCTCGCGAAGAAGGCCCGCAGGGGCTGCCTGAGCGTCTAGTCCGCCTCGTGGGTCAGCTTGGGCACGTCCGCTGCGCCCGCCTTGCCGCGCCCCGACAGCGAGGGGTTTTCCATGAAGAACCGGTGGCAGTTAAAGGCAAACTCGCCTTCCGGGATCTCGGGCCGGGTCCAATTGCCTTCCGCGTCCATGATCCAGCTTTGCGCCACATCGGCGAGGTTCGCTGCCATGATCTGGCCGACGATTTGCGCCTTTACGGTGGGGTTTGTTGCCTCTACCAGTGTCTCCACCCGGCGGTTGAGGTTCCGGCCCATCCAATCCGCCGAAGAGATAAACACCCGCGCCTTCTTGTGCGGCAGCCCGTGGCCCGCGCCAAAGCAGACGATGCGCGAGTGTTCAAGAAAGCGCCCGACGATGGATTTGACGCGGATCGTCTCGCTCAGGCCCTTGACCCCGGGCCGCAGCCCGCAGATGCCGCGCACGACAAGGTCGATCTGCACCCCCGCCTGGGAGGCGGCGTAAAGCGCGTCGATCACCTCCGGATCGATCAGTGAGTTCATCTTGGCCCAGATTTGCGCCGGCTTGCCGGCCTTTGCGTGCGCCGCCTCTGCCGCGATCAGCTCCAGCAGGCGGGGCTTGAGGGTGGTCGGCGAAATCGCAAGGTTTTCAAGTGCTTCGGGCTCGGCATAGCCGGACAGGAAGTTGAACACCTTGGTCGCATCGCGTCCCAGCGCCGCGTCAGAGGTGAAAAGGCTCACATCCGTGTAGATGCGCGCCGTGCCCGGGTGGTAGTTGCCGGTGCCGTAATGGGTGTAGGTCACCAGCTTGTCGCCTTCGCGGCGCACCACGGTGCTGATCTTGGCGTGGGTCTTGAGGTCCAGAAAACCGTAGACGACATGCGCGCCCGCCCGCTCCAGCCGCCGGGACTGGCGAATGTTGGCGGCCTCGTCGAAACGCGCCTTCAGCTCAACCAGCGCGGTGACCGACTTGCCGTCTTCGGCCGCCTCACAAAGCGCCTCGACGATGGGGCTGTCGCGGGACGTGCGATAGAGCGTCTGCTTGATCGCGACCACGTTCGGATCCCGCGCGGCCTGCTGGACAAAGCGTACGACCATGTCGAACGTCTCGTAGGGATGGTGCAGCAGCATGTCTTTCTGCCGGATCGCAGCAAACATATCGCCGTCGAAATCGGTCACCCGTTCCGGCACGCGCGGCGTGTGGGTTGGCCACAGCAGGTCGGGCCGGTCGTCCAGCACCAGCGCGCTCAGGTCCGCCATGCCGATCATGCCGTCAAGCTCGATCACTTCGTGTTCGCGCACGCCCAGCTCGTCCATGATCAGCGCCTTGAGCCCTTCGGGCGCCCCGGCGGACAGCGTCATGCGCACCACCTCGCCCCGCCGCCGCCGCTTCAGCGCAACCTCGAACTCGCGCACAAGGTCCTCGGCCTCTTCCTCGACCTCCAGATCGCTGTCGCGCAGCACGCGGAATTCGAAGTGGCTTTTCAGCGTATAGCCGGGAAAAAGGCTGCCGATATGTTCCAGCAGCAGGGTTTCGAGCGGCAGGAAGCGGTGGCCGTCCCCAGGCAGCGCGACAAAGCGTTCGATCTGCGCCGGGATCGGCAGCAGCGCCTGAAGCGCGCGCTTGTCCTTCTTGCGCTCCAGTTCGACCGCGAGGGCGTAGCCGGTGTTTGGCAGGAAGGGGAAGGGGTGCGCAGGGTCAATCGCCAGCGGCGACAGGACCGCAAAGACCGAGCTGAGGAAATAGTCGGCAAGGTAGGCCCGGTCGTCCGCGGTCAGGTCATTTGCGGTCAGCACGTCGATGCCCGCGTCTTCCATTTCCGCGGTCAGGCGCACCAGCGTGCGCTGCTGCTGGGCCATCAGCGCGCGGGCGTCCTCGTCAATCATGCGCAGCTGTTCGGCCGGAGAGACGCCATCGGCGGCGGGTGTCGTGTTGCCCGCCAACGCCAGCTCGCGCAGGCCCGCAACGCGCACGGTGTAGAATTCATCAAGGTTGCCCGCGCTGATCGACACAAAGCGCAGCCGCTCCAGCAGGGGCACGCGCGGGTTCTCCGCCTCTTCCAGCACACGCCAGTTGAAGGCAAGCCAGCTGAGCTCGCGGTTGAAGAACCGCGCGGGGCTGGTGGGGTCAAAATCGGGCAGGTCAGTGGCCGCGGGCCGGTCTGCCTTGAGAAAGTCGGCGATCTGCATGGTCTGTGTCATGGGCGTTGTGTCGGTGTCCTGCGTAACGAGGGCATGACACTCAAGTGGGGTCAAGGCCGCGCTGCTCCAAGAGCGCGGCGGCGAGCGGGCGGGTGATGGCGCGCTTTTGGGCCAGCGCGGCGGCGTCGAGGGCGGCGACGATCTCTCCGGCGGCGACAAATGACCGTTCCATATGCGCCACGAGGTAGGGGATGACGTCCGCCCGCGGGGTCAGCTGGCGGTCCGCAAAAAGCTTGGCCAGAACCCCGGCCAAGAGCGCATCGTCCGGATCACCCAGCGCTGCAACGGGCAGCGCGGCCACGCGCGAGGCCAGGTCCGGCAGGGTAAGGCCCCAATGGACGGGCTCCGGCCCGCCGCTCAGCAGCAGCGGTGTGCCTTGCGCCGCGCAAAGGTTCGTCAGGTGAAAAAGCGCCGCCTGCACAGACGTTCCCGCAATCTCCGGCACGTCCTCTATCGCAACAGGCGCTGCGGCGAGGCAGGGCACGTCTTCTTCCGTCAAAGCCGCCGCGGCCAGCACTTCAGCCCCCGCAAGGCTGGCCCAGACACGGGTAAGGTGCGTTTTGCCCGCCCCCTTTGGCCCGATCAGCGCACAGCGCGCCCCGGGCCAGCTCTGCCAGCCTTCGATCATGGCCACGGCCAGCGCGTTGCCGGGCGAGACCATGAAGTCCGCGCGGCCCAGCGCGGGGCGCGCGGGCAAGTCGAAACTCAGCTGTTCGGGTGTCATGCGTCCGGCGGGTTATCCAGGCCCTTGTAAAGCCGGCTGTCCTGATATTGCGAGATGGCAAAGCGCACGATTACCCCAATGGCGGCGGCCACGGGCACCGCCACCAAGAGGCCGACAAAGCCGAAAAGGGTGCCAAAGACCGACATCGCAAAGATCAGCCAGACCGGGTGCAGCCCAACCGAAGAGCCGACCATCTTGGGCGTCAGGATATTGCCCTCAACCACCTGCCCGATCCAGAAGACCACCGCCACGGCAAGGATCATCAGCCACTCGCCCCAGAACTGGAACAGCGCAAGGCCAATGGCGAGCACCCCGCCAATCAGCGCGCCAAGGTAGGGGATAAAGGTGAGCAGCCCCGCAACAAAGCCGACGACAAGCCCGAATTGCAGGCCGATCACCATCAGCGCGATGGCATAGTAAGTGCCAAGGATGATGCACACGGTGCCCATCCCGCGGATGAAGCTTGCAAGGGTCTGGTCCACCTCAGCTGCCAGCTTGCGGATGATCGGCGCGTGATCGCGCGGCAAAAGCTCATCTACTCGGGCGACCATGTTGTCCCAATCAAGCAGCAGGTAGACGCCCACAACGGGCACGATGATCAAAAGGACAACCACATTGATCAGGCTCGCCGCCGAACTGATGATCTGGTTCAGCAGCTCACCGCCCCGGCTGCGCACAGTCTCCCCAATGCTGGCAAGCGATTGGCTGATTGTGCTGGTCTCATCAAGAAGGCTGGGGAACCGCTCTGTCAGGAAGGTCAACAGATCGCGCGACAGTTGCGGGATCGTCTCGAACAGCTGCACCGATTGTTGGATCAGGGTGGGGATCACCAAAAGGGCGGCCAGCACAAAGATCATGAGCGCTACGACTGTGATAATCGCCGTGGCCAGCACCCGGCTGGCCCCCATCCGCTCCAGCCTGTCAGCAACCGGATCCAGGAAATAGGCAATCGCCCCGCCCAGCACAAACGGCAGCAGCACGTCGCCGAGGAACCAAAGCAGCAGCACGAAAACCGCCGTCGCGATACCCCAATAGCGCAGTTGGTCTTTGACGGGCAGTGCCATGAGCGATCCGCTTTGCGACAGGTTGTGGCTTACATCGCGCCTTTAGGGCTCAGCTTCAAGGGTGGCTTAAGGTTGTTGAGCTTCGGAGTGGGGGCCAGCCCCCACACCCCCGGGATATTTGGAACCCAAAGAATAAATGCGTTAAGAATTTTTTCACCGTGACGTGAGATTGTGTCCCCGCGGTACAGGCGGGGACGCCGATGACCGCACCCGAAGAAGACCAAGTCTTTTGCTAGGGGCGTGCCTGATGAGGTGCGCCTCTTTTCTTTGGGTTCCAAATATCCCGGGGGGTCTGGGGGGCTGGCCCCCCAGCCGGTCGGGCCGGGCGCGCCCCGGGCGAAAACCCCGCTCAGGGGGAAAAGGGGGGGGGGGCGGGCCGCCGCCCAGAGTGGGAAAAGAGGAGGACCCCCATAGGAGAGTAGAAGTTTGAGATAGACACAGAAGGG